>NZ_JAUMSJ010000009.1:0-141867 GCF_037834415.1 Brevibacillus borstelensis | reverse complement strand
ATCATTCCGAATGTAAAATAAAGGTATTTATATGCGTGACTGAGAATACTATATAGTATACGCTGCCATCCTGCGAGCGATTAGGTGCAGGGACACCCCTTGCGCTTTCCCGAATGGGGACGGAAGGGGATAAAAGGTTTAAAACCCTTGAGGCAAGGCAGCACGCATCAAATAGTCAGATGATTGCCTATAGTAAAAATGATAAATGGAGGCATGGTCAAATGAAAGCAGCGTTACTCTCATTTTTTCTAGTGTTGGGATTGCTTAGTCCTGTAAATGGGCAAGTGGATATCAAACAAGACAGAATCGGAATCATTCAATACGACGACAATGGAGTAGGCGGGTAGACGTTGAAACACACATCCAGAGGGCACAGAAAAAAATCTCCGAACGTCTTTCGAACAGCTTATTTCTTTTCGGATAGGCTGTTTTTTGATCGTACTAAACGCCAGCTGATCTGGTTGTTTAACAAGGAAAGCATCCCCAGGTAGGGGATGCTATTTTATGCAAACACGAGATTCAAAACATCGACTGTTCCTTACGCTATCTCCTATGTTAAAATCCTGTTTATCCTTCAATATTTCCCCGAATTCTTTTGCCTGTTCCAGATGCTTTCCCTGAAATCATTGGATGGTGGTATTAGTAGTATTGTTACCGTTATCGCCGGTAGAGGGCATAGCGAAGGTCTTTGGGACCCTAACAGCTGAGATGGAAAAAATGGAACAAGCATCTCCTCCGCCAAAGTCTGTCCGAACCCAAAAAAAGGAGAAACGGCTTCCGGTGTATTGCTAGGATATATCCGTTACTCTTAACGGCTTTTTCATCATCATCTGCCGCAACGTATCCGCGTTGATGAAAACGATCCCCAAAATCGTTATAACCGCCCCTGCGACCATCGGCCAGGATACGGCTTCCCGATACAGGATCGCCCCCAGCGCCATCGCGATAATCGGTGAAATGTAGAGCCAAGTGGAGGGAAAGACTGGATTGGTTTTGGCTACCAGCCAGTAAAAAATCGTATGTCCGACCATCGAACCGAACACGATCAAATACAAGAGCGAACCGATGGCGTTTGGAGCAAGCATCGACTCCGGGCGAATCTGCTCCGTGAATAGCGAAAGCGCAAGCAGGGCGGCGCCCCCGTAAATCATCTGGGCTGCATTGAGGGCGATCGGCGAAGCATCTGAAAAGCGCTGGATCACCCGTCTCGAATACAGGGCGCCACTGGAGTAGAACAGCTCTCCGATCAAAATGGCGACACAACCGAGCAGCCAAAACAGGCTGGCCGTGATCGAAACCTGCGGAAAGACGAGGAGTACGACACCGGCAAAGCCAAGCAGGCAGCCGAGCATCGCTTTGCCCGTTACCCGCTCTCGCAGGACAGTCGCCTGAAGCAGCAATATCATGATCGGCCCGGTAGCGGAGAGAATCGCTGCCGCACCTGACGTGACATACTGTTCTGCCCAATACAGCGTGGAAAATGTTCCGAATGTCAGGCAAAGGCCAGTGATCCACATTTCCTTGTGCAAAAGCAAGGAGAAACAGGCTTGTTTTTTCCAGACCATCCAGATGAACAGCAGAACACCTGCGACGAAAAAACGTGCACCTGCCGAGAAAAAGGGAGGTGCTCCCGCATCGATCCCGATTTTGATTGCCAAAAACGTTGTTCCAAACACCAAGCACATCACGACATAGTTGATGATGACCATAGTAACGCCTCCTTGGTATCATCATAAAAAGAAATGAATAGAACAGTTTTCAAATAACAGAACAGATTTCTCGCCACTCGTAGGCAAACATGGACGGCCGTTTTTCTACAAGTGCAAGCACCAAAGCGCTGTTTGAACAAGTGTATGAATACATCTGGACGCGTATCCAGCGCGGGGAGTGGAAGGAGCATGAAAAGCTCCCGTCCGTCCGCCTGCTGGCCGCCGAGCTGAACGTCCACCGCCTGACCGTATTCAAGGCGTATCAGCTGCTCAAGGCAGAAAAGAAAATCTATGTCAAAGACAAGGCGGGCTACTATGTGCATCCTGGCGGCGTACTGCCATTGGACAATCTGGATTCGCCGATTGTCTCCTCCTACATTCAAAAAAGCCATTTGTCCGAAATTCACAAAGTGCCGGTCACGTATCAGTTTTCCTATGCGCTGATCGACCCCAATCTGCTGCCAAACCGGTTTTTTTCCGAATACGTGAAAGAGATTTTTGACTTGTATCCAAAGGTGCTCAGCTCCTATTCCACGGTTCAAGGAGACGAGGAGCTGCGGGAGACGCTTTCTTGCTACTTCAGTCACAAGCACCGGTTTCACCTGTCGCCAGAAGACATCATGATTACGTCCGGCTCCCAGCAAGCCATCGACTTGCTTGCGCGTATGCTCGTCCAGCCGAGGGACGCCGTGCTGCTGGAGCGTCCGACATACAGTGCGGCCATTGATATTTTCCGGCAGCTCGGCGCTCAGCTTATTCCTGTCGAGCTCCATCCGCACGGCTATGATCTGGATCAGGTGGAAGCCTGTATGAAGCGGTACAAGCCGCGCGTGTTTTACCTGAACCCGACCTTTCACAACCCGACGGGCTACACCGTTCCGGCTGAGCAAAGAAAGCAGCTGGTAGAGCTTGCCGAGCGGTATCGCTGTTTTCTAATCGAAGACGATCCGTTTCGTGATATTTATTTTGAGCGCGAACCGCCTCCGCCTCTTTTTTCTTACAGCGTGGATGGCTATGTCGTGTATATCCGCAGCTTCAGCAAATACGTGGCACCCGGCTTGAGGATTGCAGCTGTTTGCCTGCATCCTTCGCTGGTGAACCATTTCTTCACGGTCAAAGCGCTGGCGGACAACGGGAGTCCGTTGCTCAACCAGAAAATTTTCCTCCATTACTTTTCCTCCAACCGTATGCAGCAGCATATTGAAAAGCTGAGGACCGCGCTGAATGTGCGCAAAACGATTATGGAAGAGGAGCTCTCCGCTACTGGCTGGAGATGGAGCAGTCCTGCCGGAGGTCTGAACCTTTGGGTCAAGCTGCCGGAGCTCCTCTCCATGGAAGCGTTGCTCGCCAGAAGCATCGAGCATTCGATCTCCTTTGTTCCCGGCTCTATCTGCGATCCGGCGAAGGAGGCAAAGTCATGGCTTCGTTTAAGCTACTCCTACATTAGCGAAAAGCAGCTGCGCGAAGGAATGAAGCTGTTGATTCGGCTGTCCGGCGAGATTGCCAAAACAGTTGGATGAGAACGCGAAAACTCCGCCCCAGTCGAAGGCGGAGTTTTTTATTGTCTGGCGTACCTGTTAAGGCCTCGCTACTCTTTTAGCATGCTCCAATACTCATAGGAATGGATGGCCACTCCAGCAAAAGAAGGATGGCTTGCCAAAATTTCCGCCAGCTTGTTCAGCTCGTCTTCCATCCGAGCCGTTCCCTCTTCATAAAAGCTGACGAAATTCCCCTCATTGCTCTCTTTCGTTTCTACGGCGACGATTACTTTTTTGCCCAGCCGATCCGCCATTTCCAGCTCTTGCGGGATGAGTGAGGAGATGCTGTTTGGGCCTTCCGCCCGATCGCGGTAAGCCATGACGGCTACGTGGTCGTGCTTGGAGATCAGCCACTCTGTAATCGAGACATTAGGTTGTTCGGGCAGGACAGTCTTGTCCAGCCAAAAGGGAATGTCACAGCCAAGCTGCAGCGAAGGGTCCAGCTCCTTGGCCTTTGCCAGGTAAGCCTCTACATTGCCCATCCACTGCCGGATTACTTCATTCTGGGAGCTTTTCCACTCGGGCAATGTATACGGCTCGATGTCGAAGTGGACGCCTGTGATGGCTGCATTCTTCTCCACCGTCTGGTTGTAACGACCTACCCAGTCCACCAGCGACAAAATTTCCGAGCGGTTTCGCTCCAGCCCCCAGCCGGCCTTGCCCCCGAGCGCATGTACCTCGATTCCCGCAGCGCGGGCTTTTTGGATAAAAGACTGGTAGTAGGAAGGTTTCAGTGTGGTGTCGATCTTTAGATACAGCAGGTTTACCCCTTGGGCCGATGCAAACGAGACGATCTGTTCAGGAACGGACGCGGTCTGGTACGTTTGCCACAGCCAGGTGGCTTTTATCGGCTTTTCTCCAAACGAGAAGCCGGTAAGAAACAAGGCGGGAACCATGAGCAAAAAAATTGCGGTACGCGAAACAGCATTCATTGCAAATCCTCCTGATGTCATTGAAATGTCCTTGGCAACGATGTTCCTTATTCATATCGGCAGCACAGGAAGAGTTGGTGACAGCGAGATAGGGGACAAGGCAAAAAAAGGGTCCAATGAACCAGGACTATATGGGAGGAGAGAGGAAGACCCGGGAAGAAATAATTGGGAAGCGACAGCAGCCGAGAAAGCAGGCACTTCATAGTTTGCTTCAAAAATGCGATGGCATGTGGACAAAAATAGCTGCCTTTCGAGCTAATTTTGCTAAGATAGCCATCAAGGAAAAAATTAGAGCCAAATCCACTGAAGAGGAGCGGTATGCGATGCAGGGAAAGATTGTCCAATTGCCGGAAATGTCAATGGTGGGCGCAAGCTTTACAGGTCCGTTTCAAAGCTTGGGAGTGGAAATGCCGAAGCTGTGGGAGGCATTTTTTCAGAGAGTTAGCGAGATTGGCCAGATCAAAAATCCGTCCTGCTTCTACGATGTCAGCGACCAGAGCAAAGTGAGTGCCCATCAATTGTATACAGAGTACATTGCCGTTGAAGTAGAGAAATTTGACCGCATCCCGGAAGGCATGGTCGGATTTATGATTCCTGCAAGAAGCTATGCCGTGTTTACCCATCAGGGTCCCATGGACCGTGTCCCGGCCACGTACCAACACGCTTTTGAATGGATTTCAGGTCAGGGATTGTCGGTAGCGGAACAAGCGCTGCGTCTCGAGCGCTACGATGAGCGGTATTTCCCGCCCCGTCATGCCGCGGAACGGGAAGACAACGCTTATGACATATTGATTCCTCTTGTCAGCGGGAACTAGTCGCCAAGCGCAGCCAGGCTTTTCTGCCAGAACATGCTGGGCAACGGCCTGAACGTCCTGAAGCATCAGAGGCCCTCTTTTGCGAGGAGGCAGGTTCCAGTATTCTGTATTGTCGTTTCCATACGTATAATGGACATGCACGACATCCAGTCCCTTTTCCAGAGCGAGCATCGTCGAAAAGTACAAAAGCGGTCTGTCAAACGAATAGCTGGCACCAGGACAGATGAAGCAGACCGGGCGATTTTCTCCGCCGGCTTGCCGGATCAGGGTGTACGGCACCGACTGCCCGTCAGTTCTCCGAGCTTTGTTCACTTGGCTTTGAATCATCTTGGGGAGCCTCTCTTTATATCAGGGTATGGGTCTATTGTAAGCCTGTTTGGAAAAACCGTCATAAAAAATGGGAAAACTACTGAAAAAGGAGGGAAGCAAGTGAAGAAAGTATACCTGCAAAATGGCGTGGAACTGGCTTCTATCGACAGCGGGAAGGGAGACGTCGTTTGTCTCGTGCACGGCTTCTGCGGAAGCTCGGCATATTGGGAGAAGCTCATCCCGAAGCTGGAGGAATCGAACAGAGTGCTCGCGCCTGACCTGCGCGGCCACGGTGGCAGCTCTGTTCCCGATGAAACGTACACAGTCGAGAAAATGGCCGACGATCTGGCGCTCCTCATGGACGAGACAGGGATTGAAAAGATGGCGCTATTGGGACATTCGCTGGGCGGATACGTCGCCTTGGCTTTTGCCGAGCGGTACCCCGGCAGACTGAGCGCGCTGGGGCTTATCCATTCCACGGCGTATCCGGATGACGAACAGGCAAAGGAAAACCGGACCAAGGGAATGGAAAGTATCCGCCAAAACGGAATCGAGCCTTTTATCAAGGCGCTCGTACCGAAGCTTTTCGCTCCCGGCGCGTTGTCGAGGTATCCGGGAGAATGGGAGCGGGTCAAACAGATCGGCCTGCAAACACCGCCGGACGGCGCGATCCGGACATTGGAAGCGATGCGGGAAAGAACGAATCGGCGGCACGCCCTGAGCAAGCTTGCTTGTCCGGTCCTGCTCATCGCCGGGGAACAAGACCAGATTATTCCCGCGGAAAAAACCTTTACGACAGATGGGCCCAATGTTCACCGGGTACTGCTTGCAGATGCCGGACACATGGGGATGCTGGAAACTCCGCAGCAAATGGCCGGAGAGATTGCGCAATTCCTGTCCAAAATCTAGCAGGAAGCTGAACATATATCCAGAAATATTTGCTATAATCAGAGATGTCCTATTTTATTATTTTTTACATAATGGGAGGAGAAAACGCGAATGAAAAAAGCACGTCGCATGACCCTGGCCGCTCTGGCAGCTGCTGTCTGTTCGTCCCTGATGGCCGGATCGGTACTGGCCGCTCCGCTGCATCCGGTTCAACACGTTGATTGGATGGTAGAAAAATCCATTGTATCACCGGCAGCAAGCGGCGACCTTGCCCTCGACCGCAACGTGACTTTGTCGGAAGCAGTCGTCGTTTTTGCCAAACTGAGCGGAACCAAAATTGCGGCACCTGAAAAAGGATCGCACTGGTCTGCTCCTTATCTCGCTTGGGCAAAAACGAAGGGAGCGGTAACCCAGGATGATTTCAAGAACCCGACACAGACACTGTCGTCCGCAAAGCTGGCGGATATCGCCAAAAAGCTGGGATATGAACTCAAGCTGGAAAACAAGGCACAGGTGACCCGAGGCGATTTCTTCCAGGCGCTCGGGGATGCGGCTACCACCCACATTACGATCGCCCATACCAATGATACGCACGGACATATTACGGAAGATAAAAACCTGAAGGAATTCGGGTATGCCAAGATCGCATCCTTGCTGAAGGACTGGCGCGAGGAAAACGACAACTTCCTCTTGCTTGACGCGGGAGATACCTTCCAGGGCACGGTCTACGTCAACCAGTTCCAAGGAGAGTCTGTCGTTCCGATTCTCAATTACCTCGGCTACAACGTGATGGCGGCAGGAAACCACGAGTTTGACTTCGGCTATGAACAGCTGCTGAAGCTGCGCGACATGCTGAAACACCCGGTCATTTCCGGCAACGTATTCAAAGCGGACGGCAAAGAACTGCTCGTGCCTACCTTCAAAGCGGAGATCGGCGGCAAGAAGTTTGCCTTTGTCGGCTTTGTAGCGGAAGATACGCCGATCCTGACTCACCCGAACAACGTAAAAGGCCTGACCTTCAAAAACCCGGTAGAAGTGGCGAAGGTCGTCGTGCCACAGCTGAAAAAAGAGGTTGACCATGTAATCGTCGTATCTCACGTCGGTGTGGATGTAGACCGCGAGATCGCGAAAAACGTGCCCGGAATCGATCTGATCGTCGGCGGCCATTCCCATACGCCACTGGAAAAGCCCGAGCTGGTCAACGGCACGTACATCGTGCAAGACTGGGAGTACGGCAAGTCTCTCGGACGCGCTGACCTGTACTACCTCGGCAAGGAACTGGTTGCGTTCAGCGGCGGTCTGAAAGCGTATGACGAAACCGTCCAGGCCGATCCGGAAGTAGAAAAGATGGTTCAGGAAATCGTCAAGAAAATCGATGAGGTCATGGAAGTGGTCATCGCCAAGTCTGAAGTAGACCTCGATGGCGACAGAGCCTTGGTTCGCAAAAAGGAGACAAACGTAGGAAACCTGATCGCCGACATCATGCTGGAGCGTACGAAATCCATTCCCGGACACGAGGCAGACGTTGCTCTGACCAATGCGGGCGGTATTCGCACCCAGCTGAAAGCGGGCGACATCACGAAAAAGAATCTGTACACCCTGCTGCCATTCCCGAATACCCTCGTGGTCATCGAGGTAACGGGAGAAGAGCTGCGTCAAGCTCTGGAAAGCGGCGTAAGCAAGGTGGAGAGCGGAGAGGGACGCTTCCCGCAAATCAGCGGCATGTCCTTCACCTACAATCCAAGCAAGCCTGCAGGTGAGCGCGTTGTCGAAGTAAAAGTAGGCGGTCAACCGCTCGATCCGAAGAAAACCTACAAGGTCGCGACCAATGACTTCCTGGCGACAGGCGGAGATGGATACGAGAGCTTTAAAAAACCGGCGTTCAACACGGGTCTGACCTTCTACAGCATCGTCGAAGAAGAGCTGATCAAACGCAAGACGGTTAATCCGAAAGTAGAAGGACGCATCGTTGAAGTAAATAAATAGTTTTTGACCGCATCATCTTCATTCCGGCATGCAAGCCGATTCAATGGGGCCCTTTTTCCCTTCGAGGGGAAGAGGGCCTCTTTGTGAACCATGCTCCCGACGTGTGCATTTATCTATTTTTTATAGAGTACCTTGCATTATATAATAGTGCTTTGGTAAGATCTAACTTGGTGATGCTTAGTGAACGTTCAATTTAAAAAGGGCGTACTGGAACTTTGCGTACTGGTGCTTGTCGCCCAAAAAGACAGATATGGTTACGAACTGGTGGCCAGCATCTCGGAGAAATTTCACATCGCAGAAGGAACCGTTTATCCCCTGCTTCGCAGGTTGACCATGGAAGGCTTTTTTACAACCTATTTGGCCGAATCGCAAGAAGGCCCGCCGCGCAAGTACTATCAGCTCACCGATAAAGGGCGCAGATATATGAACGACCTCGTGCTGGAATGGCGGATTTTTACCCGCGGGGTCAACCAGATCATCGAGGAGGGAATCGGATTATGACGAGACGTGAGTTTATGGATGAACTTGACGGGCTGCTCCGCGACTTGCCCGACAAGGAGCGCCTAGACATATTGGCAGACTATACCGAACATTTCTTGATCGGAGTGGAACGGGGCAAAAGCGAGCAGGAAATCGCCGAAAGCCTGGGCAGCCCCAAAGCGCTTGCCCGCGAAATTTTGGCTGGGTATCGCATTCATCAGGCGCAATCGAACGCGTCTATCAGCAATATGACGAGGGCGGTTCTGGCGACCGTCAGTTTAGGCTTTTTCAACCTTGTTTTTGTTTTGGGCCCATTTGTCGGACTGATAGGCGTCTTAATTGGTTTATTCGGTACCGCTCTGGCATTGCTGCTTGCACCGATTGGCTTGCTTTTGCAGTTTGGATTTCCGGAAGACGTACATGAGCAATACTTGCTTCTCTTCTCGGGTCTGACATCCTTTGGTTTGGGCGGAATGCTGGCGATCGGATTGGCCCGCTTGAGCGGATGGCTGTATCGGCAATTTTTGCGCTATCTGCACTTTAACGTCCGCATGATTAGGGGGAAATAGCATGAGAAGAATGATAAATCTCCTGTTCGGCTTTTTCTGTCTCTTGTTTCTCGTTGGAGCGATCGGTCTTGTCTGGCAATTGAAACAAAATCCGGAATTCAAAGTTGACAGGAAGACGGTAAGCGAACTGAGAACAATCGACCAGCCGATCAAGGGCGTCGAAGTGGAAACCGATATTGCTGACGTCGTGTTGACCACAAGCAATTTGTCCAATGCAACTGCAAGAATGGTCGGGGAGGCAGACAGCAAGCGCCTGGACAAAATCGAGTTTACGACTGAAGTCACTCCCGACGGAATTCTGCAAGTGAAGCTGAGAGAGCCAAATGAATTTCAGCTCGGATTTGTATTCTTCCAACAGGCTGATCTGCAGCTGCAAGTCATCATCCCCGATGCGGTCTACGACAAAATAGCCGTAAACAGCGGCACGGGAGACTTCCGGATCAACGCGATCAAAGCGAAGGAAGGAACGTTGCGGACGAGCACGGGCGATATCGAGCTGGCAGGATTTGAAGGCGAGGCTTTGACCCTGAGAACAGATACAGGCGAGATGGATATTTCCTCCGTCAGTGCAAAAGTGGACGCCTCCAGCAGTACAGGCGATATTGATTCGCTGCAGCTGAAAGACATGAAGCACGACGTAAATATCAGGACGGACACAGGCAACGTCACGGTATCCCTGTTAAAACTGCCCGAAGCGGCAAAGATGGAACTGTCCACCTCTACGGGAGATATAAAAGCCGATTGGCCGCAAATGTCGTACACAGAAAAAGAGGAGCACAGGGTTGCGGGATCGGTCGGCACGGAAGGTCCGACGCTGACTGTCAGCAGCTCAACGGGAAATATCCGTATTCGTCACTGAGCTTTTGGGAAACAATGGTACGAGAGAGCGTCCCTTGAAACGATAAGATTTTGACACAATCAATGCATTTTTTGTCGATTAGCGAGTGTTATCATAAGGATAAGGAATATTACCGTGTAAAGCGAGGTTTATTCATGACAGCAAAACCGTTTAACGATACGTTTTTAAAAGCTTGTCGACAGGAGCCGACAGATCATGTGCCGGTCTGGTACATGCGCCAGGCCGGCCGTTACCAGCCCGAATACCGCGCCATCCGGGCCAAGCACACCTTTTTTGAAATGAACTACATCCCGGAAGTATGCGCAGAGGTGACCCGTCTGCCGGTTGAACAGCTGGGTGTGGACGCTGCGATTCTTTTTGCCGATATTATGACGCCGCTGAAACCGATCGGGGTTGATGTGAACATTGAGTCGGGAATCGGACCTGTCATCGCCAATCCGGTAGGGTCGATTGAAGATGTCCATCGGTTGGGCGAGCTCGACCCGGATACGCACGTGCCGTACATCATGGAAGCGATCAAAATTTTGCGTCAGCAGCTGTCCGTTCCGCTGATCGGCTTTGCGGGCGCGCCGTTCACCCTGGCCAGCTACATGATCGAGGGAGGACCCTCCAAGCATTACCACAAGACGAAAGCGTTCATGTACACACAGCCTGCGGCTTGGGAAAAGCTGATGGAAAAGCTGGGAACGTTGACTATTACATATCTGCAAGCGCAAATTGCCGCCGGTGCCCAGGCCGTTCAAGTATTCGACTCCTGGGTAGGCGCCTTGAACGATGAAGACTACCGCACCTTCATTGCTCCTGTCATGAACCGCATCCTGCTGTCGCTGCGGGAAACAGGCGTCCCGACAATCTATTTTGGCGTAGGCTGCGGCCATTTGCTTGAAGAGTGGAACAAGCTGCCTGTCGATGTGGTCGGCCTCGACTGGCGGACGTCGATTACGAAAGCGCGTGAGCTGGGGGTAACGAAGACCTTGCAAGGAAACCTCGATCCCACTCTGCTCCTCGCTCCCTGGGAAAAGCTGGAGGCAAAAGCGAAAGAAATTCTCGACGAGGGTACGAAGCAACCGGGCTATATCTTTAACCTGGGCCACGGCGTGTTCCCTGACGCCAGAGTGGAAACGCTGCAAAAGCTGACCCGCTTCATTCACAGTTATCGCCCGAACGCGTAATACGGAGGTGCAACTTATGTCCAAGCAAAAGATCGGATTGCTCCTGATGGCGTACGGAACACCGCGCAAGAAGGAAGAGATTGAGCCCTACTACACGCATATTCGCCGAGGCCGCAAGCCTTCGCAGGAGTTGCTGGACGATTTGACGGCCCGCTATGAAGCGGTAGGCGGCATCAATCGCTTTGCCGAAATTACGGACGAGCAGGTACGCCAGCTGGAACAGGAAATGAACCGCCGTTTTCCGGATAAGGAGTTCGTTGGCTATCTCGGCTTGAAACACATCGCACCTTTTGTAGAGGACGCGGTCGAGGCGATGCACCGAGACGGCATCGAAGAGGCGGCCAGTCTGGTGCTGGCTCCCCACTATTCCAGCTACAGCGTGAAAGAGTACAACGGCAGGGCAAAGGAACACGCGGCCAGCATCGGCGGCCCTGAAATCCACTCTGTGGAGAGCTGGTATACGGAACCCGGATTTATCTCTTACTGGAGCGATGCGATCAAGGATACCTTTGCGTCGATGCCGGAAGCGCAGCGGGACAAAGCGGTGGTGATTTTCTCGGCCCACAGTCTGCCGGAAAAGATTCTCCAATCGGGCGATCCCTACCCGCATCAGCTGGAGGAAACGGCTGCATTGATCGCGAAAGAAGCGGGCATTTCGGATTTCGCCATCGGCTGGCAGAGCGCCGGCAACACGCCTGAGCCATGGCTCGGGCCGGATGTACAGGATTTGACCCGCGACCTGCACGCGGCTCGCGGATACCAGACCTTCGTGTACTGTCCGGTCGGCTTTGTCGCGGAGCACCTGGAGGTCCTGTACGACAACGATATTGAATGCAAAGCGGTAACAGATGAACTGGGAGCCAATTACTACCGGCCCCCGATGCCGAATGCCAGACCTGCTTTTATCTCCTGTCTGGCTGACGTCGTCGGGAAAAAGCTGCCGGCAATGGGGAAATAGCCAATGACCGAAAAACAGCTGCATGTCACGATCGTAGGCGGCGGTATGACTGGACTTACAGCTGCCTATTACCTGCAAAAATGGACGCGGGAAAAAGGAATGTCTGTCCGATATACTTTGCTGGAAGCCAGCGACAGGACAGGCGGGAAGGTTCAGACCTGGAAGCACGAGGGATTTACCATCGAGCTGGGGGCGGACTCTTTTTTGGAGCGCAAAACGAGCGCAACCGAGCTCATCAAAGAAGTTGGCCTTGGTGACCGGCTGGTAAACAACAACGCGGGGCAGGCGTATATTTTGCATAAAAACAGTCTGTACACCATTCCGGAGGGAGCGGTGATGGGTGTGCCGACCAAGCTGATGCCTTTTGCCAAAACGCCGCTGATCTCTCCCATCGGCAAGCTCAGAGCCGCAGCGGATCTGATCTTGCCGGGAGCGCGGTCTGGCGAAGACGAATCGGTCGGGAACTTTTTTCGGCGCAGACTCGGAGATGAAGTGATTGAAAATGTCATCGAGCCGTTGATTTCCGGCGTGTACGGTGGCAATATCGACAAATTGAGCCTCCTTGCTACCTTTCCGCAATACGCCCAAATGGAAGAAAAGCACCGCAGCCTCATTATGGCGATGAGAAATTCCCGCCCCACACAGAGCAAACAGCCAGAGGGACAGCAAAAGGCAAAAGGAATGTTCGTGAGCTTGACTAGCGGCTTGCAATCGCTTGCCGACCGGCTGGAAGAATCGCTGCCTGCAGGCGCGGTCCGCAAAAATACAGGCGTCAAGCGCCTGAAAAAGCGTCCGGATGGGTATAGTGTGGAACTGGATAATGGCGAGTCTTTTGATACCGATGCTATTATTTTGGCCATCCCTCATCACCTGGCCATGGAAATTGTCAAGGATCATGTCGATATTCCGCCGATCAGCGGCGCCAAGCCTACGATCATGGCGACAGTGGCGCTTGCCTATCCGGAACAAGGCATACGGATCGATAAAGAAGGGACAGGCTTTCTCGTCCCCCGCAAGGAAAAGTACACGATCACGGCGTGCACCTGGACGCAGCGCAAGTGGCCGCATACGACGCCGAAAGGCAAGGCGCTTGTCCGCTGCTACGTGGGCAAGCCGGGGGCAGAAGAGATTGTGGACCGTTCTGACGAGGAGATCGTCGATGCAGTCGTTCGCGACCTCCAAAAAGTGATGCAGATCGATCAGCGTCCCGAGTTTTACAAGGTTACCCGCTGGAACAGAGGCTTGCCGTACCTGGTTGGCCACAAGCAGTGGCTAAAAGGGACGACGGCCAAGATGAAAGAACATCTTCCCGGTGTTTGGTTAACGGGCGGTTCCTACGGCGGTGTCGGTGTACCGGACTGTATCGACCAGGCAAAAGAGACAGTACAGGAATTATTACAATATTGGACGCAAAAACCAGGGAGCTGACCCCTGGTTTTTTACTTCGTACTTCAGGATCGCAACTTATGAATTCACTGTATAGCTGCGCGCCGTTTTGCGATTCCCTCGGGATCATTGCGGAGCGGACAGTTCCCGCTCCTTGCAGGACGAAGACCGGAGCGGAGAATGGAAACAGGCTTCTCTCCACCGCAGCCGCTTTCTTGTTGGTGGTTGAACAGGCTTTGGTGAAGGAGATGAAAAAGGAGAAAACGGCTACAGGTTCGGTGGGACACTGCGAGGGGGTTGGACTGTTCGGCTCCATTCCAAAAGCAAAACCGCGTCCAAAAGCAGTCGGCTCGAGGAAGCGTCTCAAGTTGGACGCTAAAGGCGTGTTTTGCTTTTTCCATTCCGCCTGGGAAGCGTCCCAAAGACCTTTTGCCGTTTTCTCCTTTTTCATCTCTACAGCTGCTGGTTTCCATCAAAAAACCGTTTGGGCATACGCCCGAACGGTAAAAAGATAGAAAGTTGCATGCAAAGAGGGCATTCGTTTAAGAAGCCCCTGGCAGCTTATTGATAAATGCTTGCCTTGATTCTTTTGACAACTCGGGATATCCCGCATGCTTTATAATGCACGATGGTTCAGCTCCGGCTCGCCAGAGAAGCCTGTTTCCATTCGGAGCGACTAGCGAAGTCCGACCCAGCGGAGCAATGAATCCCGAGGAAACAGAATCGCAACCTATGAATTCACTGCATAGCTGCGCGCCGTTTTGCGATTCCCTCGGGATCCATTGCGGAGCGGACAGTCTCCACTCCCTTGCGGGACGAAGACCGGAGCGTAGAATGGAAACAGGCTTCTCTCCCCCCACAGCCGCTTTAAACGCGTTCTGCTCCAGAGCTTCACATCAGGATTTTTCGTCTCTGATTAACGACATGACTGCCTACTCTTGATCCAAAAACTAGCGACTTCTTCCTGAAGCCAATTTTCCAGTGCTAAAAGGCTCGTCAGTCCCATATAGTGTAAGGAAATGTCCTGCACTTGAAAGGAGGAGCACGGATGGCGCTACAGGATGGACTGCTTTCGTTTGCCATCAAGGAAACGATTTTCCTCTCATCGGATAAAACCGGAATAGACGAGTGGAGAGAACTCGAATTGTTTCCTGATGTCGAGGTGCTGGAAACAGATTCATCGATCTCCATCACCGGTTGCCTGCAATTATTCGGGAAATACAAGCCGATCAAGGACACCTCCGAGTCAACTGGAGGCGGTACGGAAACCTTGGTCGAGGCGGTCACCTTTTCGCCTTTTCGACCGGGCGGACCAGACGGGCATCTGTACGATCAGGAGGAACAACTGCACCACAGGATTCCGCTAAACATCACGATTCCTCTGAATCGAATCGCTGAAATAGAGGATATTTACGCAGTTGTCGACAGTTTTGATTACCAGCTTGATTCCCCTCGCCAGGTGATGATCGAAGCTGATCTGAAAATCGCCGGCATCAAGCTGACCGAGACGAATTATCAAAAAGGACAACCTGAGAACGATCCGGAAGAAGCCTCTTACGGCGAAATCTCTTCCCGTGAGGAATGGCAATTCAATCATGTTTCGCAAAATCAGTCCGAAGAGCTTATTCAGCCGATATCGCTGGAGGATATCGAGCGAAAGCTAGCCGAGTTGGAAAGCGAGATGCATCGGCAACTTCCATTGGAAGAAACACAGCAGGCACAAGCGGCCGAGCACAGCCCAAAAGGGTTCACGGCGATGTTTGAAGCGCCTCGGCCCAGCTTGGCTTTGAGCCAGGCGGAAAGCGACAGCGTGGGTTTCGGGGATGTGACCGAGGTTCTCAGGATGAGAGAACAGGAAAACGTCTCTGATAGCAAAGACAGCTACTCTTTCAAACCGGTTTCGTGGAAAGAACCGGAAGAAAATCCCGAGCTTTATGAAGGGATGGCCCCAGGTAAGACATTCGGTTCGCAAGATGAAAGGCCTTTACAGGGGCAAGCTCCTGCACCGTCATGGGAACAGCGCAAGGCAGCAGAATCGCAGTCAATCGAAGCGGTTCGCGCCCAACCAGAAAGGGCTCCAGAGGAGAAGTCCTCGGCACTCTCCAGGGAGCCGCAAGAGGTAACGGAGGCGCAGCCGACCGAAGTGGTACGCATCCATGCAGAAAGGCATAAAGAAATGAAATCTCCCGCATCGTCAAGGGAGCTGCGTGAGGTGTCGGCGTCGCAGCCGGTGGAAGCGGCACGCTCCCAAGCGGAAAAGCCTGCTGAGGATCAATTCCCCACGGTGCCCGGGGAGGTGCGTGAGGTGTCGGAGCCGCAATCGGTGGAAGCGGCACGCTCCCAAGCGGAAAAGCCTGCTGAGGATCAATCCCCCACGGTGCCCGGGGAGCTGCGTGAGGTGTCGGAGCCGCAATTGGTGGAAGCGGCACGCCCCCAAGCGGAAAAGCCTGCCGAGGATAAATCTCCCGCGGTGCCCGGGGAGCTGCGTGGGGTGTCGGAGCCGCAATCGGTGGAAGCGGCACGCCCCGCAGAGGAAAAGCAGGAGGAATCAGTCGTGGCATCGGTGTCCGCTGACAGCAAGGATGTGGCTGAAGCTGAGACGACCGTAGTAGATACGGATGACGCCAGCGTAGAAACTATTGCCGAGGAGACAGCTGCCAATCATGATCAGGAAGCAGCAGAGGTATCGGCTGAGGCGCCTTCTGAAGCAGTGGAAGAAAAGGAAGTACGTGTGGCGATTTCCGGAAAACCGGCCCGTGAAGAAGGCGGCAAGGTCAATCTCACATCAATCTTTTCGCAGGCAACCCGTGCGCAACAAGAGGCCAGGATCGAAGAAGAGTCCTCTTCGCAAGCTTCGCGAAAAGGTTCTTTTGAAGCTGATTCGGCTTCGATCAAGACCATGCATAACCTCACTTCCTTTGTCCGCAGCAAAGAGGAGAAACAAAGCCGGCTGAAGCTGTGCATCATCCAGCGAGATGAGACGTTGGAAACCATTTGTCAGCGCTATGCCATCCCTCAATCGCGGATTCTGGAAGTAAACAATCTGCGTTCTGACCAGATCGTGGCGGGGCAAATACTCTATATTCCACAGTGAGGAGCGGGGGGCCGTGGAGAAAATCAATCTGTCCGACGTGTGCCAACGGTATCGGGCAAGGGTAATCCACATCACCCCGCTGGACGATTGCTATCTGTTGGAGACAAACCGCGGTCCGAAAGAGCTGCGCATTTGGCCTCGAGTAGACATCATGCGTTGGTCGTTTGCATGGCGCGAACGTATGGTTCGCCAAGGCTTCCGCGATTTGGAGAGATTTATTCGTACGAAGGATTCCAAGCCTTATCTGGTAGTGGGCCAACGGGGAATTACGCTTACCGATCATCTGCGGCGCATCGAAACAATACCGCTGGGAACAGAAACCATGCGTCAATGCGGCAGGGTGGCTGCGATGATGCATGCTTCCCAGCGGGAAAGCAGTCTCTTTCACGCCGCTGATTTCTGGGAACAGGAACAAGCGAGAATAGCGGCGAAGACAAGACGAGCGCAGGATTTTCGGGAGGCTCTCCGTTTCCGCGGCAAACATTCAGACCGGAATCACCGTTTTTACGAATGGCTGTTTCCGCCTCTCTTGGAGAGAATGCAGCGATGTGCCGATTTGCTGAGGAAAAAGGTCGATCAGAGAGACCTTTTTGTCTCCCATGGCAATCTGCATCGCGACAATTGGGGAATGGTCAACGACAAGCTGTTTTTGCGCGGTTTTTTCCAGCCGGTGTTATCGATCGCTCAGCGGGATACAGCCGGGTACCTGCGAGATCTGTTTGTCCTTCACGAGGATCTTTCGCTTGTCGAAGCGTTTTTAAGCGGCTACGAGGAGGTTCGGCCGCTTCGCCAGACCGACTACACGCTTCTGCTGGCCTTCATGGCCTATCCAGAAGAGATCTGGGATCTGGTGGAGCCATACATTGAGGTGTACCGCGAGCCGGGAGAGGCGCGTTTGGCTCGAATCGAGCAGGCTGTCGATCGCCAGCAGGCGGTTGACCAGCTCCTGAAATATGTAGCTGAACGGGCCGAGGATACGAGGAGTGAGTCAAAAGCATGAATCGCTTTGACGATATCTTTCCAATGCTTCAGGAATATGACATGTTCGCACAGACTGTCGATGTGGTAAAGGCCCCCAATGTGTACAAAGCGATCACCCCATACGGATCGTTCATTTGCAAAAGGACGCGGGCTGCTCCCCAGCGATTGCAATTGGTCAGTGGAGTCCTCCGTCATCTGGATCAAAAGGGGTGGGATGGGGCTGTCCCATTTTTTTACACAAAATACGATGAACCCTACGTTTTGCGTGGCGAGGATACGTATTATATAACAGCTTGGCATCCGGGTGCAGAGAAGTGGGAGCAGGATCCGCTGGCCTGGGCGAAGCCTGCGGTAGAGCGGCTTGCAGAGCTTCATCACCTTACCCAGAACTTTCGGTTTGATGATCCGCGGCAGGTAGAGCCGTTGATTGATTCCTTGCTGCGGAGGTGGGACTCGATGCTGCTTCTGGCGGACAAAGCGACTGAGGCAGCCAGTCACCGTCTCTATCCCTCCCCGTTCGATGTCGTTTTTTTGGCGAACTGCGCTTACGTCAAGGAGATGGCCCAAACAGCGATCGGCTTGCTGCGGGATTGGCGTGAAAGGCATCGGACGCACGCGCATTTTCGTTTGTCGTTTATCCACGGTTCCCCCCAGCCGGCCCATTTCTTGCCTGACCGGAATGGAAAAGCGAGGATGCTGAACTTCGACCGGGCTGTTTTCGACACCCCGACTCGCGACTTGGCGATGTTTTACCGCACGTATTTTTATCTGGCTGGAGATGAGGCGGGGGCTAGCCAGCTATTCCGGCACTATTCCGATATCTTTCCGCTGCGTCCGGAAGAGACGAATCTGCTTGCCGCTTTCTTGACCTATCCGGAAAGAATCATGCGAGATATCAGCACGTACTACAGCGGGAAACATGATTGGAGCGAATTGTACGCCGTCAAGCGTCTGGAAAAGGATATGGATCGTTTACTGCGTCTTCATCGATGGATTCAGCAAGCTTTTTAGCGGCCAAAGACGTCTCACGGGGTGGGGCGTTTTTCTTTTGGGGAAAGGCGTTTGGCATCAGAGCCAGTCGAGTATGATGGCAACGTACAGAAGAGCCAGCAGGCCCAGCAGGATCACGTCAAAAGACGTCGGAACGAATATCGTGCGAATGAATTGGAACACGATTAACGGAAGGAGAATTTGTTTGCAACCGAACTTGATTCGCAAGTAAAGGGGATGGTATTTCCAGCGAGACATCACGATCACCTCTCTTCTCCAATTATATGCGGGGAATCAAAGGCCAGTGTCTTCTTTCTCGAAAACCGCCTGCTCGAAACAGGACCGGATACGGTATAATGGAAAAACCGACGTTTGGACCTGCCCTTACCGGGGAACAGAATGCAGAGAGGAAGCAGAGAGATGCAAATCCAAAAAGGTGATCCGCAATGGTATGGAAAGCGTTGCTTTACACGACCGGTATAGGGGTAGGCGTATACATCATCCTTCTCTCCCGCCAGCTGGTATCGATAAAGCGTTGGTACGACCTCTCGTTTTTGCAAGGTGCGGGCTTGATAGCGTGGGGATTGGCGCATTTGATGGCAAATCACCCCAATCTTCTCATCCAACAAATCAGCCTCCCTCTGGATATGCTGTACTATCTGTTTTTTCTCATGTCTTTGCATGCATACCCATTGGCTCCTCATATATACTACGACAGGTGGAAGAGCATTCTCGATGCGATGGCATTTGTGGCCGTCTACGGGACAACTGCCCTTTGCTCCTGGCTGTACCAAGAAGAGGCAGGCATATTGATCGTTTTACTGCACATCTTGAGCGGCTTTTTGCTGTTGGCCCCATGGACGACTGTTTTTATGGCCAACGGATTTGTAAACGGGAGGCAAGAAAAAGAAACGAGGCTGCTGGTTGCGACTTTGTTGTTTACTTTGGTTGTGATGTTTCAACCGATCATGCCAACAGTCTTCTTTGTGATTACCGGCTCCTTGTCTGTTTCCTTTTTGCTGCTGGCCCACACTCATTTTCCGCGGAACGGTTCAAAGGCACGGCTGATGAACGAATACGGGTATTTGCATGAACAGCTGCGGTTTAGCTTTCTCGACTCCAATTCCATGCAGGTACTGCTATTGGTAGAAGTGATTGCGATGTTTACTTGGACGGAGCCGCGGATCCATCTGATCGGGATAGGAATCGGCTTCCTTATCACTGTTTTCAGACTATTCCTGACAAAAACCTGGAATCAGTCCTTGGTGCGGCAAATGATGAGCACAGCAAGCAATCTGGAGAAAAAATTCACGGAACACGTGGAGCAGATTCAACGAAAGAATGATCAACTCTCACAAATTCTCGCGGTCAAGCAAACCTATGAAAAGATTTTGCTGGCAAGCAACGAGCAAAGCTTGCGCGAGGTCAGCTACGAAAATTTGCAGCAGGTGATTGAGGAGTTGGTGGATGTCTGGTTTGCCAAATTGGACAACCTCGTCTACTTGCGCATTTCTCTGGAATCAACGGAAGGGGTGGTTTATTATGAAGTTGTCAGGGGAGACCCCAACCACCCCTACATCCATCGAGACATATCGGAACAGATTGTTGTGGACGAGCAGCTTGACACACCGCTCGCCCCCCGATATGTCGTCATGCTGGCGAAAAGCACTACTGAGAGCATAGAAGAACTTGAACTGGAGCAATCCATTTTTCAATTGCTGATCGTAAACGTGCGCGGTCTGATCCTCAGATGCTTGCAAGAAAATCAGCTGTTGGAATTGCGTTTGATGGAACAAGAGATGGAGCTGGCCCAAAGAATCCAGTTTTTGTTAATTCCCCGGGAACGGCTCGTTTTGCCGTATCTTCAAGCCAAGGCCGTTTTTCTCCCTTATACGTATGTAGGCGGAGATTATGTAGACTATCTGGTGCTCGATGACCGCTTTACCTGCTTTGTGGTGGCGGACGTCTCCGGGCACGGTCTTCCAGCCAGCCTGATGACGACCGGAATACGCAGCGCTGTCCGTGCTGTTACACAAACCTTCTGGAGACCTGACTTGATCTTGCATCAATTGAACAAATTGCTTTACGAGGATTTGATCAAAACACGGTCGTTTATTACCATGTTGATTGCCGTCTACGATTCGGCAGACCACACCCTGTCGATCAGTCGGGCCGGGCACCCGCAGCCGATATTTTGGAACAGCACCGGAGCCAGGCTTCTTTCATGCAGCGGCGGTCTGGGGTTGGGGTTGCTGCCGGATAGCGTCTACGTTTCGGACGAAGTCCCCCTGGACCAAGACGGCATGCTGCTGGCCTACACGGACGGTTTGCTGGAGATGAGCAGAAAGGATTCCCAGCAATGCTTGCAAACATGGCTGAAGGGATTGTCAAGCCTGCTTGGCGAGTCCGGCCGGCCGGGCGATCTGGACAGCATTGAGGTGGTAGAGAACTATGTCCGGGAGAGGACGAGAGAGGGTCTGCAGTCCGATGATATATCCCTGTTAATCCTGCGGTTTCAATCAGGTACGGAACAGGAGGAAGTACACGATGATGTTGTGTGAGGAGTGCCCGCAGAATCCGGCTTGTCAAAACTGTCTGGCGGCATTGCGGGCGGGAGCAGGACAAAAAGTGATTCCTGCCCGCACAGTCAGGGTGAAGCTGGGTTCCGGAGAAGTCGCATCCGCTGAACTGCGCGCTATTTGCCGGACGGCAATCGGTTTGTTCTGCTTTGAACAAAAACTGTCAGAACGCGTCGAAGTAGAGCTTGCCCCCGATTTTCGGATTGTCGGAAAAACATTTCAGGGCATTCATGATGTCCCCTATTATGTGCTGGATATCGAAAAAGTGCTGCGTCGGGAAGAAGTCCTGGGGCGATTGCTCCTGGAGGAATTCCTGCAATGGCACAGGAGTATGGAAAAGCACCCGACTGATATGCTGGCTGAATGGAAGGAGCCGGAGGATGAAAGGCACCGTCTCATAAAGGAGGAGCTGCAAAAGCTCTCCATATTGCGTCAGGTGGAGACCATATACTTGTACGTGATGGAGTATGGTCACGTGAGACCGATCGGAGCCCAGCGTACAGAGGAGATGATGGAAGGGGACATGAGGCGGGTAGCGCTTGAGGCCGTAAAAAGGGGAGCTTCTGTCAGGGAGCAGCTGGTTTCCTCGGATGGCACCAAGATGTATGAATTGTTTGCCTCCCCCTTGCCGGACAAGACCTGTGGCCTCGCCCTGATCGATGTGACGGAGGCGATTGCCGAAGAGCGTAGGCGCCAGCACAAAGAGTGGGAAATGTACAAGCAGGTGCTGGGAGCAGTCACGCAGGACAAGCTTGTCCTGTTGACAGATGCGGAATTGGCGGAACTGGCCGAGACCGCAGTGAAGATGGCCACGGTGCTGATCCAGTCTGCGGAAGATCTGGCTTCCCTCAGGACGGAGTGCAGGCGGATCATGGAGACGACCGGGATCGAGGAGAAGCGGAAGTTCCAGTACATCGTGGCTGTCAATGAAGCGGCGACGAATACATTGAAGCACGGTTCCGGAGGGACGGTGACGATCCATGTGGCCTCCCCGGAAAACGTCATTCGGGTCATTGTTCACGATCACGGGAATGGAATTCTCCTGGAGGAGCTGCCGAGAGCGACACTGCGACAAGGCTACTCGAGCAAGCATTCCCTGGGAGTTGGCTTTCACGTAATGCTCCAGTTTTGCGACCGGCTCTATTTGGGAACCTCTCCATCCGGCACGAGATTGGTATTGGAGTGTATCATCGCATAATTCCTATGTTTGCAAATAGAAAAACTTGGGTAACTTGATAACGGGGTAATTCGTTACGTAAATAAAGAATGAAAGCGTGAGAGGAGTATGTGTGCATGGTCTTCCAGGCAACAGAAACGAACGGGCAGGCTACTCTGTATTTTGCTGGTGAATTGGACATGGCTGTAGGAGACAAGGTCGGCAACCTGTTGCGTGAGTACGGAGAACGGAATGGCTCTGTGACGGTTGATTTTCGAGATGTGACATTCGTCGATTCTTCCGGCATCGGCAATCTGTTTTTTACGACAAAAGATTTGCTCGCCCTGGGAAAACAAGTGGAAATCATCAATGTACGCGAAGAAATTTTGGATATCCTGCACGTTCTGGGGTTTGCCGAAGCACTTGGCATCACCGTGAATTAGCCAGAGGAAACCGGGTTTGACGGGCTGCACCTGGATTGTATATAATACGATTGACATGAAACTAAACAATGTGATCACTGTGAACGGGAAGAGTAGACCAGGACGCCTTGGCAGAGAGGAGAATCAGTAGCTGCGAGATTCTCTAAGGAAGGAATGGGTCGAAGGTCGCCCGGGAGTTGTTTCGGCGAATGCACGTAGCTGCTGTAGCCGCGACCGGCTAACAACCGTTATCTTGTCAGAGTGAACACAGCTCTTCCGTTATGTAAAGAAGACTGTGTTAACAAAGGTGGTACCGCGAAACAATCCTTTCGTCCTTTGGGATGAAAGGTTTTTTTATTTTCCAAAGGAGGCCTAGCCATGTCGAATCAACAAGCGACCAATGACATCGATCAGCTGCTGCCAAAGAACTACGACCCTAAGGCGGCAGAGTCCAAATGGTATCCATACTGGATCGAAAAAGGGTTTTTCAAAGCGGAGCGAGATCCCGAAAAACGTCCGTTTACCATCGTCATTCCGCCGCCAAACGTAACCGGAAAGCTGCACCTCGGGCATGCTCTGGATACGACGCTGCAAGACATCACCACGCGCGCCAAGCGCATGCAGGGCTACAGCGCACTGTTTTTGCCAGGAATGGACCACGCCGGTATCGCGACACAGGCTCGCGTAGAAGCGACACTGCGCGAGGAAGACATCTCCCGCCACGATCTCGGACGTGAAAAGTTCGTCGAAAAGGTGTGGGAATGGAAGCATATCTACGCCCAGCATATCCGTGAGCAGTGGGAAAAGCTCGGTCTTGCCCTCGATTACTCACGCGAGCGTTTTACGATGGACGAGGGGCTGTCCCGTGCCGTTCGCGAAGTGTTTGTGCGTTTGTATGAAAAAGGACTGATTTACCGCGGCAATCGGATTATCAATTGGGACCCTGCCGCCCGCACGGCCCTGTCCGATATCGAGGTCATCTACAAAGAAGTCAAGGGCGCCTTGCATCACATGCGCTATCCGTTGGCAGACGGCAGCGGCTACATCGAAGTGGCCACCACCCGTCCGGAAACGATGCTTGGCGATACAGCCGTCGCCGTCCATCCGGAAGACGAACGCTACAAGCATCTGATCGGGAAGACCGTCATTCTGCCGATCGTCGGCCGGGAAATCCCGATCGTGGCGGATGAATACGTAGATCCCGAATTTGGTTCCGGTGCCGTAAAGATTACACCGGCTCATGACCCGAATGACTTTGAACTGGGGCAAAGACATCAGCTGCCGCAAATCGTCGTCATGGACGAATCAGGCACGATGAACGAAAATGCGGCTGGCTACAAAGGGCTCGACCGGTTTGAGTGCCGCAAGCAAATCATCAAAGACTTGACCGAGCAAGGAGTCATGTTCAAGATCGAGGAGCACATCCATCAGGTTGGACACAGCGAGCGAAGCGATGCCGTAGTCGAACCGTATTTGTCCACGCAATGGTTTGTCAAAATGCAGCCGCTGGCAGATGCGGCGATCGCCAACGCTTACAGCGAGGACAGTGTCAAATTCGTACCGGAGCGCTTCAAGACAAATTACCTGCGCTGGATCGAGAATATTCGCGATTGGTGCATCTCCCGTCAGCTTTGGTGGGGGCATCGAATTCCGGCCTGGTACTGCCAGGACTGCGGCGAAACGATCGTCTCCCGCGAAGATGTCGGAGAGTGTCCGCATTGCCACAGCCACCATCTGGAGCAGGATCAGGACGTTCTCGACACCTGGTTCTCTTCGGCACTCTGGCCGTTCTCGACACTCGGCTGGCCGGAAGAGACTGAGGATATGAAGTACTTCTATCCGACCAATGTACTCGTCACAGGCTACGATATCATCTTCTTCTGGGTTGCCCGGATGATTTTCAGCGGTCTGGAATTCACAGGGAAAAATCCGTTTGAAACGGTCCTGATTCACGGGATTATCCGCGACTCCGAAGGGCGGAAAATGTCCAAGTCGCTAGGCAACGGGGTAGACCCGATGGAAGTAATCGAGAAGTACGGTGCGGACGCCTTGCGCTTTACGCTCGCAACGGGAAATTCGCCGGGCAACGACCAGCGTTTCTACTGGGAAAAAGTCGAGGCGAACCGCAACTTTGCCAACAAGATCTGGAATGCGTCCCGCTTTGCCTTGATGAATCTGACAGGGTTTGGCTACGAGGACATTGATCTTGGCGGAAATCTGTCCACGCCGGACAAATGGATTCTGTCCCGCCTGCAGGCGACAATCAAGGACGTTACCCGTCTCATGGATGCGTTTGAATTTGGTGAAGCGGGCCGCGTGCTGTACAACTTCATCTGGGATGACCTGTGCGACTGGTATATCGAAATGGCGAAGCTTCCGCTTTACGGAAGTGACGATGCAGCGAAAAAGACAACGCAATCCGTTCTGGTTACCGTACTCGATCAGACTCTGCGTCTTTTGCATCCGTTCATGCCTTTCATGACCGAGGAAATTTGGCAAGCGCTGCCGCACAAGGGAGAGAGCATTGCAATCGCTGCTTGGCCGACAGCAAGTGAGCAATTCATTTTCCCGGACGCCGAGGCGGAGATGAATCTGCTGGTGGAAGTCATTCGCAGTGTTCGCAACATCCGGGCTGAAGTGAATGTGCCGATGTCCAAGAAAATCGAGCTCTTGATCAAGCCGAGCGATTCTGCTACACGGGAACGGCTTCATCGCGGCGAAGAATACCTGGTTCGTTTCTGCAATCCGGAGCGCCTGGAGATTGGCGAAGAGCTGAAGACGCCGGACAAAGCAATGTCCGCGGTCGTGTCGGGAGCGGAGCTATTCTTGCCGCTGGCGGGATTGATAGATTTGGACCAAGAAGTAAAGCGTCTGGAAAAAGAACTGGCGACTTTGCACGGAGAAGTGGAACGAATCGAGAAAAAGCTGAACAATCCGGGCTTCATGGCTAAGGCTCCGGAAAAAGTAGTCGAAGAGGAACGCGCAAAAATGACAGGGTACATGGAAAAACGGGAGAAAGTAATGGCCCGCTTGTCTGAACTAAAAGGCGAATGAAACGCCGTCCCTTCGCATATTTTTGAGAATGGAGCAATGCGTCATGAATGCTGAAGGATTGGAAGGATACACAAAAGCGCTAGACTGGCTGCACGGGCTGCTTCGATTTGGCCAGAAGCCGGGACTAGAAAGAATGCAGTGGATGCTGGGGCAGCTGGGGAATCCCGAGAGAAAACTTGCTTTTATTCACGTCGCCGGTACGAACGGGAAAGGCTCTACCTGCTCATATCTGACCCATATGCTGATGGAGGCCGGATACAGTGTGGGAATGTTCACATCTCCGTATCTGATCGATTTCCGGGAAAGAATTCGATACAACGGGGCGATGATTCCAAAATCCGATCTGGTGGAATTGGTTGAGCAAGCAAAGGTTTTGGCAGAGCGCTGCGAAGCCGAATCGGGATACGGTTCCCCCACGGAATTTGAAGTCATTACGCTCATCGCCATCCTCTATTTTGCCAATGTGGCAAGACCGGCTGTCGTTGTCTGGGAAACGGGACTTGGAGGGCGATTGGACTCGACCAACGTCGTTTTTCCGATCGCAACCGTCATTACGAACGTAGGGATGGACCACATGGACGTACTTGGAAGCAGTCTTTCCGAGATTGCCCGGGAAAAGGCGGGTATCATCAAGCCAGGGGTACCCGTCGTCACCGGAGAAAGGCGGGCTGAAGTGCTCGCTGTCCTGCAGGAGGCGGCTGACAGGTCCCGAAGTACCCTGTATCGCATTGGATCGCATTTTGATGCAGAGCAATTGGAGGAGCGTATCGGCGAACAACATATCCGCTACCGGAGTATATTCAGGCGGCATGAAGCGGAGTACCGGCTGGCAATGAACGGCCCTCATCAGGCAGAAAATGCCGCCGTATCGCTGATGACTATCGACGTGCTGCGAAATTATCTGTCTTATCTTCTGGAGGAAGAAGAAATTGTTCGCGGACTGCAACAAACTCGCTGGCCTGGGCGTCTAGAGGTAGTCTCGCCAAGACCAATGGTCATGTTGGACGGGGCACACAATCAGGAAGGAATCGAGGCGCTGGTCGCCAGCTTGAACCGGCTGACGACGCCACAAACACGGCTGCACGTGCTGTTTTCCGGGTTGGCGGATAAGCCGCTAAAAAGCATGGCAGAAGCGCTGAGAGGATTGCAGACAAACGTAGAAACCGTTCGACTGACGACGTTTGACTTCCCCCGCGCAGCGGTGACTGGTCAATTGCAAGAGGCGTTTCTTGCGGGTGGCTGGGAAGCTGCACGCTTGGATCTTGTCTCCGATTGGCGCCAGTTTCTCGCTTCTTGGGTGAAGGACAACCGAACGGCAAACGGCGACGACTGGTTGGTTGTCTGCGGTTCGCTCTATTTCATCGCCCAAGTGCGCACATTCTTTCCCACTACAGTAGAAGAGGCAGGTGAATAGGGTGGATCAGGCCCAACACGTCCACTTTGTGGGCATCGGCGGATATGGCATGAGTGCCATCGCCCGCGTCTTGATCGACCTTGGATACAAGGTAACCGGCTCTGATGTCGCAATGAACGACTTGGCCAAAAAACTGGAACAGCGTGGGGCAGTCGTGCATATTGGACACGATGCCAAGCACGTTGCGGAATGCGACAAGGTCGTATATTCCACGAGCATTTCCCCAGACAATCCAGAGGTTGTAGCGGCGACAGAGAGAGGCATTCCGGTCTTGCACCGATCCCAAATGCTGGCAAGCATTTTGAATGAGCGTACCGGTGTAGCTGTAGCCGGCGCTCATGGAAAAACGACGACGACTTCGATGATCGCCCATGTACTGGAGGTATGCGGCGTCGATCCCACCTTCATTATCGGCGGAGAGCTGATGAGCGCGGGAACCAATGCGAAAGCGGGCAAAAGCGATCTCGTCATTGCCGAAGCGGATGAAAGCGATGGCTCATTTTTGGAATATCGGCCTGTTTATGAGGTTGTAACCAATATTGAACCGGATCATCTGGAGCATTTTGACGGTGATTTTGCCAATTTAAAGCGCGCCTATGCCAAATTCCTGAGTCACTTGAAGCCGGGCGGAAAGGCTGTTCTCTGTCTGGATGACGCTCATGTTCGGGAATTGATGGCGGACATGACGCAGGAGACGGTCGTCACGTTCGCCATTTCGCCCGCATATGTGGAGCAGGCGGATTTCAGCGCCAGGGAGATCGTTTGCGGGGACAGGCGGACCAGCTGCAACATTTATCAAAAGGATGTCCTTCTTGGAGAGCTTGTTCTCTTGGTGCCGGGCAAACACAATATCGCCAATGCATTGGCGGCAGTTGCCGTCTGTCTGGAGACTGGACTTACGTTTGAGGAGATCGCGGCGGCCTTGACCACCTTTAGCGGAGCCAAGCGGCGTTTCCAAATCATCGGGGATGCGCAGGATATTTTGGTGGTTGACGACTATGCCCACCACCCGACGGAAATTATGGCGACCTTGAACGGCGCGCGGGCTTCCGGACGTCGCGTAATTGCGGTGTTCCAGCCGCAGCGCTATACCCGGACCTACTTTTTGATGGAGGAATTCAGCAAGGCTTTTGGAGAAGCGGATGAAGTCATCATTACAGACATCTATTCTCCGGCAGGAGAAGCCCGGATAGAAGGGGTTACAGCCGAGGTGCTGGTCGAGAAGATACGAAGCAACAGTCACCCGCGTGCGCAGTACATTCCGACGAAGGAACTCGTGCAGGCCCACCTCGTACAATCGCTCAAGCCGGGCGATCTCGTACTGACAATGGGAGCCGGGGACATTTGGAAATCAGCGCACTGGTTGGCGGAGAAACTGGTGAAATAAGGCAGGAAAACGAAAAAATACAGATCTGAATGAGAGCCTGGACACGAGTCCGGGCTTTTTTTCTTGTCAAAACGGAAAAAAATCAATATAATTAGCACCAAGTACTAATATCTAGTTATAAAAAGGAGGCTGCGAAATGTCTATGGAGAGAAAGTCCTCCGCGAGAATAACGGCAATCGGTACGCATGTGCCTGAGCGGATTTTGACCAATGCAGACCTGGAGCAGATGGTGGATACATCCGATGAATGGATTGTGCAGCGAACGGGAATCCATGAGCGGAGAATTGCGGCGGATGATCAATACACGAGCGATCTCGCGATTGCGGCGGTGGAAAACCTGATCCAAGCCTGGGGCAAGGACGTGGCTGATGTCGATCTGATCCTGGTAGCGACGACGACACCGGATTACCCGTTCCCCAGTGTAGCGAGCAAGCTGCAGGCTCACTTCGGGATGACGAAAGCGGGGGCGCTTGACCTGAACGCCACATGCGCCGGGCTTACGTATGGCCTGCATCTGGCCGATGGCATGATCAGCGCCGGTTTGCACCGCCGCATACTCGTCGTGGCAGCGGAAACGATGTCCAAGGTAACGGATTACACGGACCGAACCACCTGCATTCTGTTTGGCGATGGAGCGGGTGCCGTCCTTGTGGAAGCGGACCCAGAGCACCCTTCGTTCATCTCAGCGCACACAGGGTCAAAAGGAGAAGGGGGCATTCACGTCTACCGGTCAGGTCTGTCCAGCCGAATGGGCGACCAGGAGCTTGCCGGGAACGGCCTGATCGTCCAAAACGGCAGAGAGGTGTACAAATGGGCTGTGACTACCGTTCCCAAAGGAATGCAGGCTGTTGTCGAGAAGGCCGGCAAAGGCTTGGATGAAGTGGACTGGTTTGTTCCGCACAGCGCCAATTTGCGGATGATTGAATCGATTTGCGAAAAGAGCGGCTTTCCGCTGGAAAAGACGCTCTACAGCCTGAAGTACTTCGGCAATACCTCTGCCGCAACCATCCCGCTCGCGCTGAATATGGGCATCCAGGAAGGACGGGTAAAGCCGGGGGATACGCTTTTGCTGTACGGCTTCGGCGGCGGACTGGTGCACGCCGGGCTGCTGCTTTCCTGGAATCCGTAAAACCCGTCCCTTCCCGTAGTCATAACCTGTCCCTCCGACACGTATGCTGATAGTAAAGTAGCCTGGGTGGAGGAGGCGTTATACGTGAACGGGGAAAGGGAGAAAAGCAAGGTTACGGTGAGGCTGAACGGGGAGCGGTGGAGCGAAAAGCGGGCGGAGAGGGGAAAAACGGCAGAGCAGCCGATCCGCTGGAATGATGCTCCTGGTCAAGCGCCCGCAACAAAGCCGGTTCGAAACGAGGATGCCTGGTCGCGTTTGGCCCAGCTTCGCGGCACGGCGGAGACGGAGACGAGAGAGCAGCAGCTGAATGCGATTTTGTCAGCGGATGAAGGGGAAAACGGGCACTATTCTCCCGGGAGCAGAAAGCCTGTCGTTTTCCCGGATTGGGTGCGGGAGCAAGGATGGGCGAAAAGCTTGCTGACCACAGGGGGAGCAGTAGCGATCGGACTGTTGTTCGGCCTGCTTGTACTGACTGTATTCAACCAGGAGCGGGTCACGCAATCCTACCAAGCCGTTTTAAGCGATACCGTTCATACGCTGACTGCTCAGGGTTCAGAGACAGCGCCGGACCAGGGGACGGCGCTGACGCAGTCGGCTTTATCCCAGCCTCAGGCACCGGGGCAAAAATTGAAATTGAAGTTGCCTGATGAAAGGCTGTTTGTCGCGCAGGCCGGGGCGTTTCAGCCTGATGTGTCGAGAGAGGCTGTGGTTAAGCCGCTCCAGGACGCAGGCCTTCCGCATTTCCTCTACAGGGGAAGCGACAAGCAGTACTTGTTTGCAGCCGGTTCTCCCGACAGGGACGTTGTTCTCGGCTTTGCCAGCATACTGAAGCAAAAAGGCATCGATGTGTATGTCAAAGAAATGACCATCCCAGGGGGCAGTAGGGAGGTAGCCCTACAAGCGGCAACAACAGGCGAAAAGCTGCCGGATGTGGGCGAATTTTTACAGAACGGCTGGAAGATCGCCAAAACCTTGGCTCTTCAATCCGGCGCGGTTGTCAGCGCGGCTCGGCAGCCATTGTCGAAAGAAGAAGAGGCCCAACTGAAAGAGCAGCATCGCCAGTTTTTGGAGGAGAGTCGAATCCTCCAGACTTCTGAGCAATGGCAGCCGATGATTGGCGGCATGGTGAACGGAATCAACCAGGCGATGGCCGCACGGGGGAAAATGGCGGAATCCGCCGCCGGGAAAAAACAGGCCAGTGCAGAATCATATGCCTGGCAAGTACAGGCTGGTGTACTTTCTTTCTGGGAATCCTACTCCGACTGGGTCGGCCAGCTTCAACAAAACAGCTAGCTTCACCGCTTGCTTTTGGGCGGGCATCCCTCCTGCTCCCCGCTTTGCAGCACAAAAGCGCTTTGAAATACAAGACATGCGGATAGACAAATGGACACGGGACTTGCGGCACATATTCTTGCTGGAAGTCTTTTCTTTTTATACAGTAAGTACCAAGAGCAATCAGGGATTGTTTCAAGAGGTCCCATTTGCTACACTTATGGTTGGCAAAAACAGATTCCCTTGCAAAAAGGGAGTGGAGAATGGATGAAGGGGAAAGAAACGCTTACGCTTGTATTTCTTTTCATTTCCGGGTTGTTATGTGGAAGCATCCTGGGAGAAGTTTTGGGGCCATGGGTCCCTTTCCTGACAAAGAGCAAAGTGATAACATGGTCACCTGCAGCCGATTTGGAAATTCTGAAGTACGACTTGAACCTTCAGGTAAAACTAAATCTGGCTAGTATTGGAGGGCTTGCCCTCGCGTTTTGGATATATCGCAGAATGAAGTAGGTAGAGACGATATGAAAACCAGTACATCCCTCATCTTGGCATCTTCATCTCCTCGCCGTCGCGAGCTATTGCAGACGATTGGACTCGATTTTACGGTCATCACCAGTGACGTCGATGAGTCCACAGCGCAGGGCTTGCTCCCTCATGAAGTGGTAGAACAACTGGCTTATCGAAAAGCAAGGGCTGTGGCAGACAGAGTGGAGAAAGGTATTGTCTTGGGCTCCGATACGGTTGTGGTTTTGGACGACATCATTCTGGGCAAGCCCGCTGACGAGGAAGAGGCATTTGCGATGCTCTCTTCTCTTCGAGGACGGGAGCACGTCGTATACAGCGGGGTAGCCCTGATTGATGCGGAAATCGCACGCTATGAAGTAAGGCACAGCAAGACGCAGGTGCGGATCCGTGCGCTGACCGATCAGGAGATTCACGCGTACATTCGTACCAAAGAGCCGATGGACAAGGCTGGTTCCTACGCCATTCAAGGTATAGGCGCAACGATGGTTGAAAGCATTACAGGCGACTACTTTACCGTAGTCGGATTGCCTCTTTGTCTGACGGCCAACATGCTTTCCCGTTTCGGGATTTCCCTATTGTAAACGAAAGAAAGCGCGGCAACGGCCCTGCAGCTCTTGAAACGCCTTCATCGCCAGCCGTTCATCGCACATACTTCCTATGGAGGCTGGAGGCGGTAAAAAATGGCGCAAAAAGAGTGTAACAAAATGCACATGAAAAACGTCCCTAACTATGACCGTCCAAGGGAAAGACTGCTTCGGGAGGGAGCTGCTTACCTGTCGGACGCCGAGCTGATTGCGATCATGCTCCGAACGGGAAGAGAACAAGAGACGGTTTTTCAACTGGCGCAGCGCTTGTTGGCCAACTTCGGCGACATCGGGGAATTGGCCCAGGCCTCTCATGCTGAGCTGACGAGAATCAAGGGGATTGGCACCGTCAAGGCGGTAGAATTGCAGGCTGCGTTTGAGCTGGGCAGAAGGGTTGTCCATTCTTCCCGCGAAAGGCGCACGACCATTCGATTGCCGCGTGACGTGGCCAAACTGATGCTTCCGGAAATGAGGCATTTGACTCAAGAGCATTTTGTTTGCTTGTTTCTTAACACAAAAAATCATGTGATCGGAAAACAGACTATTTTTGTCGGGAGTCTCGACGCTTCGATCGTGCACCCCAGAGAAGTCTTCAAAGAAGCGATCAGGCGCAGCAGTGCTTCGGTCATCTGCTTGCATAATCATCCTAGCGGCGATCCCACCCCGAGCAGGGAGGATATTGCCGTTACGCGGACACTGCAGGAGGCCGGTGAGCTGATCGGCATCTCATTGCTTGATCATATCATCATCGGCGACGGCAGCTTCGTCAGCTTAAAGGAGCAGGGATATTTGTAATCCCCCTGTTTCGCTAATTACTTACGATACTTACTAGCATTTGGAATTTAGCGGAAGGAGTTTTTCTATGTTTGGTGGATTTTCTCGTGACATGGGGATTGACCTTGGCACTGCCAATACACTCGTTTATGCAAAAGGAAAAGGAATCGTCGTCCGCGAACCGTCTGTCGTGGCGATTCGTACCGATACAAATACAATTGAAGCTGTCGGAAACGCTGCCAAGAACATGATCGGCCGTACTCCGGGGAACATTGTCGCCGTTCGTCCGATGAAGGACGGTGTGATCGCCGATTTTGAAACAACTGCCACCATGATGCGCTACTTTATTAACCAGGCGCAAAAGAATAAAGGCTTGTTCAGCCGCCGCCCGAATGTAATGGTCTGTGTTCCGTCCGGGATTACAGCCGTTGAAAAGCGCGCTGTTGAGGATGCCACTACCCAGGCTGGAGCGAAGGCAGCATTCACGATTGAAGAACCTTTTGCGGCTGCCATCGGAGCCGACCTGCCGGTATGGGAACCGACAGGAAGCATGGTTGTAGACATCGGTGGAGGTACGACCGAGGTCGCCATCATTTCGCTGGGCGGCATTGTCACCGCTCGCTCCATTCGGGTGGCAGGCGACGAGATGGACGAGGCGATCGTTCAATACATCAAACGGAAGTACAATCTGATGATCGGGGAGCGCAGCTCCGAGACACTGAAGCTGGAGATCGGATCGGCGATTCCGCCAGAAGTGGAAGAGTCGGTAGAAATCCGTGGACGCGACCTTGTTACGGGATTGCCGAAAACCTTGAGCGTCAGCAGTACGGAAATCGCCGAGGCGCTTTCGGAAACGGTGGCGGCGATTGTTGAAGCTGTGAAAGTCACGCTAGAAAAAAGTCCGCCTGAGCTGGCTGCGGACATCATGGACAGAGGAATTGTACTGACCGGTGGCGGCGCTTTGCTGCGCAATTTGGACCGTCTTCTGAGCAAAGAAACCGGCATGCCGGTTCACGTTGCGGAAAACGCACTGGATTGTGTTGCGATCGGAACCGGACGTGCGTTGGAGAACCTGCATTTGTTCAAGTCAAAGCACGGAATCACCTCTTCCCGACAAAAACGCGGTAGATAAACGGAGGTTGCGGCATGTCGTTTTTCGGGAATAAGCGACTAATTATTGTCCTTGTGGGCCTGGTTTTGCTCATTACCATCGTGGGCTTCACCTCCCGGGAACGGTCTAATCTCAGCTGGCCGGAAATGTTTTTGAAGGATACATTCAGCGTGGTGCAGGGCTTTTTTTACCGCCCTGCCCAGGCTGTTTCCGGCTTTTTTCAGGGAATTGGCGAAGCTTACAATGTTTACGAAGAAAATCGCGCACTCAAAGCCGGAATGGATCAATACGCGAGAATGACGGCTGAATTGCATGACCTGAAAGCGGAAAATGACCGTTTGCGGACTTACTTGAATGCTCAGGAGAACTTGGTAAAATCATACGACATCCGCTTTGCCGAGGTGGTTGCGCGAAATCCGGACACATGGAACAATACGATTACGATTGACAAGGGATTAAAGCACGGGATCAAAAAAGACATGGCAGTAATGACAGCCACTGGCTTGATCGGACGGGTACAAAGCGTAGCCAATTTTTCCTCGACAGTCGAACTGCTGACCAGCTACGAGCGGCGCAATCACATATCTGCCTATATCCAGGTAAAGGTGCAAGCGCCTAACGGCGGTACAGCGTATCAAACGGTAAGCGGCGTCATTGAAGAATACGCTCCTCAGGAGCGCCTGTTGATCATGCGAAAAATTCCTTGGGGACAGAAAATTGAAGCAAAACAGCAGGTGGTTTCATCGGGCTTGGGCGGAGTGATCCCGCGAAATCTGCCGATCGGATATATTGTCCGGGTAGAGCCGGATGATTACGGCTTGACACAGACGGCCTACATCCAGCCTAGCGCGGACTTTTCCCAACTGAATGAAGTGATGGTGGTGGAACGGAGCTTTACCTTCACATCAACAGGCGAATTGGTTCCCAATCAGCAGACGCAAACACCATCCGCTCCGCCGGCTGCCGGGGGTGGAAAATGATGTCTCGCTTTCTGTTGACATTGACGGTGCTGCTCTTGTTTGTTCTAGAGGGAACGGTTATACAGTTTGTGTCGCCTTCCGCATGGGGTCTGTCGTGGATGACAGTACCCCGCTTTGCGCTTGTAGGCACCTTGCTCGTATCCATGTTTCTGGGAAGGCGTGAAGGCTTGTACTACGGCCTGGCCATCGGATTGCTCCACGATGTTCTTTACGGACAGGTCGTCGGCTTGTATATGATGACAATGATGGTAGCCAGCTATTTCGCAGGGCTGATCGTGGTTTTGTTTCAACGCGGCTTCGCGATGGTCTTCATAACCTGCGGCTTGATCCTGTTTGGGCACGAATGGCTTTTGTACAGTGTCCATCGGTTATTTGCCACATCTCCGATCGATGTTCGGTGGATGCTGAATTGGCAAATCATACCGACGACAGTCCTCAATATTTTGTTTGGACTGTTGATTTATCTTCCGATGAAACGACTCTGTACGGCTGTCATCGCCAGACGGGAAATACCGCTGGAATAACGCACGGCAATCGAGATTCACCCTGAAGGGAGGAGAGGGATAGTGGGTGAAAACCAGGAACAAAAGTCGCATATTCCCGTACGGCTAAACATCTTGTTTATCATCGTGTTTCTGCTCTTTGCAGCCGTCATTCTACGACTTGCCTACGTTCAACTGGTAGAAGGAGAGCAGTACCGGCACCAACTGGAGAAGTACAGTATTCGGGAACTGCCTATCCCTGCGCCTCGCGGTCGAATTCTGGACAAAAACGGAGCGGTGCTCGTTTCCAACAAGCCTGTATACACGGTTACCTATGTGGAAGAGGAAGGCAAGGACATCGATGAGGAGCAGGTAGCCGACCGTTTGGCCAGAATCCTGACGATGGACGGGGAAAAGATGGGAACGGATGAGGAGCTGCTGAAGAAAACGATTGAGCTGAATTCCACTTTGCCGGTCGCTTTCGGACCGAAGGAAACAGAAGAACTGATCAACAGGCTCATCCCCAAGCTGCAGAAGCTGCCCAAGGTAAGCCAAGTGGAAGCAATGTCGGACGTCGATCTGGTAAAAACAGCGCTCTACGTAGGCTTGCGGGTACGTTCCCCGTTCGACGAACAAGGACGAAAAAAGGTTCAAAGCGCGCTGAAAGCAAAGATGAATGATCCTGGACAAGCGGCGATGTTTGACGGAATGTCGGATACGGAACTGTTGAAGAGTGCCATCGCCGCCAATGTGGAGCTGAAGCTGACGCTGGATAAAGACGACCGAAGCGATCTGATCAATCAGACGAAATTCCAGTTGGGAAAGCTGCCGTCTCCGGCGGAGCTGAGCCAGAGATCAGACATGGATTTGCTGCGGTATGCTTCGCTGTTTGGTCTGGAGGTCAATTTAAAGCTGAATGAGCAGCAACGCAAGTTTCAATGGCACAAGCTGTCGCTGTTGAAAGAAATGCGCTCGGCCCACCTGCCTAGTTATATCCCCCGCCGCGTAAAGGTAAACATTAATGAAAATGAGCGGTTCCAAATTGAAGAGAGATTATCTGAGTTGCCGGGAATCTCCGTCGTCCTCGAGCCGGTCAGGGAGATTTTCAAGGACCCCGACGGGTCTGCATTTGCTACACACATTCTCGGCTATACCAACGCGATCAAGCCGGAACTGCTAAAGGAATACCTGGCACAGGGCTACAACCCTTTCGACCGGGTCGGCGTGATTGGCCTTGAAAGCTACTACGAACGCTACTTGCGGGGAAAAGACGGCATTGAAGAGGTTCACGTCAATCACAAATCGGAAACCGTGCAGAGGAATCAGCGCCGCGCTGCACAACCGGGAGACGATCTGGTTCTCGCGCTGGACTGGCGTTTCCAGAGCAAGGTAGAGGCGATTTTAAAGGAAGAAGTCGAGGCCTTCAAGAAAAAGCCAAGTACGCCAAAGGAATTCAAGGATGCGCACGTGCTGGTGATGAATCCAAATACCGGCGAAGTGCTGGCGATGGCGAGCTATCCTGACTACGACTTGAACCTTTACTACGACCGGAAAGCGTTCAACGAGAAATACGCGACAGATATTCTCCCGAACGAATCGAACCGCTTCATTTATGCTGCCTACCCGCCAGCATCTACGTATAAACCGCTGTCAGTGATGATCGCGCTGCAGGAAGGGCTCACCACGCCATACGAAACGATAAACGACCGGGGTGGACTAAAGATCGGTAAATCGAAGGACAGTACATCGTACAAGAAAAACTGGAAGCCAGGGGGGCATGGGATTGTCAATGCTCGCCGAGCTCTGCAAGTATCGAATAACACGTACATGTACGAGATGGGCGTTCGTTTGGCTAATCGGGCGAAGACGCACTGGTCCGAGCAGTTCTCCGTTCTCGATTACTACAATGCCCAGTTTGGCTTGGGCGTGAAAACGGGAATCGATCTTCCGGGAGAGAAGAAGGGGCTGGAGAACTCCAATTTGTACTACGGAAATCTGGCGGACGCCATGATCGGCCAGTACGATCTGTTCACGCCGATGCAAATCGGACAATACATCTCGACGATTGCCAACGGCGGCTATCGGATCCGTCCTCATTTGGTGAAAGAAATCCGCAGCGGCTCGACCGATCCCAAACAGCCTGGACAAACGCTCGCTGTCATTGAGCCGCAGGTGTTGAACCGGGTGGATATCGACCCGAAATACATCAAAGTGGTGCAGGAAGGGATGCGGTTGGTGACTCAGCCAGGAGGTACGGCTTCCCGTACGTTTGCAGGCCTGCCGTTTACGGTCGCGGCCAAAACAGGTACGGCGCAGACGGGCCAGCGAGCGGAAAACGCTGTTCTCGTCGGTTATGCGCCATATGAAAACCCGCAAGTCGTATTTGTCGTCGTTGCGCCAAACAGCTTGCGCGACGGCACTTCGAGTTCCGATGCGACCGGTCCTGTTGCCCGTCGCTTGCTGGAAGCTTATAACGAATTGAATCCGGGCGTTCTGACTCCGGCACCGCCATCCGGCACGACAACTACTGCAACGGAGAATTCACAATCTACGGCATCGACAGCTAGCGTTCCGCAACAGTCAACTACACGGTAGTCCGGCTGTCATGTTGCCGACCCGATTCGGCATTTTTTTCACGCAGAGCAGGAATCTTTTGTCATCATGGCGAATGGTATCGGTCGAGGTGAAACAGGTGACGACTGCAAAAAGCATGGTCACGATCAAGGGGACAAAAGAGGGACTCGTTTTTTTCATGGACGATACCTGCACCTTTGAGGAACTGCTGACCGACTTGCGTGAAAAAATAGAGCACAGCCATCAACAAATCTTGTCAGGCCCGCTGATTCGCGTGACTCTCAAGCTGGGGAAGCGATACTGTTCGCCCGAACAGCAGGACCAGTTGACGGATATTATTCGGCAAAAAGGCAATCTCGTCATCCATACGATCGATTCGGACGTGATTAGCAAAGAAGAGGCGTTTGCCGAGCGCCTGAAATCCACGTTTGCCATTCAGGTGCACACCGTTCGCTCCGGTCAGGTGCTGGAGTTTGAAGGGGATCTGCTGCTGTTGGGTGACGTCAATCCCGGTGGTACCGTTCGTGCCACCGGTAATATTTACGTTTTGGGCAATCTGCGCGGCTATGCACATGCGGGAATCAAAGGGGATACACAAGTCATTATCGCTGCCGCAGTCATGTCGCCTACCCAACTGAGGATCGCGGATGTCATCAGCAAGCCGGGGGAAGAGTGGGCCAATAGTTCAGGAGGCACCGAGTTTGCCTATCTGGATGACGGGACGATGCTCGTAGCCAAAATGAACTATTTGCCGCGGATTCGTCCAGAGCTCGGTGAACGCAAGCATTGAGGCGATCCGGGACAAGCGATCCGGGACAAGCGATCCGGGACAAAACACGCTGAATCGGGATGCGGTTGTGAATGGTGGTACTCGACGTAGTTGAAGGAGGAACGGATGTGGGTATTGGAATTGTCGTAACATCAGGAAAAGGCGGCGTGGGAAAGACGACCACCTCCGCCAATCTGGGAACGGCTCTTGCACTTCTGGGCCAAAAGGTGTGCATGGTAGATACGGATATCGGGCTGCGCAACCTGGATGTGGTGATGGGTCTTGAGAACCGGATCATTTACGACTTGGTTGACGTCGCGGAAGGCGCTTGCCGACTCCAGCAAGCCTTGATCAAAGACAAGCGGTTTGAAAATCTTTCCCTGCTGCCGGCGGCACAAACAAAAGACAAATCGGCAGTTTCCCCCGAGCAGATGGAGGAAATTGTGACGCAGCTGAAGCGTGAATTTGACTATGTGGTCATTGATTGTCCGGCAGGCATTGAACAGGGCTTCCGCAATGCGGTTGCAGGGGCTGATCAGGCGATTGTGGTAACCACTCCCGAAAAAGCCGCTGTACGTGATGCCGATCGGATCATCGGGCTGTTGGAGCGGGAAAAAATGGGGATGCCGAAGCTGGTCATTAACCGAGTGCGCCCACATATGGTGAAAAACGGCGATATGCTGGATGTAGAAGATATCCTGGATTTGTTAGCCATTGACTTGGTGGGCGTTGTACCGGATGATGATCATGTCATCAAATCTGCCAATCAGGGGGAACCGGCAGTGATGAACCACGAATCCCGTGCTTCCATTGCCTACCGCAATATCGCTCGTCGTCTGCTGGGTGAAGCGGTTCCGCTGCAGCCTTTGGAACAAAAAGCGGGGATGTTTCAAAAAGTCCGGAAGTTTTTTGGTTTTAAATAAACCGATGATGGCACTTAGATAAAGAACAGGAGCACTCCTGTTCTTTCCTTTCGTCTAGGCATCGTGAACAAAAGGCAAAAGCCCCGTCTGTTGACAGGGGAGAAAGGTTTTCTAGGAGGATAACCATGGACCTGGAAAAACGACATATAAAACAGATCGACTGGGCTATTATCGTCATTCTGCTTGCATTGTGCGCATTTAGCTACATCGGGATCAGCGGGTCGGCAAAGGGCATAGATGCTGCCATGAAACAGGTGCTTTGGTACACGTTTGGCTTTGGTATTCTGGCGGTTACACTGCTGTTTGATTACCGGGTGTATCATTCTCTGGCATACGTGTTTTATGCGATCGGCATTATCTTGTTGATCGGTGTCTTTTGGGCGGAGCCTATCAACAATACGACCAGCTGGTACAATTTGAAGGTGGTGCTCTTTCAGCCCTCAGAACCGATGAAATTGTTTACTATTCTCGTTGTGGCCAGGCTCCTGGCCAAACATGCGGAAGACGAGAACAGGTTCTATTACTTTTATCAGCTGATTCCCGTAGGCTTGATTGTTGCGGTGCCTTTGCTGCTTATTCTCCTGCAGCCAGACCTGGGAAGCTCCCTTGTCTACTGCGGAATCCTGGTCACCATGCTGATCGTCGGGGGGATTCGGATGAAGCACGTCTTGTACTTGGGAACGCTGGCCGTAAGCTTTTTCGGAGCGATGGTGCTTATCTACATGTACAAACAGCCGCTCTTCTTCAAGATCATCAAGCCTTACCAGTGGAACCGTGTCGTCTCTTGGATGGATCCTGATCTGGAAGCGATGGGACAAGGGTTTCATCTGAAACAGTCCTTGATTGCCATCGGCTCCGGTCAATTGCTCGGCAAAGGGGTAAACGCGCCGACGCAGGCTAGTTTCGGCTGGGTTCCGGTAGGAGAAAGCGACTTCATTTTCACCGTTATCGCCGAGAAGCTTGGCTTTGTCGGAGCGGGTCTGCTGATGATTTTGTTCTTTTTTCTCATTTACCGGATGATCCGGATCGCCATGGAGGCCAAAGATCCTTTTGGTTCGTACGTCGTGGCCGGCGTTGTAGGCATGCTTACCTTTCAGGTTTTTGAAAACATCGGAATGACGATTCAGCTTATGCCGATTACCGGTATTCCCTTGCCGTTTATCAGCTACGGCGGCAGCTCGCTGCTCACGAATTTCCTGATTATGGGAGTCGTCCTCAATATCGGGATGCGGAAAGACAAACTCAGGTTTGATTAAAAAGAGTGGTTCACGCGCATTTCAAAATGCGTGACAATTTAATCCGAGTGTGATACACTCAACCTAAGTTAACCATTTTTACTAGCTGTAGTGATTTGATGGATTGGTTGTGGGTCGTACCTTCGAAAGAGAAGACACCACCATGTGGTCAAATCTCACTCGGGTATGACTTTTTTCCATACTGAAGAAAACTTCTCTGTAAAAACAGGTTAACGGTACACTTTCTCGCCTCATGGGCGCAATGTTTAGGGAGGTTTGTTTCATGCAACAAGGTATCGTAAAATGGTTCAACGCGGAGAAAGGATACGGCTTCATCCAAGTAGAAGGCGGAGATGACGTATTCGTACACTACAGCGCAATCCAGACAGAAGGTTTCAAAACCCTGGAAGAAGGCCAAAAAGTAGAATTCGAAATCGTTCAAGGTAGCCGTGGTCCTCAAGCTGCCAACGTTGCAAAACTGTAAATATTGGCAGATACGAAAAGCAGTCTCTCTTTAGAGGGACTGCTTTTTTGCATGTACGGGCTCCCTTTGGGGCCGAGAATATTGCGAAGAGACAAGTCATAAGATGTACCAAAGCTTGGCCTTCGGAGGGATGTACATGTTCGATAAAACAGATGGCATCAAGGAGAGAAGACGAGAACGGGTAGAGAGGATTCGCACCCAATCAAGGGACAGCTTCGCTCCGTTTGTGGATGACTGGAAGGACCCGATCGATACCGATACCGATCCAGAGCTGTTTCCGATGACATCCCGCGGAGAAAAGGGCAGCTATCCCTCGCTGCCGCCCCAGGAAAAATGGAGCATGCAGATAGCCGCATCCCTGCTCTTGATCGGTCTCGCCTATGTGCTGTTTCAATCATCGCTGGTGCCATCCTCCTGGAAAAACCAAGCGCGTGAAGTTATGACGCGCGATTTTAATTTTACCGGTGTGGCGAACTGGTATGAAGCCCGATTCGGCTCCTTGCCGACGCTCTTGCCGTCATTATCGGGGACGAAGGCAGTGCCGGCGAGCACGCCGGAGACGTTGCCCGTCTGGAAATGGTCCGCTGACTGGAAAGTGGCAAAGCCGTTCGACCCAAAAAGCACAAAAGTCGTCCTGAGTACAAGTACGGAAGGGGACGGGGCGGTTGTCATGGGAGAAACGGGCTGGGTGACTTTTGTCGGCGACAAGCCCGGATACGGAAAGACGGTGGTTGTTCGGCTGTCGAAAGGAAGAGAGCTTTGGTTTGGGAATATGGAGACCGTTCAGGTGGCGGTTGACGATTTTCTCGGTCCAGGACAGGTGGTGGGCGTCCCGAGAGCGGTCAATGAAGCTGTCCGACATCTGTACGTAGGCATGCAAGTCAAGGAACAGCCAAGAAATCCGCTGGAAGTGATCACCTTTGAATGATTGGCGCCTCTTTGGCATCCGCATTCGCATTCACCTGCTCTTTTGGCTCGTGATCGGTCTTTCCGTGATCATGGGGTTGTTCACAGAGGTAATCACCTTGTTTATCATCGTTTGCATTCACGAGATGGGGCATGTTGCTGTCGCCAGAGAGCTGGGGTGGAGGGTTACGGAGGTGCAGTTGCTGCCGTTTGGCGGGGTGGCAACGATGGAAGAGGCGTACGCTACCGATCCCTTGGATGAAATAGTTGTGGCCCTTGCAGGTCCTTTTCTCAATGTCGTGATGATGGCGTTTTCCTGGGCCTGTTGGCATCTCGGACTGTGGACGGAAGAATGGGCCCGTTTTTTTCTGACCAGCAATCTGATCATCGCAGCTTTCAACCTTTTGCCGATTTGGCCTTTGGACGGAGGCCGCATCCTCCAGGCTTTGCTATGCTGGTATCTTCCGTATAGAAAGGCCGCCGTCTCCTCGATAGCGGCCAGCACATTGCTCGCGGCATTCATGCTGGGGATGGCCAGCCTCTCTCTGCAAATGAATATTGCGATTGTAGCGGTCTACCTGCTTGCGATCAACATCCAGACGTTTTTGCGTTTTCCCTATCAATTCATTCGATTTTTAATGGAAAAGTACGTCCGCCCCTCCGAAGAGCAAGCCGTGCGGGCCCTGACGGTTCCCCCGACCGCGACGGTGATCGAAGTATCCTATTTGTTGAGTCGCGGGTATACGCATCTCGTCTACGTCAAGGGGGCGGGTTTGCTGCCGGAGCAACAGCTGCTCCATGCGATGCTGTTTGAAAAAAAGCACGATACGGCTGTCGGTAAACTGCTCTGATCAAAAGGCTGTTCCGCCCGCAAAATCAGCGTTTGGCCCGCCACTCCATCAGCCAGCAATCCCGCTTCTCTCCCTCATGCCATTCATGGCGGGGAAGGAGCTTCACCTTTTCAAAGCCGCACTTCTCATAGCAGCGTATCGCTCGCGCATTCCACGCTTGCGGGTCCATGATCACCCGGTCAGCCTGTTTTTCAAAGGCGAGCGATTGCACAACAGTTGTGACAAGGCGACTGCCGAATCCTCTGTTCCAATAAGACGGCTCGCCGATAAACTGGTCCATTCCGTAAATGATTTCACCGGCAGCGTAACCGTAGTCCTCCTTCTCCTCGTCATCGATCGGATAATACTGAACGTAGCCGATCGGATCGCTTCCGACCAGCACGAGAAAACGGCTGACATCTTCGTCATCCTCCGGGAAAAAATTGGCGAGAATCATCTCTTCGTCGTGCGTCCGATCCCGCCCTTCGTAAAAGGCCAGCACGCGCTCGTCATTCAGCCAGGCATGCAAATGGACTGCGTCCTCCCGGCGAAGCGCTCGAATGCTGAGCTGCAGCTCTTCTCCCATCATTAGGGTCTCCCTTCTCAGTTCAAGTTGCACGATTCCCTCCAGGGCCGTCCTGCTTTCGCTTTTCATTTGCGCTTTGCTGTGCTAGATTACTTCTGATGGAACAGTCGTGAACGGATGATGAAAGATTACTCGATGGCGGCGTTGATCTCCTGCTGGCAGGAAAAGAAATCCTCCCGCCAACCAAGAAAGACCTGCCACCGATAGAGCCAAGAGTCCGGATAGGAGGAAGTCTGGTGAAGAGATTAGGGATCAGCAAAGCTGACGGACAGCTGCGGGTAGCGCTGATGAATCAGCGGAAGCTGACGGAATGGCGGAGCCAGTCGGAAGCGAGCGAAGCGCTTTCAGGAGCCATTTTTTACGGAAAAGTGGCGAACGTGGTTCCGGGTATCCAATCAGCGTTTGTCGACATCGGGCGCGATGAGCAGGCGTATCTGTACGTTGACGAAGCCGCTCCTCCGCCCAGCAAAGGAAAGCCGGCAAAGCGTTCGATCAGCGCTTGTGTACGGGTCGGCGAATCCCTGCTCGTCCAGGTGATCAAGGAGGGAACGGAAACCAAGGCTCCCCGGTTGACGACACGGGTCAGTCTGCAGGGAAGACTGCTCGTTTATCTGCCGCCGGAAGGACGAGGCACGGGAGATGAACCGGTCTCCATTTCCCGCAAAATCAGGAACGAGCCTAAACGGGATCGCCTGTATGCGCTCATGTCCTCGCTCTTGGAGCAGGGAGAAGGTGCGATTGTCCGGACAGAAGCCGCTGAGGCCGAAGAAGAGCAGCTCATGCGGGAATGGGCGTTCCTGAGAAGGCGCTGGCGGGATGCCTGGCAAGCGGTAAAGGGAAGGAAAGCCCCCTTCCGCGTATCGACGGGGGATGCACTGATCGAAGAAACGCTGCGAGACTTTTTGTCTGCCGGCGTGGATGAAGTGGTCGTAGAAGACGCGGCCCTTTTTCGGGAAATCGGCGAGCTGATGCAGGTGCTGTTTCCCGAAGAACTGCCGAAGCTCCGCTGGCATCGGGAAAAGGAATCGCTGTTTGATCAGTGGGGAGTAAGGGAACAGCTCGCTGCAGCGCTTCAAAGGCAAGTGCCGCTGGCGGGCGGCGGCAATATCGTGATCGAGCGGACCGAGGCGCTGACGGTGATCGATGTCAATACGGGAGCGTTTTTGGGCAAAGGCGGGCAGCAGCGGGAGCAGGCAGTGACGGCCGCCAATCTGGAAGCGGCTGCCGAGATCGCCCGTCAGCTACGCCTGCGGGACATCGGCGGAATGATCGTCATCGATTTCATCAACATGCGGGAGGAAAAGAATCGGGAACGGGTACTCAAGGCCCTGGAGAATGCCCTCAGCGACGACCCGGTGCCCGCTTCCGTGCTGGGGATGACGTCTCTCGGCCTGGTGGAGATGACGCGGAAGCGGACGAGAGCGAGTCTTTCCGAGCGTTTGACGGAGCCGTGCTCTTGCTGTGAAGGAAGCGGTCGCGCGCTTAAAATCGAGGAGCACTTTCAATACCTCAGGGAAGACCTGGCCGCGCTTGCCCGTGTCCAGGACGCGGAGGCCGCCCTCGTGGAGCTGTCCGACCGCTTGTTTGCATACTGGAAAAGAGAACAGGCGGGCGGATCGGAGTGGCCCCTCGACCTGTACGTCTGCAAGGCTGAAGAGCCCGGCGGCGAGCGCTATCGGATTTTATACGCGGGAAGCCGGAAGGAAGCGGAACGGCTTCAGCTTTCCCATGCGAAATAATCTTGACTTGGCAAGTCGCATTATGGTATCCTAATGGTTGTCATACAGTAATGCCTCGGCATACTGTAACCGCTCGGATCAGGTTTTCAAGTCGTCCTTCGCGGCCGCACCTGCACAGGCGAGTCTGAGTATAGGAGGTGCACACAATGTACGCTATTATCGAAACCGGTGGAAAACAGTACAAAGTAGAAGAAGGAGCCATTCTCTTCATCGAGAAATTGGCCGCTTCCGAAGGTGACGTTGTTACTTTCGACAAGGTTCTGTTTGTAAGCAAAGACGGCAAGGTTACAGCAGGAGTTCCTACTGTAGCTGGCGCAACGGTAACGGGTAAAGTAGAAAAACACGGTAAAGGACAAAAAATTATCGTGTACAAATACAAATCCAAGAAAAACTACCGTCGCAAGCAAGGTCACCGTCAACCGTACACCAAAGTTGTGATCGAAAAGATCAACGCGTAAGTGATCGGCCATGATTCAAGTGATCGTGAATCGAGCGCCGTACGGGATTAAAGAGGTGTGCATTTCCGGACATGCCAATGCGGCTGCCTATGGCTCGGACATTGTATGTTCCGCTGTATCAGCGATCAGTTTTGGCATTTTGAATGCAATTCACCCTCTGCTCGGCATCGTTCCTCAAGTTTCGCAGGCTCCAAAGGACGGCGGGTTTCTCCGCTGGAGCATTCCATCCCTGGAGGATGCAGGGCTCCACGAGAGACAGCAGCTGCTGGCGGAGAGCATGGTGATTTCCTTGCTGGCGGTTGCAGAGCAGTACGGATCATACGTTTCGGTACAAGATGACAAATGGCAAGGAGGTGCCTCACAATGAAAATGCTGTTTACTGTAGACCTTCAGTTCTTCGCCTCCAAAAAAGGGGTAGGTTCTACCAAGAACGGTCGCGATTCCATCTCCAAGCGCCTTGGCGTGAAACGCGGCGACGGTCAATTCGTAAAAGCCGGTAACATCCTCGTTCGCCAGCGTGGTACGAAAATTTACCCAGGTGAAAACGTGATGAAAGGCGGCGACGACACTTTGTTTGCAACAGCAGACGGTGTTGTTCGCTTCAAGCGTCTGGGCCGCGATCGCAAACAAGTGGTGATCGAACCGGTCGCTTCCCAAGCGTAAATACGGAAACGAAAAACCCAGCCTTGTTGCTGGGTTTTCTTTATGTCTCCGGTTCCTTGTGATACAATAGAACGAGAAAGAAATTCTTATCGGTTTGGGTGGGAAAAATGATAGACGAGCGGAAGCTGTTTACAGAGCAAACAGACGAGCTGCTGACCGTTTTGAATCGGCAGCGTCATGACTGGCTGAATCATGTTCAGGTACTGCTTGGCTATCTGCGTTTGGGCCGCCCGGAAGAGGGAGAAGCATACCTGAAGCGCGTGTCTGAACTCGCGATGCAGGAAAGTATGCTGGCCCGGCTTAACTGCTCGATGTTGTCCGTCTTCTTCTTGACCTTTAACGCGCTGAACAAAGACATGCTCATAGAAGTGGACGTGTGCAGCCACGTAGATTTGGCGCTGACGGCCCTGGATGAAAAGGCTTTGTTTGACACCGTGTCAGGTATCGTATGTACAGTGAACAAGCATTTGGAAAAGAATCTGTTCGAACCAGCCAGCATGCAGGTGTCCTTGTTTAAAGGCGAGCGGGGCATTCACTTCCGTTTTGATCTGGCGGGAAAAATCCGTGCATCCGGAATAGTAGAACTGGAAAAACTGGTACGTGACGGGAATGAGGGCCCGGTGATTGTCACCGAGTGGATACATACAGACGAGGAATGGATACTGGAATTGATAGTTCCGTTTGCAAAAGGATAGAGGTGACACCATGTTTGTCGATCAAGCGAAAGTGTATGTAAAAGGAGGAGACGGTGGGAACGGAGCCGTCTCTTTCCGCAGGGAAAAGTACGTGCCGCTCGGCGGACCGGCTGGCGGTGACGGAGGCAGAGGCGGCGACGTCGTCTTTGTCGTGGATGAAGGACTTCGTACGCTCGTCGATTTTAAATACCAGCGGCATTTCAAGGCACCGCGTGGCGAGCACGGCCGCAACAAGGCTCAGCATGGCGCTGGCGCCGAAGATTTGATCGTCCGGGTTCCGCCGGGGACGACAGTGGTGGACGATGATACGGGAGAAGTCATCGCCGATCTGGTGGAGCACGGACAAAAAGCCGTAATCGCCAAGGGCGGACGTGGTGGCCGCGGAAATATGCGTTTCTCTACGCCCGCCAATCCGGCGCCGCATATTTCCGAAAACGGCGAACCGGGGCAGGAACGGTACATTACGCTGGAGTTGAAGGTAATGGCCGATGTCGGGCTGGTTGGCTATCCAAGCGTAGGGAAATCCACACTGCTTTCATCGGTGACGGCAGCGAAACCGAAAATTGCCGAGTATCACTTTACCACGATTACGCCAAATCTGGGTGTCGTAGACCTGGGTGAACGCAGCTTTGTGATGGCTGATTTGCCCGGTCTGATTGAAGGAGCCCATCAGGGGGTTGGCCTTGGCCATCAATTTCTTCGCCATGTGGAACGCACCCGATTGATCGTTCACGTCATCGACATGGCTGGCGTGGACGGCAGAGATCCTTACGAGGATTTCATTCAGATCAACAAGGAATTGAAACTGTACAACCTGCGTCTGGAGGAGCGTCACCAGATCGTCGCAGCGAACAAAATGGATTTGCCTGAAGCAAAGGAAAATCTGCAGCGATTCAAGGAGAAGCTGCCGGGTGTGACCATTTATGAAATCTCGGCAGCCACTCGTCAAGGGGTCCGGGAATTGATGTATGCCGTTGCGGATTTGCTGGATACCTTGCCGGACAAGCTGGCAGTCGAAGAGGTGGCGGAGGTCGAGGAGCGCGTGGTATTCCGGGCGGAGAAAGAGCCGGATCCGTTCTTCATTACCAAAGAAGATGACGTCTTTGTCGTCAGTGGAGAAAAAATTGAAAAACTGGTGCGGATGACCAACCTGAACAGCTATGATTCGGTCCAGCGTTTTGCCCGAATGATGCGGAATATGGGCGTTGATGACGCTTTGCGCCAGCATGGGGCACGGGATAAAGATACCGTTCGGATCGGAGATTTTGAGTTTGAATTCGTGGAGTGATGAATGGTATGGCTGAAGTAATTTCCCTGTCGTCTTTTCTCGCTGACAATCGATTGCATCGCAGCGCCATCCTGCAGATGATCCTCGCCAAGCAGCCGCAAGGGTCGCTGACAGTGATGGTCGAGCACGCTCAACCAGGGTATTTGATCGTATCGTACACACAGGAAAAAGAACAGCGCCCGCCGCTTGTCGGCTCACGGGTTCGATTTCGCTGGGAAACAGATGCAACGGTCACTTCACTGGATCTGGAAGTGATCCAGGAAGAAACGATCTGGCCTGTCATCATGATTCGACTCCAGCCAGTCGGGATTGAAATTTCCACTAAGGGTGAACCGAAATTACTGCAGCCAAATATTCCGGTAAAGATTCCGTATAAAGTGATGGGCGCCCGTCCCATCGAAGAGAAGGCGGAGGGTGTCCTGCTGTCGTTTTCTCCTACCAAGCTCGTCATGAGCACGGAGGGATATGTCGCGGTCGGAGAATTTCTGCATCTTTCCTTTCAAGTCCCTTCGGTCATGCAGGAGATCGTGGCGATGGCCAAAGTCGTGGAAAAAACGTTTCAGGATGGGAAAGCCGTCGTGAAGCTGATCTTTACCGATATCGATGAAAAGCGCCACAAGGTCATTCGTGATTATTATCACAAACTAGCGCAAACCGCTTCCTCATGAGGAGCGGTTTTTTTACTAAAACCAAAGGATTCGTGTGCCAGCAGAATATCTACATATTCAAACAAGGAAAAAGTATGCCCGCGACAAGACAAGGGCATACTTTTTGTCATTTCCATCACTTTCCTCAAGCATGTTCCGACCTAGCCATTGCCACTCGGATCTTCTGTTATATGCGGAGACTGTGCCATCTTTTTGCCGCGAAGCTCATCTCCGAATTGATCCAGGGAGCTGGGTTTGGCGGCGGGGTGGTTATTTCGGCGTTCCGACTTGTCCGTTTTGCCGCGTCCTGCCATCGTAGAGTGTTCACCTCGCTTCGTAGATGATCCGTTTTAGTCTGTGCCAACTGCAGAGTCAGCATGTACACGTGAAAACGGAAGCGTACACGAATGAGAAAAATATCGGAGAAGGATTGTCAGATCAAGAGATATGGGCTATAATGTCCTCTATGTAAAAACAACTGTTTTTCTCAGGAGGACATAGCGAGTGAAGCGGGAAGAAAAGTTCTATCTGATACGGTCGGATATCCTGCCCGAGTCAATCGCCAAGACGATTGAGGCGAAAAAATTGCTGGAGTCTGGCGAAGTGGATACGGTCAACGAGGCCGTAGAGCAGGTCGGATTGAGCAGGAGCGCATTTTACAAGTACAAGGACAGTATTTTTCCGTTCAACGCGATGATGAGTGAAAAAATCATGACGATCACGTTCGCGTTGGAGCATCGATCCGGCTTGTTGTCGAAAGTCCTGCAATTCGTAGCTGACTTGGGCGGCAATGTATTGACGATTAACCAGACGATCCCGCTGCAGGGGATTGCCAACATCACCTTGTCGGTAGACATGGCGAACCTGAAGGTGCCAAGCACAGAGTTTTTGGAAGGGCTGCAAGAAATAAACGGCGTACGGAAAGCGATGATTGTAGGTCGTGGCTAAGTCGCCGAAATGGGGAGGAATATAAATGGAGAAGCAAACGGTGCGCGTAGGATTGATGGGGTTTGGAACTGTGGGGACAGGGGTAGTACGGATCATCCAGGCCCACCAGGAAGACCTGCAAAAGCAGACCGGACTCGGAATCGAAATCAGCAAAATTCTCGTGCAGAATGCGGAAAAGTCCCGCAGCATCCCTTTGATGGAAAAAATCGTTACAACGAATGTAGACGACATTCTCGATGACGATGGGATTGACGTTGTGGTGGAAGTGATTGGCGGCATCTCGCAGGCAAAGGAGTACATATTGGCTGCCTTGGACCGCGGTAAGCACGTGGTCACTGCCAATAAAGATTTGATGGCACTGCACGGAGGGGAAATTCTGCAAAAGGCTCAAGAAAAAGGCTGCGATGTTTTTTATGAGGCAAGCGTTGCAGGCGGCATTCCGATTTTACGCGCGCTGGTAGAAGGCTTTTCGTCCGATCGAATTACCAAAATGATGGGAATTGTCAACGGAACGACGAATTACATCCTGAGCAAAATGAGTCAGGAAGGGGCCGATTACGCTGACGTACTCAAGGAGGCCCAAGCTTTGGGATATGCCGAAGCGGATCCGACCTCCGATGTGGAAGGGTACGACGCCGCACGCAAAATGGCGATCCTGGCGACGCTTGGCTTCCGCGTCCCGATGAAACTCGAAGACGTGGATGTAAAGGGGATTAGCCGGGTATCAAAAGAGGATATCGCCTATGGGAAAAAACTCGGCTACGAGGTGAAGCTGCTCGGTCTGGCCCGCCGCGATGGGGATGCCATCGAAGTAAGCGTGCAGCCCACCATGGTGGCGAAAAATCATCCGCTGGCATCGGTCAACGGCGTGTTTAACGCGGTGTATGTGCACGGGGAAGCTGTCGGCGAAACCATGTTTTACGGCCCGGGAGCGGGCGAGCTGCCGACGGCTACGGCGGTCGTATCGGATCTCGTGACAGTTGTGAAAAACATGAAGCTGGGGGTAAACGGACGCGGCATGGTGGCTCCGTACAAGGAAAAAATTCTGAAGGAAGACAGTCAAAAGCTGTCCAAGTACTTCCTTCGCACGGTAGTTGCCGACAAGCGGGGGGTACTTGCCCAGATCACGCAGCTTTTGGCAGAGAAAAATATATCTCTCGAGCAAGTCGTTCAGCAGCCGTACAACAACGGAGAGCAAGCGGAAATCATCATGGTGACTCACTCGGCGGCCAAAGGCGATATGGACGCGGTTCTTGGCTACATGGAAGAAATGGACATCGTCCATGAAATCAAAAGCTGCTACCGGGTAGAGGGAGGAGAATAATCCATGGACATTGCACCATCGTCAAACATCGTCAAACGGCACACAGGCATCCTGGAGAGGTACCGCAGCTTTTTGCCGGTAACGGAAAACACGCCGTTGATCAGTCTTCACGAAGGAAGCACGCCGCTCATCCACGCGCCAAACCTGAGCGCGAAACTGGGCGTAGAGCTTCACTTTAAATACGAAGGGCTGAATCCGACAGGTTCCTTCAAGGATCGGGGCATGGTCATGGCAGTAGCCAAGGCTGTGGAAGATGGCAGCCGCACCATCATGTGCGCATCGACGGGAAATACGTCCGCCGCGGCAGCTGCTTATGCCGCCCGTGCGGGGCTTCGTTGCATCGTATTGATTCCGAATGGCAACATTGCGCTCGGAAAGCTGGCTCAAGCCATCGCTTACGGGGCTGAGGTCATCGCGATTGATGGCAACTTTGACGAAGCCCTGCACATTGTCCGCGAGATTACGGCTTCTGAGCCGATTACGCTGGTGAACTCGGTCAATCCGTACCGGATCGAGGGGCAAAAGACTTCGGCGTTCGAAATCTGCGATGCGCTTGGAACGGCCCCAGACATTCTCGCGATACCGGTCGGAAATGCGGGGAATATTACCGCTTACTGGAAAGGCTTCAGGGAGTACCGTGATTTCGGCTTGATCGACAGCTTGCCGAAAATGTACGGGTTTCAGGCGGCTGGTGCCGCTCCGCTCGTATTGGGAGAGACAGTGCCCGATCCGGAAACCATCGCTACGGCCATCCGCATTGGCAACCCGGCGAGCAAGGAAGGTGCGTTGCGAGCCGTTTCCGAGTCAAACGGTCTGGTCGACAGCGTGACTGACGATGAGATTTTGGAAGCGTACCAGATGCTGGCCAAGCTTGAAGGAATTTTCTGCGAACCGGCATCAGCCGCCTCGCTCGCAGGGGTGATTAAACAGCGCAAGCAAGGAAAGCTGCCGGATGGCTCACGGATTGCCTGTGTTTTGACCGGAAATGGCTTGAAAGATCCCAACATCGCATTGAAGCTGGTCGGAGAAGAGCCGCGTTCGATCCCGGCTACCCGTGAAGCGGTGATGTCGTTCATCGCCGGGAAAGCAGGGGAAGCATGATGGAAAGTCGCTCTGCAGTACGGGTGATTGTACCCGCAAGCACGGCCAATATGGGCCCCGGCTTTGATGCGATCGGAATGGCCTTTCAATTGTACTCTACAGTGGAAATGGCGGTGGCCGGCACGACCGCAATCGAGCTGGTCGGCCCCGAAATGCAAGGACTGCCAACCGATAAAAGCAATTTGCTGTACGAAGTAGCTGCGGGGCTGTTTCGCGAAGCCGGGCAGCCCGTCCCGGAGCTGCACATCCGTGCCGCAAGCGATGCTCCGTTGACCAGAGGGCTGGGCAGCAGTGCGGCCGCCATAGCCGGTGCGCTGGTGGCTGCCAACCGCCTTCTCGGCGAGCCTTATACACGTGACGAGCTGTTCCGTATGGGTACCTTGCTCGAGGGTCACCCGGACAATATCGGGGCATCTCTCTTTGGCGGTGTGGTAGTAGCCACGATGCCTGAGGAAAAGCATCAGGCAATCCCGTATGTTCAGTTTGATCCGCCCGATGAGCTGCGAATATTGGCAATCATTCCGGAATTTCCGCTGTCCACGGAAAAAGCCCGAAATGTCCTTCCGAAGATGTACAGCAAGCAGGATGTCATATATAATGTTGGTCATAGCAGTCTGCTTGTGGCCGCATTGGCGCATGGCAGACTTGACCTGCTGAGCCAGGCGATGAAGGATCGGTTGCATCAGCCGTACCGTGCCGAACTGATACCCGGCCTGTCTGAAATACTCGAGGGAGCCGCGGAAAACGGGGCGTTGGGTACTACTCTCAGTGGTGCGGGACCTACCATTCTCTGCTTTTTTGAAACAGAGGGGGACCTGCAGCAAATCGGCGGATTTGTCGAAAGAGTTATGAAAAAGCATGGCGTTTCTTATCAAGCGATGCAGCTGAAACCGGATAAGCATGGGGCGCAGGTGGTATTCGAAGAGAGATAGAAAAAACGGATAGGAGTACTGCCATGGAGAAGAAACTGGCCTTTCTCGGGCCGCACGGAACCTTCAGCGAGGAAGCTGCGATGGCCCTGACCGCGGGACTGCGGCTTCAGCGTCTGCCGTACCCAAGCATTATTGACGTGATCGCTGCCGTTGACAAAGATGAAGTCGATTACGGTGTCGTCCCGATTGAAAACACGATTGAGGGTACGGTGAATACGGCTTTGGATTGGTTGATTCACGAGGTGGACCTGCCCATTTTGGGGGAGCTCGCGCTGCCTATTTCCCAGCATTTATTGGTAGCCAGACGGGGAGAACAGCTGGAGCTCGCCGCCATTGAACGAATCCTGTCACATCCCCACGCAATCGCCCAATGCCATAATTTTATACGGGAGCACTTGCCCCAGGCGGCGATCGAGTACACAAACAGCACCGCCAAAGCTGCACAGATCGTCAGTGAGCACCCGGAGGAGCCATGGGCTGCGATCGGAACCCGCTTGAATCCGGAAATTTACCCGCTCTCTTTTGCTTGGCAGGAGATTCAAGACTATTCCAATAACTACACCCGCTTTTTGCTCATCGGGAAAGAACGGTTGGACCTACCTTCGTCCTCCAGAGAGAAGACCACGATTCTGGTTACCATGCCGGAAGATTTTCCGGGCGCCCTGTATCAAGTGTTGGCTGCCTTTGCGTGGCGCAAGATCAACTTGTCGAAGATCGAATCGCGACCGACGAAAAAAGGGTTGGGAAGCTACTATTTTGTGATCGATATTGAACAAAAAATGGATGATGTGCTCCTTCCCGGAGCGTTTGCCGAAATTGAGGCGTTGGGCTGTCAAGTAAGACAGCTTGGAACGTATCCGTTTTACATGTACAAAGCCACCTGAACGGGTGGCTTTTTTCGTTGTCCCAAAGGAAGGGTGACAAAGATGGGCGCAACCCTTTTTTAACCAAGTGAGCAAAACGCCCATGGGTGCATACCATGATAGGGAGTTTCCGAGAGGGAGGAGAAACAGTGAGAATCCATGTAGTTCAAAAAGGCGATACCATGTGGAATATCGCAAAAAAATATGGAGTGGACTTTAAGGAACTGCTTCGCCTGAACAGTCAAATTAAAAATCCAGATCTCATCTACCCTGGCCTGAGGGTTAAAATTCCGTCAATGGGGATTCCGGTCCGGCCGCAGCAAAGGCAGCCATTTTCATCAAGCAACTTTCCTCAGGCAAATGAAAGCCATATTTATGGGGAAACGGAATCCCCTCTGGTAAAAGAGCGTCCGATCCGGGAACAAGTGGAGTTCTTACAGGAAAATGAGCGCCCGATCCGGGAGCAAGTAGAGTCCCAACAGGTAAGGGAACGCCCCATTCGCGAGCAAGTGGAGTCCCAGCAGGTAAAGGAACGCCCGATTCAGCCGCCAAAGGAGTCGCCGCAGCCGGTGCCGGAAGTACCGGAGAGAATCGAGATGCGTCCGATGGAACCCCCGGAGGAAGTGGAAACAGAAGAACCGGAGTTGGAAGAGGAAATTCCGGAGGAAGAAGATATGGAAATGGAAGAGGAACCGGACATGGAAGAAAGTGCAGAAATCGAATCGGAGATCGAAACTCCGCAGGCGCTCCCCTTCATTCCCGATAATAATTTGCCGCCTGCCCTGCCGCCGCTTCCGCCGGCACAGCCTCGTATACAGCAGCGGGTCTCGCCGCGGGCTGAAGCTCCGACTCTCCCGCGTCCGATCATGCCGCCTTCGCCGCCGAAACTGACCAGCCCGTTGCCAAAGGGGAAGGGCCAAGTGAGTCCATTGCAGGAGCCAAAGCCGAAGAGCCAAGTCAGTCCGCTGCAGGAGCCAAAGCCGAGGAGCCAAGTGAGTCCGCTGCAAGAGCCACAGCCGAGGAGCCAAGTCAGTCCGCTGCAGCAGCCGGAACCAAAGAGTCAAGTCAGTCCGCTGCAGCAGCCGGAGCCGAGGAGTCAAGTCAGTCCACTGCAGCAGCCGCTTCCGAAGAGCCAAGTCAGTCCGTTGCAAACGCCAACGCCCAACACACAAGTTGGCCCATGGCAAACACCAACGCCCAATACACAAGTGAGTCCATGGCAAACGCCAACCTTGCCGCCGTCATTGAAAGGTCAGCCGCAGCCGTTTCATCCGGGGCCGAGAATAACTGTACAACCGCCTACGCGGGTAAGTCCAGCACTTCCCTCGCAGCCATACCGCCCGTATCAGCCGCCGCAGTCCTATCCCGAATTCATCAGACCGTGTCCGCCGTGCGGCCGCCCGCCGATTGTACCCATGCCGCAAGTTCAGCCGGAGGCACTCCCCCAGACGATGCCGTTTTGTCCGCCGATGCCGTATCCGAATATGATGCCGCCAGTCGCGATGCCGGACTACATGCCACATATGATGCCGGAATTTATGCCGGACTACATGCCGAACATGATGCCAGATTACATGCCAGACTACATGCCAAACATGATGCCAGATTACATGCCGGGCTACATGCCGAACATGATGCCAGATTACATGCCGGACTACATGCCGAACATGATGCCAGACTTCATGCCGAACGCGATGCCGCCAGCATACCCGTACTATCACTCCACAAAGCAGCCGTACGGCAGACGTCAGCGTACTCGCAGAGAGAGAAGAGAGTATATTGAATCCTCCTCCAGCTCGTCTGGACACAGGAAACACAGGATGGACAGCTATCTCACGATGCCCGATCCCGATGACTGCGGCCGCGGATACCAGCATGTAGAATATCAAGAGTCATATCCAATTCCCGAAGAGCAGCCGGCTCTCCCCGCACCGGAAGTATGGCCTGATTGGGAAACGGGATATGACGAGTCTTCTTCCTGATTCTCCAGGCATGAACAAATCCATTGTTCCGTCTCTTGAAAAAGCATTCCGCTGCCGTATTTACGGGGTAAAACCTCGTCGGAACGTGAATTACCTGAAAACGGATCGGGGCCATTGGATTTTGAAAGGGTATAAACAAAGAGAGAAAGCAGAGTGGGTGACACATCTTTCAGAGATATTGCGGGATAAAGGATTTACCCATACCGTACAGTACGTATCTGACTATCAGGGAGAAAAGATTTTTCCCTTTCAGGGGAAGTACTATACGATCATGAAAATGATTGATGGACGGGAATCGAATAACGCTTCCCTCTCTGATGTGAAAAAAGCGGCGGCGACACTGGCCAGATTTCATCAGGCTGCCCGTGATTTTCCGATGATGGAGCCATTTCCGTTTGACGGAAAACCGGCGTTGATCGATAAATGGGAAAGCCGACTGGAGCATTTCGAAAAGATCACCTGGCATATCGAACAGAAAGGGCCGCAAAATCGGCTCGAGCATCTGATTGCCGAGATGGCGGAGGACGCGATACGGGAAGGGCGGGGCATTCTTCAAGCAGCTTACAAATTGCCGCTGACTGCGGAGCTGTACACGTCTTTAGAACAAGGAACGCTTGCACACAGGGACGTGGCCAGCCACAACTTCTTGCTCACTCCCCGCGGTACCTGCTACCTGATCGACCTGGATACGGTTGGGCAGGACATGCAACTTGTCGACATCGTCCAATTCATGGGAAGAATGCTGCTTTTGCAGGAGTATCGCTTGTCTTCCTTCATCGATGCGATTGATGCCTACAGCCGGATTCGCTATTTAAGCGACACGCAAATTTGGATGATTCACCAGCTTCTCAGCTACCCGGACAACTTGCTGCGCGAAGTAACGGGGGTCTACGCAAATCGTCCCGGTTACCACGTCCGGGGAGTGATGCAGCTGGCGCAAATGGAAGCGAGACTGCACGATGCCCGTCAAAGCTTCCTGCAATCAGGCGAGCTTCTTTTCCGCCATTCACCATGGGGAGAGTATCATTTCGTCGGGTAAATAAAAAAGCTGATGGTTTCAGCCATCAGCTTTTTTCTCTCGCCAGAGGCAGCGCCGAAAAGGGCGCCTCTGCTTATTTGGAGCCTGCTTTGGAAAGATCGATGCTGAATTTCGCAAAGCCGTTTTCCAGGGTGTTCACGAATTTGAGATGAGACATTTTTTCAGCAAACGGTTTGGCGTCCGGAGAGGTGGTAAAGGTGACATTTACTTTTTCCTTTATCGGAGCAAAGGACCAGTTGTTGTCCGCAGCCGGGTTGATTTCTTTTTGGCTGAGGATGTAGTCGATGACGATTTGACGGTTCTCATCGGGAGAATCGATGACGATGGTAGTGCCGTCAGCGCCCGGGAATTTCCCGCCGTTATTGGCGCGGTAGTTGTTGGTTGCGATGATGAACTTGTCTTCCGGTTTGACTGGCTTCCCTTCGTATTGCAGGTTTTTAATGCGGTTTGCGTTCGGATTCACAACTTTCCCGTCCAGGTCGAACTTGGATGGCTGGGTTACGTCGATTTGATAGGTTACCCCGTCGATCACATCGAAGTTGTAAGTCGGGAATGCTTCATTGATGAGAGGCTGCTCATCTGTTTTCTTCACGTCGATCTGGTTGAACTGACCGGCGGAGCGCTCCAGCCAATCCTTCAACTGGGAGCCGTTGACCAGTACGCCCTTCAGCGTGTTCGGATAAATGTACAGGTCGGATACGTTCTTGATCGCGATCGTTCCGGCAGGGATGTTCGTGTAGTAAGCGGGGCCGTTGCGGCCGCCTGCTTTAAACGGTGCACCCGCTGACAGAACGGGGATGTTTTCGTATTCCGTTCCTTTAATATTCTTCTCGACAAACCACTTCTGTGCATTGGTCACGATCTGAATGGACGGATCGTCCTGAACCAGTGCGAAATAGCTGAAGATCGGAGAAGTCGTCTTTCCTACCGCAGAGCGTACCCATGCGACGGTGTGATCGTGGTCTTCCTTCACGGCTTCGAAGATCTTCTGTTCTGCGTCGACAAGCGGTTTTTTCTCTGTCTTGTCAAAAATAGGGACTGCCTTGGAAGCAGCTTCCGCCACTACCCATTTGCCGTTTTCCTTTTTCAGCGTGAGGTCTACCACGCCGAGGTGGCTGCCCCAGAATCCGGGCATGACTGCCGGTTTTCCGTTGATCAGGCCTTTTTCGTTGTCTACGCCGGGAATATTTTCGAAGCCGGCTCCCGGGAAAACAGAGTGGGAGTGACCGAACAGAACAGCGTCAATGCCTTCTACTTTGGTCAACTGGTAGCTGGCGTTCTCCAGATCAGGACCTGCTTCCACTGGTCCGATACCGGAGTGAGGGATCGCGACGATCAGGTCTGCTCCCTGTTTCTTCATTTCCGGCACAAATTTCTTCGCAGTCTCCACGATGTCCTTGGCAATGACTTTGCCTTGCAGGTTCTCTTTATCCCAGTTCATGATTTGTGGCGGAACAAAGCCGATCACGCCGACCTTCAGCTTGACGTCCTTGCCTGCCTCGTCCTTGAAGGTGCGGTCCAGGATCAGATAAGGCGTAAAGTAGTTTTTATCGTTGTCAGGATTCTTGTCTTTGTCATCGACGTAAACGTTTGCATTTACATACGGAAATTTGGAGCCTTTCAGGCTGCGCTGGAGGTGTTCAAGGCCGAAGTTGAACTCGTGGTTGCCGATATTGCCCGCATCATAGTTCAACAGATTCATCGCCTTGTAGACAGGGTGGGTTTGTCCGTCTTTCAGCGGCTCAATCTTCGCTACATAATCGCCCAGAGGATTTCCTTGAATCAGGTCGCCGTTGTCAAAGAGCATGGAGTTTTTCGCTTCCTCGCGGGCTGCTTTGATCAGCGTTGCGGTTTTTGCCAGGCCGAACTCGTCTGTCTGCTTGTCCTGGTAATAGTCGTAATTGACGATATTGGTATGAAGGTCAGTCGTTTCCAGGAGTCGCAGCTTCAGTGTAGCTTCCGCGTTTGCGCTGACTGTATGGTACGGGAAGGACAATACGCCCGCGGCAAGAGTCGCAGTCAGCAAACAACCGACAAGCTTGTTGGTGCTCACCTTTTTCATAAAATAGCATTCCTCCATTATAAAGAAAAATATGACAGTCAAAGCCAGTTTATCACCTAATGAATGGAATTGGTAGAAGTTCCTTTGTTCATTTGTCGTAAAGATGGGAATGTTGGGGGACTGAATGTATGCTTTCCTTCCATTTCGGTCAGACTGGTAGAAAACGAGGTAGAAGGAGTAGTATAGCAAATGAGACGGCAGTGGATGATATACATGGCGTGGGCTGCTGCTCTGGCAGTCGGTTTGGCAGGCGGCATATTGCTTGACAATATGATGGGCAAACAGCAGGAAGGACTGCTTTTTCTCAATAAGGCGGACAGCGTCGGGGCGATGAGCAACGGCTACCAGGTCGTCCTGGCCAAAACCTATCTTTGCGGCGTCAAATCCGAAGAAGTGTCCCAGATTCCGCGCAATGAGCTGGCGGAAACCTTGGCCTCCCACAACGGCTGGGAAATCGTGTCGGCTGAGCCGGACAAGCTGATTTTATTCAAGCGCGAGAACGATATTGCGCCTCAGTGCAAGGCGAACGGACACTTCGGAATATCCAAAGACGGAATGCTTACGCTGTTCAACGGCCTGCCCGAAGAGGCGGAAGTCGTCCAGACCTTTTACCGGATCAACACGGAAAAGATGGAAGCGAGATTATCGAAAGAACAAGTGGAGTCTTTGAAAAAAGGCATCCGTGTCCGAGACCTGGCTGAGTACAACAGTGTCCTGTCCACCTTTGGCGAATTTCAGATCGGTGCAGGGAATGAATAGAAGGCTGCCCAAAAAGGGAAGCCTTTTTTTCTGCCCAAAAAGAAACTGGAACACCTATTTGGCGGCTGTTACGGTGCAAATTCGCCAAGGGTCCAGCGGAGACAAGCGAGCCACCGTAAAGGTCCACCGCTCTCTCTGCTCACGTCCTTGCTTGTAAAAAAAAGAGACGGGAACAGAGATGTCGACAGTAAGCGATGCATCGTCATGCCACGGCTTAAACTCGGTTTTCCGCTTGACGGAATCGATTTTCTCCAGAAAGGGTGGAAGCGGGTTTGTACCGTAAACTACCTCCAGCGAGAAGGAGTCGTGCTCGTGCAAGGAGGTAAGGAAATAGTCGGTCAATTGCTGTGGATCAGCTGTTTGAATGGCTTCGTACAGCTTCCCTGAAGCTTTCAGGATCATCAGGCTGTGGCTGGGATCAGGCTCTTTTTTTCGATGGGTGGAGCTTCCTTGAAAGTGGATGCAGAAATGGCCCGGAAACTGATTGCCCCGGATCGCTCCGGATCCGTGAGGCATGCCATGCATGGAAGCCGCGTAGTGCTTTCCTTTCACCTCAACGAGGATGGCCCGTCTCTTCCAGCTCCACTTTCCCTGATAAATCTGTTTCATGATGAACGTGTCTTCGCGGGAAAGCGGCTGCACGTCGGCGTGCCTGCTTCCAGCCCGCCGCTGTACGCGAAAGCTTTTTCCGGTCTCGATGTCAATCACGGTCGCATAGCTCATGCGCCTGAATTCCTGACGAGCCTCGCTCCAGGGAATCGGTTTTCCGTAGTGCCGGGTCTCCAGCAAAGATACATAGGCATCCAGCTGCCTGAAGGTTTCCGGGGAAAGACGCACGACCCGTTTGCGCTTTTGATCAAAGAACAGACCGTCGAAGCCCAACAGATACGTATCTGCGCTGATTTGCACCGTAGCCCGCACCGGACGAGGCTCCTGGATCGGACTTCCCAACGGGCTGCGCGTGATAGCGCGGACCAATCCGCTCTCCTGTTCGACGGTGAGCCGGGATACGAAAGACGCGCCGGGGGAGACGCGGATGCTGATCGTCATGTCGTCGCGTTTCTTGGCAGCTGTAGCTGCCGATACGGGAGCAAACAGCAGCGATATGGATAAAAGGAAAGACAGCGGAATGCGAAGCAGGTTTGCCACCTCCAAACGAGAAGCGCTTCCTTTTCTTGTCCTAGTTTGCGCCGGAATGGCCGAGAGTGTTCATCAAATGCGGGCGGGGGAAGGGAAAATTTTTTCCATTATAACGACAGACATCTTTCCCCATACTGATGTCAAGCGGCGGTCAAGGAGGAGTCTTGGAGCATGTCTTCGATGCCGAGAGGAAGCTACAAAGACCAGTTCCATCAGCGTTTGTACGTTCAATTAAACCAGGGGCACAACAAGCTGAACTATCGTCAGATCAACCAGATCCAGGAACAGATGCGAAATGATGTGGATGAATATGCACACATGCAGCATGACGAAGCTGATGCGCTTGGAATGAACAAACACTAGCTGCCGCCGCAAAAGTCCGTCCCTAAGCAGGGGCGGATTTTTTCATGGGAGAGAGGCAGACAAGATGGAAATGCACGTTCGCTTTTTTCTTCCTTTATGGTACAGTTAAGTACAGAAACCAAACGACTTGGAGTTGTGGGCCATGCACATCATCGGGATTGACCCCGGAATTGCGATTGTCGGGTTTGGCGTGATAGACAAACAAGGCAATCAATTAAAGCCTGTTCAATACGGCAGCATCCAAACGGAAGCGGGTTTGTCTGTCCCGCTCAGATTAAAACAGATCTTTGAAGCGATGCAAACCCTGCTCGATACATACAAACCGGATGAGATGGCGGTAGAAAAGCTGTTCTTCAACAAAAATGTCACGACTGCCTTTACCGTCGGCCAGGCGCGCGGCGTTATCCTGCTCGCAGCCGAACTGGCGGGGATTCCCGTGTACGAATATACGCCGATGCAGGTAAAACAGGCGGTGACCGGATACGGCGGAGCGGAGAAAAAGCAGATTCAGGAGATGACGAAGATGCTGCTTCGGTTAAAGGAAACGCCAAAGCCGGACGATGTGGCCGATGCCTTGGGAATTGCCATTACCCATGCGCAATTTCGAACATTTATTTCCCTCGCGGAAGGAGTACCGAAATGATTGATTTTGTGGAGGGCACCCTTGCCTATCTGGATTCTGATTTTGTCGTGGTGGAGGCGGGAGGAATCGGTTACCGCCTGTTTTGTCCCAACCCATACCATTTTGTTAGATTTGAGGGAGCCAAGACAAAGCTGTTTACGCATCATCATGTGCGCGAGGATGCGATCCTGCTCTACGGCTTTCCCACCCGGGAGGAGCGAGACCTGTTCCGCAAGCTGCTGGACGTCTCCGGGATCGGACCGAAAGGGGGTCTGGCGATTCTCGCTGCGGCGACCCCTGAACAAATCGTCATGGCTGTCCAACAGGAGAATGTCTCGTATTTGACGAAGTTTCCGGGGATTGGGAAAAAAACCGCACAACGGCTCATCCTCGATTTGAAGGATAAGCTCACGGCCTTTACCCCTTCCGCATTCCAGTCGGTCGCAGCGACTGAGCTCAAGGCCGGTGAAACGGCGGCTTCCGCTCTCCAGGAGTCATTGGATGCGCTTGAAGCGTTGGGGTATTCCGACCTGGAGATTCAAAAAATACGCGGAACGCTTTCGGAAGCGGCAAAAAATGGCGCCGGGGTCGAACAATTAATCAAGCAGGGGCTTGCCTTGTTTATGAGGGGGTAGCGAAGTGGACCAGCGCATCATTACGACACAAATGAACTGGGAGGAGGATGCGGCAGAGCTCAGCCTTCGCCCCCGTTATTTGCATGAATATATCGGACAGCAACAGGCTAAAGATAATCTGAAGGTATTTATCGAAGCGGCCAAGATGCGCAAGGAAGCACTTGACCATGTACTGCTCTACGGGCCGCCGGGGCTGGGGAAAACTACCTTGTCCCAAATTATCGCCAACGAATTGGGGGTCAGCATCCGCACAACATCAGGGCCGGCAATTGAACGTCCTGGGGATTTGGCGGCCATTCTGACCAATCTTCAGCAAGGCGACGTGCTGTTTATCGATGAGATCCACCGCCTGAACAGGAGCGTGGAAGAGGTATTGTACCCGGCGATGGAGGACTTTGCGCTCGATATCATTATCGGGAAAGGACCGAGTGCCCGCAGTGTCCGGCTGGATCTTCCCCCGTTTACGCTCGTCGGTGCGACTACCCGAGCCGGGATGCTCTCTTCGCCGCTGCGCGACCGCTTCGGAGTTGTAAATCGCCTGGAATTTTACACAGTCCCGGAGTTGACGTTTATCGTCAGCCGGGCCGCAGATATTTTGCAAATCGGTATTCGCGAAGAAGGAGCTGCCGAAATTGCCAAACGTTCTCGCGGGACACCGCGTGTCGCCAATCGCCTGTTGAAACGGGTGAGGGACTTTGCGCAAGTGCAGGGGGACGGCGTCGTGACCGCGGAAATCGCCAGGGAAGCCCTGGAGCGGCTTCAGGTGGACGCATGCGGTTTGGATCATATTGACCATAAGCTGCTGCTCGCGATCATCGACAGGTTTGACGGCGGCCCGGTCGGGCTGGATACGATTGCCGCGACGATCGGCGAGGAAAGCCAAACGATCGAAGATGTTTGCGAGCCCTACCTGCTTCAGATCGGCTTTATGCAGCGAACGCCGAGAGGCCGCGTTGCCACGCCTGCCGCTTATGAACATTTCGGTCGGGAGATGAAAAAAACATGAATCCGGTAGCCAAACTGCTGATCATCGGAGGAGCTGTTCTGATCGTCATTGGCCTGTTGTGGCAGGTGGGAGGAAGATTTCTTCCATTGGGCCGTCTGCCTGGGGACATTGTTGTCGAAAAAGAGAACGTGAAGTTTTACTTTCCGGTCGTCACCTGCATCGTAATCAGTATCGTGTTGTCATTGGCTTCCTATTTGTTTCGCTTGTTTAAATGACGGATAGATGCGAAGAGCCCGCGTGTCTCATTGACGCGGGTTCTTTTTCATGGACAAGTGCGGCGGCGAAAAACAGGCAGCCGCCTCTCGAAGGAAAGTTGGGTACCAGCTGCGCAAACTTCGCATGACTTGCAACTCGAGACCCAAATTGTTCGATCGGGGCAGGAAACGCCCCCGCTTTTGTCGAAAAACATGGGAGTTCATGCCAAAATTCGACTTTCCAAAATTCAGGTGAGAGGAAGGACAGACGTCATGTGGAAGCGGAAAATAGGAAAAGTCCTTTCAGCGGGCCTGATATCGGTTTCGCTACTTGCGGTGCAGATTCCGGCCCAGGCGGCCGGCGATACGATACGGGTTGCACTGTTTATCGATAATGGACAGGGTTACCGGGGAGTGGTTCCTTCGGTAACATTGACAGCAGCCGGCGGACTGGAAGTATCCATGAGAACAAGAGACGGGGCTGCACAGCTGCCCGCTTTGACAGGAGATACGGTCAGGGCGCGTGTGGATGAATACTATGTACAGGCCTTCGAGACAAGCGATCTCAACCGGGCTCAGCAGGTGGCCCAGCAGCTGAGTCAACGAAAGATCGACTCCTCCATACAGCAAAGCGAGCAGGGCGGCAAACGGGTGTATCAAGTGGTCAGCGGTACCTACGACACGCTTCAGGCTGCCTCGGCCCAAGTCAAAACAATTGCCCAAGCCACGGGTCAACAGTCTGTGGTGAAGGGACCGATGCGTGTCGAAGCAGGGCGTTTTGGCAGTTTGAAAGAAGCGCAGGATTGGCAAACAGCCTTTTCATCCTCCGGCATATCTGCCTATCCTGTCATGCTGCTCGACGGAGGCAGGCTCTCCTACGCAGTCTGGTTGGGGGACGAGGTCAGCAAGGATGCGGTGCAAAAGCTGGCAAACAAAGCTGCCTCGGCATTTCCGGGGTTCGCCTATCAAGAAGCGGCCAGCAAAGCCTACGTCGTGCTGAAAAAAGACATGGTCGGCTCCGAACCGGTATGGAAATACGCTTTCTCTTCCCAGACGACACTGACTGTAAAGCCGGAGAAAGTAGGCTCGGAGCCGCTTGTCCAGGTAGAAGAACGGGATGGCCGCCAGTATCGCGGGAAAATTGAACTCTCGGAATACAAAGGAAATATGGCTGTCATCAACGAACTGCCGCTGGAGCAATATCTATACGGCGTAGTAGGCTCGGAGATGGCGCCAGGCTGGCCGCTTGAGGCTTTAAAAACACAGGCGGTGCTCGCGCGGACGAGAGCGGTCGGACAGGGCAGCAAGTACGGGATCGCCAATCTCTCCGATACGGTCTTTGAGCAGGCGTACTACGGGTTTGACAAAGAATCGAAAGACATCCGCAAGGCTGTGGACGAGACTGAGGGAGAGGTCATTACATATAAAGGCAAAGCCGTCGAATCGCTGTTTTATTCCAATGCGGGAGGCGTTACCGCCGACGGCACGGAAGTGTGGGGCAATCCGGTCCCTTACATTCGTTCCGTTACGAGCGATGACAAGGAACCGCTGGAAAAGGCGGCATTATGGTATCAGGTTGCGCTCGGTGACGGGACAGTCGGCTTTATCCGCAGCGATCTCGCTTCGCCAAACGGCGGAGTCAACCCGCTTGGGTTGAGAGAGGCCGTGGTGACTGGCGACGGGACCAACCTGCGCTCCGGACCGAGTACCGCATATCATCGCGTCCTGGCCTCGCTCTCCACAGGAACAACGGTTGCGATCATCACAGAAGAGCCGGAGGAAAACGCCTACAGCTGGACGAGAGGGCCGTACACGGCTGAAGAGGTGACGGCGATGATTAACGCAAGCCAGGACAAAAACAAGGGTGCGCGAGTGAGCGGTGTCGTCCAGACGCTTGGTGTTGCGAAACGCGGACCATCCGGCCGGGTGCTGGAGATGGAGGCCAATGGCCGCCCGCTGAAGGTTTCATCACCAGATGCCCACCGTTCCATTTTCCAACAAGGCGGAGCAGCATTGCGAAGCACGAAGTTCGACGTGGAAGAGACTGGGACATTTACGGTGCTGGGCGCTGGCGGCAAAAGCACTGCCTATCCCAAATACGGAAGCGTCATGGCGGTCGGTGCCGATGGCGCCGTGTCGCAGGCCAATGGATACAATGACAAGTTCCTCATCTGGAATGGTTCCAATGAGTGGCGGGTCGCTACAAAGCAGCAGATGTTCCTGTTCCGCGGAACCGGTTACGGTCACGGACTTGGTGTGTCCCAATACGGGGCCAAAGCGATGGCCGAGGAAGGGTATGACTACCGGAAAATCTTGCAACACTACTACCAGGACGTATCGATCGAACGGTACTAGAATTTGATGCGTCGACTGATCAGTGAGGAGCAATACTTGTGGACGTACAACAATTTGATTTTGAATTGCCTGAGCGATTAATTGCCCAGCATCCGCTGGAAGATCGGACTGCTTCGCGCCTGCTCGTCATGGACAAGCAGACAGGAGCGCTGGCACATCGTGGGTTTACAAGCCTGATCGATTATTTGAATGCGGGGGATGTGCTCGTTTTAAACGACAGTCGCGTTCTCCCCGCACGTCTGATCGGGGAAAAAGCGGATACAGGCGCAAAAATAGAGGTGCTGCTGTTGAAGGCATTGGGAGAAGACCGCTGGGAAACCTTGGTCAAGCCCGGCAAGCGGGTAAAACCCGGCACGGAGGTGGTCTTCGGGAATGGGCAATTGCGCTGCATATGTGAAGAGGTAACAGAGAGTGGCGGGAGAATTGTCCGTTTCCATTACGAAGGAATCTTTTACGAGATTTTGGATCAGCTCGGCTCGATGCCGCTCCCGCCTTACATCCACGCCCAGCTGGATGACCAGGAGCGGTACCAGACCGTTTATGCAAAAGAGCGGGGATCGGCCGCAGCGCCGACAGCCGGGCTGCATTTTACGGAAGCGTACCTGAAGCGGCTCGAAGAAAAAGGGGTACAAATCGCATACATTACGCTGCACGTCGGTTTAGGCACATTTCGCCCAGTGACTGCCGATGTGGTGGAAGAGCACGTCATGCACAGCGAGTACTATGAAATTCCTCAAAAGACCGCTGACATCGTCAATGCCGCCAAAACAGAGGGGAGACGCGTAGTCGCGGTTGGAACCACGTCCTGCCGGACACTCGAGACGGTTGGCAAGGCTCATGACGGCAGGCTTGCGGCGGAATCGGGATGGACGGATATTTTTATCTACCCCGGGTACCGTTTCCGGATCATCGACGGCCTGTTGACCAACTTCCATTTGCCCAAGTCAAGCCTGGTCATGCTGGTGAGCGCTCTGGCAGGACGGGAACACATCATGAACGCCTACCGGGTCGCTGTCAAGGAAGAGTATCGCTTCTTTAGCTTCGGCGATGCCATGCTGTTGATTTAAAGCCGGGGAGAGCCCGGTTTTTCTTGTGCTCTGGAGCCAGTTTCTATATAATAGGAAGGAATTACATTCTTGAGGAGTGTACATAATTTGGCTGTCCGCTATGAACTAATCAAAACTTGCAAGCAAACGGGGGCCCGCCTCGGGAAGCTGCATACGCCGCATGGGACCATCGACACTCCTGTGTTTATGCCGGTGGGAACACAAGCGACCGTAAAAACCATGAGTCCCGAGGAATTGAAAGAGCTTGGGGCCGGTATTATTCTCAGCAATACATACCATCTTTTTTTGCGTCCCGGACATGAAATCGTCAGGGAAGCAGGAGGATTGCACGGATTCATGAACTGGGATCGCGCCATTTTGACCGATTCTGGCGGTTTTCAGGTCTTTAGTCTGAGCAATTTGCGCAAGATCACAGAAGAAGGCGTCTCCTTCCGCTCCCATTTGAACGGGGAAAAGCTGTTTATCGGACCGGAGGAGGCTACGCAGATTCAGAATGCGCTGGGTGCAGACATTTTTATGGCGTTTGACGAGTGTGCCCCGTATCCAGCCGAGTACGATTACGTCAAACAGTCAATGGAACGAACGAGCCGCTGGGCCGAGCGCTGCCTGAAAGCGCATACGCGTCCAAATGAGCAGGCGCTTTTCGGAATTGTGCAGGGCGGGATGTACAAGGACCTGAGGGAAATAAGCGCGCGCGATCTCGTCGCGATGGACTTCCCCGGATACGCGATCGGGGGGCTTAGCGTCGGTGAACCGTTCCCGCTGATGTATGAAATTCTCGAACATACGGTACCGCTGTTGCCGTCCGGCAAGCCTCGCTATCTGATGGGCGTAGGCTCTCCTGACGCCCTGATTGAAGGGGCCATGCGGGGAATCGACATGTTTGACTGCGTTTTGCCTACCCGAATTGCGCGAAATGGGACATGCATGACAAGCCAGGGACGGCTGGTCATCCGCAATGCCAAGTATGCGCGGGACTTCGGGCCGCTGGACCCGAACTGCAGCTGTTACACCTGCAAGAACTACACCCGTGCCTATATTCGCCACCTGGTGAAGGCAGAAGAGACATTTGGCATCAGATTGACTACGTATCACAATCTGCACTTCCTGGTCAACCTGATGAAAGAAGTGCGGCAGGCGATTGCCGAAGACCGCCTCGGCGATTTTCGAGACCAGTTTTTCGCTCAATATGGATTGAGTGAAGATAGATCTTTTTAAGGAGGACTCCCATGGAAGGTTACCAACAATTTCTACCCATCATTATCATGTTTGTGATTTTTTATTTCCTGCTGATTCGCCCGCAGCAAAAGCGGCAAAAGCAGCGCAACGCGATGCTGTCTTCCATTAAAAAAGGGGACAAGGTTGTAACAATCGGCGGTGTACACGGGACGATTCAGGATCTTTCCGATGACACGGTCACACTGCGTATCGCTCACAACGTACACGTCACCTTTGACCGTGGCGCCATCAACAACGTGGTGTCCAGCAGCAATGAGCCTGCCGCATCCGATTCCAAGGAAACAAAGGAAGAGTCTAAATCATAGATGCCAGAAAAAAGGGGACCCCGAAGTCGTGTCGAGACTTTGCGGCTCCCCCTTTTTTTATGTCGCTTGATTCCGCCTTCGGGAAATAACAGCTTACCGTTTGGAGGCGGCGTTTACTCCCATGATTCCCCCGATGGATGCCAACAGAAAAGCGCCGATCAGGTAAAGAAACGTCACCCACTGCATCGGTGCGTCAAAACCGAGAAAGCCGATCAGACTGACCAGCAGGAAGTAGAAAAGTCCTGTCAGACCGCCGTAGTACCAGCCTTTGCCGCCGCACCGCCGCCCGGTGACGTATCCGCCAACCAACAGTCCAATCACATTGATCACATAAGTGAAATAGGGCAGGGAGCTCTCGCGTATGGATGTGAAAGAGAGAAGCAAGGCAGCCATCAAGGCGCCCAAAAGGACAAGGCCAAGCGTGTACAAAAGCCCGGCAAAGACTGAGGTGGAAGCACTTCGCAAGGATAACCCTCCTTACACGTCAAGTTTGTACCATCTATATGAGAGGCTTGACCTCGGTATTCATCTTCGCGTTGAACATCATGAAGAATTTTCGTAGAATGGATGAGGAACCAGACGGGGGTGAGAAAGCATGATCAAAACTTATTTCTACAACCACTCGGAACAGAAAATGTTTCATGATGTGGACCTCAGCAAGAAAGACGAATTCCTGAAGTCACCGGAGGATCTTCTCTGGATTGATCTGTACGATGTGGGAAACAACGAGCTGCAGTACATCGCCAAGATTTTTGAGTTTCACCCGCTGGCTATCGAGGATTGCTTGCACGTAAGCCCACGTGCAAAGGTGGATAAATACGATGATTACTATTTCTTCGTGTTTCACGCTTTGCGATACAATGAAGAAAGCGACGACGAAATTACTACGGTAGAACTGAACGTGTTTCTCGGGCCCAACTATATCGTCACGATTCACAAATCGCCGATGAATACGATCGGACGCATCGCCTCCATTTGTCACCGCAATATCTCCTATTTGAATCGTGGACCTGATTATCTGCTTTATGCCATCGTCGACGGTATTACCGATGAATATTTCCCGATCATGGATCGCATCAGCGTGCGGATTGACGAGCTGGAGGACGAAATTTTTGATCACCAGATGGAAGAGATCACGGAAGAATTTCTGGCGTTGAAAAGGACGATTATTTTGATCCGCCGCGTGATCCTGCCGCAGAAACGAATTTTTGCAAATGTCAATGGGCGCTATTCCTTTGACATTTCCGAGGAAAACGTTCCGTTCTACACTGACCTGACCGACCACCTGGAGCGTATCGCAGACTCCACCGAGACATTTCGCGATTTGGTAAACGGTGCGCTCGATACGTACTATACGATCATCAGCGCCAAAACGACCGAAACGATGCGGGTGTTGACCATTATCTCGACAATCATTCTGCCCTTGACCTTTATTACCGGTCTGTTCGGAATGAACACCTTCAGCTGGCTTGGCGAAGCAGCGGAGCCGTACATGCTGATCGTGGCCTTGACCGTCATGATTACGATGACCTTTGTCATGCTGCACATTTTCCGAAAGCGGAAGTGGCTGTGACAATTTAGCCAAATTTGGAGCTTATAGTTGATGAACCTCACGTGGAGACTATAAACAAATCTCTGCGTGAGGGGGTCGACTTCCATGGAAGATTTGCCAACGGCGCTCATGCGCACGGTGTTCTCGTATTTCTTCATTTTGGTCCTGCTTCGTTTGATGGGAAAACGGGAACTGGGGAAGCTCTCCGTATTCGATGTGGTCATCTCCATCATGCTGGCGGAGATGGCCGTCTTGTCTATCGAGCAGATCGACAAACAAGCAAGCCTGTTTTATATACCGATGCTGTTGATTTGCTTAATGGAGATCGTAATCTCCTGGCTTTCACTGAAGAGTAAAAAAGTACGGGATGTCATAGATGGCTCTGCCGATCTGATTATCGAGAACGGAGAGATTCGCGAGGACGCCATGCGGCGAAATCGGCTCAACTATGACGATCTGATGGTTCATCTGCGGCAAAAAAATATAAAGAATCTGGCGGATGTAGAGTTTGCTGTGATGGAGCCGACCGGCCAGATGAGCGTTTTCCCCAAGCAGTCAAAAACCCCGTTGACCCGCGAGGATCTGAACATGCCGGACCCGCCGCCGAAAGGTCCGGTAACCTTCACTGGCTTGCCGATCCCGCTGATATTGGACGGCAAAGTCCGGGTTCAAGCTTTGCGCAAAATCGGACAAAACGAGCTATGGCTGAAGCGGGAGATTCGCAAATACGGGATCAAGGATATTCGTGACGTTTCATTTTGCAGTATCGACGAACGCGGCATCATCTACCTGGATAAAAAAGACAGGAAGAAAAAGCAATAAGCCGCCAACGCAAGTATCAGCGGCGTGGAAAAAAGACGGCCAGCTGTTCTCCGATCCACGGAATGCGGCGTACGTCCTGCTTCCCCAAAATACGGAAAGCGACGAGCAGCAAGAGATACAAAAGCATGCTGGCCAACGAACAGATCAATAGCAAGCGGCCAACCGAAACGTCAGCAAACCAGTGCGAAGCCATGTAGGAACCGGAATAGCCCATCGCAAACATAGCCGCGACGATTTTCCCCATTTCTACAATATCTACCGTAAACCCGATTTTCTTTACCAGACTGGCAATGTGCAGGAATGTCACCAGTGTAATGCCGATGTTAGTCGCAATGACAGCGCCGTGAATGCCAAACTCCGGTCTGGCTGTAAAGACAAACATCGCCACTGTTTTGACCACAGCTCCGATCAGCGTATTGCGAAACACCACATGAGCAAAATCAAGTCCTTGCAGAGCGGCTGCCAGAGGCGCCTGGAAGAAGAGAAAGACGGAGAACGGGGCCAATTCCCTAAGCAGGATGCCGACCTCCGATTGACCATCGCCGTAAAGCAGTCCAGAAAGAGGTTCGGCAAAAATAAACAACAGGACGGTACAAGGTGCTCCGATCACGAGTGTTATCCGCATCGCTTGATAGATGCGCCGATGCACGAGCGGAGCATTTTTTTGATAAGCGGCTTCGGCTACAGCAGGAACGAGCGACACGGACAAGGAATAGGTAAGAAAAGTGGGGAACAGCAATAGCGGCACAGCCATGCCCGCAAACTGTCCGTACAAGCCCGTCGCGGCTGCGGTAGACAGCCCGGCCAATGTCAGCCCAAAAGGAACGATCATCGGTTCCATCACATAGGCGATCGAGCCGATCAGCTTGCTCATCGTTACCGGAAGCGAAACGTGAAACAATTGACGTAAACTGTTTCGGCTGTTGATCATGGATGCCAGGAGCGGGCGGTCCCATACCTGTGCGGCTGTTTTCTGCGTAGCCAGGCGATACTGCCACAGGATGTACAAAAAGCCTGCCGCTTCGCCAACGATGATGCTTCCGACCGCACCAGCCGCTGCGTACTGAATCCCAAACGGCATAAACGAAATGGTCATGACGACGACCAGAGCTATCCGGCAAATTTGTTCGACCAGTTGAGAGACAGCTGTAGGCGTCATGTTGTGCTTTCCTTGAAAGTAGCCGCGCAAAACCATGGAGATACTTGAGATGGGAATGACCGGTATGGCTGCCAGCAAGACTACATGTGCTCGCGGGTCGGCAAAAAAGAGACGGGCAATCGGACCGGAAAAGGCGAACAAAACGGTACAAAGCACCACGCTGATCGCCCCGGTTACGCCCAGCGCCAGCATCAGAAAGCGTCTGGATTGGCGCGTATCGCTGGCCGCTTCCGTTTCCGCCACATGCTTTGCGATTGCTACCGGCATGCCAAAGGTGGTCAACGTTATCAGGAAGTAAAGCAGCGGGACGACCATCTGGTAAAGTCCCATTCCTTCCGCGCCAATGATACGGGAGAGCACGATTCTGTTGGCGAAACCGAGCAATTTCGTGACGCCACCGGCAATGATCAAAATTATGGTTCCGTAGAAGAAAGACTGTCTCATGGCAGGCTCCTTTACCGCCGAAATTTCAAGAACAGTGTGCACTATAAGAATATGGACGTGCCGCCGACAGCATGACTATTTTAAAGGGGGATTACAGATGGAGATGGATCAGTGGTATGCGCAGGTAGCCGGCTTATGCGAGAGCAAGGCAGAGGAATTCTGCCTCTTGGGGTATGACAACGTAGGGCCGAAGGATATCTGGGAATGCGTGGCCAGCAGCTACAAGCAGGAGCCGCCGCTGCATCAGCTGGTCAACGATATCTTGTCGTTAAAGCCGAATAAATACATGAATTACTTGATGCTGCAAATGTACAAAAATTCCTAATGAAACTTTTTTGCTGTCTATTCGTAAAGGGAGGAAGCAATGGGTAACAGGCTCGCAGCAGCTTTTCCTTCAGCGGGCCTTTCATTGCAGATGTGCAAATAGGAACCTATTTGCTAAACGAGGAGTTGGTTACCATGGTTCCGCCTTCCTGCAAAAATTGACACGTTTTTTCTTACTTCGCTATAATGGGTCTATTGGTTTCGCGTCAACCGACGGAACCCTGGAAGGAAAGAGGGGTATTACTAGATGATTAAATGGGGAAGATTCCTCCTGTTCCTGGTTATCGTGGGGGTCCTGGCAACATTGATGACCACGACAACTACACAGGTGGCAGGCAAGATCACACTTGGCTTGGACTTGCAGGGCGGCTTTGAGATCCTCTACGTGGTAGAGCCGATGGAGGCTAACCAGAAGGTGGATATCGAGCTGTTGAAAGCGACCGCGCGCATGGTCGAGAAGCGGATCAACATCGGGGGAGTGGCGGAACCCGTCATTGAAACCGAGCTACCCAACCGCCTTCGCGTAAAGATCGCGTCACAGGCTGCCGATCAGGACAAGCTTCGTGAATTGATCGGAAAACCGGCAGTGCTGACGTTCCGCGATGAGCAGGGCCAGATTATCTTGAAAGGGAGCGACCTGGCGCCCGGCGGTGCGGGGGTTGGCTATGACGACCTGAAGCGGCCGGTCGTTACCCTGAAAATCTCCGATCCGAAAAAGCTGGAACAAATCACAAGGGAGAATTTGCATAAACATATGGCGATCTTCCTGGATGAAACGATGATGACCAATCCGGTTATTCAAAACGTCATTACAGGCGGAAATGCGCAAATCTCCGGTGACTATACAGTTGAATCGGCGCAAGAAATGGCAGACCTGCTGAATTCCGGCGCGATGCCAGCCAAACTGGTTGAAAAGCAGGTTACCTCTGTCGGCGCGTCTCTCGGTAAGCTTGCATTGCAAAAAACTATTAACGCCGGCTATGTAGGTGCGGCTTTGATCTTTGTCTTTATGCTTGTGGTGTATCGCCTTCCCGGCCTGGTAGCCAATATCATGCTGGCGACGTTTACCTATTTGAGTATCGTAGTGCTCGACTGGATGGATGCCACGCTTACCTTGCCTGGTATTGCCGGCTTTATTTTGTCCGTGGGGATGGCGGTCGACGCCAACATTATTACCTACGAGCGGATTCAAGAGGAAATTCGCTCCGGCAAGACGATTTTGTCCGCGTTCCGTGCGGGTGAACGCCGCTCGCTGATTACGATTGTGGATGGACACGTCACTACGCTGATCGCTACCGGTGTTCTTTTCTACTTTGGGACAAGCTCCATTCAGGGCTTCGCGGTCGTGCTTGCGATGACGATCATCGTCAGCTTGCTGACCAACGTATTTGGCTCCCGTTTGCTTCTGGGGCTGCTCGTCCGAGCCAACTTGATTAAAAAGCCTGTCTGGTTCGGTGTAAAGGAGAGTGAAATCGGTGAGCTCTAAAAGACAACACGAGGATGTCATCAAGTTTGACATCGTAAAGAATAGACGAAAATTTTACATGCTTTCCGCAACGATTTTGATCGTCGGCTTGATTTGCATGCTGGTTATGGGATTGAACCTCGGCGTTGATTTCAAATCCGGTACTCGCCTGGATATTTACGTAGGAAAGGAATTCCAGACAGCTGACATCGAAAACATCATTAAAGAAAACGTTCCGGATACGGTATTCACTCCAGTAACGAAATACGGCGACAAACAGGATCAGGCGCAAACGCGTTTTGACCACACGATTCCGGCCGATCAATTGCAGAAGCTGGAGGGCGCTTTGAAAGCGAAATACGGCGAGCAAGTATCCAAGCAAGAGGCTACGGTTGACCCGAGCATCGCAAGAGAACTGGTGCAAAAAGCGGCGATTGCCGTTGCCGTCGCGGGGATCGGGATTATTATTTACATCGCGATCCGGTTCCAGTTCCTCTTTGGGATTGCCTGCATCATCGGTCTGATCCACGACGTATTCATACCGATCGCTCTGTTTTCCGTCTTCCGCCTGGAAGTGGACTTGACGTTTATCGCGGCGATTTTGACGATCGTCGGTTACTCGATTAACGATACGATCGTAATTTTTGACCGGATTCGGGAAAACCTAAGAACGATGAAGTCCAAAACGGTCGAAGATCTGGAGCATCTGGTCAACGTCTCCTTGTGGCAGACGATGCGCCGCTCCGTATTTACCGTAGGGACAGTCTTCCTGACTGCGGTCGCGATTGCCGTATTGGGCAGCGAGAGCATCCGCAACTTCTCCCTGGCCTTGATCTTCGGTCTGGTGAGCGGTACGTACTCTTCGATCTTCGTAGCTGCGCAGGTATGGGTTACCTTGAAAAAACGGGAACTGGCAAAAAAACGTCTTTCTCCGGCTCCAACTGAGAGCTGATTGAACGATACCGCGGGGAATCCCCCGCGGTTTTTTACTCTATAGCACAAAATCCCCAGAAGGGAGGCAGCAGTGAATGGACAATCGTTTGGCGAAAGCGCAGTTTGGCGCATGGGTCGGCATTATCGGAAATATCGCATTGGCTGTTGCCAAACTGATCATCGGCATGGCGGCCAAGTCGCAAGCACTCATTGCCGATGCGGTGCACTCCGCTTCCGATGTCGTCGGTTCCGTGGCTGTTTTGATTGGCCTAAAGGCCGCAGAGCGTCCGCCTGACGAGGATCATCCATACGGACACGGGAAAGCGGAATCGATTGCAGCGATTATCGTCTCGGTGCTGCTCGCGGTCGTCGGCTTCGAAATCGGGTCTGCATCGGTGAAGTCGCTGTTTACACCGCTGGAGCCCCCCGGCTTCATTGCTGTCTGGGCAGCTGTAGGCTCGATGCTGATCAAGGAATGGATGTTTCGCTACAAATACAAGCTGGGAAAAGAACTGAACAGTCCCTCCCTGATCGCCAATGCGTTTGAACACAGGTCCGATGTGTTTTCATCTTTTGCCGCATTGCTCGGGATTGGCGGGGCCATTCTGGGCGGGCGCTACGAGCTTCCGTGGTTGCTGTACCTCGATCCGATTGCCGGTATTTTCGTTTCCATTCTCGTTTTAAAAATGGCCTACGAGATCATGCGCGAGTCCATTCACAACGCGTTGGACCACGTTCTGCACGAAGATCAGACAGTCGGGCTGCGCCAGGCCATCGAAGCAGTCGCAGGCGTGATCAGAATCGACTCGCTGCGTGCCAGAGAGCACGGCCATTATCAGATTGTCGATGTGAAGATCGGTGTCGACCCGCACATGACAGTGGAAGAGGGGCACAGAATCGGAAAAGAAGTAAAGCAAGCTTTGCTGTCCCAGTTTCCCGATGTGCGCGATGTGTTTGTTCATGTCAATCCGTACGATCCCGGGCCTGCCGACCGCTCCGCCCGGTTGGACCAATAAAGCGCTTTCTCCTGTTGTCAGCCTCCCTTACTTTCCTCTATAATGAATGAGGATTGGAGGAAGCCCTATGCTGAGAGCGAAAACACGCTGGCAACTGGCTGCGTACGATAATGAGCTGGCAGAGTCGATAGCCCGTGAGTGCGGTTTGGCTCCGTTGGTAGCCAAGCTTCTCGCGATCCGCGGGATTGATTCTCCCCAGCGCGCAAAAGAATTTCTGCATGCGGGCCCGGAGCTCTTCCATGATCCGTTTGCCCTGCACGGAATGGAGAGCAGCGTGTATCGAATCCGTCAGGCCATCGAGCGCAAAGAGCCGATCTGTATTTACGGGGATTACGATGCCGACGGGGTGAGCTCGACATCGCTCATGGTTCACTTGATGAGACGGATGGGCGCCGTGTTTGATTACTATATTCCCAACCGCTTCACGGAAGGCTACGGCTTACATAAGGATGCTTTATCTCAGATTCATGAGAGGGGCTTCAAGCTGGTTGTTACCGTCGATACGGGTATCAGCGCCGTGGAGCAAGTCGACTTTGCCAAACAACTGGGTCTGGACGTCATTGTGACGGACCACCATGAACCTCCGGAGGTTATCCCGGAGGCATTTGCCGTGATCAATCCCAAGCAGCCCGCGTGCTCCTATCCGTTTGACATGCTCGCAGGCGTGGGCGTCGCTTTCAAGCTGGCCCATGCGCTGCTGGAGGAGCCGCCGCTCGATCTGGCCGATCTGGCTGCGCTCGGCACGATCGCCGACCTGGTGCCGCTGGTCGACGAGAACCGGATTTTGGCGAAGCTCGGACTGCAGCGCCTGAATCATACCCGCAATCCGGGCTTGCAGGCGCTGATCAAAGTAAGCGGTTTGGCGGATGCCGAAAAGCTGACTGCCGGCCACGTCGGATTTGCCCTCGGACCTAGGCTGAATGCGGGAGGGCGCTTGGAGACAGCAGCAGCAGCCGTCAAGCTTTTGACAACCGAGGATGGACAGGAAGCGGAGGAAGCTGCCCAGCAGTTGGATGAACTGAATCGAGAGCGGCAGGAGCTTGTCCAGAAAATGACCGACGAAGCCGTCAGCATGGTGCTGGAACAATACCCTTTGGACGAAAACAGGGTCCTCGTCGTCGCCAAGGAAGGCTGGAATGTGGGCGTAGTGGGAATTGTGGCGTCGCGCCTGGTAGAAAAATTTTACCGGCCGACCATCGTTCTCGGGATCGATCCTGAAAAGGGGACGGCAAAGGGCTCTGCAAGAAGCATTGCCGGGTTCGACATGTATGAGGCCCTCACCGCCTGCAAGGAATGGCTCCCTCATTTTGGCGGGCACACCATGGCTGCGGGGATGACGATGCCTGTGGATAACCTGGAGCCTTTTCGCAAACAGCTAAATAAACTGGCGTTCGAATGGCTGGACGACGAGGATTTTATTCCGCTGACGAAGGCTGACGTGGCCTTGGAAATGACGGAAATCACGCTGGAGACTGCCGAGCAGCTGGAGCAGCTCGCTCCTTTCGGGATGGGCAATCCGACGCCGCTCGTGCTGGTAAACGACGTAGAAGCGTCGGGTATGCGGACGATCGGTCGCGACGATACCCACTTGAAATGCTCGCTGGTAAAGGACTCCTGCCAGATCGACGCGATCGGCTTTCATTGGGCGCACATCGTCTCGGAGGTGACATCCAAAGCTCGTTACGAGGTCCTTGGCGAGATGTCGGTAAATGAATGGAACGGAAATCGAAAGCCGCAAATCACGATTCGCGACATCGCCGTGCCTCACCGGCAAATATTTGATTGGCGAGGCTGCAGGGATAAGCTTGCGAAATGGCGGAAGCTGCAGGACAGTACGTCAAGCTTGACGATCCTGTTTCGGCAGGAGAGCCACGAGGAGCTGTTTCCCGCAGCCGCGCTCGGGGGCAGCACGGACAGCTTGTTGTACCTCTCGCCAGGCCAGATGGCCGATGCCGTAGCCAGATCGAGTGTGATTCTCTACGATCTGCCCAGGACGCGAAGCGATCTCGCCAGGGCGGTTGCGTATCTGGAGCGGGCGGAACGCATTTACTGTCTGTTTGGAGATCCGGACCTTGGACTGGAGCGAATCTCTTGCCCGGGCCGGGAACAATTTAAACTGGTGTATCAATTTTTCCTGCAGGTTCCCCTGGTGCAACGGATTCATCTGGATGCGATGGCACGCAGGTTGAAGCTGAAGCGGGATGTTCTGGAAGGAATGCTTGCCGTATTCGCGGAGTTGGGCTTTATTCAAATGGATGCGGAGTCCATCAGGCTCAACCCCGAAGCTGCGAAGCGTCCGCTTGACAGTTCCCGCTTGTATACGGAATGGAAAGAAGAAAGCGAATTGGTAACGGAACTGCTGCTTTCTTCGTACGATTCTCTGGTCACACATTTTCAACAGCAGGTGGCAGCGACCACCGCGTAGGGGGAATTTTTTCATGGATTTTAAATCGTACATTCGCGTGATTCCTGATTTTCCACAACCGGGTATTCGCTTCAAGGATATTACGACATTGTTAAAGGATGGCCCTGCCTATAAAGCGGCGATTGAGGAATTGACCACTTTTGCCCGCGAAGTAAACGCGGAGGTGATCGCAGGCCCGGAAGCGCGCGGTTTTGTCGTCGGGGCTCCGCTATCGTACGCACTCGGTGTCGGCTTTGTGCCGATCCGCAAATCGGGCAAATTGCCGTACGAATCGATCAAGGCCGAGTACAATCTGGAGTACGGAAAGGATGCGCTTGCCGTTCACGTGGATGCGATCCAGCCCGGTCAGCGTGTGCTGATTGCCGATGATTTGCTGGCAACCGGGGGAACGATCACTTCGACGATCCAGCTGATTGAGCAGCTGGGAGGAATTGTCGTGGGCGCGGCATTTTTTATTGAACTCTCCTATTTGGAGGGGCGTCAAAAACTGGGTGACATTCCAGTAAAATCACTCGTGCAGTACTAAAGAAAGACGGGCTCATGCCCGTTTTTTTGTTTTTCCCGCGTCCTGCAAGAATCACCTTTACATTACAATGGACATACAAGATAATAGGATAAATAGACAGTTTTCATTTTCCTCCTTTGCGTTTGGATGAAAGGAGAACGAGCAACCTCGAAATAACGTCAGCTTCTCCGAGAGCTTCCCATGAAGCTTTTTTTATACGATCACAGGCATGAGTGGTTGGCTACACACAAACTTCTGTCGAATGCCGACACCCGCACGTCCCGTGCTTATAAGGCTAAGGCTTCGCAAAAAAAGCTTGGCTCAGCCAGGTTTTCTAATGAGAGGATAAGGGAAGGAACTATGAGCACCGGCATTAATGAAGTACTCACAAAAGCAGGCAGTTACTTGTCCAAAGCGGACCTGGATCTGATTACGCGCGCGTACCAGCTGGCTGAGAAAGCCCATGAAGGCCAGGTGCGCAAATCGGGCGTTCCTTACATCATGCATCCGATCGCTGTCGCTGGCATTTTGGCCGAGCTGCACATGGATGCGGTAACGATTGCTGCCGGCTTTTTGCACGATGTAGTGGAAGACACCGAGGTTTCGCTCGACCAACTGCAGAGCGAGTTTGGCCAGGAAGTCGCTCTGTTGGTCGACGGCGTGACCAAGCTCGATAAAATCAAATACAAGTCAAAGGAGGAGCAGCTCGCTGAGAATCACCGGAAGATGCTGGTCGCGATGGCCCAGGACATCCGTGTGATTATGATCAAGCTGGCTGACCGCCTGCACAACATGCGCACCCTCCGTCACATGTCGGAGGAGAAGCAGCGGGAAATTTCAGATGAAACGCTGGAAATTTTCGCCCCTCTGGCTCACCGCCTGGGGATCGCCTCCGTAAAATGGGAGCTGGAAGACACATCGCTCCGTTATCTTAATCCGCAGCAATACTACCGCATTGTCAATTTGATGCAGAAAAAGCGGACCGAACGGGAAGCCTACATCAACGAAGCCGCCGACACGATCAAGGAAAAGCTGAAGGAACTGAACATCGAAGCCGAAATATCCGGCAGGCCCAAACACATTTACAGCATTTACAAGAAGATGACGAAGCAAAACAAGCAGTTCAACGAGATTTACGACCTTCTCGCGCTTCGCATCATCGTCAATGATATTCGCGACTGCTACGCGGTTCTGGGGATCGTCCACACGCTGTGGAAGCCGATGCCAGGCCGTTTCAAGGATTATATCGCAATGCCGAAAGCCAACATGTATCAATCGCTGCACACGACTGTCATCGGTCCGAAAGGCGAGCCGCTGGAAGTGCAGATACGCACGTGGGATATGCACCAGACGGCGGAAATCGGGATCGCAGCGCACTGGGCCTACAAGGAAGGCAGAAGCGTCGTGCAAGGCTCGTTTGCCGAAAAGCTGGGGAACCTCCGGGAGATTATTGAAGGGGGCTCTGAGGAGGCGCCAAACGCACAGGAGTTTATGGAGTCCTTGAAACAGGATCTGTTCTCCGACACGGTGTTTGTCTTTACGCCAAAAGGGGACGTGGTGGAGCTTCCGAAAGGCTCAGTGCCGCTTGACTTCGCCTACCGCATCCACTCTGCCGTCGGCAACCGGACGATCGGCGCAAAGGTAAACGGCAAAATCGTGCCTCTCGATTATTCGTTGAAAACGGGCGACATCGTGGAAATTTTGACGTCCAAGCATTCGTACGGTCCGAGCCAGGACTGGCTGAAGATCGCCAAATCGGCGCACGCGCGCAACAAAATCAAGCAGTGGTTCAAGAAGGAAAAGCGGGAAGAGAATGTCGCCAAAGGCCAGCAGATGGTGGAGGCTGAAATCAAGTCCAGGGGCTACGATCTCAAGGATGCGATGACCGACGTAAATCTGAAGGAAGCCGCGGCCCGCTTCAACTTCCAGGGTCACGAGGACATGTTTGCCGCTGTCGGCTATGGAGGGATCACGGCATCCCAGATCGTCACCAGACTAATCGACAAGCTTCGCAAAGAGCGGGAGGAACAAAATCCTCCTGTACCGGAATACAAGCCTGCTCCCGCACAGCCTACAGGGCGCAGCGAGTCCGGTGTGAAGGTGAAGGGAGTCGACAATTTGCTGGTACGGATTTCCCGCTGCTGTACGCCGGTCCCTGGGGATCAAATCATCGGGTTTATCACCAGGGGCAGAGGAGTTTCCGTTCACCGCAGGGACTGTCCCAATGTGTTGACGGATGAGAGCATGGAGCGTTTGATCGACGTGGAATGGGATACGGACTTCAAGCATAATTACCATGTCGATATCGAAATTACGGGTCAGGATCGGAGCGGCTTGTTGAACGATGTCCTGCAGGTTGTGGCAGAGACGAAAACGAATATCTCTGCAGTCAGCGGCAAGGCAGACAAGAATCGGGTCGCCACCATACACATGACGATCTCTATTAGCAATATCGGCCATTTGCATAAAGTGGTCGAGCGCATCAAGCGCATCAAAGACATTTATTCCGTACGACGGATTCTCAGCACCTGATCGCCGCAAGATCGGGTGTTGTTGCTTGAGCAGAGGGATGTTCCCTGTACGCGATTCGAGCAACCGAAAAAGGCACCATTGACGCTAGCCTTTGCAAAAGCGCGAGGTGTATGATCTGGAAGGAGTTTTTGCAGCTGTGCGAGTAGTAGTCCAACGTTCCCGCGAGGCAAGTGTCACCGTGGCGGGCGAAGTTGTCGGCCGGATTGACCACGGCCTTGTTCTATTGGTCGGGATTACCCATGAGGATACGGAGAAAGACGTGGAGTTTATTGCCGACAAGATTGCCAACCTGCGCATTTTTGAAGACAGCGAAGAGAAAATGAACCATTCGGTGCTGGATACAGGCGGTCAAATCCTGTCCGTCTCTCAGTTCACTCTGTACGGCGATTGCCGCAAGGGCAGACGCCCCAATTTCATGGCTGCCGCCCGTCCCGAAAAGGCCGAGCCTATGTACGATCTGTTCAATGCCAAGCTGCGGGAAAAAGGCTTGCAAGTAGAAACAGGCCGATTCGGAGCGATGATGGACGTGCGTCTCGTAAACGACGGTCCCGTTACGCTGATCGTTGAAACATAAGCGGCAGGCCGCTTTTTAATAAGAAGTACAATTGATTTGACAGGGGAAAAAGGAGTCGAGACATCTCGGCTCCTTTTCTCGTCCTTTGCAATAAAAAAACCCCTTGTCTTTACGCTGAAAGACAAGGGGGTGACGGTTACCCTTCCTGTACGCTCTGGGAGGAGAAGTATTGCAAAATCCCCTTAAAGAGACCTTCTGCAGCCAAATCCTGCTGTTTTTCAGAGCGGAGCCGCAGCTCTTCGTTGTAGTTGGAGAGGAAGCCGATCTCCGCCAAAATCGAGGTTACAGGATTTTCTCGGAGAACGTAGTAGTCTCCAAAGCGAGCTTGCAAGTCTTTGTAGGTCGTTGCTTTCACGACTTCCGTTTGCACCAGGGAGGCAAGCTTGCTGGAGTTCCCTTTGTTGTAGTGGAAAATGATCGTTCCGTTCGTCGTCGAATTCGGATGGGTGTTGTGGTGGATGCTGACAAAAATATCCGCGTTGTTCTGAGCCGCCACATCTACCCGCTGCTGGAGCGTTAGCTTGCGATCGTCGCTGCGGGTCATGATCACTTTGGCTCCGGCAGCCTCTAATTTATGGTGCAAGAGCAGGGCTACCTGGAGGTTCACGGTCTTTTCCAAAGTGGAGAAGCTTGAGCCGGTAGCTCCGTTGTCACCGCCGCCGTGTCCCGGATCAACCACGATCACTTTGCCGACCAGCGCGTTTGCCTTCACAACCGCCGGCGTTCCCGTTGCGGAGACCAGCCATCCTGCTACATAGCCTGTCGAGTCATCGCTGAATTGGACCTGGAACCAGTCGCCCTCGCGTTTGACGATCGAGTACTTCTCACCCGGCTGTATCTGTTTGACGATCTGGTGATTGGTCCCTGGACCGGAACGGACATTGGTATCCGGGTTGATGACAGTGATATGCGGCCCGGGGGGAGCGGGCATGACAGGCTGCTGGACAGTGACGAGCCAGCCTGCGACCCATCCTGTTTTGCCGTCCGGCGTTTGCACCCGGTACCAGTCTTCTTTTTTCTCCAGCACCGTCAGGGTACTGCCAGCCTTCAGCGTTCCCAGGACAGCGCTGGCCGTGTTCGACTCCGCACGGAGATTCAACCCGTCGGTCTGTACGGTTGCTGTCTGCTTGGCAGGCTGTTGATCCGCAGGAGGTGTGGCAGTGGAACCGCCGTTGGTCGGAGACTGTATATCAGGAGCAGGCTGCTGCTGGTTCTGATCAGCTGTCCCGCTGCCCGGGTTAGCTTGTATGGTGCCAGGCTGTGTGGTCCCTTCCTCGGGAATCCACGCCTGAATGCCGTCGTAGGGAAACTGAATCCAGCCGTTTTGCTTTTTCGTAACGGCAATGGTTAAGCCGGAATGAAGCTGTCCAATGGCGGGCAAGGAAAAATCCGGCGACGGATAAACGTACGGATTGTACTCAAGCGTCAAAGAATTGCCCTCGGAACCTGCTTGTCCAGCAGCGGTAGAGCCGCCGGACGCGGCTGGCGCTGTTGGCGTATTTCCTCCGGCAGGAGATGTACTCGTCTGCCCGGCAGGCTTTCCGGCATTGTGCTCAGTGACAAGCCAGCCTGCAACCCAGCCCTTGGTGTTTGTGGACAGCTGTATTTGGATCCATTCGCCGCTGCGCTGCGTAACCGTGTATTTTGTACCCGGATTGATCGTTTGGACGACAGAATGGTTTTGCCCGGGACCGGAGCGAACGTTTAGATTGTCGGTAGTGCTCTCGATCTGCGCAGCGGTGGGAGCGCCGGCCTGTGTGCCTGTTTGACTGTTAGTGGCTGATTTCGTAACCAGCCAATTGGCCACCCATCCGGTTTTCCCGTCTGGCAGACGAACGTTGATCCAATCGCCCTTTTCAGAGATGACAGGCAATACCGTTTTGATCGGAAGTGTAGTGACTACCTGATCCTGTGTGCTAGGACCGGAGCGAACGTTAAGATTATCGACCGTGACCTGGATGCTTCCAGCTGCGAGTGCGGCTGTGGCAGGCAGGGTAACGGCACAGGCGACAGCAAGGAGTGTCCGCAGGAGATGTTGACGAAAACGCACGAAATTGACACCCTTTCCAGTTTTATATGATGTGAAAACATCGATTTTAGGATTTAGAGGAATTTACCAAAAGTACTCTTTCGTCTTACAGCTCTTCTTTTCCTGCTTTTTCCGACAAACTTCTCTTTAAAATACCAAATTTTTATGGCTGAAGCTCGCTTTCTTCTGCCCGGAAGCAGCATTGTCAACGCTCGTCATTTTTATGCTGATCCGCTTTCCCTTATGCTTTTCTGCGCTGCGGGCCATACTAGGATACAACCAGCACGGATGAGAGAAGGAGGCACGCAGATGAGACAGGCCAACAAGGAAGCCTTTGCGCAAGAGGCAAACAGACGGCTGTTCTCCGTCGATTTTCACGACTTTCTGGAGAAGGAATCGACATTGAACGACGTCGAGATGTCCAGGGAATTTCACATCAGCATCAGAGATGTGCAGGAGCTCAGGAGAAAGCTGCGCCGGTGAGCGGAATGCCGGAGCTTTCGTCAGGTTGACCGCGCTTTTTTTGTCGGATAAGATGAAGGGGCAGACTGAAAAGCAGGTGAACCCATGATTCAAGTGAAGTGTGAAGGACATCAATTCGAGCGGGAAATCGGTTTGATTCTCGCCTTGTTTTATGAAGACCCGGAGATTGTCTATGTATCGGAATGGGAAGGTTCAGACGGTCTTCGCATCCGGCTTTCCCTGGAAGAACGGGGAGAAGGCGTCTGCGCCACAGGAGAATTGCTTGCAGCAGACAGGCATGAAAAGCGGATGGTGGAGCGCCCGTATACGGTCCTGGAGGAAAAGGAACAGCGCAAAATCGCCAAGCGGGCTGTCAGCTATGTTTTGCTCCAACTGCTGGAAGAACTGACGGGCATCGAGCAGGGCTGGGGCGTGCTTACGGGCATTCGACCAACAAAGCTAATGCACAGCCTCCTTTCGTCCGGAGCGGGGCGGGAAGCCGTTCACCGCCGTTTGCAAAACGACTACATGGTTCGGCCCCACAAGCTTTCCTTGCTTCAGGAGATCATTGACAGGCAGCTGAAGGTGGTTCCCGATTTCTACCAGATCGACCGGGAGCTTTCCGTATACATCGGCATTCCGTTTTGCCCCACAAAGTGCGCGTACTGCACCTTTCCGGCGTACGCGATCCGCAGCCATACGGCCTCGGTCAATCCATTTCTGGAGGGGCTGCACTACGAGATCGAACGGATGGGGCAATGGCTCACGGAGCGGGATATGCGGATCACCTCGATTTATTTTGGCGGAGGTACGCCGACGAGCATTACGGCGGATGACATGGACCAGTTGTTTCAGACGATGCATCGGACCTTTCCGTACATCGAAGGGATCCGCGAGCTGACAGTGGAGGCAGGCAGACCCGACACGATTACCCGCGAAAAACTGGCCGTGATGAAGCGATGGGAGGTTGACCGCATCAGCATCAATCCGCAATCGTTCACCCAGGAAACGCTGCGGGCGATCGGGCGGCACCACACGGTGAAGGAAACGATCGAGAAATACCATTTGGCGATGGAAATGGGCCTGACCAACATCAATATGGATTTGATCATCGGCTTGCCAGGCGAAGGGCTGAAGGAATGGGAGCATAGCCTTTCAGAAGTGGAAAAGCTGATGCCTACGTCCTTGACAGTGCATACCCTCTCGTTCAAGCGGGCTTCCGAAATGACGCAGAACAAGGAGCGCTACCAGGTGGCCAGCCGGGAGGAAGTGAGCCGGATGATGGAGCTTGCTTCCCGTTGGACAAAAGAAAACGGCTATCATCCCTACTACCTGTACCGCCAGAAAAACATTTTGGGCAACCTGGAAAATGTCGGCTACGCTCTCGAAGGACAGGAAAGCATCTACAACATCATGATCATGGAAGAAGCGCAGACCATCCTCGGACTCGGGTGCGGAGCGGTTTCCAAGCTGATGGCCCCGGGCAGCGGGAAGCTTGTGAGGTGGCCGAATCCGAAGGACCCGAAGACGTATAACGAGACGTACCGGACTTTGACCGAACAGAAGATCCGCGATCTTGACCAGGTATACGGGGAAACTTCTACGGAAGCATCGGTGGAAAAGGCCGGAGTCGGAAAGTAATGTGCGGGCCAGTCAATATGGCGCGGTCAAAAAAGTTTTATCCGGCGCCTGTTGACGCCTGATTCTCCGTTTGCTATGATTTGCATTAAGATTTTCAAAGGACTTTTTTACAATGATCTAATGACGGGAACAAGTACCCAGGAAACGGATAGCCAGAGAGGAATTGCCGCGGCTGAGAGCATTTCCCTATGACGACTTGGCGAATGACATCCCCGAAGACCGCAGTGAACGAAGCGGCTTTGGCCCTTTCAGTAACTGGCAGGCGTATGTCGGCGTTAACGACTGGAAAAGTGGGGCTCCGGTATGATGAATGGAGTCCAAGCAGGGTGGCACCACGGGAGCAAAACCGATCTCTCGTCCCTGACATGTTGCATCGAGCGGCATGTCAGAGGCGGGAGATTTTTTGTTTTGGCTTGAACTAGTTTCCGGCAGGAAGCAAAGATGGAGGGTTAACAGATGGCAAAGATCAAAATTCCTCGCGGCACGCAGGATATTATGCCAGGCACGGTTGAGCTGTGGCATTACATCGAGGCCAAAGCCCGCGACTTGTGCAGGCGGTTCAACTACCACGAAATCCGCACGCCGCTGTTTGAAAGCACAGAGCTGTTCCAGCGCGGTGTCGGAGAAACGACGGACATAGTCGAAAAGGAGATGTACAACGTCTCCAATCCGCGCAGCGAGGACGCCTTGACGCTTCGCCCGGAGGGAACGGCAGGCGTAGTCCGCTCCTACGTGGAGAACAAGCTGTACGGCTTGCCCAATCAGCCAGTCAAGATGTACTACCTCGGACCGATGTTCCGCCACGAGCGCCCGCAGGCCGGCCGCTACCGGCAGTTTGTCCAGTTTGGAGCGGAAGCGATCGGCTCCAGCGATCCGGCGATCGACGCCGAAGTGATCGCTTTGGCGATGCGGCTCTATCAGGAGCTGGGGCTGACAGGACTGAGCGTCGAGCTGAACAGCGTGGGAACGCTGGAGGACCGGGCGAACCACCGCAAGCACCTGCTCGAACATCTGAACGGCGTGCGCGATCAGCTTTGCCCAGACTGCCAATCCCGGATTGACCGCAATCCGCTGCGTGTGCTCGACTGCAAAAACGAGACCTGCAAGACGCTGACCAAGGATGCGCCTTCCATTCTGGAGTATCTGAGCGACGAGTCTGCCGCTCATTTTGAAGCAGTCAAAGGTTACCTGGCGGAGCTGGGGATTGCCTACACGGTAAATCCGCGCATGGTTCGCGGCCTCGATTACTACACCCAGACTGCCTTTGAGATCAAAATGGCGGAAATCGGCGCCGTGGAAACGCTCTGCGGCGGTGGACGCTACAACGGTCTGGTGGCGGAGCTCGGCGGCGACGACATGCCGGGGATCGGCTTTGCCCTCAGCATCGAACGGCTGCTGCTCGCTTTGGAAAAGCAAGGAGTGCAGCTGCCAGTGACCGTCGGCATCGACTGCTTCGTGGCGATCCAGACGCCGGATGCGAAGGCGGCAGCATTCCGCCTCGTCGACCGTCTTCGCAGCGCAGGTGTGGCAGCTGAGCTGGATTATCTCGACCGCAAGATGAAAGCGCAGCTGAAACAAGCAGACCGGCTGGCCGCCAGATTTACCGTCATTATTGGCGAGTCCGAGCTGGCCAGCGGAACAGCGGTTTTGAAAGAAATGGCCACTGGGGAGCAGCAGGAGATCAAGCTGGATGAGCTTCCAGCTGTCATCGCAAGCCGCTTGGGATAAAATCGACATCAGAAAAATGAGTGGAGGAAATCAAGATGAGTTGGCAATATCGTACCGTGCAATGTGGAGAGGTTGGGATTGAACAGGTAGGACAGGAAGTCATCCTGAACGGATGGGTCCAAAAGCGGCGCGACCTCGGAGGGGTTATCTTTATCGATTTCCGCGACAGAACAGGCATCCTCCAGATTGTTTTTAATCCGGAGCACAACAAGACTGCCTGGGAGGTAGCAGACAAAGTCCGCAGCGAGTACGTGCTTGCTGTCAAAGGGACCGTCGTCAAGCGTGCGCCGGAGGCTGTCAATCCGAAGCTGAAAACGGGCGAAGTCGAAGTGATCGTGAGCGAAATCATCATCCTGAACGACGCCAAAACGCCTCCGTTCCAAATCGAGGACGACATCGACGTAGATGAGCAGGTGCGTCTGAAATACCGTTACCTGGACCTCCGCCGTCCGGAAATGCAGCGTTCCCTGATTCTCCGCAGCAAGGCGGCCAAAGCGTTCCGCGATTTCCTCGACGAGAAAGACTTTGTTGAAGTGGAGACACCGATGCTGACCAAGAGCACGCCGGAGGGAGCGCGTGAGTATCTGGTGCCGTCCCGTGTGCATCCAGGAGAGTTCTTCGTGCTTCCGCAATCTCCGCAGCTATTCAAGCAATTGCTGATGGTATCCGGCATGGAGCGCTACTACCAGATCGCACGCTGCTTCCGCGACGAGGATTTGCGTGCGGACCGCCAGCCTGAATTCACCCAGGTGGACATCGAGACCTCGTTCCTTTCTATGGAAGAGCTGCTGCCGATGATGGAAGAGATGATTGCCCATGTATTCAAAACGACGATCGGCGTTGACGTGCCGAGACCATTCCCGCGTCTGACGTATGCGGAGGCGATGGCCCGTTACGGTTCCGACAAACCGGACGTACGATTCGGCATGGAGCTGACCGATGTGTCCGACCTCGTCGCAACCAGCGATTTCAAAGTGTTTGCCAGCGTCGTCTCTGGCGGTGGCCAGGTAAAGGCGATCAACGCGAAAGGCTGCGGACACTACTCCCGCAAAGAGGCGGATGATCTCGGCAAGTTCGCATCCCGCTACGGTGCAAAAGGCCTGGCGTGGATGGGCTTCAAGGACGGCGAAGTAAAAGGACCGATCGCCAAGTTCTTTGGCGAAGCAGAAATCAACAGCCTGAAAGAACGACTGGCCGTCGAAGAGGGAGACCTGCTCCTGTTTGTGGCCGACAAGCCGAAAGTCGTGGCCGACGCCTTGGGCGCTCTTCGCTCCAAGCTGGGTGCCGAGCTTGGTATGATCGACCACAGCCAGTTCGCCTTCCTCTGGGTCGTCGACTTCCCGCTAGTCGAGTGGGATGAGGAATCGCAGCGCTATCTGGCTCTGCACCATCCGTTCACCCGTCCAAAAGACGAGGACTTGCACCTGTTGGAAACCGACCCCGGCCAAGTTCGGGCGCAAGCGTACGATATGGTGCTCAACGGCTACGAGCTGGGCGGCGGTTCGATGCGGATTTACAAGCGCGACGTTCAGGAAAAAATGTTCCGCACGCTCGGCCTGACCGTAGAAGAAGCAAAACAGAAGTTCGGCTTCCTGCTTGACGCATTCGACTACGGTACGCCTCCTCACGGCGGGATCGCACTTGGTCTGGACCGCTTGATCATGCTCTTGGCCGGCCGCAGCAACCTGCGTGAAGTGATCGCCTTCCCGAAAACAGCGAGCGCAAGCGATCTGATGGTAGACGCGCCAGGTCCGGTGGACGACAAGCAGCTGGCAGAGCTGAACATCATGACGACGGTAAAAGACGAAGACGAAAAATAAGCGGGCTTGCACAGTCGCATGAGCGTTTGATACATTGGTAATACTGATAAATAGCCCTGCGATGTACGTGACTTCCGATAGTTTTGAGCCACAAAGTCTTTTTAGGGAGTTTTTCGTCCGCAATCGCGAGGACACGCCTCCATCGAATGGACGTCCGGGACGGTTGGGCAAGACACCCACCTGCGATGAGCAGGTTCAAAACTGTAGGAGCAGCACGGCATTTTGGGGCTCCTTTTTTGTCTGACATTCCTACTTTTCCGATTGCATATCGCTTTTGCCCTGTGCACTCGAAAAAGGGATTGGAATGATTTCCTGCTTGGTTGTCATGCTTGATCAGAAAGGTTGACGGTGGATGCTTCATCAATTTTCTCGTTGCGAATTGGCCTTCGGTCCCGAAGGTTTGGAAAAAATGAAAAACAGCACAGTGGCGGTTCTCGGTGTAGGGGGTGTCGGCTCCTTCACGGTCGAGGCGTTGGCCCGCACCGGCGTAGGCAAGCTGGTACTGGTGGACAAGGACGTCGTCGACATTACCAATATCAATCGCCAGATCCATGCCACGCTGAATACGATCGGACAAAAGAAGGCCGAACTGATGAAAGAGCGGATTGCCGCTATCAATCCGGCCTGCGAGGTCGTCACGCTGAACATGTTTTACAATGCGGAAACGGCCGATCAGCTGTTTGCCCATTCACTCGACTACATCGTCGACGCGATGGATACGATGTCGGCCAAGCTGCACCTGATACTGGAGACAAAACGACGCAACATTCCGATCATCTCCAGCATGGGAGCGGCGAACAAAATGGACCCGACAAAGTTTGAAGTGGCTGATATTTCTCAGACGAGCTACGATCCGATCGCCAAGGTAATCCGCCGCGAACTGAGAAAAAGCGGCATTTACAAAGGCGTAAAAGTGGTGTACTCCAAAGAAATTCCGGTCACCATCCGTACCGATGTCCGCGATCAGATCGTAGCCGACCCGAATTCGCCAATCAGCAAAGTACGCCAGCCCCCGGCGAGCAATGCGTTTGTCCCTTCGGTAGCAGGACTTATTTTAGCGAGTGTTGTCGTCCGCGATCTGTTGGACTGGCAGCCGGCAAAAGGATAGAGAGACATGGATCTATTTTCATTTGCGCATGAAGCAAACGACAAGGGACTGAGCAAGCCGCTGGCTGCACGGATGCGTCCGCAGACAATCCATGACGTGATCGGCCAGGAGCATATCCTCGGCGAGGGGAAGCTGTTGCGCCGGGCGATCGAGGCTGACCAGGTTTCTTCGCTGATCTTTTACGGGCCGCCCGGAACTGGCAAAACGACGCTGGCCAAGGTGATCGCCCGGACGACACGTACGCATTTTGCCGAGCTGAATGCCGTAACGGCCGGAGTGGCTGACATTCGCAGGGTCGTCGACGAGGCGAAGGAACGGCTGGTGATGGGCGGGCAGCGGACTACGCTGTTTGTGGACGAAATTCATCGCTTCAACAAATCGCAGCAGGATGCCTTGCTTCCGTACGTGGAGGAGGGGACCATTACATTGATCGGAGCGACGACGGAGAACCCGTTTTTCGAGGTAAACCCGGCGCTGCTGTCCCGGTCACAGATTTTCCAGCTGCAGCCGTTGACGCATGACCATTTGGAGCAAGTGATGCAGCGGGCTTTGACAGACGGGGAAAACGGCCTGGCCGAGCTGTACGTAGAGGTTGAACCAGAGGCGAGGGAGCACTTGATCCAATACGCCGAGGGAGATGCGCGCAGACTGCTCAATGCGCTGGAGCTGGCTGTCACGACGACGCCTCCCGGACCAGACGGACGCATCGTCATCACGCTCGATGTGGCTGTCGAGTCGATCCAGCGGCGTGCCGTTCGCTACGACAAAAGCGGCGACAACCATTACGACACGGCTTCCGCTTTTATCAAGTCCATCCGCGGTTCTGATCCAGACGCGGCCCTGTACTGGCTTGCCCGGATGATCGACGCCGGCGAGGACCCGCGGTTTATCGCCCGCCGCCTGATTATCTCGGCTTCCGAAGACATCGGAAATGCCGATCCCCAAGCGATTACCGTGGCAATATCCTGCTTCCAGGCGCTGGAGCTGGTCGGAATGCCGGAGGGCCGGATTCCGTTGGCGCAAGCGACGACCTATCTGGCCACAGCTCCAAAGAGCAACGCGGCGTACAACGGGATTAATCAGGCGCTTGAGACGATTCGGACAGACGGCCACAAGCCGGTCCCCATCCATCTGCGCGATTCCGCGTACAAAGGGGCTTCCCGTCTCGGGCATGGAAAAGGATATTTGTATCCGCACAACTACCCTGGCGGTTATGTCGATCAGCAATATTTGCCTGATGGGGTGGATTATACGTTTTACCAGCCAAAGCCAATCGGCTACGAACAGGAAATCGGTCGGCTCCAAAAAGAGCGGAAAGGGTGACCAACGAGTCAGAAGGCTGATACCAAATGTGAAAACTCCCCCAAGGTACGGGGGAGCGTCGCTCAGGTTCGCACATTTCCGCCCGGTTTGTTGGGCAGATCGCCGTTTTCATTTGGCTGCTTACTCTGTTCGCTGGCGCCAAAACGAGCTTTGTGGGCAATGGTACCGGCCGGTTGGTCGTAAAGCGTGTCGGAGGGATGATTGCGCCCCCGCTCCGAGCGTTTGTTCGTTGCCATTGTGCATTCACCCCCTGGAAGCTAGTGTGTCCCCGACGAGCCGAGAAATGTAAGAGACGGGGAAACTGGTTTGCGGGGAATACTGCAGATAGAGGAGAGTTGTTACTGTGAAAATTTCTACGAAAGGACGCTACGGCCTCACGATCATGATGGAGCTGGCCAACCGCTTTGGGGAGGGGCCCGTTTCGCTGAGAAGTATTGCCCAGCGCCACGATTTGTCCGAGCATTATCTGGAGCAGCTCGTCGCGCCGCTCCGCAACGCAGGACTGGTAAAAAGCATTCGCGGAGCGTACGGCGGTTACGTCTTGGCGAAACAGCCCGAGGAAATCTCCGCGGGCGATATCATCCGCGTATTGGAAGGCCCGATCAGCCCGGTCGAGTTTGCCGAGGAAGAAGACCCGGCCAAGCGCTACCTCTGGCTGCGTATCCGCGACAGCATTTCGGCCGTACTCGATTCCACATCCTTGCAGGATCTGATCAGTTATCAGGATGAAGGCCATTCTGACGGCTACATGTTCTATATATAGAAGGTGACCTTAGTGCGAGAGCGAATCTACCTGGACCACGCTGCCACGACACCGGTGCATCCCCGTGTGGTGGAAGCGATGCATCCCTTTTTGACAGAAGTGTACGGAAATCCATCGAGTGTCCACGGCTTTGGGCGTGAAGCGAGACAGGCTCTGGAAGGAGCCCGCGATGCGATTGCCCGCTTCCTCGATGCCGATCCGCAGACCTTGGTCTTTACGAGCGGCGGGACGGAAGCGGACAACATGGCGATTATCGGCGGAGCGATGGCTCAGCGGGAGCGCGGCCGGCACGTCATCACGTCCAGCATCGAACACCATGCCGTCCTGCATGCTTGCGAGCATTTGGAGCAGCTGGGCTTTGAAGTAACGTATCTGCCTGCGGACAAGACGGGCATGATCAGCGTGGATGAGCTGAAAAAAGCGGTCCGGCCGGATACAGTCCTCGTATCGATCATGTACGGGAACAATGAGGTCGGAACGATTCAGCCGATCGAAGAAATGGGAACCTATCTTCGCGAGCGGGAAATCGTCTTTCACACGGATGCCGTTCAGGCCGCGGGCGTTTTGCCGATCAATGTAAACAAGCTGCCCGTTGACATGATGTCTGTTTCCGCCCATAAAATCAATGGCCCCAAAGGAGTGGGGGCGCTTTATTTGGGACGCAAGGTGCCGTTTACCCCTTATCTGCACGGCGGCTCGCAGGAGCGCAAACGCAGGGCGGGTACGGAAAATCTGGCGAGTATTATCGGATTTGCCGAAGCAGCCAAGATCGCGCAGGAGGAAATGGCAGAGCGCGTAGCCAAGTACCGGCAGATGCGCGCCGCGATGCTCCAGTGCTGGGAGGAGGAGGGCATCTCTTTTCAGGTGAACGGGCATCCAGAGAAGCACCTCCCGCATATTTTGAATGTCAGCTTTCTTGGTGTCCACACCGAAACGATGCTGATGAACCTCGATCTGCAAGGTGTGGCAGCCGCGAGCGGCTCCGCCTGTACATCGGGATCGCTGGAGCTGTCGCATGTGCTGAAGGCGATGTGCCTGGATGACCCTGTAGCCCAGTCGGCGATTCGTTTCAGCTTTGGCATCACCAATACGGTTGAAGAAGCGGAACGGGCAGCCCGGAAGGCGGCCGAGGTTGTACATCGGCTGAAACGGTAACCGTTTAAGAATGCGTGGCTCAACGGAAACGAAGAACAGAACGGACGATAAAAAACCAACGGTGTGTGTATCCGTTGGTTTTTTTGCATGATCTCTTCACAACCAAGTTCCATATTTTACAGGACGGAACAAAGAACAGCCATACCGATGCCGGCCGTGTACATCAGCGCTTCCCGCAGCTTCCTTCGCTGCCGCAGTACGAGAAGCAGCGCGGCTTCTCCCAGAAGAGTCAGAAGCCATCCCAGAAGGTAGGCGTGGAAAGCGGGAATGCTGCTGACCAACACGGAAAACAGCCCAAGTGCGATCAGCCAGTAGGTCTTGCCAAGTTTGCCCAGCAAATTCCTGATGAGTGCCCCGACGGAGCAGCCGCGACGCCACATTCGCCAGGAAACGGGGAGAGCGAGCAAGACGGCAAAGTACAGCAATCCTTCAGCGAGCACATGAACCAGAGAGGCGCCAAACAGTTTTGACAGGCTGATACCGCTCCATTCCGTCGGCTCCCATTCCTCGAAAGCTTGCTCGATCGCTAGCTGTCCCGCCTCCGATAAACCTGGAACTGAGAGAATCTCCTTCGCATTCCGGAAAAATCCGAGCTTGTCTCTTTGACGGATAATGCTTTCGGCCTCGCTGCCTGAGAGCCCGGGGATCATCGTCAGATCGTACACATCCGCTGTGTTGATCGAAAACGTATAGGCGGGAAAGGTGTTCCCTTTAAATTGATCGAACGCCCAAAACGGATAGTGGACGTGGCTGGCTGTCAGCCAGATTTCCGGACCGATTCGGCTGGCGATGTCGGGACCTGTCACATCTCCGGTCGCTTGCCGGAATAACTGGGTAATCCGCAGCTTTTCACCGGGGAACTCCTTCCCATACCCCTCCAAAAAATCGAGCATTTGTCCCTTCTCGCTTTTGCTTGGGTTCACGTGCTTGTGCAGGACGGCGAATATTTTCAAGTACTGATTTTGCAGAGGCGTAAACATATCTTCGGGAGGAGCCGGCAGCGGCTGTTTTTCCCGGAGAAAATCGCTGTAAAATTCGGCGGATAGATACTCTTCCTTCAATTCACTGTCCATCAGCCTGGTAAAAAAGCCTGAAATGACGCCCTCCGTGGAAACCATCTGGGCGGGGGAGCGAAGTGCCGTTTTGTCAAAATGGATGCTTGTATTCCGATATAACAGGGTATCTGCCGGGGTCCTTCCGGGGCGAACGACGGGGGGATGGAGAAGCTCTCCGGTCTCAACCCCGTGATGCCTGCGGGTGTTTTCCAGCTGCTGATACCAAAAGGGCAAAGCGGCGCGGTAAAAATCCAGCCGAAAGGGCCAGGCGTAATCCCGGTCATAGCCGGCGATTTTTTGCCGGGTCATCGCGAGCATCCGTTGTTCGCTTTCGTCCATCATGCGTTTACGTCCTTCGTCCTGATCATAGCGTCTGGCGATCTTCTCAAAGTGCTCGGCGAATCCTTCATTAAAAGCGGTGGCATAGTCGGTCACAATACCCGAGTAATGCATGGTGACTGACTTCGAACGAGGCTCCGCCTGGGAAAGCATGTAATAAATCAGATGGCCCATCTCATGGGGATAAATTTGCGTCGTCGCTCCGAGCTGATTTTCCGCCTCTGGCGTTTTTTTCACGAGGTCGATGTAGGGCACATCCGTTTTGTCGATCAGGCTGCTGTTTTCCCTGAGGAAAAAACCCTTCCTGGCGAATCCGCCCATACGATCCGACAGGAGCAAATACGCCGACTCGAATTGATGCGAGCTCTTTTGGTTTTTCAAATAGTTTTGCGCCAGATGGTAGAGCTTTACCGATTCCTGCATGAACGAACCGCGAAACAACTGCTCTGTCTCCGTCTTGTCAGGGGCATCGTCCGGAAAAGCCACAGCGACCGGGTATCCATCCACATACTCGCCTGATACGGATTGCAAAATGACATGACTGTCGCCCTCCGCTGGCATCACGTATCGCTCAAACAAGTCTGCATGCGGCGCAGTCCGGGCAGGCTGGGCCCAGGAGCAAGCCATCAGCAATACCAGGGGCAACAGCAAAAAGGAACGCAAGCGGTTCATCTGTTTCCCTCCCTTTCGCCGCTGGCAGGCAGCAACCGCCTGGGGCCTGTTCCCTGGGGCCAGCCTCGTTCAAAAGCCAGCACGCTCAGCAAACCTAATCCGCCAGCGCTTACAAAGAAAACCAACACCGACAAGCCTGTGTACCCTTCAACCAAGCGGGACAACTCCAAAGCGGCATGGAGCGGCGAGAAAACAGACATTCCAGCTGAAAACACCGGGAAATACGGTTCTGTCATCCGGGCCAGGATACTCGGCAGCAGCAGGAGGAGAAAGGCCGTTTCATAGGCGCCAAGCCGCCTGCGGCTGATCGAGCCCGCCAAAAAACCGATCGAAAACACAAGCTGCAGCAGACCGCCAGCCAAGAGAAACCAGTAGACAGCGCCCGTCAAGGAATAATAAGCAGGCAAGATAAGCGGCATCATCGTAAAAAACAGGAGATGGACACATGTAATCCCTTGGACGACGACGGTGCCGGCCAGATATTTCGCCAGGGCAATCTCTCTCTTGCTGACTGGAAGCGAGGCGAGAAAAAGGTTTGATTGATCGGCGCGATCATTGGCGAGCACCCGGACTCCGAGAATCAGCGCCAGAACGATCCCCAGGTAGACAAATGTCGAGCCTTCTCCACGGGTAAAAATATTCTCCGCGGTCAGAGACCAATCTCCCCATGGACGGCTCCTGTTCGGCCTGTCGAGCCAGTACAGAAGCGACCCAAAGAGCGGAGTCAGACCCATCAGGCAAAAGGAAAGGACAGCAAACCAACGCAACTGTACATATTCTTTCTCAAAAAGCGCTTTCACTGCATGCAGCCGTATCAAATGAGTATCCCTCCTTGGATGCGGTGTAAATAAACAGTTCCTCCAAACTGACGGGCAGAATGTCCAAATGGGAGGGAGCAAGAAGGCGGATGCGCTCCGTCACTTCGCAGGCACGATCCCGGATGAATAGGGAATACATGCTGCCCTGCTGTTTGACATGCAAGACTGCCGGAAGCTCCCGGATTTCTTGGGGGAGTCCGTCTGGCAGCACGACCTGAATGCATCGGGAAGTTCGCTTCAGCTCATCGACGGATGCGTGAAACAATAGCCGTCCCTCCAAGAACATTCCGACGTCGTCAGCCAGCCGCTCCGCTTCCTCGGGGTGATGCGTCGTGAACAGAACGGTAGTCTCACGCTCCGCAACCTCTTCCATGATCAACCGGGAAAACGACTGCCGATGGACTGGATCAAGCCCGCTTGTAGGTTCATCGAGAAGAAGCACCCTCGGCCGGGCACAGAGCGCGGTCAAAAGAGAAAGCTGGACCTTCATTCCTTTGGACAGCTGGCGGATCGGCAGCTCGGAGGCAAGGCCGAAAAGCTCCTGCAAGCGCCTGCACAAGCTCTCGTCCCAGAGCGGGTAGAGGGCGGCGCACAAACGCAGCAGCTCTTTGACGCGCAGATTCGGAAAGGCTGGCTCTGTCATGAAGCCGACCTCGCTACGGACCAAGCCAGACTTTTCGTCCGTGCTTTTTCCGAAAATAAAGCTTTTTCCCGCAGTCGGTTTGACTACCCCGAGCAGTGTGTGAATAAGTGTGGTCTTTCCCGCGCCATTCGGCCCGATCAAGGCACACACGGTTCCAGGGGGGACAGAGAAGGTCACGTTACTCAGAACAAGCCGGTTTCCGATCTGTTTGGTCAGTCCGATCACTTCGATGGCGTTCATGGCGATTCTCCTTTCTTTTTGTACCATTCCTCGACCATGGACTGAAGCATGGTGAGCAGCTCCTCTTTTCCGAGCTGAAGATAGTGCGCTTCCACGAGAATTTTCTCCATGAATCCCTCAATAGACCGCCGCTTCATTTCGTCCCCGACACCGGAGGAGAGAGCGGCAGCGAAGGTCCCTCGCCCTCTTAGCGTTTCGATAACGCCCTCTCGTTCCAGTTCTTGATAAGCCTTTGCGATCGTATTCGGGTTGATGGCAATTCTTCCGGCCAGCTCCCTGACCGACGGCAGCTTCTCTCCCGGAGCGATCAATCCTTTGGCGACTGCCTCTTTGATCTGCTGAATGATTTGTTGGTAGATCGGTATGTCCGAGCGAGGATCAATTCGAGGCCACAAGGTACTCACCTCCGTATGGAATGGTGTACTACGTGTACTAGTTTATATGGTACACCATGAGCATAACAATTTTTTCTAAGTTGTCAATACCCGGAAAATGGTTTCATCGTTTTTCTTCTTCACCAAATTGTGGATGGATTGGGAACGAATAAACATGTAGAATAGGGCACTAGAACTACTTTCCATAAATGTTTCTATCAGAAGATGACTTGAGCAGTATTCGAACCCCAGGACAAAGGAGATCAGTCATGAAAGTCAAATCTATCTCGATTCGCTACAAGCTGGTGATTACCATGCTGGCGATCACGGTAATCCCGTTGATGATAGCGGGTTACTTGCAATTCCAGCAAACCTCGGAAGCCGTCTATCGATTAACGGTTTCCGACTTGCAGTACATTACCAAAACAAAGGCGGAGGAATTGGCCCCCTACACGGCGAGCCTGTCTCCGGGTCCTGACGAACGTCAGAAAATTGACGCGATAGTCAAGGATGTCGCCGAGAGCTATTACAAGCCAAACGGAATGATTGGATATGCTTATATTATGGACCTCAAGGGAACGGCGCTGTTTCATCCCGATCCTGAAGTGAACGAAACCTCTCTTGCCCAATACGACTTTGCCCAGATCATGCTCAAGGAAAAAAGCGGCTGGCTGGCGTACGAATTCCAGGGAAAGGACAAGCTGACTGCATACGAGGAGCTTCCCAACGGCTGGCTGCTTGCCATCGGAAGCTACCGGGATGATCTGCTGCAGCCGATCGAAGCGAGCCGGCTGATGATGTTTACCGTCAGTCTCGTAAGCGCCGCTTGCGCACTTGCGATAGGCATCTTCATCGTAACCAGGCTGCTTCGGCCGCTCGGAGAGCTGGTCGGGGCGATGAGGCTGGCTGAGACAGGCAACCTGACCCCGCGGGTACCGGTCCGCTCCAGAGATGAGATCGGCGAGCTGTCGGGCATTTACAATGAGATGATGGATGTGTTCTCCCACATGCTGAAGGAAGTGCAGCAGGTGTCCGGGCAGGTCGCCTCTTCCTCGGAAGAGTTGACGGCCAGTACGGCGGAGAGTGCCCGCGCTTCCGAACAAATCGCGGCTGCCTCTTCGGAAATCGCCGCTTCATCCGATCAGCAAAAAGCCGCGGTAGTTGAGACGACGCGCTCTCTGCATCAGATCAGCCAGGATGTAAGCCGCATTGCGGAGGCCACCGGGCATGTCAGCGGCGACGCGGAAAAGGCTCATCTTCTCGCAACGAACGGAGAAACGAAGATGAACGAGCTGGACCTGGAGATGGAACAAATCGCTGAGAATGTCCGTCAGACGGAGGAAGTCGTCCGCTCTCTCGGCATTCAGTCGGAGCAGATCATGGGCATTATTACGGCGATCAGGGATATTTCGCAGCAGACCAATCTGCTCGCGCTCAATGCCGCAATAGAAGCGGCGCGGGCTGGGGAGCAGGGGCGCGGTTTTGCGGTCGTAGCCGATGAAGTCCGCAACCTTGCGGAGCAATCAAGCCAGTCGACGGAAAGAATCGCCGATTTGATCCACCGTGTCCGCGATGACATACAAGCGTCCGTCAATGCCATGGGAGCGACCACGCAGTCCGTCGAGGCGGGCCGGATCGGTGTATCCCAGGCAGGAGAAGCCTTTGGTCAAATCGTATTGGCTGTTCGCGATGTCAGCAGCCAGGTGCGCAAAATGAACCAGTCCGCGCAGACGATGAATCAAGATACCGGACTGCTGGTAGCTCGCGCCGATGAGATAGCCCGACTCGCCCAACGAGCGGCACTCGACACGCAGGAGGTAGCCGCAGCTTCCCAGCAGCAGACTGCTACGACGGAAGAAATGACAGCGGCTGCGGAGACGTTGGCTCAAATGGCGGAGCGGTTGTCAGAACAAGTAAATCGTTTTACAATCTAAACATCAGTGAATCGGCAGACCGTTTTGTTGAGGCGTTGACGAACGGAATCCGAATGAGCAGACCCCGCCCGCGATGTTTCTACTCCCGGGTGGGTTTCTTGCTGTATCAGCAGGTTTAAAACGAGTATGTCTTTCGAGGGGGCGCTATGATGTCGCAGGAAACACTCCCTTTGTTTGCTGAACCATTCGTTCGCGGCTATGTGGAACAAGAAATTTTTTACAATGAAGAAACGTGGTATGGAGTTATTCGTCTTAAAGTAGAGGAGACCTCGGAAGCGATCAAGGAGACAGAGGTAGTTGTCGTGGGCAACTTTCCGCGCCCTCATCCGGAAGAACTCTACACTTTTTACGGAGAATGGAAAACACACCCCCGATTTGGGCAGCAATTCGCGACGTCCCGCTATGAGCGCGAAACGCCGAAAACGGTGGCTGGCGTAGAAAAATATCTGGCCAGTGGCCTGTTCCAGGGAATTGGCAAAAAGATGGCAAAACGAATCGTAGAGCATCTGGGAGTCGAAGCGCTGTCGATTATCGCAGACCGTCCCGAGTCGTTGGCGGAGGTCCCTGGGATATCGGAAGCTCGTGCCAAGCAGATTTATGAATCGGTGATGGAGCATCGTTCTTTGGAACAGGCTATGGTGTTTTTGTACGAGTTCGGAATCGGGGGGCAGCTTGCACTCAGGATTTACCAGACCTACAAGCTGGAGACTTTGAAAGTGCTTTCAGAGGAGCCTTATCGGCTGATCGAGGATGTGCAGGGGATTGGTTTCAAGCGTGCGGACGAGATCGCTCGTGCGACCGGAATCGCGGCATCTTCCGAGGAGCGCGTCAAGGCAGCAGCTATTTTTACGCTGCAGGAAGCATCTTACGCGGAGGGCCACGTCTTTCTCCCGATCGAAGAGCTGTGCGAAAAAACGCTGCGCTTGCTGCAAGAATGCGGGGGCCATGCTTTCACAAAGGACGAGGTAAAACTGGCGATTGAAGCTCTGTTTGTCACCTCCAAGGTGATGTGGGACGAGGAGCGGGTATATTTGCCCAGCCTCTTTTTTGCCGAGGTTGGGCTTGCGAAGCGGCTTCGCTTTTTTGCCGACCGCGATGACTTTTCCTCCTTTCCCGTGTCAGAGCTGTACCAAGCCATGGGTGCGGTCGAGGAAGAGCTGGATATCACCTATGCCCAGACGCAGCGGGATGCGATCGAACAGGCGATCACGTCAGGCCTGATGCTTCTGACGGGAGGACCGGGGACAGGGAAAACGACCGTAATCCGGGGGATATGCCGCGTGTTTGCGCATCTGCATGGGATTTCGTTCGACCTGAGAAAATACGATGAAAGCAATCCGTTTCCCATCCTGCTGGCTGCGCCCACGGGCCGGGCGGCAAAAAGGATGACGGAGACGACCGGACTGCCCGCCATGACGATACATCGGCTGCTCGGCTGGAAGGGAGACAGCTTTGAACATGACGCCGAACATCAGATTCGCGGAAAGCTGCTGATCGTGGATGAAATGTCAATGGTGGACATCTGGTTGGCCAATCAACTGTTCAGGGCGCTGCCGAGCGACATTCAGATCATTCTGGTAGGCGATCCGGACCAGCTGCCCTCTGTCGGGCCGGGGAACGTTTTGCAAGACATGATTCGCTCCGGGCTGTTGCCGCGCGTTCAGCTGACGGAAATTTACCGGCAAGCGGAGGAATCGTCGATCATCCGGCTTGCGCATGATGTAAGAAAAGGAATTGTCCCGTCCGATCTGCTGGAATCCTCCCCCGATCGCAGATTTTTCACAAGTTCGCCACAAGATGTAATCGAAGCAGTGAAACAAATTTGCCTGGGAGCCGTAAAGAAAGGATATACAGCAAAAGATGTACAAGTTCTCGCGCCCATGTACAAAGGAAATGCAGGTGTAAACCGGTTGAATGAAGAGCTTCAGGAGCTGTTTAATCCAAAGACCGGCCAAAAACGGGAAGTGACGTTTGGCGACACCGCGTTTCGGACGGGAGACAAAGTGCTTCAACTTGTAAACAATGCCGAAGAACAAGTGTTCAACGGCGATATGGGTGAGATTGTTGCCATTTTTTACCCAAATGAAAACGCAGAGAATGAAGAGATGATTGTCGTCTCCTTCGACGGCCGTGAAGTGACGTACAAGCGATCCGCATACCATCAGCTGACGCTGGCTTACTGTTGCTCTGTCCATAAGTCGCAAGGCAGCGAGTTTCCGATCGTTGTCATGCCGTTTGTAAAAAATTACCATCGGATGCTGCGACGCAAGCTGGTTTATACGGGAATCACGCGCAGTAAATCATTTCTCATCATGTGTGGAGAACCGGAAGCGTTTCGCATCGCCGTCCAGTCGGATGAGGAGGGCGTACGATACAGCTACCTGGAGGAACGCCTGAAACAAGGATGATGCTGGAACCTGTGTCGTCACTGCATGGAACGATTCAATCCGCCCGATACTAAAGAGGCGGAAGGGGGAAATCCCATCATGCGCAAGGCATTGGATGTGGTCGGCATGCCGGTCGTCTGCCTGGAGACAGGAGAAGAGATCGGTGTTATCCGTGACATTCTTTTTGACTCCGAAAAGTGGCAGGTCGTAGGAGTCTTGCTGAGCGAACAGGGCTGGCTGCAACCCGGCACCTATATACCCCTGGGCCGCATACATGCGGTGGGAGAGTCCTGTCTCACTGTTTCGGGCAAAGACGCAATAACCTCCTTGGATCATCTGGCCGCTTCGGAACCCACTGGTGTCCTGACAGGGAAGCTGAAACTGAAGGGGAAATCCGTGATTTCCACTTCGGGGAACTTGCTCGGTCGATTGGAAGATGTTTACTTCTCTGCGGACTGGGAGAAAATTGTAGGGTACGAATTATCGAACGGTTGGCTGGCGGACGTTACGGAAGGACGTAAACGCCTGTCCGTTCCTCCGTCCGTCATTATTGGGGAAGAAAACCTGATCGTGCCGGATTAAGGTTCGCAGCCAGGCGTGAAAGGGAGGAAAAATAGATGCGTGTGATTTGCCCGAACTGCAGTTCCAAAGACATTGGCAAAATTGGTACCAATCAGTACTATTGCTGGAACTGCTTCATTGAAATGAGCGTATCCAATGAGCAGATTGCTTCCGTTTACCAGGTGGAAGAAGACGGCTCGCTGCATTCGCTCAACGATCTGTTCATCGAGGAACAGATTGTGCCGACTCAGTTAAGCATGTAGACATCAAACCCGGAGGTGTGTCACCGAATGATTGCTCGAAACCTGCTTGGGATCATAGCAGCAGGCGGCATAGTGGCTGCTGTCGGATATATGATGGCTCCGCGCCGCCGCAGACGTTTTGCGTTGAACATCAATCGTTGGCCCGTCTCCATGCGAGATGTAAAAAAAATGATGAAGACAAGCCAGAAGCTGATGCGGGCCTTTGCTCGTTAGCAGGCGTGGCGACCCATAGAGCCGGACGCATGAAAGAAGCGTCCGGTTTTTTTATGCACGCTCTGTGTGCGAGCTGCAAAACAAACCAAAAGCTGTCAAGCGTACAGGGGGGATTTGCCTTCCGTTTCAATCTGCTTGATCAGTAGTGGAAGCATCCCTCTTGTAGAAACGAAGAGCGAGAAAAAAGACTGAAAATTTATAATTTTCATGTTGAAATGATGTCACTCCTCCCTTATAATGGCAACAAATGGAGCTATAACTTCAGAATTTACGCATTTGTAAAGTCAAGACTTCACAGAATTCACTGCCTGCTTTACTCTGCACCACAATGAAACAGGGAGGCGATTGTAAATGAGAATCGCGATTGGCGGAGTTGTTCACGAGACCAACACTTTCTCCAATGTGCCGACGGCAAAGGAGCTGTTTCAAGTCTGGGAGTGGTCCGAGGGGGAGGAGATTCTGCTCAAACATCGGCGAGTACGCGATTTTTTGGGCGGGATGATTGACCGTGCGGAAGAGTGGGGGATAGAAGTGATCCCGACGTTTTTTGCCAGCGCCTATCCCGCCGGCACCATCACCAAAGAGACATACAAGGAGTTAAAAAACCGGCTTATCACGGGCATTCGACAAGCCGGACAGGTGGACGCCATCCTTCTCGCTCTCCATGGGGCTGGTGTAGCGGAGGGCGTAGACGATCTCGAGGGAGACATCCTGGAGGCAGTCCGCAGCGAGTTTGGCGATGCCGTACCCGTGGTCGTCACGCTTGATCTTCATGGCAACCTAACGGAAAAAATGGTTGCCCAGGCTGACGCACTGCTTGGTGTCCACCTCTACCCGCATACAGATTGCTATGAGCGCGGTGTGGAAGCAGTCGCGGTGGCACGGGGAATTGTCGAGGGAGGATTAAAGCCAACGATGCACCTCGTCAAATTGCCGCTGATGATCCCCACCTCCACGACGAACCAGTCTCCTGCCAAAGACGTTAATGAACGGTGCTGGCGCTGGGAAAAAGAAGAGGGAGTGATTGATTGCGCCTTTTTCCACGGTTTCCCTTATACCGATATTCCCGATGTGTGCGTTTCCGTACTTTCCATCACCAATGACAATCCTGGTCTTGCCCGCCGCGTTGCAGAAGATGTTGCCGCCTATATTTGGGAGCAGCGTGAAGCCTTTGCACCTGATGTGCTGTCCTGCACGGAAGGGATTGAAGCGGCATTGAAGCTGACGGGCCAGCCGGTCGTGATCAATGAGACCTCTGACAATCCGGGCGGAGGGACTCCCGGTGACGGCACCCACCTTCTTCGGGCCATGCTGGAGGCAAAGCTGGAAAATGCCTGCTTCGGCTTTATCTACGATCCGGAGGTGGCGGAAATCGCCCATAGGGCCGGGACTGGGGCGACGATTGAGGTGAAGCTGGGCGGGAAGACCGATGAGCTTCACGGAGCGCCCCTCGAAGTAAAGGCTTATGTAAAATCGCTGACAGACGGTACGTTCACGGCAACCTCTCCGATGGGAGAAGGAGGTGTCGTTCAGCTCGGGAAATCGGCACGCCTGCAGATCGGCGGGGTTGCTGTCATCGTTTGCTCGGTCAAGTCACAGGTGCTGGATGAACAGATTTTCTTGCTTCACGGAATCGACGTGAAAACATGCAAGATTGTCGCACTGAAGTCGAGCCAGCATTTCCGGGCAGCATTTGAACCCATCAGCCACCATATCATTACGGTGGATTCCCCGGGGCTGACCACGCTACGTTTTTCTTCCTTTGATTACAGACGAATCGCGCGGCCGATGTATCCTCTCGATGAGGCCGTTTCCTGGACAAAACCGCAAGCAAACGAGGAACAACCATATCAAAATACGTAAGGAGCAGAAGATGGAGAACGTAAACGAACATATCCGCAAACAATACCACACGTTGACCAACCAGCAAAAACTGGTTGCCAAGCTAATTTTGGACGAACCAAAGCAAATCGCTCTCCATCCGGCAAAAGTAATCGGCTCGTTGACAGGAACAAGCGAAACAACCGTAATTCGCCTCTGCTATGCGTTGGGCTACTCAGGTTACACCGCTTTGCAAAATGAAATTCGCGAATCGCTGTTGCTTCCAGGCAAAAAAGATAAGCTGCTGGAAAACTACTCGACAGAGCAAGTGGGGGAGACCGACCTGGTCGCCTACAATATGTGGCAGGACATGGCCTTTATCGAAAAGACGATGAACGACCTCGATCCGCATCAGTTTCAGCGAGCGGTAGAGGCGATCGTCAAAGCGAAAAAAGTAATCGTCGTCGGGTTCCGCAGCTCGCATGGTCCTGCCACCTGGCTTGCTTCCACCTTGAACGTGGTGAAGGGAAATGCTCATTTGTACCGCGGCCAGATTGATGATGCCAACTATCTGATCACCGAAGTGAATCCCAAAACGGTTGTCATCGCGTTTTCATTTCCGCGCTATACGTCGGAGACGATTATCTTTTCGACTGCGGCAAGGGAGAAGGGAGCCAAAATACTGGCCATTACCGATGATGAGCTGTCCCCGATCGGACCGGTCGCTGATGTGTTGCTCAAGGCAACCACCCCTTCCCCCACCGCCTTGAAGGGAATGGCGACGATTTTTTCTCTTTTGAACGTACTGGTCAGCGGCGTAGTCCAGGCAGATCGGAAACACGTACAGCAGCGAATCAAGCAATACGATGAGAGCAGCCGGCAGTTTTACCCGTTTTTTGAAACGCCTTAAATCGTACAATAGGGGGTTCATCTTATGATGTTCCGGTTCCAGCGGGCCTGGTACAAGATCACGGCTCTAATAGTAACGGTTCTGCTGATTGCTGGCTGCACGACAGCGTCCCAGCAGACGACAGGCGAACAGCTTTCCACGGACGCAGGGTCAACCTCGCAAGGCAAAGAGGGAGGAACACTGGTAATCTCTGCTCTGATCGAGCCGGACACCATTGATGTGCAGAGCGCGACATGGGTAGACAACGCCAACCTTCAGGTATACGATCCGCTGCTGCACTACGACCTGAATGGAAAAGTGATCCCCGGTGTAGCGGAAAAATACGAGGTTTCCGCTGACGGGAAGGTCTGGACCTTCATTTTGCGAGGGGACGTTACCTTCCAATCGGGAGAACCGCTGACGGCTGAAGCTGCCAAAAAGACAATTGAGCGCTTCGCCAAGATCTCTCCTGTGAAAGATTTGGCAGGTCCCCTGGAAAAAGTGGAAGCGCCTGACCCCCATACGTTGAAGGTGTATTTTTCGGAAGCGTTTGCTCCGTTTATGACGATGGCCGCCGGCTCCTTTATCGGTCCGATCGATCCCAAACGGGTGGATGAGCTGGGGGAGAAATTCGGCGAGAACCCGTCTGCCACAGGGCCGTTCCTGTTTGTCAAATGTTTGAGTCAGGTGTGGGACGCGCTCACAATATCGCGATTACCGCGCTTCCCAATTTTACGATTCCCGGCGATACATCAGCTTCCAGTCGCTATTGGCAGGAAGACATCGTTTCACCTGAAGTGGAGTTCTACAGACCGGGTATTCTCAAGGTGCCGACTGGTGCCGGCATCGGGTATGACCTGGATCAGAATCGGGTAAACAAGTTCCTCGTTCGGACAGAAAGCTTCCGCAAGTAGAGAAAGAGCAGTACAAAGGAAGGGGAGAACGTTGAAATCGAGTGGGAGTGGTCGAGCATGCAACCTGACATCCGCTATCAAGTGATTACGGATATCGCAGGGATTGAAGCTGTTGTGAGCCTGCAAGAAGCGATTTGGGGGAACGGCAGCATTACGCCGCTGGCACAGCTGATCGCGTCCATCCACAACGGCGGTGTTGTCATCGGTGCGTTTGCTGAGGAACAGTTGACGGGCTTTTGTTATGGATTTCCCGGATTTCGGCAGGGAGAAACTTATCTTTGTTCCCACATGCTGGGGATGCTGCCTGCCTACAGGGATTACGGGATCGGCAAGCGCTTGAAGCTGGAGCAGCGTCTCTGGGCACTGGAACATGGCTACCGGAAAATGACTGGACATTCGATCCGCTGGAAACCCGCAATGCTTATCTCAATCTGAGCAAGCTTGGCGGGTTCGTCAAAACCTATCTGCCTTCCTACTACGGCGAAATGAAAGACAAAATCAATAACGGACTGCCCTCGGACAGATTTCTCCTGGAATGGGAGCTTTATTCGCAACGACGGCCCTGCTCACTACTATGTTTTGAAAAAAGGGAAAAATCCTGCATCAAAATAAGTAAGGGAGGTTTACACATGAGCATGACCGTGAATGTGAGCAACCTGGAGTGGACAGAACTGTTTGAGTCGTATGCCGAGAAGCTGAAGGAGGAGCTGAAGGTGCCTGGGGTAGCAGTGGGCCTCAGCCAGGATGGAGAATTGTTATACTGCAAAGAGTTTGGATACAGGGATGCGGAAGAACAACAGGAGATCACAATGGATACTGTATTTGGCATCGGCTCGGTGACAAAATCGTTTACATGTGTCGCAATTATGAAGCTCCAGGAAGAAGGAAAACTGAGCGTTCATGATCCAGTCATCAAGTACTTGCCGGAGTTTCGCATGCCGCATGGCCAATATACAGATCAGGTGACGATCCATCATTTCATGACCCATACGGCTGGTTTGCCGCCGCTTCCTTCCCTGTACGCTGCGATGAAGCGGAGTATAGAGCAAGATCCAAACGTCAAAGGGACAGAGCAAGTAAAAAAGATCGAAGACCTTCCATATATCGACACCTACTCTGAATTGATGGACTTCATCGCAGCACAGGATGTAGCCCTGCTCGGTCCACCGGGAACGCAGTTCAGCTACTCCAATGACAGCTATGCGCTGCTAGGAGCCATCATTGAGCGAGTGAGCGGAACAAGCTATGAGCAGTACGTCACGGAGCATATTCTCGAGCCTGCGGGCATGAACAGAACTGTCTATACCGCGGGAGAATTGGACCAGATGGACGATGTGGCAAAAATCTATAAGAGAAATCCGGAAAACCCGGATGAGGTGTTTGCAGCGCCTCACTGGTGGGCTGCACCGGCTATGACTGCAGCAGGCTTTTTGAAATCGACGATCCGGGACTTGCTGCGATATACGGAAATCTTCCGGACGGGCGGAATGACAGGGGGGGTGCGGATTCTCGAAGAGGAGAGCGTCAAACAGATGACCGCTTTGCATGCGGTCGTCGATGCCGACAAGTATTACGGATACGGGTTGATGATCACGCCGGGATGTTTTGGCGGAACATTGGTGGAGCATGGGGGCTCCATTAAAGGTGTGAGCGCGCAAATCTTTACTGTACCCCAGACAGGTATTTGCGGGGCGATTTTGAACAACGTGGACGGGGTGCCCGCCAGAGAGCTGATGAACGGGTCTTTGAACACGATGAACTCGCGTCCTGCAGATGAACTTCTCTTTGACTACGAGGAGGAACCGGTAGAGGCGGAGGAGTTGGCAGATTACTATGGCGTGTACCAGTCAGGCGAAGGAGTACAGGTAACGGTGGGCATGGTGGAGGGGCAATTAACGCTTACTGCTCAAGGCATGTCTTTACCTCTCCGCTGCGTCGGTCAGGACCGTTTTGCCTATAAAAGGAGAGCAACAGAATACACATCTGACTTTATCCGTGATGAAGAGGGACGCGTCATTCGCTTGAGCTTTGGATTCCGTCAATTGCCCAAGGTAGAAACGACTTAATTAACTGACGAGAGCTGATTTATCCCAAAGGCTTTATCCAAACAAAGAAGGCTTCGCCAATTAACTGGCGAAGCCTGTTTCTTGTTTAAGATTGTTCGGCCATCCGTTTTTGCGCCTGATTTTTCATTCGGCCGATCAGCAGGACGCCAACCACGATAACGGCAATCAAAGCCCATTTCAGCAAAGGGTATTCGACAAAGAAGCCTTTCAGGAATGGCTCGCCTGTAATCATGCTGCCTGCCGTGTAGGCAAGTACAGCTGATCCGACGTAAATCACGGCAGGGTAGCGGTCCATGACCTTCAGTACGAGTGTGCTGCCCCAGACCATGACGGGAACACTGATAATCAAGCCCAATACCACCAAAAGGAAGCTTCCGTGTGCTGCCCCGGCAACCGCGATCACATTATCCAGTCCCATTACAGCGTCGGCTACGACAATCGTCCAAATGGCCGCACCCAGGCTGGAGCCTGCTTTGACTGTTTCATGTCCTCCGTCTTGTACAAGCAGCTTCATTGCGATCCAGATCAGCATCAAGCCGCCGACGAGCAAAAGACCTGGGATTTTTAACAACCAGACCACAGCTAGAGTCGCAGCCGCCCGAATGACAACCGCCCCGACGGTTCCCCAGATAATGGCTTTCTTTTGCTGATGCGCCGGCAGATTGCGTGCCGCCATCCCGATGACGATAGCGTTATCCCCCGCCAGCACAAGATCGATGACAATGATGGCTAATAGCGCAGACCAGAATGCGGGTGTAAACAACATTTCCATGTTTCTCCAACCTCCTTTATTGTGGATGTCTCTAAAGGCCGCTGCTCCAAATCTGCTTGACACTCTTTATGTAGTCTGTGCCACGATGAGGAAAACAAAACGACCTTTACCCTAACAGGCAAAGGTCGAAAAAAACAGAAAAGACCCTTACCTAATCAGGCAAAGGTCTTGCTTACAACGAACGTGACGTTGCCAACAAAGCCGGGGAAATTCATTCCCGTAATGACGACTTTGCTGCGAAAAAGCTACTCCCCTTTGAAGAATATCCATTTGTGTTTATATCGTACACCCGTGTCTTCCTGTGTGTCAATAAGTATCTGTCGCCAATGTACATGTTTTTTTCAAAATTGGCACACGCTAATTCATACGAAATTTGCGCAGAGGAGGTCGCAGCCGTGGAAGGACTTCGCAACAGCCGCCTGTTTGCTGCCGCCATTTGGCTGATCGTACTGTTGATCATCGGCAACTTGCTCTGGCTGCTGCGCCCTGTGATCAGCGCCTGGTATCATTTGCTATTGGAAATTCTCCTGCCTTTTATCGTCGGGCTGTTAATCGCTTATCTGCTGCATCCCATCGTCCAGCTGCTGGAGAGGCGCAGGGTACCCAGGCTGATGGCGGTGCTGTTGATTTACGCGTCGTTCGTACTGATCATCGCCATCGCAGTCGTCAACGCCATCCCCATTTTTACGACGCAACTGGTCGAGCTCTCCGATGATATTCCCAGACTGACCGAGTGGTATCACAAGTGGATGAGCGAATGGGAGGCGCACAAGTACTTTTTGCCCGACAGCATTTCACACGGAGTGGACCGGGTCATTATCCAGTCCCATGAAAAAATGTCCCACTCCATCACGCAGTTTGTGAACAATGCCCGCAATACACTTGGAAAACTGTTGGCCTATGCGGTCGTTCCGTTCATTGCTTTCTATCTGCTGAAGGACATGAAAGACCTTCACCGGACGGGAATAAGCATTATACCGGCCCGCTACCGCAAGCAGGTGCTTGCTGTATTGCGAGACGTCAATGAGTCATTGGGGAATTACATACACGGTCAGATGATCGTCGCGCTCATCGTGGGACTGTGCGCGTACATCGGGTACTGGCTTATCGGAATGCCGTATCCGTTCGTGCTCGCCTCATTCGTCTGCCTGACCAACGTCATCCCTTACATCGGGCCGATTATCGGGGCAGCACCCGCCGTCGTCGTTTCGCTGACCATATCGTTCAAGATGACCTTGCTGGTGCTGGCCGTCAATGGCATTATCCAGATTTTGGAGGGGAATATTTTATCCCCGAATGTTGTCGGCCGTTCCCTGCAATTACATCCGCTGCTGATCGTCATGGCGCTGTTGACCGGCGAGGCGGTCGCGGGGATCATCGGCTTGATCGTGGCGGTCCCTGTCTTGGCTGTCTGTAAAGTGGTGATCAGCCGAATCGCCTTGATCATGCATGAAAGTTGACAGCAAACGGTAAAAAAAATTATAATACGGACAATGAAAAGTAACGGGGAAAACCCCGCAGATCGATGAAGGAACGAGTACGTCGCAGCCCTTCTACAGAGAGGACGCTCCGCAGGTTGAGAGAGTGGCCAGAAGAAGTGCGACGGAAGGCTACTCCCAAGACCGGGGAAAAACCGGCGGCCAGGCACCGTTACGGCCTTAATCGAGCGACAGGCATGGGTTTATCGAATCACGAGGCCTGTAAGCAGGGTGGTACCGCGAGACAAGTTCTCGTCCCTGAGGGGATGGGGACTTTTTTATTTTCATACTTCATCATAACAGGAGGGCAGTTCTTATGAAGAAGCTGACAGGCAATCAAATCCGCAGAATGTTCCTTGATTTTTTCGTGCAAAAGGGCCATCGCATCGAACCGAGTGCGCCCCTCGTCCCGGTGGACGATCCATCCCTGCTTTGGATCAACAGCGGTGTAGCCACGCTTAAAAAATATTTCGACGGCCGCATCATCCCGGAAAATCCGCGCATCACCAACGCGCAAAAGTCGATCCGCACCAACGACATCGAAAACGTGGGCCGGACAGCTCGCCACCATACCTTCTTTGAAATGATGGGGAACTTTTCCATCGGCGATTACTTCAAGGAAGAATCGATTCACTGGGCATGGGAGTTCCTCACAAGCAAGGAGTGGATCGGCTTTGATCCGGACAAGCTTTCCGTCACTATTCACCCGGAAGACGAGGAAGCTTTCGAAATCTGGCACAAGCAGATCGGTCTTCCTGCAGAACGGATTATCCGGCTGGAAGGGAACTTCTGGGATATCGGGGAAGGCCCGAGCGGTCCCAATACGGAGATTTTCTACGACCGGGGCGAGCGTTTCGGCAATGACCCGAATGACCCGGAGCTGTACCCAGGCGGAGAAAACGAACGCTATCTGGAAGTGTGGAACCTCGTATTCTCCCAGTTTAACCACAATCCCGACGGCACCTACACGCCATTGCCGAAGAAAAACATCGATACCGGCATGGGTCTGGAGCGGATGGCTTCCGTCATTCAGGAAGTGGACAACAACTACGAAACAGACCTGTTGTTCCCGCTGATCGAAGCGGCCAGCCGCATTTCCGGCGTAGCGTATAAACAAGACCCTGAACTGGATGTAGCCCTGAAAGTGATCGCCGACCACTCCCGTACGGTCACATTTGCCATCGGCGACGGTGCCCTGCCGTCCAACGAGGGCCGCGGCTATGTGATTCGCCGCCTGCTGCGCCGTGCTGTCCGGATGGGCAAAAAGCTTGGCATCGAGCAGCCGTTCCTGTATCACCTGACGGAGACAGTCGGCAGCATGATGGGCGAATTCTATCCGGAAGTGGTGGAGAAGCGCGCATTCATCGAAAAAGTGATTCGTGCCGAGGAAGAGCGTTTCCACGAAACCTTGAACGATGGACTCGCTATCTTGTCCGAAATGGTAAAAACGGCAAAAGCGGAAGGCAAAAGCCAGCTGTCCGGGCCGGAAGTGTTTAAAATGTACGACACCTACGGCTTCCCGGTCGACCTTACCGAAGACTTCGCGGGTGAGCAAGAGCTGTCCGTTGACCGCGACGGCTTTGAGCAAGCGATGGAGGAGCAGCGCAAACGTGCCCGTGATGCCCGTCAGGACGTGGACAGCATGCAGATCCAGGGAGGTCCGCTTTCCGATTTGACGGTTACGAGCGAGTTTGTTGGGTATACTGAGTTGGTAACGACTGGAAAAGTCGAGGCGATTGTGTCGGCGAATCAATTGGTCGATCAGGCGGAGGAAGGTCAAACGGTTCAAGTAGTCCTGAGCCGCACTCCTTTCTATGCGGAAAGCGGCGGTCAGGTCAACGATGAAGGCGAGCTCATCTCCGACAATGTGAAAGCGCGGGTCAGCGACGTTCAAAAAGGGCCGATGGGACAAAACATCCATACCGTGACAGTGGAAGCGGGCGCACTTCGCGTTGGCGACGAGGTCCGGGCACAGGTAAACCGCGAAGCCCGACTCGACATTACGAAAAACCATACCGCCACCCACTTGCTCCATCAAGCGCTGAAAGACGTACTGGGTACTCATGTCAATCAGGCAGGCTCGCTGGTGGCTCCCGAACGGCTTCGCTTCGACTTTACACACATCAGCTCGATCGCCCCTGAAGAGCTGGATCGGATTGAAAAGATCGTCAACGAAAAGGTTTGGGCCAATCTGACAGTAGAAATCACCAATCGTTCGCTAACCGAAGCAAAGGCGATGGGCGCGATGGCCCTGTTCGGCGAAAAGTACGGCGACATCGTACGGGTCGTCAAAGTGGGCGAATACAGCCTGGAGCTGTGCGGCGGATGCCATGTTGCCAACACGGCGGAGATCGGCCTGTTCAAGATTATGAGCGAAAGCGGCATTGGAGCGGGAACGCGCCGGATCGAAGCGGTAACCGGACGCGGCGCTTACCAGTTCCTGAACGAACAGCTCGGCATTCTGAAGGACGTGGCGCAAACGCTGAAGGTGCCGCTTTTGGCAGAAGCTCCAGCCCGTGTGGAGGCTCTCCAGCAACAGCTCAAGGAGGTACAGCGTGAAAATGAATCCCTCCGCACCAAGCTGGGCAATATCGAAGCGGCTTCCTTGACCGACAAGCTCCAGCAGGTAGACGGCGTGCAGGTACTGGCGGCCCGCGTATCCGCAGCCGATATGGATAATTTGCGCGGCATGGTCGATGAACTGAAAAACAAGCTTGGCTCTGCAGTTATCGTCCTTGGCTCCGCGGACGGAGAAAAGGTCAACCTCGTTGCAGGGGTGACCAAGGATCTGATGGATCAAGGCTTGCACGCAGGCAAAATCATTAAGGAAGTAGCGACTCGCTGCGGCGGCGGAGGAGGCGGACGTCCAGATATGGCCCAGGCTGGCGGCAAAGACCCGTCCAAGCTGCAGGAAGCGCTTGATCTGGTATACGAGCTGGTAAAAGGACAGATGGCGGCGAAGTAACATCGCCTCCGTCTTGTCAGCTTTCGCCAATTTTTGTGGAAAAGTGCAGAACCAACAAGGAATTTGACTTGTTCGAAGCGAAGTACACAAGGAAAAGCAAAGCAACCAGTGGCAGAGTCTCAATGAATCGAGGTGTTGATCGTGAGTTCGATGGATAATACCATGAAGTTCACGGTGCCCAAAGAGAATAATTCAGAGGAAGTTCGGGAAACCTTGACAGAGGTCTATCGGGCTTTACAGGAAAAAGGATACAACCCGATTACACAGATCGTCGGTTATCTGCTTTCCGGTGATCCGGCTTTCATTCCCCGCCACAACAATGCAAGAAGCCTGATCGGAAAAATCGAACGGGACCGGATTATCGAGGAACTGGTAACAGTCTATTTGGTCGACAGGGATAAATAAACCCGTCCCTGTCGTCATGAGTGATCGGTCAAAACGAGACGCCTCGTTGCACCGTAGAACTCGCACATCCTGTGCATCGGGCAAATGGCTTTGTCAACGTGCAGACGAAGCAGGAATAATCTAATCAGAACAGCGTAAGTAGGCGAGTCGGATGAAACGGATTATGGGATTGGATGTCGGAGACAAAACCATCGGAGTCGCCGTCAGCGATGAGCTGGGCTGGACGGCCCAAGGTGTGGAAACCATCAAGCGGCAGTCCAGGGAAAAGGACTTCGCCCGCCTTGATGAGTGGATCGCGAAGTATGACGTGGGCGAAATCGTCGTAGGCCTGCCAAAGAACATGAACGGAACCATAGGCCCGCGAGGCGAAATTTGTCAAGCCTTTGCGAGCAGGCTCGAAGCGCATACGTCTTTGCCCGTCCATCTCTGGGATGAGCGTCTGACGACTATGGCCGCCGAGCGCATGCTGATCTCCGCTGATGTCAGCCGGCAAAAAAGAAAAAAAGTAATCGACAAAATGGCGGCCGTACTAATCCTGCAGGGTTATTTGGACGCGAAATCGAGGTGACGAGCATGAGTGAAGAGTTGTTTGATGAGTTTGAGGTAGGCGATGTGATCGCGCTGACCGAGGAAGGAAGCGACGATCCTCGTGATTTCCGCATTATGTATATCTTCGACATCGAGGATCGCTCGTATCTGGTCCTGGTCCCTGTCGATCAGGAGGAGGAAGAAGAGTACGAGGTTCACTTCCTCCGCTACGAGGGCACGGATATGCTCCAGCCGATCGAGGACGATGAAGAGTGGGAGCAGGTGGAAGCGACATTCGAGACCTTGATTTCCGATCTGGAGAAGGAAGAACTGTAGACAGTCTGGAATAGCTGGAGGCAGATAAACGAGAGGGATATAGTGCCCTCTCGATTTTTTATGCCCAACTATTGATCAGATTTGCGAATCACCCGGTGATCCTCATCCAAACGGTAGAGCAGCTTGCCGTTTGCATCATAAGCCAGAAGAACAGGGGCTGCTCCCTCGTCAGGGCCGAACGCACGGGCAAAATGATACAAGCCTTTGACTGGCTGCATCGATTGCTTTACCCCGTCGCTCCATTCTACGGTTAGTGTGTGGATGAGCGGATCATTGACCTGGTTAACAGCGTAGGTGTACCAGCTGTCACCCTCCCGGTGTCCGCCCCAACTCATTTTTAACATTTCGTCGTGATCTAAAGGATGTCCCACCCCTCCACCCCTGTTTCGCCATAGAATACCGAACGGCCGATCCATGTGAAAATGGTGGTAGAGCTCATGCTGATCATCGTAGAAAAGGACGGAGTACATGCCGCCTGTTTGAATCATAGATACAACCTCGATGGTACCAGCGGAGAACCCCATTCCTTCAAGTGTGTGTCCAGCAGCGGATTTTGGGGACCACGGGCTTGGGTAGTAAAGGGGAAACAGGATTAACAAAGATACGACAATAATCAGCCAACGGATCAAGCGGTTTCTGCGTTCTCGCAGTCGCAAGCGCTCTTGCATTACTCTACCCCTCCTTTCATCAGCGGAACGGTAAAGGAGAAGGATTGGCCGTAGCTTTCGTCATAGATGCGAATGGATTGAAGATCGGATGGAGCTTCTTTTACCAGGTAGGAGCCTTTGGACAAAAGCCAACCGCCAGATGCCCCGCTTGAGCTGACGTCTAGATCTTGGCCAGTGTCTGAAGCAATTTTTACAAAGCTGGGAAGAGAGTTTGAACCAAAACCGCGACTGGTCATATAAACCTCCAGTGTTTTCCCGTTGTATCTGACCCCGTCTACCGTGAATTCCCGGTTATAATACGTTTGAGAGATGCCGGGGCCTGGATAGAAGGTGCCCGCTTTTTTGGCAAGACGTATTTCATCTGCGTTGGCAAACAGCACTGTGAACGAGCTGATCAAGAGAAGAAGGACCTGCCCCCCGAAAAAGAGTACAAGCACCCATTCCAAAAAAGTGAAAAAGCGTTTCATCATAAGTAAATCCCTTCCTGCGTCGTTGTTTATTTCTTCCATTGTTAGCGAGGAAATTCCTGCTTGTTTCCCGGAAAATGCTTCACGCAGGAGTTGATGACAAGGTAGACATGCCTTCGGTATAATGAAACAGATAAAAGGGCGGCCTATTTTTTACCCGGTCGCCCAAGCGTGGCTTGCCGCAGAGATTGAGAAAGGCGCTGCCAAGAAGGAGGACTCTTTTACGTGAATCCTATGTCAATCAAACACGACGACCAATCGGATTGGCCGCCGGTGCAGAAACGGAGAAGGGGAGGCCGTTTTTTCCGTACAGTCGTCATCTTATTCTTGCTGGTGCTGCTCGGCACAGCAGGATTGGTTTACTACGTGTATCAAGGCTTGCAGCCTGTCGCCGGAGAAGCCGTTACCAAAGAGGTGCAAATTCCATCCGGCTCATCTGTGAAGCAAATTGGCCGCATCCTGCATGAGAACGGATTGATACGGAATCCCGATCTTTTCGCATACTATGTCCAGTACAAAGGGACAGGCTCCCGCTTGCAGGCCGGAGACTACCAGTTCCAGACAGGCCAAACGATCGATCAGCTGCTGCAAGCGATGGGAGAGGGAAAAACCATTGTCAATGCGATGCGTTTTACGGTCCCGGAAGGCTGGAATGTCGAACAGATCGCCGATCACCTGGCCGAAAAAGGTCTGGCGGACAAGGCGAAGTTTCTGAAGGAAGTCAATCAGGGCAGCTTCCCCGAGTTTCCATTCGTCGCGTCAATCCCGCAAAAGGAAGGGCGGAAGCATCGCCTGGAAGGGTACTTGTTCCCGGAAACCTACGAGATCAAGAAGGAAGCCGACGAGCACGAGATTATCTCAAAAATGCTGGAGCAGTTTCAGAAAGAGTGGAAGCCGGAGTGGACAGAGCTGCTCGCAAAGCGAAAAATGACGATCGATGACGCCGTCACACTGGCCTCCATCGTCGAAAGAGAGGTCGTCGTCGACAAAGAGCGGCCTACTGTAGCCGGCGTTTATTATAATCGGATACGGGAGGGGTGGCTTTTGCAGGCGGATGCCACAGTCCAATTCGTGCTCGGCAAGCAGAGAGACAGAATTACGTATGAAGACTTGAAAGTAGAGAGCCCATACAATACGTATCTGCATCCCGGCCTGCCTCCCGGTCCGATCGCCAATCCGGGCAGAGCGTCGCTCGCCGCTGTCGTTTCGCCACAGAGCCATGATTACTTTTTCTATGTAACGAAGAAGGACGGCACCTCGGAGCACTACTTCTCCCGCACGCTGGAGGAGCATAACGCCCAGGATAAAAAGAGCAGAGGAAAATAGTAAGTGGTTTTCGGCTTATTGCCACGGCTTTATGCTATAATAATTCGGTTGTGAAAAGGGGGTGACGTGATGATAACCAATCCTGCGATAGACGAATATGTATCGGGACTGGTCCCCCCGCGTTCTCCATTGCTGCAGCGCCTGGAAAAAGAGGCTCGGGCAGAAGGCATTCCGATCGTACAGCTCCCTGCAGCGCAGGTGATGCGCTCTTATCTGCTGCTTCACCGTCCCAAGCACATTCTTGAGGTGGGAACGGCCATTGGCTATTCAACGATTTGGCTGGCAGAGGCGGCACCGCAAGCGAAGATCGTGACGATGGACATCGACGAGGAAAGGCTTCAGAGAGCGAGAGCAAATCTGAGCGAAGCCGGGGTTGCAGACAGGGTAGAGGTTCTTTTCAAGGATGCGACGACCGGCCTTCCGGATTCCTTCCGTTTTGACTGTCTGTTCATCGATGCGGCAAAGGGGCAATACCGTTCGTTTCTTGACCTCTACCTGCCGCTCTTGAATCCGGGAGGAATGGTACTGACAGACAATGTCTTGTTCCGCGGCCTTGTCGCCACTCCTGAGGAAGCAGGAAAAAGACTGCGTCCCATGGTGGACAAGCTGATTGGTTTTAATCGCTATCTGGTCCAGCAGCCCGAGCTGGAGACTGCATTTATTCCGGTCGGAGACGGGCTGGCTGTCAGTTTTAAAAAAAGATAACGAGCAACAAAGACCAACCTCCAACAATTTGTTGAAGAGGGCTGCATGAGGAAGGGGATATGAGTCATGGGTCACCCCGTCGTGATAGGGGTAGCCGGGGGCAGCGGTTCCGGCAAAACTACAGTGGCAAGGGCATTGTACCGGCAATTTCAAAATGAAAGCGTCACGATGATTGAACAGGATTCTTACTACAAGGATCAGAGCCACTTGAGCCTGGAAGAACGGGTGCTTACGAATTATGACCATCCGTTTGCATTTGATAGCGATTTGATGCTGTTCCAGCTGCAGGAGCTGATCGAAGGCAGAGCGATCGAAAAGCCCATTTATGATTTCAAGGTGCACAACCGCAAGCAGGAAACGGTGCGGGTAGAACCGAAGGATGTCATTATTCTGGAAGGCATGCTGATTTTGGAAGACCCGCGGATTCGCGAGTTGATGGATATCAAGGTGTTTGTCGATACGGATGCGGACGTGCGGATTGTCCGCAGGATCGTGCGGGATATCGAGGAGCGGGGACGTTCGCTCGACTCTGTCGTGAGCCAGTATCTGGACGTAGTCCGCCCGATGCATCTGCAATTTATCGAGCCGACAAAACGGTACGCCGACGTGATTATTCCTGAAGGGGGATACAACCGAGTGGCTCTGGATCTATTGTCGACGAAAATACGCGACATTTTGCTGGAGAAGCAGCAGGTGGCAAACAAGTCGTAAGCGTAAAGAGAGAGAATCAGTCATATCGACGGTATGAACAAATGACGGAGCCGTTCCTGTCAGCTTCCCATTGGGAGGATGTCACGAACGGCTCCTTGCATATTTTCCTAACTCCAAAACTCAAACGAATGCGAATGCAGACAAAGAAACTATCCGCGCAGCAAATTTTTCAATTCTCTCTCGTATACGTGGACAATCCGCTTCCAACAGTATTTTTCCTCGACAAGCTGCCTGGCTTTTATAGAAATCTGTTCACGCAGTTTGTGGTTTGCAAGAAGCAACAACACTTTTTTCGCAAAGTCGTCTGCGGTATCAGCGATTCCGATGTGTTCCCCGGGGATTGCCTCCAGTCCCTGGGAGCCAAGCGAAGTAGACACAACAGGCAGACCGCTGGCCATCGCCTCCAAAATTTTCAATCGCGTCCCTCCCCCCATTCTGAGCGGGCAGACAAATACGGTTCCCTTATAGAGAAAATCTCTGATGTCATCTACATATCCCGTAACAACAAACCTGCTGTCCATTTTCGTTATGGCTTTTATCTGATCGGAAGGTTCTCTTCCTGCGACGTAGACCCGTATCTCAGGGTACACAGCAGAAACCTTAGGGAAAATCTCTTGAAAGAACCAAAGTATGCCGTCCTCGTTCGGGAACCAGCCCATATGGCCCGTGAACACAAGAGTATGTTCATCCCTTTTTGCTCCGGGAGGCCGCAGGTAATCGACATCGACTCCATTCGGTACAACGATGGTTTTGGGAGCGGGATCAGAGATAAATGCGAGTAGTTTATCTTTGTCATCATCCGAAACGGTTACGCACAAATCCTGATTGCTGACCGTACTTCGTTCGAATTCCATGAATTTTTTGTAGTCCAAGTGAGCTTTTATCTTCCATAGCACGGTCATATTCCTTCCGATATAGTTCAATCTCTGCAAATAAACCTCGTGTTCGACATTTTGCTGAACAAGCACCTTTTTTATTCGTTTGTCATGGGCAATTTTGTAATCGTACTGATCAATAAAGCAATGCTCAAGCTGAATAATATCGATGGGGTAATGTTCGATAAAGAAATCGATACTCTCCTGGAATTTTTCCGAGAAGAAATATTGATTGACGATCGGAGCTTGGGAAAAGTACCAGCGCATCTTGTTCAGCCATACCTGGTCGTAAAATTTTTCGTTGTTGCCGCGGGGATTGGGAAAAGACCTCATCGGGAGCGGGATTAAACGGACGTCTTTGCAGTAGCGGCGAAGACTTTGTTCATATTGCGGGTCATTGTCATCGGAATAGTAGGCAATGAGATAGACATTGTTGCTTGCAGACAATTCCTTTAGTACTTTAAAAACGCGCAGCCTACCGCCGCTTGTTGGAGGATAAGGCATTTCCGGGCTTAGGATAAGGATATTCAACCCACTTTCACCTCCAAACAGCAGGATGGAGATACCGGAAACTGCAGAAGCGGCCGATTTTATTCCAAGCTAGTGAATGGATAGCATTTTTTTCAATTCTTTCTCGTACTCAGCGACGATTCGTTTCCAGCTGTACGTTTCTTCAACCAAACGTCTGGCATTGCTGGCGAGTTCTTTGCGCAGCTCAGGCTGACGAAGCAATGCGAGAACTTTTTTTGCAAATTCCTCTTCATTTTTCGCGATCAGGATATGTTCATGATCGTTGGCTTTAATTCCCTTGCTGCCGGAAACGGTTGAAACGACCGGGATACCGCTTGCCATTGCCTCCAGTATTTTTACTTTTGTGCCTCCTCCAAGCCGGAGCGGGCAGATAAACACGGTTCCTCTGTACAGATAATCCCTGATGTCATCCACATATCCGGTAATTACGTATCTGCTGTCCTTCATTTGCAGTGCTTTTACTTTTTCCGAGGGCTCCTTTCCGGCCACAAAAATCCTTAGGTGCGGGTGCACGGCGGCGATTTTCGGAAAAATGCTTTCCGCAAACCACAGCAACCCATCCTCGTTGGGAAACCAGAACATGCCAGCCGTAAATACGAGAGATTGTTGATCACGTGTCGCCGGATCAAGGACAGGCTTTATGTAATCGATATCGACCCCATTCGGTACGACGATTGTCTTGGGAGCGGAGTCAGGCAAAAGCGAAGCCAGCTGCTTCTTGTCTTCCTCAGACACCATGATACATAAGTCCTGATCTTTGACTTTGTTCAATTCAAATTTTTTAAAGGTAAGACTGTCCAGCCTCGCCTTTAGCCTCCAGATGACGGATTTGCTTCGACCGACGTACTCCATTCTCTGCCTGTACAAGTCGTGCTCCACATTATATTGGACCAGCACTTTTTTGATTTTCTTATGTATCAAATTTTTGTAGCGATACTGGTCGATATAGCTATGCTCGAATTGGATGATCTCGATGGGATACCGTTCCAGAAAGCGATCGATGCTGCTTTGAAATTCCTGGGAGAAATAGTAGCTATTGATCGCCGGTGTCAAGGAAAAATACCATCGGATCTTGTTTGCCAAGATATGATTGCGAAATGTGTCATTGTTTCCGCGGGGGTCCGGAAATGATTTCAGCGGCAGGGGGACCAAATGGACGTCTTTGCAATAGGTTAGCAGCTTTTCTTTATAGCGCAGGTCTTCTTCGCTCTTATAAAAGGAAATAAGATAGATGTCGTTGCTTGCAGCAAGCTCTTTTAGCACTTTAAAAACGCGCAGCCTACCGCCGCTTGTCGGAGGATAAGGCATTTCCGGGCTTAAAATTAAAATGTGCAAGCTTATGCCGCCTCCCTTTTTCACGCCTGCAAATAAATATATGCGCATGGCTGATGGAATATACAGGGAGCAGCAGTCAGCGTTAGAACAGCGTCAGCCTGAAATCGTTCTGCTCCCGCCCGTTTCCTTCTCGCTCCATCCGGCAATACTGGAAAGAAAAGCCGGAGAGGTGAGAAGATTGTATCTGGAGCGTCGGGTTAAACGGAGGCACTTTATGCTGCTGCTGGGGATGACACTCCTCTGGATCGGGCTTGTAGCAAGGTTATGGTGGATACAGTTGGCTGCCACCCATCGGTTTACAAAGAGAGGCATCGATCTGGTGAAAAACGCAGTAAAACAACGGCAACAGAGTATCGTCCTTCATAGCGGCAGAGGAGATATTCTGGATCGGAACGGCTACAAGTTTACGGGGGAAGAGCAGCTGGCGTTGATCCTGTTTCCACTGGCCCGAGGCAGCCTAAAAGGGACCGATGGTTTAAGGCAGGTGGCCTCCATCGTTGGCGTGAGCGAAGAGCGGCTGAGTGACGTGATGAAAAACGCCAAGGCTCCTGTGATGCTGAGAGATTCATCCAGACGCTTGGTGGCGCTTTCCGAAAAGCAGGCGGAGAAGATTAACAAGCTGGCGATCCCCGGCATTGTCTCGCTGGCCGTCACCGAACGGTATAGAAGCGAAGAGGTCGCCAAGCATGTGATCGGATATATCCATCGAAACCCCGAGCTGGTCCAATCCCTCTACCCGGATGAGTGGGAGCAAGGGAAGAAAAACGCGGAGACTACGATCGGAGCATCCGGCCTGGAAAGAAGCTTTGACAGATTTTTGCAAGGAATCGAACCATCTGTCTTGTCCTATTATGTAGACGGCGAAGGAAATCCGATGCGCGGCCTCGATATTCGCTATTCGAGCCAGCAAAACGAGTATTACCCGCTTTCGCTGCTTTCGACGCTTGATGCGGACATGCAGCGGAGCGTTGAGAGGATCCTCGACGCTAGAGGCTTGGATGTGGGCGCGGTCGTCGTGCTGGATATCTCGAGTGGCGATGTCCTGGCGATGGCCAGCCGTCCTGCCTACGATCAGACGCGGGTGCAGGCTGAAAAAGGGAACTGGCAAAATCGGGCGGTCAAGCAATTGCCTCCCGGCTCCGTTTTTAAAACGGTCGTGGCAGCCGCAGCATTGGCGGAAGGGATCGTCTCTTTAGGGGAACGGTTTCACTGCAGCGGCAGCTACGGGAAATACGGATTTTCCTGCTGGAAAAAGGAAGGTCACGGATCGTTGACGATGGAAGAGGCCTTCGCCGACTCTTGCAATATTGCGTTTGCACAGATCGCCAAGCGGATTGGCGGGGAGAAGCTGGAGGAGTATGCGCGTCGATTGGGATTGTTGACACAGGTCGGGCATCGCACGTCCCATTTGTTCAAACTGGAAGGGTTTCGCCAAATAGACGGCGAGGAAAAAGGGCGAGTTTACCTGGATCAGATGTCGCGAAAAGACGAGGGCGTACTGATCCAGACGGCGATCGGGCAGCGTGACGTGCGAATGACACCGCTGCAGATTGCCAATATGATGGCGACAATCGCTCGCGGGGGACAACCGGGACAGGTAAGGCTTGTCCAGGAAATCACCTATAAAAACGGTCAGTCCTTTTACCGTTTTCCGATACAGTCTCTGGACGAAACGGGCATTGATTACGTCACCGCGAAAAAGCTGAGAACACTTTTGAGCCGAGTGGTGACAAGCGGAACCGGAAAGCTATTGGCCAGCAGCACTTGGCCGGTTGCCGGCAAAAGCGGAACGGCACAAACGGGAGCCGGGCATAACGAGAGGAACCATTTATGGTTTGCTGGCTATGCGCCGGCAGACAATCCACGCTTTGCCATCTGTGTCGTTGCCGAAAATCAGCCGGTCTCTGGCGGCAACCGGGCTATGGAGATTTTTAAAGACGTTGTTGAAGAAATTGCCGGTCGATGACTTTTAGATTCTTTACTTCGTTCAGAGCATCGCCAAGAGTGAAAGCTCTCCCCTGCAATTGATCGCGCTTGTTCAGACCGACGATCAGCATGAACGGGGAAGCGGACATGTAAACGGATTTGGATGCTTTTTCCCAAATCGTCCGTCGGTCCCCTTTGCTCGGGGTCAATCTGCGAACGGTATGGCTGTGCCAATCTCCAATGTATTGCCATTGTCTGCGTCTGCTCTGTTTTCTGACCAAATTGCGCAAATGCTGGTCGTCAAACATGATGGAGTGAGGTTGGTGAATGGCTTTGGGACCAGGCCCGCTGGCATAGGTTACAAGCCACTCCTCTTTGCTTAACGGATACCCCATCAGGACTCCGCCAGTCTCCAGATTGGGGTTTTTTCGTACGGCTTGCTCTATCTGCCGCCATACTTTTGGCGTGAGATACAATGAAGCCATGCAGGAGACCTCCTTTAACTGCAAATCCGTTGCTTTGTCAAGGCCGCCTACTATCCTATGACCAAATCAGGCCGGGTGACACGGGTGAAATAACCATGTAAGGCAAAAAAAGGCTTGTAAGTCAAAAGGCGTTTTTCCTATAATTTAGTAAAAAAGAGTGTTGTGGGAAAGGTTTGATCCTATGCCATTGGCTTCTGTTAACCGCTTGCTGGCTGGACGTGTTTTGGAAAGGGACTTGTATTCACAAAGCGGAATATTGCTGCTGCAAAAGGGGACAGTCCTGACGGAAACGCATGTTCAGCTATTCCGCAAACAGCGGATCAATCATGTGCATGTAACGGATGGCACCTGGAATGAAGGGAACGGGGAGGAAATTTCGAACCAGTTGATGGATGCGGCAATGGATCAGGAAAGCGTAGCATCCTATCTGGAAGCGATGGAAGATACCCGCCGCTTGTTTGAAAGCGTTGAGTTTGAGCGCATGCCCAGGCTGGAAGAGTTTACAGAAGCGTTTCACAAGGTGGCAAATTGCACAAAAAAACGAATGGGACTATTTCGTTCGCTGTACGTGCTTGAAGGGGCAGACAGCTATACGTACCGCCATTCCATAAATGTTGGCATTCTCTCGACCCTGATTGCCCAGCTTCTCAAGTGGGATGAGGAACGCGTCAGGGTCATGGGAGCAGCAGGCTTTTTGCACGATATCGGAAAAATGAAGGTTCCCAAGGAGATCCTGCTCAAGCCCGGGAAATTGACGGACGAAGAATTTGAGCTGATGAAGCGGCACACCGTTTACGGCTATGAGCTGGTAAACGCGATGGAGGGATGCTGCGAGACGCTCTCTCTTTGCGCTTTGCTTCATCATGAGCGGCTGGACGGCTCCGGTTATCCGGAAGGAAGGACGAAAGAAAACATTCCGATCGAATGTCAAGTACTGGCAGTCGCTGACATGTTTGACGCGATTTGTTCAGACCGTGTGTACAAGACTCGCACATCGCCCTTCGAAGCAGCTCAACTGCTATGGAAATCGGCGTGCGAGGGTCTGCTGAACATTGAAATCGTGACTGTGTTCGTCCGCTATATCGCGCAACTGTACGTCGGGTCAAAAGCAAGGCTGAATGACGGGGAAGAGGTTGAAATTATTTTGATCCATCAAGATGAACCGATGAGGCCGTTGGTGCGAAGGGAGAAAGAATTCGTCGATTTGCGAAATCATCGCTCGCTTACCATCGAAAAAATGACCGTGTAGACATGCACGGATTGAGAAGGCGCTCTGTTTATCCAGAGCGTCTTTTTTCTATGGGATCGACCTTTTTTCATTGTTATGGCACAATAGAAGCGTATGTCTATACATAGACAGCGTACGGAAAAACCGACAAATGCGATATCAGGAGGCAAACATGATACGATATGCAGCACCGGAGGATGCGGGCTGGGCGGCTCCTCTGATCTATGAAGCAATCGGGGATATTGCCCACACATTGACCGGAGCACAGACACAGGATGAAGCCGTAAAAGTCTTGGAACAGTTTTTCCGGGAAAAACAAAACCGGATCAGTCATGAGAATTGCATCATCGCGGAAGCCGAAGGAAAGCCGGCCGGTCTTTTCATCAGTTATCACGGAAGCCGAACAGAAGAGCTGGACAGGCCGTTCGCCAGACGCTTGGAACAATTGACCGGAGCAGCTCCCACCATCGTCAAAGAAGCACGCTCTGACGAGTATTATCTCGATACGCTCGTTGTCGACCCGAGTCATCGGGGAAGAGGAATCGGCAGGAGACTGTTGGCCCGTTTTGAAGAAGAGGCAATCAGACGAGGATATGAACGGACAGCCTTGCTGGTGGAAGAGGATAACATTCGGACACGCCAGCTTTACGAGCAGATCGGGTATCAGGCAGACAGTTCGCTGGTGGTGAGCGGACATTTGTACCATCATATGGTCAAAATGCTGGCAGTCCCGATCTAGGACCATCATACAGCTTTTTGTAGCCCCCGAGGCCCTGTTAATCGTACAGGAATCGGGGGTTTTGATTTGTGATTCAATAAAATTGGTACTATCCTCCTTGTGAAAATTGCGATAATTGGGTACTATTGAGTAGGGGCTTGTCTTGCATGATATACGGAGGATGATGAATTTGTCGCTGTCTATTCGCAACAAGTTATTGCTAGGATTCTTTGGTATCGTGCTCATGTTTGGAATGACAAATGGCATCGCTTATTTATTTATCAAGCAGCTCAACGATTCTTATGCTGAACTGCTTGAAAAACGGGTCATCATTTTGGCAAATGCAAAAGAAATTCAGAGTACGGCTTCCCAAGAAATTGCCGCTTTGCGGGCTGTTTTGTTGGCTGAAGCGAATTCAGCAAGCACAGTGAACGACGCGATCGACAGCTTGGACGCCATGGTTAAACAGACTGCCGAAATGGGGGTTGCTCCGGAAGAGCAAACGCTTCTGGAAAGCTTGCAGCGGTTGAATGACCAGTTTAAGGAAAAAGCTGCCCAGGTTGAAAAGCTGATGGGTACGAACGAGTGGGAGGACGCAAAGAGGGTCGCTTTAAACGACGCCATCCCTGTCTCCCGTGAAATCAGAAATTTGGCAAATTTGCTCGTGGACAACGAAAAAAAGCTGATGGAAGAGGAGACCCTGCAAAACAGCGAGCTGGTTGAGCAAATACGCAATACAATCGAGCTCGTCAGTTTGGCAGCGATCGCAGCCGCAATCATCGTCGGCTTCTGGCTGTCCCGCCATATTTCCAGGCCAATCGCCCAGCTTACCGCAGCGGCGGAGAGGGTGGCTGCAGGCGATCTGACAGTCGCCATCGGACGCATCAAGAACCGTGACGAGTTGGGAAAACTGGCGCAAGCCTTTACGCAGATGGTACAAAATCTCCGTACGCTGGTGACAGAGGTGGTGAGCAATGCGGAGCAAGTAGCCGCTTCATCCGAACAGCTTACGGCCAGCGCGGAGGAAACCACACAAGCGACAAACCAGATCGCTTCAGCCATTCAGGGAGTCGCCCACGGCGCAGAGGTACAGGGGCGCAGCGTGGATGACAGCGTCCGTCTCATTTCCGAGATGAATCTGGGCGTCCAGCGCGTAGCGGAAACAGCATCGACCGTAGCCGAGGTTTCGATTGAGACGTCAAAAGAGACCGAACGGGGCAACGAAATGATTCGCAAGGTTATCGACCAGATGCAAACGATCAGTGCGGCCGTTGCGCAGACCGACCAGGTTGTCAAACGCCTTGGACAGAGATCCAAGCAGATCGATGAGATCATCCAGGTGATTACCGACATTTCCGATCAGACCAACCTGCTTGCCCTTAATGCCGCCATAGAAGCGGCACGCGCAGGGGAGCATGGAAAGGGATTTGCAGTCGTGGCAGATGAAGTTCGCAAACTGGCCGAGCAGTCGAAGAACTCTGCGGAGCAAATCGCCAACTTGATCCGCCAGATTCAAGCGGATACGTCCCATGCCGTCTCTGCTATGGAACAAGGGCAGAAGGAAGTCGAGACAGGAAGAGTGATCGTCGAAGAGACAGGGGTAGGATTCCAGCGCATTTTCCACTCAGTCGAGCAGACCTCTACGCAAATCCAGGAAGTGACAGCAGTTGCTGAAGAAATGACAGCCAGCTCCGAACAGATCAAGGCCTCGATCGAGGAAATGGCCCGAATCGCGGAAGAGTCGGCAGCCAATTCGCAAAATGTCGCATCTGTTTCGGAGGAACAGCTCGCCTCGATGGAGGAAATCGCTGCATCCGCAGGGTCATTGGAGAAGATGGCGGAAGAATTGCGCACCTTGGTATCCAGGTTTCGCGTTTCGTAGTACCACGTGGCAGTCTGCCTGACGCTTTAGCTTCAGCGAAGAACCCGCTAAGAAGAATATCGTTGTACCGCTTACCCAAGAGGGCATTCGTCATCCGTGCGAACGTCCTCTCTTTGCGTGTCCCGGCTGATCTGTTATGTATCCGTGCTCCTGTTGTGTTGCTCTATACAAGGGATATCCACCGGGCGCCATGCAGTGACAAACCTGCATAGTCAGTAGGCCCCAGGATGTGAAATAGATTCGCCAGAGCCTAGGAGTAATAGGAGGAAGGAACGAACCTAGGAATCTGTCAGGAGGCAGGAAGGCAGGATATGGTAGAATGATAGAAGAGTGCCGCGGTAGGTGATAGACATCCCTGATGCCGCGAACATCGAAAAGAAGTAAAGGGGTCGCAGGATACAAGTGAAAAAGAAACAATGGATCATCATCGCTGTTTTACTCATACTGCTAGCCGCAGGATTCGCTGTGCGTTCTCTCACTGCCATTCCGCTCGCGGAGGGGTACCTGTATGAGGACGAGAACCGGGTGCTGTACGCGAAGGTCATTCCTGACAAGGAGAACGTAGCCGTAGAAATCCAGGAAGCGAAGGTTGAAACCATCGAAGATCTTCCGGCCGTAACAAATGCCACCCATATGTTTACGGGTACTTTGAAAGAAGGCAACCTGACACTCACCACAAAGGAGGGGCAAGCTGTCACGGCAACGGTGACGCGGGACGAGCTCGTGTTCCACGGGCCGTGGATGGATGCGTATGAACCGGAGACCAAACTGCTTGGGACACCCAAAACGGCTTATGAAGAAAAGCTGACAGCGCTGAGCAAACGGGTCAGCGAGAGGGCAGAAGCGATACAAAAGCAACGCGCGGAGCAGAAAGCAAAGGAAGCTGCCGAATTGGCAAAAAAAGTGGAGCAATTGACAAAGCTGCAAGCGGATATCGCGGAAAATGTGAAGTATTTGTCTGAATTGCACTTTTCTGAGGATCAGGCTATATACGAGCAGCATCTCGCGGATATGCAGGCCCTTTCGGAGGAAATCACTACCGTAGGTCAAGACGAAGGGGCGGCCCTGGTGGAAACGATGGTCGGCAGCATGAATACGCTCATGGATGGCGTCAACGTGCTCCATGCAAAAATCGATCAAAAGGCAAAATCGATCACGAATATCATCGAGGTCATGCAAGGCGATTTGAACCAGGCTCAAGTATTGTGGAGTCAGGTAAAAGAGAGGATCGAGAACAAGGACAAGGAGTACCGTTCGAAGGCGTACGACGAAGTAGTAAAAGCCGGAACAGAAGCGATCGGAAAGGCGAAGGAGGAGCTGGCGGTCGCAAAGAAGATGTTAAACGGCTACAAGAGCAGAGCCGAGGGCTACCACCAGAAGGCACAGGCACATTGAATCAGTCGAGAGGAAAGAAGCAAGCGGAGGGGGGACGCTTTCTCCCCTATGCTTGCGGATGAGGAAGCTACCCTCTCAAAAAGCTGGGCGAGCCGTCCTTTCCTTGTTGTTCGAGAAAATCCTTTGAATGATCATAAGTGTAATAAATTTGGAATTATGAGGTAACTATTTCGGTGCAAAGTAGGCGTGATTCTACTGGCTTCGGCATAGCAGGAGGACCTGCATAGAAAGTGAATGGGCATTTTTTGAGGCTATTGTATTTATAAACGTTTTGATGAAAGTATTTTTCGGAGGTGCAAGCATGCTGGACTTCGGAGCAGTCGGTTTTGAGTGGGGAGCCTTGATTATTGGTTTGATCACTACGCTTGTGTTTATTGGCGTGCCAGTAGGACTGATCATTTTCTTTGCTGTCCGCTCAGGTTTGAGACGGAAAATAAAAGAATTGGAACAAAGGATTGAACGCCTTGAAAGGGAGCGGTCGTAAACCCCTGCATGGCTACGAGCAGGTCATAATCGAACAGCTCCCTAGAGCAAATGATAACCTGGAAGGCAGTGAAACGCGTGGATTATCAAAGGTTGAGCAAAGAACTCTCATATGCCCTGCGCCATGCACCGCACAAATATGAGCTGGAATTGGATGAGCAAGGGTGGGTGAGCATCGAGCAGTTGTTATACGCCTTGCATGAACAGCCGGTTTGGCGTCAACTGCATGAGGAAGATCTCCATATCATGATGGAACGGTCAGATAAAAAGCGTCACGAGATCAAAGAGGGAAAGATTCGTGCACTTTACGGACATTCGATTCCGAAAAAGATTATGAAAGAAGAGAAGGAGCCGCCAGATGCGCTTTACCATGGTACGGCCCAACGATTTGTTGCGCTCATTCTCGAGCAGGGGCTGCAGCCAAAAGGGAGACAATACGTGCACTTATCAGCGGAAACAGAAACGGCCCGCCAAGTCGGCAAGAGAAGAGACGATCGTCCCGTGATTCTAAGGGTGGATGCCAAAACAGCCTGGCTGGATGGCGTCAAGTTTTATCATGGAAATGAGATGGTTTGGCTGGCGGATCAGGTAGACCGGAAGTATATTTCCCTGCATTCGTAAAACACATTTAGAAACGGAGCATTCATTTTTTTGCACAGGTTCCCGGTACATGCACGAGTAGGCAATCGCCCACATAAGGATAGTAATAAGCGCATATCCTTCGTGGGAGGTGGCAAGCGTGTCCAGCATCTTTGCGGCGCTTTCTCTGTTTATCAAGGAAATCATGCTGTTCGTGGCCTATGTCAAAAACAATGCTTTTCCCCAACCGCTGCCTGACACGGAAGAGGAAAAGTATCTCCGACTGATGGCCAAGGGAGACCCGGTCGCACGGAACAAGCTCATCGAACACAACCTGCGCCTGGTCGCCCACATTGTGAAAAAATTTGAGAACACCGGCGAAGACAGCGAAGACCTGATATCCATCGGAACGATCGGCTTGATCAAAGCTATCGAAAGCTACCAGGTGGATAAGGGAACAAAGCTGGCAACGTATGCAGCGCGGTGCATTGAAAACGAAATTCTGATGCATCTTCGCAGCCTGAAAAAGACCAAAAAGGACGTCTCTTTGCACGATCCGATCGGAACGGACAAAGAGGGCAACGAAATCACGCTAATCGATGTCCTCGGTACGGAAACAGATGAAGTTGTGGATGCTGTGCAGCTAAAGCTGGAGTCGAACAAGATTTACCAGCACATCCACATTCTCGACGAACGCGAAAAAGAAGTGATCATCGGCCGGTTTGGCCTGGATCAGGACAAAGAGAAAACCCAAAGGGAAATCGCTCGCGAGCTTGGCATCTCTCGTTCTTATGTCTCCCGAATCGAAAAGCGGGCGCTGATGAAGCTGTTTAACGAATTTTACCGGACAAAGCAGGCGCAGAATAGATAGCAGTTTCCATATGACGTCAGCTATCCACAGTCACCCGCGAGAAGGACATTTTACGAAGCGTCCTTCTCGCGGTTTTTTGTGATTTCTACACAAATTCAGAACATCCTGTACGTGGCGACAGAACAATTTATACATCATAGAAATCGCACATTAGGAAACGATAAAGGTACGCTGATTTTAGTGGGAGGTTTTCTTTTGCGTACCATAATCGTTGTCGTGTCTCTGGTTCTTTTCGCAACAGGCTGCAACCCGCAAGCAAACCAACAGTCGAACCAACAATCAAATCAACAGGCAAAAACCCAATCTGCAGCAGAGGATCCTCTGTGCAAGCCGACTCCGGTTCGTTTCTTTGACAAGGAACAGAAAGCCAAGTCCATTACAGAACAAGTAAACGGAATTGATAAAGCTGTCGCTGTCCACATCGATAAAGAACTGGATGTCGCTATTCAGGTAAGCAACTTTAACCGCTTTCGCTTGAAAGAAATCGAAAAAGAAGTAGGGGAGAAATTAAAAATCGCTTTTCCCGATTCTTCGATCCATGTTACATCAGACAAGAAGCTGATCGACGAACTGCAGAAGCTGAGTGATACCTCTTGGTCCAATAAAGAGGAAGCAGCCTGCAAGCAAAAGAAAAAGCTCAAACAAATCGAGAAAGATATGAAGGGGTAAAAAAGCGGCCAGCCCTGCAATGTAAACAGCCAAAACGGATATAGACTTGCTCGAAATCACCTTGATGGATGTATTGGAAGTGTGCTTCTCCCGGCACACGTTACGGCGGTGGTCGGACCACATGGCAAGCGGCAGATTATCGTACAGCGCTCTCTTTCGACGAAGAAAGGGGCGCTGTTTTTTCGTGCTTGTCGGTAGCTGTACAAGTAAAAAGGCGAGAGTGTTTTTACCCTGAGCTGACAAGCAGCGGATTTGACTTACTTGTTTCAAAATGATACCCTTTCTATGTATACATAATATAAGAAAATCATTATGTGTTTATTTGTTTCCTTCAATCACGTATAGGAGAGGCGAGGCGATCAGAGCGAGAACCATGCTCAACCATTTTCAAAGGAGGTGCGCGTTTTGAATAGAAAAGAGAGCCGCAGCGGCATCCCGTTTCTTGTTTTCAGCGTGCTAATCCTTTTGGCTTTTGCATTCGCCCCTTTGCATGTTGCAGACGCTCTTTCCATGGAAGACGATTCTCCGCAGATTTCGGCGAATCCGTACGAAAAGCATTTTGTACATTTCCGCAAACAAGCTTCGGTCAAGTTCCTATATGCGTCCTTCAGAGAAGCGTTCGTTATTCTGGTTTTGCCATTGCTTTTGCTTCGTGCCGCTCCAATACCGCGTTTTACCTTTCGGACTTTCATTCCCATTAAAATGAAAAGTCTCTTTCTGATGCCCATTAAATTCACCTCCACGTTTTTTCTTCCGTTCACCCCGCGTGGCTCTGCAGCAAGCATTGTTTTTGCTGTTCATCGTTAAGCCGGCCGATTGACACATTCCCAAAATCATTTGAACAAAAGGCGAGAGCAAGCTTTTGCCCAAGATAGCCAAGTAAAATATTCCATTCATTGTGAAACAAATCACAAGTGTTGTGACAACTGCAAACGGTTACAAGCAGTGCGACAAACAAGGATGAGACTCCTGCTTTTTGGCGTGGGCAAGAACGGTTGTACGCACCATCCAAGATTCGGGAGCAAAAGATGCAAGTCAGCCCGACGGAAAAAAGCGGAAGATGACCTTAAATTCAGCCTGATTTTCATGCCGCAGTACAGAGAAGCAATTGCGATGCCAAAAAAATAAGTGTACAGATAGGATTTCTGTGTTATAAACCATTCCACCAAAAATCAGACTTGGAGGTATTGTTCATGAATGTTCGCGAAATTCAACTCCCAGGAATCGGGAAGAAATTTCAATTGGATACCCAAAGCGGAGATAAGCTAGTGGTGATCATTCACGATAGCGGAAGGCGCGAGCTGTATCATTTTGACCAGGATGATCCCGAAAGCAGCGTCTCGATGGTGGCGCTTGACGACGAAGAAGCGCGCCAGGTTGCCGGTATTATTGGCGGGATGGCGTATAAACCAAAAGCGCTTGAGTCCATTGACATCAGTCTTGACGACCTGGTGATCGAGTGGCACAAGATCGAAGCGACCGCAAAATGCATCGGGAAAAAGATCGGTGAACTGGAGATTCGCCAAAAGACGGGAGCCTCTATCATCGCCGTCGTGGAAAAAGACCACAAGAAGCATATCAATCCGGGTCCCGATTATATCTTTACGGCCAACTCGACGCTCATCGTCGCCGGTGAGAGACAGCATCTCAAGGCGCTGAAGGCGTATTTGCTCGGGGGACGCGACTAGCGGCAATCCTTTTCTAGTCTGCAAATGACCAAGGGAGATTCCATATCGGTACTCTTTTGCCGCCTGTCTGTCCCAAAGACGATGGAATCTGCGCATCAGCAACTCATGAAAAAGACTGAAAAAGGAGGAACATATGGATACAGTTATATTTGAGATAGGGCTTGCCCTTGCTTTAATTTCAATCGTCGGCTTGATCTCGGCAAAGCTGCGTTTTTCGGTCATCCCTTTCTACATTTTGGTAGGGATGGCGGTAGGACCGCACGCGCCGCATTTTGGAATCCTTGATTTGCGATTTATTGAAAGCTCGGAGTTCATCGAGTTCATGGGCCGTCTCGGCGTGCTCTTCCTCTTGTTTTACCTGGGCCTGGAGTTTTCCGTAAGTCGCCTGATCAAGTCGGGAAAATCGATTCTCGTCGGCGGTATTTTCTACGTCGCGCTTAACTTTGTGTCCGGTCTGCTGCTGGGATGGATGATGGATCTGCCGCTGAAGGAAACGCTGGTGGTCGCGGGGATCATGACGAGTTCGTCCACCGCGATTGTCGCCAAGGTTCTGGTCGATCTGAAGCGGACAGCCAACCCGGAGACGGAAATTATTATGGGCATGATCATGTTTGACGATCTGTTCATCGCCGTACACATGTCCATTTTGTCCGGCCTGGTCTTGAGCGGAGCCACTTCCGTTACCGGAGTGCTGATGACTTCTTTATCCGCGCTGCTTTTCATCTTGTTCTTCCTCATCGCGGGAAGATATATCATCAAGTATGTGGATCGCCTGTTCGACATCAAGTCGACCGAGTTGTTCCTCATCCTGGTGTTTACGGCTCTGTTCCTTGTCGCAGGCTTTTCCGAAACGCTGCATGTGGCCGAGGCGATCGGCGCGCTTCTGGTGGGGCTTGTGCTTGCGGATTCCAAGCACGTGAAACGGATCGAGCACCTGGTTTTGCCGTTCCGGGATTTTTTCGGGGCGATGTTTTTCTTTGGCTTCGGGTTGACGATCGATCCGATGTCTCTGGGAGGAGCGGTATGGATCACGATTGTCGCGGTTATCCTGACGCTTGTGGCGAATATTTTCGCCGGCATGATGGGAGGGCGATCGGCGGGCATCTCCAAGCGCGCCTCCTTTAACATCGGTTTTACATTGGCGTCACGCGGGGAATTTTCGATTATTATGGCTAACATCGGCAAGGCAGGAGGCTTGGACCCGGTCGTTCAGTCCTTCGCTGTCTTGTATGTTCTGATTCTTGCCGTTTTAGGGCCGTTGTTGACTAAAGAGTCAAAAACCATCTACAGCTTTGTGGAAAAAGCGGCGGGGATGTTCAGCAAGCGAAAACAGGAGAGCGATAGAGCGGGTTGATTGCTCGATGGAGGTGAAAAAGCAGGGGCAGGTATCCGTGTGCTGGATACCTGCCCCGTTATTTATGAGCGTGCTGCTTATCCGTGCTGCAACAATTCCTTCAATTTTTTCAGATGCTCCCGTTCACCGGCTGCGACCAGCTGGGTATGAGGCATGAATACATGATCGGGGCCAGGGTTGATTTGTTGTTTTTGCTCCTGATCCAGAACGGCAATAATGGTGACGCCGGTCTTTTGCCGGACGTCCACTTCTCCTATGGTTTTGCCGATGCATGCAGCCTGAGGAGGAATTTTGAACCATTCGATAACGAGATCGTGCAAGGCGAGATTGACGGTATCCAGTGCTTTCGGCTTGTAGCTCATGCCGCCCAGAATCCCGGCTGCCTGCATGGCTTCATCGTCATCGAGCGCAATGGTTGATGTACACTCGTCGGGATCATCGGCATTGAAGAAGTACAGCTCTCTTCTGCCGCTGTCATGGATGACAACAACCAATTTTTCTCCCATTCGGGTCTCCATTTGAAATTTACGTCCGATTCCTGGCAAATCGGATTCCCAAATGTTCAAAATGGCAACCTCCTTTTTTGTACATAAGATTGCCCCTATTATACAGGAGCTAGACCCAGGATGCTAGAAAGTCCGGGAATCGCTTGCAGGATTTTCCTGTCCCTCGCAGCGAATTTTTTGGATAGAGCCGGTCCGGATGTCGCTTCCGCCTTATTCCGGATCGGTCTCGTTCCATTTATTTGTCAGATTCGGACGTTTGTACAGGAGTAGCTTGTCCAGCAGTTTCGCAGGCTCGCTGTCTACGATCAGCAATTCTTTATGGGTTGGGGGCATGAAGCCGGCTTCGACGGCAGACTCGACAAGCCGAATCAGCGGGGAGTAGTACTCATCGACGTTCAGGACCCCGACAGGCTTCTCGTGAATGCCCAATTGTCCCCAGCAAAGCGCTTCGAACAGTTCCTCAAAGGTTCCATACCCGCCAGGCAAGGCGATGAATGCGTCGGAGAGCTCGGCCATTTTCGCTTTGCGCTCATGCATATTTTCCACTTGATAAAATTGGGTCAGCCCGCTGTGCGCCATTTCTCCACGGAACAACCCGCGAGGCATGACCCCGATCGCTGTTCCGCCTGCTCCCAGGACGGCGTTTGCTGTGCTTCCCATCAGGCCCATGTTGGACCCTCCGTATACGAGTTCCATTCTCCGATTGGCCAATTCCATTCCCAATTCCTTTGCCTTTTCGGTATAAATCGGTTTTGTGCCGGGATTGGAGCCAGCGTAGACACAAATTCGTTTCATTGCTCTTCCTCCTTCGATGAGACGGCTGTTGACCGAACGGTTGCCAAAGTATAGTATACAGGTGAATCTTGGAAGAAGGAAGGAAAGATCAATGAATCTGCATGATTTTCAAAAATGGGTCAATGAGTTTTACGGAGAACGCGGATGGACGAAATACGGCCCCTTTATCAGGGTCGGTTTTTTAATGGAAGAAGTGGGAGAACTGGCGCGGGCTGTTCGCACGACAGAAATCGGGCGGGATCGGCCGGATGAAGGGGACCGTTCCCGCGAAGAAATTCGTGCCGAACTGATCGAAGAGATGGGCGATGTATTGGGGAATCTTGTGTTGCTCGCGGAGCAGTACGGGGTAGCGCCAGAAGAGATGATGAGAGCGCATCAGGAAAAGCTGGTAAAGCGATTTGGCCAACTGGCTGAGAAAAAGTAACGGGATTTGTTTTGATTCCAAGACTCGTGTTCCAAATAGCCGGACGCGGCCTGTGAAGATAGGTCGGGGAGGAGGAGCCGCCGCGACGTTTTGGCTGGAGTGGAACGCAGCATCGGCGGAACGTGAAGGCAGGGCGGCAAAGGCAAAGAAGAAGGCAAAAGAGGAAGGCCGAGTACCCGGCCTTCCTCTACATGCTCACTTACTTAGTGAAAGCGGCGCTTTCGCAAACTTCTTTCGATAGTAGGCGCTCATTCCTGCAATAACCGGGACTATCACGATCGTCGGGAAAAACCAGATAAGCGGATTGACGCTGTCCAGATGAAGCAGACGGGGGGCTCCAAATACCGTGAAAGCGGTGATCGTCGCGATACAGCAGCCCATCATGCCCGACATGTGCTGAAAAAACCAATGCATCTTCGTCACAGGCGGGCGAAGCCAATACGTAAGCTGTACGCCTCCGAGAAAAGCGCCGACAAGTGGAAACCAGGTAAGCAGCGGCGAATCGATCTGAAAACCGTACCCTCCGATAAAAAAGCTGGAGACGAAGAGCAGTCCGGGGAACAGAATGTCCCACGGGTTGCGGTGAGCGGAAACCCGTTTTTTAAATCGCAGCACGCGCATGCCGTACCAGGCGGTCGCTGAGCTGAGCAAGGAAATATAAATCAAAAACCAGGCAAAGGAAATGGAGTTCGGAGTCCGGGCTGGATCAAAGCCGATTCGCCACACTCCCATATAGAGAGCGGATACAGCGACGGCTGCCATGGAAAGGACGTACACCCAGCCCACACGCACGTGCGCCTTGCCGCCTTTTTTCGTGACGATCGGAATCCAGAAGACCAATAACGCGAGAAAACCGGCGATGATATGAATGATCCTGAAAATTTCAAAAGCTGCCATGAGTAACCCCCCTAGATGTTTGCATTCATGAGCTCGCGCTTCATAAGCTCATAGTAGTCTGCAATCGCTTCTTCCATTTCTTCCGGACTGATGACGCTCCTGACGCGGAGTCCATATGAAAACGTGATAAAACGCTGGACTGCTTTGCGCGCGTCGACGTGCGCAGGGATGACGCCAGCCTCCTGTCCAAGCTCGATCCACTTGACAGAGGTTTGCTCCGAAAAACGGTACACGTCCTCCAGAATGTTGCGTACCGATTCCTGATCCTGCTGACTGAGCAGATACAAGAAAATGGGAGTGGTCACATCATCGGGACTGGTAAAAGGCCGGACACTGCTTGCGATCACCTCCATCGGATGATGCAAATCTTTTTTCTCGTAAGCAGTTTGATAAAAGCTGTGGCTCAATCCTTCGAGCTTGCTTTTCAGGATGAGACCGAACAGCTCATCCTTGCTCCGCACATAGTGGTAGATAGCGCCCTTGGAGAGCCCGGAGCGGTTCATGATCTCCTGCAGCGTTGTTTTCTTGCAGCCTTTTTCCCGGATGCAGGCTTCTGTTGTTTCCAGCAAGAGACGGAAGCTGGGGGAATCGCTGGCTGACGGTTTCATCATCCGATCCTCCTTTCACAGGGGAGAAAATAATTCCTGGAGATGTTGCTTGCTTTAGTATACAAACCGACGGTCGGTCTGTAAAGGGAGAAGTAAAAAATCGTCGAACAAAAATGCAATGGCTCTTTGCACACTTTCCGAAGATCCCGCGATTGTTTGTCACAACGTGGAATTGCCCGCGAATGTTGTGAGCTGCATTTTGTATGCCTTGGATAATCCTGTATCCAGCTGGGGAATGTAAACGATAACCGTACATGGTGCTACCGACCGAAACTTTCGTGGAGGGAACAAAACGTGCTGATTCGAAGGTCGTCGCCGTTGTGGGCGTTCATCCTGGCGCTGATACTGACTGTAACAGCTGCATGCTCCAAGTCGCACATCCAACAATCCCCGATGCCTTCCGACAATCGGACTGCGTCAGGCAAGCCAAAGGTAATCATGCTGCTGATCGATTCGCTTCGCGCGGCTTCGATAGACCGATTGCTGAAAGAAAACAAGCTGCCTGCAATCGGCTTTTTCGTCAAGAACGGAGTGTACAAGCGGGATGTTGTCAGCTCTTTCCCGACCATGTCCGTTTCCATAGACAGCTCCATGCTGACCGGAACGTATCCGGATGAGCACAACATTCCCGGCTTGCTCTGGTTTCATCCTTCCGAGCGGCGAATCGTCAATTACGGCGACGGACAAAGAGCAGTATGGCAGCAGGGACCAGTAAATTTGCTCGCTGACACTTTGATGAACTTAAACCAAATCCACCTCTCAAAGCGGGTTTTGACCATCCATGAAGAGCTGCACCGGGCAGGATTTACTTCCGCGTCCATCAACGGCTTGATTTACCGGGGGGATGTTGCTCATCAGCTCGTTTTTCCAAACGAACTGCTCAGCCTTGTGATGGGGGGCGGCAGCATGACAGTGATGGGACCGAATTTGCTCGGCTTCGGCGCCTTGTCCAAGGTGAGTTCGGCACCGCTGCCGACGGGGCCCGCCCATGCCTATGGATTCCATGACGAATATACGCTGCAAAGCCTTCTCCAGCTCATTAAAGAAGGGACACTTCCGGATGTGACATTTGCCTACTTCCCGGATTTGGACGGAAAACTGCATAAAAAGGGGCCGGATGACGTTTCAGGGGTATTGGAGGTGGACGAACGGCTTAAGCGATTGCTTGACGCATTTGGCGATTGGGAGCGTGCGCTCGATGAGCATGTATTTATTTTGCTGGGAGACAGCGGCGTTACCGCGACAGTGGCCGAGAAAAATGCGGCGGTCATCGACCTGGACAAGCTGATTCATGCCCGCGGTTACCGAAACACACCGCTGGGGCGGACAGCCGTTCCAGACGATGATGTGGCGATCGCGGTGAATGGACGGATGTGCTACGTCTACTCATTGTCCCCGCGTGCTCCGCTTTCCGCGCTGGTCCCGCTGTTTGCAAGCGAGCCGCGGATTGACTTGGTCGCATGGAAGGAGCAGGACTGGATACATGTAAGGCGGGGAGGGAAATGGCTTCGATACCGGGAAGGAAGAGCGTATCTGGACGAATATGGGAATGCTTGGGACGTGGAAGGTGATTGGTCTGTGCTCGGTCTCGCTCTCCAGGGAAAGGATCGGAGAATCGGGTCGCGGGAGTACCCGGATGCGCTGTCTCGGCTGAAGGGTTCGCTCTATTCCCACCACGGTGAATTCCTTGTCGCTACAGCAGTGCCTGGAGCGGAGTTCTATGTGAATCGATCCCCCAACCATCCGGGCGGGGGAAATCACGGTTCCTTGCATCGAGAAGACTCTCTGGTGCCGATGATTGTAGCAGGGAAAGGCAGAATTCCGTCGTTGCCGAAACGACAAGTCGAAATAAAATCGTTGGTACTATCCTTGGTGCAGCGAAAATGGCAATAATCCGGGTTGTCCCCGCTTGATCCAGCGGGGGCGAAAACAATGAGTGAGCTTGAGAACATCACCTCCGGAGACAGCGTTGGTACGAAGGATGTATCGCTTGAACTGCTTACGGGCAGTTCTTTTTTTA
>NZ_JAUMSJ010000008.1:0-150312 GCF_037834415.1 Brevibacillus borstelensis | reverse complement strand
GGTAATGTCAGTTACGGCTGCTTTTGCATACAGTGAACCCAATTGTGGTGGCGGTGGCGGCGGCTGGGGTGGTGGTGGCAAAAAACCCCTTCACCAATGTGAACCCAGATAATTTGAGTAAGCCTCCAATTGGGGGCTTTATTCAATTACCGTTGTTGTTAATTAGCATTTGATACCAATAGCATTCCTTTTGCGTGTTACTTTAAAAGGACCATACAACTTTCTACTATTTGTACAACAGCCACGATGTCGTGAAGGTTGTTGGGGAGAATGGAGAAGAGCTAACCTTTTCATGACCCTTCAAGGAGTCTGTAAAATATTCTGTGTATACGCTCAATCTCTATACTACAAAAAACCTAAAAAGTGACCAAGCGATCTAACAAAATGCCATTTAGCGGTGGATAAGGAAAAGCAGTCCTCGGCTCAGACCCTCAGACTGCTATTCCCTAAACCTTCTACAACCTAGGACTCACAAGAAACTTCACCTGATTCTTCTCCTTCAACAAAGCCTCAAAGCCCTGTTCCACTACATCATCCAGCTTGATCCGCTGCGTAACCAGCTTCTCTGCAGGGAAAAACCCTTTTTCCATCAGGCTGATGACGGCGGGGAAAACATCGCGGTATCCGATGATGCCTGTCATGGTTCGCTCCTTCATGACAATGTGGTTCGGTTTGATGGGCGCTTCTCTTTCGAAGATGCTGACAATCATGATCTGTCCGGCGATTTTGGTCGACTCGATAGCCTGGGTGAGAACAGGAGGTACCCCGGTCACCTCGAAGGCGATGTCGGCTCCGCCGCCTGTGCGTTTGTGAATCTCCTGGACGACATCGCATTCTTTCGGATCGATGACGATCGCGCCCAGCTCCGCTGCTTTGAGCTTGCGTTCCGGAGACAGCTCGACTGCGTAAATTTCCGATGCACCGGAAGCTTTCAGCGCCTCAATGACCAGCAAGCCGATCGGACCGGTGCCGAACACGACAGCCTTGTCCCCGACCTTCAGCTGGCTGGAACGGACAGCGTAAAGCGCGACGGCGGATGGCTCGACCAGAGCGCCTTGCTCATAGGAGACGCTGTCGGGAATTTTGTGGACCATGTGTTCATCGGCTGCTACGTATTCAGAGAAGCCGCCGCCACCGCCTGCGAGGCCGAGGAAGCCCATTTTTTCGCAAAGGTTGTATTTGCCTTGCTTGCACGCAGGGCATGTCCCGCACGCGAAGACGGGCTCGACGACGACGCGGTCGCCCACTCTGACCGAGGTGACGCCTTCCCCGATCTCCACGACTTGTCCGGAAAATTCATGCCCCATCACGATAGGAGCTTTTTCGTTTGTCAGCGGGTGGGGAGTACCCTCCGGGATGAAAATCGGGCCAGCCACATATTCGTGCAGGTCGCTTCCGCAGATGCCGCACCATTCCACTCTGATTTTGACTTTCCCTTTCAGCGCTTGAGGTTCTGCAATCGTTTCCAGGCGCAAGTCTTTTACGCCATGCCAGCGCAACGCTTTCATATCTGCCATCTCCTTGTCAGGTTGGATGAGAAAATTGAAATTCAGCAAGTAAAGTAGGAAACGTTTCCGAAAATTAATATGTCATATGTTTGATACATTGTCAAATTGATTTGCGAATGAAAATGGTTAAAATAGTTACCTTTATCCCAAGCTGGTTATGGGCGTTTTATTGTACGGCACTTCTGTTCGTATCTCGCAGCAGCGAGGCTAGAAGGGAAGGTGAAAAAGAGCACTGCCCGTTGCCCGTCAAAACGGCAGTGGCATATGATATAATAGAGAGAGGCGACTGACGTTGGTTCGTATCGCAGAAAACGATTCCAATAAGGAAGGGACATCTCTTTTGGCCACAAAGAAAAAAGTAACGATTGAAGATGTAGCAAAGAAGGCGGGGGTAGGGATCGCCACCGTATCCCGCGCCATTAACAATAGCGGCGGGATCAGTCCCAAGACGAAGGCGCTGATCCTCCAAGTCATTGAGGAAATGGGTTTTATTCCAAATACTTCAGCCCAGAGCCTGAAGGTGCGGCAAACCAATCAAATTGCATTGGCTGTGCCGGACATCCGCAATGCGATCATTCCCGAAATCGCCTGGTCCGTGGAGCAGACCGCCAAGCAGCACGGCTACCGCGTCGTCCAGATCAACACCTCCGGCAACGCCCGGACTGAGCTGGAGACGGTGCGCGAGGTGAAAAAGCTGCATGTGGACGGGCTGATTATCATGCCGCTTGCGTATCCGAAGACCTTGGTCGAATTGATCAATAAAACAACCGTGCCCGTTTCGATCATCAACTATGGAAAAAAGCTCGACGACAATGTGAAAGCGGATATTGTCGGCTTGGCCAGCCAGGAAGGCCGTTTGGTCATGGAGCATCTGATCAAAATCGGACGGACGAGGATCGCATACGCGGGCGCGCCGAAGAACAAAATTGAGGAACGGTACTTTGCCTACGAACAGTCTTTGCCGCAGGTCGATCCTTCCCTCGTTTATTTTGGCGAGGATTTCTCGTTTGAAACGGGCTTGCGGGCGGCTGATTACTTTTATAGCTTGAAAAACATGCCAGATGCCATCTACGCGGTAAACGACATGGTGGCCATCGGGATTGTGAATCGGTTCAAGGAGTTGGGTGTCCGTGTTCCGGAGGATGTGGCGGTCGTGGGCATCGACAACAACCTGTGGACAACGGTAACAAGCCCGCAAATCAGCTCGGTCTCGATCATGGGGGATGAAGTGGCCCGCCTGGCAACCGAACTTTTGCTGAAGCGGATTCGCGAGCATGGGGCCGGGGCGTATGAGCGCGTGCAGTTCGAGCCTCGGCTGATCGTCAGGGAGTCGAGCGTGGCTGTCATTCGCCAATCCCCCTTGATTACGTAAACCGATGAGCAGGCAAGTCCCTGCTTTGCCATGACTGGCAGGCAAAACGTATTTCTTAAAGAACATATGGGCGGGTAAACCGATCAAGCTGTGACCTGGAAGGGGGTGGCTTTTTAACAAGCGATCCTCTTGCCGGTCATTTGTTTTTCTCAGGTACGCATAGCTACTCCCGTTTGACCTATGAATAATGCCTCATACAGCCTACATAGCATTTCTATCAGTCCTGTCCCGACTTTTATTGCTAGCGAAACAATACAAATTCCAGTCCCATGACCCTCCGAACTAATTAGGAACACTCCATTATTTCCTCTCAGTTGGTTTGCGGAAGCGGAGCAATAGGTCTCTCATTCTAATCCACCAAAACTTACATTTGTACAATTTTACATATGTTTAACATACATAATTTCTAACAAGTACTTTCTCTTGGACGAATGTATCCCCTATCATCCCCTACTGCAAGAGAAGGATAGGCCCGGCGATTTTTTTCCAAATGAAACAAAACAGAGGAGGGCTTTTTATATTCACATTTCCAAAGCTGTCCAAACTGCTATTGTTGCTTGCTCCGCTGCTGCTGCTGTCCCTGCTCATCTCCCCAAAAGAATGGTCCTATCTGTACGAAGGGAACACAAACAACTGGAAAATCGCTTTTGAAGGGTGAAGATTACCTCCAGCTGTTCCGAAATATACCGCATACCGACAGCCTGCAAAACGAATGTAAAGCGGGAGTAACCGAGGAGCAGGTGAAGCAAATCTTCGGAGATTTCCCCGTCCTTACAATTACCTGGAAAGACGAGCGAGGCGCGGAACATACGGAAACGATTCCATTGAGATTTGTGGAGCAATAGGAAAAACCGGCTGCAAGCTTGCAATAACGCTGATGAAAGCGTTTTGTTGCCGGGAGCTGACGTTTCTTGGGAGCAGAGCCTTGTACGGTCCATGCCCCTAGAGCTATTGCGAAAAACGTGTTACCATTTGCAAGTAGCGTCATCGTGGCACTCCGTTTTGTTATACTCTTAGCAAATGAACGGCTTTCGTGTTAAAACAGAACACGCCAGATGGCAAAGTCGTTGTCAGCGCAAGTGAAGGCTTTTCAAAGCCAAATCAACTTCGCCATTGGATCCTGATGACAGTAGCTCCAACCGGTTCATAACCGATCCATTTCCTATTCCAAATAAAAGTACAGGTGAACGATATGCATATTTTATCAGTAGAAAGCCTCACCAAAGGCTACGGCGAAAAGGTCCTGTTCGACGGGATTTCCTTTCACATCGCCGAGGGCCAGAGAATTGGCCTGATCGGCGTAAACGGGACAGGCAAATCCTCGCTTTTGAAAATCATGGCGGGCCTGGACACGGCGGACAGCGGGAAGGTGATCCACGCCAACCACTTCCGCGTCGAGTACCTGCCGCAAAATCCGAGCTTTGCGGAAAACTCAAGCGTTCTCGAACAGGTTTTTTACGGAGACTCCCCGCTGATGCAGCTGCTGCGGGAATACGAACAGGCGCTGGCGGCGCTGCAGGCGGATCCGGCCGATGAAAAGAAACAGGCCCGGATGCTCAGCCTCCAAGGCCGGATGGATGCGGCCAACGCGTGGGAGGCGAGCACGCTCGCGAAAACGATTCTGACGCAGCTAGGCATCCACGATTTTTCCCAGCAGGTTCAGGAGCTGTCCGGCGGGCAGCGCAAGCGGGTGGCGATGGCCCGGGCGTTGATCCAGCCGGCAGATTTGCTCATATTGGATGAGCCGACGAACCATATCGACAATGCGACGGTGGAGTGGCTGGAGGAATACTTGTCCCGCTACCAGGGAGCTCTTTTGCTCGTAACGCACGACCGTTATTTCCTGGACCGGGTCACAAACCGGATTTTTGAGCTTGATCGCGGCAAGCTGTACAGCTACGAGGGCAATTACGCGACCTTTTTGGAAAAAAAGGCGGAGCGCGAGGAAAATGAAGCGGCTGTAGAGAGCAAACGGCAAAATTTGCTCAGGCGGGAGCTGGCCTGGCTGCGCAGAGGGGCCAAGGCACGCACGACCAAACAGAAGGCCCGCGTCCAGCGAGTGGAAGAGCTGCGGGACAGACAGGTGGACGGACCTGCGGACAAGCTGGAAATGGCTTTGGGAGCGACTCGTCTGGGGAAAAAGGTGCTGGAGATTGAGCATATTCGCAAAGACTACGGCACACGGCAGCTCATCGACGATTTCAGTTACATCGTCCTGCCGCAAGACCGTGTCGGGATTATCGGTCCGAACGGCAGCGGAAAGTCGACGCTGCTGAATATTCTGGCTGGCCGACTGGCCCCTGATGCCGGAACGGTGGAAACGGGACAGACTGTCAAGCTGGCTTATTATACGCAGGAAAATGTGGAGATGGATGAGAAGCTGCGGGTGATCGAGTACATCAAGGAAGCGGCTGAGGTCGTGCACACGAGCGACGGAGAAGTGATCACCGCTTCGCAGATGCTCGAGCGTTTTCTGTTTCCGCCGCATTTGCAGTGGACGCCGATTTCCCGGCTGTCCGGCGGGGAAAAGCGCCGCCTCTATCTGCTCCGCACCTTGATGGGAGAACCCAACGTTCTTTTTTTGGACGAACCGACGAATGATCTCGACATCCAGACGCTGAGCATCTTGGAAGACTATTTGGAGCATTTCCCGGGGGCCGTCATTACTGTGTCCCACGATAGGTATTTCCTCGACCGGACGGTGGATCATCTGTTTGCGTTTGAAGGAAAGGGACGGATTCGCCAGTTTACCGGCAACTACTCGGAGTACCTCGAGGTCCGGCGAAGAGAGCTGGAGCAGGAATCGGCAGAAAAGCGAAAAGCCGAGAAGGCGGGGGCGGATGCCAAGGCGGCTGCTTCCGAAGAGAAAAGCGCCTCCGGACGCGGAAGCAACCGGACGCGCAAGCTCTCCTACAAGGACCAGAAGGAATGGGACGAAATCGAGGACAAGATCGCCTCGCTGGAAAAAAGAAGCGTGCAGCTCAAGCAAGAAATTGCCGCAGCCGGCAGCGATTACAGCAAAGTCGAGAAGCTTTACGCGGAAGAGCAGCAGGTCGCGGCAGACCTGGAGGCCGCGATCGAGCGCTGGGCAGAATTGTCCGCGATGATCGAAGAGCTGGAACAAGGAAAATCATGATCGACGACAGAAGAAGCGACAGCAGAAGAAACCCTTCCCGCTTACTGCCCGGGAAGGGTTTTTGCCATCGTCATATTTGGATAATTTTGATTCCGCTGATGATGATGAGAATCGAGATCGCATAGCGCAGGAAAACAGTAGGGACCTTGCAAGACAACCGGCTTCCCAGCAAGACGCCGGGCACCGAGCCGAGGAGAAGCTGAAAGACAGTCGCCAGATGAACAGTGCCGAAGCTCATGTGAGCCAGACCGGCGGCCGTGGTCAGCAAGAAGGCATGGGCAATGTCGGTCCCGACTACTTCCTTGCCGGACAGTTGAAAGAAGTACATGAGCGCGATGGCAAAGAGAGAGCCGCTGCCGATGGAGGTCAAGCCTACCAGAAAGCCGAGAAAAGCGCCGATGATGATGAGCGGGGTGCGCTTCTCGCGTATGCTCATGCCCTGCCATCTATTCCACGAAGGGCTTTTGCGGCTCAGCCAGCTTTTGGAAAGGATGGCGAGAGGAATCAGGATGAGGACAAAGCCTAGTATTTTTTTCAGGATCAGGTCTGCCCCTTCAAGATGCTGATGCACCCAGTTCATCAGATTGACGGCGAGAATGCCGCTCGGGATGCTGCCGATCGCAAAATAGAGCACGATGGGAAAGTGGACGGTCTTCTGCCGCCAATGCTGCCACGTCCCGAAAATCTTGGTGATGGAGTTGTAGACCAGATCAGTTCCGACAGCGATGGCAGGCTGTATCCCCAGCAGGATCAAAATCGGGGTCAAGAGTGCGGCGCCGCCTACACCGGTCAGGCCGACCAGAAATCCTACCAGGAGGCCGACGAGTGTCAAATGAAAATCCATCAAGCAACCATCCTCTGTATTTCTAGTATGCATGCCTATCTTCAAGATAAGCAGAAGCCCGGATATCGTGCGCCTAAATTGGGCACAGCTGCGCCTAATTCACTTTTCTTTTTTGGAAAATCACCCGTTTTCAATTACACATAATTCTATTATTATTATTATGGATATCAAATTATTATGAAAAAGGGGAAGGCTATGGCGGAATATTTCACGGAACGTAAGGCTTTGCAAATGACTTTGCAGTCGCTCCTGGAGCAGCGAGCTGTACTGCGCCGACAGTATGTGGATCAGGACAAGCAGTTGGGACTGGAAATCAAGCAGATTTTGGCGCGAGTAAGAGAGCTTGACCAAGCTGAAGGCAATGAAGAACCGGCTCCGGCTGAAGAAGCAACGGACGGTACCGTCAGCATGACCGTGGAAGCCGTGGACCGGCTGAAAGGGCGTAAAACGCATACCCGTCATGACTATGAAAGCGTAGCCAATCATGTAGAAACGATCTTGCGGGAAATGTCGGCATTGACGCTCAATGAGCTCTGTGACGAGTTGAAAAGACGTAGCGGAGTCGAATTCGCCAGCCCGTACATCGGTATTCACAAGGCAATCAAGTATTTGCCGCAGGTCAAGGTTGAAAAGGATGGAAGAAAACTTGTTTTTTCTTTGGCGACATAGACTGGCAGCAAAAAAGAGGGCAGTTGTGCAGCAGGCACAAATGTCCTCTTTTTCATGCGAAAACGAGTTCAAAAGCGGCGAGCTTAGCCTTGAAATGCTTTCAACATCCATACGTGCTTCTCGAGACTGCTCTGGATCGACAAGAGCAAGTCTGCGGTCCCTTCATCGCCGAGTTCTTCGACTTTTTTCATGCCGTCTTTTAATTCATCGATAACCGTGGTGAAATCCTCGATCAGTGTCTCGACCATCTCTTCGGCAGTCTCGCGGTCGTTTGCTTCTTCGATGCTGGCATCGCGAATGCATTCTGCCAATGTGGCGACTGGTTTTCCGTGTCTGGCCAGGATGCGCTCGGCAAGGGTATCGATGTATGCGGAAGCTTCGTTGTACAGCTCCTCGAACTTGGCGTGCAGGGTGAAGAAGGCAGGTCCTTTCACATTCCAGTGGTAGTTTTGCAGTTTCATGCGCAGGATTGTCCAGTTGGCTACTTGTTTATTCAATACATCGTACACGTTTTCCATTGATCATCCACTCCTTATTTATAATAATTATTATCTGATACCTATTATAATATAAATGCTGCTATTGTCAACTGGTCTTTCGCTTCCCTTGGTGAAATTTCTCAGACACAGGAAGCGAAGAGAGTACGCGGGAAATGATCAAGCGGATATTCGTGCATGATTCTTGAATATGAGAAGCGGATTTCTCATTTCAGGCTCCATTTCTGCATAAGAAGAGGGGAGATGCGGGGGATTTCTCTTTTGTATCGGCTGGCATTGTTCTTGCTACTTCTCCAAGGTGAAAAACAAAATCGGAAAGGATGAGGCGCATGCAACGCAAAACACGGGAAGAATCGCTTGAGCTCGCCAGTGAAATCCTGTCATTCATCGAGAGCGAGACGCTGACAGTGGAACAGAAGAAGAAAATTGTGAGCGATTCGGTCGAGAACTTTACCAACCATGTGACCAAGGCCATTCTCGCCCATCGCAAGTCCGTTTCGACCGACTATTCAGTCGTGGAGTGGGAAGACGAAGGAGCCATTTTCCGGGACACGATGGGCGATGAGTACATCGATTGCCTCGGAGGCTACGGCGTGTACCTGCTCGGCCATCGCCATCCGAAGGTGGTCAAGGCGGTGGAAGCCCAGCTGAAGCGCTACGCTCTGCACAGCCAGGAGATGGTCGACCCGCTGCGCGGCTATCTGTCCAAGCTGGTGGCGTACATTACGCCAGGAGATTTGCAGCATTCCTACCTCGTAAACTGCGGCACGGAGGCAAACGAAATGGCTCTGAAGCTGGCGCGGCTGGCTACCGGGAAAAAATGCTTCATCTCAACGGAGAGAGGCTTTCACGGCAAGACGCTCTTCTCCCTTTCCGCGTCGGGGAAATCCACGTTCCGCGAGCCGTACATGCCGCTCGTTCCCGGTTTTCAGCACGTCCCGTTCGGGGATGCCGATGCGGTGGAACAGGCGATCCGCATGCTGATCGCCACAGGAGAGACGGTGGCTGGCGTGATTGTCGAACCGATCCAGGGAGAGGGCGGCGTGAATATCCCGCCGGATGGCTACCTGCCGCGGCTGCGTCAAATCTGTGACCAATACGAATGTCTGCTGATCGTCGATGAGGTCCAGACCGGCATGGGGCGGACCGGCACTCTGTTTGGCGTCGACCACTGGGATGTGGTGCCGGATATCATGACGCTGGGCAAAGCGTTTGGCGGAGGCGTCATGCCGATCGCTGCCATGGTCGCCAAAAAAAAATGGTGGGGAAAAATGGAGGAAAATCCGTTCCTGCTGGGCTCCTCCACCTTCGGGGGCAATCCGCTCTGCTGCGCGGGAGCCATCGCGGGCATTCACACGATACTCCAGGACAACATCCCGCAGATAGCCAAGGAAAAGGGCGATTACATCATGCTGCGCTTAAACGAGATCAAGGAGCAATATCCTGAGGCAATGGTAGATGTGCGGGGGCGAGGGCTGTTGATCGGTATGGAATTTGCCGACAACAGCCTCGGCTATACGCTGGCCAAGATGCTGTTCGGCAAGAAAATTCTCGTCGGCGGGACAATCAACAACGCGACGGTGATTCGCATCGAGCCGCCTGCGGTCATCTCGTACGAACAGATCGATTATGTATTGGCTTGCATCGAAGAGGGAATCGCCCAGCTTTCCAAGGAGATGAAAGTAGCTCGGTAGTTTGGCAGTAACACGGTCCGTCAAGCAGCGACAGAGCAGTAAGGAACGCAGCGTGAGAGAAGAAAGCGAAGCGTTGGGGAAAAGACCCGCAGCTGTGGAGATGCCGCAACGTGAGCAGCAAGCGCAGCGTAAGGAAAATGGATAGCAAAGCCGTGGACGAAAAGCGAATGGGGCAAAGTTCCGCAAGAAGCTGTTGACCGAAGCAAGTATGCTGTTGTGCGGCTCGAGCAAGGAGGCTGCGTCGGCGATCAACCTGCCGCGTAAGCAAAGAGGAAGGGAGCGGTTTTCGGATGCTCCCTTCCTTTTTTGCATCCACTCGGCATGGCTGAAGTTCTGAAGGCAGGAGAGCGAGCGCTCTGCAAGGAACTGTTAAAGCGGCAGGCTATGGATGAAGATGCAAAAAAGAATGGGGCTGACTGTTATGGCGATATCTCGATATTATGAAGATCTGAGAAAATCGTTCGGACCTGGCCTGATTCTAACGTCAATAAAAGCAAGGAATTGGAAGACAATTCACCGACGAAGAATGATTACAAGGATGCTAGACTTATTGCCGATTTAGTTCGCAATGGCAAGTACAGTGAGCCTAAGTTGCCCACGAGCGTTTATGCCGACCTTCGCATTCTCATGAACCTTCGCGAGAAGGTGATGGTGAACTTCGGGCAAGTCCAGCGACGTATCCAGAACTGGCTTGATCGCTTCTTTCCAGAGTACAGCCAGGTGTTTAAGGACTGGGAAGGAAAGGCCTCGCTTATCACGCTTAGCGAATTTCCGACGCCGAAGGAGATGGTATCCCTTTGTGCTGACGCAATCGTCCGCCGATGGAAGGAAGACCTAAAGCGAGCGATTGGCTCCAGGCGGGCAGCACAACTCCTTCAAGCTGCCACCCACTCGATTGGGCTTACCGAAGGGCTGACAGCGGCGAAGATCGAGCTTAGAGCCTTATTGGAACAATATGAGCTATTCTCCAGACAGCTTGAAGAAATCATGAGGCAAGTGGAGGAATTGCTTGCACAAATTCCGGGCACAAAAGAAATGCTGACAGTACCCGGAATCGGCGTAGTTACGCTGGCGGGCTTCTTGGCTGAAGTTGGTGATCTTAGCGGTTACGACCATGGGCAGCAAATCATCCGGCTTGCCGGATTTAATCTCAAAGAGAACAGTTCCGGCAAGAAGAAGGGCAAGTCCACGATTACCAAGCTCGGACGATCCCGACTAAGAGCCTTGCTATTTCGGGCGATGATGCCGATGGTCGCCAAAAACGCCGAATTCAAGGCGTTGCATCATTACTTGACGAAGCGAAGTCACAATCCGCTTAAAAAGAAGCAGTCCATCGTGGCGCTCTGCGGGAAGCTCATCCGCGTACTTTATACACTGGGCACGAAGTGCGTTCCGTACAATGCGTCCGACGTTTTAGGACCTGTACGCCAGTCCCAAATACAGATGGCAGCCTGATTCAAACCATTTTCCCGTTTCTCACAAGAGCTTGGAAAGAAACCCATGACAACAGAAGCACGGAGCAGCCGCAGGATTTATTTCGTAAGGGCAACGGCCCAGTAAAGGAGCAAGAAGCGGCGTCCACCCCTTGAGAGGCAGAACGAAGGAATGTAAGGGCGAAGACCCAGCGTTACATGGGAGGGTAAGCCGTCAGGGGAATGGAGTGGATATCCAGATGTGCGGTCATACGACTCATCCACAGATTGGAAAAAGGATTCGAATCTCTATTCCCGCCACTGGCTTCGCCAGAAAAATATGTCACATCGACATGATTTATCCATCTGCCTCAATAGTCAATGGATGAAAATCTAAGAACGAGTGAGTAAACGAAAGAAAACATTAATTTATAGTGGGAGGATAAGTTATGACGCTTCATGAACGGACAGCTCTACACATGACGTTACAGTCGCTTTTGAAACAACGTGAATCCTTATTAAGTCAATTCGCTAACCAGGATAAAGTTTTACGGGACGACATTTTTAAAATATTGAAGAGGATCAAAAAAGTTGGAAATAAGCTGTATTTTTCACTCCCGGACTGCTAAAAAATATGCCGATCAAACGGATTGGAATACCACGATGATCAAACGAAAGAGCAGAAGTCCTGTCATGGGTCCATTTATGGAGATCGTCGATACCTGGTTGGAGGAGGACCGATTGGTCCCCCGTAAGCAACGACACACAGGTGTGCGCATTTTTCAACGTTTGTGTGACGAACATCAGTTTACAGGCGGACAACGTACGGTTTTGGCCTATGTACAAAAACGAAAGAGCGAAATGGAACTGGAGTGTGCCAAAACGTACGAACGGCTGGAACATCCGCGGGTGAGGCACAAGTTGACTTAACCACCATTGAGGTATGCAAAGAGCACCGATTGCTCACATACAAACTGCTCGTGATGTCTTTCCCGTTCCCGAAGGGCAGTAGTGCGGAGCTTCTCCGGGAATTGGATTGGCTCGAACGCAAGGAGAATTTGCTCTTAATGGGTGCCGTAGGCACAGGAAAAACCCATATGGCAACTGCCCCCGTTCATTTTCAAATTTCCGTTTGCATATTGACACTCAGCCATTCTATTATCTCACCTCTGCGGAATCTCACATTGGAATCAATCAAAGAAGCTACTCCGTTTGACCCTCGCCCTCAAACCACCGAGCTTTACCGGCACGCCCACTGCGTAATAATCACCGTCTTTGTGTTCCGCATGTGTTTTGCAAGTAGAAAATGCTCAGTTTTGCAGCCAAAATTGCCTAAGCACTTGCCAGTCGTTTGAAACTATAGGGGGATCCTATCCATTGCCTGCTTGAAGCGGAAGCTCTCGCCCGTGAATGAAAGGATATGAGCGTGGTGTACCAGGCGATCAACGAGCGCCGACGTGAGCTTCGTGTCTCCAAACACCGACGTCCATTGCCCAAACTCCAGGTTGGATGTAACGATCACACTCTGTTGCTCATAGCAATCCGCAATTATGAGGAAGGCCGGGATGAAGGGAGCCTCGGTTATCCATCGATACCACCACAATTTATACTTTAAGAAAAGACAATCAGCGATATAAACTCGAAGAAATTCGGGTTCTTGGCCTGATGCTCAGCTGTGTGTTTGAGCCACTTCTTGATTCAGACACAGAACTAATTTAACACAATGTACCTGTCTCCCAGGATATCTTCGATCTATCCACCCAATAGGACCTCCGATCTGTTTGGTGGTTCTTTTATTTTTGAGCGTTCTTGCAGCGTAATCTGATTGGCCACTCTCCCCCTTGCGATTCCGTCAATAACCAATCTTTCCTTTTATTGGGTATTGTGGTAAGCTAAAGAAAAGTTTAATGATATAAAGTTTTCTATTGAAAATGAAAAACTTCTGGGCGGAATTGTAGCAATTTACGTATAAGAGGAGTGTTTCTTATGGGTGTAATGTTGCAGCCGTCGCTGCGATCAGAAATCGAAAAAAATCTGAGGCGGAAGGGTTTTACGATCAGTAAGCTGAGCGAATTAACCGGCATTAATTCAGGGACTCTCAGCACGATTCTCAATGGTAACCCTCCCCGTCCCATGACGGTATGCCAACTGGATCAACTGGCCATCGCGTTTGACCACGAGCCGGGATGGCTATACGAACTGTATCCGGAAGAGTGTGTAACAGAAGACAAATTTTCGCGTCCACGTGTTATCCCTTATCTGACTCGCTGTGCTGAAATCGGCCGGCAGGATTGTATTAATGAGACTGTTTCAAAGCTGCTGGAGAATCCCAAGAATATAAGAATCCTTTTTTCAGTAGCCGAACAGCTCTTTGAAAACGGAAAAATGAAGGAGTCAATCCCTTTTTATGAGTTCGTCATCGATAACGAAAAGGACAACTATTCAAATCAATTTGTGATGAGCCAATATCGACTGTTCCGGGCGACGGAAGGGATAAACTCTGAAGAAAAGTTTAAGGCCGTTATCCGCTTTGAATCGTATAGAAGGCGATTGGCGGAAAATCACCAGCTGGATGCGCTGCTACACCTAGCCAAAATCTGTTATACCCTGCGTAGGTGGGAAGATGTCGAGAAATACGCTGACGAATTAAGGGAATTGGCAACGATCGTCTATGAGGACGAACTTCGTAGACGAAAAAACAACAAGCCAAGCGAATTGCAAAAAACAGAGCGTCCTTTGATTCTATACTATGGACAGGGTTATCTTTTAAAGGCTGTAGCATTGAAAAATATGGGGAAGTACGAAGAATCAAAGCATTACACGAATGGGTATGCTGATTTAAGCTGGTTTGAACTTCTTGATCAAGATGGCGAAGCAGAAGTTGATAAATTGCGTTTATGGGCATTAGCTAACTCGTATACTTTGTCCATGTGTATGGGGAATACAGAGGTTCTGCCCGATTACCTTGAATTTCTTTCTGACCATCCGAATGAGGTACTTCCTGGTCTAGTAACCATAACCGAATCTGCAAATGAGTTTGGTTTTTCCATTGAATCAGTGCTAGAACAATTCTCAGAAGACATAAAACGTTTTGGAAATGATCTAGGGACTGTAAATAAGATTCACCATCTTCACTTCAGGTACCAATTAGCGGTATACTTGTTTAAAAAAGGGAAGTATTCGGAGGGCTTGGATGAAACCTTACGGTGCCTTATTTTGACTAAAGCATCCAAGGACTTCGATTATTTCAAAAGCTGTGTTGGAATGTTTTGGGTACATCTTCAGCACGCATCGGATGAGCAAAAAAGGATCTTTCAAAGCGTTGTAGACGAAAGGAGCGAAAAAGCATGAAGGGCTTTATATTATCAGTATGTTTGGTATTGGGTTTAGGATTTGGTATTAACGTACATGTTGTAGATGGAAAAGTCATCTCCAAAAAACCTCCAATAATACAATACGATCATGGTGTAGGTGGCTAATAATCGAGAGCATCCCGTGCTGGGGATGCTTTTTTTGTATAAGAAAACCCCTAGTTAGACTGGGGGTTTGAACTCGGTGATAATGATGAGAGCCGGTCTGCCAACCGCTTACCCTTATCACAGGAAGACAAAGGATGGACAAGAGCAGTCTAGCACATACCAAATGGAACTGTAAATATCATATTGTATTTGCTCCAAGATACCGAAGACAAGTGATCTACGGGAAATTAAGGAGAGAGATAGGGAAGATTTTACGGGAGTTATGTGAACGAAAAGGAGTGGAGATCATCGAAGCGGAAGCCTGCGTGGATGATATTCACATGTTGGTGAGCATTCGGCCCAAGTTAAGCGTGTCCGAGTTCATGGGTTACTTAAAGGGAAAAAGCTCATTGATGATCTTTGATCAGTTTGCAAATATGAAATACCGATATGGAAACCGTCAATTCTGGTGCAGAGGGTACTACGTAGATACAGTAGGAAGAAATAAAAAGGTAATTGAGGAATATATTCGTAACCAGTTAGTGGAGGACAAGAATTACGAGCAAGTAACAATGAAAGAACTGATCGACCCGTTTACGAGTGAGTCGGTGAAAAAAGGCAGGTAAAGAAGCCCCTTTTCAGGGGCCGCCCGAGGCAACACGTGGTTGGCAGACTTTCAGCGCGCCTTTGAGGCGCTTGCTTGTAACATGCCCTTATAGGGCTAATGGAAACCACCGGCTAAGCCGGTGGTTATGACTATGCAAATTTTCCCGAAAGTCTGTTTTAAGCAGAATACCATATAGTAATATATGCCCTTATATTACAAAAATAGGGAGTTGGTAACGGTAGATACGGGAAAAAGAAAAAGCGATCCATCTTTGGGTTTGACAGATGATGATAATCGAAATAATGAGGCGAACTTATCGAAAATCATAGAAGCATTGCGAAAACAACTAGTGGAACTGGTCAAAGAAAAGGGCCTTTCTGACAGTGAAGTTGTGGTTTTAAGCCAGCACCTGGACGAGTATATTGTGCAGTTTCAAGTCAGAATGAGTACGAAATCTAGCAAATGAGGTATAAATACTGAATACAAAATAGTAGAGTAACTGGGCCCGATCTACGTGCGGCCAGGTCTTTTTTCCTTTGGGGACAAATACAAAAACGCCCGGTGCAATCCGGGCGGCTTACAATGTAATCCCTCGTTATATCCTATGCCAGCCCGTCTACTTCCGGAACGAACCAGGTAATGATGACGGCAAAGTCTTCGTGTCTAGACTGGTGAATAAGCCGGTTCATTTCCTCCAGCTCGTCATTCTCTAGCGTAGGCTGAGCGATCAGGGGAGTCTTTATAGTGGTAATGACATAATGCCTGATCATGCTCGGGAAGAATCCGCTTCATTGTAAAGAGATCGTCAAGCCTGCCCATAAGCAACCTCCAACCACCCGAACTGCATCAGGAGGATTTTTTCCGGACATTCCCGATCCCCTTACCGCGGTGCGGATCTTCTCCACAACGATTAAGTGCTGCGGCGTTAAAACAGGAACAGCTAGTATTTGTCCGTCTATAACGGTTCTGATTTTCTCCATAGTGCTATCTACCCGTAAGGAACATTTGTTCCTGTTTTAAGCGGTGAATGGAGATTTTGCAAACAGAATGTGTCATTTTAGGAGTGAATCCGATTAAACCCCTGGTATACGAAAACCCAGCATAAAGCCGCTCGACTAGTCTGAAACGGCAAATCGTACACCGAACGCTGGCCTGAAAATGCCTCGTGTGGCTACGGAATCCTAAAAAATATGTTCATGACAAGGTCTACAACAGAATCGAAGTTAATATTTTCTTCTAATTGAAAAAACAGTTCAAATGAAAAAGCCCTCCATGGAGCAGCTCCACAGGAGGGAAAGAACCATTCTATTTTAGGCTCCCCGCTACTTTAAAAAGCTGGTCAGGTAGTTGCTCCGCGAGACGCAAAAATGTCGGCTGCTGCTGTTGCTACGTAAGCGCCTTGTCTCGTGGTTTTCCAAAGATTGATTGAGCTATAGGAGGACAGTGTGACCAAAGTCGTCCTTGCAATTCAAACAGTGATATTCACTCTATCTTACAGGTCGCTAACAGAACAACATAAAGGGAATAATCGGAGCGGAGTATCTTCCTCGCATGGTAAAGCCGGAGAGAATCATCAGGGTGTTTGGCGGAGAAAAGCACAGATTTACGTATCCGAACGGACATCAGGTGGAATACCTGGCGGTTGTCTTTGCATGCGCAGTTGTCGGAGGAGCTCTTCAACCAGTGAACGATGAAATGTGTGAGCTCAAGTATTTTCATGAAAGCGAAATTCCACCGCTCGCCAATGATTATCCGAAAGAGATTTTCAGAAAAGAAGCAAAACGAACCATCTTTGAATGAAGCGCGTTTATTGAAAAAGGGAAGGCAGTCGTGTACAATCGAGACTACATGATGATGAAAATCATTCTCATTATCATGCTGTCTTGATGTTGAAAGAGGGGACGAGTCATGCCTTCAACGATCCATATTGAAGATATTCATGATTACTTTGACCGCTTCTCAGCCTTTGCTTGCGGCCAAGTAACCAGCATGGACGGAGAACAGCAGCTCAGCCTTGCTCCACAGATGGGGGAGGGAACGATTACCCGGATTCCCATACGGCAAGCGAAACAAGACCCTGGAAGTACGGCTCAGTCCGGATGAGCTTTTGCGGTATGCGAGTGCCACAGGGGACCGCCGGATGATGGAATCGATGCTCAGGCGGCATGAAGGAATGATTGCAAGCTATGCCAACTCCCCGGCGATCCTGAAATGCGTCTATGATTTGTTTCATTGTACCAAGTGGGGAGCGATGAAACGGCTGTACGCGGAAAGCAAGGCGATGAAGCTGATTGCTCTGATCAGTCAGAAAACGTGACGTACAGCGACAAGGAGAAAGCCATTTCCCTGAGTCCGGATGACAGGGAGAAGCTGATTGAAGCCAAAGAGATGATCATCCGTCACTTGGAAAATCCGCTAGCGATCCGGGAGCTTGCCAAATGTGTCGGGATCAATGAGTACAATCGTGATTGTTGTTTTTTGGACGCTTGTCCCGTCCAAGCAAGCGGAATCGAATGGGCAAACCGAAGTTGCCCTATCCATTGCTGACAGGCGGATTCGCCTTTACGTGGGTGTCGGGCTGGTTTTGTCCAGCGTGATGATCATTCTTCAGGTCACATGCGGAATCTCCATCCAGGATCAATTGTCCGTATCCGCGCGGAAGGTTGCTCAATTGGTCGGAATCCTGCTGTCAGTCGCTGGCTTGATTGTCGTCGGGGTTCAGCTCCTTGTCGGCCGTTTTCTGAAATGGGAGCCGGGGCGGCTTTTGATCATCGGACTGCTGTCCCTTTGCTGCGCCTTCTCTCTGTTTCTTGCATCGCCGCAAATGTATGTGATTGTCTTTCTCCTGTGCGGGATCGGGATCGGGTTTACGCTGTCCGGGTATATCACGGCGGCTTCGCTGGCCGTAAGCGAGCGCGAACAGCCGGCTGTCGCCGCGTACACGGCTGCTGTCCAAGGAGTAGGCTCCTTTGTCGGACCGCTGGCGGGCTCCCTTCTGTATTCCCTTCACGTATCGATTCCTTATGCCGTCTGCGCTGGTCCGGTTGCGGTTTTCTTTGTTCTCGCCGCGGCCAAGGCGACGAAGGGAGCGCTGCAGAAAGCCCGGGAGAAAACCGTCTGAAGCACAGGAAACGGCAAACGTCCCAGCCTCGGGCCAGTGCTATCCAAGGTCGGGGCGTTTCGCTTAGCGGCACTGCCGCTTGCTCACTGCGAGCTTTTCACTTCGGACCAGATACGGTCGTACAGCTTGACCGCGTCGCCGATATCCTTCAGGCCCTCCACCCGCTTCATCTCTTCGGGCGGGGGATAGATGGCGATGTTCGCCAGCGTTTCCTTGTCGATCAGCTTGCGCGCCTCGGTATTCGGGTTGATGTAGGGGAAATCCTTGGCGATCTCCGCGCTGATATCCGGCTCGAGCAGGAAGTTGATGAAGGCCTCGGCCGTTTTCTTGTGCTTCGCGCCGGCAGGGATGACGAAGTTGTCAAACGTGATCATCAGCCCTTCCTTGGGCAGTACCGTGGTGATCTGCGGCTTTTCCCGCTGGGCCAGAGCGATTTCCGGCCCCCAGACGAGCGCGATGTTCACCTCGCCGTTGATCATCAGCGTCTTCGGACTGTCGCTGTCAAACGCCTTGATGTTGGGCATCAGCTTGAGCATTTTTTGCTTGGCTTCCTCGAGGTGGGCAGGGTCGGTGTCATTGCCGGCGTAGCCCAGCGTTTTCAGGACCATGCCGAGGATGAAGCGCTGGTCGTCCACCATCACGATCTGGCTTTTCAGCTCCGGCTTCCACAGGTCTGCAAAGCTGGTGATGCTTGTTTTGATATGGTCGGGATTGTAGGCGAGCGAGACCGTGTTGCCCATGTAGGGGACGCTGTATTTGTTGCCGGGATCATGCTCCTTGTTGACGAGGTCGGGCTCCAGGTTTTTGAAATTGGGAATATTGCTTAGATCGAGCGGTTCGATCAGTCCTTGAGCGGCCATCGGCTGGATGAAATAGTCGCTGGCTACCGTCAGGTCGTAAATGCCGCCGCCTGCCGAAACCTTTGCCAGCATCTCTTCGTTGGAGGAAAATGTGCTGTAATTCACTTTTACCCCGTATTTTTGTTCAAACTTTTTGATGACCGAGTCGGGCAGGTATTCCGACCAGTTAAAGACGTTCAACTCCTTGTCCAGGCCGTTTTCCCCGCTTTGGGATGACGGCGTGGAGCTGCAGCCGGCCGCTGTCAGCGCGGCCGTCAGGAAGCACGCAGCGATTGTTTTCCGAAAGCCTTGCTTCATATCAAGTCCCCCTTTGCAATCATGCGAAAATGGATGCACCGGATATTTAGGCTATTGCTTGCGCATCCGGATGCGTTCGGCAAAGATGACGATGGCGAGCGTGACGACGAGCATCAAGGTCGACAGGGCGTTGATCTCCGGGGTCACGCCGAATTTCACCATGGAGAAAATCTTCAGGGGCAAAGTGGCGCTCGCCGGCCCTGCTACGAAAAAGCTGATGATCACATCGTCGAGGGACAGAGTAAAGGCGAGCATGGCACTGGCCAAAATGCCTGGAGCGATGACCGGCATCGTCACTTTGACAAATGTCTGCCAGGGCGTAGCTCCCAAATCCATCGCCGCTTCTTCGATGCTTTTGTCAAAGCCGGCCAACCGCGCCCGGACCACGACCACTACGAAGGGGACGGAAAAGGTGATGTGCGCTGCAATCAGGGTGAAATAGCCGAGCGGGACCTTCAATTGGGCGAACAGGGCGAGCATCGAGATCCCCATGACGATTTCCGGGATGACGATGGGCAGGTACAGCATCGCGTCCAGGGCCGTTTTTCCCCGGAAATGATAGCGGTACATGCCGACAGCCGCCAGCGTGCCGATCATCGTGGCGGCGAGCGTGCCGATCAGCGCGACGATCAGCGAGGTTTTCATCGCTTCCAGCACGTCGCTGTTTTGCATCAGCTTTACATACCAGTCAAATGTAAAACCGGTCCAGACCGCGTTCAGCTTGGATTGGTTAAAGGAATACAGGATCAATATGGCGATGGGCATATACAGAAACAGGTAGATGAACGAAGCGTAGAACACGGAGAATTTGCGGCCGAGCGAGTAGCGCATCCTAGAGCAGCTCCTTTCCCTCTTTGTCTTTGGTGATGAGGATGTAGGCTGTGATGAACAACAGCGTCAGTCCCATCAGGATGATGGAGCTTGCCGAGCCGAACGGCCAATCGCGGGCGGTGAGAAACTGGTTTTTGATCAGATTTCCGATCAGGACGGTCTTGCTTCCCCCCATCAGGTCAGGGATGAAAAAAAGGCCCAGTGACGGGATGAAAACGAGCAGGGAGCCGGCCATGATTCCCGGCGCGGTGAGGGGCAGGGTCACTTTCCAAAAGGTCTGGACGGGCTTTGCGCCCAAGTCCGAGGAGGCTTCCAGCAGCGATCTGTCCAGCTTTTCGATCGAGGCGTACAACGGCAGCACCATGAACGGGAGCATGGTGTAGACAAGCCCGATCAACACGGCGGTCTCGTTGTACAACAGCGGCAGCGGCTGATTGATGAGCCCAAGCTGCATGAGAAGCGTATTGATCACCCCTTCGGTACGCAAGAGCACGATCCAGGCGTAGGTGCGGATCAGCGAATTGGTCCAGAACGGGACAATGATCAGCAGCATCAAAATGTTGCGGTAGCCGATCGGCGAGCGGGCGATGATGTAGGCGAACGGATAGCCGAGAACAAGGCAAATCGCCGTCGTAAAAAAGGCCAGAACGCAGGAAATCCACAAAATTTTAAAGTAGAGCGGGTCGAAAAAACGGACGTAGTTCTCCACAGTCAGGGGCAGCTCGATCCCGCCGAATGAACTGCGGGTAAAGAAGCTGACGCCGAGAATCAGGACGAGCGGCAAAAGGAAGAGGGCGCTCATCCAAATCGCGATAGGCCCGATCGTCCAGGTTTTTCCGTAATCGCGGGCTGGCCGGCTTGGTGTCGCGGCCGCAGGTCTGCTGGAGGCGGCGGAGCCGATTACAGGGGCCTTCATCGGGTCAACACCACCCCGTGCTCCGGCTGCCAGTTGACGAACAATTCATCGCCTTCGCTCACCGGCAGGAGCTGATCCGTTTTTTCCACCGCGACAAAGGGGATTCCGCCGGGCAGGGTGACGACGGTACGAGTAATTCCTCCGCAGTAGATTCGTTCCGTCAGGCGTCCGGGCAGTTGGACGAGCTGGTCCGGCCCGGTGTCGACCGGCGCAAGGCTCAGCGCAGATTTCTCCGGGCGGATCGCCACGGTCACCTTCTCATTCTCGGGAAGGTGCCGGGGGGCGGCGGTTACCTGCATGCCGTCACAGTCTATCAGCATCCGGCGGGAATCGCGCTGTTTGATCGTTCCGGTCAACAGATTGGTCTCGCCGATAAATTCCGCGACAAATCGCGTCGCTGGCCGGTCGTAGATGTCGGAGGGAGTGCCGACCTGTTCCAGGACGCCCTTGTTCATAACCGCGATGCGGTCGGACATGGTCAGCGCTTCCTCCTGGTCGTGCGTGACGAAGACAAACGTGACACCCAGCTGCTTTTGCAGGTGCTTCAGCTCTACCTGCATCTGCTTGCGCAGCTTTTGATCCAGGGCGCCCAGCGGCTCGTCGAGGAGCAGCACCTTCGGATTGTTTACCAGTGCCCGGGCGATGGCAATCCGCTGCCGCTGGCCTCCGCTTAGCTGATCGGGCTTGCGCTTCGCGTACTCTTCCAGCTGAACCAGGCGAAGAGCCTGTTTGACCCGCTGGTCGATCTCCTCCTTGGCCACTTTTTTGACACGCAAACCGAACGCCACGTTTTCGTAAGCGTTCAGGTGGGGGAAGAGGGCGTAGCTTTGAAAGACAGTGTTGACATCGCGGGAATAGGCAGGCAAATCCTGCACGAACTCGCCGTCCAGCTTGACCTTTCCGGATGTGGGATGCTCAAAGCCCGCAATCATTCTGAGCGTTGTGGTCTTGCCGCAGCCGCTCGGGCCGAGCAAGGTGAGAAATTCTCCTTTCTGGATGTGGAGGGACAGATCGTGTACCACTGTATGTTGACCAAAGCGTTTGACGACGTTTTGAAGCTCCACCATAGGACTTGACATGGGAACCCCCCTCGTTTTTCTTTTCGTACTCCTTGTCACAAGCAAAAATAATGCCAATTCGAAATATTCAAACATATATGGTGTTCAGGCACGAAAAAAGAAGCAGAAGGCTGGACAAACCCGGCCTATCGCTTCCTAGAAATTAGAATGCTTTCTCATCGTTGAGAAGCTTATGTCCCTCCAGTTTTCTGTATAGAGTGGCAAGGCCGATGTCCAGTTTTTCCGCCACAAGCTTTTTGGCTTCCAGAGAGTATCCGTACTGCTGCAGCATGCTGTACAGGATTTGCCGCTCGTGTCGCTGGAGCCGTTCCTTCAAGGGCTGATCGGCTTCGCCGGGTCCGGTAATGCCGCTGACGCTATGGTGCTGGCGGATTCGCACCGGTACGCTGTCCAGTCCGATATACGGCGAGACCTCCATGTTGACGGCGTACTCGATGGCATTTTCCAGCTCGCGGACATTCCCGGGCCAGTGATAATGCATGAACAGCGCCCGAACCTCCGGCGTGAAATCGAGGATCGGGTTGCCTAAAAGCTCCCGGTATTTCGCTAAAAAGTGGTCCATCAGTAGCGGAATGTCTTCGACCCGCTCGCGCAAAGGCGGCATGTGCAGGGGAATGACGTTGAGCCGGAAGTAGAGGTCTTCGCGGAATTCGCGGCTGCGCACCATCTCCTCGAGGTTCTTGTTCGTGGCGGAGATGACCCGGATGTTGACGGGGATCAGCTGGTTGGACCCGACCCGTTCCACCTGCTTGCTCTGCAAAACGTGGAGCAGCTTTACCTGGAGATGGAGCGGCAGATCGCCGATCTCGTCGAGAAAAATGGTGCCGCCGTCGGCCAGCTCGAACTTTCCCGCCTTTCCTTCCCGCTTGGCGCCGGTAAACGCTCCCGCCACATAGCCGAACAGCTCGCTTTCCAGGAGCGTCTCGGGAATCGCCCCGCAGTTGACGATGATGAACGGACCGTCGCGTCGGCTGCTCGCGGAGTGGATGGCCGCGGCAATCATTCCCTTTCCGGTGCCGCTTTCCCCGGTGATTAAGATGTTGGAGGCGCCGCGTGCGACTTGTTCCGCCTGCCTGATCACGAGCGACTTGGAGCGGCTTTTGCCGATGATTTCCGAAAAGTACAGGTCCTTGTGCTCGTTGGTCAGGACGTAGGCGAGGCGGCGCATGTCCGCCATCCGGCGAAACGAGGCGACGACGCCCGCTACCCGGTCGGCGGCGCGGATGGGCCGGGCTGTGACGATGAAGTGCATCTCATGCTCGCCCAGCCGGTAAATCTCCTCCTGCTCGACATATCCGGCGCCAGTCTTCAGGACTTGCAGCATCGGCGAGTCGGCCCAAATTTTATGCAGGGGAGTGCCAATGAGTTCCTGTTTCGTTTTCTGAATCAGCTGCTGCGCCGTCTTGTTGCAATTGCTGATCAATCCGTGCTCGTCGATGGCAATAATGCCTTCATGTATGGATTCAATCAACGTTTCCAGCTGGGTGTACGTTTTCTTCCACTCATTCCACGCTTCCTGCTCAGCGATTTTTCCGGTGAGCAGCTCGGTCATCCGCTGCAAAAAGGTGAGGTACGGCAGCCGGTTGTGGATGAGCAGCCTCCTCTGGGTTTCGGTGAAGGCGATCAGGCCGATCACGCCGATCACATCGCCTTTGTAATGGATAGGCGTGCAAAGCTCCGCGAGCTCTTCGGTGACCCCCTGCAGGACGGACGGATCGTAGGAGGGGTCGCTGCGGGCGTCCTCGATGAAAAACGGCTGGTTGGTCGTCAGGACGCGGCCGTACAAATAGCCGGCGTCCACTTCGCCGCCCTCCTCCTTGGTGTTGATGCGGTCCTTGTACTTTCCCGTCCCGGCGATGATCGTCATCGTGTCGTCGACGATCTCCGTCTCGATCTGCAAAGCGGCAGAGATGGCTTCGGCTACCTGTTGCGTGATCTCCTGGAATTCCCGCAATAAACTCATTTACATTTTTCCTCCTGTCTGCAGGTAAAAACAGTTGCGCTACGAGGTCCCCAATCCATGTAAACCGGTTTTTTTCACAATACCAAAGTGTAAAAAACAGAGATAGGGACCCTCTTCGACAAAAAACAGATAGAATCCTCTAAATTTTGGGAATATTTATAGCGAAACTGTGTGAATACCCGGTGTCGCGACAAAGCGGACTCTGCCTTGGTTGGCGCGGCTGCTTTCATGTCCTTTTCCAGTTGGGGTTGCGCCGTTATCAGGACGACGATGGAAACCAGCAGCAGAGCGGCTACGAATAACAAATGAATTTGGCTCCGAGGGAAATTTGTTGAAACATGGCATGCGACCGCTCCTTTTTTTGGTATAATTTTGGAAGTATATTGATAGTAACGAGAAAACGCAAATAAAGTTCATTCTTTTCTCTCGGCGAAAATATAATAGAGTTCAATATTTTGGGTAAAGGGATTGATCGCGTGCGGAAGCAATCGATAGCCGGAGTGATTCTGGCCGGAGGAAAAAGCAGCCGAATGGGCCAGCCCAAAGAGCTGTTGGCATGGCAGGGAAAGCCGCTGATTCAGTATTTGCAGGAGGAGATGGCGGCGGTTGCATTGCCCTGTCTGATTGTCTCTAATACACCGGAAGCTCTGGAGCAGGAAGTAGGGGCGGGACCGGGGAGAGAGGTAGAGGTGACCCGGGACCTCGTGCCGTCATCGGGACCGATCAGCGGGATCGTCAGCGCGTTTCGCGTGCGGAGAGAGGATGCGCTGCTGGTGCTCTCCTGCGATTTGCCGTTTGCGGACCGAAAACAGCTCCGGAGATTGATTGATTTTGCCGGAGAAGCAAATGACTGGGATGCCGTCGTGGTGAAGGAGGGGGAGCGGCTTCATCCGCTGTTTGCGCTGTACCACAGGCGGTCGCAGCCGTTGTGGGAGGAGGCGCTGCGAAGGAAGCAGTATCGCTTGATGGAGGTTCTGCGCGGACTTCAAGTCGCAGAGACTCCGCCGGGACTGTTCGACCCTTGGGCGGCGTTTAACGCCAACACGCCGGAGGAATACCGGGCCGCCTTGCAGGAAAAGCAAAAAAGGGAGACCGGGCAGTCGTAATGGCCTGGCTCCCTTTTTTTGCTTCTTCTCACGCCTGCGGCAGGATCACCCGCTGGGGGTTCGTGTACACGTTCATCCTGTCATTGCGGATAAAGCCGATCGCCGTCATGTTTAATTCCTCCGCCAGCTGCAGGGCCAGGTCGGTCGGGGCCGATTTGGACAAAATAATGCTCGCCCCGATCTTTGCCGCCTTAAGCAGCACCTCGGAGGAAATCCGGCCGCTGAAGGTGAGAATTTTATCGGCGGTCGACATGTTTTCCCGCAGGCAGTACCCGTAGATCTTGTCCAGCGCATTGTGGCGGCCGATGTCGGAATACTGAAGCAGCACCTGATCCGGCGTGCACAGCGCGGCGTTATGCACACCGCCCGTCTTGCAGTGAATCTCGGAGGAGGCTTGCAGCACATTCATCAGCTGCAGGCATTGCTCCGGTGTGACGGTGACGCCGTCTTCGGCGGGTTTTGCGGTTCGGGCATCGCTGAAAAAGTAAAACGACTGCCTGCTTTTGCCGCAGCAGGATGTGATGCGGCGCTTGGAGTAAAAGCTTTGGGACAGCAAGGTTTTCTCATGGGTATCGACGTAGGCGAACCCTTTTCCCGCGTCGATGGTGACCTGCTTGATGTCCGCATAGGAGCGGATGGCCCCTTCGGCGGCAAGGAAGCCAATCACCATTTCCTCCAAATCGGCAGGCGTGCAGACAATCGTGGCAAACTCCTCGTCACCGAGAAAGATCGTCAAAGGGTATTCGGTGACAACCTCGTCTTCCTCCCACTCGGACTTGCCCACCTGCACCTTCAAGACTGGGCGTGTGATCGTTTTGGACAAATCGGACATACTGGCCTCCTTCTGAACCGTTATATCAAAAAAAATTTGAGGAACGTATTGTAGAGTAAGCGCTCACATGGTAGTATACTATTTGAGGTTTTGGTTGTCACAGAATTTTCACCTTTTTACGAAACAGTTCACAAATTGACACGGGATAGCGTACCTGTCGCCGGTTCATTTGTCGGGCTGCTTGTAAGTGAATACCAAACACTTGCTGTTGATGCTGAAGTAGCGACCCTGCTGATGATTAACTGTCGTGTTTCATCTTTTCGCTGGCGTACCGGTTTCCGGTTATGGGGGGCGAGGATGGACCGGCAGTTTTTCTTGTTTTTAGGGGCGTGCTTCGGTATCGCCCCTTAGTTGATGATGAGGAGATGAATTGGATGCAGCAGAAAGTGAAGAACCGCTGGCTGATTGCAGCGGCTGCGGTGGGAATCCACCTTTCGATCGGCTCTGTTTACGCGTGGAGCGTGTTCACCAAGCCGATCACCAGTCAGTTTGGCTGGAAGCTGTCCCAGGTACAGCTGACGTTTAGCATCGCGATTTTGTTTTTGGGCTTGTCCGCCGCATTTCTCGGACACTACGTGGAAAAGCGCGGACCGCGCAAGGCAGGCATACTTTCTTCGATCTTTTTCGGTCTGGGCATCACCGGTTCAGGTCTGGCGATCAGCATGGAAAGCCTGCCGCTGCTCTATGTTTGCTACGGCGTATTGGGCGGAATCGGACTGGGCGTCGGATATATCACTCCGGTATCCACGCTGGTGAAATGGTTCCCGGACCGCCGCGGTTTGGCAACAGGACTGGCGATCATGGGATTCGGCTTTGCATCGATGATTGCGGGTCCAATCATTCAGGCTCTGATCGAAAGCGTGGGAATTGCAAATACTTTCTTTATCCTCGGCATTATTTATTTCGTCGTCATGTTTGCTTCCGCTCAATACCTGGCTCCGCCGCCGCAAGGATGGGTGCCGGCGGGCTATTCGGCACAAGCTAGCGAGGGACAAAAGAAAATCAAAAAAGACCTGTGCCAGCTGACGGCCAACGAAGCGGTGAAAACGCGCCGGTTCTACTGGCTGTGGCTGATGCTCTTCATCAACGTCACCTGTGGAATCGCGATCATCTCGGTCGCTTCGCCGATGGCGCAAGAGATTGCCGGCATGTCTGTAGGCATGGCTGCAACGATGGTTGGCTTGAACGGCTTGTTCAACGGAGCCGGCCGCATCGGATGGGCTTCCCTGTCTGACTTTATCGGCCGTCCCAATACCTATACCGCCTTTTTTGCGATCCAGATCGTCCTGTTCTTCCTTCTGCCGAATCTGACGATCCAAACGCTGTTCATGATCGCGATGTTTATCATCATGACCTGCTACGGCGGCGGTTTCTCTTCGATCCCGGCCTATATCGGCGACCTGTTCGGCACGAAACAATTGGGCGCCATTCACGGCTACATCCTGACAGCATGGGCGGCAGCGGGACTGGCAGGTCCGATCTTTGCAGCCTGGGTGCACGAAAAGACAGGCAGCTACACAGGCACGCTGAGCGTATTTGTGGCGATGTTCGCGGTAGCTCTCGTCATTTCGCTGATCGTTCGTCTCGATATCAAAAAGCTGAAAGAGGAAGCAAAGCGCAAAGAAAACGCTGTTGAACTGGCTAGCTGATAAATGGTAAAGTTTTAGGTAAGATCAATTAGTTAAAGGTGACTTGCATCGATGAATAAATATGAAGCTGAGTTCAGCAATCTGGTCAGAACCTTCCGAAAGCGACACATGGGCAAGGGACCGAGCAAGATCGTCACGACGTTTTGCAAGAATTGGGCGATTTGCGAGATGGAGGGGAACCTCTCCCCCGTAGAAAAGTTCATTGCGACTGCTGATGAAGGGAAACAGATGCTCCGTGCGGCGCGGACGGAAATGGTGAAGGAAATGTACCGGAAGAACCGTCCGATCGACATGGAGGCATTTCTAGGTGCGGCCCTCGTGGATTTATTCGTCGATATTGACATTGAACGCGATTTTGGAATGTCCATCTTCGTGTTTGACCAAGACATCGAAAAAAAGTTCAAGAACGAGCCGTAAGCCTAAGCGCAGCAGCGATCCTGCGAGCGTTTAGACAAGACGGAGTATCGCCTCACGCACGCAAGGTACTTGGCAGCGCTCCTGCCGAAGAACCACCGTGGACATTCCCCGCCGCTTTGATGGGATTGTTTCGCGGTGGTTATTTTCTTGCAAGAATGAAAACGCTTTTTTTCGGATGGCGCACAGGAAGGAATACGATCATTTCGGCGGAATAATCGTTAAAAAGAAAGGAGCGAGTGCCATGGGAAAGACAAAGCACAACGGTCCCATCAAGCTTGATGCATCCTGGAAACCTTCTATGTGGGCGTCCCTCGTCCCGATGGGGCTGGGGAAGGCGAAGCCGCACCACATCCGAGACACGTTAAAGGTCATTTATGAAAATCGGGACAACCTCGGCTACGCCTACCGGATTCTGACGCAGGGGGTATGCGACGGTTGTACGCTCGGGGTCTCAGGCTTGTCCGATCAAACGCTGACGGGCGCCCATCTGTGTACGACACGGCTTAACGTGCTGCGGCTGAATACAATGCCTGCCATCGATCCGAAGTGGCTGGGCAATGTAGCAGAAATGAGAAAGCTGTCCAGCACAGACTTGCGAAAGCTGGGCCGCATCCCGTATCCGCTCTCCCGCAAGCCGGGTGAAGATCGCTTTACCCGCATCAGCTGGAATGAAGCCTTGAACCGCATCGCTTCCAAAATCAGAGGGATTTCCCCCAAGCAGATGGCGTTTTTTCTGACCTCCCGCGGCATTACCAACGAAGTGTACTATACGGCAGCAAAAGTGGCCCGCTTCCTGGGAACGAACAACATCGACAATTCCTCCCGTATCTGTCACTCCCCCAGCAAAACGGCGCTGAAACGGTCACTGGGCATTGGCGCGTCGAGCTGCAATTACCTGGATTGGATCGGAACGGATATGCTCGTCTTCTGGGGCTCGGTGCCAGCGAACAATCAGCCCGTATCCACCAAGTATATGTATGCGGCCAAAAAGGCGGGGACGAAGATCATCCTGATCAATCCGTACCGGGAGCCGGCGATGGAGAAGTACTGGATTCCTTCGATCACGGACAGCGCTCTGTTCGGCACCAAGATCGTCGACGATTTTTACCAGGTCAATATTGGCGGCGACATCGCCTTCATGAACGGGGTGATGAGGGTTTGGTTTGAGATGGAAGAGGCCGAACGGGGATCAGCGCTCGATCACGAGTTTCTGGGGAATCACGCAAATGGACTGCGCGAGCTGAAGGAACATGTGACCGCTCAAGACTGGGCGACCCTGGAGAAATCGGCGGGAACAAGCCGGGAGCGGATGCAAGAGTTCGCCTCGCTGCTGGCCCGCGCGAAATCGGGAGTGTTCGTCTGGTCAATGGGCTTGACACAGCACCGCTTCGGCACGGACAACATCTCCCAGGTGGCCAATTTGGCGATCCTTCGCGGCTTTATCGGGCGGAAGCACTGCGGTTTGATGCCGATTCGCGGCCATTCCGGCGTGCAGGGCTCGGGCGAGATGGGAGCCGACCCGTTCAGTCTGCCGGGCGGAGATTTTGATGAAAAAAACACGAGCCGCATCGAAAAAGTATGGGGCTTTTCGATTCCGAAGTGGCAAGGGGACATCGTCGGCGTGTCGCTGGAAAACGCCCTGCTGCCAAACGGCCACGAACGGAAAACAAGGCTGTTTTACACCAGCGGAGGAAACTTTCTGGAGACGATGCCGGACCCTGCTTATATGAAGAAATGCTTGGAGAGCGTCGAGCTGCGGGTGCATCAGGACATCATTTTCAACACATCTACGCTGGTAGACGCCAAGGAAGAGGTGATCGTTCTGCCGGCCATGACCCGTTATGAACAACCGGGGGGAGGCACCTCCACCAGTACGGAGCGGATGGTCTATTTCAGCGCCGAAGTGGAAGGGCCGCGCATCGAGGAGGCCCGGGCGGAGTGGGAGATCTATGTTGATCTGGCCGCACGCGTCGATCCCAAGCGCAAACACTTGATCCAGTTTTCCAGCGCGCAGGAGATACGGGAGGAAATCGCTTTGGCCAATCCGAATTACGACGGCATCCAGCATCTCAAGCAGAGGGGCGATGTCTTCCAATGGGGAGGGGCCTGGCTGTGCGAGGACGGCATCTGTCCGACTCCCGACGGCCGGGCCACTCTGATCCCGATCGAGTTGCCGGAGCTGCAGAGGCCGAATGGTCAATTTTTCGTCACGACCCGCAGAGGCAAGCAGTTCAATTCCATGGTATATAGTGAGAGAGACCCGTTTAACGACGCGGATCGCTACGACGTATTGATCCATCCGGAAGATGCGAAAAGCTTGCACATCCGGGAGAGGGAACCGATCGTCGTGTATAATCAGTTTGGAACGTTTCAGGGCAAGGCAAGGTACGCGGATACGCTGCAGGGAAACATTCAGGTGTATTGGCCGGAGGGAAATGTGCTCATGCCCAAAGGCGTTTACGAAAAATATGCGGGCATTCCCGAGTACAATACGACCGTCAAAGTGGAGAAAGCGGACCGATTTACGGCAGGCAAGGATTTGAAGTACGCGGAAAAGCGGGTGGAGGATCTGGAAGTGGACGTCGGCTGATCGGGACCTGTGATACGCGGCTAGGGAACAGCTAGAGGGAGGAACAAACCATGCGCTTCAAGCGACAAACGATCAGCGTGGAGGAAGCGGTCGGCAGGCTGCTGTCGGACCTGGGCAGGCTGGGGGAAGAGCAGGTCGGCCTATACGAAGCATACGGGCGCATTTTGGCTAGAGATATTGCGGCTACGAGCGATCTGCCCCCATTTGACCGCTCCCCGTTGGACGGATTTGCCGTGAGAGCGGAGGATACGGCGGGTGCGACTGTGGAGAGGCCCATCCCGCTGCAGGTAGTGGAAACGATCGCTGCCGGAGCCGTGCCGGTAAAGGAAGTGACGCCCGGGACGGCAAGCCGGATCATGACCGGGGCGATGCTGCCGCCGGGGGCCAATGCGGTGATCATGTTCGAGCAGACTGAGAAGCCCGGGGAAATGTCGCAGGAAGTCAGGATCAAGCGACAGCTCACGGCGGGCGAAAATCTCTCGCGTCAGGGAGAGGAGGTTCGGCGGGGCAGCATCGTAGCCAAAGCGGGAGAGCGGATCAATGCGGGCACGCTGGCGATCCTGGCTACGTTCGGCTACGCCCGGGTGCCGGTTGTCCGCAAACCTCGCGTCGGCCTGCTGTCTACCGGCACGGAGCTTTTGGAGGTAGACGAGCCGCTCGTGCCCGGGAAAATTCGCAACAGCAACGCCGTCATGCTGTCAGCCATGATCGCGGAGACAGGCGGAGTCCCGGTACTGTTCGAAGGACTGCCGGATGAATTGCCGCTCGCTAAAAAACGCATCAGCGCTTGTCTGGACCAAGTTGATCTGTTGGTCACGTCCGGAGGCGTTTCCGTGGGGGATTACGATGTCATGGCATATCTGACAGACGAGCCGGATGTGCGGCTTCTGTTTAACAGAGTGGCCATCCGGCCCGGCAGTCCGACCACGGCGCTTGTCTACCATAACAAGCTGATCTGTGCGCTATCGGGCAACCCGGGCGCTTGTTTTCTGGGCGCCTACCTCTTCCTGCTTCCCGTCTTGCGGGCGCTCTCGGGTGGCGGCAAGGCGCAGGCCAAACGGATCAAGGCGGTTTTGGGAGAGACATACGACAAGCCGTGTCCGTATCCTCGGTTTTTGCGGGGAAGACTGACAGAAGAAAACGGAGCCTTGTACGTATGGCCTGACCGGAATGACAAGGCGGGCAATCTTTGCACGATGGCAAAGAGCGAGTGCTTTGCCATTATTCCGCCTGGAGGCAGGGGCAAGCAAGCCGGAGAGATCGTAGAGGTCATTCCCCATGCGCTGCCGGGCTGGTCGAGGGGGGATTGACGATGGCGGCGGAACCGGTTGTGCTGCAGATCGCAGGGTATTCGGATTCGGGAAAAACGACACTTTTGACCAAGCTGATCCCGGTCATCGAGGAGTCTGGCATTCGTGTAGGCGTTATCAAGCACGACGGCGGTCATGACTTTGAGTGGGATCAGCCGGGGAAGGATACGTGGAAGTACAGGGAAGCAGGAGCCTCACTGGTGGCGATCGCGTCGCGGACAAAAACGGCGATGGTGGAGCAGCGGCCGCTGCCTTTGTCCGAGCTGGTCGAACGGATGGCGGCAGCCGGCGCCGAGCTGGTGCTGGTCGAAGGCTTCAAACGGGAGAACTACCCGAAAATGGTGATCCTGCGCCGTCCGGAGGATCAAGAGCTGCTCTCGTTTTTGTCCGGCGTAGTCGCGGTGATCAGCTGGGATGCTTTTGTGCATCACGAGGTGCCTGTGTTTTCGGTGAATGATCATGACAGGGTCGCCCGGTTTGTGCTGGACTATTACCGGGATAGCAGAAGAGGGACGAGCTGATTAACGTCCTTTGACTGCGGGCAGCCCTGCAACCTAATATGTTTTGCCATAAAAAGCCGTTGCTCTCCTAAAGGTAGAAACGGCTTTATTTGTTTTGGTCACGCCCGACCCTGACTAGCGGCTTTTTACCGATAGAAAATTTTTCTGTCATTCGAAAATACTTTCTTCTTATAATAATAAGAACGGCAAAGCAGCTTGTGATGCTGTTACAAAATGCTGGCAACGGTCTGGCATGGCGGGCATATTGCGTTACAATACCAGAGGGAGGGGTACATATGGAAAAACAATTGCCGCAACGCTGGGACCTGGACGTATTTTTTCCAGGCGGAAGCGCATCGGAGGCGTTTCGCTCATTTTTGAGCCAATTGGAAGAAGAGGTGGCGGCGCTGCGCTCGCAGCTGACGCAGGAAGGGCTTTCCCTATCTGAACCGGCTCCGTTTCAAGCCGTACTGGCTACCGTGCAAAGCATTGCGGTTCGCCTGAAAGAGGCGGGGGCGTTTATTTCCTGCCTGACGGCGCAAAACGTCCGGGATGAGCAGGCGACGCTTCTCGGGGGGCGGGTGAAAAGTCTTTCCGCTGCGTTTGCATCCGTTTTGACGACATGGGATGTACACCTGCTGAAGATTGACGAGCGGTCATGGAATGCGATCCTGCAACTGCCGGATGTGGAGCCGATCGCCTTTCCTTTGAACGAACGGCGCAGACGCGCTCAGGAAAAGCTGTCCCCTGAGCAGGAGATGCTGGCCACCGATCTGGCTGTCGACGGCTATCACGCTTGGCAGGATTTGTCCAATGCAGTCGTAGGACGGATGACCATTGAAGTGGAAATCGACGGGGAGACGAGACAAGTGTCGGTCGGTCAAGCGGCCAACCTGATGAATCATCCGGATCGCTCGGTCCGCGCTCTCGTTTTTTCCAAGTGGGAAGAGGCTTGGGCGAAAGAAGCCGAATTGTTTGCCAAAGCGCTCAACCATTTGGCAGGCTTCCGCCTCGCGCTGTACCGCCATCGCGGCTGGGAATCCGTTCTCCGCGAGCCGCTTGACATCGGCAGAATGCAGGAAAAAACGCTGGACGCGATGTGGCAGGCGATCAACAACCGCAAGGACCGCCTGGTCGCGTACCTGGAGCGGAAGGCAGAGCTGCTCGGCGTGGAAAAAGTGAGCTGGCACGACGTGTCCGCTCCGATCTCCAAAGAGCACAAGCAGGTTTCCTACGATGAGGCGGCTGCCTTTATCCTGGAGCAGTTTGGCCGTTTCCACCCCGCAATGGCTGAATTTTCCCGCCGTGCGTTCGAGGAAGGCTGGATCGAGGCAGAGGATCGCGCTGGCAAACGTCCCGGCGGATTTTGCACCAGCTTCCCGGTGAGAAACCAGTCCCGGGTTTTCATGACCTACGGTGGAACCGCGAAAAACGTGTCCACGCTGGCTCACGAGCTCGGTCACGCCTATCATCAGCAGGTTATGAGCGGGCTGCCGCAAATGGCCCAAAATTACGCGATGAACGTGGCGGAGACAGCGTCCACCTTCGCGGAGATGATCGTCGCGGATGCGGCGGTGAAAAACGCTGCGAATGACAAAGAACGCATTGCCCTTTTGGAGGACAAACTGCAGCAGACGGTCGCTTTCTTTATGAACATCCACGCCCGCTTCCTGTTCGAGACGCGCTTTTACGAGCAGCGGAAAAAAGGGCTGGTCAGCGTAGGCGAGCTGAATCGTCTGATGGTCGAAGCGCAGAAGGAAGCGTACTGCGATGCCCTCGCCGAGTACGAGCCGCATTTCTGGGCGTCCAAGCTGCATTTCTATATCACCACCTATCCGTTTTACAATTTCCCGTACACCTTCGGCTATCTGTTCAGCCTGAGCGTGTACGCCCGCGCACTGCAGGAAGGACCGGGCTTCGCTGACATGTACGATGCGCTTCTGCGCGATACGGGGCGGATGACCGTCGAGGATCTGGCTATGCGCCACCTGGGCGAGGACATCACGACTGTGGAGTTCTGGCAGACAGCCGTCGATCTGGCGGTGGCCGACATCGACGAATTCCTGCGGTTGACGGAAAAAGAGACGGTGTAGGATACGTTTTGAACAAAGATCCGGCCAAGGAATAGCCGGATCTTTTTCGATCTTGGCCGGCTTTTTCACCATGCCGGGGGACAGATTTTCCCCAACGAGACGACGAATATCTTCGACCGCGAATAGCGGGAATCCACGGCGGCTTCAGAGAAGCTTTTTCAGCAGGAAGATGCAAAAGCGGTTGAGTCTGGAGCGCTATTTTCATTTGCTGGACGAAACAAATCATTTCCATACCCGTAAATATTGTTATTCTGGTACGTGGAGGTGAGGATAATGGCCCGACTGGAGTACCGTTTGCTCGACGAGGAAAAGGAATATCCCGTTCTTTACTATTACGACGGGATCGACAAGGACGAGGTGTCCCTGCGATTTGCCTGCGATTATCTGGTCAAGGGTCACGTTGTGTTTGAAAAGACGTCCTGCGCCGTTGAACCAGGGTGCTATGTCATCTATGTCAGACATTCGGCCGAGGAGCAGGCGGTGGACTACCTAGATACAGCGGCGGCGCGCTGGGGCAGCATTCAGGTGGAACTGCGGGAGTACAGGGAAAAAACCAATGTCTACCCGCTCATACATACGTATTCCTTCAGGGATGACGACGATGTTCTCTTGCTGTTGCAGAGCGACTATCTGAACCTGAACGGTCGCGAGTGGGAAAAGACATCCGCAGAAGTGGATGAAGATCGGCGCGTGTACGTGTACTATGCGCGACCGACAGCGTAGGAGGAAGAAAGATGACACAAACCAAGACGGCCAAAGTGGTCGGACTGTTCGTGGCTGCGGCATTGACGATCAGCGGCTGCTCGTCGGGGGGATACGACGACGATTGCTACGACGCGGACAACGACGGATATTGCGACGGGGATGGAGGAGGCGGTTCGAGCTCAAGCTCCTCCCACTACTACCATTCCAGCAGCGGCAAAGTCAAAAGCAGCTCCTCAAGCATCAGCAGCGGTTCCAAGGGCGGCATCGGCAGCTCCGGAACGTCCAGTTCGGGGTGAGCGCGAGCGATGACAGCGTCACACAACAGCGAACGGGAACGTTTATATGGTCCTCTTAGGGCAGAGGGCGTGTTCACATGGGATCGGATGTATGGAGAAGAGTACGCTTTGGCCGATATTCGCCTTGTTACGGACGAATTTCGTCAGGAGTTGTCTTACGCGACGAGTCAATTGGACCGCGTTTTTGCAAAAGCAGTGCCCGTCCTGCAAAAAGCCGACGATACCCTCTTGCTTGAACTCGGTGTCCCCGAGCCCGCTCTACGGGCGGTGCGAACCGTCATTCCCCAGGTCCCTGCGACGGTCGTCGGCCGCTTCGACTTTGCCCAGACAACAGAGGGCTTGAAAATGCTGGAGTACAACAGCGATACCCCGACAGGGATTGTCGAGGCTTTTTGCGTCAATGAGTACGCTTGCCGTTTTTTTGGACGGAAAAATCCGAACCGGGGAATGGAGCAGGGCATTGCTCGGGCATTTCAGAACATGCTGGAAGCTTACCGGAGGCAAGGGTATCAGACGGAGCACATCTGGTTCAGCTCGCTTGACTGGCACGAAGAAGACAAAGGGACGACGCTCTATCTTCTGAAGAAGTCAGGATTGCCCGCCCGTTTTGCCGGGCTTGAGCAGTTGCGTGTCTGCGAGGATCGGCTGTACGTGCTCGATGGCGAGGACCTCACGCCTGTCGACGTGCTTTACCGCCTGCATGCCCTGGAAAAGCTAGCGGGGGAGCGAGACGAGGACGGCTACCCGACCGGCGCGCACGTGCTTCAACTGATCGCGGATAAAAAGCTGGCGATCATCAATCCGCCTTCCGCCTTTTTGCTCCAATCAAAGGCTATTCAGGCCCTGATCTGGAATTTGCATGAAGCGGATGAGTTTTTAACCCATGAGGAGCATGGCATTATTTCCAGCTATATGCTGCCGACCTATTTTGAAAACCGATTCGCGGGGGCTGCCCCATACGTTACCAAGCCTGTCTTCGGGCGGGAAGGGGGCGGCGTCGCGCTGTTCGATGCGGACGGCACCGTTGCGGAGAAAGACCAGGAGGAGTTTTACTGGGACCAGCAGATGATGTACCAAAAGCGAGTGGAGCTTCCCGTTGTCACAGTAAGCACATCTGATGGGCAACGCGAAGGGCGGCTGCTCTGGGGCTCGTTTTTGATTGGCGGAGAGCCATCCGCGATCATCGCTCGCGTCGGAGGGCCGATCACCAACAACATGTCCTACTATTTGCCTGTAGGCATAAAAGAATAGAGAGGGGAGAGGAGAGCGACATGGACTCGCAAGCAGCGTATCTATTGAACTTTCTTGCTTATCTGGCAGTAACCATTCCGATATTGGCAGTGGGGATTTTTGTATTTACCTTTACGACTCCGTACAAGGAATTTGAACTGATCAAGAATGGATCGCAGACGGACGACCCGAAAAAAATGGCTGCAGCCAAAGCGGCGGCCCATGATCTCGGGGGAAAAATAATCGGGCTTTCGATTGTACTCGGGTCTGCGGTCTACCATTCCGTAAGCTTGCTGGATCTGTTGATCTGGGGCATTGTCGGCGTGGTTTTTCAAGTGCTTGTTTTTTACTTGTTTGAATGGCTTACTCCCTTTAAAGTCGTTTCGGAAATTCCAAACGGGAATGTTTCGGTCGGTATTTTTGCCTCCCGCTTGAGCATCGCGGCAGGATTGCTTATGGCAGCGTTGATCAGCTACTAGCGGTCGGTGCTCGGACCGCCTCCGCCTTGAACCGGGGCGAGTCGAAGGAAGCGGAGGAGCTGGCAGCTTATCCTTTCTTCGCGTGAGTTCTTTCCGTACGATGCGTTTCCGCTCCAAAAGGACCGTCAGGGTCACCATGCCCTGGCGGTTTTTTTGGTCTTGTGGTACCGAAACACGCGGCTTCGCGCTTTCTTAAAGAAACCTTTACCTGGCATTGATAATACGATTACGAATGTTCCGTACAGTATAGAGAGAGGGCTGTTGGATATGGGACAGAGCTGCTGTTGCGAGCAAAAACGTCTCGGGGGGATCGACATGGATACGGGGAGTCATCTGTTGCTGGGAGTAACATTGGGAGGCTTGGCCCATTTGAGTCCGAGCGTCGCAAGCGATCCGGCGTTGGCGCAAGCAGTCATGGCCGCGACGGTCATCGGTTCAAACGCACCCGACTTTGACACGGTCGTCAGGGTAAAAGGGGCGACGACCTACATCCGTTATCACCGGGGCATAACACACTCCATTCCGGCCCTATTTCTGTGGCCGGCCGTCATTTCGTTATCGGTATCGGCCTTCAGCGGATTGTGGGCGCATCTTATGCTCTTGTATTTGTGGGCCTTTCTGGCGGTCGTCCTGCACGTTTTTCTCGATATGCTGAATACGTACGGCGTTCAGTGTCTGCGTCCGTTTTCGCAGCGCTGGGTTCATCTCGACATCCTCGCCATTTTTGAGCCTTTCCTGTTTGTGCTCCATGCCGGTGCGGCGGTACGGTGGCTGTTTTTTGGCGGAGAGCCGGGAACGATTTTCTCGATTGTCTATCTGGCGTCCTTTGGCTATATTGTCGGGCGGGCTTGTCACCATCAGCTGCTGGTTCGTCGTGTAAAGGACCGGTTTGGCCTGGACGGCGCGTATCATGTGATCCCCGGTTTTCACCCGTTTTACTGGCGTTTCGTAGTGGAAACAGACCGGCACTTCTATACGGGAAAAGTGGAATATCAGCGCGTTCGGGAACTGAATGTCGTTTCTCTGAAAATGGGCTGGAGGAAAAAAATGTGGAATCCGCCTTTTGTTTGAACAGAATTGGTGCACGGGGCTTTCCCGTGTTTTTTATTTTGCTGTCGGGGGATTTTGGACTTCGGAAGAGAAAACATGAGAGGGAGGTCGGTTGGAAAACTTTTATTTTTCATGGCTATGCTGAAAGAAATAAAGAAGCAGATTCCTCCAAATAACAGAAGAGCAGGTAAAATGATAGACGCAGACGAGGCTAATTTGCTAGCAAGCTTATGAAGCCAGAGATCATTATAAGCATTGAGGCAATATAACCTGCTGCATACCTGTTTTTCACAGTTCTCCTTGTGCTATTTTGTTAAATATTCCAGCACAAAAATGACAGCACGAGATTTATGGCGCGAGGTTTCATCCCTACCAGGCTTCTTTTTCCTAAACGAAAGCGTCTTGCGTTCGAACTTCGTTACGCTTCCCGACTTTGTTTAATCCTGGAAAAAGCTGTCCCTGGTAAGGAGATGAAACCTTTTTCGCGCTTCTATTGATGGGCTTATTCAAAGGCTTGCCAGACCGGTTTTCCGTCTACTTGGCTCATTTGTCTCCGGATTGTTTGCGAAAGGGTCAGACGTTTAATAACCGATCGAATGTTTGAAAGTGACTACGGCTGTATGGTATTGATACATGCATTCCGCATGTTTTGTCTCTACCTCTAACAATTTGCCCTCTTGCTCGATCAACTCCGAAAGGGCTGCATTCCCATTGCGATAGTTGGAAAGAACCTCATGATAACGCTTCTCCCCCGATTTCCTGCTTTTACTGCTTTCTTCCAAAGCTTGTCTGGCCGTAACTGCCTTCTGATAGTTTCCCGCTATTTCCTGATCCGCTTTCTCTTTTGTTCTCTGGATGACAAGGTCTGCTTTTATTCCGTCGTTTTTTGCAATTTTCCCCAAGTAGGTACTCAAGGCAGAATAATCATTGAGGTAATCGATTCTAGCCTGGGCAAACTCCTTCTCAGCTCTCGCCTTTACCATGTCCGGACGCTTTTCATGAGCGGCCTGCTGGATTTCCTCCAGCGGGGGCAGCTTGTAATCGGTCAAGTCATCGGCTGCCAGCTTCCACTCTTTGGCAGGATTTTCATTCAACAGTTCGTTGAGCTTGGCCAGGGCTTGTTTATGGCTGGTTTTAAGATCGCCGACGTTTTTTTCGGTGGCTTCGCCAGGTGACGAGGACCAGAATTGCCGCTTGATGCTTTGCTGTTGCAGATCAATCTGAGCCTCGATATAGAGCAGCTCCAGATAAGCTTTTTGCACCTGCAGGCGCAGCGTATTTTCCTGCGCTTTCATGTTGGCCTCACCAAGAACCAGGTCTTTGCGGGCCTTCGCCATATCTTCGTATTTCTTTTTCGCTTGATCAAGCTTTTTTATCGAGTTGCTCTTGATGGCGCTTTTTTCTTGCAGAGTCTGACGCGTCTTATAGTAGGTGGAATCGGCGTCGAGCCGCAGCAATGCCAGGTCGACGCTGCTGCTAAGCGCTTTCTCCTCCGCTTGGTCAAGCGTTAATTTGGCTGCATTGGCCTGTTCAGCATGCGCAGCCGGAGGGGCGGCCATTGCGATGTGGGACCCAGACAGTAAAGCGGTGATCAGAGTTGTGCTGTAAAACCGTTTGAAAAGTGTAGATTTCATAAGAGACCTCCAAATAAAAAAATATATGATAACGATTATCATTATCAATATCGTGTTTAGTATATATTTCCTGCTCGTATTCGTCAACATGAAAACCGCAATCGATTTTTAAAAATGAAGATGATCAGGCATACCATGGCCTTTCTGTACCGATCGTAGACAGGGAAGCCGGCCGACAGCCAGCAGTTGTCACTTGCTCCTATTGACAAAAATCAAGCAGTCAAGGTAAAGTGGATTTATCAAAAATAATGTTCGATGGTGATCGAATGAAGAGTTTATATTCTATACAAATCGAATATTCTCCCGTCTACGAATGCATAGCCAGCTTTTACGCCTACGTCCATCAAAAGGAAGCCAAGAGCTTTCATCTCGACTCGGATTGGAGGGAAAAAACAAAGCAAATGCTGCCCCCCTCCTTTGCCGCAGAGCTTGAGGATGAGCGCTGGGAGGTGCTTCACCGGATCGTGCTTTTGGCTGCCCAGTCGCCCCGCAAAGAAACGGTCGGTGAGTTCCTCGACTGGCTGGGATCGCTGCCTGCCGGAGAGATGTACGAGCGAATGGCTCCATGGGTCGATTCCATTCCGCTCAATCTGGCGGACATTCGCGATCGGTCGCTCTTGCTTTTGTCCCGTTGGAATGAGCATTACTTTTCCCGTCAGGAAGAAACCGTACTAGCTTGCTTGAAAAAAAGCGCCGGGTATTTTCAGGAACGTTCCAACAGCGTCGAGGCGCCGGTCTTGATCGATGAAGCGACCAATGGCATCTGGATCGAGCCGACGGCCAGTCTCAAGCGGGTCGTGCTTATCCCGCAGGCTCATTGCACACCCGCGACCATTCTTGATTTTTATCGAGGCATGGCGACAGTGTTGTACCCGGTCATCGACGGAGGAATTGTCAAGCAGGACCCTTTGAGGCAGCTCTTGACGATTACCCAGTGCCTTGCCGATGAGAAGCGTCTCATCATTCTCCAAACACTGGCGCGGAACATGTGCACACTGGGCGAGCTGCAGGCCGCCGTGGGCCTTGCCAAAAGCACCGTTCACCACCATGTCACAGCATTGCGCAGAGCGGGCCTGATCCGGGCCCACTATACAGACGGTTCCACCATTCAGGGCTACAGTATACGTGATGCGGTCTTTGCCAAGCTGCCGCACATCCTGTCGCAATCCATCCATGGCGGAGGAAACGAGCGATGAATATGCTGAAACGAGCGTGGTCCACCCAGCATCCCGTTGTCCATCTCTTGATGGCGGGAACTGTTTTCGTCATGCTGACGCAGTCGATGAGCATGCCGTTTTTGGCTATCATGCTGAGTGAAACGACGGCGATGTCACCGGCGGAGATCGGCGTGATTATCGGGGCTGGTCCATTGGCTGGAATGGTCGGCGGATTTTTGGGCGGCCTGCTGTCTGATTTGTTCGGGCGGCGGAAGCTGATGCTTTTCTCCATGCTTCTAATGGCAGCCGCATTCGCAGGATTTGTCGTCACGAACGATCCGTTGATACTCCTTGCGAATAGCATTTTACGGGGCTTGGCCAGTTCTTTTTTCGGCACTGTGTCAAAAGCGCTGATGGGCGATTTGACACCGGAAGAGAGACGGTTTCGCGTCTTTGCAAATCGGTATTTGGCGGTTAACCTGGGCTTTTCCATCGGGCCGATGTTGGGGGCCTTTCTCGGTATAGCGGGGAGTGGCTTCACGTTTGTGCTGACCGCCATCACGTATTTGCTGTTCGCTGGATTGCTCGGGTATTTTTGCAAGAAGTACCGTGTAGGCGACGCGGCCGATCGGCAATCGGAAAAACCGAAACTGGTGCAAATGTGGCAAGTGTTAAGCCGCGATGCCGTCCTGCTGATGTTCGTGCTAGGAGGAGTGTTGCTGGTCACGGTTCACGGTGAGATGTCTGTCACCCTTTCCCAGTATTTGCGGCACAATATCAGGGAGGGGGTGGCTTTGTTCAGCGTCATGATGAGCGTCAACGGCGTGACTGTATTGCTTGTGCAAGCTCCCTTGACCAGATGGGCGGAGCGCTTCACGCTCTTTCGCCGGATGGTCGGCGGGGCCCTGCTGATGGCCGCGGGGGAAGTAGGTTTTGCCCTTTCCGAGGAGTGGAGTTGGTTCATTATTGCGATGATTGTATTCACTCTTGGCGAAATTTTGATCGTTCCAACTGAATACGCACAGATCGATCAGATTTCTCCACCGCACATGCGGGGAACCTACTACGGGGCGCAAAGCTTCAGCGAGTTAGGAAATTTTTTGGGTCCATGGGCCGGGGGCATGATTTTATCCGCATACGGAGGACCTGTCATGTTCCTTGTCATGGCGGCGCTCGCTGTCATCAGTCTGGCGTTTTACGGAGCAGGACGCAGCCTTTACGAAAAAAAGCAGCGCAGGCTGGCCTGTCCGGTATCCGCCGATTGAGCCGGACAGTCGACGAAACGTATACGGATGACATCTGACAAAGCAGAACCGAATCGTTATGAAATGCAGCAAGCACCCGGACTTTTCTGTTCGGGTTTTTCTGTTTGTCCGGCCGGGAGCATACAGTAGTAGAAAAAAGAACGGGAGGCGGCGGCAAATGCTGAAGCGGACAGCGGAAAAAGACGCGGCAGCTGTATCGTGGAGAAGCGGAATCGAGCAGGCGACATATTTATTTATGCGGTTCGTAACCGGGCTGGTTTTCTGGGCGCACGGGCTGGCGAAGCTGAAAAAGGGGATCGGGCCGGTCGGGGAATCGTTTGTCGGCTACGGTTTGCCGGAATGGCTGGTCTATCCGGTTTTGGCCGTAGAACTGATCGGAGGAATGGCGTTGATCCTCGGCGTAGCCACCCGTTATGCGGCATGGGCGCTGGCAGTCATCATGGTCGGCGCCATCCTGACGGTCAAATGGCAAAACGGCTTGATGGGAAGCGCGGGAAAAAGCGGATACGAGCTTGATTTGGTGCTGCTTGCGATCACGCTGTACCTGGGAGGAAGAAGGAAGAGGACATTCATCAAAAGGTGGCCGAAGTGACGTTATTCGGAACAAATCGTATAGATTTCGGTCGGACCTCACGTTAAGCCCGCTTTTGTTCAATCCGGAAGGAAGGGGCATGCGGGAATGAAAAAACCGCTAGCCAAGGCAGCGGTTTTCAGCGGTAAATCGGCTGCTCCCACCAGCCAAACGAAACGACCAAATCGACGGCTGCCCTCTCTCCGGAAAAGAAAAACACCAGAGCTGTTCCGGGGCCCAATATCCAATGCCCGGCTTTTTCCGCGGCTGCGGACGAGCTCGGAGAAATGATCCGCGTGGCGGACGCGGTACCGCTAATCCGAAGCGGGGCGGAATGGTAGGCGATTTGACCTTGAGGCTGTGGACAGGGTGAAAGCTGTACAAATCCGGGTGTTACCAGCTGGGAGACGGTTGCATCCCCAAGAGAAGCGGCTTTGCCGAACCAAAGCTGGGCCTCGGCCGAATGCGAGGCAGATCGGTTCGTGATCACAAACTCGTTTACGAACAGATGGACTTCAGAGCGGAGCGGATTGACCAGCGCCGCCCAGGCAGGATTGCCGCCCCCCGCTGTAAAAGGTTCAGTCTGGCCGAGGTAGTATTTGCATTGCATCGCCATGGCGGTAGGCAAAGGGATAGCAGTGTTCGCGTCGGGATGTTCTCCGGAAGTTTGTCCCGGATAGGGATAATAGCCCATTTGCATGTACATGTCCATGTCCGTCATGCCGAAAAAGTAAGGCGGCTGATGAGAAAACGGGTGTTTTGCCATCTGGTTCGCTCCTTCGGGGAAACTCACCTACAGGATATGGCAAAGGCCCGGTTGCCGTGCTAGGCATTTTCGCTGAAGATGTCCACTCCCCGTTTGCGCAGGATCATCGCCGCCTGGCGAACAGGAAGGCGCGGCAGCCCGAATTCTGCGGCTGCGGCTTCCTCCATTTCGTCTATAGAGCCGAGGCGGGTTTGTTCTTCACGGCCATCGAGCCAGGTAATGAAAAGCGAGTTGTTTTTGAGTGAAACAGACCGGCTGCGGTCGAGCTGAAACAGCGGAGCAGCCGAGCCGATGTCCACGTATACCGCTTCTCCGTTCAGCTCGGGCAGTCTGACGATGATCGCCGCGTGATCGCTTGCGACCTGCACGAGATGGGCTTCGAAGCCGAGCGTTCGCGAGCAGAGCGAGGAAACTGGCGTGCAAAGAGTAGCAGGTGCCCCCGTACTGATAGCGCATGGCATTTTCCACAAACTCGGATGGAGACGGGATGGCCGGGACGCAATTGGCATCATCTCCCTGGCAAAACGTATTGCCCGAAAACTCTTTTCCTTCGTATGGATCTTACGCATCTTCCAGCTAAAGCAGATATGGAAAACGGCTTCTCCGTCAAAGAAGAAGCCGCTTGGTGCAAAGTTGGGGATCTGGTCAAGCTGCTGTTTTCCACGCCTGGACCGCAAGCAGCGCCCAGCCGATCAGGAACAGCACGCCCCCGAATGGGGTAATCGCACCCAGCACCCTGATGTTGGTCAAGGCGAGGACATAGAGACTGCCGGAGAACAGGACAATCCCGAAGAAGAAGCACCAGCCTGCCCAGGTCAGCGTAGAAGAGCCGGGGAAAAACTTGATGAGCAGGGCAACCGCGATCAAGGCGAGGGCATGTGTGGCCTGGTAGGTAACGCCGGTCTGAAAAACGCCGAGCAGATACTCGTCCAGCTTTTGCTTCAAGCCGTGGGCTGCAAATGCGCCGAGGGCAACGGACAAAAACCCGTTGATCGCGCCCAGCAAAAGAAAGGTACGCAACGTATATCGCTCCTTTAAGAGTTGGATGGTCAAATAAAAAACTCACTCTTCTATTGTACCCTACGAGGAGAGCCCTGCCCAATTGCAAAATGATGAACGCGCCTTATACTCCTGTCCAAACCGCTTGGCCACCTCTCGCATAGGGTGTAGTAAATCCGGCAGAAGTTAGAGCTGGGTGAACGGGAGGTGAATCACAGATGAACAAATGGGTCTCGCTTGTTGGCGGCTTGATCGGCGGCTACGCTTTCCTGAAAACTCCTTTGGAAGGTTCCTTCCTCTCTGGCCTGAATCCCGTCGTAGATGGATTGGGAATTATCGCAATGCTGGTATTTTCCGCTGCACTCATCTATACAGGTGTACGCGACATGATTCAGAAGTAACGACAGCCTGTGGGGATACGGGTTTTTATGTCGATGGGGCGGCGTCCGGGTAGGGCGCCTTTTTTTTGAAGGGAGGGGGACGAGCCGCCGTAAGCTTTTCTGTTTACTAATGCTAATTAAATCGATGTAATCCTGAAATCGGGTATGGTGGGAAACTGCCTTGGATTTCTGGCCATACGCCATAAACTCGAGAATTGGCTCTCTGTAAAAATAGCTCTTGGAATCATTTTTTTATTTTAATTTTTACTCAAAATGCCAAATAATTAAGTATTTGTATACTTCCATTAATTTTCAGTTCCCTATGCGTTAACTCTAAATAGGAGTTAACGATGTTAAAGATTAAATCTAGTTAAAATTTTTTGAAAATTCAGGTATGAAATTTGTGTATTATTTTCATAATCCCCTATGGGATAAAAATGATGAGGAGGCAGTTAGAATGAGTGAAAAGAAACTGGAAACATTTGACACTGATGTGTATGCTCGAACATCCGAAAACAACATGCCATTAATCACTTCCTTGACACCACTATCTGAACAGGAACAAAAAGAAGTAGAAGAGGTATTTACAATCGCACTATAACTAAGGTAGAAAGTGTGGAAGGAGAGGGGAACATTAAACCTCTCCTTCTAGCAGTCTTCATAATCATAAAAAGGAGAGAATTCAATGGCATTGGATTTAATAGTTATTGATAATTTTTATGATAAACCTGATGATGTACGTAGTTTTGCGATAAATCGAAAAGACTATTTAAAAAAAGGTCTACGTTTTGAAACTCAAAAACTGTATTACACAGATACTTTAATAAAGCGCTTCGAGGAAATTTTGGGGATATCAATTCAAGTTGATCCAATTCGCTATGGCTTTGGGACTTTTAACTATTTTCCTGAAGGAGATGATCTGCATCATTCTACACATTATGATGATGCTGAATGGGTCGGCCTTATTTACCTTACTCCTAATGAAATGGTTGGCAATGGTGGTCTTTCTTTGTGCCGGCATAAAGAATCCGGATTAATGGGACCGCCTAACAAAGAATGGCTTTCTAAGAACGGGTTTGAATCTTTTGAACAATGGGTGGAGCAAGTATATAAACCAAACAAAACAAATGTGGATGCATGGGAAACAACTATGTTTATTCCTACACGTTACAATCGGCTTATTTTAAAACGTGGAGGAAAAATGTTTCATCGCGGGGGAAAAGGATTCGGTAAAAGTGTTACAGATTCACGATTATTGCAGCGTTTCTTTTTTGAAGAAATAAAATAGGAGGCCATATTATGGAAACGAAAGTTATAATTGTTGAAGATTTTTACACTAAGCCTGATGTTATTCGAAAATTAGCTTTACAAGATCAATACGCTAGTGTTGCGAAATTTAATTACCCCGGATATCAAAGTCATAAAATATTCAGCTCAGAAGGATTAAAAATAAAAATTGAGCAAATAATTGGGAGAAAAATTGATGTAGATACTGACCGATTTACATTTGGAGGATTTAGACTCATAACTGAAGAAACCGGATCATTACCTAAAGTACACGCAGACGCGATTGATTGGGCTGGCATGATATTTCTCACTCCAAACGCTCCTATGGACAAAGGTGTGGGATTCTTTCGACATAAAGCAACAGGTTTAGAAGGTCCACCAACCGATCGTGAAGCAAGAGAACTTGGTTTTGAAGATGCCTGTGAGTTTGAGCGTCAAATTATCCATAATGATCAAGCTGATCTTTCAAAATGGGAATTAGTATCGTTTGTTAGTCCCGTGTACAACAGATTAGTTTTATTCCGTGGACGAGAGTTGTATCATGCACCGCTAGGAGGATTCGGAGATAATCTCGAGAATTGCCGATTAACACATAATTTTTTCTTTTTAGAGCTAAATGATTTTTAAAGAGGAGGTTTCTTAATAAATGTTACCTAAAGATATTATCATAATTGATGGATTTTACACAGAACCCGACAAGGTGCGCCAAATTGCATTAAGGGTAGAGTATACTAATTTCGGGTATCACCAAAATTTTCCTGGTGCAGAAAGTACAAAGGCTTATTTTTCTTCTGATCATAAAGAAAAGTTTGAAAGTTTGGTTGGGAGCTCAATTGAAGTTTCACCGGAGGAGTTTGTGTTCGGAAAATTTCGTTATTCAACTAAATATGATATTGCACCGACAAGTGTTCATTTGGATTATGTTGATTGGACAGGTGTTGTGTACCTTACACTTGACGAAAATTGTAAAGGCGGTTTAGGCATTTATCGACATCGTCAGACTGGTCTCTTGAAAGTGCCAGAAAATTTAGATGAAATGCATCAATACGAATGTAACGACCTACAAGAGTTTGACCGAAAATATGTATACCCTCAATCTAATAATATAGAAGCATGGGAACTAATTTTTGAAATTCCAATTCGCTTTAATCGATTAATTCTTTTTCCAGGAAAGAAGTATTTTCATGGGATAACTCAAAAATTTGGTAGCTCCATTAATGATTCGCGTTTAACTCAAAACTTTTTCTTTAAAGATGCAAGGTGAAAGAATAGCGTGTCTAACCAACTAGTTTTTCTTCAGGAGTACATTCAAAGATACAGGGGAAAAGTAAAAAACGAACAAAACGGTATCGCTACTTTTTTTGACAATCTTATTTTATCAGAAGGAAATGCGTTTTTAGAAAATAAAATGCAAGACGAGTTAAGCACCAAAATTTTAGAGCGTGCAATAGATACTTTATCATTATCTGGTCAGAACAGATATGTAGAAGTTGTTTCCAGAATTACGAGGCTACCATTTAGTGATTTGGATGGATATAACCGCCTTTGCAGTCAAGGGGTGAGCAATTGTTTTCACTGGAAAGGCTATCCGCTATTTAAAAGTACTTATGACTTAGCAATTTATCAGATGATGTTAAGTGAAATAAAACCAGCTACAATTATTGAGATTGGCTCTACTTATGCAAGTTTATGCTGGTTAAAAGACATGTCGGATTTGTTTAATCTACAGGCATGCATAGTAGGAATTGATCAAAACTACCCAGGTAGCATACCAAAAAATATTGAGTTTAGGCAAGGAAATGTTAGTGAAATACATCGTCTACTACCTCAAGAAAGACTTTTGTCATTACCAAAACCTCTTCTTATCATTGAAGATGCACATTTTGAGGTGCTTACTGTACTTCGATACTTAGGAAATGTCTTAACCCCAAATGATTATCTTGTTGTTGAAGATAGTTTAAGGAAACAGGATGTTGTCCTCGAATGGGCAAAAGAAATGAATAATCAATTTGTTGTAGATACTTACTACACAGATTTTTTCGGTATAAATACGACAACAGCCGTGAATACGATATTAACACGTTTAAAGGAGTAGTCTTAAATGAAGAGCTTGTTAGACCTTGTTGCTGAAAATATTGGTTTTGAGAAAGAAGGAGTTAGGCTGTTCTTAAAGGCGATTAATAATGGGCAAGAACTTAATCAATTCATTTTAGAAAAAATGACTAATAACCTAGTATTAGCTAAGAATCCAAAAGCACTTTCTAAACAGGCGCTACATTTAAGCATACTGGTAGCAATGGAAGTTGCTCAAGATGATATATATTGGGAAAATGAAGATACTGTAAAAGTTACCAAGGCAAAACTTTTTAATATCATCGACGGAAACACACTCATTAGAAAGTATGGTCAAGACCTTGATTTAGCATTTATTAACTTACGAGGGGCACAATTAAAAGGTGCTGATTTAAGAGGAGTAAACTTAAATAATAGCGATTTACAAGGTGCCGACCTTGAACGGGCTAATTTAAAGGGATCAAGCCTCATTGGAACCAATTTACAAGGTTGTAACCTTACGGAAGCGAACTTATTTGGAGCTAATTTGACGAAAGCCGACCTTCGTAGAGCAAATTTACGGAGGGCCGAACTTAGGAAAGCAATTTTGAATGGTACCGCACTTAGGGGAGCTGAATTGTGGGGAGCTAACATTTGGGGTATAGACCTAAAAGATTCCTTCTCTGAAGGTGTAGATTTATCGAGAGCAGATACTCGAGGTTCTTAAATAAGGAAGTGATATATTTGGACTCTCAAGTGAATTCGGGACTTTACAGTTCAAAAAAAATTCTTCTCCATACTATTGAATCTCTTATCGTAAATGATCGTATTTTTGTAGGCAATCAGAGTGATGAATTTGCGATAGCAGGATTCATCGAATCAGCCCAAAAGATATTGATGCTTGGGTTGGGGTACGGGGGGGCTCTGCGACCCCTGTTAATAGGAAATGATGATGTGGAAATAACTGCAGTTGATTTAAACCCTCACGTATTAAATGCTTGTAAATCTATCATTAAGGATTACTTTCCAGAAGTGAGTCGGAAAATTAAATATGTACATGGAGATGGGGCTCGCGTTAATGAATATTTTTCTACTCCCTTTGATGTGGTATGTATTGACTTGTATACAGATGAAGGATATCCATCATTTGTATTGGAAAACGAATTTTGGAGCATGGTAACTGAAATTCTTACTCCTGAAGGAGTGGTTCTCTTTAATTCTTGGGGGCTTCCACAACATTTAAGGCCATTTGAGGGAAGAACTGTTCATGTGCAGCTTGCCCAAATTATACAAAATTACTTTAAGAGCGTACATTTATTACCTTATCGTAGAAATATTACATTTATTGCTAATAAACAGCGTGTATTGAACATCCATAAGCGTAAATCTAGCTATACTTTAAATGATATAGATCGAATTATTGTAGAATTAATCCCACATAGATTAAATTATGCGAAAAACCTTGAAGAGTTGCATTTTTTTAGAGATGGAATGTTAGCTACTGGTATGAAAGAAATAGACGCAGAAATGTTACGAAGATGGCCTAGATTAGTTAACAAAATCAATAGCGTGTTACTAGACATTGGTTATCCTAAAATAGAATCAAGTGAGTTAAGACAATTAATATATGACGCTGAAAGATCTCGCGCAGTTACTGAACGGCTAATTGAGATTAATGCACCAGAAAGCACCTTTGTACCTACAGCCATGGGTGCTTTTGCGTTCGAAGAACCGAGAGGGCTTGAGTGGTACATAAAGTGGATACTTGAAGATAATGCAAAATTAATAAAATTAAATAAAGAATGGTTTGTTAACCAAGCGTTATGGCAACTGCTGGCAATGGTTGCAAACCCGTATGCCCATTATAAAGAATGGGTGGTTGATATTGAGCATATGGTAAAGCAACTTAAACTGGGATAAGAAGGGAAATACTGAAATGAGGAGGGATAGGGAGGACAAGATGCAGTCACTTCAGAAAGTAGAGAAGCAAAAAAAGAAACAAACACTCGGTGCTTCATTTCGTCGTCTCTTTGCAGTTATTTCTATGACGAGTTTGGGTGATGGACTTACTTTTAACGCACTCCCTTGGCTTGCTGCAACGATTACGAGCAACGCAATGTTTATTTCTCTAGTTTCCGTTTGCTTCCGGTTACCATGGCTTCTGTTGAGTCTACCCTTTGGTGTGATTATTGACCGATTTCCACGTAATGTATTAATGATTATCTCAAGTACGATACGAGCAATAACGATATCTATCCTTGCTTTTGCTACTATAGGAGGATGGGTGAGTTTGCCGCTTTTAATAATTGTTACGTTTCTTTTCGGTGCGGCAAAGGTCATGTTTGACAGTACGATACAGACTGTAGTTCCGATAATCGTAGAAAAACAACAACTAGAGCGTGCTAATGGACTTTTCTCCACAGCACAATTGATAACTAGCGATATTCTAGGGGGGGCGCTCGCAGGGATGCTCATTATGATCGGGCTACCACTTCCCTTTGTCATTGATGCCGTAACTTCAACCTGCTCAATTCCTCTTTTAAAGGCTTTGCGAGGCTCCGATCAGATAGTTGAGAAAAGGAAACATCTGAGCTTTCGGTCAGACATTATGGAGGGAATACGCCTTGTCAAGAATAGCTCTTTACTTAGAGCTTTAGCGATTTTTTCAATAGGTATGACCGGCCCATTCTCTTCCATCACTGCGGTACAGATTTTTTTTATGAAGGAAGTTCTAAATTTGAATGCCCTTGGATTTGGTGTACTTATATCAGTAGCTACAATAGGCAGCATTCTTGGCGGTCAGTTCGTATCCAAAATCAAAAATAAAATAGGAACGAGAAATAGCATCCTGCTGGCAATTGCAGTAATGGGTTTGGGATATGGTTGTACGGGATTAAGTAGTCATTGGGCGATTGTTGGCGTGTTATATACGATTTCTGCTTTTTTTGTTGTGGTATGGAACATTATAAGTGTTTCTATAAGACAACGGTTGGTGCCAAATGAACTATTAGGACGCGTAAACGGAGTGTTTCGTTTTTTATCACTGGGGATTAGTTCGATTGGGGCCTTCCTAGGAGGAGCTTTAGTCAGCGGGGGAGAACTTTTGGTCGGACGCGAATGGTCAGTTCGACTCCCCTATTTTTTCCTCTTCTTTGTATACACATTGCTTTTTTTAATTGCTTTTCGCTTTTTTAATGTGGAACGGCTTAAGAACAACATAGGCTAGTTTAACAAGCTTGTATAGGATAGCCTCTGATTAGTAAACCATTTCTTTTCTGAAAAATTACTCACCACCCCTCATCTAATCCCAAGTTCTCCCCATATACATATGAGTAACGACGGAAAGACTTGGGGGGACAACAGCATGACCAATGAAGAGCGCAAAGAACTGGAGCGTGCCATAGACGAAATTACCGAGATTGCCAAAGGCTTCGGCCTCGATTTTTACCCGATGCGGTACGAAATTTGCCCGGCCGACATCATTTACACATTTGGCGCGTACGGGATGCCGACCCGTTTTTCGCATTGGAGCTTTGGGAAATCCTTCCATAAAATGAAACTGCAGTACGACCTCAACCTGAGCAAAATCTACGAGCTGGTGATCAATTCCAATCCGTGCTACGCCTTCCTTCTCGACGGCAACACTCTGATCCAGAACAAGCTCATCGTCGCCCACGTCTTGGCGCATTGCGACTTTTTCAAAAACAACGCCCGCTTCTCCAACACCAACCGGGACATGGTAGAGAGCATGGCCGCCAGCTCGGAGCGCATCCGCCAATACGAGATCGAGCACGGGAAAGAAGCGGTCGAATCCCTGCTCGATGCCTGCCTGGCCGTGCAGGAGCATATCGACCCGAGCCTTTTGCGGCCCAAGCTCAGATGGAAGCGGGAGATCGAGGAGGCGGGGAATAAACCGGCAGCCAAAGCCCAGCGCAGCACCCCGTACGACGATTTGTGGAAGCTGGACCGTGAAGAAGAGGAGGCGGAGCCGGAGAAGCAGGCGCGCAAATTTCCGCCGGAACCAGAGAAAGACCTGCTGCTCTTTCTCATGGAGCACAGCCAGGTGTTGGAGGATTGGCAGCGCGACGTCTTGACCATCGTCCGGGATGAGATGCTGTATTTCTGGCCGCAGCTGGAGACGAAGATCATGAATGAGGGCTGGGCCTCCTACTGGCACATGCGCATTTTGCGCGAGCTGGACCTGACGGAGGCGGAGACGATTGAATTTGCCAAGCTGCACTCCTCAGTCATTCAGCCTTCCCCGACGAGCATCAATCCGTATCATTTGGGATTGAAAATTTTTGAAGACATTGAACGGCGCTGGGACAATCCGACAAAGGAAGAGCAGGAGCGTTTCGGACGGGTGCCGGGGCAGGGGCGAACCAAGATTTTTGAAGTGCGCGAGCTGGAGTCTGACATTAGCTTTATCCGGAACTACCTGACGAAGGAACTGGTCGGCAAACTGGATCTGTACATGTTCGGCAAGCAGGGAAACGAGTGGGTCGTAACCGACAAAGCGTGGGAGGATGTCCGGGATGGTCTCGCCGTCACCCGCGTCAACGGCGGCTTTCCGTACGTCATGGTCCACGACGGCGACTACCTGCGGGCAGGCGAGCTGTACCTGAAGCACTATTTCGAAGGACTGGAGCTGGATGTCAAATACGTGGAGAAGACGATTCCTTACATCTACCGGATGTGGGGGAAAAACGTTCATCTCGAAACGGTGATCGAGGATCGGCCTGTACAGTTTACGTATGACGGGAAAAAGGTGCATCGGCGGTTTTTGTAGCAGCGTCGGGAACTGGAAAAGCAACTTTGTTTACTGGATAGCAAAGACGATTTGGGGCGATCAGCCCCTTTTTTGTTGGCTTCTGAGTGGAAAGTGCGCCGCCGCCCAAAATCAAATAGCGATATTTCCGGGAGAAATGATGCTCCTCACTCCTTGACAAATTAAATTTACACTTGTAAAATCTAACCTATTCGTTTGTTTTTACGTTTGTAAATTTAAATTCTCAAGCGACAGGAGGTGCAGCACGTGTCCGATATTCCGAGAATATCCGAATCTGAGTGGGAAATCATGAAGGTGATTTGGAAGCAAAATCCGATCACCGCCGAGCAAATCGCAGCTCAACTGCCGGTTGAAATCGAGTGGAGTGATCAGACGGTTCGCACCTTTCTGAACAGGCTTTTGAAGAAAAAGGCAATCAGATTTGAGCGGTCGGGAAGAAGTTATCTGTACTACCCGATGGTTTCGGAAACAGAATGTGTCAAAGCGGAAAGCAAGTCCTTTGTAAACAGAGTGTTTGGCGGAGCGGCAAAGCTGATGGTAACCAACTTTTTGGAAGAGGTCGATTGGTCCGAGAAGGAGATTGAGCATCTGAAGAAGATACTGGAAGGAAAAAAGGAAGAAAAACGATAGGGACAGAGGCTGCAGATCGCCAAAGTCCAGCGAAGAGGTAAAAAAACATGGAGATCCTATGCAACGTTTTTTTATGGTTTTTCTATTCCACGCTAGCGGCTAGCGCAGTTGCCCTGCTCGTGATGGCCATCCAAAAATTGTTTTACCGTCATCTGAGTGCCCGCCTTCAGCATGCGCTATGGCTGATCGTGCTGCTCAGACTGCTTTTGCCTGATTTTCCCAGCAGCCCTGCAAGCATCTTTAATATTGCCGCACACATAAAAAATGCCGTTTCGATGATTCATGTTGAAGGAAACATCCCTTCAAATGAAATCTCTCGGAACAGCGAAAAGAATAAAATACCACAACATGATCTTAGCATGTTATCCGAAAATAATCATGACCAGCCTGAAGCAATCGGGCTGCAGGAGGAAAAGCAAGCACTCCACTCCTCGCAAGTGCACTATCCGTTGGGCGTACAAATCGCAGCGACGATCTGGTTTGCCGGTGCGGTTACATTCATTACCTATTTGTGTTCCTATCTATTTCGGATGAGAAAGCGACGCAAAACGCTCACGCCCGTAACAGACCAGCGGATCTTGTCGATCATGGATGAATGTCAAAGAAAATTCGGGATAAAAAAAACAATCCCGCTGTACACAGGTGACTATGTAAAAAGCCCGTGCATTTCCGGATTGATTCATCCGTGGATCTTTGTGCCGGAAGCGGTCGCGAGAGAGTTGTCCTCCACCCAGCTACTGCATGTTTTGTCACACGAACTGGCGCATTGTAAAAGAAAAGATATGTGGTGGAACACGCTCGGCAGCTATGTCCTGGCAATACATTGGATGAACCCGATCATGTGGATCTGCATGAAGAGAATGAAAGCGGACAGGGAGATCGCGTGTGATGCCTGCGTGCTGGAGGTTCTCGGAGAACGTGAAGCTGCTCCTTATGGTTTGACGATGATTGATTTCCTGAAGCGTTTTGCGTCCAAATCCGGTCAGCCCCAGTTGTTGTATTTCTGGGGAACGACGAACAAAAATGAAATGACAAGGAGAATTACCATGATCAAAGCATTTAAAAAGGGGTCGTATAAATTTTCGGCACTGGCGATTGTCTGTGTGGCCGGTCTGGGTGTAGCGACGTTGACCAACGCTGCCGCACCGGCTCCGGCAAGCAGTTCCGCAAGCGTTGCCCAAGCGGGGGAAGAGCGGCTTCTTTTCGCTTCCTCTTCTCGAACCTATGGCGATTTGGAAAAAGCGGTAAAGGTATCGCCTACTCCGTTTAAAGTGCCTGACTTGCCGGAGTTAAGTTTAGATTCTGTTACTCTAGATCTAGAAGATCAAAAATTAACCAAAGCGTCTATCAGTTTTAAAAAGTATGGACGTGGGTACTCATATAATTTAGTAGTTATCCCTACCGGAGTTGATTATGAAGACGCCTTGTGGGATAATCAGCAATCCTCAGAAATCAAGAACGAAACCCTGAACATAAAGGGAATGAACATTCTTAAGCTGACCCGGGTATCGGACTCGCTGTCCGGCTATTACTGGGAGGAACAAGGCCTTCAATACAAGCTCTGGGGGTGGGATATTTCTCAAGAAGCGTTACAGGTGATTTCCTCTATGAAATTCCCGGACAAAGACATGTTGAAACGATACAAAACCAATCTCGCCAAAGCACGTGGCAAAGCATCCGTCTATGATACAGAAGACTTGCGCTCCGTTCAGGATGCGCTCGGATTTGCTCCGAAGCTTCCCATGCAACCGCTTGGGATATTTAAAGCGGCAGAAGCCGAGTTTTACTACAGAGATACGGACCGTACATCTAAATCGTTCTTCATTACATATGATAGAACCAATAAGCCGGAAGAATGGAAGACCAGTTTCTATTTTGATCAAAGGAAAGACACTAGTATCTATCAAGAGATCAAGAAGACGGGCACATATCGTTACGAGATCCTCAGACCCGAATATAACAACGTCAAAACGACTCCTTTGCAAATAGAGGGGAAGGAAGTATTCAAAACAGAAAAATATAAAAGAGATGGACGATTTAGCTCTGCAGATGAGGTTGGCCATATCAGTTATTTTTGGATAGAGAACGATATGTGCTACCAGGCAACGTTTTTAGAAGACATTTCGCAGCAACAAGAGATTGTCGCTGAATTGATAAAAGCAAAGCCGGTAGATGTCGATCAATTGAAGTAAGTCAAAAGGGAATTGTACGGATCTTTTGTACAATTCCCTTTTGCGTGCTTGCTGAATTTGAACGTGACCTGATTTCAAGCTGCATAACCGTGGACCTGACGATTCCAAGAACGAAGGCAGAAGCGCAGCCGGTGCTGGATACACAATGCTCAATTTGTTTCATCAACCTTCGAAAGACGTGCCATAATTTCGCCCCATGGAGCTTTACCAAGAACTTTGAATCCTAATTTTTCATAAAGAGCGGCAGCTGCTTGGTTGTCAGGGTGATAGGCTACCATGATATCTGTGGTATCAGGCTTTGCTTTTATTCTGTCAATGACCTGTTTCATGGTTTCAATTCCGTAACCTTTGCCTTGGTGACTGGAATCGATCATAAGTCTATAAATCCAGTATTGCGAATCGTCAGGATCTATCCCAAACATCACAAATCCAACCATTATTTCATCTTTGTACACGGCAAGTGTTTCGAAATTCGGTAAAAATTTTGACTGTGCCAAGGAATATAGATTTGAGGCGATAAATTGCTTTTGATCTTCACGGGGCTGTAACTCAATGCATTCTTCCCAGTCTTCAGAAGTTACTTCCTTGAGAATAAGATTCACAACGATATCTCCTTTTGCTTCATTTAGGAAAATTATACCATACAGTTTCGCTGTCGAAAATTGGATATTTACAAAACAACCTCCGAACCGCAAAAAAGATAGAATCCCGCCACCTGTTTCAGTAGACTTGGTAAGTAGGATGGAACGAGGACAAGTTCCGGAGATTACCCGGCTTGCCTCCGATTTACACTTGCCAGACTGGCCCATCCCTGCAAAGCTGCTGATAAACGTTGTAATGGAGAGTACAAACATGATGCAAAAAACCATTGTAATCGTGGAAGACGAAGAGATTTTACGTGAAATCATCAAGGATTATTTCTTGCATGAAGGCTATAAAGTGCTGGAAGCAGCTGACGGCGAAGAAGCCTTAGCCTTGTTCCAGGAACATGACATTCATCTGCTCATTCTCGATATCATGCTCCCGAAAATCGACGGGTGGTCTGTTTGCCAGCGGATTCGCAAAATATCCAACGTTCCGATCATCATGTTGACCGCCCGCTCAGATGAAGATGACACCTTGCTCGGGTTTGAGCTGGGTGCGGACGATTATATTACAAAGCCGTTCAGCCCGCCGATTTTACTCGCAAGGGCGAAAAGGCTTCTGGAAAGTCGACAGGTACCGGGAGCTTCAGCCGATGATGCATTAACCGGCAGCGGCATCGTGATGCACCTGCCTTCCCGAACCGTCACGGTAGATGGAAAGAACAGCAGCCTGACGCATACAGAATTTGAAATTCTCGCCTATCTCATGAAAAACAAAGGGATTATCATCACGAGGGAGCAGTTGATCACCAAAATCTGGGGCTATGACTTTGCGGGAGATGACCGCACGGTGAACAGCCATATCCGCAATTTGCGATACAAGCTGGGAGATAAAGCAAAATGTATTGTGACGGTTGTCCGATCAGGCTATAAATTCGAGGAGCACGTATGAGAACGGGCATCGTATTTAAATTGTTTCTGCTGACAACTGCCTTATGCCTGTTCATTTTGGCCACCATTTTTATCGGTCAAACCGTATTTTTCAAGCAGTTTTATGTGAATAAAAAAGTGGATAATATTCAGGCAAGCCTCCAAACCTTTGAGACAGCCTACGCAAATAGCGGCGGCGATACACAAGCAATCGACAAGCTGGAGGAAGAGTTTTACCGCAAGCACAATACTTGGATTACCACCGTGGACAAGCTGGGCAATCTGAAAGGAACTGACGACTTCTATATCGAGGTCAAACTCGATCCCACTCAAGACCACAACATCGCGGGAGAGACGATGACCGTTCCGCTGTACAGCCTCGTGGATGCCGAAGGAGTTTCCAAGCAGAATCCTTTTCTTCGCGAAGGGGAGCGTGCGATTTTGAATGGCATCACGGTGGATTCGACAGCGGTCACGTATCGGTTGGGGCTGGGAAACGGAAATATTGCCTGGGAGAACCAGCAGATGGCCAAGAAAGAGCACGAAATCATTCCGACCTTTGAAAATCCGGCGGAGAAGCATGATGAGTTTCCATCCTACTTTCTTTATGGCCGCATCACCAAAGTACAACTGCCTGACGGAAACCGGGCCAGCAGATTTGTTTATTCTAACCACTTGTTTATAGACCGGGTCAAAGAATTCCAGGCCAATCTGCTGCTGGGGAAAGAGAAGAAGCAGCCTGTAGATTTGCAAATGATTGATTATGAGGAAAACGACGTAAAGTACAAAATCATGATCGATCCGATAAAAGACGACGGAGAACGGGCCTATGTCATCGCGATGACCTCTCTGCAGCCTGTTGACGAGGCGGTGCAAATGATCCAGGCGTACTATGTGTATCTGATTCTCTTTGTGATGATCCTGATTCTCTTGCTCTCATTTTACTATTCCAAACGGATTGCTCGGCCGCTATTGCTCATCAACCGCACTACGAAAAAGATTGCCGGGCTGGACTTCTCGGAGAAAATCTCCATCGCCTCCAAAGACGAGATTGGCGATCTTTCTCAAACGATCAATGAGCTTTCCGATACGCTGCATTCGCACATCAAACAGCTGCGGCAGGACATCGAGAAGGAAAAACAGCTGGAAAACACGAGAAAGGAATTTATCGCGGGCGTTTCGCATGAATTGAAAACTCCGCTGAGTGTGATCAAAAGCTGCATCTCGATTGTCAGGGACGGCGTCGCGAGCCACAAGCGGGAGCATTACCTGGAAGCGATGGAAAATGAAGTGAACCGGATGGACATGCTGATCGTCGATATGCTCGAATTGGCGAAGTTCGAATCCGGTACGTACAAGCTGAAGCTCGATGCTTTTTTTATTGATATGGCGATCCGGCAAATATGCCAGCAGTTGTCTCTTGAGCTGGACAAAAAGCAGCTGCAGCTTCATGCCGATCTGGCTCCGGTCGAAGTCATCGCCAACCAGCATCGCATCGAACAAGTCATCACCAACTTTTTGACAAACGCGATCCGCTACTCGCCGGAGAAGGAGGCTATTTCCATTACGGCTATGGAAGAGGATGGAAGCGTAAAGGTCTGTGTGGAAAACAAAGGGGTCCATATTGAAGAACAGCATCTGGAGAAAATATGGGACCGCTTTTATCGCGGGGAGCCTTCGCGCCAGCGCTCAAAGGGTGGCACCGGCCTGGGCCTGGCGATCTGCAAAAAAATATTGGATTTGCACGGCGCAGCTTATGGAGTGGCCAATACAGCGGAGGGCGTATTGTTTTACTTCCATTTGCCGAAAAAAGTGTAGAACTTTTGGTTCTGCACTTTTTTTATTCGTCTTGATCTCATCTGCACCTGATCTTTATCTGTCCGGATTATCCTATCTCTTGCAAGCGCAAGGCTTGGAAATACATGTACAAGAGAGGGAACATGGATATGACAAAAAAATGGATGACAATCTTGCTCGCGGGGGTCGCAGCGGCATCTCTGGCAGCATGCGGGAGTCAGGAAAGCGGAAGGGGCGAAGGAACATCTCTTTCCACTCCTGTGGCTCATGAAAAAGAGTCTGCCGCGAAGACTTCGCATCAAGCCGATTTTCAAACGAGCGTCTTTTTGGGAGATTCCATTACGGAAGGGTTGTCCTTCCACGATGTTTTGGATGAAGCGAATGTGTCTGCGGGTGCCGGGAAAACTGCCGAGTTTGCCTTAGAGGATATTGACGATTTGGCAAAGAGAAACCCGCAGCATGTTTTTATCCAGTTGGGATCGGATGACATCCTCTGGCCGGTAGAGAATCCGATCGCCTATTCGCTGGACCAGTATGCAAAACTGATCGGCCAAATCAAAGAAAAGCTGCCGAAAGCAAAAATCTCGATTCTCACAGTCACGCCGGTCACTGCGGAGGCAGAGAAGACAGAGCCCCGCTACAAAAAGATCGGCCAGTACAATCAGGGGCTCAAAGAGCTGGCTGCGAAGCAGCAGGTGGAATTTATCGATTTGTCTCCGCTTTTTGCAGGTCAGCCCGATCTGCATGACACGGATGGAATCCATTTCAAAGCCGAGTTTTATCCTCTTTTGCTGGATTTTATCAAGGAGCATACAAAATAGCTTCGAATGAGTGCCCTGCAATCGTTCTGACAGGCGGCAGGGCAGCTCATCCTTCAAAAATGCTCGCAACGCCTTATATGAGCAAGCTTGCTAAAGAATAATGATTGTTCGGGAGGGGAAAGCCTTGGTATTCAGCAGTCTCATATTTCTCTTCCTTTTTCTTCCTCTAGTATTGGTTATTTATTACCTGTCACCGCGAATGCTGCGAAATGGCATCTTGTTTGCTGCAAGTCTGGTGTTTTATGCATGGGGAGAACCCGTATATCTGTTCCTCATGATCTTCTCTACCGCATTGGACTATACAAACGGCTTGCTTCTCGACAAGCACAGGGGCCGAAAAGGGATTGCCAGAGCGGTATTCATAGGCTCCATCATAGCGAATCTGGGGGTTCTCGGCTTCTTTAAATACTACGGATTCCTCGTAGCTACGATCAATGACCTGTTCAGCCTGCACATCCATGCGGCAGATCTTCCGCTTCCGGTGGGAATCTCCTTTTATACCTTTCAAACGATGTCGTACGTCATTGACGTCTATCTGGGGAAAGTGGCTGTGCAAAAAAACTTCATCTCCTTCGGTGCCTATGTCACGATGTTCCCGCAGCTTGTCGCAGGTCCGATCGTGAAGTACGGCGATATTGCCAAGCAGCTGGCAGGCCGAAAGGTTACCATCGATCAATTTGGCGAAGGGGCCGAATTGTTTATCAAGGGACTGGCGAAAAAGGTGCTTCTTGCCAATAACATCGGGCTGCTCTGGACTAATGTGAAAGCTGCGCCTCTGGATGAGCTTGCCGTGCTCTCGGCATGGCTGGGGATTGTCGCGTTTGCCTTCCAGATTTATTTTGACTTCAGCGGCTATTCGGATATGGCGAGAGGTCTTGGGAAAATGTTTGGCTTTGACTTTCTAAAAAATTTCAATTACCCGTATGTGTCCAAAAGCATCACGGAGTTTTGGCGCAGGTGGCACATCTCGCTAGGCAGCTGGTTTCGGGAGTATGTCTACATTCCGCTTGGCGGCAATCGGGAGGGGACGGCAAAACAGCTGCGGAATTTGTTCGTCGTTTGGATGTTGACAGGGCTATGGCACGGAGCAAACTGGAATTTTATCCTGTGGGGATTGTACTTCGGCTTGTTTCTCGCACTGGAAAAGTGGTTTCTGCTGGAGTGGCTGAAGCGTAGGGCTCACATCGTCGCACATCTCTACACACTTTTGATCGTGATCGTCGGCTGGGTATTTTTCGAGTTTGAAAACCTGTCCAGCGCGTGGGCATTTATCGGAACGATGTTTGGCCTTGGTGCCCATCCCCTCGTCGATAACCAGGCGCTTTATGATTTGTCTACCCATTTCGCCTTGCTGATCGCATTGGCCATGTGTTCAACTCCATTGCCTGAAAAGGCATTTTCTCTCCTGAGAGAAAGGTGGAACATCACCGGAGCATTCATCGGTACCGCTGTCTATTCCAGCCTGCTTTTTCTTTCAACAGCTTATTTGGTCAACGAAACGTACAATCCGTTTCTGTACTTTCGCTTTTAACCGGATGTGGCGCCATGCGAATCAATCGACTTGGAGGGAGGGTGTTCATGATTCGCAATGACAAGCTGTCAAAATACATGCTGGGATTTATCCTTTTGTTGTTTATCGGAGGACTGCTGGCTCTGAATACGGGAACGCCCGCACGAAAGTTTTCCGAGTCAGAAAACAGACTGTTGGAGCAGCAGCCGTCGTTTTCACTGAAAAATGTCATAAATGGAACGTTCACTGCCAATTTTGAGAAGTACCTTTCTGACCAGTTCGCTTTCAGGGATTTTTGGATCGGCGTGAAATCGGAAGCGGATCGCATGATGGGAAAAAAGGAAAGCAACGGTGTTTATTTAGGCAAAGACGGGTTTCTGATTCAAAAATTCGGGAAACCGGAGGATGGCGATCTGGAAAAGAAGGGAGAAGCCATAAACGGCTTTGTCAAGGTATTGCCCGGCCTTCGCACGTACTTGCTGCTAGCGCCGACAGCAGCCAGTGTGCTGGAAGAAAAGCTTCCTGCCCATGTCACGGGCGATGATGAGCGAATGTACCTAGAAAAAGTGAAGGAAGCAGTCAGCAAAGATGTTGTTTTTGTTGACGTTTACCCCGCGATGCGTGCTAGAAAGGAAGAGTATCTGTACTATAAAACGGACCACCATTGGACGACGAGGGGAGCCTACTATGCCTATCGGGAGCTGGGCAAGCAGATGGGGTTCACACCGAGGGATGAAGCGGATTTTCGTATAGAAAAGGGCACAGATGAATTTTACGGATCGCTCTATTCCAAAAGCGGCTTCAGGCATGTGCTTCCTGACCGAATCGATTTGTATGTGCCAAAGGATGCGGAAACGTACCGCGTGGAGTATGCAGAGGAAAAGAAAAGCTCCGATTCTCTTTATGAGAGGGACAATTTGCAGAAAAAGGACAAATACACGGTGTTTTTGAATGGCAACCATCCCTTGATTAAAATCGCGTCCGGTTCTCGTGAAGGGAAAAAACTGGTTGTGGTCAAGGACTCATACGCCAATTGCTTTCTTCCTTTTCTAACGGCGCATTTCGATGAAATTTACGTAGTGGACCTCCGGTATTACGAGGATCGCCTGGACGCGCTCATACGGGAAAACCACATAACCGATATGCTGCTGCTCTACAACGTGAACACGTTCTTTGAAGAACCGTCGATAAAGGAACTGGCCAGTCAAAGCTGAATCAGCCCGTTGATCGTCAAAGAATGAGGACAAGAAAGGAGGAGCAAGCCCATGCAAGCATTGCGCGAAAAAATCAACCCGGTCATGTCCGTTTTGATGATAGCATGCTTCGCCGCACTTTCCATCTTAACCGGATGTACCGGCGAAACGGCAGAAGCGGAGCATCCTACGGCAATGGAAATAGGAGAAAAAATCAAACAAGCTGTAAATTTGGATGAAATGAAAGCGGGAGACGTCAAGAAGCTTCAAAAACTGTACAACATCACGGAGGAAGAGGTTGAGGATTTTATCCTGTTTACAGCTCCGACTAACGTAAAGGCTGAGGAGGTCGCGGTGTTGATCGCAAAGGATGAGGGGCAGGTTGAAAACATCAAGAAAAAAATAATAGAAAGAATTGAAGAACAAGAAAAAAAATTCAAAGATTATGTTCCAGATGAATATTATTTGCTGGAAAAGCATGTGCTGCGGACGAAAGGCCGCTATATTCTTTTGGCGGTATCGAAGGAGGCGGAGCAGATCGAAAGCGCATTTGACGAAGTGTTGAAGTGATACAGCGAGGAGAGCAACCCCATTCAAAAAAGACGGCCTCTAATGGAAGCACTGATCAGGCAACGGGATTCATAGGAAAACAAAGAAAAGCGCCCTCCGGACTGGAGCGGCGCTTTTTCGCCAGAGACGTATACCCGATTATACGATCAAGAGCGATCAAGAACGCGAATCAAGATTTTTCATCATTTGCTGCAAAACCCGGTCAAACACAGCCAATTCCTCTTCCGAGATGTTCTGCAGGGCGATGATTTCCAGTTCGTCAGACGTCTTCTGCCAGGCTCCCAGCCTCTCTTTCGCCCGAGGGGTCAAGGAAACCTTGCGAGCCCGTTTGTCCTCGCCTTCCTCGCGAATCACCCAGCCCAACTCCTCCAGCCGGGTCAGAGATCTGGTAATGGTAGGGGCCTCGACGTTCAAATAATTGCTGACATCCACCTGGGTCAACGGGCCTCGCTGATGCAGACACCAGATAATTCCCCACTGCGAGCTGTACAAGCCTTGAGCGGACAGCTTCTCGTTCAATTTTTTGGTGAATTTCCTCGCAGCCTGATTTATTTTGTGTCCGTATAGGTAGTTCAATGGTTATCCTCCCAACGGTTGTTTGATTTGAAAATATCCTTCTCTTTCATAGACGGAACTTCGAGTGATTAGTAACAATTTTTCGGCCTCCGTCTCTTTCATGATTTCCAACAAAAGCGGCTTCCCAGCGTCTGGGCTGAATCCGTTTTCATATGTTTACCTAAGTAAATGCAGCTATTACCCATCCTACTGGCAGAACGGTTCGAAGTAAAGTTTTGTGGAAACACTGTAGCCCGTGCTTCAAAAGAAAACGCAAAAATATTTGCAAAAGTCTCAAATGACCAAAATTGATTATTGAATAAAAAAAGAGAGGTTTGTATAATTGCTCATATGTTATTAAAATAGGGACCTGTGGTCCTAATATGGAGACAAAGGGGCGAAGGGCAACATGAACAATGAGGAACAAAAGAAGCATCCCCGAGCGTTGGAGCCTGTAACGCTGGTCTTAACGATCGTCACGGCGGTTCTCGGGGCAGCGATCGGGATGCAGCTGATCGTGACGTTGGGCATTACGGCCAATACGGCCATTATCGGGGCGCTGCTGGCTATGCTGATCGCGAGGGTGCCGATTGCCTTTCTTCGCAAGATGCGCTCCGTTCACCGGCAAAATATCGTTCAGACCGCCATTTCATCGGCGACATTCGGGGCCGCTAACAGTCTGCTCATTCCGATCGGGATTCCTTACGTATTCGGGAAACCGGAGCTGATCACGCCGATGCTGATCGGTGCGGCGCTGGCGATGTTTGTTGACGCGTTTCTGTTGTACAAGCTGTTTGATACGAAGGTCTTTCCCGCTTCAGGCACCTGGCCGGACGGACGGGCTACGGCGGAGTCGATCATTGCCGGAGACAAGGGAGGAAAGCGGGCCGGATTGCTCGGCGTGGGGATTGCCGGCGGTGTGGTCGGCTCCATCCTGGGAGTGCCGATGTCCGCGTTTGGCGTTGCCTTTATCGGGAACATCTGGGCGCTGGCGATGTTCGGGATCGGTCTGCTGCTCAAAGGCTATTCCGGGACATTGCTCGGAATGGATTTAAAGGAATCGTATATCCCGCATGGATTCATGATCGGAGCGGGGATTGTCGCCCTGATCCAGGTCAGCTTCGTAATCTTCGGGAAAAAGTCTCCGGAACAAAGTGCTGGCTCGGAAACGGAACAAGTGCAGCAGGTGACCAAAGGGGAAAAGGAGACCTCGCGCACGCTTTTGACAGGGCTTTTGCTGTACATGGCAATTTCGGTCATTCTGGCAATCATCGGCGGACTATTGACGCATATGTCGTTTGGAATGTTCTTATTGTTCATTATTTTCGCTGCCTTCGCCGCTTATTTGCACGAATTGATCGTCGGCATTTCCGCGATGCACTCCGGCTGGTTTCCGGCTTTTGCCGTTGCGCTGATCACGCTGATCCTCGGTATGCTGATCGGGTTTCCGCCCGTTGCGCTGGCACTGCTCGTCGGCTTTAGCGCAGCTACGGGCCCCGCGTTTGCCGACATGGGCTACGACTTGAAGGCCGGTTATATTTTGCGCGGGAACGGTGCTGATCCCGAGTTTGAGAAAGATGGCAGAAGACAGCAGATGACTGCCGGGATGATCGCGTTCGGCGTAGCTGTCCTCGTCGTTCTGTTCAGCTTTCAAAGCCTGTTTTCGCAAAACCTCGTTCCGCCAGTCGATACCGTATACGTGGCGACGATTAACGCCGGAGTTTCCGGCGATGTGGCAGGAGAGCTGTTTCTCTGGGCGATTCCGGGAGCGATCCTGCAATTCCTCGGCGGACCGAAACGGCAGATGGGGATTTTGTTTGCGACGGGGTTGCTGCTTACTTATCCCGAGGCCGGCTGGGCTGTTCTCGCAGGTCTGCTGATTCGCGTGCTTATTTTGAAATGGAAAGGCCAGGAGGCGGATTCCTCGATGAATATCATGGCCGCCGGCTTTATCGCGGGCGATGCCTTGTACAGCTTCTTCAGTTCCGTCTTTTCGATGAAAAAATAGAGGAAGGAGAAGGCAGATGGGAATGATTACACTGGACGAACGGAAAATGGAGGCCGCTGTCTGGGGAGGAGCCGTATTGGGCGGCGGAGGCGGAGGGCCGATTGAGGAAGGCTTGCAGCTGGGCAGACTGGCTCTGGAAGTGGGCGAGCCGAAGCTGATTACGGTAGATGAACTGCAGGATGACGAGTGGGTGGTGACTGTTTCCGCGGTAGGGGCGCCTGCCGCAGCGGAGCAGTACGTCAAGCCGATGCACTATATCCGGGCCCTGCAGCTGCTGCTGGACAAGCTGGGCCGTCCGGTCTCCGGACTGATCACCAACGAAAACGGGGCGAGCACCACGGTAAACGGCTGGTTTCAGTCAGCTGTTACCGGGCTGCCTGTCCTGGACGCGCCGTGCAACGGCAGAGCCCATCCGACGGGGAGCATGGGATCGATGAATTTGACTGAACTGGACGGCTACGTCTCTACGCAGGCGGCAGTTGGCGGACAGGGCAGTCGGTACATCGAGCTGTGCGCGTCCGGTTCGCTGGAAAAAATGGCAGGAATGGTGCGCCGGACGTCCGTGGACGCGGGAGGCATGGTGGCCGTAGCCCGCAATCCGGTGCAGGTAGCCTACGTGAAACAAAACGGCTGTCCAGGGGCGATCCAGCAGGCGATCCGCATCGGGGAGGCGATGCTGTCCCACACTGGAGAGAAGGCTATCGAGGCGGTGACTTCGTTCTTGCAGGGTAGAATCATCGAGGTTGGGACTGTTTCGAACTTTTCCTTGAATACGACGGGCGGCTTTGATGTAGGCCGGGCCGAGATCGGCTCCCTGGAGCTTACCTTCTGGAACGAGTACATGACTCTTGAAGCGAATGGCGAAAGGCTGGCTACGTTCCCTGACCTGATCATGGCCTTTGACGCGGAAAGCGGACGCCCGCTGGAGTCGGCCAAAATGGCAAACGGGCAAAAAGCGGCGGTCATCGCGGTGCCAAAGGAGCAGCTGCTCCTCAGTTCGACGATGCGAAACCGCAAATTGTTTGAACCAGTGCAAGAAGCGATTGGAAAACCGGTCATTCCATACGTGTTTTCCTGAAAGGAGAGGGGAAAGGCATGGCATTGAAACAGACGCTGATCGTCTATGAGACGATGGACAGCCTGCATGCTTCCGGGGAGAAAATAAGGGAATTGTTCTCCCATTTCAGCGATGTTCAGGTTACAGTTGAGACAGTGCAAGGCGACAAAGGAAAAACGGACTTCGTAAAAATCTTGATTCCCGGGACTGAGGGGAAATCCCGGGGAGGCTCGGCGCCGACGCTTGGCATCATCGGGCAATTGGGCGGGATCGGGGCCCGTCCGAGCCGGATCGGCATGGTATCCGATGCGGATGGTGCGGTGGCGGCTGTCGCCAGCGGCTTGAAGCTCGCGGAGATGACGAAAAACGGCGACCGGCTCAAAGGCGATGTGCTGGTGACGACGCACATCTGCCCGGATGCGCCTACCCAGCCGCATGATCCCGTCGATTTCATGGATTCGCCTGTCGATGATCCGACGATGAACCGCTACCAGGTATGTCCAGAGATGGATGCGATTCTGTCGATCGACACGTCCAAAGGAAACAGGCTGATCAACATCAAAGGCTTTGCGATCTCCCCGACGGTAAAGGAAGGGTACATTTTGCGTATCAGCGAGGATCTGCTGCGCATCATGGAAATGACGTCGGGACAGCTGCCGGCCACCTTCCCGATCACGCTTCAGGACATAACGCCGTATGGAAACGGCGTGTTCCATTTCAACAGCATCATGCAGCCAGCCGTAGCGACAAAGGCTCCCGTCGTCGGAGTCGCCATCACCGCGCAATCGGCCGTTCCCGGCTGCGGCACGGGAGCCAGCCACGAAGTAGATATCGCAGCTACAGCCCGGTTCGCCATCGAGGTAGCCAAAGAGTTTACGGCGGGCACTTGCAGCTTCTACGATCAGGCGGAGCACGACCGCCTCGTCAGCTTGTACGGCTCGCTGGCGGTATTCCAGACGATGGGCAGCCAAGAGACTCCAGGAGAATCGTCATGACGATGAAAAAGCTGGGACTCGTAACGATCGGACAAGCCCCGAGGATGGATGTCGGTCCCATTTTTCAAAAATACGTGGGAAACCGGGCGGATATCATGCAGGCAGGTGTTCTCGACGGCATGACCAAAGCGGAGGCGGAAGCGGCTTTCTCACCGGAAAAGGGAGACTACGTCTTGACCAGCAAGCTCGTGACAGGAGAGTCTGTCGTGATGTCACGGGAAAAGATCGCCCCCGTGCTCCAGCGCAAGCTAAATGAGCTGGAGGAGGCAGGGTGCAATCCGATTGTCGTATTGTGCACCGGAACATTCGAAGGGCTTGCCGCGAAAAACGCCTTGTTGATCGAGCCTGACGTCATCCTGCGCTCGACGTTGTCGGTAATGTTGAGAAACAAGAGGCTCGGTGTGATTGTTCCCCTTCTGGAACAGCAGGAGACGCTTGCAGAAGAGTGGGGAGCGCTTGTGGATGCCGTCTACGCGGCGGCGTCTCCCTATGCGGAGGGTGATGCGGAGCTGATTCGGGCCGCAAAAAAGCTGGCTGATCAAAACGTAGACGTGATCCTGATGGACTGCATGGGGTACGTGGAAGCGTCCAAGGCGGTCGTGGAAGCGCACACCAATCTGCCAGTCATCCTGTCGAACGCCTTGCTTGCCAAAATCGTATCGGAACTGTACTAGGAGGGTATTCGAGAAATGGACCCGAAATTGGTGGAAGTCAGCAAAAATTTACTGATGACGAGTCTGGCGCTGAAGCAGGAGGAGACTCTTCTGATCGTCGCTGACCTGGAGAAGAAGGAACTCGCGGAGGCGATTCAGAAGGCGGGCCTCCAGCTCGGGGCAGAAGCGATCCTGATGGTGATGAAGGAGCGGAAAAAGGACGGGGAAGAGCCGCCGAAGCCGGTCGCGGAGGCGATGCGGGGAGCGGACGTCGTCGTTTGTGTGACGGAGTATTCCCTCACCCATACAGAGGCGAGGAAACATGCAGCCGCCAGCGGTGCGCGCATCGCGACCATGCCGGGGATTACGCCCGACATGTTTCTGGAAGGGGCGATCACTGCGGACTACGGTCAGGTGCAGGGGCTGACGGAGCAGATGACGCGCGTGCTGACAGCGGGCAGCGTCGTGCGGATCGAAAAGGACGGACACTCGCTGAGCTTTTCCATCGCGGGCAGAGACGGGATTTCCAGTACAGGCGTGTACCGCAATCCCGGAGAATCCGGCAATCTGCCTTCCGGCGAATCGTATATCGCGCCTGTCGAGGGAACAGCATCGGGCCAGATCGTCGTAGACGGCTCGATCGCCGGGATCGGAAAGGTGAGCGGCCCTCTGCTCGTAACCGTTGACCAGGGCCGGATTGTCGATCTGCAAGGCCCTGATGCCGATCAGCTTCTGGACATGCTGGGAGCGGGAGACGGCCGGCTGCTCGGGGAGTTCGGCATCGGCACCAATGACATGGCGCGCATCACCGGAAACGTGCTGGAGGATGAAAAGGTTTACGGTACGATTCACGTGGCCTTCGGCAGCAACCGGACGTTTGGCGGCACGATTTCAGCGGGTGTGCATATCGATCTGGTCGTCCATCAGCCGGACGTGTTCATCGACGAAACGAAAATCCTTTCCAAAGGGAGGGCAACCATCCAGCCATGATCGGAATCATCCGGGTAATCACGACTGCCGATGCGGACATTCTAAGCGAGCACGGCAAGCTGATCGAGCGCAGGTACGGCGTCAAAACCGTGTCCGCGTGCATTCCCGATCAGCCGTACGGTATCTACGATGAAGCGACGGAGCGCCAGGCCGTGCCGAAAATCGTCGTGCTCGGCCAAAGGCTGGCCATGTCAGGGTGCCGGGCTTTGGTGATCAGCTGCGCGGATGATCCGGGGATCGATGCGCTGCGCCAGCAGGTGCCGGTCCCTGTGATCGGAGCTGGCAGCGCGACGGCGCTCCTCGCCAAAGGATACGGCGAGCCTGTCGGTCTGCTCGATATCGCCGCAGAACCGCCCAGAGTCATGAAACAGATTTTGGGTGAACAGCTCGTCTGGCATGCCTCCCCGCCAGGCGTGACCAATTCCGCAGAGGTCATGACGCCATACGGTCGAAAAGCGGCGTTGAAGTCTGCTCGGGAGATGGTGGAAAACGGGGCGAAGACGATTGCGTTTGCGTGTACCGGGTATTCAACCATTGGCCTGGCAAAGGTCATACGCGAGGAGCTTGGCGTAACCGTCATCGATCCTGTGGAGGCAGAGGGGCTGCTCGCCCGGTATGCCATAAAAAACTGACTTGCAGTCATTTGCCGGGTGGCAGCGCGCGGGTGGTTTGACGAAGGAGAGGCGGGGACAAGAAGCGCTTAGCGCGAGCGGCTATGTGCCCGGCAGAAATCTTCCATGACCGGAATTCTCCCGGGAGCGAATGGAAATATCAGGACTCTTATACTATAATCGACATTGTATAAGGGAAGTGAGGCTGTGAGACCGGTATGAGCTTGAAAACATTGGATAATGCGTTGGAAATATTGAAATTCTTTACCGATGAAACTCCTGCCTGGGGTGTCCGCGAGCTGGCGAAAGAACTGGATGTGAGCCACTCGATTATTCATCGGGTTCTGGCCACCTATGAAAAACACGGTTTTTTGGCGCAAAATCAAGTGACAAAAAAGTACGTGCTGGGCATCAAATTTTGGGAGTATGGACAGCTTGTCCAGAAACGCCTGAAGCTTGTTGACGCCATCCGGCCGATCATGCATCGGCTGTGCGAAGATACCGGAGAGTCGGTCATTTTGACGATTCTGGAGGGAATCGAAGCGGTTGACATCGAGATCGTGGAGAGCCCGCAAAAAGTAAAATACGAGCTGACGGTAGGCAATCGCGCGCCCTTGTACGTCGGGGCTTCCAGCAAGGTGCTGATGGCCTATCTCCCGGAAGAAAAGAGAGCGGCAGTGATCGAACAGGGCTTGTCTCCCTATACAGCCAATACGATCGTCGACCCGGAGAAGCTGATCGAGGATTTGGACAACATCAAGCAGCAGGGATGGTGTTACTCCAGAGGAGAGTATTTCGAAGACACATTTGGCATCAGCATCCCGTTGTTCAACAAGAATCGGGAAATCGTCGCCTCCCTGTCCATCGCAGGCCCCAGCTACAGAATGCCCGAGGTAAAGGTGCAGGATGCGCTCCATCTGCTCGAAAAACGAGGAAAAGAAATTCAGGATTGCCTGAGTCAAATAGAGGTTCATCCATTGTTTCAATAAGGAGAGTGCCTTTCATTGTCAAAAGAAAGGGACGAGTGCTGTCTATCCACTTTTCCGGCGGATAGAAGGCACTCGTCCTTTTGCGTTTCCCGCTGATTATTCCTGTACCGCAGGAGTAATTTGCTTGTTTCGGGTGCGGCGGTTCCAGGACACCGACAGAAACAGGCTGAACAGCAGCATGAAGGCGCCGAACAGGTAGGGAAGATTGATATGCGCGTCGAACAGGATGCCAGCCAGAGAAGGACCGACGATATTCCCCAGGCTCATGTAGGCGTTGTTCATCCCGGCGACGAAGCCCTGCTCCTTCCCGGCCATTTTGGAGAGCAGCGTATTGATCGCGGGACGGAGGATCGATGTAAAGGTAAAGAAGATGAGGCACACCAGCATGACGTACCAGAAATGACCGGACAGCAGCATCAGCACCATGGTCACAGCGGAGACAAAAAAGCTGATGTTGATCAGCCGTTTTTCCCCGAAGCGGCGAAGCAGCTTGTCGATCAAAAGCGATTGAATGACGACGCCGACCAAAGCCCCGACTGTGATCAAAATCGAGATATCCTTAGGAGTGTACCCGTATTTTTGATCGACGAACAGCCCGAAAATCGCCTCGAAGTTGGCCAGGCCAAACGTCAGTGTAAAGACCAGCACGAGAAGCACCAGATAAGGCGCTTTAAAGGAATAGGCAAACTGCTTGAAAATATTTTCCCGCTTTTTCTCTGCGCTGCGGGCTGCCAGCTGGTCCTCCGGCGACAAGGTTTCCCGCAAAAACACGAAGGAAGCCAAGGTCGCGAAACAGGCGACAGCGGCGGACACGTAAAACGGCACACGCAGGCCGTATTCGGCCAAAAACCCGCCAATCCCCGGCCCGATCACAAAGCCGAGCGACATGGATGCGCCCAAGAGCCCCATCCCTTTTCCCCGGGCTTCCACGCTCGTAATATCGGCGACGTAGGCCATCATGGAAGGGATCATGAACGCAGCGCCCATTCCCCCGATCAGCCGCGACAAGTACAACAGCCACATCTGATCAGCGAGGGCGAAAATTAGCTGGGACAGAGAAAACGCCGCCAGCCCGATGACGATCATCCGCTTCCGTCCGTACTTGTCGGAAAACTCCCCGGCGATCGGCGAACAGATGAACTGCGTCAAGCCAAAAGCGGCGACAAGATAGCCCAGGGCCGTACCGCTCGCGCCGAATTCCAGCATGAATTTTGGCAACACCGGAATGATTAGGCCAATTCCCAGCATCGCGATAAACATGTTGACCATCAAAATGACGAGTGGCGCTTTTTGAATGCTCTGTTCTTTCACTAGATGGTTCTCTCCTCTCTCTGTGGTTTAAACCGTATTTCTTTCAAAAAACGCCACGCGACAGGAACCGGCATCCTTCCTGCCCGTAGAAAATAAGACCCATTATATAAAATCTGGGCATGGAAAGGCAACTGGATCAAACTGTAAAATGTGCAAAATTTGCAGTTTGCTGTTTTTGAACCAAAAATGCTCCTCTCCTGGAAGCATTGTAGCAGGTATACCGTTAAAGATTGGTGAAGATAGCGCAAAGATTTTGCGAGGACAGCCAGGGGAACTGGAAATGGCAATGGGCAGCCGCAGGAAGCTTTTGCTACAATGAAGGGAGAAAGAGTATTCGCCATAGTCAGACAACTTCTTTAAGGAACAGCAGACGATCACGAAAGGAGATTTCTCATGATCAAGAAACGATTGCGGGAGCTGAAGCTTGAATTGCCCGAAGCGGTCCCTCCTTTGTACAGCTATGTGCCCGTCACCGTGCATCAGGGCGTAGCCTACGTCAGCGGTCAGGTGCCGCGGGTGAACGGGGAGCTTCCCTATACAGGAAAGGTTGGAGCCGAGGTCACGATTGAGCAAGCCCGCGAGCTGGCTAAAGTTTGTGTGTTGAAAGGCTTAAGCTGCCTGGAAGCGGAGATTGGCAGTCTGGACAAGGTGGAGCAGGTATTGAAGGTGACCGGGTTTGTTCAGTCCGCTCCCGGCTTTTCGCAGCAGCCGAAAGTATTGGATGCCGCCTCGGAGCTTTTGCAAGCCGTTTTTGGCGAAAAAGGACGGCATGCCCGCTCTGCGGTCGGAGTCGCCGAACTGCCGGGCAACACTCCGGTGGAGATCGAATTCGTGTTTGCCGTCAACGTACAGCAATAAGGAGAGGTGCAAATGATTCGACTGGAGCATGTAAAGGAAGCGCGGCAACGAATTGCCGATGTCGTCCACGTCACACCGCTCTTGACCTCCGAGCAGCTCTCTCTGCGCTGCGGCTGCGATATCTATTTGAAGGCAGAGCATCTGCAAAAGACAGGCTCGTTCAAAATTCGCGGTGCAACCAACAAGGTGAAGGAGGCCGTAGAGAGGGGAGCTGGTTATGTGACGGCTGCATCCTCGGGCAATCACGGACAGGCGGTCGCGTATATCGCCCAAAAGCTGGGGATTCCAGCGACGATCGTGGTGCCTGAGGATGCAGCCCAGTGCAAGGTCGACGCGATCCGCTCCTATGGGGGAGCGGTAGAAGAATGCGGGTTCACCTCGGCAGAAAGGCTCCCGCGGGCAAAGGAGCTCGCGGCAAGCCAAAATGGGATCTACATCCCCCCGTACGACGATCCTTGCATCATGGCCGGGCAGGGAACGATCGGGCTGGAAATTTTAGAACAGCTCGGCGACGCGGATGCGATCGTTGTACCCATCGGTGGAGGCGGACTGATTTCCGGCATTTTGACTGCCGTGAAGGAAACCCGTCCAAAAGTCCGGGTGATCGGGGTGGAGCCGGCGATGGCCAACGACACATGGCTTTCGCTGAAGCAGCAAAGCATCGTGTCCATTCCAGGCTCGAAAACGATTGCGGACGGACTCAGGACGACGCAGCCGGGCGACCTTACCTTTCCCGTCTTGATGAAGTACCTCGATGATCTGGTGCTTGTCAGCGAGGAGGAAATCCGGCAGGCGCTGCGATTTGTGCTGGAGCGCATGAAGCAGATGATCGAGCCGTCCAGCGCCACGACCGTGGCAGCGGCGATGTTTGGCAAGCCGCCGTTTTCCGGAAAAAAAGTCGTAGCAGTCATTTCAGGGGGCAATGTCGACGTCGGCGAGCTTCATCTATTATTGAAAGATTGAGAGAAGAAACGGGAGGACCGAGATTTCATGCAGCATCCGCCTCTTTTCCAAATAATAGAGGCGGATTTTTCTTTTTTTGGTATCATGGCTTCACTGGAGGGATTTTTATATTCACACAGGCGTATCTTGTATCGCGGAATCAATCCGGAGCGGAACGAGTGCCAGAGGCATCCCCGCTGGATCTGGAGCGGGACCAGGACCAGGACCTTCGCGATACCGTCGATCAGTTGTACAACCGCTTTCAGCAGACTGCTGCAGCCACCCATAAACGCATTGCGGACGCGATTCGCAGCAACCCGCACGTGTTTGTTGTTTTTGAAGAATAGTCTCTACGCCCGCTTCGATGATGTTCGGAGCGGGTTTTCTGATGTGCGCATTTTTGTAAGGAAATCTTAAGATTTCCTACTTAAAATTACCAGCATTTTTTCAGTAGAATACATAGGTCAATATCACTTGCGGGATGAGGGAGAAACCATGAATGCTACGATTGTAATCGTGGATGCCAATCGGGAAGACGCTGATTCTGTCGAGCTTTTCCTGAAAAATGAGAATTACGGCATCCATAAATGCGAAACCGCCGAGGAGGCCCTCCGCCGTATCGATTCCGTCAAGCCTGACCTTGCCATCATAGACGTCATGCTGCCGGAGATCGACGGGTTCTCGCTCCTTCGGCAGATTCGGCAAACATACTATTTTCCGATTATCATGCTGTCCGAAAGAGACCAGGAAATCGATAAAATCACAGGCTTGGCGTTGGGGGCGGATGACTATGTCACAAAGCCGTTTCGGCCGCTGGAGCTAGTTGCCCGGGTCAAGGCACAGCTTCGGCGATCTACGACCTACAGCCAGGAACCGCAGCAGGAGGGAGACAGGATCGCTTTTGCGGGCCTTCAGCTGAACAAGGCCTCTCATGAATGCGTCTTGAACGGAACTTTGCTGACGCTTACGCCCACTGAGTTTTCCATACTCTGGATTTTGTGCGAGAACAGAGGACAAGTCGTCAGCTCCGAAAGATTGTTTCAGGAGGTCTGGGGAGAAAAATACTACAGCCATAATACCAACACCGTCATGGTTCATATCAGAAATTTGCGTGAAAAGATGGATGACCCGGCTGAAAATCCAGCCTACATCAAAACCGTCCGGGGCGTCGGATACAAAATCGAGCGATAGATTGTCGGCATGAAGCCGCATTTCATTTCTACGCGGGAAATGAAATGCGGCTGTTTCGAAAAACGATCCGTTCATTTTGACGCCAGCAGACGGCGTTGCTTTTCAGCGTTTGCCTTGGGAATCTGCATGATTCCCGAAGCGGCCAAAACGCCACGCCGCGGCAGAGGATGGAGAAAAGGATTCCTACATCTTAGAGGTAGCTCCAAGTCAAGCGAAGAAATGCCGCCGTATGATTGCGCGCCACAGGTCAGCTCCATGAAAGGCGCGTGATGATTCAAAAAGTCACAAAACCCTGCTCTTTGTTTCGGTGAAACCATGGCAGGGTTTTGCGCTTTTTCCCGGCTGGCATTGTTCCTGAAACGTCATGATTCCGTAAGAGTTTCGTAAGGATTCCCTCAGGCAAAGTTAAAGGACGGCCTGTCGTACTCCGGTACAATACAATTGCCTGCTTCCCGCAAGCCGGGTACAGGCATGGTTGAGGAGGGAGCGGGAATCGATGGAAAAGAAAAAAATTGCCATCCTATTTGGCGGATGTTCCACAGAGTACGAGGTTTCTCTGCAATCCGCCTATGCAGTGATAAAACACGTGAATCAATCGTTGTATGAAACGGTTTTGATCGGCATCACGAGGCAGGGAGAATGGCTTCGGTATACGGGAAGTCTTGAAAAGATTCCGGATGACACATGGAGCGATGACCCTGGCTGCGTGCACGCCATGATTTCGCCGAGCAGGCATGTTCGCGGCGTGATCGAGTTTCACCAGGACGGAATTGCAACGACGAAGATCGATGCCGCTTTTCCCGTTCTGCACGGAAAAAACGGCGAGGACGGCACGATCCAGGGCTTGCTCGAGCTGGCCGGAATTCCCGTCGTCGGATGCGGCACGCTCAGCTCGGCGCTGTGCATGGATAAAGACATGGCTCACAAACTCGCCCAGCAGGCGGGAATAAAGGTGCCCCGTTCCATCGTCGCAAACGGCAAAAACAGCGAGGGGGAAATGCGGCAGCTCGCACGGGAGCTTTCTTATCCGCTGTTTGTCAAGCCAGCAAGGGCAGGATCATCGTTTGGCATCACCAGGGTCCAGCATGAGGACGATCTATTCAAAGCGGTAGTGAACGCGCTGGAGCACGATCAAAGAGTCGTCATCGAAGAAGGCGTCGACGGGTTCGAAGTAGGCTGCGCCGTTATGGGCAATGATGAACTGATCATCGGTGAAGTGGACGAAATCGAACTGTCGCAAGGCTTCTTTGACTACACCGAAAAATATACGCTCAAGACTTCCAAAATCCACATGCCAGCCAGAGTTGAAAAACAGACAGCCGAACGGATAAAGCGTACGGCGGCTGTGATCTACAAGGCTTTGGGCTGCCGCGGCTTTGCCAGAGTCGACATGTTTGTAACGCCGGGCGGAGAGCTTGTTTTTAATGAAGTGAACACCATCCCGGGCTTTACGGCCCATAGCCGTTATCCGAATATGCTCAGGGGCATCGGGATGTCGTTTGAGGAAATTGTAGACGAGCTGATAAGGATGGCGATCGAAGAATGAACACATTGAAATTGGAAAAAGCACACCTCCATCAAGGCAGCTTGATCCTGATAAACAGGAAGCATCCGGTTTCCGAGGAGCCTGCGGGAGACATGCTCACTCCAGTTGATCACAGGTATCCGGACATTTTGCTGGAGCGAAAGGCAGCGGTGATGTACAGAGGGCTGATCCACTCACTCCATGGCGGAGAGCGGATCATTCCAGTCAGCGGTTACCGGACAAGAAGGGAGCAGGAAACGATCTACACGGAATCGATCCGGGAAAACGGCGAAGACTTTACGGCAAAGTACGTGGCCTATCCAAACCACAGCGAGCACCAGACAGGGCTGGCGATTGATGTAGGCGAGTATAAAGAAGAAATAGACTTCATCAGACCGGACTTTCCCTATACCGGAATCTGTCAGAAGTTTCGCCGCAAAGCAGCGGGGTACGGGTTTGTTGAACGCTACCCCCAGGGAAAAGAGGCCATTACAGGCATCGCCCACGAGCCTTGGCACTTCCGGTACGTCGGATATCCCCATTCGGAGCTGATTCAGAAGAATCAGTTGACCCTGGAAGAGTATACGGAGTTTTTGAAAAGCTTCCCTTATGGAGGTGAGCACCTGTTGTTTGAAGCAGGCGGACAAACAGCAGAAATCTTCTACGTACATGCTCTGTCTTCCCCGACAGTGTCGATTGAAATTCCGAGCGGCACCCGCTACGATGTTTCGGGAAATAACGTGGATGGATTCGTGGCAACGCTTTGGAGGAAAAACGGATGAAACAGGGCGCGGGCTATGCGGGCATTGATACCTTTCGAATCATGGCGGCCTTTCTGGTCGTCGCCATCCATACGTACCCACTCGCCTCCGTCAGCGAGACGGGCGATTTTATCGTGACGAGAATTCTGGGGCGGGTAGCCGTCCCGTTTTTCTTTATGGCGACGGGATTTTTTCTGCTGCCGCGATACATGGATGGCAGGAATGGGGACAGAGGGAGCCTTTCCAAGTTTTTTGTGAAGTCATGCAAGCTGTACGGCATTGCGATCCTGCTTTTCCTCCCGGTAAACATTTATGCCGGGTCCTTTGACACCACGCCGCTGCTGCCCAACCTGCTGAAGGATATTTTGTTCGACGGCACGTTTTATCACTTGTGGTACTTGCCGGCGACGATCCTGGGAGCAGGACTCGTTTATCTTCTGCTGCGAAGCTGCAAGACAAGCGTGGCGGTCTTGATTGCGGGACTGCTTTACTTGATCGGGCTTGGCGGGGACAGCTATTATGGCTTAACGTCGCAGGTGCCGCTTTTCGCCCAGTTTTACGACGCGCTCTTCAGCTTTTCGGATTACACGCGGAACGGCTTGTTTTTTGCGCCGGTTTTTCTTGTGCTCGGCGCGCTGATAGCTAGGCAGTCAAACAGCTTCAGCTTGAGAGAATGCATGGGGGGACTGGCTGTGTCGATTGTGCTTTTGCTGGCAGAAGGCTTGCTCCTGCATCATTATTCGCTCCAGCGCCATGACAGCATGTACGTGATGCTGCTCCCCTGCATGTTTTTCCTGTTTCGATCGCTGCTTTTATGGAGAGGAGAAAGCAGCCAAAGCTTGCGGACAATCTCGATGATCATCTACATCATTCACCCGCTGGCGATTATCCTCGTGCGAGGATTCGCCAAGATGGTGAAAATGCAGCAGCTTTTGATTGAAAATAGCGTGGCCCACTACGTGGCGGTAGCCTCTCTGTCCTTTGCGGGCGCAGCATTGCTGACCAAGCTGTCACAGCGGAAAAGAGAAAGGAAGATCGTATGAAAGGCAGGGCGTGGGCGGAGATCAACCTGAACCATCTTCGCCACAATACAAAAGTACTGAAGGAACAGCTGCCGCCGAACTGCGAAGTGATGGCGGTCGTGAAAGCAAATGCGTACGGGCATGGAGATGCGGTCATCGCTAAAGAACTCAATCGATCGGGAATTTCCGCATTTGCCGTGGCGACCATCGGGGAGGGGGTTCACCTGCGAAGACAGGGAGTAGCGGGAGAAATCCTTATCCTCGGCTATACTTCTCCAGAGGAGTTTGCTGATCTGGTCCGGTACGATTTGACGCAAACGGTCGTCAATTGCGAATACGGCAAGCTTTTGGATCAGTATGGCCGAAAAATAAAGGTCCATCTCAAAATTGACACGGGGATGCATCGACTCGGGGAGGACTTTCAAAACCTGCGCGGGATTGCCAGCATGTTTGCATGCAAAAACCTGATCGTCGCTGGAATCTTTACCCACCTTGGCATGGCCGATGATTCCAGCGCCGCGGGAACGAATTTCTCCCGTTTTCAAATAGACAATTTTTACAGCGTATTGGCCCAGCTAAAAGACTGGGGATACGACCTTCCCAAGGCACACATCCAAAGCAGCTACGGGGTGCTGAATTTCCCCGAACTGCAGTGCGACTATGCCCGAATCGGCATTGCCTTGTACGGCTTGCTGAGCGCAGCGAAGGATCAAACCAGACTGTCTGTGGATTTGCGCCCGGTCCTCACTTTAAAGGCGAGAGTAGCGCTTGCAAAAGAGATCGGGGCAGGCGAGACCGTCGGGTATGGCTGCCGTTTTACCGCTCCTCGCGACATGACGATAGCGGTCGTTTCCATCGGATATGCGGACGGCTTTCCCAGGAGCTTGTCGTGCGGCGGCGCTTATGTGCTTGTGAAAGGCAAAAAAGCCCCCGTCATCGGCCGAATTTGCATGGACCAGCTGATGATTGATTGCAGCGGGATACCAGTAGTCCAGCCAAATGACATCGTTACCCTTATCGGCAAGGACGGGGCAGAACGGATAACAGCGGAGCAAGTTGCGGAACAGGCAGGAACGATCACCAATGAATTGTGCAGCAGATTGGGAAATCGGCTTGAACGCGTTTATGTATCGGATTGACGGAACACGAGGCCGACAGGAAAGACCCCGCCTGTCACATTTGTTGCGGAGGCCGGGCTGTTGATTTTTGTTCATAATTGACGGTCGGCTTTCGCAACAAGCTTCTCAAGAGTAAGATTTTGAAAAAAATTTGAACAAAAAGTGAACAACAAGTGAAAAATGTGTTACAATGTGAGTAACAAATATTTCGAAAACACAAAGACAGGGGTCATGTGTTATGAATAACGGATTGAAAGCTGCAAACACACTCAAATGGTTCGCATTGATCACTTGCTTTATCGGCGCGCTTTTATTTGTTGCGAATGTAAGCGATTTCAGAGCAGAGAACTTCGGACTGATGGCGGCGATCGGATTTTTGATCGCAGCGTCGAACATTTTCCTGCTCAGCGTTGTTTTCCGCCTGCTGCATCTGGAACCGAAAAATTGAACCAGTCTTATTAAGGAAAGAATCCGATCTGCCAATTTCATATCGAGCGGAAAAAGCGGATGCGTGCCACAACGGCAGCATCCGCTTTTTTAGTTTTACTGAAATCATGACCATTTCTGGCAGATAAAATCCAATGGAGGAGATCCATAACAATAATATGATCAACTCGTGAACCCTTCTTGAACACTTTGTAACAAAATAAAGACAGAATGTTGAACGGTGTTCAAAACCCACTGCGGAAAATCGCTCTGTCTGTTAGTATGTGAAGGCGAAGAAAAGTTTAATTCATGTGAACAAATTGGGGACGATCGTTTCCTTTTCTGTGGCGAACGAGGAAGGGGTAGAAGAAATGAACAGAGCGAAGACGTTTCGTCAGATGGGCTTCTGGATTATGGCGATCATCGCCAGCGTCCTGTTGTCGGGATGCGGGAGCGATTACGTTGTCCTGAATCCGAAAGGGCCTGTCGCAGAGACGCAGTACAATCTCATTATGATTTCCGTGATATTGTGCGCGATCATCATCATTCCGGTTCTTGCGCTTACTGCTTTTATCGTCTATCGATATCGGGATACAAAGGACAATAAAGCACCATACAAGCCGGATTGGGCACACAGTACAACCCTTGAGGTTATTTGGTGGGGCATTCCGGTGATCATCATTGCGATTCTGGGATACTTCACGGTGCGGGATACTTATGTGTTGAAAGAATCGCCGAACCAGGCGGTGAAACCGATCACCATTCAGGTTACGTCTCTGAACTGGAAATGGATGTTTACTTACCCTGAGCAAAACATCGCAACGGTTAACTACTTGGAGATTCCTGCGGGTGTCCCTGTTCAATTCCAATTGTCGGCGGATGGTCCTATGAACTCCTTCTGGGTACCGGAGCTTGGCGGCCAAATTTACGCGATGTCCGGCATGGCGACTGAATTGTACCTGCAAGCGGACAAACCGGGCGAGTTCTACGGCAGAGGAGCCAACTTTACGGGCGAAGGGTTCGCTCATATGGAATTCAAAGTCGTGGCCAAACCGCAGGAAGAATTCGACCAATGGGTGCAGCAAGTGAAGCACACCACGCCTGTCATGAAGAGGGAAGATTACGAAGTGCTGAGAAAGCCTGGCTTGACTGATAAAAAGACGTATTCTGCATTCCCTGAGGGTTTGTTTGAAGAAATCGTCATGAAGCACAGCCATGGACATGACATGGACTATGTCATGAAGAAACCGGCGCCTGCAACCGAACAGGAAGGCAGCAAGACAGATGAGGCTTCTTCGACAGAAACCCATCATCACAGCCACTAGTTGAGAGGGAGGAGGAATACCAAGTGTGGGAAAACATAAAGGATTTTGCATCCACGTTCTTTGTTACAGGTGATCCGCTGATTTACGGCGCAGATGTTTCCATCGCCCTTACCGTGGTCGCGATCGTCTTTGTCCTGACCAAGTATAAAAAATGGGGTTGGCTGTGGCGCGAATGGCTGACCACCGTCGACCATAAACGGATCGGGATCATGTACCTGATCGCATCGTTGCTGATGCTGTTCCGGGGCGGGGTTGACGCCCTTCTGATGCGTCTGCAGCTGGCATTCCCCAATGTGGAGTTTTTGCACTCGGATCACTACAACGCCATCTTTACGACACACGGTACGATCATGATTTTGTTCATGGCGATGCCGATGATGTTCGGTTTGTTCAACATGGTCGTTCCGCTGCAGCTCGGCGCGCGGGACGTTGCCTATCCGTTCCTGAACGCAGTCAGCTTCTGGCTGTTCATGCTCGGTGCGATGCTGTTCAACCTGTCGTTTGTCATCGGGGGTTCCCCGGATGCCGGCTGGCTGTCGTACCCGCCGCTGTCGGAAAATGATTTTAGTCCGGGACCTGGTCAGAACTTCTGGATATGGGGGATTCAGATCTCCGGTATCGGTAGTTTGGCCACGGGGATCAACTTTATCGTGACCATTTTGAAAATGCGCGCTCCAGGCATGAAATTGATGAAGATGCCATTGTTTAGCTGGTCTGTACTGTCAAGCTGCATCATGATCATCTTTGCTTTCCCGATCTTGACGGTTACGCTGGCTTTGCTTTTCCTGGACCGCTTTGCCGGTGCCCACTTCTTCACCATGGACGGCGGCGGCAACCCGATGATGTACCTCAACCTGATCTGGATGTGGGGACACCCGGAAGTGTATATCGTGGTAGTGCCGGCCTTTGGTATTTTCTCTGAGGTCGTGGCTACATTCTCGAAGAAAACGGTCTTTGGCTACAAATCCATGGTCGCGGCTCTGATGACGATTGCGATTGCTTCCTTCTTCACCTGGGCTCACCACTTCTTCACGATGGGAACCAGCGCTAGCGTCATCGCGTTCTTTGCGATATCGACGATGGTCATCGCGATTCCGACCGGGGTGAAAGTGTTCAACTGGCTGTTCACCATGTTCCGCGGCCGGATTTCGTTCAAGCAGCCGATGCTTTGGACGATTGCGTTTATCCCTTGCTTCCTCGTAGGGGGAGCCACTGGCGTCATGCTGGCTGTCGCTCCAGCGGACTACCAGTACCACAACAGCTACTTTTTGATCGCTCACTTCCACCAAGTATTGATCGGTGGGGTCGTGTTCGGTTACCTGGCAGGCATCTACTACTGGTGGCCAAAACTGTTCGGCTTCAAGCTGGATGAGAAGCTCGGACAATGGGGCTTCTGGTTCTGGAACATCGGATTCTACGTTTGCTTCATGCCGCAATACGCACTTGGTTTCATGGGTATGACCCGTCGCTATTACACGTATGGATGGGACCGCGGTTGGGCGGACCTCAACCTGATTTCGACCGTCGGCGCGTTCCTGATGGGGATCGGCTTCATCTTCCAGGTATGGCAGATCGTCTACAGCATCAAGCGCGGCGAACGCGACACCACGGGCGATCCGTGGAACGGACGCACGCTGGAATGGTCCATTCCGTCTCCGGCGCCGTTTTACAACTTTGCCGTCGTGCCAGAGGTGAAAGAAGCGGACGACTGGTGGCATACAAAACAAGCGATGGCAAACGGCACCCATAAAAAAGAGCCTGTGCATCTGGAACCGATCCATATGCCGAAAAACTCGGGCATTCCGTTTATCATGTCTTGCTTCTGGTTCTTGGTCGGATTTGGCTTTACGTTCGGCTGGGTATGGATTGCCGTGATTGGATTTATTGGCGTGGCCCTGTCGATGTGGGCGCGTTCCTTCCAATATGATACGGATTATTACGTACCGGTGGATGAAGTGCGCAGCACGGAGGCTTCACTGGGGAGGGTTGTATAATGCAACAAGTGGCAAAACATCACGACCATAGTCACGGGCACGACCACGATCATGGTCATGAAGATCATGAGCAGCTCAAAGTGCTTGGTTTCTGGATCTTCGTTGTAACCGACTGTATTTTGTTTGGTACGCTGTTTGCCACCTATGCGGTGCTGATGCACAACTACGCTGGTGGCCCGACACCCAAGGAATTGTTTCAAATGCCGGGTGTCATCGCGGAGACCTTTATCCTGTTGACCAGCAGCTTCACCAGCGGTTTGGCTGTACTGGCGATGAACAAAGGAAACGTGAAAAAGCTGATCGGCTGGCTGATTGTTACGGCACTGCTTGGCTTGGCCTTTATCGGGCTGGAGGTTACCGAATTTGTGCACATGGTGCATGAGGGTGCGACCATTTCCACCAGTGCGTTCCTCTCCGCGTTCTATACGCTGGTCGGTACGCACGGTCTGCACGTGTCGGTAGGCTTGTTCTGGATGGTGGCGATCATGATCCAGCTCGCCCGCCGCGGGATTACTCCCGTTACCCGCCGAAAAGTGACCAACCTGAGCTTGTATTGGCACTTCCTGGACGTCGTGTGGATCTTCCTCTTCACGGTCGTCTATCTGTTGGGGGTGATGTAGGATGCATCATGAAAACCATGGAGACAATCACAATCATGGATCGCTCAAATCGTATGTGATCGGCTTTATTCTGTCGATTGTGCTGACCATTATCCCGCTTGTGCTGGTCATGAACCACATGCTCGAAAAGACGGCACTCGTGATCACGATCATGGTGATGGCCATCTTGCAATTTATTGTCCAGCTGTTCTTCTTCATGCATATCAGAGAGGGAGAAAAGCCGCGGTACAATGTGCAGACCTTGATCTTGGGGCTGGTGATCGTGTTTACGATCGTCGCTGGCTCTATCTGGATCATGACTTTTAACAAGTACTAAGGTACGAAAGCGAAGACAAAGCGCTTCCCGATATGGGGGGCGCTTTTTTGCGTGGGAAAAGTAGCCGTAGTGGAGAGAAGCATATTTCCAGACTGCGCTCCGGTCTTCGTCCTGCGAGGAAGCGTGGACTGTCCGCTCCACGCCGATTCGCGGGGGAGCGTAAAAGCAGCAGCCGCTCCGAAGCGTATTCAGGGTTACGCTCCTTTTTCCCGCGAACCGGTGTGGAGCTGGGCTGGACTACGCTAGTCGCTCCGTCTGGAAATATGCTTCTCTTTCGTAGCCGTTTTTTGCAAGAAATCTCGGGAAGATAAGAGATTAAAGCCTGGGACTTTTTTTCGGATAGTAACTCAAAACAGCGAATATCAATCTACGTAATCTAGCTAATCATTGAACAAGGTGGCTTTTGGATAAAGCCTCATCTGCTTGGCGATGACGCCAGCACGCCGTGGAGCAGCAGCTCGGACATTTCTTCTGTCAGCTGCTCCGGCTGTTTCTCTCCGGTCACGATCCACCGTTCCGCCAACTGGTCAATCATGCCGATGATACAGTAGGCGGCCACTTCGGGGACGAGCTCTTTGCGAATATGGCCGGCTTGCTGATTGCTCAGGATGTGGGCACTCAATAGCGCGATTACTTTTTCCTTCATTTCTTTTGCGTCCGGGGATTCAAACCAGGCGATCCGGGTCAGTTCGGGCTGGGATTGCAGGAAAGCGAAGACGGCTCGCAGATTTTCTTTGATTTGGGCGGCTGCCTCTCCCGGAGCAAGCGAGGTCACTTTTCCGGCGGCTTGGGCGAGCGTTCCCAGCTTCCTGCGAAAGCTGTCCACCAGCTCTGCGAAGATGGCTTCTTTGCTCGGAAAATAGAGATAAAAAGCGGCCTGGGTCAATCCGGCGGCTTTGACGATGTCGCTGACTCTGGTATGCGGATAGCCTTTGCGGGCAAACTGGGCGGTCGCGGCTGCAAGCAGCCGCTGTCTGCTGGCCTCGCCTTTTGCGGTTCTGCTTCGTTCTTGTGCATCCATGCTTGTTCCCTCCAAAAATGAAACAACGAGAAATGTAACTGATCAGTTATTTTTAACACTACTATGGAGCTGGCGTCAAGAACGGGGAGAGCCGCCGAAGGAAATGTAAACAAACAGCGAGAAAAACAGTAAAAAATGGTTTCTATTTTTCTTACTTAATATATAATTAAGTTGATTAAGAGAAGTCCAGAAAGGGTGTGTTTACGTTATGTACGATATCGCCATTATTGGAGCAGGTCCGGCCGGGGCCAGCGCAGCGTTGTTTGCGGCCAAGGCGGGAAAGAGCACTTTGCTTCTCGACAATGACAAAAGCATGACCAAACGGGCTTGGATTGAGAATCATTACGGGGTGGAAGGTATTACCGGACCGGATATGGTGGAGTTGGGAAAGAAGCAGGCGGCGCACTTCGGTGCTGAGCTGGTCGCTGCTCAAGTAACCGATATATCCAAATCAGGCGATGGCTTTGCGATTACCGCGGGAGAAAACGCGACGTATGAAGCCAAGCATGTCATCCTGGCTACCGGCGTTCTGGTCGAGCTTGCGGAAAAAGCCGGGGTGGCGACAAAGCCCGGCACCGAGCCGCGGATCAAAACAGTCGTCGATGCCGATGCGGCAGGGAAGACCAATGTGCCTGGATTTTGGGCTGCCGGTACTTGCGCAGGGGCCAGCGTCCATACGATTATTACAGCCGGGGACGGAGCCAAGGTAGCGATCAATGTAATCAGCGAGCTGAACGGCGAGAGGTACGTCGATCACGACATATTGCAGACAAATTAATCATCCATTTATTGCTTCACCCGGTACCTTTTTCTTGTATAATAGTTCTGAAGTCATTTTTGATTTGGGTAGATCAAATCGCCACAAAGATCAGGTTACTTATGGAGCTGAATACAATGAAAAAAGTCCTGGGGATTACATTGATGGTAGCATTGTTGGGTCTCAATGCGTACATTTGGCCAGCGCTGATCAAGTCAGTATCGGCGGGGACAAAGGCAGCAGAGCCAAACATCGGACCCGGTCCGCGGGTGCAGGCGACAGCAGCAGGAACTGATTTTTCCAACCAAGACCCGAAAAAGGCGCAGGTCGCTTTTCAGCCATTCGCGAATAAAGAGAATAGCGCTTCTTCCACTCCAGCGCAAGCTGCGGGGGCGGGCGAACAGAAGCAGACGGCCCAATCGGCGGCTGCCAAGTCTCCGGCCAAAAAGGCCTCTCAGACGGCGACCGCCAGAAAAAAGGCGCAGCCGAAGAAACAGGCAGCAAAGAAATCGCCGGCACCAAAGGAACAGACGCAGCAGTCGCCGGCATCCTCTCCTGACTACAATACTCCGTTTTATACGGACGAAGGTATTTATGTAGTCGATTACGGCAGCTACCAAAGCAACTGGGTCGAGCTCTCCGACGGCTCCATCATGCGCAAAAGCGATGGGGTGCGAACCTTTAATATGCCGTTCTCGAAAAATATATACACCGGAGAGATTACGCCGATGGTGGAACCGATGTCGGAAGCCGCATACAAGATGTATCAGAGCCAGCAGGCGGGCTTTCAACCGCCTGTGACCACGCATTACAGCAATCCCCGCTGATAAGGCCGATGGAGAGAGCGGGTGAACCGCTGACCGCGTTTTGACCAGCGATCTTCCTTTTACAGCGCCATGTCATGTGCGCTGTTTTTCTTTCATAACAACAGGTCAACCTGGATTACAATCTATTCGTAGGCAAGCATGCAAATAGGAGGAGTGCGGCGTGATTGCGAAAGAAAGCAAAACGGGATTTGTGGTAGCCGGGCTCCTGCTCGGTCTGCTGATGGCATCGATGGACAATACGATCGTGGCTACAGCCATGGGGACGATCGTGTCCCAGATGGGGGGAATGGACAAATTCGTCTGGGTCACCTCTGCCTATATGGTAGCCACGATGGCGGGGATGCCGATCTTCGGTAAGCTGTCCGACATGTACGGGCGCAAGCGGTTTTACATTTTTGGCCTCGCCGTCTTTCTGCTTGGCTCCATCCTGTGCGGGACAGCGAACAGCATTATCGAGCTGAGCGTGTACCGGGCGATTCAGGGGATTGGCGGAGGCGCGCTGATGCCAATTGCCTTCACCATCATTTTTGATATTTTCCCTCCGGAAAAACGGGGGAAGATGACGGGTCTATTCGGAGCCGTTTTTGGCACATCCAGCGTTTTTGGACCGCTCCTTGGCGCGTACATAACCGATTACTTCGGCTGGCACTGGGTCTTTTATATCAATGTGCCGATCGGGCTCTTGTCCCTGCTTTTTATCAGCTTGCACTACAAGGAGTCGCTTTCCCACAACAAGCAAAGCATTGACTGGTGGGGAGCGATCACCCTGGTCGGAGCGGTTGTCAGTCTGATGTTTGCTCTGGAGCTTGGCGGCAGCCAGTTCGCATGGAACTCCGTCCAGATTATCGGATTGTTCGCCGTGTTTGCGATTCTGTTTGCCGTCTTTATGACCGTTGAGCGAAAGGTGGCCGAGCCGATTATTTCGTTTGCCATGTTCAGAAAGCGGCTGTTTGCCGCAAGCAACGGCGTGGCGCTTTTTTACGGTTCGGCTTTTATCATTGCGACCGTTTACATTCCGATCTTTATACAAGGCGTGTTTGGCGGAAGCGCGACCAACTCCGGCCTGCTGCTCACGCCGATGATGCTTGGCTCGGTTGCCGGCAGCCAGACAGGAGGGATGCTGACGACCAAGATCAGCTTCCGCAGCATTATGCTGATCTCTGCCGCATTTTTCGTTCCGGGGCTCCTTTTGCTCGGGACGCTCTCGCCGGAAACCTCCCGAGCTATGGTAACGATTTACATGATTCTCACCGGTTTTGGCGTCGGGTTTTCCTTTTCCGTTCTGGGGATGGCGGCGATTCACAATTTTGACATGCGGCAGCGCGGGTCTGCCTCGTCGACCAACTCCTTTTTCCGTTCGCTCGGCATGACGCTGGGGGTCACGATCTTCGGCATCCTTCAGCGCAATCTGTTTGAAAGCGGTCTGCATGCCGCTTTTGCGGGAAATAGCAGTGCGATTCCGAGCGGTGCCCTCGCCGATCCACGGGCCATACTCTCGCCGGAGACAAGGGCCCAGATTCCGGCTCCCGTTTTGGAAAAAATAACGGAGACGCTGGCAAGCTCCATCGCACACACCTTTCTCTGGGCGCTAGTCCCCGCCATTTTGGCCGTTCTGTTTATCCTGCTGATGGGTAGGGAGCGGGTACTCGCTCCAGCGGCACAGGCGAACAAGCCCAAGCCTGCCGGAGATCGACCATAGACGGCGGGCAGGACATCCGAAAGCTTGGCAAGCGGCAAACATCGAACTCATCGCGCTTGTGCCCGCATTTTACCCTGTGAAGGGAGCGCAATAAACGACAGCAAAAAGCTCCGAGGCTTCTTGGCATGCCTCGGAGCTTTTTTCGATCAGAAGTGGCTCTGCTCCATCTCGAACCATTCTAGGTAGCCCGCGCCCAAATCGCCAGAGATACGGAGTTTCCGGGGTTGATGAACCGGTGAGGCGACGAGCTGTTAAAGCCGATGCTGTCGCCTTCGTACAGATGGTACTCGCGGTCGGCGAGCAGCACCTTCAGCTCCCCCTTGAGAATGAAGCCGCACTCTTCGCCGGAATGGGAAATCTGCTCCTGCTCCAGCGTCTCCCCGGGCTCGATTTCGATCAGCAAAAATTCGATTTTGCCGGCTTGAATCGGCGTGAGAACATGGTATTTGACGTGAGTGTTCTTCAGCTGGATGATTTTGTGCTGATCTCGCCGGATGACAGGTTCTTCGTCGTCCTTTGCCTTAAAAAAATGGTTGATCGGCACATCGAGAGCAGAGCAGATTTTCCAAAACGTTCCTACGGTGGGATCGACCAGTCCGCGCTCGATTTGGGAAAGCAGGCTCATGCTGAGACCGGTCCGGTCAGCGAGATTTTGCAGGGTCAGTTGCTTTTGCTTGCGGATTTCTCGAAGTTCCGCTCCGTTGAACATGGTATCGACCTTCTTTTTATGAGAAGCTAGTCTGGTTTATTAGGTGGCAGAAGAGAAGCTCTCCTTATGCAGGCTGGGCAGCGACGACAGCAAGGTCTTCGTGTAGGCTTCCTGCGGGCGTTCAAAAATTTCCGCCACAGTTCCGGTCTCCACGATTTTTCCCTTTTGCATCACAGCCATCCGGTCGCACATGTAGCGAATGACCGCCATGTTGTGCGAGATGAAGAGATAGGTCAGGCCCCGTTCGCGTTTTAACTCCTTCAACAAATTGAGGACATGCGCCTGGACAGAGACGTCCAACGCAGAGGTCGGTTCATCCAAAATGACGAACGTCGGATCCGTGATCAACGCCCGTGCGATCGCGATCCGCTGGCGCTGGCCGCCGCTGAATTCGTGGGGATAGCGGGGCAGATGCTCTTGCTTGAGCCCTACCCGGGCGATCAGGGCGTGCAGCCGTTCCATCCTTCCCTTTTGCCTCCGCTCTTCGGCTGGCAGGGCCCACAGCGGCTCCAGGATGATGTCCTGAACCGTCATTCGCGGATCGAGAGAGGACTGCGGGTCCTGAAAGACGATCTGCATTTCGCCGGGCTTCCTTCTGTTGAATTTTTTTCCGGTCCAAAGCGGACTTCCCTCGTAAAGGATGGACCCTGAAGTCGGATGTTCCAATCCAGTTACCATTTTTCCCAGCGTGCTTTTGCCGGAACCGGATTCGCCGATCAGGCCAAACGTTTCGCCGGGATAGATCGAGAAAGCGGCGTCAGCGACAGCGTGAAACAGCTGGCTTCCCTTCCCGTATTGCTTGCAGACGCCGGACAGTTGCAGCAGTGCTTCCATATGTAAATCACCTCACCCAGCAAGCGACTTGATGTGTACCCGTCGATGCCTCAAGCGAGCCCGGTACCGGCTCCAAAACAGGATGGTCCTCGCGGCAGAGCGGCAATGCGCGTGCGCAGCGCGGCGCGAAAACGCAGCCGGGCGGCAGGTTCCGCAAATCGGGAGACTCCCCCGTGATCGCGTGCAGCGGCTGATCAGGAGAAGCGAGGTCTGGCAAGGCGCCGATCAGGGCCTGTGTATACGGATGGACCGGGCGGGCGAGCACCTCGTCGGTCGTTCCCGTTTCGACCACTTCGCCCGCGTACATGACGACGACGCGCTGGCATACCTCCGCAACCACGCCGAGATCGTGGGTGATCAGCATGATCGAGGTGCCGCGTTTGGCGGCCAACTCCTTCATCAGCTTCAGGATTTCGTGCTGGATCGTCACGTCCAGAGCGGTGGTAGGCTCATCGGCGATCAACAGGTCGGGAGGGGCCGACATCGCCAGCGCGATCACGACCCGCTGGCGCATCCCTCCGCTCAGCTCAAACGGGTATTTGCGGGCAACCAGCTCAGGCTCGTTGATCTGTACCTCCGCCAGACTGAGGACGGCTTGCCGGTACGCTTCCTTGTACGCGATCTCGCGGTGACGGTGAATCACCTCGGCCAGCTGGTCGCCGATCCGCATCGTCGGATGGAGGGCCGTCATCGGCTCCTGGAAGATCATGCCGATTTGTTTGCCGCGGAGCGATTGCTGCTCCTTTTTTCCGAGCTGAAGGACGTTTCTTCCTTTATAAAGAATTTCCCCGCTCTTGATGGTCGCGTTTTTATCCAACAGACCGAGTATGGTCAGCGCCGTAACGGACTTGCCCGAGCCGGATTCGCCCACGATGCCGACGATCTCCCCTTGATCGATGGAAAAAGAGACGTGATTCAGCGCTTTGACAGTCTGCTGCATGGAGGAAAATTCGACAGACAAGTCGTTGATAGTAAGCAGCATAGGTTATCTCTCCCTATCGGTTAGCTTTCGGATCGAGGATGTCCCGGATGCCGTCACCGATCAGATTAAACCCGCACGAAGCGAGGAACAGGGCAAGTCCCGGGAAGGTGGGGTACCACCAATAGTCAAGCAGGTATTTCCAGCCGATGCTGATCATCGCGCCCCATTCCGGCGTGGGGGGCTGAGCGCCCAGGCCGAGGAAGCCGAGTGTCGCGACGAGCAGGATGGCATCCCCGATATCCAGTGTGACCTGAATGATCACGGGCGAGACGGCGTTGGGAATGATATGGCGCAAGATGATTCGCCAAGGCTTGATGCCGAAAGTCGCTGCCGCCTTGACGTACAGCTTTTCCCGCAGCGCGAGCGTTTCCGCCCGGGCCAGCCGGACGTAGACCGGAATCTTGATGATGGCGATGGCCAGCATGGCGTTTTGCAGGTTGGGACCGAGTACAGCGGCTACCGCCATCGCCAGGACAAGCGAAGGGAACGCGAGGACGATATCCATCATCCGCATGATGATCTGGTCGACCCGGCCTCCGAAGTAACCGGAGACCGCACCGATGATCGTGCCCACAAGTCCGGCGGAGAGAACGACCGCTACGCCGACTCCGAGCGACAGGCGGGCGCCGTACAGGATGCGGGTGAAGATATCCCGGCCTACCTCGTCTGTCCCGAACCAATGGTCAGCAGACGGAGGCGAGAAACGCTCCACAATATTGATCCGGGTCGGATCATGCGGGGAAATGAGCGGCGCGCACACGGCCAAGAGCAGCAGCATCGCGAGCAGAAACAAGCCAAGCAAGGTCAGCGGGCTCCGCCGCAACCGGAACCAAAAGAGGGTTGACTTGCGGGGCGGCAGGGCAGCATTCGCTTTTGCCGAAAGACTGGACATGGTGGCCCCTCCTATTCCTTGATTTGCGGGTCTAGCGTGTAATAAGTGAGGTCAACCAGCAGGTTGATCACAACGTACCCGAATGAAATGACAAAGGTGAAGCCCATCATCGCCGGGAAGTCGAGAAAAGCGATCGAGTCGACGACGTATTTCCCCATGCCGGGCCAGCTGAAAATCGTTTCGGTCACGACCGCTCCGCCCAGCAGGGAACCAAAGGAAAGACCTACGACGGTAACCGTCGGAATCAGCGCATTTCGCAGGGCGTACCTGAGCAAAAGAACGGGGCCGTGGATGCCGTTGGCCAGCGCGGTCCGGATGTACTCCTGTCCGAGTACCTCCAGCATGCTGGAGCGGACCTGGCGAGTGACGATCGCCAGCTGGGCGAACGCCAGGGTAAACGCTGGGAGAATCAGATGCCACAAGCTGTTTGTAAACGCGGCCCAATTCCCTGTGATCAAACTGTCCAACAGATAGAGGCCGGTAATTTTGGCCGGAGGCGGGATCGTCAGGTCCAGCCTGCCGCTGGACGGCAGCGCGCCGAGAAACTTGTAGAAGATCAGGATGCCGACGAGGCCGCTCCAAAAGACAGGCGTGGAGATTCCGGCGATGGAGAAAAAGCGGCTGGAGTGATCCCAGCCCGTATCCTTTTTCACAGCGGACAGGACCCCGAGCGGAATCCCGATGGCGATCGCGATGATAAATGCGGTGATGGCAAGTTCCAGGGTCGCAGGGAAAAAGGCGATCAGGTCATGGACGACGGGTTGCTGCGTACGAATTGAGTTGCCAAAGTCACCTGCAAAAAGCCCTTTCATGTAGGTAAGATATTGGACCCAGACCGGCTGGTCCAGGCCCAATTGACGGCGAACTTCTTGCAGCGTTTCCTCACTGGCGCGCTGTCCCACCATCATCCGCGCCGGATCTCCCGGGATTACATGAGAGAGGAAAAAGGTGATCAATGTAACCCCGAGGAGCACCAGCACCAGCATGGTGAGACGTTTCAGGATGATCTGTTTCATGAGGAAAGCACTCCTTTGTCAAAAGGCGTTATTTGGACATTTCCGCCAGGTTGTAAATGCCCTCCAGCATCGGATTGTAGACGAAGCCCTTGACGTTTTTGCTGACAGGCAGGAGGAAGTCCTTTTGATAGAGATACAAGTACGGCGCTTCATCGATGGTGATCGTCTGCGCTTCCTTGTACAGCTTTTCGCGCTCCGCCTTGTCGTTGACGGAGGCGGCTTTGCGCACCAGCTCGTCCACTTTGTCGTTTTTATAGAAGGCGCGGTTTCCGGCCAGACCGAAGTTGACGGAATCAAACCAGTAGTTCATGAACATGTACGGATCGCCGAAGTCCGGGCTCCAAACTCCCAGCGCGAGGTCGAATTCGCCGGCGTCGATCATCTCGCGGGAGGTGGCGTAGGCGATCTTTTTCAGATTCAGCTTCACGCCGATGTCAGCGAAAAACGCCTGCAGGGTGAGCGCTTCTGTCTCCCACCACGGCTTGTTGTCGGAATACAGCAGGTCGAGGGTCAGGTTGGAGACGCCTGCTTCCGCGAGCAGCGCTTTTGCTTTTTCCACATCGCGCTTGTACTGATGGGCGGACTCGTCATGGCCCCACAGTCCTTTTGGAATCGGACCGCGCATTTGCGTGGCGAAGCCTTCCTGAACAGACTCGGTCAGGGCGTCATAGTCGATCGCATAGCTCAATGCCTGGCGCACCTTCGGATTTTTGAGCGCAGCGTTTCCTTTGGAAGAGTTGACGTACACGTAGTCGACGAACAGGCTCGGTTTTTGCAGGACTTCTACGTTGGGCAATTCTTTGACAGCTTTCAGCTGCTCGTTCGGGATGCCTTCCGCGATGTCGATTTCGCCTTGCTCCAGCTGCAGGCGCTGTGCCGTGGCATCCGGGACGATTTTGAAGTAAACGGTTTGGAATGCGGGTTTCACTGAGGAGTGCGGGTTGACGGTGAGCTTGAGGTACTCGCCCTTGTTCCATTCGGCAAGCTGGTAGGGGCCGCTGCCCATCGTGTTGTTGGCCAGGAAGTTTTGGCCCAGATCGCCGTTTTGTTCTTTTTCTTTGACCTTCGGATTGACGATACCGCCGTAGTTGGCTGCGAGAGTCGAGAGGAATGGCGGAAAGTTTTTGGAGAGTACGAAGGTAACTTGTGCCGGTGAATCGACTTTGACTTCCTTGATCACGCTGTACACGTCTGCCGGGCCTTTCTTGATGGCGAGCGTGCGGTCAAAGGTGAACTTGACGGCGTCTGCCGTGACCGGAGTCCCGTCGGCAAATGTATGTCCTTCTTCAAGTGCAAAGGTCCAGGCGAGGCCGTCTTCGCTCACCTTCCATTCCTTGGCGAGACCGGGCTTTACCTCCGTGGACTCCCCGTCGTATTCGACGAGACGTTCATAGGCGGGATAGGTGATTTTCCATGCGGCGTTGTCAAAGGTGACGGCAGGATCGAGCGTTCCCTGATCGGCGTTGATCGCAACGAACAGCGTATCTGCCGCTGTCTTGGGTCCGGCAGGCTCGGTTTTGGCCGGCGATTCCGGCGAGTTGTTCTGGGCTTGAGGCTGGCTCGCAGGCGTGCCGCAAGCGGTGACGAGCATCGAACATGCAAGCACGAGACTGGTGAGGACAAATGACCATCTGCGCTTCAATGAGATCAACCCCCAACAATTGTGATAAATTTAATATATTTTTAATATATTGCAAAAAATGAGGTTATTCAACTATTTTCGCCAACAATTTCCAAGATTCCGCCGTAGATCGCTTGCCCATTGGTCTGTCTGGCCCAGGAAATCGTGCCGTATTCGTAATGCCACCACTCTTTGGGATAATTGACGAAACCGGCTTCGGTCATCAGGTGATAGAGAAGGCGTCTGTTGTCCCGGATCGTTTGCGCTTTTTCGTTCGGGGCGGCATTTTCATAGAAACGGGTAGCGGCCCGCTCGCTGAAATCGTCAAAGTCTGTTCCCATGTCGAGCCATCCATCAGGGCCCTCGATCGTCAGGTCGACAGCTCCGCCGGACAAATGGGGGGAGGGCCTTTGGACGTCTGTGCTGGGGACGGCGACAAATTTGCTCAGCTCGGCCCGGAGCGCCTCTCCATCCTCCCAGCCCTGCTCTAGCAGCGTCTGTTTGAATCTTTCATACAGGGAGCTTTGCACCTGATAAGAGCGCCAGCCGTCAAAGACGACCAGGCGATAACCGTCCGGCAGCCGTTCAGCCGCTTGCATCAGACGAAGAGCGGCGCTTTTCCGCAAGTAGGCCTCGGGCGTGGTTCCGTCGTAGCCTTGCTTGTAGTACATCGGCCAAACGGCAATCCTCTCGGACAAGGTGGAGAGGGGGAGCATCGCTTCACCGCATTCTGCAAGGAGCGGTTGGGAGAAGAGATGCGGCTGCTCCGGAGGAATCGGAATATTCAGTTTCATCTGGACCGCCTCCTGTCTGTGGATATGTTTTCCACCATCCTAGCAAAGAAGAAAACTTTAGTAAACTGCATTTATTTTTCATTTGTTGAATTTCAGGCAGCCCTATCGACAGGTGGAGCGGAGCATGCCATTCGTCTTCGAATCGGGGCATCGCCGCCACATCTCTCCCAAGCTGCATGGAATGCTCAGCTTGTTCTTTCTATCCGTGCCCACTTTTGTTATGATGATAGCAAGCGCCAGTCATTGGCTGGCTAAACATGTCCATATCGCGCAAACAGGTCTTTGCTTCCTGCCCACGGTACCTTGTCAGGAAGCGAAGTTAAAAGGGAAGTTTGGTGAAATTCCAACGCGGTCCCGCCACTGTAAGAGAGGAGTTTTCCTTCAAGGCGATTGCCATCCACTGACCCCGGCAGGGGACGGGAAGGAGAAGGAAAGCGGCGATTCTCGAGCCAGGAGACCTGCCTGTCTTGCATGAGCACTGATTTCCTTCGGGTCAAAGGAAGAGGTGGAACGTTGTAGCGAACTTTCCGCGCTTTGTCTCCCTTTGTTTTCCAAAGGGGGGCAGGGCGCTTTTTTGTTTCAGGAAGCGACGTTCGAGCCAAAGGATTGCGGAGAATGAAGGAGGGGGGCTTTCGATGAGCAAGGCGGACAAAAAACGAGGGCTGCTGCTGGTCTACACGGGCGACGGAAAAGGCAAGACGACGGCTGCGCTGGGTCTGGCCGTGCGGGCGACAGGGAGAGGAAAACGCGTTCTGATGATTCAGTTTATCAAATCGCCTGAACGCACCTACGGAGAAAAAATCGTGTTCGATCGCCTCGGAATCGAAATGAGGCAAATGGGTGTCGGCTTTACCTGGACCAAAACGCCGGAGGAGCATCGCAGCGCTCTGAAGGAGGCGTGGAGCTTTGCCCGGGAAAAGGTGCTGGGCGGCGAGTACGATGTGGTCATCCTCGACGAATTGAACAACGCGCTGGCGATTGACCGTTTTCCGATCAATGATGTGCTTCCGCTGGCTGACGTGCTGGAAACGCTCCGCAACAGACCGCGCCACGTTCACCTGGTCATCACCGGTCGAAATGCGCAGCCACAGATCGTGAAAATGGCTGATCTCGTGACGGAGATGAAGGCGGTCAAGCACTACTATGACGAAGGGATTCCCGCTGTATTGGGGGTTGAGTACTGATGCGGCTGCTGGAGACCTACGGCCACGGCGGGGATCTGGTCACGGCCGCAGAGCGCTTCGGCGTCTCGGCGGAAGCGTTCCTTGACTACAGTGCCAACATCAATCCGCTCGGTCCGCCGAAGCGTGTTTTGGAAGCGCTCGGCCAGTCGCTTTCCGCGGTCATCCGCTATCCCGATCCCGGCCATCGCTCGTTCAAGTGTGCCCTGGCGGCTCATCTCCAGCTGCCGGAGGCCTCTCTCTTGCCGGCCAATGGAGCGGCAGAAGCGATGGCGTTGGCGATCCTCGCTCTGCAGCCGGAATGTGTAGGAGTCGTGACGCCTTGCTTTTCCGAATATGCCCAACTTTCCCGCCAATTCGGCGCCCGCGTCGTGGAATGCACAGGACGGGAAGAGAACGGTTTCAAGCCGGCCGCAGAGGAGCTGTATCGGCTCTTTCAGGAGACGCAGCTCGTCTTTGTCGGTTCTCCGAACAATCCGACCGGCATATTGTATGAACCGGACGAGCTTTTGCAGATGGCCGGATGGACAAATGAAACGGATGCGCATTTGATTGTCGATGAAGCTTTTCTCGATTTTGTTGACCAAGCGAGGCAGTTTTCCCTCGCGGATCGGCTTGAGCGATTTCCGCGCGTCCTCTTGATGCGCTCCATGACCAAAATGTTCGCCATCCCGGGGCTGCGTCTCGGCTATGCGATCGGGCACCCTGCGCTGATCGAGAGGATGAGGAGCAAACAGGTGAGCTGGAGCGTCAACGGTCTGGCTTTGCTTGCCGGAGAAATGTGTTTGCGGGAGTCGGATTACGAAGAAGAGACGAGACGCCTCATCGCACAGGAACGCCGCTTTCTGACGGAGGGGCTGAAGACGGATTTTGGCTGGCAGACATGGCCGGGAGAGGCCAACTTTTTGCTCGTTCGCTCTCCGCAAGGAATAAACGCTACAAAGCTGCAAGAGGAAATGGGCAGGCGCTGCATTTTGATCCGCAGCTGTGCCATGTATCCCGGCCTGACCGCCCGCGATTTTCGCATCGCTGTCCGCTCGCGGTCCGAAAATGAACGGCTGCTGACCGCCTTTCGCGATGTGATGGAAAAAAGGGGGGCGCGCCCGTGAGCCTTATTTTGGTGACAGGCGGCGTCCGCTCGGGAAAGAGTCGGTTCGCCGAGGCATTGGCCCATGAAGCGGCGAAGGACGTTTTGTATGTGGCGACAGGCAAAGCGTGGGATGATGAGATGGCCAGACGAATCGAGCGGCATCGGGAGCGCCGTCCCGACACCTGGGGATTATGCGAGCTCGGCGGGCGGCTGTCCGAATCGATCAACGCCGCTGAAAACTACAGTGTTGTCCTGCTTGATTGCCTCTCTACCTGGGTCAGCGGCCGCCTGATGGACATCCCGGAGCAGGCGTGGCGGGATGAACGCATTACGAATCAGGTATTGGGAGAGGCGCAAGAGTGGCTGGATGCGGTCGCGCAAAGCGGTCAGACAGTGATCGCAGTAACGAGTGAAGTGGGTCTTGGCGGGGTTGCGATGTCCAGGCTGGGACGATGGTTTGCCGATATTTTGGGAGATGTCAATCAGCAAGCCGCCCGCCAGGCGGACACCGTCTATGCCGTCATCGCCGGGATCCCCTGGAGGCTGAAAGGATGAACGCATTTTATCACGCGCTTACTTTTTTTACGCGCATTCCCGTTCCGTGGCTAAAGCCGTCGGAAAAAGCGTGGCGGGACAGTGTCGCCTGGTACCCGGCTGTAGGGCTGGTGGTCGGCTGCCTGCTATGGGCCGTCCACGAGGCGGCATTATGGGCGTTTTCGCCGCTGATCGCCGCGGTCTTGACGTGTGCGGCCTGGGTGTACATTACAGGGGGGCTCCACCTGGACGGGTGGATGGACCTGGCGGACGGTCTCGGCAGCAGCCGCACGCAAGAGCGCATGCTGGAGATCATGAAAGACAGCCGCTCGGGGGCCATGGCAGTCCTGGCCGCAATCCTGCTGCTTCTTTTGAAAACGGCAGGAATAACGGAGCTTGCGGGTCTGCTGGCAAATCCGGCAAGCCAGGCAAAGTTGTCCGGTTTGACAGCCGATGGCTCACAGGCGGAAGGGCTGACGCTCTATAGCAGCTCCATCCTGCTTGTCCTTATCCCGTTTGCGGCCCGCGCGCATGTACTGCTCTCGATTCGCTACTGGCCATACGTCTCTTCCGACAACGGCGTCGGAAAGGGGATCAGCGAAGGGCTCCGGCTCTGGCACATTGTCGCAGCCTACGCGGCTGTCCTGGGACTTGGCTGGTGGATCGCCGGCATTCAGGCGGCGGTGGCTGTCGCTATCTCGCTTTTGTTTAGCCTCTGGTTTGCGCGCGGAATCTCCCGCCGGCTCGGGGGCCTGACGGGCGATTGCTACGGCGCGATCATCGAAAGCAGCGAAGCGGTCATGCTGCTTGTCGCGGCAGGGAGCTGGTGGAGTTGAGATGGATCTGGATCAGGCACGGAGAAACAGAGGAAAATCGCGAGGGGCGCTATCTCGGGCATACGGATGTGCCGCTGAACGAAGCGGGAATGGAACAGGCGGCGCTGCTCGCCAGACAGCTCGCGCATGAGAGGCCCGCCCGCTTTTTCACCAGCGATCTGCTCCGCTGCGTGCAGACGGCTGATCGGCTGGCAGCGTTTTGGGGGATGGATCCGATACGTGTCCCGGAGCTGCGAGAGCTGTCCTTTGGAAAATGGGAACGGCTTACCTACGAGGAACTGATGGTCCGGGAAAGCCAACAGGCAAGCCGCTGGTACGAAGATCCGTTCCACGTCGCTCCTCCCGGCGGAGAGACCTTGACGCAGCTGGGCAACCGGGTGGATGGCTGGTTGAATCGTTTTTTGCGTCAATGGAGTCATACTGACGGGGCAGATAAGAGCGATCAGACGGTGGTTCTGGTGACGCACGGCGGTGTCATCCGCTGGTTCCAGGCCGCTTGGCTGCACGAGGACCCGGGCCAGTACTGGCACATGAAAGGGCTCGGTCACGGCCAGGCGATGATCGTGGAGCACGTTTCGGGAAAATGGAAGCAGGCAGCGCATGCAATCGACATCAGGGAAGAGAGGGAAGCATAGATGACAACCGCTTTTCTCATAATGGCGGCTTACCTGCTCGATCGCGTGGTCGGCGACCCGCGCAGCCTGCCGCATCCCGTGGTGATCATGGGATGGTTTATTGTTCGTCTGGAGCGCGTCGTCCGGCGGTTTGTCAAGCAGGAGAGCGGGCTGAAAGCGGCAGGCTTGCTGTTTCCCCTCTTGATCGTCGGGGGCAGCTATGCGGTTGTCGCCGGTCTTGTGTACGGCGCAGGGCTTATTCATCCCTGGCTGGCCATCGCTCTGGAAATCTGGCTGATCGCAACGACGATCGCGACGAAAGGCTTGGCCGATGCCGGCTTGGAAATTGGCCGTCATCTGCTGGCCGGCGATCTTGCGATGGCCCGCCGCTCGCTTTCCATGGTGGTGGGACGGGACACGGAGCATCTGGACGAGGCCGAGATCAGCCGCGGGGCGGTGGAGACGGTGGCGGAAAACATCGTCGATGCCATCGTGTCTCCGCTCTTTTACGCCGCCATCGGAGGCGCCCCGCTGGCGATGGCCTATCGCGCGGCGAACACGCTTGATTCCATGGTCGGCTACAAAAACGAACAATACGCGAATCTCGGCTGGGCCTCCGCCCGGTTCGACGATGTATTGAATTACATACCGGCCCGCCTCACCGCGTTGCTGCTGGTAGGAGCGAGCTGGCTGCAGCGGCTGGACTGGCGCCGATGCTACCGCATCATGCGGCGGGACGCAAGGCTTCATCCCAGCCCCAACAGCGGACTGCCGGAGGCGGCGGTCGCCGGTGCGCTGGGCGTTCAACTGGGCGGACTGAACTACTATCAGGGCGTGGCATCCCATCGGGCCAAGCTGGGCGATCCGCTTCGTCCGCTGTGTGCAGACGATATTGCCGCTACAGTTCGGATGATGACCGTGACCTCGATCATGTGCACGGTCGGTCTGGCGGCTATCGCTTATGTTTTGCATCGATGAGGAGTACCGCGTTTTTTAAAGTACAGGCGAGAAGGTGAAAGGGGGACTTTTTATGAGCGGCAAGCTGTTTGTGATCGGCTTCGGGCCGGGCAGCTTTGAGCATATTACCAAACGGGCGCGGGAAGCGATCGAAGAGTGCGACATCATCATCGGGTACACCACCTACGTGGACCTGATCAGAGGGCTTTTGACCGATCAGGAGATCGTCAGCACCGGGATGACCGAGGAAGTGACGCGTGCGCGCGAAGCCGTCCGCCAGGCGGAGGAGGGCAAAAAGGTGGCCGTGATCTCCAGCGGGGACGCGGGCGTGTACGGAATGGCCGGACTCGTTTACGAGGTGCTCGTGGAAAAAGGCTGGACGTCGGCGGAGGGCGTAGAGGTGGAGATCGTACCGGGGATATCGGCGATCAATTCCTGCGGAGCCCTGCTCGGCGCGCCTATCATGCATGACGCCTGCACGATCAGCCTGAGCGACCATCTCACCCCGTGGGAGCTGATCGCCAAGCGGATCGACGCGGCGGGCATGGCCGACTTTGTCATCGCGCTGTACAACCCGCGCAGCGGACGGCGCACCCGACAGATCGTCGAAGCACAGCGCATTCTGCTGCAGTACCGTTCCCCGGACACGCCGGTCGGGATCGTCAAAAGCGCCTACCGGGAACGGGAGCACATCGTCATCACGACGCTTTCGGAGATGCTCAACCACGACATCGGCATGCTGACGACGGTCATCATCGGCAACTCGTCCACGTTTGTCTACGACGGGAAAATGATCACCCCGCGCGGCTACCAGCGGAAGTATACGCTCAGTACAGACGAGCAGACACTGAAGCCCCATCAGCGGCTGCGCGTGGAAAACGAGCCGTGGTCGCTGGAAGCGGCTGCGCAAAACGCCGCAGAACAAACGACGCCAGACGCGCCACAGGCGACAGAAACGGTAACCGCAAGCGTGCCGGCAGGATTGGCACCGCAGCCTAAAGAGGGGACCGACTCGCTGACGCCGTTTGACTGGGCGGCCCAGGCACTCCAGACAGTGAACGAGTCGAGGGGCATCGAGACAGACGTTTCGCCCGCATCCTCCGGTCAGTCAAATCGTCCCGTCTTCGTTCCGGAAATGATTTTTGAATGCGCGGTAAGTCCGGGAGTCGCCAACAAAAAATTTACCCCGGCGCAGATGATGGCGCTGGCCCAGGCAGCAGGACAAAAAGGGGAGCTGGAATACACGCCTCACCACCAGATCATTTTGCGCGTTCCGACCAGCAATCCGGAAGAGGTGACCGCACCGCTCCTCGGCCTCGGCCTCATCCTGACTCCAGTCGGAGATGTCCTGCAGGTGAAGGCCTGCGACTTCTGCGAAGGAGAGAAAAAAGACGCGATTCCGTACGCGGAGGAGATTCACGGCAAGCTGGGCGGAAAAGAAATGCCAAAAGAGCTGAAGATCGGCGTAAACGGCTGCGGCATGGCCTGTTACGGGGCGGTTCAGGAAGATATCGGCCTTGTTTTCCGCAAGGGCAAATTCGATTTGTTTCTCGGGGCCAAAACCGTCGGGAGAACGGCTCATTCCGGTTTGCCGGTGGCGGAAGGGATCGATCCGGAGGAAATCGTTCCCTTGATCGAGCGAATTATTGACAGATACAAGCGGGAAGCCTTCCCGAATGAAAGGTTCCACAAATTTTTCCAAAGGGTCGGCGAGCTCGAGGGATACGTGTGGAGAGAGCCCGCCATTCCCAAAATCGAAAACGCTGTTTGCGGCGACTAGACGCAAAGTGGCAGCAATTCCGGCGGTGAAGGAGAACAGCACGGGAGCTGAAGCATTGGACTGGAAGCAGAAAAACGAGGAGGAATCAGGATGGACGCGGTACTGTTTGTCGGACACGGGAGCAAGGACCCCGAGGGAAATGAAGAGGTAAGGCAGTTTGTGGCGTCACTTACGCCGGAAATCGACGTTCCGATTTTGGAGACGTGCTTTCTCGAATTCGAACGTCCCGATATGCTTCAGGGACTGGAGACTTGCGTAAAGCGGGGAGCCACCCGGGTGGCCGTCATTCCAATCATTTTATTCTCGGCCGGTCACGCCAAGATTCATATTCCGGCGGCGATCGACGAAGCGAAGGCGAAGTATCCGCATGTGGAATTTATATACGGACGCCCGATCGGCATTCACGAAGAGGTGCTGAATATTTTGGCGACCCGCATGCAGGAAGCGGGCTTTGCATCCGGCGAGCAGCACGAGGACACAGCCGTTCTGATCATTGGCCGGGGGAGCAGCGATGCGGACGCGAACAGCGACATCTACAAAATGTCCCGGCTGTTTTGGGAGCGCTGGAAGGCGAAGTGGGTAGAGACGGCTTTCATGGGTGTGACCTTCCCGCTGTACGAAGAGGGGATCGAGCGTTGCCTCAGACTGGGAGCCCGCCGCATCGTCGTCCTGCCGTACTTCCTGTTTACCGGTGTGCTGATCAAACGGATGGCCGACCAGCTCGAACAGTTCCGCACTCGCTATCCGGAGGCTGAATTTACGCTGGCGGAGTACTTCGGTTTCCATCCGCTGCTCAAGGAAGTGCTGAAGGACCGGGTGGAAGAAGCGCTGCACGGAGAAGTCAAACTGAATTGCGATACTTGTCAGTACCGTCTTGCGGCGATGGAGCACATCGACCATCACCACCATCATCACGACGATGACCACGGGCACCATCATCATCACGGCCATAGCCACGGTCACGCGCACAGCCATGATCACGACCACGACCACGATCATGATCATCACCACAGCCACGACCATGAGCATCACCACGTAAAGAAATAAGGAGGGACGAGCGATGATTCTGGTATTGGCGGGAACGAGCGACGCCCGGGAGCTGGCTCTGTCGATCAAGGAAACCGGATATGACCTGCTTGCCACAGTCGTTACCGAAAACGCGGCCAAAAGCATCGAGGAAGCGGGACTGCCCGTGCAGGTAGGCCGTTTGACATCCGCGGACATCGAGGCGCTGATCCGGGAGAAAGGCTTTCAAGCGGTTGTGGACGCCAGCCACCCTTATGCCGAGGAAGCGTCGAAAAACGCGATGGCCGGAGCGGAGGCAGCGGGAGTTCCCTACATCCGGTACGAACGTGAAAGCGTCCAATCGCCGGGGCACGAGAAGATCATCTTCGCCGAGGACTACGTCCAAGCCGCCGAGATCGCGGCAGAAAAACGGGGCGTGATCATGCTGACGACTGGCAGCAAAACGCTGAAAATCTTTTCCGACCGGCTCTTGGGCTTGCCGGATACGACGCTGGTGGCCCGCATGCTCCCACGCACCGACAACATGCAAAAATGTGAGGAGCTGGGCATCGAGCAGAAGAACATCGTCGCCATGCAGGGCCCGTTTTCCAAGGAACTGAACAAGGCCCTCTACGACCATTACAAAGTGACGCTGATGATCACCAAGGAGAGCGGCAAGGTAGGCGCTTTTGACGAAAAGGTGGAAGCTGCGCTGGAAATGGGCATCGAGACGATCGTCATCGCCCGGCCGAAGATCGACTATGGAACGAAGTTTTCTGATTTTGCCGGGGTGATTGGCCAGCTGAAACAGCTGCTGCCCCTGTCGCAAAACGCGTAAACGGGGGAGTCGGTCTGCAAGCAAGCAGGCAAGATCGAAACGTTCGGCATGGCCCAAACAAACCGGCCTGCCGCAGCCAAAGCCCCATACAAAGGAGGAGCATACCATGGATTTTCGCACGGAATTCAAGCCTTTGACCGTACAACCGCAAGAGATCGAGGAAAAAAGCTTTCAAATCATCACCGAAGAACTCGGAGAGCATCCTTTCACCGAGGAACAGTACCCTGTCGTGCAGCGCGTCATCCACGCTGCGGCTGACTTCGATCTGGGGCGCAGTCTCGTATTTCACCCGGACGCGGTGAAAGCGGGCATTCAGGCGATCAGGAGCGGCAAGATCGTCGTGGCTGACGTGCAGATGGTCCAGGTCGGGATCAGCAAGAACCGGATTGAAAAGTTCGGCGGCGAAGTGAAGGTGTACATCTCCGACAGGGATGTCATGGAAGAAGCGAAGCGCCTGAACACCACGCGTGCCATCATCTCCATCCGCAAAGCGGTCAAGGAAGCCGAGGGCGGCATTTTCGCGATCGGCAACGCACCGACAGCGCTTCTGGAGTTGATCCGGCTGGTCAAAGAGGGAGAGGCGAAGCCGGGCCTGATCATCGGGATGCCGGTCGGCTTCGTGTCGGCGGCTGAGTCCAAGGAAGAGTTGGCCAAGCTGGACGTGCCTTTCATTACGAACATCGGGCGAAAAGGCGGCAGTCCTGTGACCGTGGCTGCGCTCAACGCACTCTCGCTGATAGCGGAACGGCAGGGATAATTCATGGCGGGGAAAGCGACTGCGGAGGAAAAGGAAGCAAAACCATTGCGTCACGGCTATACAACCGGTTCATGCGCCACAGCAGCCACCAAAGCGGCGCTGACCGCCCTGATCACGCAGAAAGAACAACGCGAGGCGACGATCCGTCTGCCGATCGGACAGGATGTCAGCTTTCAGATGGAAAGCTGCGAGTACGATGCCTTGTCCGCGACCGCAGGCATCATCAAGGACGGCGGAGACGACCCCGATGCGACCCACGGCGCTTTGATCATCAGCACAGTGAGCTGGCTGGACGAACCGGGGATCGTGCTGGACGGCGGAATCGGCGTGGGGCGCGTCACCAAGCCGGGCCTGCCCGTTCCCATCGGCGAGGCGGCGATCAACCCGGTCCCGCGCAAAATGATCAGGGAGACAGCTCAGGCTGTACTGGATGAGCACGGGATCGAGCGGGGGATCAAGATCGTCATTTCCGTACCGGCTGGCGAGGAAATCGCCAAGAAGACCCTGAACGGGCGTCTCGGCATCATCGGGGGCATCTCCATCTTGGGAACGCGCGGCATCGTCGTGCCGTTTTCCACGTCTGCCTACAAGGCCAGCGTCGCGCAGGCGATCAACGTCGCGCAGAAGATGGGCTGCCGCCACATCGTGCTTTCCACGGGAGGCAAAAGCGAGCAGTTCGGCATGACGCAGTACCCCGAACTGCCCGAGGAAGCGTTCGTGGAAATGGGCGATTTCGTCGGCTTCGCGCTCAAGCAGTGCAAGCTCAAGGGCATCGAAAAGGTGACGCTGGTGGGCATGATGGGGAAATTCTCCAAGGTGGCTCAGGGCGTCATGATGGTCCACTCCAAAAGCGCTCCTGTCGACTTCGGCTTTCTGGCGCAGCTCGTCCGGGAGGCGGGCGCCCCGGAAGCGTTGGTCGAGGAGGCGCGGGGAGCCAATACCGCTTCCCAGGTAGGGGACATGATGGCAGACTACCCGCTCTTTTTTGAAAAGCTGTGCGAAAGCTGCTCGCGGGAAGGGCTTCGCGAGGCAGGCGGAGGCATGGAAATCGAGACCATGCTGATCACGATGAAAGGAACCCTGTTGGGGAAGGTGACGGTTCATGACACAGGCAATGAAGGTGATTGGAATCGGGGATGACGGGGAGCAAAGCCTGCTGCCGTTGTACCGTACATGGATAGAGGAAAGCGAGCTGCTCGTGGGAGGAGAACGACACCTCTCCTTTTTTCCCGATTTTCCGGGGGAAAAGCTGGTCCTGAAAGGCGGCCTGACCGCCGTGGTCGAGCAATTGCGCGAGGAGAAGCGGAAAACGGTGATTCTCGCCTCCGGTGATCCGCTGTTTTACGGAATCGGCAGCCTGCTTGCGAAAAAATTGCAGGTGGAGATTTACCCGCATCTCAGCTCGATCCAGCTTGCTTTCGCCAAAATGGGCGAGGCGTGGCAGGATGCGGCGTTTCTCAGCGTTCACGGGCGCAGCATCAAGGGTTTGGCCCAGCGCATCGACGGCAAGGAAAAAGTGGCGCTCTTGACGGATCAGGAAAATAACCCGGCGGCAATCGCCCGCTACCTGCTCTCATTTGGCATGAACGAGTACGAAGCCTTCGTCGGGGAAAATCTCGGCAGCCCAGAGGAGCGGACAGGCTGGTACTCGCTGGAGGAGATGGCAGTCGGGGTCTTCGCCGAGCTGAACGTGGTCATTCTGCGCAAACGCAGACAGAGCCCGGTGTGGCCGCTCGGCATCGCCGACGAGCAGTTTTCCCAGCGCAAGCCCGACAAGGGGCTGATCACGAAAAAAGAAGTGCGCATTCTGAGCATCGCGCAGCTCCAGCTCCACGCCAAAAGCATCGTGTGGGACATCGGCACCTGCACCGGGTCGGTGGCGATTGAGGCAGCACGCATCGCCCGCGAAGGGGAAGTGTACGCGGTCGAGAAAAACGCGGACGACCTCGCCAACTGCCGGGAGAACATGGCCAAGTTTCGCACTGATTTTACAGTTGTGCACGCCAAGGCTCCGGAGGGACTCGACCAGTTCCCCGACCCGGATGCGGTGTTTATCGGAGGAAGCGGCGGCGAGCTTCGCGAGCTGCTCGGCATTTGCTGCAGCCGGCTGAGGCCAAATGGCCGCATCGTGATCAACGCCGCGACGATCGAGACGTTGTACGAAGCGACGCAGGCGTTCGCCGCGGAAGGCTTTGAGACATCGGTTACGCTGGCGCAGCTTTCGCGCAGCAAGCCGATTTTGTCGATGACAAGGTTTGAGGGATTGAACCCGATTTATATCATTACCGCCTGGGCCAAGCAGGAGGACAAGCAAGGAGGAGACAGCGAGTGAGCACCATCGGAACACTGTACGGCATCGGAGTCGGTCCGGGAGACCCGGAATTGATCACGGTCAAGGCATTTCGCCTTTTGCAGCAATCGCCAGTCGTCGCCTATCCCAAGAAGCGGATGGGCAGCAAAAGCTACGCGCACCAAATCGCGGAGCTGTACGTCAAGCCTTCGCCGGACAAGGAAATGCTCGGCCTCGTTTTTCCGATGACCAAGGACAAGGAAATTTTGGAGCGGGAATGGAACAACACCGCTGACATCGTCTGGGAGCGGCTGCGCGAAGGGAAGGATGTCGCCTTTGTCACAGAGGGAGACCCGCTGTTTTACAGCACATTCATTCACATGATGCGCGTCATGAAGGAGAAATACCCGGAAGTTCCGGTCGTGTCGGTGCCGGGCATTTCGTCCTTTCTCGGCGCGGCAGCCCGCCTCAATCTGCCGCTCGCGGACGGCGATGAACAAATCGGAATCATTCCGGCTACAGAAGACCGCGAAGCGATGCGCAAAGCGATTGAAGAGCACGACTGCGTCATTTTCCTGAAGGTAGCCAAAGTGCTGCCGATGATCATCGGGCTGCTCAAAGAGCTGGACTTGGTCGATCACGCCGCAGTAGCGACCAAAGTCACGTCTTCCGAGGAAATGATCTGGACCAATGTCCGCGAGCTGGAGCGGGCAGAGCTTGGCTATCTGACGCTGATGGTGGTGAAAAAGGGATGAAACTGTACATAGTTGGCGCAGGACCGGGAGACCCGGATTTGATCACGGTAAAAGGCTTGAAGCTGCTGCAATCGGCAGATGTCGTCCTTTACACGGATTCGCTTGTAAACGATGAGCTGGTCGCCAAGGCGAAGCCGGGGGCCGAGGTTCTGCAAAGCTCGGGAATGGCGCTGGAGGAGATGGTGGCGCTGCTCGTCGACCGCATCCGTCAGGGAAAAACAGTCGTGCGCCTGCATACCGGCGATCCGTCCGTGTACGGAGCGACGATGGAACAGATCGCTCTGCTGAAAGAGGCGGGCATCGAGGTCGAGATCGTCCCTGGCGTCAGCTCCGTCTTCGCGGCGGCAGCGGCGGTCGGAGCGGAACTGACCATCCCTGACCTGACCCAGACCTTGATCCTGACGCGTGCAGAGGGACGGACGCCTGTGCCGGAGCGGGAAAAGCTGCGTGCGCTTGCCGAGCATCACTGCACCATCGCGCTGTTTTTGAGCGCCACGCTGACCAAAAAAGTGGTCCGGGAGCTGACGGAAGCGGGCTGGAGTCTGGAGACGCCGGTTGCCGTGGTGCAGCGCGCAAGCTGGCCGGATCAGATCATCATCCGGACGACGCTCAAGGACCTGGATGAGGAAATGGGCAAAAACGGCATCCGCTCCCACGCGATGATTTTGACCGGATGGGCGCTGGATCCCGACATCCACGCCAAAAGCGAACAGCACCGCTCCAAGCTGTACGATAAAACCTTTACGCACGGGTACAGAAAAGGTGTGAAAGAAGGATGATCATCGAGCTGACCGAAGGAGAAATCCCGGCGATCAGGCAGCGGGGCGAGTACGCCATCGTCGCCATCACCAAGCACGGCGTGGAGATGGCCCGCAACCTTCACCAGACCTTTCCGGGATGCGACCTGTACTACATGAGCAAGTTTGCCAAAGGGGACGAGGAAGCCAGAGGCGTTCAGCTTTTCAACAACAGCGTGCGGCTGCTGTTCCCCGCCTTGTGGCCTGCTTACAAGGGACTGATCCTGATCATTTCCCTCGGGGCGGTGATTCGGATGATTGCTCCTGTATTGCAGGACAAAAAAACAGACCCCGGCGTCGTCGTCGTCGACGACAGGGGGGAAAACGTGATCAGCGTGCTGTCGGGGCATCTGGGCGGCGCCAACGAGCTTGCCCGGGAGGTGGCCGCTGTGCTGGGCGCAAATCCGGTCATCACCACGGCCTCCGACGTGCAGAAGACGATTCCCGTCGATCTGTTCGGCCGCCGTTTCGGCTGGGAGTGGGAGTCTGACGAAAAATTGACGCCGGTCAGCGCCTCGGTCGTCAACGAGGAAAAAGTCGCTGTCGTCGTAGAGTCGGGCGAGCGCAACTGGTGGATGCATGATACGCCGATGCCCCCGTCCATCCACGTGTTTGATACGATTTCGGAAGCACTTGCCGCCGAGCCGCACGGCGCTTTGGTCGTCACCCACAGAATCCTTTCTCCCGAGGAAGAGGCCATTTTGGAAAACGGCGTTCTGTACAGGCCCAAGGTGATCGTGCTCGGGATGGGCTGCAACCGCGGCACCTCCGCCGATGAAATCGAGTCGGTGATCAAGGAAACGCTGGCTGAGCTTCGGTTCTCCATCAAGAGCGTGAAGGCTCTCGCCACGATCGAGCTGAAAAAGGACGAAGAGGGACTCATAGAGGTTTGCCGCAAATACGGCTGGCCGTTTGTTTGGTATTCGCCGGAGAAGCTGAATACAGTCAAGCTGGAGGAGCCGTCCGAGACCGTGTACAAGTTTACCGGCGCGTACGGAGTGAGCGAACCGGCGGCGAAGCTGTATGCCGGCGTCGACCAGCTCGTGCTGACCAAGAAAAAGTCGGGCAACGTGACCATTTCCGTCGCCCTGATGCCGTATGGCGGGGAGGGAAGACCATGAGCAGGAGCCGCCGACTCGTCATCGCGGGAACGGGAAGCGGGGCGGGAAAAACGACCGTGACCATCGGCTTGATGGCCGCCCTGAAGCGCAAAGGCCATGTCGTGCAAGGCTTCAAATGCGGTCCGGACTACATCGATCCGACGTACCACACAGCCGTGACCGGACGGGTTTCCCGCAATCTGGACAGCTGGATGCTGGATCACCATACGATGAGGGAAATCTTCGCCCGGGGCAGCCGGGGCGCCGACATTTCCATTATTGAAGGCGTCATGGGCATGTACGACGGCAAGGACCCGAGAAATGACAAGGGGAGCACGGCGGAGATCAGCATTCTCACCAAATCCCCGGTCCTTTTGGTGATCAATGCGCAGAGCATGGCCCGCAGTGCGGCAGCGATCGTCAAAGGGTTCCAAATGCTGAATCAGGAAGCCGGCATCGTTGGAGTGATCGCCAACAAGGTCGGCAGCGAAGGGCATTTCAAGATCGTCAAAACGGCAATCGAGCAGGAGTGCGGCGTCCCTGTCGTGGGCTATTTGAAGCGGGAGAGCGATCTGGAAATACCGGAGCGGCACCTCGGCCTGGTGCCTTCCGTCGAACGCGGCGAGCTTGCCCCGCTGTTTGAGCGGCTTGCCGACCTGATCGCGGAGACGGTCGACGTGGAGCGAATCTGGGAGCTGGCCGAGGCTGAAGAGCTTGTGGTGGAGCCTCGGATGTTTGCGGCTGTTTCCGGCCAATCCCCGCGGGTAAAAATCGCCGTCGCTAAAGACTCGGCGTTTCACTTCTACTACCCGGAGAATTTTGAATTGTTGGAAGCGTGCGGAGCCAAGCTCCACTACTTTTCTCCGCTTGCCGGAGAGACTGTGCCGCCCGATGCCGACGGACTTTACATCGGCGGAGGCTTTCCGGAGGAGTTTGCCGCGGAATTGTCGCGAAACACAGCTGTTCTGGAATCGTTTCGGAACGCCGTCCGCTCTGGCTTGCCTACGCTTGCCGAATGCGGCGGGTTCATGTATCTGACAGAAGCAATCGAGACGACCGACGGCAGCGTATACCCGATGGTTGGACTGATCCCGGGAAAAGTCGCGATGCAAAAGCGCCTGGCTGCCCTCGGCTACCGCGAAGTCACCGGAAAAGCGGACAACTTCCTGATCGGGCCGGACGAGCAGGCGAAAGGGCACGAATTCCATTATTCGACCTTCGCAGCCGAGGAGGAATTGCCGCATGCCTATGAGACGAAAGGGCTGCGCGGCACCAAGCCGGAAGGGTACGCGAAAGACAATCTCGTCGCGGGCTACACCCACCTGCACTTTGCCTCCAATCCGGCATTGGCGAAGCGCTGGGTGGAGCGGTGCCTGGAGGTGAAGGGCCATGGCTGATCATGGAGTCCATGACCGCGATGGAACTTTCTCTGCAGGCAACGGCATGCTTGGCGAGAACGGAGCCGGAGTTGCAAACAGCGTGGCTCGTGCAACCGTTCAAACAGCGCCTGCCAGCCTCCCGGGGAACGCTCCGGCTCCGGCGAAGGAGGAAAAATCCCAAGCCCTGCCGCTCATGATTCAGGGAACCAGCTCCGACGCGGGGAAAAGCGTGATCGCGACGGCGTTTTGCCGTATTTTCGCCCAGGACGGATACCGAACGGCGCCGTTCAAATCGCAAAACATGGCGCTCAACTCGTACGTGACGATAGACAGCAAGGAGATTGGACGGGCGCAGGGCGTTCAGGCCGAGGCGGCGGGCATCGTCGCCACGACAGACATGAACCCGATCCTGATCAAGCCGACCCGCGACGCGGAATCCCAGATCGTGGTCAACGGCGAACCGTACGGCAACATGAAAGCGATGGCCTACCGGACCGAGTTTTACGACCAGGGCTTGCGCGTGATCGAAGCCGCTTATCAAAGATTGGCAGCATCCTATGACCGGATCGTCATCGAGGGAGCAGGCAGTCCGGCGGAAGTGAACTTAAATGACCGCGAGCTGGTCAACATGCGGGTAGCGCGGCTGGTGAACGCGCCGGTCATTCTCGTCGCCGACATCGAGCGCGGCGGGGTATTCGCCAGTCTCGTCGGCACCCTCCAACTGTTGGAGCCGAGCGACCGCGAGCGGGTGATCGGGGTGATCATCAACCGGTTCCGCGGCGATCTAACGCTCTTGCAGCCAGGGCTGGACTGGTTTGAAAGCTATACGGGCAAGCCGGTGCTCGGCGTCGTTCCGTTTATTCCCGACCTGTGGATCGACGCCGAGGATTCGCTCATCCTGCACCGCTATCAGGGGCAGGCGGAAAAGACGCGGGAGATCGACATCGCGATCATTCGCTATCCCCGCATCTCCAACTTTACCGATATCGACCCGTTTTTCGTGGAGCCGGATTGCCGCGTCCGCTTTGTCACCCGTACGGAAGAGCTGGACGAGCCTGACCTGATTATTTTGCCGGGGAGCAAAAACACCCTGGAAGACCTGCTGTTCATCAGAAAGACAGGGCTGGAGCAGTCGATTCTGGAGCTGCACCGGACAGGACGCAGCTTTTTAGCGGGAATATGCGGCGGGTATCAGATGCTGGGGAGCGTGATCCGAGATCCGGCGGGGGTGGAATCTCCGGTCAAAGCGGCAACCGGCATGGGGCTGATTCCGATGGAGACAACGCTGGAGGAGCGAAAGACCACCGTTTTGTCTGAGGGGATCGCCGCTTTTGCCGGAGAGCAGATCCGCCTGGACGGATACGAGATCCACATGGGCCGATCGGCTTTTACGGGCCAGGCATCTCCGCTTATCCAGCTGGAGGATCGCACGGACGGCTATTGCGATGATGAGCGTCGAGTGCTTGGCACGTATTTTCATGGATTGTTTCACAGCGATTCGTTTCGGATGCTCCTGCTCAATTCGATCCGGGAAAAGAAGGGACTTGCGCCGATCACAGAGCGGCCATCGTTCGTCGCGTTGAGAGAGCAGGGATTCGATCTGATCGCGGATACAGTCAGGAGCCATGTGCGTCTGGACATCATCGAAGAGCAGATGAGAGCTTTTCAGGGGAGTGAGTGCGAAAATGAGCACAGCAGAATGGAAGAAAAAGCTGGAAGCCATACAACCGCGAAATGAGGAGGCAGCGCAGCAGGCAAGCAGGCATGTGAACCAACTGACCAAGCCGCTCGGCAGCCTGGGCAGACTGGAGAGCTTGGCCGTGGAGCTGGCAGCGATGACAGGGGAGCCTTTTCCGGTGGTAACACCGCCTGGCGTCCTCGTGTTTGCCGCCGACCATGGCGTGGCGGCAGAGGGCGTGTCGGCCTATCCGCAGGAAGTGACTGCACAGATGGTAGCCAATTTCGCACAGGGAGGGGCAGCCATCAATGTGTTCTCGCGTCAGATCGGGGCGCTGCTTCACGTAGTGGACGTCGGCGTCGCTGTCGATGTGGACGCTCCCGGCGTCTGGGCCAAGAAAATTCGCCCGGGCACAGCCAGCTTTTTTCGCGAGCCGGCGATGACCCGCGAGGAAGCGGAGCTGTGCATCCAGGCGGGATTCGAAAGCGCCGCGGCGATCATTGACGAAGGAGCCAAGCTGCTGATCGTCGGCGAGATGGGCATCGGCAATACGACAGCCAGCAGCGCCCTGCTCGCCGCCTTGACGGGAGCGGAGCCGGATGAGCTGGTCGGACGCGGCACGGGAGTCTCCGACGAGAAATGGGAAAAGAAAAAAGCGGTGGTCAAAGAGGCGCTCTCCCTGCATCGGCCTGACGCGGGCGATCCGCTTGATGCGCTCGCCAAGGTAGGCGGCCTGGAGATCGGCGCGATGGCGGGAGCCGTCCTTTGCGCGGCGTCACGGCGAGTCCCGGTCCTGCTGGACGGCTTCATTTCGACCGTCGCCGCCTTGCTGGCTATTCGCCTCTGCCCGGCTGTAGCCGAGTACCTCTTGGCCGGACACCGTTCACAGGAGCCGGGCCATGCGTTTGCCCTCCAAGCACTTGGCAAAGAGCCGCTTGTGGACCTTGGCCTAAGGCTTGGGGAAGGCAGCGGAGCTGTGGTCGCGTTTCCGATCGTCGAGGCGGCGACCCGGATGCTGCGGGAAATGGCCACGTTTGACGAGGCGGGGGTGAGCAGCAAGTGAGCAAGACTGGTCGCGTTTACCTGGTAGGAGCGGGTCCCGGCGACCCGAAGCTGATTACCGTGAAAGGTCTGGAGTGCTTGCAGCAGGCAGATGTGGTGATTTACGACCGGCTGGCGAACCCGGCCCTGCTGGAGCATGTCCCGGACGACGCCGAACGCATCTACTGCGGCAAGCTTCCGGACAACCACACGATGCGGCAGGAGGCGATCAACGCGCTGCTCGCGGAAAAGGCGCTGGAAGGCAAGACGGTCGTCCGGCTAAAGGGAGGCGATCCATGCGTATTCGGCAGAGTGGGCGAGGAGGCGGAGCATCTCGCTCAGCACGCCATTCCGTTCGAGATCGTCCCCGGCGTGACAGCGGGCATTGCTGTTCCGGCTTACGCCGGCATTCCGGTGACGCATCGGGAGTACGGATCGTCGTTTGCGGTGGTGACCGGACATTTGCGCGAGGGCAGGACGGAAGGTGCGGAAGCGGAAAGCGCACAGGACGCCGGCAGCGACAAATGGCAGGCGCTGGCGAAAGGCATCGATACCGTGGCCTTTTACATGGGAGTCGGCAATCTTCCGCTGATCCGCAGACAGCTGATTGCCCACGGCCGCGCCCCTGAAACGCCTGTCGCCGTGATCGCCTGGGGAACAATGCCCGAGCAGACGACTGTGACCGGAACTTTAGCTGATATCGAGGAACGGCTGGCGGCGGGGCCGCGCATCTCCAACCCGGCGATCATCCTGGTGGGCGACGTGGTCAACATGCGCGAGAAGATCAGCTGGTTTGAGCGAATGGAGCCAGGGACATGCGCCTCTATCCAATGATGGCCAATCTGCAGGGCAAGCGCTGCCTCGTCGTCGGCGGCGGTCGGGTGGCAGAACGAAAGATCGCCGGCCTGCTCGATGCCGGCGCCGATGTAGTCGTGGTGAGTCCAGCCTGCTCCCATGCAATTGAAGAGTGGGCAAAGGCGGGGGGCATTGCCCTGTTTCGCCGGCCGTTTTCTCCGGAGGATGTACGGGATGCTTTGATCGTGGTCGCAGCGACCAACGATCCGGCTGTCAATCTGGACGTTTATCAAGCCTGCGGTCCCCACCAGTGGGTAAACGTCATCGACAGGCCCGACCTGTGCAGCTTTACGGTTCCTTCCGTCGTGGAGCGGGGGGATTTGCAGATCGCCATCTCTACAGGCGGGCACAATCCGGGATTGGCCAAGAAGCTGCGCCAACAGGTGGAGATGGACATCGGTCCCGAATACGCGGAATATACAGCGTTTCTTGGAGCTGTACGGAGCCGCGTGCTTGCGCTGTCGCTCGACGAAAAGCGCAAGCGCAAGCTCCTGTCGGAACTGCTGGACGACCGCTTCCTCCAATGGACGAAAACAGGGGAGTGGGAGCGAAGGAATCTGGAGGCGGAGAGAATCATCGAAAAGGCAGGACGGACCGGCACCTGAAAGGTGACCGGTTTTTTTATCGGTCGGACAGGAAACTTTTTACAGTCTGATTCGTCTTTTCATCATGAGCATAAAAAATATCCGCCCATGATGAAGGAGAGAAATGTCCCATGAAAAGCCGCTTCCTTGGATTTTGCTTGGCAATTCTGTCGCTTTGCTTTCTGAACGCTTGCTCGGAAAAGAACGAGGATGCCCAGAGCATTTTGTACGAAAACACGACGCATCATTTTACGCTGCAGCTCCCCAAAAGCTGGGAGGGGAAATACGAGGTGAAAGAAACGGAAAAGCAGATTTTCTTTTTGAGCAAAGCAAACCAGCCCGGCGGGATTCTGTGCGAGGTCAGAATCTGGACCCAGGAAGAATGGAAGCAGGACGGCGAGGAATTGACAACGATCATTCACCTGGAGAAAATCGGCGAAACGAAAGACAAGGTATACTCGTTCAGCACGCCGACAGATGTGCAGTGGGTGGTGGGTGATGCCGAAAAGGAGCGGGAATACCAGGCGATGTTTGCCGACATCCCAAGCATCAAAGCGTCTTTTCAGATGAAAGAATAGTTGGTGTGCAGAACGCGCGGGAAAATTCCTGCGCGATTTATTTTAAGAAGAATTTGCTAATTTTTCACATCCTTTCCGCCGTATTCCCGCTATGATGGAATGGGTTGGTGATGAATGGTGAACAGAACGCGCCATGCGTTTTTCCTGACATGTGTCATATCAGCAGCGATGGGACTGCTGTTTTTATTGATTGCTTCCAATCGCAGCGAGCCGTTATCGGTCAGCCGTATCGGCGTCGTAGTTTCCAATGAAGGAAGGACAGAAAAGATTGCCGGATTAAAAGAAGGACTGGAAAAACTGGGGTTATCCGAGGGAAAGCGCGTAGAATACGCGACTGTCCGCTTGCAGCCCGAGCAGGATCATCCCCAGAATCGCGAAGCGGTGGAGGCTCTTCTGCGGGCTCATCCGGACGTCGTCGTCACGGCTGGAGCAAAGGAGACGGCAGCCGTCCAGACAGCGGTTGCCCGGATGGCGATTCCCTCGCCTCCTATCGTATTTATCGGCGTCGCTTTGCCGTCCGCGCTTTCCTCATCCGCAGCAGGCACAGGTCAGGTGACAGGGGTGGACAACGCCCAGATCAGTCTGATCGGAAAACGGCTGGAGCTGACTGCCCGATTGCTTCCGCACGCCAAAAACGTGCTGGTGATCGCCGACGACCAGACGCCGCTATTCCAAAAAGGAATAGCGGAAGCCGAGACAGCAGCGGAGAAGCTGGGCATCCGTGCAGATATCCTGATGATCTCCAGTGCGGCGGACGTAGAGCGGAAGCTGGAGCAGCTCCCAGCCGGCAGGTACGACGCGCTGCTTCCGCTGCCCAGCCTCATTCTCGAAGACGCCATCACGGACGCTTTGCCTCTATTGACAGAAAAGCGGCTGTTCGTGATGGGAGCGTATCCCGAGCAAGTCAAAAAGGGACTGTTTGCAGCGTACGGGGTCTCGTTTTTTGAACAAGGGGAGCAAGCGTCCCTGTTGGTGGCAAACCTGCTTGACGGCGTTCCCGCCTCAAAGCTGCCGATCCAGTGGCCGAACCACGTCAGGCTGTCGCTCCATACGGCATCCATCGCGAAGCTTTCCATTGCCTTGTCGGACAGACAGTTGTCGCTGGCTCACGAGCTTTACGGGGGCAATGAATGAAGACAGATCATGCTTTCGGCTTGAACAAAATCAAAACAAAAATGCTTCTCTTCGGTCTCGTCATGTCCATACTTCCCTTTCTGCTGGTGGGGTTCCTAAACAACCTGATCAGCAAAGGAAAGCTCTGGGAAGAGGTCGATGCGGCAAATCGCGGCTTTGTGGAAAGCGCAGCCGATGAGCTCGACCTGCTGTTCTCGCACACGTTTGAAACGATGGACATGATCAACGACAGCCTGTTGTCCGCCGATCTCGCCGAAGATGACTTGTACTTTTTTCAGCATTCGTTCTTGAAAAACTCCCCCTATATGGAAGAAATTTCGCTGCTCAATGCAAACGGTGACGAATGGTACAAGCTTAACCGGTGGCGTCTTCAGGACCTTCACAAGCAAACCGCAATTGACAGGCAAATGGCTGAAGCCGTTCGCTCCGGCCGATCCTATATCGGCCATGCCGTCGCAGGCGAAAACGGTCAAATGATGGTGGACGCGGCTGTCCCGCGAATGGGGATGCAGGGGATGAGCGGAGGTGTGCGCGTTCGCTTGAATGTGGGGGAGCTGGTTCAGCAGCTGGCGCTGAAGGCGAGCTTGGAAAAAACAGCCCGCCTCTATGTATTCGATGAATCCTTGCATCCGGTGGTCGGGGCGCTTGCACCCGGCACCCCGTCCGGATCATTGGGCGGGCAGACGGTTGGGAACAACCTGTTGCTCTCCAGCCTCCCGGCGCATACCGCCAAGCCTGTGTCACACATGTTCCAATCTCCGGCGGAGGAGACAATGATCGGGTACGCGATGCGCTCCCGGGCGACCAGCTGGATCGTCATGCTGGAGCAGCCCGCTGACAAGGCGTTTGCCACCTTTGCCCGGCTCCAGGAAAACCTGCTGCTGTCCACGCTTTTGATCGGCCTGATGGTCTCTGCGATCAGCATCGCGGCGGCAGTCTTTTTCGGCAAGAAGATGGAACGGATCGAAACGGCGGTCCGGAGAGTGGCAGACGGCGATTTCAGTGTCCGTATCCCGGTCTCCAGCTCTGATGAACTGGGCCGGCTGGCCTCCTCCTGCAATGAAATGGCGCACAGCCTGCAGGTGAAAACCAATCAGATCATCGAGGAAAAACAGCGCTTGGACATGGTTGTCAGCGGGCTGGGAATGGGGCTTATCCTGATCGACGAATCTTTTCGCGTGCGCTGGGCAAACCGGACGATCAGCATGTGGTTCGGCGGAAGCGGGGACCTGCTTGGGCAAGCGTGCGATCAGGCGATTGGCGAAAATTGCAGCTTGTGCCGCGACTGTCCGATGAAAACGAGGACGATGGTTTCGCAAAATCAGAAGGAGCTCGTCTCCACACGGGTGGATGAACACGGGCGGACGCGTTATTTCCGCCATCAGGTCTTTCCTTTGTATCCGGCCAAAGAAGAGTCGGCCTTTCTCGAAGTAATCGAGGATATCACGGAAAAAAGAGAAATGGAAGCGATCGTCGTACAGGCGGACAAACTGGCGGCGATCGGTCTCATGGCTTCAGGGATTGCGCATGAAATCAACAATCCCCTGGGAATTTTGTCTGTTTACGGGCAGGATCTTCGCGATCGTTTGGCGGAGGAGGATATCGCGACCTTGGCCGAAACGGGCGAGCTGCAGCGGTATCTGGAGACGATGGACAAGCAGATCGCCCGCTGCAAGGACATTACGACCCGCTTGCTCCACTTTTCGCGCAAATCGCCGACAGCGCCCGAACGGGTCGATGTGCATCAGGCGATTGATGACGTGATCCTGTTGATTTCGCATAAAGTGCGGGACAAACAGGTGGAGATCGTCAAGGATTTGACTGCCGCACAGCCATTTGTGGAGGCCACTGCAGGGGAGCTGCAGCAAATCCTGCTCAACCTGCTGACAAATGGGCTTTACGCGGTCGGCCATTCAGGGCTCATTCACATTCGCACCCGGGCGAAAGCGGACGAGATTCTCATCGAGATTGACGATAACGGTGTGGGCATCGCAGCTGAACACCTGCCGCATGTTTTTGATCCTTTTTACACGACCAAACCGATCGGCAAGGGAACAGGACTTGGATTGTCCGTCTGTTACGGGATCGTCAAACGACTGGGAGGAGATATCAAAATGAGAAGTCAACCGGGAGAAGGAACCAACGCAACTGTCGTATTGCCATTGGCGAAGGAGAAAGAGCATGCATCTTGACAAATCGATTCTGCTTGTCGATGACGAACAGGAATACCGTCAGCTTTTATCCGCCCGTTTGACCCGAAAAGGCTATCGCGTATGGGAGGCGGGGGACGGAGCGGAAGCGCTTGCCCGCGTCGCCAGCGATCATATTCATTTGATCCTGCTTGACCTGAAAATGCCCGGCATGGACGGATTGACCTTTTTGAAGCTGTGCAAGCAATCGGCGCCCCGGGTCCAGGTGATCGTGGTAACCGGTCACGGAACCATCGAAACAGCAATCGAGGCGATGAAGAGCGGCGCCTACGACTACCTGACCAAGCCTTACAACTTAAGCGAGCTGGAGGCTTTGCTGGAAAAGGCGCTGGAAAAACAGCAGCTGGAGGAAGAAAACACGCAATTGAAAGAGGCGCTCTCGGCTGCGGGCAAAGCTGCCCCGATCATCGCGGTCAGCTCTGTGATGAAGGAGCTGTTGTCGACAGCGGCCAAGTTGGCGCAGACCGATTTTCCCGTGCTGCTCAAAGGGGAGAGCGGAACCGGGAAAGACGTGATCGCCCGCTTTATCTTTGAAAACAGCGCCCGGAACGGGAGGGCTTTCGTCCCGATCAACATGGGCGCGATCCCGGAAACGATGCTGGAAAGCGAATTGTTCGGCCATGAAAAAGGCGCTTTTACCGGAGCTGTTTCCCCCAAAAAGGGGTTGGTCGAAATCGCTCATCAGGGAACGCTGTTTCTCGATGAAATCGGCGATTTGCCCTATCCGCTCCAGGTAAAGCTCCTCCGCTTTTTGGAAACGGGGGAATTCCGGCGAATCGGCAGCAACCGGCTGCAGCAGGTAAACGTCAGGATCATCGCCGCGACCAACGTCGATTTGGAACGCCGGGTAGAGGAGGGCAGCTTCCGGGCCGATCTCTACTACCGCTTGCACGTGGTGGACATTTGCCTGCCGCCTCTGCGGGAGAGACGCGAGGATATCCTGCCGCTGGCCGAGCACTTTCTGAAGCGGCTGGAGCGGAAGTACTCGGCAAAAGCGCTCAGCGAGCGGGCCAAGGCGGCCCTGCAGGAGTATTCCTATCCCGGCAATATCCGCGAGCTGGCGCATATGATCGAGCGCGGGCTCGTTCTGTCAAAGGGCGAGTGCATCGACGCGGCCGATTTGTTTCCTCAGCAGCTCCATCAGGCGGACGGTGGTTTGCGGCAGGCCAGCGCCGAAACACAGGATGCCGGGGAAACGGCGGTGTATTCGTTAAAGCAGATGGAATGCCGGCATATCCGGGAAGTGCTCAGGCTGTCCAACTGGAACAAGACCAGGGCGGCGAAAGCGCTCGGCATCAGCGTCCGCAACTTGTACCGGAAAATTGAAGAGTACGGATTAAGACCGTGACGATTTGACAGGCAGCGGCTGTGACAATATGGCAGACCGTGGCAGACCGCAACTGCGACAAAATGTCAGGAAGCGACCGTGACAAATTGTCGCGGTTTTTTCTTGGCAGCAAAGCGAAAGGAGACAAAAAACGCGGTCATTCGACATGCGTTCCTTTTTGTCCGGATTGGCACGACACTTGCATCGGGAAAAAGTGTAGCCAATCGTACATGAAGGAGTGGTAGCTATGGCTAACCAGATCACAATGAGGAAAAGACTGCCGCTGTTGACCGCAGCTCTGCTGATCGTCGCCGGATGCTCCTCGCAGACGGCGGGGACCCCGGCAGGGAACGGAGAAAAGACAGCGGCCAAAACAGAGACAGCCTCGCAGCAGGGAGAGGCAGAGATGTCAGCGCAACCTTCCAGGCTTAAGGACTATAAGCCCCCCAGTATGAATGATGTGCCGGAGGGCCCTTTGGGGGAAGCCATCACGTACGGCCACAAGCTGATCAATGAAACAAGCACGGCGCTGCCTGACTACGTAGGCAACAAGCTGTCCTGCTCAAGCTGTCACGGCAATGCGGGGATGGACGCGACTTCCCCTCTGACGGGGGTTGCCGCCGTCTATCCCCAGTACATCCCCAGGTCGGGCAAGGTATTGACGATCGAGGATCGGATAAACGGCTGTTTCGTCCGCAGCATGAACGGTCAGCCGCTGCCTTATGACAGCGATGAGATGAGGGCAATGGTTGCGTATCTGAGTTATATTTCCACCGATGTTCCGGTTGGAACGAAGGAAAGGCCCTGGGTGGTCAAAAACAGCTTGAAAGAGGTGCCGACACCAAGCGTGGAAAACGGCGAGCGTCTGTACAAGCAGTCATGCATACAATGCCACGCTGCGGAAGGTTCCGGGACGGGGTCCAATTCCGGACCGGCGCTGTGGGGCGACAACTCCTTCAATATCGGCGCCGGGATGGGGAGGATTTCGACCGCCGCAGGCTATATCAAGCGGAACATGCCGCTTGGCGAAATGGGCGGGGTCAAGCAGGGAACGTTGACCGATCAGGAGGTTGCAGATCTGGCGGCATATATTTTGAGCTTCCCGCGGCCGGACTTCAAGGACAAGGCAAACGACTGGCCGGCCGGCAATGCGCCAAAGGACGTGCCGTACGAATTGAACAGTCAAAAGCAGTAGCAGGAAAACGAGGTGGCTTTCTGGAGAGCCTCCTCGTTTTTTACTGCGGAAAGAAGACAATCAGCACAAGGCCGAGTCCGACCAGACTGACCGTTCCCAGCGCGATCAGGCTGATTTTTTTCAGCAGCTCATGCTCGCTCTCTTTCCCCCCCCATCGTGGCACCGAGCAGGACGCGGGAGGGGGAATCCATCATGGAGTGGGAGGACGCCGTGTTTTGTCCATACGCAACCAGCTCGGGCGAAGTGCCCAGCTGCGCGGCCGTTTGCGTCTGCAGCTTGATAAACATCACATTGGAACCGGTGTTGCTTCCGGTCAAAAAGCCCCCCATCCCCCCGATCACCGGAGAGACGAAAACACCGCTGACCAGCATCGTTTCCCAGAAACGCCGTTTGACTCCGCTCCATCCTCCCGCCAGATAGACCATCAGCAAGGCAAAATAGAAAAACGTCGGGAGCGACAAAAGGGCGCTGCCCGTACCCAGTTTGCTGAAGGGGATATTTACCTTATTATGGAAAAATGGATTAACGGGAGACAAGGTATACGTTCAGCACGCCGACAGATGTGCAGTGGGATCCAGATGATGCCGAAAAGGAGAAGGAATACGAGGCGATGTTTGCCGACATCCCAAGCATCAAAGCGTCTTTTCAGATGAAAGAATAGCGGTGTGCAGAACATTTTTCTGTTCGTTCTCGTTCTGTTGGCTGTCTGGCCCCCGAAGATCGCTGAAAACAAGCTTGGAGCGAAGATTGAATGACTAAAGAAGCATCATCATGAGAAATGTGAGATTTGTATTTTCCGGATGAGATTAGGCAATGGTGAATATCCATCAATAGAGAATAAACACTCTAAGAAAACCGGCGACCTTTCCCGTGGATACCGAGTAGTGGTCGCCGCATAAGTTTGCTTTTTTACCAGTCTAATTGGCTGTATTAATGAATACATAAGTATGCTTATCTACAACATGAAAGCTTCTGTCTTGTATCCCAAAAATCAAAATCTTATTTTTAATAATCTGTATGGACAAAAGTATAGTACCCGCCATTCGGAGACAGACCCCAAGCATTTTTTTTCGATAGGAGACCATCCCAATTAGAATATTTATATAGTACTCCTTCAGTTTTCTTGAATCTGGGTACAAATGCGATATATCCTCTTTCCCCTAAAGCTAAATTAAAGGTATAGTTCTCAGTAGATGAATAGGTTTTTTGCCAAGTAAAGGAGGCTCCGGCAGAAATTGCGTCTTTTTCTGCACCTACAGAAGCGCTGAAAGAGTGACTGACTTGTGCTGATACAGTCTTACCAATGGAACATCCACCAATTGATGTGCATTTAATTCCATCAGTAACTTGTATCCAATCTTTACTCCACTCAGTTGAATTTGTGGTTTCAGTATAGGTGTAGTATTCGCGATAATCAGCTGCAGGATTTATCGTATTAGCTTTATTATCTGTAGGGATTGTTCTCTGGTTGTTTTGGGTGTGTGAATTCGTTGTATTAGCTATATATTCTTCTTTGCTAATCGGTACTAGGTAGCCACCAACCTCTTTTAGTGGGGTGATTAGCAGACCGGTTGATGGGTCAATAAAAGCATTTTCTCTGTTAATTTCTTGATAAGCTCTGTTTTCCTTACCACTTGCTGCGACTACTGAAGAAGATAAGATCAATAGACTTAGTGTGCAACTAATGCCAAGAGACAAAAATTTCAAAATCTTTTTCATTCAATACCCCTCTTTACCAATTTATACAAATAATACCATTAAAGGCAAAATTATACAACGATTATTTTTCGTCATTTCCGGATTCAACATAATAGTAGATCCCACTATTTTTATCAATAGTAGGCTGGACTTTAGTTCCGTTTTTTAGGCTGATTCTATTCTCAATAGCACTTGTAACTCCAAGGTAAACGTAAAAGATTTTCTTTGATTGAGTATTAATTTCACATGTTATAGTAGGTGATGCAGTTTCATCCAGATGTTTTACTAATACAGGATCGTTCTCTCTATACCATGCGAATTCTCCATCTTTTTTACTTAAACTTGCAACACCAACTATCGTTCCTTCGGGTACATTTTGCTTAAAAATAAGCAATGTTTCGCCGTCTGTTTCTACTGTTGCTAGCAAATCACTTTCATTAATACCTTCTAGTTTAATACCATTTTGAATTGCGGCTTCGGGTGAAGGAAACCACATGAAACTATCTTCACTACCTAATGAACAACCAGAAAAGATAACAATTATCAATAATACAAGCATCAAATACCTCATAATAATATTCCCCCTTCTTCCAAAGTTTTGTGTTTGTGACTTTTTCCAAAACAGGAATGTATCAGTTTTTTACAATCGAATATAAAAACAGAAAATGGATGCGGCACACATTCATCAACAAAGGCTCGTGTATACAATAGGCTCGGGAAGCTTCTTTAATTCGTAGTCATTGGGGAACTAATCGCTAGTGAGAAATTCGAGAGGAGATAACGGGATTAACTGGTTTTCAGATAGGGAATCAAAATGCTTTTTTTAAAGGATATCATTATCAAACATGAAAAAAAAGGGTATTATGGATAAAATTGAAATCGTGCTTTCGTGGTATAAATCTGTCAAATGTATGGATAAAAGCGGAAAGCGAACGACTGGCCGGCCGGATATGTACCAAAGGATGTGCCGTACGAACTGAACAGCCAAAAGCAGTAGCTTGAAAACGAGGCGGCTTCCCGATGAGCCGCCTCGTTTTTGAGTGCAAATGAATACGGCAAAGCCTGTTACGTGAAAAGCCGATCCCCACAAGCCCGAGCACGACCAGGCAGATCGTCCCAAGCATGATCAAAGTGATTTTCTTGAGTAGCTCATACTCGCTCTCTTTTACCCCCCCATCCCCCCGATCACCGGAGAGACGAACAGAAAGGCTCCGCCGAACAAAGCGGCTGCCGCATGGGCCAGCGTATCGGTCATCGAAGGGGCGGCCATCATTTCGGACAGGACGACGTAAAAGAGGGTGGAGCCAATTACGGGTGTGGCTTGTACAAATGTGGAGCGAAGGTTCTTGACAACCTTGCCTTTCCCCTTCGGATCCTTCGTAGAATGAGCGATGTACGAAGCGATGGTTTGCATCACACCTGATTCATTCTTCAGATGGTAGAGCAGGATTCCGAAAAAAATCACATAGGCGACAAGCGAGGTGGTCAACGCACCTTTTACCGCGGCCGTATAAAGATTGCTGATCGGCGTTTCAAAATCCGGAACAAACAGGGCGAGACCGGCGGTGACAAAACCCCGGGTGGGATTCATCCTATCACTTATTCAATGTATAAATAAGAGCGACTGATCAGAGGGCTGCTTGCAAGTGCCTTGCCGGTATCAGTCGCTTTTTTGTCATTGTCGCAATCCGCCAGATAAGAGCCATTTCTCTTCTCTCAAAATCCCTTCGATACGAATTCGACCGTGACCAAAATGACCAAAAAGAACAATAAGAACACAATATTTATAATCATTCCAAAATTCTCTACAATACTTTTGGTAACCGCTTTCATTGCGAAAGAAAAAAGCTCAGGGGGTATATTTTTATGAAAAAAGGATGGAAAGTTGCACTGGCAGGCTGTCTGTCTGTCCTGATGCTGACGGCTGCGGGCTGCGGCGGCTCCAAGACTCAGGATGCCGCCTCCTATACACCGGAAAAACCGCTGATCATCAAGTTTTCCCACGTAACGACCGCTGACAGCCCGAAAGGCAAAGCCGCCGCCAGATTTGCCGAGATGATGGCGGAAAAGACGGGCGGAAAAGTGAAGGTAGAAGTATATCCGTCCTCCCAGCTCTACGGCGACAAGGACGAGCTGGAGGCGCTGCAGGCGGGGAATGTGCAGATCATCGCACCGTCTGCGACAAAGCTGGTCGGATTCAACCCGGCTTTCCAGATCGTCGACATGCCGTTCCTGTTTAAAAACCACGATTCCGTGATCAAGTTCTGGGACGGAGAGCTCGGCAAAAAGCTGCTGGGCTCGCTGGAGAGCAAAAACATGCAGGGGCTGGCCATGTGGGAAAACGGCTTCAAGGTGTTTACCGCAAACAAGCCGCTGGCAAAGCCTGAGGATTTCCAGGGCCTGAAATTCCGGACGCAGGCAGGAAAGGTGCTGGAGGCGCAGTTTAAAGCGCTCGGCTCGGGAGCGGCGACCATTCCGTTTGGCGAGACCTACACCGCCCTGCAGCAGGGAACGGTCGACGGGCAGGAAAACACCTGGAACAACATCGACACGCAAAAATACGTGGAAGTGCAGAAACACCTGCTCGTCTCAAACCACGGCCGCCTCGACTACATCGTCCTGACCAATAAAAAGTGGTACAGCGAGCTGCCGGAAGAGTTCCGCAAGGCTTTTGACGAATCGATGGCCGAAGCGACAAAATACGAGCGCGAGCTGGCCGTGCAGCTGGATAAAGAATCGGAGAACAACCTGAGAAACTCCGGCAAGCTCACGGTCGTCGAACTGAGCGAGTCCGAGCGCGAGGCGTTCGTCAAGCTGATGGAGCCCGTCTACAACGAGTTTGCCGAGACGGTCGGCAAAGAGATCATCGACGGAGCCAGACAGCTGTAATCCTTAAGTAAAGTGGAAAAACGGGACAGGCACCTGCCTTAAGAAAGCAAGGTGCCTTTCTCTTCCAACCAACGACCGGGGAGGGTGACACGATGTCAAAATGGCGAGAGCGATATGCCGTATTCGAGGATTACCTCGCGGGAACGCTGATTGTCGTCGGCGTTTCGCTGATCTTTTACGGCGTAGTTTGCCGTTATGTGTTTAACAGTCCGAAAGCGTGGGTCGATGAGATCTCCACCTACTTTGTCGTCTGGGGAGCTTTGACAGGGTTTGCGGTCGCGCTCCGGGACGGCCATCACATACAGGTGGACATTGTGTATGACCGCGTTTCTCCAGCCTTGCGAAAAGCGTTTGATGTGTTTTCCAATGCGCTCGGTGTCCTCTTTTGCCTTTGTTTTATCTTTTTCGGAGGGAAGCTGCTTTCGCTGTACTGGGTTACGCAGCAACAGTCGACTGACGTCGGAATTTATCTGTGGATCGTCTATCTCGTCATTCCCGTGAGCGGACTTATGCTCGGCTATCGCTTCGTGGAAAAACTCCTGGCCAGTCTGAAAAAAGAGGTGAAGATTGAGTGGAATGGATAGTATTTATCCTCTTTTTCCTGCTCTTGCTGTTGAGGGTGCCGGTCGCGATTGCCCTTGTCTTTTCCGCTTCGCTGGCGCTGCTGGACAGCGGCTTTAATCTCGATGTTCTGCCCCAGAAGATTTTCTCGGCACTGAACGTGGCGACTCTGATGGCGATTCCCGGATTTATCCTGGCCGGAGTGCTGATGTCGCGCGGGGGAATTTCAAAGGCGTTGATCGATGCGCTGCGGGCATGGGTGGGCCATTATTCCGGAGGCTTGTCCGTGGTTGCGATTCTCGCCTGCGCGGTGTTCGCCGCGATCTCCGGCTCCAGCCCGGCGACAGCCGCCGCCATCGGGGCGATCATGATCCCCGGGATGGTGGCCGCAGGCTACAGCAAGCGTTATTCGATGGGCCTCGTCGCGGCGGCAGGAACGCTCGGCATTTTGATACCGCCGTCGATTCCGCTGATCGTCTACGGCACGGTAGCTGAAGAATCGATCGGGAAGCTGTTTATGGCAGGTTTTTTGCCCGGGCTGTTTTTGACTCTCGTACTGGTCGTTGCCGCGGTCATTTACGCGAGGGTGAAAAATTTTGGCCGTCTACCGAAAGCGAGCTGGGAGGAGCGGATCCGCCTGAGCATCAGGGCGCTGCCTGCCGCCTTCCTGCCATTTTTGATCCTCGGCACGATTTATATGGGCGTGGCCACTCCGACGGAGGCGTCTGTGGTCGCATGCGTCTACTCCTTGATCATGGCTGTGTTCGTCTACCGCCAGATTTCCTGGAAGGACACGCAAGCCATCCTGCGGGAAACGGTGAATACGAGTGCGATGATTTTCTTCATCATTGCGGGAGCCACGGTGTTTGGCTTGTACCTGACCAATGCCCAGGTGCCGCAGAATATAGCCGCATGGATCATGGAGGGCGACGTAAACAAATGGACGTTTTTGATCGCTTGCAACCTCCTGTTCTTTGTCATGGGGATGTTCCTTGAGCCGACATCCATTATTTTGATTACGCTGCCGATCTTCCTGCCGATCCTGCAGCTGCTTGGCATCGACGTCATTCATTTTGCCATTATCATGACGGTAAACATGGAGCTTGGCATGATCACGCCGCCGGTCGGGCTCAACCTGTTCGTGGTAAGCGGCATCACACGGGAAAAGCTCGAGGAAGTCGTGAAGGGCGTCGTCCCGTTCATTGCCCTGATGGTGCTGGTTCTGGTCATCATTATCGTCTGGCCGTCTCTGTCGCTGTGGCTGCCGGTCCAGATGGCAGACTGACGTTTTTGGTCAAAAGCGGAGAATCAAAGAGATAGAACGCGAAAAACACGAAGCAAACGACGGGATGCTGCATTTTCGACCCCGAGCAGAAATAAGGGTGTTTGCTCAAAAATCTCCTGTCTGCTATCGTAGAAGACAAATTGCACACGCAAAGATGTTTTCTAGGGTTCCGCAGCGAATCGCTGGCCAGGTCCGAGAGAAAACACACAGCGTTCTCGCTGTGACACGGAGGGACAAAAGCCCGGGAGTATCGTTATGATTTGACGATATGCCCGGTTTTTTTTGTTTGCTGTGTCAAAGAGCTGGAAAAGCGTACATGTGAAGAGGGGGAGAAACGTGAATACAGAGTGGGCAAAGGTGTTTTTCGCGGCAATTTTTGAGGTGTTCTGGGTGATCGGCTTGAAGCACGCGTATGACGCATGGACGTGGCTGGGAACAGCCGTCGCCATCTACATCAGCTTTTACATGATGATCATGGCTGGGAAAAAATTGCCTGTGGGGACTGTGTACGCCGTGTTCGTCGGTCTCGGAACGGCAGGGACCGTGTTTGCCGAGATCGTCTTCTTCGGCGAACCGTTCAGATGGGCAAAGATTGTGCTGATTCTGCTGCTGCTCGCCGGAGTCGTGGGACTCAAGCTGGTCACCGATGACAAAAAGCCGCTACAGGAAGGAGCTGAATCCTGATGGCATGGGTCTTTCTCGTATTGGCGGGCATCTTCGAGATGATCGGGGTCGCCATGATCAATAAAATGCACCGCGACCGAAATTGGCAATCCACTGTCTGCATGCTTCTCGGTTTTGGCGCCAGCTTTCAGTTTCTGTCCTTGGCCATGAAGACGCTGCCGATGGGAACGGCTTACGCGGTCTGGACCGGAATCGGAGCATCAGGCGGTGCCATTCTGGGCATGCTCCTTTATGGAGAGTCAAAAGACTGGCGGCGCATTCTGTTTATTTGCATGGTGCTTGGGGCTGCGATCGGGCTGAAGGCCATCTCATAGGACAGAAGCAGGATTTTTCAGACAAACATCATCGACAAAATTCCGCATTTTCCCTATAATGAACGGAAAGACAGTCCCTATTTTGTAGGAGATGGTGACGATTTATTACGTACTTTCTTTCTTGATTTCGTTTGCAATCGTGTATTTGTTGATTCCGCCGCTGGGGAAATTGGCTTTCCGGCTTGATTTTGTGGACAAGCCGCGCAAGAATGTCGAGCGCAAAATCCATCGGGAGCCGATCCCGCTGACGGCCAGCTATGCAATCTATATCGGGTTTGCTGTGCCATACGTGCTGTTTTCGCAGGAAACTCCGATTCAGACAATCGCGGTGCTGGCGGGCGGCCTGCTGCTGCTCATCATTGGAACGGTCGATGACTGGTACAAGACGCAGGGCAAAGACTTCTCCGCTTTGCCAAAGCTGATCGTCCAGCTGTCAGCCGCTATGCTTGTCTACGCGTCTGGCATTGCCTTTACAGGTTTTTACAATCCGTTTAGTGGTGAATACGTGCTTTTGCCGGTTTGGTTACAGTTTATTTTGACCATCCTCTGGATTTTTGGAGTGACGACCGTCATCAACTTCTCGGATGGAATGGATGGACTTGCCGGAGGGCTTTCCGCCATATCGGCCGGAACGCTGTTCATTGTCGCTCTGGTGAAAGGACAGAACACTTCCGCCATCATGGCCATCGTCCTCGTCGGAGTGTCAGTCGCTTACCTGCGCTACAACAAGCCGCCGGCCAAAGTGTTTATGGGGGATGCGGGAGCGACGTTCCTCGGGTTTATCCTCGGGGTCATCGCCCTGGATGGGGCCTTTAAACAGGCGACGGTCCTCTCCCTGTTTATCCCGATCCTGGCGCTCGGGGTGCCGATTTTTGACAATCTGTTCGTGGTCACCAAGCGCTTTCTGCAGGGCAAGCCGATTTATCAAGCGGATGCCAGCCAGGCTCATTACCGCTTGCTTCGGACAGGCATGAATCAAAAACAGGTAGTGGCGTTCCTTTGCCTGATCAGTGTCTGCTTTAGCTTGACATCGATTATATTGCTGCTGCTGCAAGTATAAAAGCACAGCTGCTCGCAATGGACGGGGAGCAGGATCATGGCGACGATCCTGCTCTTTGCTTTGTTCACGGACGGGATCAAGATTTTTCAAAAGAAGGTCGTTGACATGTGCTGTCATCCGTGATAACTTACTCATGTGACGAAAAATTCAAATTTTTGGAAAGGAGGCGCCAAGCCATGATGATGATTGACCGCATTCGCAGACGAGCAGCTGCACACAACTTCATCATGCCTGATGCGACCTCCTCATTAAACCGGGAAGAGATGTAGCTTTTTGCCCTTTCCGATTGTCATGCGCAGGTCACGGCCTATCGTGGCGTGCGCTTTTTGGGTTTTCAGACAAAGCACATTGCGATGGCGTGGTGTGCTTTTTTTGTTTTTTGACTCAGGACCAAAGAGAGGAGAGTGAAGAACGTGATCACAGTTATGCAAAAGCTCGGGTGGTTTTTCATACAGGAGTGGAAGCGGTACACGCTTGCCATCGTGCTGCTCGTGATAACCAGCATTCTGGAAGTGGTTCCGCCCATGCTGGTGGGCAAGTCGATCGACTCGATCCAGCTCGGGCTCTTGACGTGGGCGGGTATGGCCCAGACGCTGCTGCTGCTCCTGGGCGTTACCATCGCTGCTTACTGGATGAACTACGTTTGGTTTTACAAGCTGTTCGGGGGAGCGTTTACCATTGAGCGGCTGATGCGTTCGCGGCTGATGCGGCACTTTCTGAAGATGACCCCCACCTTTTTTGAGCGAAACCGGACGGGGGACCTGATGGCCCGCGCCACAAACGACCTGCAGGCAGTATCGCAAACGGCCGGGATCGGGATTTTGACCTTGTTTGATTCCACCGTCTGGATGGCGACGCTGCTCGTGACGATGGTCGCGTTCATTTCCTGGAAGCTGACGCTCGCGGCGATCTTGCCGCTGCCTGTTATGGCGGTTCTGATCAGCTTGTACGGAAAGTGGATTCACGCACGGTTTACGGCGGCTCAAAATGCCTTCGGCACGATGAATGACGGCGTGCTGGAGACGATTTCGGGCATTCGGGTGATCCGCGCATACGTGCAGGAGAGGGCGGCGGAGCGGCATTTTGCCGACGTGACAGGGGACGTTCTGCAAAAAAACCTGGCCGTTATCCGCATCGATGCCCTGTTTGAGCCGACGATCAAAATCATAGTTGGCGTCAGCTACCTGATCGGGCTCGGCTACGGCGCCCATCTCGTGTTTCACAATGAGCTGACGATCGGCGGGCTCGTCTCCTTCAACGTCTACCTCGGGATGCTGATCTGGCCGATGTTTGCCATCGGTGAATTGATCAACATCATGCAGCGCGGAAATGCTTCGATCGACCGCGTGAACGAGACGCTCGGCTACAAGCCCGATGTACCCGAACCAAAGGACACCATACCGCTCGAAGAACCCGGACAGATCGCGTTCCGCAACGTGTCATTCCGCTATCCGAGCTCGGCCGCAGGCAATTTGCACAAGGTCAGCTTCACGCTGGAGAGAGGGCAAACGCTGGGAATCGTGGGCCCCACTGGCAGCGGCAAAACTACACTGATCAAGCAGCTGCTGCGCGAATATCCGCCGGGAGAAGGAAGCGTTACGATCTCGGGAGTTCCGCTGGAGAAAATTGACATGGATCAGCTGAAATCGTGGTATGGGTACGTGCCCCAGGAGCAGTTTTTGTTCTCCAGGTCAGTGAAGAACAACATTTTGCTCGGCAACAGCGAGGCGAGCGAGGAGCAGTTTGCCAGCGCCCTGGCTAATTCCGCCTTCCAAAAGGATTTGCAGTACTTGCCCCGTGGAGTCGAAACACTGGTCGGCGAAAAAGGAGTCGCGCTTTCCGGCGGCCAAAAGCAGCGCGTTTCGATTGCGCGGGCACTCATTTCCGACCCGCACATTCTCATCCTCGACGACGCGATGTCGGCTGTCGACGGGCGCACAGAGGCTGAGATCATCGCCAACATCCGCAAGGCGCGCGCAGGCAAAACCACTTTGATTGCGACACACAGGTTCACGGCGGTACAGCATGCGGACCACATCCTGGTACTGGATGAAGGGCGTGTCGTCGAGGAAGGAACGCATGACCAGCTGATGGCGATGGGCGGCTGGTACAAGGAACAGTACACGCGCCAGCAGGTGGAAGAAAAACTGACAGGGATGGGGTGAGGCCACATGGGGACGGATACGGAACTGTATGATTTGGACATAGACCGGACCGCGGGCAATGTCGCCAGAACAGGCAGGCGGCTCGTTCGGTACGCGCTGCATTTTAAATGGCAGCTGTTCGCCGCGCTGCTGATGCTCGCTGCAGCGGTAGGAACCGATCTGGCGGGGCCCTTGATTGCCAAGCGGATGATTGATGTGCACATCTCCGGCATCGAGCAGCCCTGGTACATGACGGAGCAGGAAGGGCCGTACGCGGTATCCTACGGCGGCCAACTGTACAAACGCGCCGACCACTTTGCCGAGGGGGAGACTCGCGGTGCGGAAGCAAGGGTTCTCCAGGTGCGGCAGGATTACTACTTTGTAGACGTGCCAGTGCCGTTTGACGGAGAAAGAACCATCACGCCGGAGGGGCTGCTCGCGATCGCGAAAGGCACGGAAACCCGGACGTACGCGGCGCAAAAGCTTGGCACGGGGCAGCTTTACCCGTTTTTTCAGCCGGAAATGAGCGGTCTGATTCAGCTGTGCGTGTTTTATTTCGGCCTGCTTATGATTTCGGCTGTTTTCAGCTACGGCGAGAGATATCTGCTGCAGGCTACCGCAAACCGGATAATCAGAAAAATGCGGACCGACGTGTTTGCGCACATGAACAGACTGCCCATTCATTACTTCGACAACCTGCCGGCAGGAAAGGTCGTATCGCGGATTACAAACGATACCGAATCGACCCGAGAGCTGTACGTTACGGTGCTTGGCAACTTTTTCTCCGGCGTGATTTACATGGTCGGGGTGTTTGCCGCCTTGTTCATACTAAACGCTCGGCTGGCGGCCATCTGCCTGTTCATGGTCCCTCTTCTGGCGGTCTGGATCTACGTGTACCGCCGCTTCGCCAAGCGCTTCAACCAGGTGATCCGGGCGACCGTCAGCGAAATCAACGGTATGATCAATGAGACGATTCAGGGGATCAATGTCATCAAGGCGTTTCGCATCGAAAAAAAGACGGAGCAGGATTTTGAGAAGTTCAATCTGAGGCATTTTACTTACAAGAGCAAGCTGCTTAGCCTGAATGCCATGACCGGACACAATCTGGTCGGGGTCATTCGGAACATCGCTTTTGTCGCCATGATTTGGTATTTTGGCGGCATTTCCATCGCGGGAGCGGAAGGCGCCATATCGCTCGGCATGCTGTACGCTTTCGTCGATTACCTGAACCGGCTGTTTCAGCCCGTGGTACGCATCGTCAATCAGCTGCCGAACCTGGAGACGGCGCTTGTGTCGGCAGAGCGGGTTTTTGTCTTGCTTGACGAGCAGGGCGAGGACGTTTCCGATCAGAGAATGGAGCGGTACAAAGGAAACGTGAAGTTCGAGGATGTGTGGTTTGCGTATAAAAACGACGAGTATGTGCTCAAAGGCATCTCGTTCGAAGCAAGGCCGGGACAGACCGTTGCGCTTGTCGGTCATACGGGCTCGGGCAAAAGCTCTATCCTGAATCTGCTGTTCCGCTTTTACGACGCACAGCGCGGCCGGATCACGATTGACGGGGGAAACATCATGGACGTCCCCCGTCAAACCTTGCGTGATCACATGGGAATCGTTTTGCAGGACCCCTTCCTGTTCACAGGCACGATCGCGTCCAATGTCTCGCTCGGCGACGAGTCGATTTCCAGGGAGCAGGTGGAAAAGGTGCTCGCCGAAATCGGCGGTGAGCGGGTGTTGAAGTATTTGCCCAAAGGAATCGACGAGCCGGTGATTGAAAAGGGCAGCACCTTGTCGGCGGGGCAGCGGCAGCTGGTCTCTTTTGCCCGAGCGCTTGCCTTTAACCCGGCGATCCTCATCCTGGATGAAGCCACCTCCAACATCGACACGGAGACGGAAGCGATTATTCAGGACGCGCTGGAAGTGGTCAAAAAGGGACGGACGACATTTATCATTGCGCATCGCCTCTCGACGATCAAAAACGCCGATCAGATTCTGGTATTGGACCGCGGCGAAATCGTCGAGCGGGGAGACCACGATACGTTGATGCGGCTTGGAGGCAAGTATTATCAGATGTATCAGCTTCAGCACGGGGAGCAGGAGCTGACCACAGTGAAAACAGGCTCGTTGTCTCCCGGAATTGTATAATGGCAATGGCGAAGGGCGCTATTTGGCTGAGGGACCGGACAGCTGATTGTCCGGTCCTTTGCCGTTTGGCACCGGACTACAGAAGGCTACCCGCAGTCACGCAAGACGAGGAGATGGCCTTCTTTGCTATTTGCCTGGAACAGCTCAAACTGCGAAATTGAGAGCGCTTTCGTCTTTGGCAGCCAAAGATCGGAGATACCCGCGTCAATCCGCGTCCCCGGTTTTCTGGCGGAGCGCCGCCTTTTTGGTTTTGCGTGCAGTTTTTCCAGCTCTTTCATGATGGCGGGACCGATGATCGGGGCGAATGTGTCGTAGACCGGCTTCATCGCCTTTTGCCACGCCTCCCTTTCTGGCGGTGTCAGCTCGTGGATTTCAAGCGGCATCTTTTGGAGCTGGTTCCACTGCTGCTCGTTGATGGCAAGGGCCTGTTGATTGCTGTACGCCGTCGTTTCCTCCAAAGCCTCCCGGATGATGGCTTGCTTCTCCGGCTGCAGCTCCTCCCAAAACCGCTTGTTCATAATGACGGCATAGCCGAGGTAGCCGTGGTTGCTGAGGGTCATGTACCGCTGGACCTGATAGAGCCGCCTCGTGTAAATATTGGAGATCGTGTTCTCCTGGCCGTCTACCTGGCCGCTGGCGAGCTTTTGATACACGTCCGTAAACGGTGCCCCGTACCCTTTGGCTCCCAGCGCCTGAAACTGGGCTTCCAGCACCTTGCTCTGGATGATGCGGAAACGCTGGCGGGCGAAATCCTCCGGCCTCTGGAGCGGCCGATTGCTGGTCATCTGCTTGAAGCCGTTGTTCCAAAAGGCCATTCCCTTCATGTCGAAAGGCTCCAGACTCTCAAACAGCAGCCGCCCGATCTCCCCGTTGAATGCTTCCTCCACATCGTCCTCATCCCGAAAGACAAACGGAAGATCGAGGACAGACCACTCGGGAACCTTGTCGGCGAGATTGGAAAAAGCGGGAGCGATCATCTGGATGTCGCCTTTTCGCAGAGCGTCGTATTCGCTGATGTCCGAGTACAGGATGCCGTTTGGATAAACCTGCACCTCGATCCGGCCGTTGGATTTCTCTTTCACGAGCCGGGAAAAGCGCTCGACAGCGAGACCCTTTGGCGTATTTTCCGCGACGACGTGGCTGAATTTGATGATCAGCCGATCCTGAAGTCCCTCCTGCTCTTCGTCATAAGCCAGCGAAGAAAACGGCAGGTCGGTGCGAAACCCGATCATGATCGCGCTCAAAAACCCGAGAAGGACGATCAAGGTAATGCTGATAAACGATTTCATGAATGACACCTGATTACTTTTTTGAATCAATTGGCCTTTTCATCTCGAATCCTCTTTTCTCGTGGAACGGCGGATACTATATAATGGTAACAGGCAACCCTGCGGGAAAGGAAGAACCTCACTGTTTAAACAATTAAAAATAAAGGGAAAAATCACACTCCTGTCCGTCGGAATTGTCTTGTTCTCCCTTTTGATCGGCGGCATTATTCTGCTCGGGAGCATTATTCGCATGGCGGAAAGCGAGCTGGGGCAGCGCTTGATGACTACGGCGCGGACCGTGGCCCAAATCCAGTCGATCCAGAAAAGCATACAGGAGCCGGATGGCTGGAAGACGATTGCCCCCGCCGTGCGGCGCATCCGAATCGTCAATGACGTCACCTATATCGTGGTGCTGAACATGGACCGCATCCGTTTCTCCGATCCTCTGGAAGCGAGAATCGGCACGGTTTTTCAGGACAAGCATGCCGAAGCGGCGTTCGCCGAGCACAGCTACCTGCAAAAGGTCCGGGGAGAAATGGGAACGGCCTTGCGGGCGTATGTCCCGCTCATGGACGCACAGCATCAGCAGGTCGGCGTCGTCATCGTCGGGCATGTGCTGCCCGGCATTTGGGAGATTGTCTACCAACAGCGGGAGAATATCGCCATCACGTTTCTGCTTTCGCTGTTCTTCGGGATTTGGGGGTCGTATTTGCTCGCCCGCCACATCAAAAAGCGGATGCTCAACCTGGAGCCCGAAGAAATCGCCCGTGCCCTCGTCGAGCGGACAGCTGCGTTTCACGCCATGCGCGAAGGCGTAGTCGCTATCGACATTCAGGAGCGGATCACGATCTGCAATGACAAAGCCAAGCAGATTTTCCACATCGAGGGGGATGTGCTGGGCAAACCGATTCGCAAGGTCATCCGCGATACGGCCTTGCCGGAGGTGCTGGAAAAAAGGCAGAACTTTTTCGATCACGAGCTCCACGTCGGCAACGCCCTGCTGTGGTCCAACCGGTTTATGATCAAGGTGGACGACAAGGTGGTCGGGGCGATGGCCATTTTTCAGGACAGAACCGAAGTGGCGCGGATGGCGGAGGAGCTGACCGGGGTCAGGGAGTTTGTCGAGGCGCTGCGGGTTCAAAATCACGAGCATATGAACAAGCTTCATACGATAGCGGGCCTGCTGCAGCTAAATCAGCAGGAGAAGGCGCTGGAATACTTGTTTGACATGAATGTCCAGCAGGAGGAATTGACCTCCTTTTTGAGCGCCCGCATCTCCGATGACAGCGTAGCGGGACTCTTGATGGGAAAGGTAAGCAGGGGCAAGGAGCTCGGAATATGCGTCGTCATCGACAGACGGAGCCATTTGGAGAGCTTTCCGCCTTATCTGGATCACCACAATTTCGTCTTGATTTTGGGAAATTTGATCGAAAACGCTTTTGATGCCCTCAATCAGACAGACTGTGAAAACAAGGAAGTATTCATCAGCATTGCGCAAGACGAGGAGACCTGCTCGCTTCTGGTGGACGACAACGGAACCGGGATGGATCAGGAGGTGCAGCGGCGCATGCTGGAACGCGGCTTTTCCACCAAACAGACCGAGCACCGCGGATTGGGGCTGTATCTGGTTGATCAATTGGTGAAAAAGGCCCGGGGCGAGCTGAGCTGCCAATCGCAGCCAGGCGAAGGGACGAGCTTTTTGATCACGTTTCCGATGAAGGAGGTGTAGCGCAGATGGAGAATCAGACGGCTATCGGCGTAGTCGTGATCGAGGACGATCCGATGGTGCAGGAGGTAAACCGGCAGTTTATCGAGCGAATCCCGGGGTTTCAGGTAAAGGGTGCTGCCTCCAACGGCGCCGAAGGGATTCAGCTGGTTCAGGAGCTGAATCCGGAGCTCGTCATTATGGATGTGTTCATGCCTGTGCTGGACGGCGTTCGGACTCTTCAGGAGCTTCGGTCGTCCAAGCAGGCGGTAGATGTGATCGTCATTACGGCGGCAAAGGACAAGCCGACCATACAGACGATGCTCAGGAGCGGCGTGGTCGATTACATCATCAAGCCTTTCACGTTTGAACGCATCAAGCAGGCGTTGGAAAGCTACCGGCTGTACTGTAAACAGCTGGAGGCGGACGGGACGGTTTCCCAGGAAGAAGTGGATCAGCTGCTGTTTCGGACAGGAATCGAGGGCAAAAGCGCCGCGGGCATGTCCAGCGGGGAAGGACTCCCTTCAGGGGAAGCTGTCAGGGAGGAAGACTTGCCCAAAGGGCTGCATATGCACACGCTGGAGCAGATCGCCCGGCAGCTGCGGGCCAACAAGACGCCGCTGTCAGCGGAAGAGGTGGCGGAACGGGTTGGCATCGCCCGGGTGACGGCGAGACGCTATCTGGAATACCTGGAGAAGTCCGGACGCGTCGTAAGGGATGTGGCGTACGGCGGTGTAGGCCGACCGACGAACCGCTACGCGCTGGCAGTGACTGGGCCAAGGGCCTGAGCGAGACCGAAGGAGAGTGGCATCTATCGATGATCAATTACAAAGACGTGCTGAACTCGCTGTTCGACATCGTCCACATTACGGACGCGGAAGGCCATACACTGTACTGCTCCGACCGCTACGGAGAGTTTTTCGGGGTTGATCCGAGCGAGATGATTGGCAAGCCAATCGAAGACTTTTACCGGCAGGGGTACTTTACTCCGATGATCACGATGAGAGTGATACGGGAGCGAAAAAAGGTTCATACGATTCAGACTACACTGCAAAGCCGCAAGCTGTACGTGGTCGGGACGCCAATCTTCGACCGTCAGGGAAGCTTGCTTGGCGTTGTCAATACATCGACAGACATTACCGATCAGGACAAGCTCCGGCGGGAATTGGAGGAGAACAGGCATCTGGGGACCCTATACCACATGGAGATCGCCAAACAGGACAGGCTGGCGGGCGGTGAACACGGTCTGGTGTACAGAAGCCCGAGCATGCGGCAGGTGGCCTCCATGGCGGACAAGCTTTCCCAGGTAGATTCCTCAGTGATCCTGCTCGGCGAATCGGGAGTGGGAAAAGGAGTTTTGGCAAAGTATATACATGAGCGCAGTCCAAGAAAAGGCAGGCCTTTTGTTCACATCAACTGCGGCGCGATCCCGGAGAGCCTGCTGGAATCGGAGCTGTTCGGCTACGAGAAAGGGGCTTTTACGGGCGCCGACAAGGACGGCAAGGTAGGGCTGATCGAGAAAGCAGACGGGGGGACGCTCTTTTTGGATGAGATTGGGGAGCTGCCGTTCAGTCTTCAGGTCAAGCTGTTGAATGTCCTGCAGGAAAAAACGATCACCCCGATAGGCGGCACCATGCCGAAAAAAGTGGACATCAAGCTGATCACGGCGACGAATAAGAACTTGCGGCAGATGGTGGCGGACGGGAGATTTCGCGAGGATTTGTACTACCGCATCCATGTCGTCCCGCTGGAAATACCGCCGCTCCGGGAGAGAAGGGAAGAGATTCCCGTACTGGTTCACTACTTTCTCAACCTGTTCGCGGAGAAATACTGTCTCCACCGCAAGCTGAACGATCAATGCCATCAGATCCTGGAAGAGTATGATTGGCCGGGAAATGTCCGCGAGCTTGAGAATGTGATGGAGCGGCTGGTCGTCACGTCCCACGATATGCTGATCATGCCGGATCAGATCCCGCCATATATTTGTGAGGCGGCCAGAGGAGCCAGCAAAGGGATCAAGGTCGAGCGGATGCTTTCGATGCAGGAGGCGATCGAAGAGGTGGAAAAGCAGCTGCTGCAGCGCGCTTACGACATCCACAAGACGACCACCAAAGTGGCGAAAGCGCTGGGAATCAGCCAGCCGAGCGCGAGCAGAAAACTGCGAAAGCACGCTATTCTGCCTTGAATGAAAGGATGCAGCAATGAATACCTGTCTGCCTTGCTTTTTTGCTTTATTGTGCCAAAGTCCATTCCATTGTGAATAACAGGGAGCCATGGGAAGCGCTGACGAACTTGATGCAGTTTTTGCAATATTTCAACAAGAAAAAAGCAGGAGGTATTTGCTCATGAGACGATGGGCTTCGTTTCTATCCAGTTCCTTGCTTGTACTGGCGTTATGCCTGGGCGGCTGCACCGGCAACAGCAGCTACGCACCGGCCGCGATCCAGTCGCCGGAACCGGCAGGCTCGGCACAGGCATCTGCTCCCCCGGGAAAACCACTGTCTGCCTCCGGTGCCCCCCAACTGCTCAGGATGAACATGGAAGAGCCGGCCACGCTCGACCCGACATTTGCCGAGGATACCGTCTCCGGCGCTGTCATCCGTGCCATCTTTGACGGCCTGACAAGGCTGGACGAGGCGGGTAGCCCGATCCATTCCATCGCCACCGACATGAAGGTCTCGGACGACAAGACGACGTATACGTTTACGTTGCGGGATGCGAAGTGGAGCAATGGCGATCCGGTCACGGCCCATGATTTTGAGTTTGCCTGGAAGCACGCGCTGGACCCGAAGACAGGCTCGCAAGCCGCCTACCAGTTTTACAGCCTGAAAAACGCCCAGGCGTTTACAGCGGGCAAAGCGGGGCGGGACGATGTGGGCGTAAAGGCTTTGGACGACAAAACCTTGCAGGTCACGCTGGAACATCCGATGCCCTTTTTTCCGACACTGGCCTCCTTTTTGATGCCGATCAACAAAAAAGTGGCGGAATCCAACCCGGACTGGGCCAAGGACCCGAAAACGCTGGTCGGGAATGGCCCGTTCAAGCTTGATACATGGGAACACAAGAACAAGCTGGTTCTCGTCAAGAATGACACCTACTGGGAAAGAGACGTCGTCAAGCTGGAGCGGATCGAATTCTCGATGATTTCCGATGCCAATACGGAACTGGCGATGTTTGAGAACGGCGATTTGGACTGGGCGGGAGGGCCGATCAGCAGCCTGCCTGTGGATGCGGTGGCTCCGCTGCATCAGGATGGGAAGCTCGTCACCAAGCCGAAAGCGACGTCGTACTACATCCGTTTCAACGCGGAACGGCCGCCCTTTACCCATGCAAAGATTCGCAAAGCGTTTGCCTACGCAATCAATCGCCAGGAAATCGCCGACAACATCGGTCAGGCCGGGCAGACGCCCTTGATGGGCATCACGCCCGCCACCGCTACGCTGAAGCCGGAGGGATTCTTCAAAGACGATCAGCCGGATGAGGCCCGGAAGCTGTTGAGGGAAGGGATGAAGGAGCTTGGCATCTCCAAGCTGCCACCCATCAGCTACCTGTACAATACGAATGACCGCAACAAGGCGATTGCCGAAGCCTTGCAAGCTGCCTGGAAGAAACAGCTGGGCGTTGATGTAAAGCTGGTGAACAAAGAGACAAAGGTATACCTGGACGATCAGGAACAAGGCAACTTCGACATCACCCGTTCCAGCTGGACGGCCGACTACAACGATCCGGTCAACTTCCTGCAAAAATTTATCGAGAAATACAGCTCCAGCAACATCACCCGCTGGCATAATCCGGCCTACACCGACTTGATTAAAAGATCGTATCGGGAGACAGACGAGCAAAAGCGGAAGCAAATTCTGCTGGAGGCAGAGACGCTCTTGATGGAAGAGATGCCGCTGACTGGCATTTTCAGCGACGTCAACGCTTGGGTCCAAAGCGAAAAAGTAAAAGGGGTCCGCATCGACCCGCTGAGCAAAATCGATTTCAAATGGGCGTATAAAGAATAGAATGCCAGACTCGCGCACAAAAGGGATTGGGACGCAAGCAGCAGAAGAGAAGGCCGCATAGGCCGTGTAAGCAGGGCGTTCTTCTGAAGTCAGCTACTTTCTGGAGGCGCGAGTCATTCGAGAGGAGAAAACGAGATGAGAAAAGGGAAAGCACTTCAGCCCGGAGATACGATCGGGCTCACGGCACCGTCCAGCCCCTCCACGCCGGAGGTTCTGGCCAAGGCACAGTCTGATCTGGAGGCGTTGGGGTTTCGGGTCAAAATGGGCGAGAGCTGTCGTCAATCATACGGAGGCTATCTGGCTGGGCATCCCCGGCTTCGCGCGGAGGAGCTCAACTGTATGTTCGCCGATCCTGAGGTAGACGGGATCATCTGCCTGCGCGGCGGATACGGTACACCCCAGCTTTTGACCCTGCTCGACTACGACTGCATCGCCGCCAATCCCAAGCTGTTTGTCGGCTACAGCGACATCACGGCGCTGCATACTGCGTTTATGCAGGAAGCCGGACTCGCCACCGTGCACGGCCCGATGGCCTCCGCGGGAATTGCCAGCGAGCTCGACTTTTGGTCGCGCGACTATTTGCTGCGGGCGATGACCTGCCCAGAGCCGCTCGGGGAGATCGTCAATCCCGAGGGGGAAGAGATCGTCTGTCTGGTGGGCGGCGAGGCATGCGGTCCGATCGTGGGCGGCAACCTCTCGCTGGTCGCGTCCTTGGCCGGTACGCCTTACCAATTGGACACGCGGGGCAAGCTGCTGTTTCTGGAAGACGTGGACGAGGAGCCGTACCGCATCGACAGAATGCTGACGCAACTGGCGCTCGCCGGGACCTTCGAGGATTGCGCCGGGATTATCATCGGCACGTGGGAAAACTGCGTTCCGAAAAAACGCGAAGGCTTTACCGTCCTGGACGTCTTCGAGAACATCGTCGTGCCCTATCGGAAGCCGACGATCTGGAACGTACAGGCCGGGCATGGCGCTTGCAACATCGCCCTGCCGTTTGGCGTGGAGGCGAGATTGGACGCTGACGCCTGCCGGCTGGTGATCGAGGAGAGTGTGACGAGATGACGATCGATCGCCATCGGAGGAGATATCGACGCGCTGCCGATCGAGGAGGAAAATGACGTTCCCTACCGCTCCAAAATCACGGGAAAAATGCATGCCTGCGGGCACGATGCCCATACAACCGTACTGCTCAGAGCGGCCAGGCTGCAACAGGAGAGGAAGGTGGCAGGGAGGTATAATCATTTGCGCGGGGCGAAAGACTACTAGTTGTCTGTAGATGTTTTCCTGAATTGCTGACACTACCCATTACCCCGGAAAGGAATGAATGACAAATGAGCAACACCCTGCACGGCATTTTAAACAAGCAAATCGCCAACTGGTCCGTTCTGTACATAAAGCTGCACCACTACCACTGGTTCGTGAACGGGCCACACTTCTTCACGCTGCACGCCAAGTTTGAAGAGCTGTACAACGAAGCAGCCGGCTATGTGGACGAGCTGGCGGAACGCCTGCTGGCAATCGGCGGGAAGCCCGTCTCGACGATGAAGGCCTGTCTGGAGACGGCCAGCCTCGAGGAAGCAAAAGGAGGCGAGTCCGCCGAGCAGATGGCGCAAGCCGTGGTCGCCGACTTCCAAACCGTCATCCGCGAACTGGAGGAAGGCATGTCAGTGGCGGAAAAGGAAAATGATGAAGCAACCTCGGACATGTTCCTGGAAATCAGCTCCAGCCTGCAAAAGCATGTATGGATGCTCCAGGCGTTTCTCGGCAAATAGGAAACAGAATTGCAAGTAAGCCAAGCAAACCGTCTACGCCAACCATGCAATCGACAAGCAACCCGTCAGCCTTCCACCGGCGGCGGGTTCTTTGCTGTATCCGCGAGTTGCGAAAAAAATCTTTCTTATGTCGATATTTTCCTGCAAATCATTGACTTCCAGAAAAAAAACAAGAGAATAAGCGATAAAACCAACAGCTGTAGAGATGAAAACGGGAGAAAATGCAGAAGGTCTTTTGGCATGGTGCCGGACAGTGATACCCCCAGCAAGTGTCCCACCGAACCTGAAGCATTTTCTCCCGTTTTCATCTCCTCCCCAAAGCCTGATTGACAGCCATTTTTTCCCCCAAGCAACCTGATCCCGCTACAATCAACTGCCAAACCAAAGTGCAATCGCATTGTTCCCAAGAGCAGGTACAGGTGTTACACTATGGGAGGAATAAACGGCAAGACAGCATACCGAACGAGAAAGGATGTACAACTCCGATGGCATCGCCTTATGTTACGTTCAGTCGCGAGCAGTGGAGAGGACTGCGGGCATCCACGCCGCTGACCATTTCCGATGAAGAACTGGCCTGTTTGCAGGGGTTGAATGAAAAATTGTCCCTGACGGAAGTGGCAGACATCTATCTACCGCTTTCCCGGCTGCTAAATCTGCATGTAGGAGCCACACAGGAGCTGTATCAGGCCACACATACATTTCTGGGGAATCTCGAAAAGAAGGTTCCGTTTATTATTGGCATCGCCGGCAGTGTCGCAGTAGGAAAGAGTACAACAGCCCGAATTTTGCAAACGCTTTTATCCCGTTGGCCCAATCATCCCAAGGTGGATTTGGTAACGACCGACGGTTTTCTCTATCCGAACCGCATTTTGGAAGAGCGCGGATTGATGAAGCGGAAGGGTTTTCCGGAGAGCTACAACACCCGCCGTCTCGTCTCGTTTTTGTCCGAAGTCAAATCGGGAGTGGTCGAAGTAGCTGCTCCGGTCTACTCGCATCTGGTCTACGACATCGTACCGGACGAATGGCAGATCGTTCGGGAGCCGGATATTTTGATCGTGGAGGGACTGAACGTTCTGCAAACGCCCCTCGATGAAAATCAGCGAAGGCTGACGGAAGTGTTCGTCTCCGATTTCTTTGATTTTTCCATTTACGTCGATGCGCAGGAGGACTTGATCAAGAAGTGGTACATCGACCGTTTCAAGCTGCTTCGCAAGACCGCCTTCTCCGACCCCGCATCGTATTTCAAACGCTACGCCAGCTTGTCGGATGAGGAAGCGATCGAGGTAGCGGCGGGAATCTGGAATGAGATCAACGGAACCAACCTGCGCAAAAACATTTTGCCGACCCGCGGACGTGCCCGCCTCATCCTCGAAAAGGGCGAGGATCACATGATACAGAAAGTGAAGCTGAGAAGGCTGTAATCCCTGCTAGGAGTGGTTGTCATGCAAATCGTGAGCGCCTGTTTGATCGGCTGTCGATGCCGCTATGATCAGGGGGCTTGCCTTAATGAGGCGATCGAAAATCTGTTGAAAGAGGGCAAAGCGATTCCCGTTTGCCCGGAGCAGCTCGGCGGTTTGCCGACGCCGCGTCCGCCGGCGGAAATCGTTGGAGGCGACGGGTTCGATGTGTGGGAAGGCCGTGCCAAGGTTGTCGACAAAACCGGCCAGGATGTCACGGAGGAATTCAAAGCAGGAGCCCTGCAGGCACTGCAGCTGGCCCGGACCGTCGGGGCAACCAGCGCCATACTGAAGGAGAACAGCCCATCCTGCGGCAGTTCGAATGTGTACGACGGGACGTTTTCGGGACAAAAGAAAGCAGGGGTAGGAGTAACGGCAGCTCTGCTTCTGAAAAACGGGATTGAGGTTCGTTCCGAAACAAGCCGGACTGAATAAAGCGAATAATCGAATGTTGCTTGAACATAAACAAAAGGACCTGCTGATCTGTGTCAATCGACAGGTCTTTTTTGCGTCTTCCGAAAGGCTTCAAGCGTTGTATTCCCCTATGAGTAATCCTGTCCCTGAATACGCTCCTACAACTGCTCCAGCAGCCGTCTGAGCTTCTTTTCCTGATCGCGCCGTTTTTTCCGCATGGCCCGATCCTCTTCCTGCAGCGCCCGCAATAGGGAGAAGCACATCAAGGTCAAAATGACGGCAAAGGGCAGCGCTGCGACGATGGAAGCCGTCTGCAGCCCTTCCAATCCACCGCTGAAAAGCAGTACGACGGCTGTAGAGGATTGCAGGATGCCCCAGATAATTTTTACCGGATTGGATGGGTCCAGCTTGCCGCCGGAGGAGAGCATCCCCAGGACGAATGTAGCGGAATCAGCCGAGGTAATGAAGAAAATGATTATCAAAAGGGTGGCTACCGTCGACAGAATCATTCCCAACGGCAGCTGTTCCAGCGTGACAAACAGGGCGCTGGAGACGTCCTGCTTTACTGCCTCGCCGATGGGAGCGTGCTCGTATATTTCCAGGTGGAGCGCCGTTCCCCCGAAGACAGAGAACCAGACAAAACTGAGCAGAGTCGGAACCAAGAGTACGCCGATAATAAACTCCTTGATCGTCCGGCCCCTCGATACCCGGGCGATGAACGTGCCGACAAATGGCGCCCAGGCGATCCACCAGGCCCAGTAAAACAGTGTCCAGTTGGCGATCCAGTTGCTCTCCGTAAAAGGCATGAGCCGCATGCTCATCGAGACGAGGTTTTGCAAATAGCTTCCCAACGTGTTGGTAAAGTTGTCAAAGAGAAATGCGGTCGGTCCAAAAATCAGCGTGAGCAGCATGAGTGACAAAGCTAGTACGAGATTGGCGTTGCTCAATAGCTTGATGCCCCGGTCCAAACCGGAGGTTGCAGACCACAAATACAGGACGGTAATGATGGCGATAATCGCGATCTGAACGGTGATATTGCTCGGAAGCTGGAAAAGGTGGCTCAAGCCGCCGTTGATTTGAAGCGTTCCCAGCCCGAGAGAGGTAGCGACACCGAAACCGGTGGCAATCACGGCAAGAATGTCGATCAGCTTGCCGATGGGACCGTTTGCCCTGTCTCCCAGGAGGGGAACAAATGCCGAAGAGATCAAGCCTTTGGCACCCTTGCGATACTGAAAGTAAGCCAGGGAGAGGGCGATGACGGCGTAAATCCCCCATGGATGGAGTCCCCAGTGAAAAAAGGCGTACCGCATGGCTGTGCGTGCCGCTTCCGACGTCTCGGCTTCGACGCCGACAGGTGGAGAAAAATAGTGGGAAACAGGCTCGGCAACGCCCCAGAAGACAAGCCCGATCCCCATTCCGGCGCTGAACAGCATGGCAAACCAGGAGACGGCCGAATACTCCGGCTCGTCGTCATCGTCTCCCAGCCGAATATTTCCGTACTTGCTGAAGGCCAGAAAAATGCAAAAGACGAGGAAAAAGAAGGTAACGAGCAGGTAGAACCAGCCAAAATTGGAAGTTGTGGCATGCAGGACATTGGTCGCTGCTTCCGTCAGCTGGGCCGGCGCAAAAAAGCCCCAGAGAACAAACAGCAGCACCACTGTCAATGAGATGGCAAAGGTCATGGAAGCCCTCCTTCGTCGGACTTTCTGATGAAAAGAAAGACAAGAAGCCGACAACAGAATGGAACATATCAGTGGTATAGAATCCCACGAACCGGGCTTGTTTATCCTTTGCCGCCGGAAAGAATCATCTGCGAGAATCAACCGAATCGATGCTGCTTCTCGGGACTGAAGCAAACATCTCGATAAAATGACGTGCCGCCTTGGACAAATGGCGCTCCGTGTGCCAGACGATGGCGGACGACGAGGTGATCGAGGTGCCGGTCATTTCCAGACAGCCGATCTTGGCGTTTCCTTGCGTCTCCCAGGCGGAGCGGGGGACGATTGCAGCGGCGACCCCGGCCCCTACCATGCTGACGATCAGCGAGAGGTCGGGGCATTCGCAGATGACGTGGGGAGTGACGCCGAGACGCCCAAATTCCTTGACGAGCAGCTCGTAGATGCCGAGCCCGGGCGTACTGGGCATGATCAAGGGATGATCGGCGATTTCCCGCATGTGGATGCTGCTTTTTTTCAAAAGCCGGGAAGTGGCAGGAACGATCAAGACGAATGTCTCCTCGAGGAGCGGGATTGTCGTACAGTGCGCCAGCGAGTGGGGAAGCCTGACGATAGCGACTTCGATGGTCCGCTGTTCCAGCCATTGGCTGAGAAGCTGAGTATCTCCTTTCCACACCTTGTAGGTGATCAGCGGGTAGCGCTCCTGAAACTGGCGGATCTGGTCGGGCAAGCGATAGGAGGACAGGGCGCTCACCCCGATGGATAAAGTCCCGCGCACTCCCTCGCCCGTTTCCTTTACTTCGGCGATGGCTTCTTCCAGCTGGTGAACGAGGTTCAGTGCCTGCTTGTACAACGTGACGCCGGCTTGCGTCAGCGCAATTTTCTTGCCGGAGCGCTCCACGAGCTCGACCCCCAGCTCCTCTTCCATCTGCTTTAACTGCTGGCTGAGCGGCGGTTGGGCCATGCGCAGGCGTCTCGCCGCTCCGGTGATTTGGCCTTCTTCTGCGATCGCGATAAAATAGCGCAATTGGCGGATGTCCATGAGTATACCTGCCTTTCATATGAAAAACGTATGATAAAAAGATAAAACAAATATTTTTTATATCGATAAAGCTATGTTAGCATATGTTTCGGTAATGTACATGAACTAGGACAGAAATGAAAGAAGGGACATCTGTGCGCAGTTTGTTGGAGAGGATATTTCATCTGCATGAGAGTGAAACCACTGTAAAAAATGAGATGATGGCCGGTTTTATCGGCTTTGTGACCATTGTTTACATCGTCGCAGTCAACTCCTCCATTTTGGCGGATGCCGGGATACCGCTCGAAGCGGGCATTCTGGCTACTGTGTTGACCGCGTTTATCGGGGCTGTCCTGATGGCCTTTTGGGCAAATGCACCGATCATTTTAGTGCCGGGGATGGGGATCAACGCCCTGTTTACGTATACGCTGTGCAATACGATGGGCCTGCCCTGGCAGGAAGCGCTCGCCGCTGTTTTCCTTTCGGGGGTTATCTTTTCCGTCATTGCTTTTACAGGAGCGGCAACCTTGCTGTCCAACGCCATCCCCCATTCGCTCAAGGAAGCGATTACGGTCGGAATCGGCCTGTTTCTCACCTTTATCGGGCTGCAGAAGGGCGGCTTGGTCGTGACCAATCCCTCGACCTTTGTAGCGCTCGGCGACCTTTCCCATCCACAGGTATGGGTTACGCTTGCGACCTTGCTTTTGACGCTGGTCTTGTTTGTCCGAAATGTACCCGGCAACTTTTTGATCGGAATCGCCGCTGGGACAGGCTTGGGCTGGCTTGCCGGATTGGTTCATCCGGGGCAAGGGCTGTCCGGGATTTCCTTTGACTCGTACAGTCACGTGTTTGCCGCCTTTTCTTTCTCCCATATCGCAACGCTGCCGTTCTGGGTGGCGACGTTCTCCTTGGCGATGGTGATCGTCTTTGAAAACATCGGCCTGGTCCACGGACATACCCAAATGGCCGGGCAGCCCCAGAAGTTTCGGCGCAGCCTGCAGGCAAATGCGATCTCGACGGCATTGTCCGGCATCCTGGGCACCAGCCCGACGGTCTCGACCGTGGAGTCTGCCGCGGGTATCGCTGCAGGGGCCCGTACCGGACTTGCGTCTCTCGTCACAGGAGTGCTTTTCTTGCTGTCGCTGCTGTTTTTGCCCGTCATGAAGCTGATCCCGGACAGCGCGATCGCGCCGGTACTCATCATCATCGGGGCGCTGATGCTGCAAAACGTGCAGAACATCAATCTCCGCGACTTCTCCGAAGGATTCCCGGCTTTTCTCATCATTGCCCTGATTCCGTTGTCTTACAGCATCGTCGACGGAATCGCTTTCGGATTCGTCGCGTATCCGCTGCTGAAGGTGGCGCTCGGCAAGCGCAAGGAAGTGCCTGCGCTTCTGTACGTCGTCGCAGGGTTGTTTTTGCTAAATATGGTACTGCCGATACTGACTTGATTGGCTGCCGTAAAAAAACGTCTCAGGCGTCCGTTTTGGACGACGAGGCGTTTTTTTATGTTAATTCCGAATATTTACATCTCTTGCAATAACCATTATCAATCGTGCCGTAAAACCCCTTGTTTTAGCTATGGGGATATAAGGCACTTTGCCCTGCATCCCCTGTACGGGGGTGCTAT
>NZ_JAUMSJ010000007.1:0-160931 GCF_037834415.1 Brevibacillus borstelensis | reverse complement strand
CTTCTCACAATACAACCTAAACTCCGTCAGTTCTTTGATGATTTTATCGACCAGTGGAATACTGGACATTTCACTCTTTTTCCCAAAGACGGTGCAAAACTTTGCGCTTTTATTTTGCCGTTTCAGCTATGGAAGCTATTAGCATCCACAGAGCCTAATTGTTACGATTACCTCCCCAGTAAAGCCTTTGATTCCCTCCATATGTGCGAGAGGGCTATGCTTTTGATACTTCCGCGCAATTTCCTCGTTTGTAAAATCCAAATACGCTTTCTGAGTAACCTCAACTGAACTGTGACCTAATATCCTGCACAAACTAAACCAATCACCGTTGTTAAGAATGTATATTTCGCAAAGTTATTCCTCAGTTGATGCGGATGAATTTTTACGCCAACCTGCTCCCCCGCTTGTCTCAATTCACGTTCGTAATTGCGTATTTCCAATTGTGTTCCCCTTGTAGTCGGGAAAAGGAATGGGCTTTCTGAATATCGGTCTTTATACTTTAACCATTGTTTCAAGTCATTGGCTAACTTGAATGAAAAATAAACGTACCTCTCCTGCTTATTCTTGGGGTTTGTAATTAGTATGCTCTTATGCTGAAAGTCAATATGTTCAGGAAATAACGCCAAGCATTCCCCGATTCGCATTCCAGTATCCAATAACACTCTAGTAATAACGTAATTTCGATAACCATGAAACGTTGAAGTATCGAATTACTTGAGTACCTTCTTGATTTCATCAGGGGTCAGGGTCTTCTTCACCTTGCGTTCAGGCTTCGGATTCTCAATGCTGTCCACAGGATTTTTCGGGATTTCTCGTTCGGCATGATACAAATAATTGAAGAACACTTTGATGTTGCGAACGTAATTAGCAATGGTTGTCGTCGATATGTCCTTCTTAAAATCGCTTCTGTTGTCAGGATGATTAACCTTCTTGCTCTCTTCCTTATTGACCACTGTGTATTTGCCTCGTTCACAAATACTTTATATATTGGCAAATATGCCCCGACTGTACTTTCTTTACCTCTTCAATGCCAAAGCTGTCCTTGAGAAACAAGGAAAACAGTTTGAGGGTTTGTTCATAGCTTGCCAAAGTCTTGCGAGATAAATTCTTGGAAGAACAATACAGCATGAAGTTGTCGATGTGAAATTCAATGTCAGTCATAAAAAAATACCACTCCTTTATCGGCTTCTGGGAAGACCAATAAACAAGTGGAATTTGTTGTCACTTCGATATTTATCGGCTCAAAATAGCTCACTTCCGATATTTATAGCCATATTTGCAATAGCCCTTGACGCGTTCAAACCCTTGCTACGCCTACATCCTAACTAATCTTTGCTTCAATCCGCAGCTTGTCTGCAACCATGGCAATAAACTCGCTGTTCGTCGGCTTCGCCTTCGTATTGGAAATGGTGTAGCCGAACAGGCTGGAGATGGAATCCAGATTTCCCCTGGACCAAGCTACTTCGATGGCATGGCGAATGGCACGCTCCACACGGCTTGCCGTCGTATTGAACTTCTTGGCAATATCGGGGTACAGCACTTTCGTAATGGACCCCAGCAATTCGACGTCGTTATATACCATCGTGATCGCTTCACGCAAATACAGATAGCCTTTAATATGCGCCGGAACGCCGATCTCGTGAATGATGCTGGTGATGCTGGCATCGAGATTGCGTCCTCTGATCTGCAATGGATTTTGCGGTTTGACAGCGGTCACGAAAGAACTCGCAGGCTTGCTGCTTGTCATCTGGCGGATTCGCTGCGCCAATACCTCCATGTCAAACGGCTTCAGGATGTAGTAAGCCGCCCCTAGCTCCACTGCCTTCTTGGTAATTTCCTCTTGCCCGAATGCCGTCAGCATGATGATCTTTGGCTGTGGAGACAGTCTCATTGTTTGAATTTGTTCCAATACGGCTAAGCCATCCAGATGAGGCATGATAATATCCAAAATAAGGACATCCGGGATGCGTTCTTGGAGCAGGCGAATGACATCATTTCCGTTATACGCCACACCGATTACGTTCATATCGTGCTGGCTGCTAATGTACTCTTCCAGCAGGTTCACAAATTCCCGATTGTCATCCGCCAACAACACTTCAATCTTGCTCAAGGTCGTTCCTCCTTACAATCAACGGTCTGTTTGGGAAAAGGGTGGAAGTTTTCTCAGAAGTTATGAATCCCTCAACATATACCCATACCATTTTCACTCCAAAAATTATTCGACAATGCCGGGGGCATTCCTGCCAATGACGAAAGATTGAATGATTTTTCCGATATTTCGACAATGATTTCCACAATAAACCCCAATGGGAGAAAAGGCCGACTCACCTTTTGGCGAGACGGCCTCGTCCTTTTTTATGCCGCAGTTTCTGTCGATTTGGATTGCTCCCCTGGACGAACCTGCAGTCCTGCATCCTGAAGCATCCATTCGATGTAGCAACCGTAGCCAGAGGTTGGATCATTGACAAATACATGGGTAACCGCGCCGACCATTTTTCCATCCTGGATAATCGGGCTTCCGCTCATTCCCTGAACGATCCCGCCGGTCTTTTCAAGCAAACGCTTGTCTGTCACCTTGATGATCATGCCTTTCGTGGCGGGGAAATGCTGTTTCACGACATTCACAATTTCAACGGAGTACTCTTCTACCTTTTGACCTTCCACCACGGTAAGGATTTTGGCTGGTCCCTCTTTTACCTGTTCGGCCAGAGCAATGGGAATGGGATTCGGATAAACACTCCTTTTAGGCGCCTCGTTCATCTTTCCGAAAATCCCGAACGGGGAATTTTTTGTAATGTTTCCGAGCACTTCGCTTTCGTTGTAAAAACGGGCGAACTTTTCTCCCGGATTCCCGCTCTGCCCTTTTTCAATGGAGGTTACACTCGCCCGTACGATTTGACCGTCGCCGACAACGATGGCCTGTCCAGTATCCACATCGGAGATGACATGGCCCAATGCTCCGTAAGCTTTCGAATTCGGCTCATAAAACGTAAGCGTACCAACACCTGCTGCCGAATCGCGAATGTACAGGCCCATCCGGTACTCCTCATCCTTTTTGTCTTTGGCAGGCCTCAGCGTCAGATTTACCTTTTCTTTGCCTCGGACGATGAGAAGCTGCAAAGGTGTCTGCTTTTCGCCGGCTTCACTCACCAGCTTTTTGACATCGTTCATGTCATTGATGTACATGTCATTCATCTTGATGATACTGTCCCCGACGTGTACACCCGCTTGTTCCCCTGGTGAGACTTTTTCTTTTCCTGTGTCAACCAGATGATGACCAACGACAAGAACGCCCGCAGTCTGCAATTTGACGCCGATCGATTGGCCGCCCGGAATCACTCGCAAATCGGGCAGCACATTTACCTTGACCGCTTTTAACGGGATATTGCGCCACTTTACTTGCAAATTGGCTTCTCCCGCTTTTTTCGGTTCTACCGAAACCGGCTGGCTAAGGTCCACAGAAACCTCCCGGGCTTCCGTCCCGTTGACGTGAAGAATCTCCGGGTTGCTGTTCACCAGCGTACCCATGACGGGCATGGAAACGCGCAGCTGCTTCAAGGAGCCTTCCATCAGGCGTAATTCATGGGGAAAAGAAGACAGGTCGTGGAACGGGGTGGAACTCACGACAATCGCCGTGATAAGGAGAAGGAGACTTCCCATCCATTTTCTTCTGTTGTGACGGATCACCAGCAATCACTCCTACCGTTCCCTACCTACACCTACACCTAACACCTCCACCTTGTGTAGTTATACTATTGCCTGCGCGGCATTGGATTATGTCAGGAAAATGTAGCACCGGTGCGCGAGCGAGAAGCTTTGGCAGCCATTTGGCACGTCAAGCAGCCTGCGATTTTAAACGTGGTGTTATCTGTGGCCTATCGTACTGAAGACAGCATGACGAGAGTGCCGCAGAACAGCAAAAAAGCTGTCCAATTACTTGGCAGCTTTTCGTTGTCTCCCGAGCGCGATCATTTCCCGGGCATGCTCTCTCGTTTTTGCCGTCACCTCGGCTCCGCTTAACATGCGGGCCAGCTCGATGACACGCTCCTCTTCAGTCAGGCTGTGAACGAGTGTCATCGTTTCGTTTTCGCTCATTTCTTTTTGAATCAAAAAATGGGCGTCTGCAAGCGAAGCTACCTGCGGAAGGTGTGTAATACACAGCACCTGACGCTTGAGCGCGACTCTTGCAAGCTTCTCCGCGATCGCTTGCGCGGCACGTCCACTCACCCCGGTGTCTACCTCGTCAAAAATCAAGGTCTGTACCTGGTCGGTTCCTGCGAGGATCGTCTTGATCGCCAGCATGACCCTCGACAGCTCGCCCCCGGAAGCGATTTTGGCCAGAGGGCGCAACGGCTCTCCCGGATTGGGCGAAATTAAAAACTCGACGGTATCGATCCCGTTGGCATCGACGCGCCATTTGGCTCCCTCGATCTCCACGCCATTTTCATCGGGAATTTGACGCACATCGATGGCAAATCGTGCACGCTCCATGTGCAATTCCCGCAGCTGCTGCTCGATTTCCTGAGCAAGCAGGCCGGCGCATTTGCAGCGGATCATGGACAGCTCCTGGGCTTCGACGGCAAGGTCTGCAGCCAGCTCGACCAGCCGTTTTTCCAGCTGCTGCAAGCGGTCATCGTAATGATGCATCTCGTCCAGCTCATCCTGAATCGTTGCCGCATACTCCAGAATATCGTCTACATTTTTTCCGTATTTTCGCTTCAACGTCTGGATCAAATCAAGCCTTCTCTCGACCTCTTGAAGCTGCTCCGGTTCAAAATCGAGCCGGTCGGAGAGCTGCCGCAGCTGGTGAATCGCGTCCTCTACCTGATAGTATGCGCTTTGGACGCTCTCAAGTATCGGGTCCAACTGCTCGTCGTAGGAGGAGATGCGTTCCAGTTCGCTCATCGCATGCCCCAGCCACTCGCTTCCCCGCTGATCGCCGTGAAGGGCACGGTAAGCGTCCTGGATGCCCGCAAATACTTTCTCAATGTTCATCCATTTCTTTCTTTGCTGGAGGAGCTTCTCGTCCTCCCCTGGGGCCAGCGAAGCCGCCTCGATTTCGCTTAGCTGATATTGCAGCAGGTCGATTCGCTGGACTAGCTCCCGTTCGTTTTTGGACATCCGCTCCAGATCCTGTTTCGTTTTTGAATAGAGAGCAAACAGCTGGGCGTACTCCTGTTTCGCTGAGCCCAGCTCTTTTTCCCCGTAGGAATCGAGCCAGTGGATGTGCTTGTCCGCCTGCATCAGCATATGTGTATCATGCTGTCCATGGACGGTCACCAGCCAGGGGCCCAGCTCTCGCAGCATGGCGAGCGTAGCAAGCTGTCCGTTTATGCGGATAATGCTTTTGCCCTGACTGGAAATGTCGCGCCTGACCACGAGGGTGCCGTCTTGCTCGACCTGGACGCCGAAGCTTTCGCAAACTGAAAAGACGGGATGCCCCGCAGGAAGCTCAAACAGACCTTCCACTTCCGCCCGCGATTCTCCGTACCTGACAAAATCAGAGGAAGCCCGGCCCCCCAAGAGGAGACCCAGGGCGTCAATGATGATCGATTTCCCCGCACCAGTCTCCCCGGTCAGGATGTTCAAGCCCTTCTGAAAGGAGATGGTGACGGACTTGATGATTGCAAAATTGCGTATGGAAAGCTCCAGCAGCATACGGTTTCTCCACTCCTTACAGCATTTCCATGAGCCGCTTTGTCACTTCTTCCGAGTTTTCCTTTGAACGGCAAATTATCAAAATCGTATTGTCGCCGCTGATGGTACCCATGATTTCTTCCCACGGCAAATTGTCGATCAGCTCCGCTACCGCATTGGCATGTCCGGAGAGCGTTTTCAACAGAATAAAGTGATCGGCGTGATCCATGCTCACAAACGAATCAACCAGCATGCGTCTGAGCTTCTGGATCGGGTTGTACTTCTGCTCGACAGGCAGCGAGTACTTGTAGCGGCCGTCCGGCAAGGGAACCTTCACCAGATGCAGCTCCTTGATGTCTCGGGAGACTGTGGCCTGGGTCACGTTAAACCCTGCCTCGCGCAAACGGTCCACCAGCTCGTCTTGTGTCTCCACTTCGTTGTTCCCGATAATTTCACGGATGCGAATATGTCTTTGCCCTTTATTCATTTGATTACTCCCATTCCCCTTGTAATTTCGTGCGAATCGTTTCAAAAAAGCCGCCCTTTTTCCATTTGACCAAAGGGGTGACATGCGGCGACTTGCGGATAAATATCTGGTCGCCTCCCTCCAGCTTGTATCCAAACTGCCCGTCTATCGACAACCCCATCTCGTGGTGAATGGCATCCACTTCAATCCGGATCGCCTGATGGGGCGACAGCACCATCGGGCGGGCCGTCAAGGAATGCGGCGCTACAGGCGTGAGCAGCAGCATGTCGACATTCGGCGCCACAATCGGACCGCCGGCAGACAGGGAATACGCTGTCGAGCCCGTGGGACTGGATACGATCACTCCGTCCCCGCTAAAGGTTGCGATGTACACGTCGTCCAGAAACACAGCGCATTGAATGATGCGGCAGAACGATCCTTTGGCAATCCCGATATCATTCATCGCCGTATAGCGCGCGAGCGTAGAATTGTTTCGGACAAGCTCTGCCTCCAGCATGGAGCGTTCTTCAATGTAGTATTGTCCAGAAAGAAGATTGTCTACGGCGTGGGGCAAATGTTCCGGGTCGGCCTCCGAGAGAAAGCCCAGCGTTCCCAGATTGATGCCCAAAATCGGCAGGGAGCGTCCTGCCAGACGGCGGGCGATGCCAAGCAAGGTGCCATCGCCGCCCAGCACACAAAGAAGCTCGGCTTCTTGCCCGATCACTTCCAGGCTCGTTCCGATATCGCCTCGGCCTACATGGGAAGCCATTTGTTCATCCAAAAGAACTCGCGCCCCTTTGGCTTCCAGCAAATATACCAATTCCCTGGCCACGATGCGGGCCTCCGGTTTTCCTTTGTTCGCTACGATACCAAACGTTTTCAACATGGCCCACCCCAAAGCTTCGTCGGTTGGAAATCCTTATACAAGTATACAACTTTTCATGCATACAAAAAAAGCCTCGACTTGATTCAGCGAGGCTTTTTGTCCTATTTTCACTTCAATTCACGGTGCGCAAGGTCCACCGTGTCGCTCACCTTTTGCAACCATTCCTCCGAAGTGAAGCCTCCGCCAGCCTTTTTCGCGTGGAGCAAAAACTCGATGTTGCCTTCTCCCCCGGTAATGGGCGAGTAAGAAAGGCCTCGCAAAGAAAATCCGATTTGCATGGCGGCCTGTCCGATGTCAAGCAAGACCGCCTCGTGGATGTGCGGGTCGCGAACGATCCCGTTCTTCCCGACATTCTCCTTGCCCGCCTCAAACTGTGGCTTTACGAGCGCAATCACGTCGCCGTCGGCCAGCAAAAACCGATACAGGACCGGCAAAATCAGCTTTAACGATATAAAGGACACATCAATGGTGGCTACTTGGGGCAGCTCATCCGTAAAGCTGTCCGGGTCCATATGCCGGAAATTTGTCCGTTCCATCACCACGACCCGCTCATCGTTTCTAAGCGACCAGGCGAGCTGATTGTAGCCGACATCGATGGCGTACACCCTTCTTGCTCCGTTTTGCAGAGCGCAATCGGTAAACCCGCCCGTGGAGGAACCGATGTCCATCATCACCTTGCCTGCGACATCCAGGTCGAAGATGCTCAAGGCTTTTTCCAGCTTCAATCCGCCACGGCTCACATACGGGTGAATCTCGCCCTTTACCGTGATGGCAATATCCTCGGGGAACTTGGTTCCGGGCTTGTCGCACCTTTCCCCTTTTACCTGCACAAGGCCGGCCATTACTGCCGCTTTTGCCTTTTCTCTGGTGTCGTACAATCCGCGTTCTACTAGCAGAACGTCCAGCCGTTCCTTTTTCATGCCTCCACAACGCCTTTCGACACCGGCAGGAACGAGCGGACACGGGCGACGATCTGTTCAGCGGTCAACCCGACTTCGAGCCGTTGCTCCTTGACGCTGCCATGCTCGACGAAATAGTCGGGAACCCCTACGGATTGGACGCGGATATGATGGTACCCGGCTTCGCCCAAAAACTCGCGTACCGCGCTGCCAAAGCCGCCCATCTCGGAGCCTTCCTCAACGGTGACGAGGTCGTAGCCTTCACGAGCCAATCGGGTCAACAGCTCGACATCGAGCGGCTTGCAGAATCGGGCATTGACCAGCATCGGATGAATTCCTTCGCGGGCAAGCTGTTCCACCGCACGTTCCGCGATTTCGAAAATATGACCAAACGACAGGATCGCGACATCTCTTCCTTCGCGAACGATTTCAGCCTTGCCGATGGGCAGCGGCTTCATCTCATCGTCGATCTTGACGCCGCGGATACCCAAACGAGGATAGCGGAATGAAATGGGCCCATCCTCATAGGCGACCGCCGTTTTCATCATGTGGCGCAGCTCGTTTTCATCCTTTGGCGCCATGATGACCATATTGGGGATCGCTCTCATAAAAGCGATGTCGTACACGCCCTGATGGGTTTCCCCGTCCGCACCGACGAGGCCGGCCCTGTCGACGGCAAAGATCACGTTCAGCTTTTGCCGGGCCACATCGTGAATCAATTGGTCGTAAGCGCGCTGCAAAAATGTCGAATACACGGCAAAGACAGGCTTCAGACCCTGTGTTGCCAAGCCTGCGGCAAATGTGCATGCGTGCTGCTCGGCAATGCCGACGTCAAACAGCCGATCGGGGAAGCGCTCGCCAAACGGGATCAGCCCGGAACCGGCAGGCATGGCAGGTGTAACCGCTACGATCCGCTCGTCTTCTTCGGCAAGGCTGATCATCGTGTCAGCGAACACCTTCGTGTACATCGGCGCCGATTTTGGCGTATCCCCGGACTCGATTTTGTACGTGCCGATACCGTGCCATTTGACGGAATCCGCTTCTGCGGGCGCGTACCCTTTTCCCTTTTTTGTGATCGCGTGGATCAGGACAGGCCCTTTTGTGTGTTTCGCCGTTTTTAGTGTATCGAGCATCAGCTCCAAGTTGTGACCGTCGATCGGGCCGATGTAAGTAAAGCCCAGCTCCTCAAACAAGATGCCGGAAACGAGCAAATACTTCATGCTGTCCTTGAATCGTTCCGCCATGTGGGCAAGCCTGCCACCCACCGCCGGAATCGATTTCAATAGATGCTCCAGCTCTTCCTTCGCTCTCTTGTAATTCGTGGCTGAACGCAATTTGCCCAAATAGTTGTGCAGGGCACCGACGTTTGGCGCGATGGACATCTCGTTGTCGTTGAGCACGACGATGACATTTTTGCCCTCATGGCCGATGTGGTTCATCGCTTCCAGCGCCATACCGCCAGTCAAGGCGCCATCGCCGATGATCGCAACGACGTGGTTTTTTTCCTTTTTCAAATCACGTGCAGTCGCCATTCCCATTGCGGCGGACAGGGATGTGCTGCTGTGCCCTGTTTCCCATACATCATGCGGACTTTCGCACATTTTCGGAAAACCGCACAGGCCTTTATACTGACGCAGCGTCGGAAACATATCGCGGCGGCCCGTCAAAATTTTATGTACATAGGCTTGATGTCCTACGTCCCAAATCAGCTTATCTTCCGGGCTGTTAAATGCGTAGTGCAGGGCGAGCGTCAATTCCACTACACCGAGATTAGGTGCCAAATGGCCGCCCGTCTTGGACAAGTTTTCCACAAGGAACTGTCGGATCTCGTCTGCCAGCGCGTATAGCTCAGGCAATGAGCATTTCTTCAGATCTTGAGGACTGTTGATGCTAGTTAGCAGCATTACTATTCCTCACTTTCACTCAATCTTGGGTCATTGGGTATGCTGCAATCCGAATCATTCCGGATAACCTTGGTTCATTTAGCTTGCTTCATTATAACGGTTTCTTCATAAAAACTCCACTTTCATCTGTTTTCAAGAGAAATCGCGCCCAGCTTCTGGTAAAATAAAGTCATTCAATCAAACCTTTTAAGGGAGGGTTTCGTTCATGACTGCAGCAGTACCTTTTTCACAAATCAACTACGAACGCATCCCGCTGGCATCGATCGAAGCCCGATTTGAAGAGCAGCTTGCTGCCCTAAAGCAGGCTTCCACCTGGCGGGAGCAAGACGAAGCGATGTGCCGCATCCAGGAAATACGCCTGGAAGTCGAGTCTGCACGTGAAATTGCTCACATCAGACATACGATTGACACGACCGATTCGTTTTACAAGGCCGAGCAGGACTACTGGGATGAAGCCGGACCTCTTTGCCAAGGATTTGTTACCCGGTATTACGAAGCGATCGTCCACTCCCCTTTCCGCAAGGAGCTGGAGGACAAATGGGGAGCGCAGCTCTTCCGCATCGCCGAAACCAAGATTCGGACCTTTTCTCCCGAGGTCGTCCTCGATTTACAGGAGGAAAACCGGCTGAGCAGCCAGTACATGGCATTGATCGCTTCCGCCCGCATCCAGTTCGAGGGCGCTGAGCGGACTCTGCCGCAATTGATCCCATTCCAGACATCCACAGACCGCCAAATGAGAAAAAGAGCTCACGAGGCCCGCTACAGCTTTTTCCGCGAACACGGCGAGGAGCTTGACCGAATCTATGACGAGCTTGTCAAAGTCCGCACGAAAATCGCTCGCAAGCTCGGGTATCAAAGCTTTACGGAGCTGGCCTACGCCCGTCTGAATCGGACGGATTACGATGCGCAAATGGTGTCCGTCTTCCGCAAGCAGGTACTGGATCACATCGTCCCTGTCGCCAGCAGCCTGTATGAAAGGCAGCGGGAGAGAATCGGCGTGGAGGCTCTTCGCTATTACGACAAGCCGTTCAATTTTGCTACCGGGAATCCGACGCCCAAGGGATCGCCGGAATGGATTGTGGAAAACGGGAAGCGGATGTACGAGGAGCTTTCCAAGGAAACGGGCGAGTTCTACTCGTTTATGCTGGAGCAGGAGTGCATGGATCTATTGAGCAAAAAGGGGAAAGCGACTGGCGGGTATTGCACGTATATCAGCCAATACCGACTCCCTTATATCTTTGCCAATTTCAACGGTACCTCCGGCGACATCGATGTCTTGACTCACGAGGCAGGGCATGCTTTTCAGGTTTATATGAGTCGGGGCTTCGCTGTACCGGAGTATCATTTCCCCACCTACGAGGCTTGCGAAATCCACTCCATGAGCATGGAGTTCCTGACCTGGCCCTGGATGGAGCTGTTCTTCCAGGAAGATACGGAAAAGTACAAGTTTTCCCATCTCGCCGATGCGCTTCAATTCATTCCGTACGGCGTAACCGTGGATGAATTTCAGCATGCGGTCTATGAACGTCCGGAGATGACTTTTGCCGAACGGAAAGCTACCTGGCGTGAAATCGAGCGCAAGTACTTGCCCCATCTTGATTATGAAGACAATGAATTTCTCGAAAGCGGAGGCTTCTGGCAACAGCAAGGGCACATCTTTATGGACCCCTTTTATTACATCGATTATACACTGGCCCAAATCTGCGCTTTCCAATTTTGGAAGCGGGCGCAGCATAACCCGGCAGTGGCGTGGGACGATTACCTCACCCTTTGCAAGGAGGGCGGCAGCAAGTCCTTTACCGAGCTGGTCAAGGTGGCGAAGCTGGATTCGCCGTTCGAAGACGGCTGTGTATCTTCCGTAATCGGCGAGATCAAAGAGTGGCTGGACAAAGTCGACGACAAGGCGCTGTAGGACGATCCCGAGAATTCGACCAGCCAAAAAGAAAAGACGCGGCAGCAATCGCTCCGCGTCTTTTACTTTCGCCGTTCCACTACGTAATCAGCCAAGGGCACAAGGGCCGAGTGATTAAGACCGACGCTTTTCAACACTTGCTTGGCTTCGTCCACAAGCTGCAGCAGACGAGCCTTCGATTCGTCCATCCCGATCAATGACGGATACGTAGCCTTTTGTCGATCGGCATCGCTTCCGACCGCTTTGCCAAGCTGCTTGGAATCGCCCTCCACATTCAAAATATCGTCCTGAATTTGAAAGGCAAGCCCGATATTTCTTCCGTATTGGGTCAACGCAGCCATCTGTTCCTCTGTCGCTTCCGCCAAATAGCCTCCGCCTCGCAGCGCGGCGATCAGCAAATCGCCTGTTTTATGCTGATGGATAAACTCCAGTTCAGCCAGGCTCAGCTGTTTTCCTTCTCCCTGAATATCAGCCATCTGGCCGCCAACCATGCCAGCCGCTCCTGCTCTTTTGCCCAGCTCCGCAATCAGCTTAACTACTGTCACCGGCCTCACATCGGGATGATCGAGGTAACGCTCCGCAACCAGTCCAAAGGCACGCGTCAGCAAGGCATCCCCGGCCAAAATGGCCGTCGCTTCGCCGAACACCTTGTGGTTGGTCGGTTTTCCCCTCCTCAGATCATCGTCATCCATCGCAGGCAAATCGTCGTGAATCAGCGAATACGTATGTATCATTTCCAAAGCAGCCGCATAGGGAATTCCGCGCTCCAAAGGCTTGTCCAGGGCCTCCAGAACTGCCAGGACCAGCATGGGCCGCAGACGTTTTCCCCCAGCCATCAACGAATACGCCATGGATTCGTACAGCGTAGATGGAACACCCTCCCGCTCCAACAGCGATGTCAGATGCCGCTCGATATAGCTTGTCTTTTCTTCCAGATAGGATTGGAGGGATGCAGCCATCAGATATCCCCCTCCACACGAAACGGCTTTTGCTTCAACTGGCCGTCTTCTTCGATCAGTTGTGTAATTTTGGCTTCGATCGCGTCCAGTTTTTGACCGCAAATACGGGAGAGCGTGACCCCTTCCTGATAAAGCTGGATGGCTTCCTCCAGAGGGATTTCTCCTTCCTCCAGGCGGTGAACCACCTCTTCCAGCCGTTTCATCGCCTCTTCAAATTGAATGTCAGCCTCTTGGTCCGTCTTCTTCCGTGCCATCTCGCTTCTCCTCCCGGTAAATCTGTTCCACGCGCGCAGTTGCGCTCCCATCCTTCAATCGTAACATGAGTTCTTCGCCTGGAGCAAATTGCTCAACCGATTTCACCAGCTGTCCGGAAGCGTACACGAGCGAAAAACCCCGCTTCATCACTTTCAACGGGCTTAATGCATCAAGCTGCGCGAGAGACGAGGCAAAAGACATCCTGCTTTTATCCAGCCTCTGCCTCATCAATTCATCGATACGTGCCCGACTCAGCCCGACCGCCTTCTTCTGCCGATCGACCACATCTGTAAGCCGGTACCGCTTGATCCGGTCTGACAGGTGCTGATACTGATCCTTGCGGCCTTTCATCAGCTGCTTGACCGCCTGCCCCAGCCGCAGGGAAAGCTCATCCAAGCGTTGCTGGGCTTCTTCCACGCGCCTTTGCGGCCGGCGCATCGCATAGGATTGGGCGAGGACTTCCAGCCGCTTTCGCTCCGCTGCCAGCCGGCTGCTTAGCGCCCGACTCATCCGCGTGTCCAGCTGCCTCACCCGCTCCAGCCACTCCAGGTAGTGGGGGACAGCCAGCTCGGCTGCCGCTGTTGGCGTCGCAGCGCGAACATCTGCTACGAAATCGGCGATCGTGACGTCGGTTTCATGTCCGACTGCGGAAATAACCGGAATCTGAGAGGCTGCAATGGCACGGGCTACTTGTTCTTCGTTAAAAGCCCACAGCTCCTCGATAGAGCCGCCTCCTCTTCCGACAATAAGAACATCGATGTCCGGCTGACTGTTCATGATCCGAATCGCCGCCACGATAGAGGCAGGCGCTTCCGTGCCTTGAACGATTGCCGGCGACAAAACGATTTCAGCCTGTGGATACCGGCGCCGTATCGTCGTACAAATGTCTCGGATCGCCGCTCCTGTAGGTGAAGTGACAACGCCGACTCTTCTCGGAAACGCAGGAAGCGGACGCTTTCGTTCGGCTGCAAACAGCCCTTCTCCGGCGAGCTTTGCCTTCAACTGCTCAAACGCGAGGTATAGTGAACCGATTCCGTCCGGCTGCATCTCCCTGGCGTAAAACTGGTAGGCGCCATCCCGCTCATAGGCAGAAATGGAACCGCGTACGATCACCTTGGTTCCATCCTTGGGAAGAAAACGGAGAAAACGATTGTATCCGGCGAACATGACTACCTTGACCCGCGACTGGCTATCCTTCAACGTAAAATACATGTGCCCGCTGGTATGGTGGACAAAATTGGAGATTTCTCCCCGCACCCAGATGTCCTGCAGGCGGTCATCCTGCTCCAGCACTTGCTTGATGCAGCGGTTCAGGTCGCTGACAGAAAAGATTTGACGACTCGTCATGCGTACCTCCCGATATGGTTAGTTTTATCGCGGACGCAAAAACTGCTCGCCTGAACCGCTTTTCAGCCTATTCCTTCGATGCGGAACGTTTCGGGTACCTGAAAAACTACCGGGCTGCGAGATTTTTGGCCGCTTCAATCGTATTTTTCAGCAGCATCGTGATTGTCATCGGACCGACTCCGCCTGGAACCGGGGTGATGTAGCCCGCTACTTCCTTGACTTCGTCAAACCGGACATCGCCGACAAGCTTGCCGCTCTCGACCCGGTTTACCCCGACGTCTATCACGACAGCACCTGGCTTTACGTCCTCTTTTCCGATCATGTGCGCCTTGCCGGCCGCGACAATCAAAATATCTGCCTGACGCGTGTAGTGCGGCAAATCAACAGTCCGCGAATGGCACATCGTCACAGTCGCATTCTCGCGCTGCAACAGATACGACACCGGTTTTCCGACGATGTTGCTGCGGCCGATGACGACTGCGTGCTTGCCTTCGATCGCCGTGCCTGTCCGTTTGATCAGCTCGACTACGCCATTGGCTGTACAAGGAAGCAGAGAATCGTAGCCGATCATCATGTTTCCGACATTGACCGGGTGGAAGCCGTCGACGTCTTTTTCCGAACAAATCGCCTCGATAACTGCCTTTTCAGAGATATGCGCGGGAAGCGGCAGCTGTACCAAAATACCGTGAACGTTCGGATTTTCATTCAACTGATGGACAATAGCCAATAATTCCTCTTCCGAAGTGGATGCGTCCTTAAAAATGATTTCAGAGCGGATTCCTACTTCTTCGCAACCGCGGGCTTTTCCTCTGACGTATGAATGCGAAGCGGGATCGTCCCCCACGAGAACGACGGTCAACCCTGGCACGATTCCGTTTTGCTTCAGTTCTGCGACTTCGCCAGCCAATTGTTCCCGAATATCCCTTGCGATTTCCTTGCCATAAATAATCGTTGCTGCCATGGCGAAGAACCCTCCTTCGTTTGGATCACTACGATAAGTGTACCGATTCGAGGAGATGATGTAAAGCCGAATTTTACAAAGTTAATATTTACTTAATGTTCGTGTTTAAGCTTACTCCACCCCAGCATTGCCACGCCGTACGCATTATCCCCGGAATAGACGGGATCGCAAAAGTACAAGCGGGCCTTTACCGCAGGGTGCTCCAGACGTTTTGTCAAGCGCTCTCGTATGTATTGATTTGCCGCCACGCCGCCGACGATCAGAATCTCGCGAGGATGCCCTTCCTCTACGGCATGACGGAGCACTTTTTCCAGCGTACTGGCAATGCACTGCTCCGTCGCTCTCGCAATCTCGGCTGCAGGTACGCTTCCGCTCTCGATCGCCCGCAGCAACGCTGCCTCCGGTCCGGAAAAGCTGAAGGCCTTCCCTTGTACAGAAGAGGATACGCGAAAATCTCCGGCTGCCTGTGCGGCGAGCCTCTCAAGCTGCGGTCCGGCCGGGAATGACATGCCTAGCGCTACACCAATCCGATCGACCAGCTGACCTGCGTGAAGGTCCGTGGTTCCGCCTACTTTTTCTATCCGGTAACCGTCTTCCTTTCGCTCGCACAGGAGCAGCTCGCTCGTTCCACCGGAGAGATGAACCGCGAGAAACTGGTTTTCGCGCGGCCGTTCAGCTGCTGTATACTCGCCTGCCGCGATGTGCCCTTCCTGATGTGTCGTCAAAAAGCTCGGGACCTTCATGTAGGCTGACAGAGACTTCGCCAAGCCTTCTCCCACTTTGAACACCGGCATATACGAACCGTCCGCCGGCCGGGGCTTCTCGCTTGCGCAGACCGCAACAATATCGTATTCGGTCCATTTCAGCTCATTGCTCAGCTCAGGCAGGTTCATCACATGCTGAAAGACGGCTTCTGATTGCTGCAGACCACGCTTGCCTTCTTTTACCCGAAGAAGTCGTTTCGCTTCCGCCACAATCCGGCCGTCTTCCGCTGCCAAGCATAACGATGTCCGGTAGTTGCTCGTATCGATTCCCAACAATACCTTAGTCATGCTGCTTCACCCATCTTTACGCGTTCGCGGTTTGGCGAGCTTTTAAATAACTGGACAAAACGCCGTTAATATACCGGTACGATTGTTCGTCGCTGAACAGTTTGGCAATCTCGATCGCTTCGTTCAACGCCACTTTATCCGGTATGTCCTGTTCAAACATGATTTCAAAAAATGCTAGACGAAGGATCGCGCGGTCTACGTTGGCAATCCGATCCAGCCGCCAGCCGCGAAGATACTTTTGGATTTCGGCGTCGATCTCTTCCAGTCGTTCCAGGACGCCTTTCACCAGAAAGTGAAGATACGCTGCGTCCTCTTCGCTATCTTCCATAACCAGTTCGAGGGCAGCATCCATACTCACATCTGCCATATCGATCTGAAACAAGCATTGAACCGCTTTTTCTCGTGCTGTCCTACGTTTCATCACGTTCACCTACTCATAAAATTGAGGTTCCCGCCCCGCTTAGCGAAACTTCCCAGGGAGGATACGATCAAGAATTTCGCGCAAATCCTCTTTGTGATCGAGTTTGCGTCCAATGTAATAACCGGTGCCGACAAAGACGACAAACACCAGTGTATCCCAAAAACCGACGAGAAGGTAGATGATGCCGAAAAAAAGTCCGGCGGCTACCCCCAGTAGTTTCCCCTTGTGTTCCCACAACAACTCCCATATCATGACCTTCACCTACTATTCCACTCGTTTGCGAGCCGCGTAATTCTCATGCTGGGCAACTTCTGTCACTACGACTGCCACCTCGGAGATCATGACGCCGGCAATGCCCTCCACCTGCTCCTTGATGTCGGTTTGCAGCTTCTGGGTCAGCTCCGGCAATGGCGTCTCTCCATCGACAGAGACGCGGACCGTGATCGTGTTTCCGCTTTCCAGCGCCCGCACGACTGTCTTCAAATCGCGGACACCCTTCACTCTTCTGGCGGCTCGCTCGGCGATTGTCTGAATGGTCTGCAGGGTTATGTTTACTTCCCCCAAATCGCTGCGCTGGCGAATGCCTTTCTCTGTTTTTGGTTTCTTGGACCTGCGGAAAGAGCTGAAAAAAAACCGCAGGCTGACGATTAAAAAAATCACCGCCGTGATCAGATAGGCCGGCTGGAAACCACCCAGGAGCTGCTCGAGATAGGGGCGTATGTATTCAGCTGGGATCAGCCCGCTCGCGGCGCCGATGACACCGACAGAGAGGACGATCAGAGCAAAACTGTACAAAGTCAGGATAAAGCGGTCAAACAAATTCACAAGCATCTCTCCTTTGGCGCTAGGTAACAAGGAGGCCGTTACTCTTAGATGAGGAAAAATGCCCCCTGAGGCATAGGGGGCATCCAAACTTGCTGATGAACTAGCGGACGCGCTGGAAATCTTCCACGGCAGCCGGCGCTTTTTCTTCGGGCTTCAGCTCTACGTCCACAATATGTACGTTTACTTCCACAACCGACAGACCCGTCATGCTTTCGATGGCGTTCCGCACACTATCTTGAATATTTCGAGCGACATCCGGGATCCGGTGTCCATATTTTACGATAATCGATACATCAACTGCCGCTTCGCGTGAGCCTACTTCTACGCGTACGCCGCGCGCTATATTTTTACGGCCGAGCCGTTCGACAATCTCACCTACGAAACCACCGCTCATTTGCGCTACACCCTCTACCTCAGAGGCAGCCATACCGGCGATTACTTCCAGGACTTCGGGAGCGATCTGCACCTTGCCAAGCTCTGTTCTTTCCAAATCCGGTGTAAACTCTTCCACGCTTCGCACCTCCCTATGGTTTTGTAACCCATTATAACAAGCAGCTTCCACTTTTACAAATCAAGCTTCATCCAGCTGCAGGTCATGGATCTCCAAAAATTTGGTGTCAAACTGACCGCTGGCGAACACTTCGTGATCCAGCACTTTGAGATGGAACGGAATCGTCGTTTGCACGCCTTCCACGACAAACTCGCCAAGCGCTCGTTTCATGCGTTCGATCGCTTCCGTGCGGTCTTTTCCCCAGACGATCAGCTTCGCGATCATCGAGTCGTAGTAAGGGGGGATGACATAGCCGGTATAAGCGGCGCTGTCCACCCGCACGCCGAATCCGCCCGGCACGAGATACGTCGTGATTTTTCCTGGAGACGGCATGAAATTTTTGGCCGGATTTTCCGCATTGATCCGGCATTCGATCGCCCAGCCGTTCAGCTTGATATCGTCCTGAGTGAACGACAACGGCTGGCCGGCGGCGACAGTAAGCTGTTCTTTGATCAAGTCAAACCCGGTCACGAGCTCTGTTACCGGATGTTCAACCTGAATCCGGGTGTTCATTTCCATAAAATAAAACTTCCCGTGTTTGTCCAGGAGGAATTCAACTGTGCCGGCTCCGTGGTAATTCACCGCTTTGGCCGCAGCGACAGCCGCTTCCCCCATCTCTCTCCGCAGCTCGTCGCTCAGCGCGGGAGACGGAGCTTCCTCAATCAATTTTTGGTGGCGCCGTTGAATCGAGCAGTCGCGCTCACCCAAATACACGACGTTGCCGTGCTTGTCTGCCATGATCTGAATTTCGACGTGGCGCGGTCCCTCGACGAACTTTTCCAAATAGACGCCGGGGTTGCCAAAGGCGGTCTTCGCTTCGTTTTGCGCTTGCCGAATCGCCTTTTCCAGATCTTCATCGTCGACAGCTACGCGCATTCCGCGGCCGCCCCCGCCGGCAGTTGCCTTCACCATCACAGGATAGCCGATTTCATTGGCGGTCTTGATCGCATCGCCAATATCCTCGACGAGTCCATCTGTTCCCGGAACAGTCGGTACACCAGCTGATTTCATCGTATCCTTGGCCGTCGATTTATCGCCCATCTTGACAATGGCTTCCGGGTCAGGTCCGATAAAGGTGATGTTGCAGGCGGCACAGATTTCCGCAAAGTCGGCGTTCTCTGCGAGGAACCCGTAGCCTGGATGGATGGCGTCTGCCCCAACCTTGGTTGCTACGCTCATGATGTTCGCAATGTTGAGGTAGCTTTCTTTGGATGCTGTGGGTCCAATGCAGTAAGCCTCGTCAGCCAATTTGACGTGCAGCGCCTCCCGATCTGCTTCGGAGTACACAGCTACCGTACGAATGCCCAACTCGCGGCAGGCGCGAATGACGCGCACAGCGATTTCGCCCCGGTTGGCAATCAATACTTTTTGAAACATTACGCTCTCCTCCAACCTATTCTGGCTTCACCAAAAACAGCGGCTGGCCGTATTCCACCAACTGACCATCCTCAACCAGCACTTTCACGATTTCCCCGGATACTTCTGCCTCGATCTCGTTGAACAGCTTCATCGCTTCCACGATGCAAACTACCTTGTTCGGTGTTACCTTGTCGCCCGCCTGGACATAGGGAGGCTTGCCGGGCTCAGGGGAGCGGTAGAATGTTCCCACCATAGGGGAAACGATTTTGTGCAGATTCGCCTCTTCGACAGCTGCTGCTGCCGGCTTCGGAGCTTCGACTGGCGCCGCGGGCGCTTCTGCCGCTGCAGGAGCGGCAGCCACAGGAGCCGCTACGGGCGCGACCGCAGCCACCGGGGCCTGTACGACCGGTTGCGAAACGTAGACGGTTTCCGCAGCCGATTTTTTCATCGTTACCTTTGCTCCATCGATTTCAAGCTCAAACTCGTTAATGGACGACTGATCAATCAACTTGATAATTTCACGGATTTCATGAATTTTGAACACACGTAAGCACTCCTTCATTTCGAAAGATAACCAGGGAGTATGGTATGTATCGAGGTCTAACAATCATGGTAGCTTGTCACCACCGCAACGTCAAGAAAGGATTTCCCCTCATTTCCAGTGAAAAACGAGGAGAAACCCTTACCAGCATGCCCGTTTTCAATGATCCTTAGTACCTCTTCAGGAGGCTTTGAATTGTACAGTGATATTGGTTGCCGGGACATTCAGATGCTGTTTTACGTTGGAAATGATGTCTACCACTTCATCTGCTCCCAGTTTATCCTTTTGCACGATCACCGTCACTTTGTCGTTTTGCGTGAAGACGACGGCGTCCTTATAGCCGCTGGTCTTCAGCATTTCTTCCACCGCCGTTGTGGCGTTCTCCAGCGTAGAGAGCTCCTCGTACTTGGCCTTTGCCTCAGCCACCGCCTGGGGAGTCGCATCCGAGCTGCCCATAATGCTCAGCTGTTCGTCTTTTTGCTGCTGGGTTTGGGCTTCCCGCTTCATTTTGTACCCTATGAAAAGCTCGCTCGGGGTGTCAGCCAGTGTCGCGGCATCCTTGGTTGCAGTCTGCTGCTCCACGCTCGGCTTTAGAGTATCTGTCACTGCGGGAGCTGGGCTCGGCTTGCCTTCGACAGGAGCTGCGTCGGGGGCTGGCGTGTCCGTCTGCTTGCTTTCAACCACCACGTCAGACAAGGAATCCTGCTGCAACTGCTGCTGCATCCGCTGTTCCTGCCCCAGCGTCGACACTTGGCTCTCCGGCCCTTTGACCAGATAGTAGCCCGAAAGGACCACCATCACGGCCAGCATTGTCAACAACCATACCGTTTGCTTGCGAAGCATCATTTTCCATTACCTCCTAACCTTTTTTAGGCAATATCGAAATTTTGTAGGCAGGCACATCCAATACTTTTTGAACCGCTTCGGTGATCCAGGCTTTTACCTGAATGTTGTCGGCGCCCTTGGCCACCACCAAAACCCCTCTTACCTTGGGCTTCAACGTCTTGAGGATGACAGGCTGATCCTGCTTTCCTCCCTGGATGACGACCACTTGCTCGTCGCGGGATTGATCGTTTTGATTCCGCGTGGCCCGTTCCTTGTCCGTCTCCTGATTGGTAGAGGTACGGGTATTGGTGTTTTTCCCTACGACAAGCTCGGGGGTTGAATCCAGATTGACCATGACTTCAACATCCCCTACGCCGACCACGCTGGCCAAAATTTCCTTCAACTGCGTCTCATACATGTTTTCGTATTCCGCGATGATGTCGGGCGGATTCGCCCCCCCGAGCGCCGGCGCCGACTGTTCGGAGCCGGGCGGACCCGTCGGTTCATTGCCGCCAACCCCGAAGCCCATCGGCTGATCGCGCTCAACATTCAAGAAATCGGTCAAAATCATGATGGCCATCCCGATTCCCAAAATGACGATAAAGTAGTGGATCGGCTTCAGTTTCTTTTTGTCTGAATCAGCACCCCACCATTGCTTCAGCTTCCCAAACACCCTGCTCACCTCACCGTGTCATCGCTTCTCGTATCCGGCCTGATCTCTTTTGACGATTATCTGTTCCTCACGCAAGCCCCACTGCGCCGCCAAATCCCTCGCAATGCTTCTGGACAGAGGATCACTCTGCTGTGTGGCTGCCGGCAGCTCCCTTTCGGCCTGCTCATTGCCCTGGCTGTTTATCTCGATGCGAACGGGCTCGACCGGTTCGATCGGTTTGACCGCTTCCGATGCCGTCCGGCTGTTTTCCTCTGAAGCGATCGCCACCTCAATCCGCTGCAATTTGGCCTCGTCTTTGCTTTTATTGTCCAAGACAACCTTGACGGCCGTTGCCTCCACTCCGTAATCCTCCCGCAGCCTCGCTTTCACAGAGGCCTCCACCTGGCTTTGGACGTAAGCGTCTATCTGCTTTTCCTGCTTGCCGGCAAGCCTCTCGGCAATGCGCTTCCACTCGGTGTCAGCAGGCCGGTTCATCTGCTCCTGGTAGCGGTCCAGCTTGAGCGCCAGATCGTCCGGAGAGAGCTGGAACAAGGCGAATACAGGGGAGATGATCGTCATCAAAATAATCAGTCCCATCACCATTTTTACGTACCGCTGCATGCTCGTATTGGGCAGGATGAGGTCGAGGAACGCAGCCAAAAGGACGAGCAAGATGATTTTTTTCAGCCAAAGCGTAAGCCATGTCATCTGCTTCACCTACCGAACCATCATGGAGATATTGCCCGCCGCAATGATAATGGTGATGGCCAAAAAGAACATCAGCCCTACCGTAGCCAGTGCCGCAAACACGAACAACAGATTTTTCCCGATCGCTCCGAGGGCCGCGATGATCGGACTGTTGCCCAAAGGCTGGAGGACCGCGGAGGAAAGATTGTAAATCATCGCCAAGATCAGGATCTTCAGCGCCGGGAAGGCACACAGGAGAAGCAGAATCAGAACTCCTGCCAAGCCGACCGCGTTCTTGACCAGCAAGGAAGCATTGAGTACGGTGTCAGCCGCATCCGAGAACATCCTGCCGACAATCGGGATGAAGTTGCCGGTAATGTACTTGGCTGTCCGCAGGGTTACCCCGTCCGCCACGGCCGATGTCGCCCCCTGTATGGAGATGATCGCGAGAAATATGGTTAGAAAGGACCCCAGCGCTCCCATCGCAATATTGCGCAGGAGGGAGGCAAGCTGCGTTACCTGGTATCTCTCCGAAAAGAGACTTGCGATCGACAGCATCGCGGACAGAAACAGGAGCGGAAAAATGACGTAGGTGATGAGTATTCCGCTCGTGTTGATGAGAAAGATGATGAGCGGGTGAAACATCGTAGCCGACGCCAAATTCCCCACGGAAGCGAGCAGCGCGATGACCAGCGGAATCATGGCCAGCATAAAGTCCGACATGTCGCCGATCGCTCCTTTTGCGTAAGTGATGGCTACATGGAAGCTGTTAATGGCAAGCACCATCAACACGAGATAAGCGATGGAGTAGGCTACCGTCGTCACCGTATTGCGCTCGAAAGCGTTTTGCATCGTTTCCAGAATCATCGCAAAAACGGTAATGATGATGATCGAGCTGAGCAGTTTGCCATTCATCAAAATTTCATGGAACACAAATTTGCCGAAGCCCTTCAAAAAACCGGCGAGACTAAAGTCCCCTTGCTGCATCAGCAGCTGCAGGAAGCCGGGAGCTTTCAGATCTGGGAGATACCCCTTGTAATCGCGCTGCAGATCCACCCAAAACCTTTCGACCCGGTCTACCTGCAAATCGTCCACTTGCTGCTTGATCAGGTAATCAACAGAAGGAGCTGGCGTCGTCTCGGCAGCTGTGAGAGAAGATGACGGCAGAAAGACGAAAAGCAGAAATAAGAACAGCGACCAGCCCCCACGAGTCACGTGCACCCCTCCCCCAACTACGCCGGCAACAGGTCGATGACCGTTTCGATAATGATCTGAATGATCGGCACGGCCATAATGAGGATCAATACCTTCCCGGCCAGCTCGATCTTGGAAGCGATGGCCCCTTGGCCGGCGTCTCTGGTCATTTGCGCGCCGAATTCCGCGATATAGGCAATTCCGATGATTTTTAGGATGGTCTCCAAAAATACGAGATTGAGGTCGGCTTGTACAGCCAGGCGTTCCAGAATCCTGATGACCTCTGCTATTTTTCCGATCAGAAAGTAAAAGATGACAACGCCGCTCGCGATGGCCAGCAGGTAGGCGAACATCGGCTTTTGCTCCTTGATGACCAGCGCGAGAATCGTAGCCACCAATCCCAGTCCGACGATTTGTACGATTTCCATCCGTCTTCCCCCCTTTAGTTAAACAGGAAGACGCGTTTTACCTCAGAAAACAGGTCGCCGACATAGTGAGCTACCATGTACAGCACGATGATAAATCCCACCAGCGTCGCCCAGTGTGCGATGTCCTCCTTGCCAGCCTGCTTCAGAACCGTGTGCAGAATGGCTGTTATAAACCCCACCGCCCCGATCTGAAAAACAGGTGTCAAATCAAAATCCACTGTGAACACCTCGCCTTTAGAACATCAGGATGACGACCAACAACCCGCACAGGAAGCCGAGGCTTTTGTACATTTTTTCGTACCTGCTTTGTTCTGCGCGCGCTTCCTCTTCCAACCCGCGGAGGTGTGTGACAGCCAGGCGCAAATGCTTTTGCTGGTCTTCCCGATCGGATGATCCGAGCACCTGTCCCAAGCTAGTCAGCACATCTCGCTCTTGCTTGCGAAGCGATGTTTGCTGCCAGTGCGATTCGATGGCCAGCCTGAGCGCTTCGTCTGCATTCTGCGCACGCTCCTCCCGAAGACTCCCCGCCGCGGCCTGGAACAGTTGTCCGACCTCAGCCGGAAGCCGGTTTCCCACTTTTAGCAGGGCTTGCTGCAAAGGAGTCAGGCCGTACACAATCTCTGTCTCCAGCATTTGCAGCCCCACAAGCAAGGCTCTGAGCTGCACCGGGCGATACGCGTAAAACCGGCCGATTTGCCATCCAACCATGGAAGCGGAGAACAGAATCAGCACGGCACCGATCAGCTTGACCATGTGACCTCTCCTTTTTTTACCGGCCTTAGATCACGGTCATAAATACCGTGAATGGTCCCAACCCCTTTGGAGCGGTCCAAGACAAAATAGCGGGAGAAGACGCCGCTTTGGATCAGTTTTCCCAGTGCCGGGCGTCTCGCCACTTCATCAATTTCGGAGCCGTGTGCAGAACAAATCACAGAAACACCGGCATGGATCGCTTCCCATACGGCTTCCCCATCCTCCGGCCGGCCCACCTCATCCACAATCAGGACATCAGGAGACATGGAACGGATCAGCATCATCATTCCTGCTGCTTTGGGGCAAGCATCCAGCACGTCTGTACGCGGACCGACATCCCGCTGCGGAACTCCGTTTAAGCATCCGGCCAGCTCGGAACGCTCGTCCACGATGCCCACTTTGCGGCTGGAGGACCATTCGCTTCCGTAGCTGATGGAGCGGGCAATATCCCGCAGGAGCGTCGTTTTTCCGCATTGGGGAGGCGAGATGATCAAAGCGTTCAGAATACGGCCGTTATCGAACAGATACGGCAGAACCTTCTGTGCCGTCCCTTTTTTCTCGCGAGCGATCCGAATGTTGAAGCTGGTAACATCGCGAATCCCTTTTACTTCTCCTCGCTCGAGGACGACCTTTCCGGCAATTCCGATCCGATGCCCTCCTGTAACGGTGATGTAGCCGCGCTTCAGCTCTTCTTCCAAAGTGTACAAAGAGTGCTGGCTGACCAGATTCAGCAGCTTGACCGACTGCTCTTCGGTAAAGGACCACCCCTGTCTGGCATTGGCAGTCAACTGTCCCGTCGCAGTTACGTAGCTTGTTTGCTGTCCAAACCTTATTTCCAGCGGCTGATTTTGCCGTAGGCGGATTTCCTCCAGATGCTCCCTGACGGCGGAGGGCAATGCAGTCAGAATGCTGCGGATGGTCGCCGGCAAAATCGCCATGATCTCGTTCACGACTTTATCCCTCCCTCGTTTCTTTGACACTTCAGCCTTTGTCCACTTCGACTTACCAACATCCTATGCCAGGCTGGACGAGTTTTATGCCAAGAAAACGATAGAGAACGCTCACAACGAAAGTCGCGAAAATCCTGCGACAGCAACGCGAGAGCAGCCCGTGAACATGCGAGGGCTAGATTTTCCCAGATAAAAAACCGGCTTTCATCCCGGGTCTGAGTCAGCTCCGGATGAAAGCCGGTTTTCATTTGGCCGCCAGGCAATCCTTAGGTGGCGTTGATCGGTTCGTATCCCTTGTCCTGCGGATATGGCTCGATGATGTAATGGTGGTATCCCTCATCATCCTCCCCCTCCTGAAAAAACAAAATCTCATGGCACGAGGGACACTCGATTTCATAAGAGGCAATCACATTGTCGTCGGTATCCAGCTCATAGACAGAGGCATCTTCATCGTCCTGATCCGCAAACTCGTCATAGAGGGCAATGTTTTCATCATCCTCACAATCATCGACGATCTCGTACAAATCGTCCTCATCTCCGAAAAGATACAGCTCCACATCATCGAGATCATCGTCGATCGCCTCTACGTAGTCTTCGGTTTCCTCGATTCTGGCGTGCAATTCCCTGAACTGACCATACATTTCGTCCAGTACCTCAATAACTTCCGACAGTACCTTTCCCTCACTGCTGTTCTGTGTCAGGTCCATCCCATCTGCCAAGCCGCGCAGATACGAAATTCGATTAGCCAATGATTCAAGCACGAGGAACCCTCCTTATTTCCATTTCCGTTCGCTATCGCTATTGTTCCCGAAAGTCAGGAGGACTACTAGCGCCCATTCGTATCCGTCATTTTCTGACCCCGATGAAAATACAGACGATGCCGGCAAATATCCAGATGATTTTCGCAAAGCTGATCCGGTCCGACATGCCGATGAGGCCAATTGTCGTAGTTGACAGAAGCACAAGCGGTCCGACTATGGCAAGTCCTGAATTGATCAAAAGCGCCTTTTCCACCTCGTTTACTTTTAAAATAAACAGGGCAGCCAGCACTTCGATGGTACCGGACATGACTCTCAGTGTAGCCATCCCTATGATTGCTTTTTCCCACATCACTCCTCGCCCTCCTCTCTACCACTCTATGCTCGTCCCGGTGAGATTCATCACTGAAAGCTGGGCGATCGTCTATAGGCTTGCGGCTCACTCTCGACCGAGGCTGCACATACACTAAAAACAAACGCCTAGAAGAAAAGAGGAAATCAGCCATGTTTAACCGCGATCTTCCCTTCTGGCCTGGAGGATGGTCGGACCCGTCCCAGCAAAGGCAGCCAAAACCACGCGCGACCGGACTAACCATGGTCATTGATAAAGGAATCGGTCGCACTGCTTTTTACGACCTCATGGAGCTGGCCGCCCCCTACATCGACATTTACAAACTGGGCTTTGGCACATCCGCCCTCTACCCTGCCAAATTTCTGAAGGAAAAAGTGGAAGAAGCCAAAAACCGGAATTTGCACGTCATGCCGGGCGGAACGCTTTTTGAAATCGCCCTGTGCCAATCCTCACCTAAAGCCTATATCAAACAAGTGAAAGCGATTGGATTTAATGCGGTTGAAATTTCCGACGGAACCTTCACACTCTCTCCCGAGGCAAGAAAAAAAGCGATCGGCACAGCTGCTGACGCCGGACTGATCGTCTATTCGGAGTTTGGAAAAAAAGCGGCTGATTTCCGCGCAGAGCGTGATGAGCTGTTGGATACTCTGGAGGCCGACCTGCTCGCAGGTGCCAGCTACGTCATCGTGGAGGCGCGTGAAAGCGGAACGGTAGGCGTATTTGACGGGAAAGGAAAAGTGGAGACCAGCTTTCTCTTGGACATTCATAATGCCGCCGGCTCCCGGGCAAACCGCTTAATCTGGGAAGCTCCCCAAAAAGAACAGCAGGTAGCACTCATCCAGACCTTTGGCGCCGACGTAAATCTGGGGAATATTGCTGGTGCCGACATCTTGGCTGTCGAGACGCTGCGAAGGGGGCTGAGGGGTGACACTGCTGTGATGATGGCGGAAAGGAGGGCCGCCACGTGCGAGTAGATGTCGTTCCCACCGTAGAGGAGATTCGGTACGAACAGATTGGCAATCGGGTCGTCATCGTCATCGATGTGCTGCGCGCTTCCAGCTCGATTGTAGCCGCACTGGGAACAGGCTTTTCCGCTGTCATTCCTGTGGAAACCATCGGGCAGGCCAACGCGTTGCGGTCGGAAAACTACTTCCTTGCCGGCGAGAGGCACTGTCGGAAAATCGCCGATTTTGACTACAACAACTCCCCCACCGAACTTGCCTGTCACTCCCAAAAAGGGAGCGTACTGATTCTTACAACAACGAATGGAACACGCGCGATCCAAAAAGCGGAGCGAGCGGCCTCCCTGTTGATCGGCTGTTTCCTCAACGCGAGCGCTTGCATTCAGTACGCTTTGTCACAGCGGCTGGACATCACCATGTACTGTGCCGGTACACGCTCCGAATTTGCTCTGGAAGACGGACTGGCCGCAGGTCTCATGATCCATAAAGCAAAGCTAATCCAACCGCAGCTACAACTCTGCGATCTGGGAGAAGCGCTGCGGGCCAGCTATTTGCACCTGTCAGACCGGCTGCAGCAAATTTTGCCCCAGACGACGACGGGCAAAAGACTGGTTCAGCATAACTATGTCGACGATCTTGCCTTTTGTGCACAGGCAGATCAATACCGTCTGGTTCCGATTGTCCGCGAGAAGCGAATACTTCCCCACCTTGTCTCATAAAGTGAAAGAAGACTAGGGATGTGGACAGGGGTTTTGATGCCGATGGTATCAGGGGAAATCATGCTTGTCATCTTGATTGTCATAGGCTTGATCGGCCGCTCGCCGATTATTGCCACTGCCGCGAGCATTTTGCTTGTTTTGAAGCTGACTGCACTTGAACGCCTGTTTCCTGTTGTAGAGCGGCGGGGACTTGAATTGGGGCTTTTGTTTCTGACGATCTCCGTACTCGTGCCGTTTGCCAGTGAGAAAATATCATGGCGCGACATTACCCCGCTCTTTACAACGGTGATTGGCATGATGGCACTCGCTGGTGGGGCGATTGCTACCTGGATGAACGGAAAGGGGCTCGATCTGCTTCGAACCGAGCCCTCTATCATTGTCGGTTTGGTGATTGGATCTATTTTCGGCATCGTCTTTTTGCGCGGGATTCCTGTCGGCCCGTTGATGGCGGCGGGCATTACCGCCTTTGTCTTGAAGCTGTGGGAATGGTTTGGCGGACGCTGATCGGCGGACGCTTTTGTTTTGACGAGAAGCCTTTGCGTAAAAAAACGAAAAAAGCTGTCCCCCGAGCGGGGAACAGCCTTTCGCGCGACTCCAAAGCATATTTCGCTCTTATGCGCGGGATACATATGCTTCGGAACGAGTATCGATGATCAACTTGTCTCCTTGTTCTACGAAAAGCGGTACGTTGACCACAAAACCTGTTTCCAGGGTAGCTTTTTTCGTAACGTTGGAGGCAGTATCTCCTTTTACACCCGGCTCACATTCAACAACAGTCAGTTCAACGGTGTTCGGCAGCTGCACTCCGAGAGTTTCGCCGTTGTACTGCATGATTTGCACGTTCATGTTTTCTTTCAGGAAGTTAAGCTCGCGCTCGATTTGCTTGCTCGTAAAGGTGAGCTGCTCATACGTTTCGGTGTTCATGAAGGTATGCTCATCGCCGCTTGCATACAGATATTGCATGGTAGAGGTTTCGATGCGGGCAGGACTTACTTTTTCACCGCCGCGGAACGTCATCTCTGCCACGTTGCCGTTACGCAGGTTGCGCAGTTTGGAACGAACAAAGGCTGCGCCTTTCCCTGGTTTCACGTGTTGGAATTCGAGCACTTGGTAGATATTGCCATCCACTTCGATGGTCAGGCCGGTACGAAAATCATTAACAGAGATCATGTTAGTCCTCCCAAATCAACAAATAACACAAATAGTATAAATTAGACGGGCAAAATGAGCAACTCTTTCGTGGATCGAGTCAAGACATCATGACCATCCGCCGTAATCAATACGTCGTCCTCGATACGCACTCCACCCAAGCCGCTAATGTAAATGCCTGGTTCCATCGTGACCAGCATCCCCGGTTCGAGGATAAACGGGCTCGCTGTCGACAAGTTTGGCAGTTCATGCACATCCATGCCAAGTCCATGCCCCGCACTGTGCCCGTATGCATCTCCGTATCCGGCTGCCGTGATGATATCGCGGGTAACCGCATCGGCTTCTTTGCCGGAAATTCCCGGTTTCAACGCTTCTACGCCGGCGATCTGGGCCTTGAGGACGATATCGTAAATTTCTTTCATGCGAGGATTCGGTTCGCCTACAGAGACGGTCCGCGTAATATCGGAATTGTAGCCCTGATATGCCGCGCCAAAATCAAGCGTAACCATTTCGCCCGCTGCAATCACCTTTTCGCTCGCTCTGCCATGAGGCAAGGCTCCGCGGGGACCAGAAGCGACGATAATGTCAAACGCAGAAGCTGTTGCCCCCTGTTTTCTCATGAAAAACTCCAGCTCTAGCGCCACTTCGATTTCCGTCACGCCAGGCCTGATAAATCCGAGAATGTGCTCAAAGGCGTCTTCGGCGATTTTCACTGCCCGCCTGATGACCTGTACTTCAGACTCTTCCTTGTACATACGCAGCTTTTCCATGAAGCCGCTGGTCGGAACAAGATCGACACCTTCAAAGCTCTTGCTCCACTCGGAATACGTGCCGAACGACAGGCTGCTCTCAAAAGCAAGCCGTTTGACACCAGCCTTTTTCAGGACTTGAGCGATCGCTTCCAAGGGCCTTCGGTCATTGTTGACAACGGTGAAGAGCGGACACTCCTCCTGCGCTTGATCCACATAGCGAAAATCCGTTACCAAGAACGCTTCTTTTTCGGTGACAATGACCCATCCCGTCGAGCCGGTAAAACCGCTCAGGTACCGACGGTTCACCGTTTTTTCCGTAATCAGGGCGTCAGCCCCGATCTGAGCCAGGGCATCGCGCAATTTGTTCAGGCGGTTGTTCATTTTCCTCTCCCCTTCTTTTTTCTGCCGTTCAGCCGTTCATTTGCTGCTTGAACAGTACCGTTCACGTACTCTTGTCCGTTCACTTTTTCCCGATTTTGTTTGCCAGCGACCGCAGCGCCCATTCATAGCCGTCGATGCCAAGGCCGACGACCTGTCCGATGACCACAGGAGCGATGACGGAATGGTGCCGGAAAGATTCACGCGCGTGTACGTTCGAGATATGAACCTCAATCGTCGGCAATTCCACTGCAGCAATCGCATCCCGGATCGCATAGCTGTAATGGGTAAAAGCGCCCGGATTGAAGATGATGCCGTCATGCACGTCTTTCGCCTGGTGGATGGCATCAATCAGAACGCCTTCATGATTGGACTGGCAATGCTCGAGGCGGCCGTTCCACTCTCCCATTATCTTTTCGAGACGGGCGACGACGTCTTGAAGTGTCTCTTTTCCATACACGTCAGGCTCCCTTTGCCCCAGCAGATTCAGGTTTGGACCATTGAGCAACAGGATGGACAGCACGCTTCATTCCCCCCTTAAGACACTTCCGCATCCCTTTTTGTAAAAACATTTTTACTAGAGAATAATTTTACCATAAGGGAGAAGAGCTTGAATAGCTTCAAGCCTCATCGTACGCTTCCAGCGTGATGGTCATGCCCACGAACATGCCCAGGGAGAGAAACCAGGCGGCCTCCGTGCTGAGCGTCGCCACCTCCCAATTGCCCATGCGAAAGAAGAAGCCTGCCACCACAAGCAGAATCAGGCCGTAAAGCAGGCCGCTCCACCACATACGGCTCCTTTTGAATAGCACGGAGTAGATAAACACGCCGATCAGGCTTTCAAAAAACAGCATGATGGTCCCGAGGACGGTGGCGGGCCAGGATTCTTCGTCTCCCTCCGTAAGAAAGGGACGTGCATACGAGCCCAATCCGTAAGGCGTAAAGTTGAGGAAATGGGCGGCCAGCCGGAAAATCCCCCATATGATCGTTCCCCAAAAAGCAATTTCAACCAGCTTGGCAAAGGGCAGCGCCTTTGCTTTGCCGCGCTCATCGGCCCGGGCAGTCCTTTTTTCTTGCGTCAATCTACCCCGCAGGTAACCTCTCGTCTTTGTCAAGCCCATCGTAATCACCCCGTATCTAGTATGCGCCGAACCTATTATTTTCACTAATTGCTGACATTTTGCCGGGGGCCGGAACTGCCAGTAGCCTCCGAGCCTCGTTTCCGTTAGAATATGTATAAGGATGGTGATAGGATTGGCGCAACAAAACGTACCCAGCTACGGCGGTCAAGCCGTCATAGAAGGCGTGATGTTTGGCGGTAAACAGGTGACCGTCACAGCGATACGCAGAAAAAGTCAAGAGATTGAATACTTCGAAGCTCCGCGGAACGAGATCCCGTGGGTCAAAGTATTAAAGAAAATTCCTTTCCTTCGCGGGATTGTCGGCTTGGTGGAGGCGAGCGCCAACGGAGCAAAGCACCTGAATTTCGCCTCTGAACGATACAGCATGGAGTCCGGTGAAGAGGAGGCCTCGGCTGGCCCGTCCAAGCTGCAAATGATTCTGGGCGTGGCGGTCGTGGGCATCCTGTCGTTTCTTTTCGGGAAATTCGTATTCACCCTCGTGCCCGTATTCCTCGCCGACCTTCTGTTCGGAAAGTGGATCACAAATCAGTACGCGCAAAACATCCTGGAAGGCGTTATCAAGCTGATCCTGCTGTTGGGCTATATTACGGCAATCGCACAGGCCCCGATCATGAAACGGTTGTTCCAATACCACGGAGCAGAGCACAAGGTGATTAACGCCTATGAATCAGGGGTAGACTTAACCGTAGAGAATGTGCAAAAATTTTCCACCCTGCACTACCGTTGTGGAAGCAGCTTTTTAATCTTCACCGTGATCATCGGTGTCGTAATCTACTCATTTTTTAGCTATGACTCGCTTTGGGAGCGCGTCGTTCAACGGATCCTGCTCCTGCCTGTGGTTATAGGTGTATCCTATGAAGTCCTGCAGTTTACGAACAAATTACGGGATACGCCGGTATTGCGATTACTCGGTTATCCGGGATTGTGGCTGCAAAAAATCACAACACGGGAACCCGATGACAGCCAAGTGGAAGTGGCCATCGCAGCATTTCAGAAAATGCGCGAACGCGAACGCGAAATGACCAATCCAGGGTTGGTTTCCGCCGGTTAAGCATTTTGATAACGATGAGGTGAGGCGCAATGTTTCCCCGGATTCCCCCAATCATCTTGATCATCCTGTTGTTTGCTGCCTATGGACTGTTGGATCGGATCATTCAAAAGCCGCTGAACACGTTGATCATCATCGGACTGTCTGTATCGCTGTTTGTGGTGATCAGAAACTATTTGAAAAGCGGCAAGTTCCTTCCGGGAGCCCCCAAGCAGCAAAAGCAGGCAAAGCCCAAAACACCGGTTGCAAGAGCTCCGCTGAAAAAGAACACGCAACAAGCGCGGAAAAACCATCCGTTCCGGGTGATTGACGGAAACAAAGGCAAAGCGAAGGAGAATCAAGGCGACCAAGATCCTCACAATCATATTTCCCAATAAGAAAACAGGCTGCCTATACCAGGTGGCCTGTTTTGTCTGTAGGGGAGGTGTTTTTGCGAAATACCTCCACGTATTGTTCAAAGCTCCACTGTGCCAAAAAGCGGGTGGCGGCTTGGAAACCGGATTCGTACAATCGATTTCGCAGGTCTCTCGAGAGCTGGAACTGAGTAGTCCGTACCCCCAGCGTATTGATGAACACTGTGCGGACAGCCTGGGCACGATCGACATGCAGCCGATCATGGGCATCCAGCATGGTCACGATCAGCTGCCTGGTAAACGAGAACACGCCCCTGATGCGGTACGCCTCCCGGTCTACCTTGTTGTCATGCAGCCGAAAGCCAATCGTCGGCCAGCGCGGGACTCCTGGAACATCGAACAGCCAGACCGGATAGTTGCTCAAAAGAGCCCCATCCACAATCAAATGGGGTTCTCCCTCTCTCGTCAAGCGGGTTGGCTGAAAGAAGAACGGGATCGACGACGACATGCGGACAGCGCGGGCGATGGAAAAACGTCCCGGTTCAATATCGAAGGCGCTCAAATCCTCCGGCAGCACCAGCATCTTTCCTCCTGTAATATCCGAGGCGATGATGCGAAGCTTATCCTTCGGCAAATCCCCAAAAGTCCGAATTCCCTTTTGCCGGAGCAAATCATCGATAAACCTCTCCAGCCTGTCTGTCCGGTACATCCCCTCCCGAAAAGCCAATTCGTACAAAGGACCAATGATCGGCAGGCGCCCCATGCCCCTTCGTTCAAGAAAGAACAAATAGTCCAGCTTTTCGAAAATGGGACGCAGCTCCCTGCTCGTGTACCCGGCGCTGAGCAATGCCGCCACAATGGACCCGGCCGAAGTCCCCGCCAATCTTTCCCAAACAAAACCGTGCTCTTCCATTACCTGCAAGGCCCCAATAAAGGCGATTCCCTTTACTCCGCCTCCCTCAAACACCGCATCCGCTTTCATCCTGATCCCTCCCCGGATCTTCGCTGCTCCCTTTTATCAATATATAGTCCCGATGCTTGTCGAATGCGATCGGCCAACTCGCTGGCACACAAAAAACGCAAGCCCGAAGGCCTGCGTTTTCTAGGATAACTCTTCTTCTTTTTGTTCCTCTTCCTGCTGTATCCGGCGAAGATCCTCGACACGCTTCGGGTCTTCCTGAAAATAACGGACCAAATACTCAAAGCACGAGATCGACTCCCAGCTAAGATGGTGTTCGATACCTTCCACATCTTTATAGATATGTTCTTCGTCCACGCCGATCAGCCGCATGAACTCCTCCAGGAGACTGTGGCGATCGACAAGCCGCTTGCCAATTTTCTTTCCTTTCGGAGTAAGAATCAGACCACGATATTTCTCGTAGACGAGATACTTGTCTTTATCAAGCTTTTGAACCATTTTCGTGACAGAAGAGGGATGCACCTCCAACGCTTCCGCGATATCGGAGACACGAGCGTATCCTTTTTCCTCGATTAAACTGTATATACGTTCCAAATAGTCTTCCATGCTGGGAGTCGGCATATGTATCCCTCGTTTCCAAACGGTATTTCGGCATGGCAAAAAAAGCACGTAGCTTCATCATACCGTGGATTGAGGATGAGTTGCAAGGAAAAACTCTCTATTTGAGCTGTTTTTCCGCATTCTTCATAGATACGGTCTGTACGAGCTGACTGCCCAAGGTCTCCAACCGCTCCTGGAGACGCGGATCTTTCAGGTTTCCATCAGAATCAAAAGCGTTGTATGCACTGGGAACACTTGGACTCGTCGGCAATGGCCAGGCATGCAAATTTCTCATGATCAGGTGCAGCGTGTTTACCGTATTGGTCGCTCCCATGCTGCCTCCGGCTACTCCCAGGAGAGCGACCGGCTTATCCTTTAGAAAACGAGCTTCGAGAAAATCGAGGGCATTTTTCAATGCTCCGCTGACGGTACCGTGGTACTCCGGAGAAGCGATGATCAATCCGTCGGCTTCCGTCACCTTGCGGACAAATCGATGTACGGTTTCTGGATACGTAGAGTCGTCATCTCTTACGTCGTAAATAGGCATCGGCCATTCTGCCAGATGGATCAGCTCAGTGTCAGCTCCCGCTTTTTGTGCGGCTGCAAGTACGATCGCGACTGCTTTTTTTGTCGTGGAATCCGGATTCATGCTTCCGGAAATGCCGAGAATTTTCATTATTTTTCACCTCATACGCTATTATAGCTGATTACTGTCAGTATACCCAACATATTGCACATAGTAAATAATTATGTTTATTTATTTGCTTGTTGTTCTGAACAAGCCCCCATTCCACATACACTTGTACTAAGGTTGGGAAAAGGATGATGCTCGATGGACAGAGGTTCCTGGCGAATCGCCGTTCTATTTGCAGCTGCTGCACTTGGCGGAACATACTTGGGGGGATCTGACAGCCTGCGATTTTTTGCATATTTCGGCTCGTGGGGAACACTGGGCATCTTTTTCGTCAGCGGGGGATTGGCATGGCTCGGCTGCCGCATCCTGACACTCAGCTATCAGCTCGGCTTCCGCTCGGTCCATGACCTATTGCGTTACTGGTTTGGCGAAAAGACAGCCCCGGGTTTGTCCGTGCTGCTGCATCTGCTCCTGCTGGCCTGGACAGGTACGTCGCTCGGCGAAGCGGCATTCCTTTTACACAACGGCAGCGCTGCCTTGATTTTTGCCCTCGTTCCGGTCCTTGTTGCCGCTTTTCTTTTGGGAAAGGGCTGGCCGGCATTCATCCGCGGACTGGCAGTGTTCATCTCGCTTGGACTATTCATGATCGCCTCAGCCTATATCGAACAGAGGCATATCGACATCCCTTCGCTCACGTATCAGTTCAACCTCCAGTGGCTGCTTCATTCGGTCTATTATTTTTCTCTTCACCTGATCTTGATTCTGGTCATCTGCCTCCCATTGGCTTCACGGGCATCCCGTGTTCACTCCATTACGTACGGGGCCGCCCTTGGCAGTCTTCTCTTTTTCCTCGTGACGCTGCTGGCGCAAGGGGTCTTGCTCGGCTACTGGCATGATATCCACTCTGCTTCGCTCCCGCTGCAAAGCGTGCTCGCGTCTGTTTTGCCCGGCGGAAAATGGTTGCATGCTCTGACAATGCTCGGCCACTCCGGGATCGTGCTTGGAGCATTGGTATACGCGCTTGCTTCCCCCGTTTCCGTGCGTTACGACATCAGCCAGACAGCCTTGTTCGTCGTGATGATGATCACGGTCGCCATCTTCGCTTTCCTTGAAGTCGTTTGGCAAAGCGTCGGATTTGCCATTGCGAGCGCCACCACCTACTTCGGACTTTTTCTGGCGGCATGGCTTGTCTGGAAACTGAACAAAACGTAAAAGCCCTGGACTAGACTGCATCCAGGGCTTCATCCTTCAATCGGTATACAGGGGCCGCAGACAGTGCCGGCAGGATCACTTCCACTGTCGTTCCCTGCTTTGGCTTGCTGTGTACTCTGATGCTGCCGCCATGTTCTTCAATGATTTTGTAAGTCACCATCAAACCTAGTCCTGTTCCGTTTTGCTTCGTTGTAAAAAACGGTTCTCCCAGCTTTGGAATGCGAGCAGGCTCAATACCATAGCCTGTATCGCGGGTTACGACCAAAGCGCCAATAAGCCGGCCCGATTCGTCTACAATCGGCTTCGTCCGCGTTTCCAGATGAACCCAATGACCTTGCTTGTGCTTGAAGCGATATTGGAGCGTAATCAGCTCGCTTTTGGTCTGTATCTTTTGCCAGGCATGGCGAACCGGCTCCAAATCATCTGGATGCACCAGCTCAATCCGGTTGTACAGCTCGCTGTAACTTTCATATGGATATCCCAGTGCTGTTTCATGGGAAAGAGAAGCGTAGGCGATTGTGCCGTCTTGCAGGTAAATACAGATCATGTCCGTCATATTTTCCGTGATCAAGCGATACTTTGCTTCCTTCTGCTTTAATCGCTGTTCCACTTTCTTTTGTTCCGTAATGTCCCGGGCACTCCTCGCGATGCCGATCACCTGCCCGCTATCCGAGTAGATCGGACTTAAGGACAGGGAAATGCGGAGGAGACGTCCATCCTTGTGATAGCGGACCGTCTCAAGGCCGATAAATAAATACGTGCCCACCACAAAACCCGACCAAAGCAAAGCCATGCCCCACAGCTCGCGCGCTTCGTGATGCTGGACAAGCCATACAGCAGTGATCGCCAACCAAACGAGAGGTGCGAACCCATACATGACAATGAGCAAGATACCAATTCATTTCATCCGTACCTCCATGATTTCGATCTCGTAAATCGTTGGGCGAGGCGATGAGCTTATAAGCATGTGTTCGACACTGCAAATCAAATTGCCTGAGTATTCGTAAAAGTTATACTCTGTCGCTCCAATTGTTGCCTTCTATACTAATCGACAGATTACTCCTTTTTTTGACAAAAAAACCTTCTGCGCGTGGCAAAAGGCATTTTGACTGTTCATTTTCCGATGCAGAATGTACTCTTTTCCACGGGGGACTCAAATCGGATAAGGTCCACTACTTGCATCTGTAACCGTTGAAATCGCGTCAGCCACGGTTTGCGCTGCTTCCTCCAACTTTTGCGGATCTTTCTTTTTCTGATTCTCGTCCTTGCCATTCTTTGCAGCAGCTGCCCGAACCAGTTGCACCGTACTCGGTATCTTGGCCTGAGCGATCCGTGCCAGGCGGTTCCGAACCTTTTCCGGAGCCGCAGGGGAAAAGCTCGCACCTTTTGCCTCCAACAAGTCCGCTGCCAGATTGCGCTTGCCATTAGACGTATACAGCGTCAGCTCTCCCTCGCCTTGTCTCACATTTCCGAGATAGATCAAGGCAGCGATTTTGGCTCTTTCTGTCTCCGGCAGAGATCGCAGATAATCATCAAGTCCTCTCTCTCCGTCGGAAGCAGCCCCAAGACTGACAAAACGCACTTCCGTATCGCGGGCTTGCCCCGTCAGCAGGCGTGCGGTTTCCAGCAGCACGGCAGTCCCGGAAGCGTCATTTTCCTCCTGTTTGCCGAGGGATGCGTCGTGATGTGCGGCCACCAGGACGATCTGCCCGGTATTTCCGTTATTCGGTTTTAACTCTGCAGTGAGGTTGTACGAGGTTTTCTTCAGGATCGAAGCGCCTGAGACCTTCAATCTGGCTGTCAGCTTCCCGCCTTTTTGCAGCTGCTGTCCCAACTGCTCTCCTTCACTCTCGGAGATGGCCAGGACCGGCACGTATATGTCAAGCGGGCCGCCTAGCGATACCTTGGGCGCATTTGCTCCCTGGATCAAAATTGCCCCTTTGGCCCCTGCTGCCGCCGCATACCGCACCTTTTCCCCCTCTGGTATTCCACCGGGATGAATGACGACTATCTTGCCGTCGGCATCTTCTTTGGCAAATTCCTCCGGAGTTCCTGTTCCAACATCGAGAACGGCTCCCGCCGCCTCACCGGCGGAGCCAAACAAAACGCTGCGAGGAGCCCATTTTTTCCCGCTGATCTCCGTGATCTGCAAGGAGATCTGCTTCGGTTCGGAATAAACGTAAAAGGAAAAAGGCAGCAGCTTCGGCTGATAGCCGTAAATACGCAGCCATTCCTCAATGTAAACAACAGCTTGAAACTCCGACTCTGTTGCTGTTATTCGCGGGGATGACGACAGTTTCTCCACGTGACTGAGGAGGCGGTCCGGGTCCGCTTGCCCTCCGACGACGGCAGCTGTCACTCCTGACAAGGGTATCAACGATCCACAAGCAACGAAGACAGTGATCAACCATTTCACTCCGGCTCTCATCGCATTCTCCTTTCCAAACCGCTTGTTTTTATTATGTGCGGCTATTTGGGAACACGTCTAGTCAGAATAGTCCGTCAAATAAAGCTACCGGACGCCATCTGACGACAGACGCAACTCGTTTGTGACAAGTTTCTCCTCCTTTCATTTTCAAATTGACCCTCGTCCCAGTATTTGTTAAGGTTGACTCATACATCACCTGGCGCTGATTTTGCGAAGCGGCGGCGGGGGCTGTGCGTTTGCAGCTGGCAAGTTCAAACGAAAAAAGACATAATATTTGTGTAACCGGAGAAGGAGGATTCACCATGTTTTACGTGGATGGCAAATGGGTTCAGGCAGACGAGCTGACTGTTCACCCGGAAGACCGCGGCTACAATTTTGGTGACGGCGTTTACGAAGTGGTTCGCATTTACAAAGGGAAGATGTACCAATGGGAAGGACATTTGACCAGGCTGTTTAGGAGCGCTCGCGAAATCATGCTGGATCTGCCTTGGACCGCTGAGGAGCTGTCGGCGGTCGCCGAGGAGCTGCTCGCGAAAAACAACATTACATCCGCAGACGATGCCACCCTGTACCTGCAGGTGACCCGCGGTGTGTCTCCACGTGTACACGATATACCAAAAGGCATTCGCCCTGTTATCATGGGCTTTGTACGCCGCAAGGAACGCCCGTTGGCCGATATGAAAAAGGGACTGAGCGCTCAGCTGGTTGAGGATATCCGCTGGCTCCGCTGCGACATCAAGACATTGAACCTGCTCGGAGCCGTCATGGTCAAGCAGTACGCCAAAGACGCGGGGGCACAGGAATCGATCCTGCACCGCGACGGCATCGTGACCGAGTGCAGCGCAGCCAACGTGTTTGTCGTAAAAGACAACGAGCTGTACACGCACCCTGCAAACCACCTGATTCTGAACGGCATCACCCGCCTGGACGTCATCGCGCTGGCAAAGGCCAACGGCATCAAAGTTCATGAGGAGCCGTTCACAGTCGACTTCCTGAAGCAGGCTGACGAAGTCTTTGCAACCGGAACGACTGTCGAGGTCATGCCGATTATTTCCGTTGACGGACAGGCCGTAGGTAGCGGAAAGATCGGACCTGTTGTAGAAAGGCTGCAACAGCTGTTTGAAGAGCATATCTACGCAAATGCATTGGTCTAATGAAAAAATGGCTCTCGCAGGAGTTGTGCTCCTGGAGAGCCTTCTTTTGTTCGTTCTTTCTTTTTTCGTTCTTTCTTTGTCCGTTCGGCTTTGGCGCTACCGGCGCAGGTTCCACTCCTCAGTCGAGTAGCGCGTAGCGGCCAGCTCTTCTGCCAGCGCCCTCTCCTCCGCCGTCAATTCACTGTTCACCAGCTCCACTTTCAAACCAGTGGCAAAGCCGTCGCGAAATGCCTGCATCGCTTCCTGCAGCGATATCGGCCTTGGGCTCACCTCGTTGATCGTCACCGCTTTTTTCCGGAAGCTCTCCATCATGCGTTCCTTCAGTCGGTCGGAAGAGAAGTGGAGCAAGGAGAACAATAGCTCGACATCCATGTCCAGCAAAATGGAACCATGCTGAAGGATGACGCCCTTTTGTCTGGTCTGTGCGCTTCCTGCCACCTTTTTTCCTTCCACCACCAATTCGTGCCAGGAAGGCGAATCAAAACAGGCGGATGAACCGGGCGAGCTGTATTTTTCCTTCTCTTCCTCGCTTGCCAGCGAAACCATTTCCGCAGCTAAGCCTAGATTCTGGAAACCGTGAAGCAGTCCTAGACTGATTACCTTGTACGCCTCTGTAACGCTGGTCGGCATCTCCGGGTGGCTTTCCGACACGACTACACTGTATGTCAGCTCTTTGTCGTGCAGGACTGCCCGTCCGCCTGTAGCACGCCGGACAAATCCGATGCCCTTCTGATGAACGAGCTCCAGGTTGATTTCCTTGGCTGCCTTTTGAAAATATCCAATCGACAAGGTTGCCGGGTCCCATGTATAAAACCGGACGGTCGGAGGGACCTTTCCCTCGCTGTGAAGCTGCAGGATCGCCTCATCTACTGCCATATTCATTGTCGGGGACATCCCCTCGGTCACGATAAATCGCCATTGTTCCATGCTGCGATCGACCTCCTCTCAACCTCTTCATTGTACTTCTCCAAAAGTCGGCTCGACAACCGTCCTGCATGCAAAAAGGCCGCCGAAAGATTCGGCAGCCTCGTCTGCGGTCTTATTCCGGTTGGTAGCGAAGCACCGGCTTGCGGGCTGCTGTCGCTTCATCCAATCGTTTCACGATCGTCGTATGGGGAGCTTCCTGGACGATTTCCGGTGTTTCTTCGCACTCGCGAGCGATTTGCAGCATCACGTCGATAAACTCGTCGAGCGTTTCTTTGGACTCCGTCTCGGTCGGCTCGATCATCAGACATTCGTCCACGATCAACGGGAAGTAGACAGTCGGCGGATGGAAGCCGAAGTCGAGCAAGCGTTTGGCGATATCCAGCGTGCGAACGCCGAGCTTCTTCTGACGGACGCCGGACAGGACAAACTCATGCTTGCACACGCGATCATATGGCAGCTCGTATGCCTGGGCCAGCTTGCGCATCATGTAGTTCGCGTTCAGCACCGCGTTTTGCGACACCTGCAAGAGACCCTCCGGTCCCATGGAACGGATGTAGGAATACGCGCGAACCAGGATTCCGAAGTTGCCGTGGTATCCTTTTACGCGGCCGATCGATTGGGGACGGTCGTTGTCCCAATAGAAGGTGCCGTCCGCCTTTTTGCCCACGATCGGAGCCGGCATGAACGGTTCCAGGATCTTTTTCACGCCGACAGGGCCAGCACCGGGTCCGCCGCCTCCATGCGGGCCGGTAAACGTCTTGTGCAAATTCAGGTGGACGACGTCGAAGCCCATGTCTCCCGGGCGAGCGATGCCGAGGATGGCGTTGGCGTTGGCGCCATCGTAGTAGAGAAGGCCGCCAGCGTCGTGAACGATCTTCGCCATCTCCACGATGTCCTCTTCAAACAATCCGAGCGTGTTCGGGTTGGTCAGCATCAAAGCTGCCGTGTCTGGCCCGACCGCCTGGCGCAGCGCTTCAATGTCGACCAGTCCGCGGTCGTCGGACGGAATCGTTACGGTCTCCAGTCCCGCCACCGCCGCAGAGGCCGGATTCGTTCCGTGCGCGGAGTTTGGCACGATTACCTTTGTCCGCCCATGTTCCCCGCGGCTTTCGTGATAGGCGCGGATCATCAAAAGTCCGGTCCATTCACCTGCTGCCCCTGCTGCCGGCTGCAGTGTGACCGCATCCATGCCTGTAATTTCCGCCAGTTCGTTTTGCAGGTTATACAACAGTTCCAGCGCACCTTGCACAGACTCTCCCGGCTGGTACGGATGGGTTTGGGCGAAGCCGGCGTAACGTGCGACGTCTTCGTTGATTTTCGGGTTGTACTTCATCGTGCAGGAGCCGAGCGGATAAAAGCCGTTGTCAATCCCGTGATTTCTGCGGGACAGTTCGGTGTAGTGACGAACCAGCTGCAGTTCGGATACCTCCGGCAGCTCCGCGGGCGTTTCGCGGATCAGGTGCTTCGGCAAAAGATCGGTGACCTCTACCTCCGGAACATCCAGCGCCGGGAGATTGTACCCTACGCGACCAGGCTTGCTCAATTCAAAGATCAAAGCTTTTTCTTTGTCGTTATGCACGAGTGATCGCCTCCAATTCCAGCGCAAGGTTGTCAATTTCTGCTTTTGTTCTCAATTCTGTGACGGCGAGCAGCATGTGGCCAGAAAGCTCAGGATAATCGACGCCGAGGTCGTAACCGCCGATCATTCCCTTTTTCAGCAGCTCTTTGTTCACTTCAGATACATCTTTGTTCAATTTCACTACAAATTCATTGAAAGTAGGCGCACCGCCTACGATTCCCAGTCCTTTTGCGGCCAACGCCTTCTTGGCGTAATGCGCTTTTTGCAGATTGAGCATGGCGATTTCCTGCACGCCCTGTTTTCCGTACGCGCTCATCGCGATTGAGGCCGCCAGTGCCAAGAGCGCCTGGTTGGAGCAGATGTTGGATGTTGCCTTTTCCCGGCGAATATGCTGTTCGCGCGCTTGCAGAGTCAAGACAAAGCCACGCTTGCCGTTTTCGTCTTTTGTCTGTCCGACGATCCGGCCCGGCATTTTGCGCATCAGCTTGGAGGTCGTGGCCAAATATCCGCAGTGCGGTCCGCCGAACGATGCGAAAATTCCGAATGGCTGCATGTCGCCGACAACGATGTCTGCCCCCAAACGTCCCGGAGCTTCCAGCACGCCGAGCGAGAGCGGATTGGAGGAAACGATCATGAGCGCCCCTTTTCCATGTGCAATCGGCTCGATGGAGGACAAATCTTCCACATGGCCGAAGAAGTTCGGGTACTGAACGATGACGGCAGCCGTCTGGTCGTCAACGAGCGCTTCCAATGCCGCCGTGTCGGTTACATTGTCCCTCAGGTCTACTTCCACGACTTCTACGCCTTGTCCGTACGCGTATGTTTTCAAAACGCTGCGCGCTTCCGGATGGACGGAACGGGAAACCACGACCTTGCCCTTGTTGGTGTGTCCAGCTGCCATCATCGCTGCTTCTGCCAAAGAAGTGGCACCGTCGTACATCGAGGAGTTGGCTACTTCCATCCCCGTCATTTCGCAAACCATCGTCTGAAACTCGAAAATAGCCTGCAGTTCGCCCTGGCTGATCTCCGGCTGGTACGGGGTATATGCGGTAAAGAATTCACCGCGGAGCAGCATGTGGTTTACCACGCTAGGAATGTGGTGCTGGTACACACCCGCTCCCAGGAAGTTCACATGTGTGCTGAAGTTGGCGTTTTTGTTTGCGAGCGCGGAAAAGTATTGGACCAGCTCCGGTTCCGACAGAGCCTCGGGAATTTGCAGGGAACCCTTGAAAAGAACTTCTTCCGGAATGTCAGCGAACAGTTCCTCCACCCGGGAAATGCCCAGGGTGTCCAACATCTCGCGTTTATCCTGATCGGTTTGAGGCAGGTAACGGTATTTCACGAACGTTGTCCTCCTTGTTTATCGGATCTTGGATTGGATGCCTTACTGTTTGGGGCGTTTGTAGAACGGAGTGGCTGCGACGACAGCCTTCAGCCGCTTGCCGCGAATTTCTACCTCCAGCTCAGTGCCCAGAGCTGCGTGTTCGGCTTTGATCAATGCAAGGCCCACGTTCTTTTTCAACGTCGGAGACTGGGTACCCGTCGTGACCTCGCCGATCTGCTCATCACCGATAAAAACAGGGTAATGAGTCCGCGGAATGCCGCGGTCGATCATTTCAATTCCCACCAGCTTGCGAGGGGCGCCGTTTTCCTTTTGCGCCTTGAGCGCTTCCTGACCGATAAACGGCACTTCTTTGTCTACCTTGACTGCAAAGCCGATGCCAGCTTCGATCGGCGAGATGTCTTTGCTGAGCTCTTGACCGTAAAGCGGCAGTTTCGCTTCAAAGCGAAGCGTGTCTCGCGCGCCGAGGCCGCATGGGATCAACCCTTCCTGCTGCCCAGCTTCGAGGAGGCGGTCCCAGAGCTGGATCGCTTTGCCGCTGTCCAGGTAAATCTCGAATCCGTCTTCTCCGGTATAGCCGGTGCGCGAGACGAGGGTCGGAATGCCGTCGATCGCAACATCCCGTTTGAACCGGAAGACGCCGATTTCCGACAAATCCGTTTCTGTCAGCTTCTGCAGAATCGATTCCGCAAGAGGCCCCTGGATGGCAAGCTGAGCCGTCTGGGGCGAAATATTTTCGATCGCGACGCCCTCGGTGAGATGCTCCTGCATCCAAGCGAAGTCCTTGTCGATATTTCCCGCGTTAATCACCAGCAGATAGTGATCGTCGGCGTATTTGTAGACGAGAAGGTCGTCCACTGTGCCTCCGTCCGGATAGCAGAACACGCTGTACTGGGCTTGGCCCGCTTCCAGCTTGGAGAGGTCGTTGGTGGTCAGCTTCTGCAGGTAGAGATAAGCTCCCTCCCCTTTTACCTCGACTTCTCCCATGTGGGAAACGTCAAACAAGCCTGCTTTGGTCCGCACCGCTTCATGCTCCAGCGCGATGCTGGAAAATTGCACGGGCAGATCCCATCCGCCGAAATCGATTGTCTTCGCCCCGTATTTTTCGTAAACAGGGAACAGCGGCGTGCGCTTCAGTGTCGTCATTTCTGGCACCTCCTGTTTTTTCCATGCAAAAAAGGACAGAACATGAAGAAATGAATACGCCAAAAAAAGCGCCCATTTCTCCTCCTCTGTCCTTGGTACCTGAGAGTTGCCTCGCTTGTGCGAGCCGTTTCATCCGGCATCGCTTGCGCAAGTTTCCCCTTTGGTGGCTCCCGTAGAAGCTCTCTCCAGAGATGCGTCCAGTAGAGGTACTTTTGCCTGAGAGATTCACCGTTTCCGGCTTGCTCCTTCGGCGCTGCCTTACAAGCAGTCTCTCCCTGCTACCATCATTCGCGGTGGATACTGGGTGATACATAAATGTTCCTGATACATTCCATACTAGTTAAATGAACTCCTTCTTTATCCTACCACGTGAGCGCATTCTTGAAAATATGCAAATTGCGAATTAACTCCCAAAATCGCTAACAAAATTATTATTTAAAAGAATAACGTTCACTATTTATTGATAGAAAGGCTCTTTTCATGACAAAATCCCAAAGCGGAGGTAGTCATATGCCGAACATTCCAGTTTCCTTCGATACCGATTGGATGGATTTGCTACATGAGCGGATGAAGCAGGACGGTCCCTGGGACAAATGGGAGCTGTTCCAGCTTACTTTGGAAGCCGAAAAGGCGATGGCTATCCGGGAGTTCGACCAGCTCCAGTGCTTGCAATATCTGCCTACCCTCCAACCGTTTCCCCATCAGCTGCAGACGGCTGAGCGCGTCTTAAACGAAATGCGGGGCCGTGCGATTCTCGCCGACGAGGTGGGCTTGGGCAAAACGATTGAAGCCGGGCTGATCATGAAAGAATACATGATCCGCGGGCTGGCGAAAAAAATCTTGATCCTCGTGCCCGCATCTCTGGTGATTCAGTGGACGAAAGAATTGAATCAGAAGTTCGGGATACCCGCTGTCGCCCAAAAGAAGGAGTACATGTGGCGGCAATACGACGTCGTCGTAGCCTCGATCGATACGGCCAAACGCGATCCTCACCGGCGGCACGTGCTTGGAATCGATTACGACATGCTGATCATTGACGAAGCCCATAAACTGAAGAACAAAAAGACGCGAAACTACCAGTTCGTCAAGGAGATCCGCAAAAAATACTGTCTGCTCCTGACAGCCACGCCTATTCAAAACGAGATGGATGAGCTCTACAATCTGATCAACCTGTTGAAGCCCGGCCACCTCGGCCATACTTCCAGCTTCTCGACCACTTACGTGGAGGGCAAACGGCAAGCCAAAAACAACGAGCAGCTCAGGTGCGAGCTGGACAAAGTGATGATTCGGAACAGAAGAAGCGACGGCGGTGTGCATTTTACGAGCAGACGCGTTCAGTCCATCCCGATCGAGCTTTCCCCGGAGGAGGCCGCCCTGTACGAGGGGGTTACCCGCTTCGTCAAGGAACAGTACCACACCGGTTCAGGCGGCTATAATTCACTGGCCCTCATCACGCTGCAACGCGAGGTATGCTCCAGCCGCGAAGCCGCTTTTCTCACCCTCTACAACATGCATCAGCGGGCGGCAGAAGACTCCCCAGTCCGGGCGGAAATACTTGAGCTCGTAGAGATGATCAAGAGAATCGAGACGCACTCGAAGGCAGCCAAAACAGTCGAGCTCATTCAGCAAATCGACGACAAGGTGATTATCTTTACCGAGTACAGGGCAACGCAAAATTATTTGCAGAAATACTTGCATGATCACGGCATCACCTCTGTGCCGTTTCGCGGAGGATTCAAGCGGAGCAAGAAGGACTGGATGACCGAGCTGTTCCAAAATCGGGCGCAGGTTTTGATCGCCACGGAAGCAGGCGGCGAAGGGATCAACCTGCAGTTCTGCAATCAGGTGATCAACTACGATATGCCCTGGAATCCGATGCGGGTCGAGCAGCGGATCGGCCGCGTGCATCGCCTGGGTCAGCAGCGGGATGTGCACATTTACAACTTGTCTACGACAGGAACGATCGAAGAGCATATTCTGCAGCTCCTCTACGAAAAAATCGATCTGTTCGAAATGGTGATCGGCGAGCTGGATGACATCGTCGAACGGCTGAATTTCAAACAATCGCTGGAAGAAAATCTGATCCGCATCATCATGGACTCTTCATCGGAAAAAGAGATGGCTCTCAAGCTGGACAATATGGGCCAAGCGATCCGCGCCATGCGATTGGCGGGACGATCCGGAGGGCCGCTGCCGGAAACAGCCGAACAGTAAATGTCATCCGCATCCTGAAGGTCTGGAGGGATTCCTCGATGAACCAGCAGCACGTCCGCAAATACGTTGAGCAGTACTTGGCCGCCTTTTCTTCGCACATCATGGAGACGCATCCCGATTTTTTGACGGTCAAGCTGCCAGTCGAAGTAGACAAGGATATCGGCAACCGCCCCTTTTATTGGAGCTGGGTTGAAAAGATGAACCTGCCCTATCAGCCGCTGGTGCTGACCTTTTGCTTCGATGCCGACCGAATGCCCAGCGACAGGCGGGCAGAGCATCTCCATCTGGGAGCAGCCCGGCTGCAGCAAATCTTTCAGTCGACGCGCAAACATGGCAGCTTTGTCTGCATGTATGAAACACTCCCGCAAAGCGGCGGCCGGCTCCCCAACCGCCGCTCTGTTCCGCTTGTCCCCTGGCTCGGGGTAAACTGGAAGATCTCCTTCATTTGCGACAAAAAGCGTGATCTCATCCTGCATTTCGGGGTCAATTTACACCAGCCGCAAATCGTGCACGATTTTTATCCGTTCCTTTTGCAGCGTTCCCTTGCGCCGTCCATCCCGGATTACCACTACACACTCGATCGCCGCATCACAATCAGCCAAGGGTTTGCTATGATGGAGGCAGAGATTCATCGCATACTGGCTGATACAGACCAGACTTGGGCAATCGCAGCGAAGCAGCGCCTGGAGGAGGAGCTGCAAATTCTGGAAGCGTATTACCGCGAGCTGGAAGAGAGGCAGAGCAGCGGTACCGGTGAAGGGAACGAGTCTAAAGAAGACTCGGAAACGGGAAGAGACAAACTTCAGCACGATGATCTCCCGGAAACCGCCAATGGAGAAAACAGCGGTCCAGAACGAATAACGTCCGCTGCAAGTGCAGCGATGGAAAGCACGTCCGCCCGTCCCTCCCCGCCAAAAGAAGATGGACAGCAGATGCCTGTGAATCAGCAGCAAGCCACCCCTTCCTTGGAGGAACATCGTTTGGCAGGGGGAAGAATTCTTGACTTTCTACGGGCCAACAGCTTTCAGGAGACGCCCCGCGAACAGATCGACCAGGGTGACTGGGTAGCCAGTACCCCCGCAGAGGAAAAGCAGCGGCGCATGGAAGAGATGCGCTGGCAGTACGAGCCGAGAGTATCGGTTCAATTCATCAACGGCGGGCTTTTTTATCTGCAATCCGCCCCGCTTGAAGCCAAGCCGCCCGGCGAGCGGCGAAAAATGTAAAAGGACAGCGAGAAATTACGAACAGCAGGAGACAATAACCAACAAATCTTTTCGGCCATACTGGTTACAATAGGTACCATAGAAAGCCTTTCCACAAAGGTGGTGCTTGTTTGTGACTAAAAGAACCTCGGTTTCCCGCTCCCTGTGTTTTGCGTTGCTGCTCGCGGTGGCATTCTGCTTGCCCGGGCAGACAGCCGTTCTGGCAGAGGAAGGGCAATGGGATCAACGTTTTCAAACACAAATTGGTGAATGGAAAAATAGCATTGTCGGACAAGACCCTCAGTTTGCAAACTGGCGGGATGCCCGCATCGATGTCCAAACGCTGGGAGCCAATCAGCACCAGTGGCTTGTCAGCTTGACACAAGGCAGCAAACAAGTGGGATATATGGTCGTGGGAGAAGTCCCTTCTACTGAAAGCAAACCGACCTTCGTTCTGCTCGAATACGGGCTTGGCGAGTACATTTTGTTCGACGATACGTTTGCTCCGCGCGAAATAGCGGCCGAACCGGTGTACGACGGCTTCGCCTCGCACTGGCTGGTCTCGCTCCCAAAAGAACAGCAGGTGGTCGACGCCAAGACGGGCGAGCGGTATCTCAGTACGACCCGTGCGGAAGCACCCGTCATTTTCAGCTTGCAAGAGCAGGATTTGGCTGTGCCCGGACAGAAGCTTGTGGCCGCTCGCATCATCCATGCGGAAGAAGTCAATCCATTTGACAATATCAGCTGGTTTGCTCCGCTTGTCCAGGCTCAAGCTCCCGAGAGGGCGGTAACATGGGAGGATCTATGGCAAAAGAAAGCCGAGGATATCACGCTGGCTGTCAGCTTGTACCACTCCGAGGTGCTCTCCCCTTTCTCGGTCGGATCTTTGCACATGTGGAATGAGAATAAATCGTACATCGGCGTATGGGATGAAGGCCTCCGTTTCCTTCCTTACGCCTATGCCAACAAGGTCGGAAAATTTCATATTCGGAAGCCTGCATCCGAAAAAAGCTCTCTGTCGGAATAATCCGCAGAGAGCTTTTCAACGTGTTCTGATCTTGCAGCTGAACGCCAGATGGTCAGCGATGTTCCGTAGGCGACAGCCTGACATGCACCGCGTGAAATACTTCCTGCGGGGTCATGCCCGCTGCGTTGATAACGGGTGCCCCGGAGATTGTCTTGCTCTGGTCATTCAGCACATTGACATCCTGTCCGGTAATGACGATGGCATCCACTGTATTTTGCCAGTTTCCCAGATCAACGACCTGGTACCCATTGTCACGAAGCATCTTGGAGATTTGGGTAAGGGAGCCCTCCACAGCTACTCTCGCCATTTGCTTTCCTCCGTTTGGATCAAGGTTACTTGCGCCACAGAAGCTTGATTGACATCGGAATCGCCCCGAACCAGCGCGCAGACCAAGACTCTCTTGGGGGCTTGTTCAGCCGCCGCTCCGTTTTCGGCGTTTCCACGTACCGGACAAACAGTCTGGTGACATATTTCAGGTATTCTTGAAACGACATCGCACGTGCCTCCTTCGTACGCGCGGATCGCTCCGTTAGCGAAAAAAGAAGAGCGCTTCCTTTCTCTAGTCTTTCCCGATGAGCCCCTTTTCAACCATCGCCCGGCGGATTTCGGCTGCTATGTCAGCGACTGCTTTTCCGGTCGTATCGATCTGGACCGGTGCGAATGCGTATGCATCCCTGCGCTGTTCAAGCAATGTTTTTACCCGCGCGGCCACTCCACCGGCCAAAAGCGGACGGTTTTGGTCGTTCTGCAATCGCCGCACCAGTTCCTCTTCCGTAGCAGTCAGGGCGACGACCAGCCCTCCCTTGAGCATTTTCTCCACATTTTCCGCTCGCAGAACAGCCCCGCCTCCAGTCGTCAGCACCAGCCCCTGCTGCTCGAGAAGCTCGGCGAGCACGGCTGCTTCCATATCGCGAAAGAACACTTCGCCCTTATGCTCAAAGAGCTGCGGGATCGTACAGCCCGCACGCTCGACAATCGCGTCGTCCAGATCCCGATGAATCATGCCCAGCTGCTCGGACAGAGCGGCTCCGACCGTTGTCTTGCCCGTTCCCATAAATCCGACGAGAATCAGATTGCTTCTCATAGCCTGCCTCCCCCACCAGTTTTTCCGGATGGTACCTGCAATTTTACCGTCCTGGACTTCTCGTCCAAATCCGCCTCGCTGCCCAGCACCTGTTCAAAAAAGGCGAGCGGAGCCAATGCTCGTCCCTTGATTTCGATCATCGGCTTCCCGAAATCAACCTTCTTCCCGTCCAGCTCGGCGTATGTACTTTTTTCCTTGATCCAGATGGTTCGTCCGTACCCTTTTATCTCGATCGCCGCTTTCTCCTCCAACCAGTCGACGCGATAACCGAGCTTTTCTGCAACGTCTCGCAGCGGCAAATACGCGGTCTGGCCAGTCATCCTCGATGGTACCTCGGGATAGTAGCTGAGGCCCTCGACAACCGTGGTCAAATAAGGAATCAATGTTACGGGTGCAAAAGGCTCGTTGTTGTGCTTCTCAATATTTGGAACGAAATACCGAGCTTCCCCCTGCAAAACCTGTCCCAACGCCTGATCCAAATGAGCCGGTCCGATGATGCTGCCGTGGTAGGTGCGCTGCACTCGCTGCAAGAAGCGTCTGTACGCATCATCCCCCACCTGTTGCCGGAGATTCTCGAACAAGAGCGCTCCTCTGGAATACCAGGTCCAGTGAAACTCGTCTTGCGTGGCAAACTGATGGAGCTCTTTGCTCAGCTTTCCGTATGGATACTTCTGCGAAAGGCGGTCGACATCCCGCCTGTAATCAGCCAGCAAGGATTCCGCTTTCGCTGCGCCATGCCGAGCCCGCTGATAGTGGACCACACTGTGTTCCACGAGCCCTTCATCAACCCAACCGTAACGGGCTTCCAGCGTTGCCACGCTGTTGTACCACCAGAGATGGGCAATCTCATGAGGCAGCCAGTGATCGATCAGGCTGTTTTGCTGCAGGTCCCTTTTGAAAATCGCCAAGTTGGCGTATTCCATGGCATAGGTCGTGCCCGTGCTCGTCTCGGCGATGGCCACCCGCTGGTACGGAAGGGGCCCGTACCACTCGGAATAGGTCGGAATGACGGATTCGGCGATCGTCTTGATCCGGGCGATGTTGCGTTTGTCAACCGAGGCAATATCTACGGTCAGGTTTGGTGGAAACGTAACGGTCTCGATCTGGTACAAAGGACTTCCTACCAAGTTGAAATTCAGCACGTTATTTCCCTGGTAACGGACTTCCTGCCTGTTTCCTTCCACAGCCTTGGATTCGCCGAGCCCGAGCGTGCTCACCCATTTGTAGCCTTGCGGAGAGATGAACGAAACATCGTAATCTCCGTAATGATAGACAAATGGGTCTCCAAAGTTGATGCGCTGCGGCGGTTCATACCACTGTCCGCTCTGATCCTGGGCGCCCAGCATCGGATACCAGGTGGTCAGCGTCCAGATATCATCCTTTACTCCAAATCTCGTGCCGCGGCGCGGAACCGGGTTTTCAAACTGGATGGTCAGCGTTCCTCTCTTCTCTGGTCCAAGCGGATTTGCCAGCTGAACAACCGCCTGGCGCCTGTTAAAAGGAAGAGACTTGTCCTTGTAACGGATGGAGGTTATCGACATCGGACTCCATTTGTAATCGTATAGGAACAGCCGAACATCCCTCGTTCCCGGATTGTCAAAATCAAGCGTGACGGTTCCCTTGATTTTTGCTTCCGAGGCGTGCAGCTCGGCCCGTATTCGGTAGAAAGGCTTCAAATCTCTCACAAGAGACGGAACCGGCGGATCATAGGAAAAAGGGTCAACGCCGGTTTCCTGTTTTGCCTCCGGTTTGTCCAATGCGGATAACCATGTAGAAACAGTCTGCCAATTGAGAACCACCGCTGCTGAAGCAAACGGGATCAATATGGCTAAACAAATTAACAAGCTTGTTTTATGCAAAGGTTTCATGCCAGCCCCCAACTTTTGAGCGACAAGCGTCTATTTTTATCCTGTTATTGTATCAAATAACGATTGAACTGAGTAGAAATTTGCTGAACTGTGCAGAAATCTGCAGACAATTGTTTCCAAGCCTGGTGTTCGCCTGCCGCATCAGCTCGCTTCTCACCAGGTCTCATACAAAATCTTCCCGGTATCCGCCAAATCGTAGCCTCCGATGGTAGCCAACTCATTTTGAAATTCTTCGGAAAGCAAAATTTCACGGACGTACCGGATCAGCTCTTTATTTTCATCCGTTTTTTGTATCACCAGGTCATATCGTTCTTGGATGACCGGAAGAAACTCAACCCCGACCAGCTGCCCCGCTTTTTCAATGCCTACGCCGATGTCCGCTTCTCCCCTTGCGACAGCCCCGGCAACGGCGAGGTGGTTCCCTTCCTCACGCTCAAACCCTGCCACTTCATGACCCATGATGCCGCGTTGTCGGAACTGCTCTTCGACCAATGTGCGAATCCCGGAGCCCTTCTCGCGATTGACCATGCGAACCCCCGCTCTGCGGAAGTCTTCCCACGCCGACAGCTTCTTCGGGTTGCCAGGCTGGACGTAAAAACCCGCCCAACGCGAAAGCATGTTGATGACGAGAAAGCGATGGCCGCTCAACATTCGCCGCACATACGGGATGTTGTATTCTCCCGTGTCGCCGTCGTACAGGTGGGTGCTGACGATATCTGCCTCCCCTTTGTACATCGCCCACAAGCTGTTGATGCTGCCTACGTAAGAACGGAGCGGCCGAATGCTGTTGCTGCGTTTTTCCAAATAATTGGCCAGTATGTCCAAACTTACATCCTGACCGCTGATAATGACGGAGCGCATTTGACTGTGCTGGGCATTCACATGGGATGTACCGAACGGAGCGCCGCCTGTTTGCACGGGGTACGGCTGCACGCCGCGATATTCTCCCTTGGCCCGGTTTTTGTAGGCTTCCAGATCGGACGCATCCACGCGCATTTGCCTGCCCACGCGGTAGGCAGGCAGCTCCCCTTTTTTGATCAAGTCATAAACGGTCAGCTTGGATATCCGCAGCAGTTTAGCAATTTCTTCCGTCGTGTATGAATTATCGTGAGTCATGTCTGCCCCCCGTGTTTCGTCCCTCTTATTCCTATCGTCGTACTTACTATTTTCGTTTAACTTTTTGAAATTCGCAATTGATTATCAAATACATTTCCATATAATCTAGTTATAACTAGTTATATTTAATTATAACTAAATATGAATCGGAGGTTCCTTCATGTATCCGCATTTCAAGAAACATCTCTCAACACTGCTGTTTGTATTTCTTTTGCTGCTGACCGCCGGATGTTCCACGCAGACCGCGCAGCCGCAAACGCAACAACCGGAGACTGCTGCCCCATCAACCGAAAAACCGCCTCAAGTCGAGCTGACCGTCTCTGCCGCCGCCAGCTTGACGGACGCATTAAACGAAATAAAGCCACTGTTTGAACAAGAGCATCCCGGCGTCACCCTTACATACGTGATGGGCAGCTCTGGCAAGCTTGCCACCCAGATCGAGCAAGGAGCGCCAGCCGATGTGTTCCTGTCTGCCAGCAAGAAGGACATGGACAGGCTGGAAGAGAAACAATTGATAGCAAAAGACTCCCGCACCGATTTTGCCAAAAACACATTGGTGCTGGTTGTCGGAAAAGAGAGCACGCTTTCCGTCGCTTCTTTTGAAGACCTCTCCAAGGAGGAAATCAAACACCTGGCAGTCGGCCAACCGGACAGCGTTCCCGCCGGACGCTATGCCAAGGAAGCGCTGGAACATCTGAAACTGTGGGAGCCGCTCACAGACCGGCTTGTATTCGGAAGCGACGTACGCCAGGTGCTGACTTTCGTCGAATCGGGGAACGCCGAAGCCGGTATCGTCTACGCGAGCGATGCCGCCATTTCGGAAAAAGTAAAAGTCGCGGCCACCGCAAATGAGGAATGGCATAAGCCGATCGTCTACCCCGGCGCAGTCATCTCCTCCACGAAGCAAGCCGAGCTTGCCCAAGATTTCATCGCCTACCTGGGCAGTGAAAAAGGAAAAGAAATTTTGCAGAAATACGGCTTTCAGTAATCGATGATCCAGATTTTCAGCTAAAGGAGATGGACGGTACGTGGATTCCAATTTGACACCCTTGCTTCTCTCTTTGAAAGTGGCCGCCATCTCCACTTCTGTTGTTTTTGTTACCGGCTTGTTGATGGCACGTCTCTTGACGCAAAAAGATTTCTGGGGAAAGCACTTTCTGGAGTCGCTCATCCTGCTGCCGATCGTCCTCCCGCCGACCGTTGTCGGATTTGGACTGCTGCTCGCATTCGGGAAAAACGGCTTTCTCGGCCAACTGCTCAACGATATGTTCGGAATACAGGTGGTCTTTACCCTGACCGGAGCCGTGATCGCCTCGATCGTCGTCTCTTTTCCCTTGATGTATCAGAGCGCCCAGGCCGCTTTTTCAGGTATCGATCGCCGCTTTGAAGACGCCGCTCGGACGATGGGCTCTTCCGAGTGGCGCGTCTTTTGGACCATCTCTTTCCCGCTCGCCTGGCCCGGGCTCTTGGCGGGGCTTGTCCTCTCCTTTGCAAGAGGTCTCGGTGAGTTTGGCGCGACGCTCATGCTGGCCGGATACATTCCGGGAAAAACAGACACCATCCCCGTAGCGATTTACTTTGCGGTAGAAGCCGGGCAAATGGACAAGGCGATGTTCTGGGTGATTGTCATCGTCGCACTGGGCATGGGCACGACTGTCTGGCTGAATTGGTGGAGCCGCCGAAGCTTGCGCCGTTTTGCCAACACGAAGTGATGAGAGAGGGATCGAACATGCTGCATGTGGATTTTCAGAAAAGCCTGCCGGAGTTTGAATTGTCCGCCCGTTTTGATACCAAAGATGAAATCATCGTCCTGTTTGGACCGTCCGGCTCGGGGAAAACAACGATCCTTAACTGTATCGCGGGGCTCGCCCATCCTGACAGCGGGAGGATCCAACTGGCTGATTGTCTTTTTTTTGATCACGCAGCCAATATCAAGCTGCCCGTACAAAAGCGAAAAGTTGGCTATCTGTTCCAGGATTACGCCCTCTTTCCGCATATGACCGTCGCGCAAAATATCCGTTACGGCATGCACCGCGATGATCAGGATCAGCTCAACGACCTTTTGCAATCAGTAGGGATTGATCATCTTTTGCAAAAATATCCCCATCAACTGTCAGGGGGTCAAAAGCAAAGAGTGGCCCTCGTCCGCGCATTGGCGACCCAGCCTGATATTATGCTGCTGGACGAGCCGCTTTCTGCTCTGGATGCGGATACGAGACGCCAGTGTCAGGATGAATTGCTGCGGATTCACGAAAAATGGCGAATTCCCTTCCTTTTGGTAACCCATGACCGGGACGAAGCGGAGCGGCTGGGCGATCTGATCCTAACCAGCAAGGACGGCCGCTGGAGCCTCGAATAAAAAAGCCATACCGGCTTTGTGCCGTCTTAGGACGGACGGGGCCGGCATGGCTTTTCCCTGTTTTTCGACTGTCTTTCTTAGCGAGGAGCGATCGCTTCCAGCTTGACATCGTTTTGTTTGGCCCAACGATGCAGCTCGATTAAAAATTGAAGAACATCCGGGCTCTCGCAGTGCACACACAGCGTGTCGGCAGCCAAAGCGATACTTGTTCCATCGACGGTTTTCACCTTTTGCTTCATTACCAGTTGTCTGGTCTGCTCCATCTGCTCTTCCTTGCTGATCAGCACACTGCCTTCCAGCTCCCGCGGCGCCAATCTGCCATTAGGCAAATACGCCCGATCAGCGAATACCTCTTCCGCCACCTGAAGACCGTATTCAAGCCCCGCCTCGACCAAAGCACTTCCTGACAAGGCGTACAAAATCAGATCTTCATTTATGTCAGACACAGCACGCGCTACTGCTTCCGCCAGCTCGGGGCGTTCCGCCGCTTCGTTATAAAGTGCCCCGTGCAGCTTTACGTGGTGAAGCTCTCCGCCGAGTGCGCGGCTGACTCCATCGAGAGCCGACACCTGATACAGGACGAGCTCATACACTTCGCGAACCGTCAAATTCATCGAACGACGCCCAAATCCCTGTACATCCGGATAACCCGGATGCGCGCCGATCTTGACCCCGCTGCGAATCGCAGCCTCTACAGTCCTGGCAATAATATGTGGATCTCCGGCATGAAGACCGCACGCAATGTTTACAGAGGTAATCCACTTCATGATACCCAAATCTTCCGCTTGACGTCCCCGACCGTAGCCTTCTGCCAGGTCGCAGTTAATATCCAAACGTACCATCACGCACCCGCCCTTCCCTTTTCTCTCTATTTGATGCGAATGAAAACGCAATCATGCGCATCTTTACAGGGTTGTTCCTATTCTTTAGCATATCACGTACGGGAATGCAGCAAAAGGAAAAAAGCTGCCGAAATGTGGCAGCTTAACGTACAGATTCTGTCGAAATTCCTGCTGGCGCAAGTCCGTTTTCTCCGAGTAGAGTATCGGCCAAAGCCATCAGCTGATGCTTCTCCTGCTTGTAGTCGTACTCCTTCGCCTTGTCCGGCTTGGCGTTGTTGTACTCAATCGGAATTTCATGACGGTGGGAACGCTCGATTTTTGTCACAAAGTGAAGCCGCTCCATCGTTCGGATAATGTCGTCGATTTGGTCGGCATCCACATACATCGAGACGTAATTTAACCGTTTGGAGATGTAATGAATGGTTCCAAATTTGCGTAAATTTTTGGCAGCACGCGGGTTTTTCACCCATACCGCAACTCCCAGTCGTCTTTCTCTCATAACGGCCGTCGTGCTCCTTTCCTTGCTTGGTAAAATAACATGGACGGGCTCCAGATGAACGGGGGACAGATAAATGCTTATCGATCAACTGTATCAACAACTCATCTCCATGCTTCGAGATGAGAGAGTCGTTCTTGACGCTTATTTCCGGGAATACGCCGGCAACCGCTTTTTGTATGTAACAAGTCCGCTCCCTCCCCCGCAGCTAGGCGATTATCTGCAAGAGGCAGGGGAGCGGGTAGCGGCCGGGACCGTCATTCAACCGGAATGTGCGTATGTGCGGACTGCGGGTATGGTGCAGGTTTTCCGATATCGCTTCCTCATCCCGGGAGACAAGAAATTTTGCTGCGGAAACCTTTGTGCAGATTGCTGCCTGTTTCGCTCGAATCCGTCATGAATGTTTTCTCGTACTGCAGCCGCAGCTGCCGCCGCCGCCGCAACCGCTGCTTTTCGCTTCCAGAAATGGATTATTGCTGGGCACTTTAATGCTGCTTGACACGGAATCGGCAATCGTACGGCTTACTTCATACAAGAGCTGATCGAGATTGCCTTCTGCCCGCTTGAACGCCTGAACAGAGTCGAGCATCTCGATCGAACGCTTCAACTGCCGGATCTCGGTCGATATTTTATCGTAATCGGGATGATATTTCCCGAACCGCTGAACGTCCTCGTACTGGTCTTTTTTCCGCTCAAACAGGGCGAGCAGCCGCTGGGCTTCCCGATCTGCTTCCATCGCCTGTTTGGCAAGCGTATAATCTGAGACCTCGCGGGACTTGTTGATCATCGTCGACAGCTCGTGCGAATGCAGGATGAGCTCAGTCATATCCACTGTTTTCAACGCTTCCATCATCGAGACCTCCTTTGCTTATTCATAAGTCGATTCTTATTGTATCACGAAGCCAGCGAGCTAGTACAGATATTCGGGTAGTACAATGCGCACCCGGTTGATGTCATCCAGACGGCATCTCTGTTTTTTATTGCCCGTTTCCAGAAATACATACCAGTATCCCATCTCGACCACAACCTGACGCGGGATCCCTGCTTTTATGTTTTTGTCCTGCATTTCCGCCTCAATCTCCAATCCGAGCTCCGATGCACGCTGCAGCAGCGTACGCATGGTTTGCGGGTGATACGCCTGGAAATGCCGGGTCCACATCTTGGGCAATTCAGACAGCTGATGCAGGCCCTCCAGCTGATCAGGGAACGTGTTTTCCACGGCAAACCCATCCCATGGACGGACGATCGTAAACAGCCCGTCAGGCCCCCCTTCCTTTCCTTGCTCGGGAACGGGCCGATCTTCCATGGCTTTTTTCGGCGTGTACGGAGCGTATCCGTATTTACGCAAAAGCGCGGTCACTTCCTTTTCCTGCTGGGGCGCAATCAGAAAATCGGTCGGAGAAATGATGGTTGCGAGGAAAGGACGGAATGGCTCGAGGGTTTTCAGTTCTTCCAATAATCCCGGATGTGCAGTTCGAACTCTGACCATGGGCTCAAGCTGAATCTGACGGGCCTCTCTTCCCCACTGCCTGATCATCTGCTCAACGGATTCAGGCATCGGATGGGCGCAATATTGCCGCAAAGTACCGATGGCCTCTTCCTCTTTTCCGCCGGCCGTCAAAAAAGATTGCAGGGACCTTGCCTGAAGCTCGCCCTGAATCAAATCCCCGGTAAAGACAAGCGGACAAAATCTGCTGATTTCCCAGACTGCTTTTAACGGAACCAGCGGCGGTATCGTAACAATTCCTGCCGGATCGATAAACCAACGCTCCTCGATAGCCAGTCGAGGCAGGCTGTTCCAACGCCAATAAACCTCTCCCTCGGCAGTCGTCCCCAGATACAGCCACCCGAACCCCAGCAGTAGATGCAGCCACCTTGTCACAGCAAGGGCAGCAGCATCGTCCGGAACACGAAAGCCAGCGTCAGCGAGCGCCTGGATCTGGTCATCCAGCTTATGCCATTCTTCGGATTTGCTCTCCTTCATCAATACAAGAAGTCCATCCCACCAGCTGTCATGGGGCAAGTATTCTTCTGCAACCAGTTGAAAAAGCTCGTTCCACCTTGACTCCTGGCTTGCTTGCAGCCACCTCGCAACGTTTTGATTTTCCAGGACGAGCTGTCCTCCTCCGGCACGGATCAGTCCAAGACGGATCGCCAGGTCGACGACCACCGTCAGCGCCCTTTCACCATCTTTTGATTCAGGAATGGAATGGCTCGCCCATCCTTCCACATGCTCGTCGGAAAGTGTAAGCAATGGCGTTATTTTCTGGAGAATCCGGCGGTGGATACTGCCCTTGACGGTCAGCGGGACTTCTGTTTCTCGCAAAAAGGAAAGAACCCCAAAAAGATCCAGATGTATCCCTCTGCCTGCTGTTATATAATAAGGGAGCGTCTCAGCGGGAGAGAGAGTGAAGTGATGCTCGGGCACGAGGCAAAAGGTCAGCCTTTCTCTCACTTCCTTCGGCATCATGTAACCGACCTCGCCCCACATTTTTCGGACGGTGAGGATCATTCCGAGTCGGCGGAGCTTGTTTAACCCGACCGACAGCAATCGTCCTTCGCGCTGAACGATCTTTTCCCAGTCTTTCTTGCGTAAAAATCCTCTGGCTGAAGAAGTGACAAAGAAGCGGATCACCTTTTTTTCGCTATCTTCGGCTTTCTTCCAGAACGTATTGATAAAGAGCGGATCGGTTAACAGGTCAGTCAAATTACGACCATCCTGGATGCCGAACCGTTTGGCATGCTCTTCTAGCATATGCTCTTGGGTTGTTTGTGACAGAAACTCGACACCCTGCTGGATGCGCACGCCATTCACCTCATTTGCTTTATTGATAAAACGACATGTAGGAGGTATGCCTGTGTTACACGCATGGTACAGTTTGCTTTTGGCTGCATCTTTGTCATTGACAGGCCAACCGTTCCATATAGATCATCCTACCCCAACGCAAGCTGCCGTGGAAGCGGATGGTTTGCAAAGCGTTGCCGCTCCCTATCCGCCAGCGGTGCAAGATGCCCTGCGCACGGTCCGGAAAAACGGCGGACACTCCGTCGTCCGTACCGATCAAAAAACGTATATCGTTATCGGTGCCGGAAAACGCCCTACCGGGGGGTACCGATTGGTGGCAGACAAGGTTGAACGAAAAGGGGCCCATGGATATGTGATCCATGTCCGCGAGCAGAAGCCTGCTGCCGGATCCATGACCACTCAGGTGATCAGCTATCCGACGCTTGTGCTTTCTGTCCCTGACAAGCAAGCGCAAGTGACGGTTTTGTTCCGCTAATTGCCGAACACTCCGAGCAGCCAATAGAAAAGCCGACAATCCAGCGCCAGTGCCGGATGTCGGCTTTCTGCTTTTGTGCCCGCCTGTTTGCGCCTCTCGTTAGTCAGGGCTTTACCTCAACCCGGAACTCTTGCTTGATGCCGTAGGAATCGTGATTGTTATGGGCAAGTTCGACGACCACGTCGTGTGAACCGCTTGGAATGTTTTTCAAGATATAGTTGTCTTCAAAAGCTTTCGCGACCTTTTTTCCATCCAGATAGATGTGGATATGGCCTTCTCCCTGGCGGTTTTCCTTGCCCATATTTTCGATTGAATACGTAAAATTCGCCACCTTCATCTTCAGGTGAAGGTCATTTTTCTCCAGACTGTGCGTCACCTCTAGCGTGGGTTTCTTCTGATGCTCTTCCACCGCTTGGTTTACTCCTCCCGTTTCCGCATCACGGGTACTGAAGAGGGCAAACTCGATTACGATGGCGATACCGAGCAGGATCAACAGGCGGTAGGCCAAGCGTTTGGATTTTGCGATTTTCATGGGGACACTCCTTTCAGAGACAATCATCCCCATTTTTCCCCAACCTTCTTGGCTGTATTCCTGGGATTAACGCTTTGGCGCACGATAGCCGGCAGCCTGCGCTTCCTCTTCCGTCGCAAACCAGACTTCCGGCTTGGTCTGTTCGTAATTTCTCGAACCGGGAACGTGGTAGATTTTTTCCCCTTTGGAATTGATATTTCCCTTGATCAGCTTTCCAGAAGGCGGTGTTTCCGATTGTGCCGTGTTCTCGCTGTTGGCTTCTGTCTTCTCGTTGCTGGCTTCAGTCTTACTGTCGCTGGCCTCAGTCTTCTTATCGCCGGCTTCTCCGTTCTTGTTCTTGGATTCTGCCTTGTCCTTGGGCCCGGTTTTCCCGTCTTTGGTTCCCGTTTTCTCGCTTGACGGCTCTAATCCCCACAGCCCTCTGTTTTGTTCCCTCGCTTCCCTTTCCGCTTGCAGAAACACATCCGCCTTGGCTACATTCGGAGGGACTGTCATAATTCTGGCATAGCCTTCTCTCACCAATTTTTCATTGACGAATGTGCCATCCATCAAATACACATAGGCGAGTAACCGCTTGTATCGATCATGCGGCTCCACGTCAAAAACGAGGCGCACCTCTTGCCCTGTAAGCAGTTCTTTGGTGAAGTTGCTGGCTTCCTTCCCGTAGGGCTCGACAGGGTGGTTGGGCTTTACCGTCTCCGGTGTATCTACCCCGATCAGGCGAACCTTCTCTCCTGTCCCAATCTCGAACGTGTCCCCGTCCACCACCCGTTTGACGGTGGCTGTGATTTCGCCGTTCGGCTTTGGCTGTTCGGGCGCCCCACACGCGTACAGAAGAAACGCCACGATAACGAGCCAGGCACTCAAACGTCTCATGTTCTTGCCATCTCCTTTTTCTTGGTGCTGATTACCAGCGTAACGGATGCATCAGTAGTGGTCAACCACCGTTTGCGAACATATGTGCACATGTTCCTTGCAAAATAAAAACGACCTGTCTCCAAGGTCGTTTTGTTCCTTCCCGTCAATTATGCAACGAGACCTATTTTCTTGTCAGTCACGGTCGGAGTTAAACAAAAAAAGCAGCACCACCACAACGATGATGATCCACAGCAGCTCATCATTTTCCCGGTCGAAAAAATTATCGAACAACCCCATGCGAGGTCCCCCTTTCCTTCTCGTTACAGCCTATGCAGCGGAAAAGGCGGATGTCATCGTGGATAAGCCCAAAAGTTGGGAAGGCCGGTTTCCTACAGCCAAGCTTTTATAAGATGTACATACGTGGTCAGTTGACGGGCTTCGACGGAAAAACCGAGCTGCTGGAGATGTTGCACAAGCTTGCTGCGGTCCGCGTAATATTCATCCTCGATTTCTGCAACAGCCTCTGTACTTCCAGCTTGAAGAAGCGCTCGTATATGAAGGGCTCTATGCTCCTCATTCACAAACATCGAGTCGGCAATCACGAGTCGTCCCTCCGGGGCAAGCACCCGCTTGCATTCGGCCAAAGCAAGCGTTTTCTGGTCGTCGGTCAGATGATGAAGCGCAAAGCTGGTCACGACAAAATCAAAGGTGCCGCCGAAATACGGAAAGGCAAAAAACGAGCCAAGCTTTGTCTCCATCCCCGGATTTTTCTTTTGGCATTGCTTGAGCATTTGCGGAGACTGATCAAACGCACTCATCCTGACTCCCTTTTCCCGAAACAGCTTTGCCAGGTTCCCCGTGCCCGTCCCCGCGTCCAGACCAGACTCATCCCGGCGGGGAGCAGTAACTGTGACCACTTCCCGCAGTACCAGCTCGTAATTCTCATACGGGTAAAAGCCCTGTTTTTTGCCGTTGATCGAAGCATCGTAGTCATCGGCGATCTGGTTGAAGTTCCAGCGATCCACCCAGTTGTTTCTCATCTGCCGCAGCCGTTTGTTGCCTTCAGCCAATTCGAACAAGGCTGCCGGATCGATTCTTCCCTGCTGTTTGATCCGCCCAATCATCTGCTCGGTCGTCTGGATGACTCTGCTCAGCTCGATCCACCGGTCATACATGCAGGAGCGCTGAATTTCCAGGTAATGGAGCAAGCTCTCTTCTTCTTCGTCAAGGCGCTGCAATAGCTCCCGAATGTCTTCGATCGGCATGCCCACCTCTCTTAACGTAATAACGGTCTGCAGCCTCCAGACGTCCGCTTCGGTAAACAGGCGGTATCCGGAATGCTTCTCCTTTTTGGGGGAAATCAGTCCTTTTTCTTCATAGAAACGGATTGCCCGGGCCGTGATTTGCAAGCGTTCAGCCATTTCCTTGATCTGCACGTCTTTCTTCCTTTCGCGCTTTCTTTAGCACATTGTAAACCTTTCCGTTACGTTATAGTAAAGGGGATTTTTACGAATAAAAAAGAAGAGGCTGCAGCAGCAACAGCCTCTTCTCTTCATTATTATATGGGGAGAAATCACACCAGGATTTTACGCATTGCCCAGCGGTTCGGAGATTTGGGAGAGCGCTTCGGACGCTTCATCGTGGTGAACCTCGCGGACAGCCATATCCCCAAGGGCGACGATGCCGACCAGCTTTCCGTTTTCCACGACAGGCAGACGGCGGATTTGGTTCTTGGCCATAATTTTAGCTGCCTCGTCGACAGTCATTCCTGGCTGACCCAAAATAATATCCCGGGTCATGACGTTTTCGACAGCGGCCGAACCTTCGCGTTTTTCCGCCAAGCCGCGGATCACGATGTCACGGTCTGTGATCACGCCGATGACATCTTCTTTCTCATCGACAACAGGGATGACGCCGACGTTCCAGTCGCGCATCTTGCAAGCCACTTCGTAAACGTTATCTTTAAGGGTCACGGTTGCCACATCTTTTGTCATGATCTCACGCAAGGTGCGGTTTTCTACCTTTGCCATCATTCTCTCCTCCTTTTGCTGATAACAATTGTAGTTTGTCCGGCCAAACCAAGTTTCATGCGCTTTGGACGAGCTTCCCCGAATTCCGACTAGGAATGTCTCCAAGCGTTGTGGTAATATGGTAAGGTGATGTCAGCGACGGCATCGCACACCGAGTGATGTTCAAAAAAAGACCGCAGGGTGATAGCAGCACCCGTACGGTCGAAGATTACAATAGTTGTTCCCCATTTGGGGGGGCGGCTCTCACTTCCTCGGTGTCGACCTCCCGGCTGTCAGGCTCAAGGGAGGTCTACTTCTTCTTACTGGTAGACAGCATTAAGACTAAGGTCCCGAACGCTACCATCAGACTTAGTGCTTCATATACTGTCATGCTATCACCCCCTTTCCTAAAACGGGGATGAACCGACCGCCCTTGTGGAGCTCACCTATTGTAGTTATTAAGTATACCATAAATTGGGAAATCGGGCATCCTGCCAGAGACACGACTTATCCATTGCGCTCTTTCCGAAAACAGACTAATATAAGGTAGTGAATAACTTACCATTTGTAGGAGGAAAATCAATGGTTATCAAGGACACAGGGATCGGCAACAAGGAAGTCATGCTCGCCGATCTGGATCATTACATGAGTGACCTGGGGTTTGTTCGCGGAGCTTGGGATTACAAACACGCTACATACGATTATCAATTGAAAGATAAAGGCAATGTCTACTATCTGCGGATTGAAGCAAATGCCATCGAGGGAAAACTGGAAGACAGCCATGCTGTTTTAAAGTTGGATGACCCTTACATGGGCAAACACTTGTTCCCTCACGGATTGGATTACGATTTCCCGATCCCGGATTCGGTCGTGCAAACGGCAAAACGTAAGCTGCAAGTCTTGAACGAGAAGCTTTCCGCTTATTAATCCAACTGCATCCGGCTCATAGCGAGTTTACAGAACAGAGAGGCTTCCCCTCTCTGTTTCACGTCAAGGGGGAGGTTTCTCTCATGAAAACGCGGGGCGTCCCCGACTTTTTGTTGCTGTTGTTGACCGCTCTCCTGGTGGGCTTCGGCATCACGATGGTATTGAGCTCAAGCTCGATATACGCTCTGACAAGCTTTACGTCCAGCGGTTGCAAACAGTGTGGCGGAGACGAGCTGTTTTTCGTGAAAAGGCAAGCGATGTGGCTGCTTCTGGGCATATTTGCGATGCTGGTCACAATGAACATCCCGTTCTCCTTTTACAAAAAGAATTACCTCCTGATTATGCTGGTCTGTTTTCTGTCGCTGTTCCTGGTCCTGATTCCCGGCATCGGGACGGATATACAGGGGGCGCGGTCCTGGTTCAGTTTTGGATCGGCCAATTTGCAGCCGGCAGAGTTCGCCAAATTGGGGCTGATTCTGTACCTGGCAGCGATAGTCTCCAAAAAAGGCGCTGGCATCCGTGATTTAAAAAAGGGGCTTATGCCTCCGCTCGTGGTCACCGGCGTATTTTTCGGTCTGATCGTAGCCCAGCCGGACATGGGAACGGCAGCGATCCTGCTCGGTTCTGCAATCGTTGTCCTGATTTGCGGCGGGGCGCGGCTAAGCCATTTGTTTATGATCGGATTCCCGGTCACCACTCTTGCTGTATTCGCCTACGTCATGAAAAAGGATCACGCCTGGAATCGGCTAACCTCCTTTCTGGATCCATTGAGCGATCCCTTGGGAACGGGCTATCACATCAAGCAATCGCTGATCGCTATCGCCCACGGCGGGCTGACCGGCACCGGGTTTGGCAAGAGCATTCAGAAGTATCTGTACTTGCCGGAAGCCCATACAGACTTCATCTTCGCGATTATCTCCGAAGAGTTTGGCTTTATCGGGACAAGCCTGTTTTTGTTGGTGTACTTGCTGTTTTTGTTGCGCGGAATCCACATCTGCCTGAAGGTTCAGGATACATTCGCAAGCCTGGCTGGTATCGGCATTGTCGGCATGATCGGGATTCAGGCTTTCATCAACATCGGCGGTGTCACGTCCTTCATCCCGCTGACGGGAGTAACCTTGCCCTTTATCAGCTACGGTGGCTCTTCCCTGCTCGTGATCCTGATCTCCACGGGAATCCTGCTCAGCGTCTCCCGAGAAGTCAGCCGGCAAAAAGTAATTGAACAAGGACAAAAACAGTTGTACGCCAACCGATAAAGGCAACAAACGCAAAAGGACCTGCCAGCTTTGCAGGTCCTTTTTGCTACATCTCGATTCCATCCACATGTACATGCACCGCCTCCACAAACAGACCTGTCAGCGACTCGACAGTCTCCTTTACCTGCTGCTGAAGCTGCCGGCAAACCTGATGTATTTGCATGCCATATTTGATCGATACTCGCAGCTCTATGGTCACAGAACCGTCCGTAACGACAACGTAGATTCCTTTGCCGCTCCCCCCGAGTTTTTTGGCCAGATCGTGATAAAATCCTCCGGAGCGCACCGAGACACCGGAAATGTCAGCCGATGCAACGCCTGCGATCACTGCCACTACTTGATCCGCTACCCGAATCTCACCGCGCAAGCTTTCCATAAATCGCCCTCCTCCCTGCTCCCTATCGCTTTCCTTGCTCGTATCTTTTTGCCATTCGCTTCTCAGACTTTTCTTTCATTATAAACATTTGCAGCTTGGGCTTGGAAGGGAATTTCTCGTTTTCTCTCTGTCAGTGTCGGAAGAGTGCACTGTATGTCGAGGAGGATAAGCTTCTGCGCGGCCATCGCCTCTTTTAAGGCAGGCAGCAGTTCGCGAATGGCACGTACACGGCGGCCCGAAATCCCGCAAGCTTCGGCCCATTTCACAAAGTCGGGATTTTCCAGACGAGTGCCGAACGGGACAAGCCCCGACTGAATCATCTTCCACTCCTCCAGTCCCAGTGTCTTGTTGTTTATGACGATCAGCGGAAAGTGAAGGTTGTTTGCTGCAGCTGTCATCAATTCTCCAGAAGCCATTTGCAAGCCCCCGTCTCCGACAATGGCGACCACTTGCCGATCAGGATTGTTCAGCTTGGCTGCGATCGCGGCTGGAAGGCCATAGCCCATGGTTCGCCATTTGCCTGAGAAAAGCGGAAAATGGGCCCTCCCCCGAAAGGCGCGGTTGAACCAGATGGTGTGTTCGCCAGTATCCAGGGCAATGATGGCATTGTCATCAACCACCTGGGACAAGGCATGCATGAGTGTTTCCGGTTTGATCAGCTCCTCTGTCCCTTGTTCGACCAACCGCTCTGTCTCTTGCCAAAAGGAAGCATGCCAGCGCTTAACCTGAGCCGTCCAGCCTGGATCGGGCGTTTTTTTGTCAAGGCGCCGCAGCCAGAGGGGCAGCACATCGCTCAACTCGGCTATAACGGGCGACAGCTGAGGGTGAGCGTGGATCGCTGTCGGGTTGTGATCGACCTGTACGACTGGCAGGTCGGCGGGAACAAACGAGCGGGGAAACCAGCTTGCTCCCAAGGTCACGAGCAAATCCGCCTGGGCCAGCGCCGCAAGTCCTGCCTTGCTGCCTCCTTCACCCAAGCCTCCCAGCACAAGCGGATAAGCCTCGTCTACAACGCCTTTGGCGCCTAAGGTGAGCAGCAAGGCAGCGCCCAATTTCTCAGCCAATTGCATGCAGAGATTGCCGCATTCCCGGCTCCCTGCTCCCATCAAAATGACCGGTTTTTTCGCACCCATTAGAAGTTCTGCCGCATGCTCGACCTCTACCCGGTTCACTCCCACGCCAGATTGCAGCCGCGGCAGCGCATTCACCAGCGGCCATGACGTCGTCCGGGAAAAAATGTCCTTGCAAACGGCGAGATGGGCGACGCCTCTTTGACTGCCGGCTGTTGCGTATGCGCGATGCAGGACATCGCCGACAGCCTCCGGGTGTGCAACTGTTGTGGTGTACAAGCAGATTGGGCGGAGCAAGTCTTCTTGCGGAACGAACTGCTTGTACGGTCCTCCCAATTTGTGCGTCTCTACTTGCCCCGTAATCGCCAGAACCGGAGCATGATCAGCGTAAGCATCCGCCAATCCGTTCAGCAAATTCAGTGTGCCTGGGCCGCTGGTCGCTGTGCACACGGCTGGCCTCCCTGTCCATTTTGCTTCCGCCGCCGCCATCATGGCTGCCGCCGATTCATGCCTGCAGGCGATATAGCGAATGTGCTCCTGTTTTCCGAGTACATCGAGCCATGGCAGGATGGCATCTCCTGCTACCCCGTAGATGTGCTTGACTCCCCAAATGCGAAGCTGTTCTGTCAAATAGTGGGCGACCTGCATGAAGCACCTCCCTGTCCTTGTTCCCCCTTAGTGTGGCAGTTTATCCAGCATTTTACTAATTCATTTCTTGCCTTTTCGGGAAAAACTAGCGAATAGATCAAGCAGATTAAAGGAGGAACGTGAATGAAACGGCCTGTAAAATGGCTGCTTGCCCTCTTGGCCCTTACTCTGACAGTAACAGCATCTGTAATGATCTCCCCGATCCGTACAGATGCGTTCAGCAACCAAGAGGTGCGCGTGGGCGCTACTGGGAAAGATGTAAGGGAGATGCAAGGCCGCTTAAAATACCTTGGATTTTATACAGGAGATGTAGATGGCAACTTTTCCTGGCGCAGCTACTGGGCACTGCGAAATTTTCAATATGAATTCGGTTTGAAGGTAGACGGCATTCTGGGACCAAAGACAAAGCTGAAGCTTTACAATGCCACTACCGGCTACCGGCCTACAGCAGAAGAACTGGGGGTTGAGGAAGCCGCACCGGCACCAGCCCGGACTGCACCGGCTAAAAACTACCGCAGCAAGGGCATCACCGAAAACGATCTTCGCCTCATGGCAAATGCCGTGCACGGGGAAGCCCGCGGGGAACCGTATGTAGGCCAGGTGGCCGTTGCCGCCGTGATCCTGAACAGGACCCGTAATCCGGCTTTCCCGAATACGCCGGCAGGCGTTATCTTTGAACCGCTTGCATTTACCGCTGTAGCTGACGGACAGATTTGGCTAACCCCGAATGAAACCGCAAAAAAAGCGGTGCAAGACGCGCTCAACGGCTGGGACCCGACCGGAGGAGCGATCTACTACTTTAACCCGGATACGGCCACATCGGCCTGGATTTGGAGTCGCCCGCAGATCAAAAGAATCGGCAAGCACATCTTTTGCCGCTAGCAACAAGGAAGCAGGCACGGTGGGGACCGTGCCTCTTTTTTTGCTCGCTATTGCGCCTGATTCCTAAGGACGTTGTCCCTGCATGTGCTCGGCCATTTTAATGAATCGCTCTTCCTGCTCAGTCGTCCCGCAAATGCCGCATTGAATCATATAAGACTCGCCTTTGTAGGGTTGGTGGAACGTGTCAAGCTGCTCTCTAGTCAATTCCGCGACAAGCTCGCCGGATTGGGGATCAAGCCGGACATAGCGCGGTGTTTGTTCAATTACAGTAAACCTCATCCGATTTGATTTGCAGGTAGGACAGAGATACGGCTTTGCCATAAGAAGCACCTCCTAGGATGTCTCACCGAGTAGTATGAACAAAAAAACAAAGAGTTTATTCCACCGAATTCGTTCAAAATAATGATGACTTCCTCCGAAAGTTCGGTTACACTTAAGACGGAATTTGACTTATGGTAAAAAATGGAAAAACTTATCATCATGAGGTGAGCCTATGAACCTACGGCTGTTTTTCGCGCTTGTGGGCGGAAGCCTGCTGCTCGCAGGATACGCCCATTATTTTACTGACAATGAATTTTTTAAATTTGCTTCCGCATCCTTGGCCATTATTTTTCTGGCTGCCTGGCTGGGAAAATCGACAGAAAGCGTAGCGCATTATGCCGGAGACCGAATCGGAGGCTTCCTGAACGCGACCTTTGGCAACGCGGCCGAGCTGATCATTGCTTTTTTCCTGGTAAAGGAAGGGCTGTTCGACATGGTGAAGGCATCCATTACAGGAGCCATCATCGGAAATATGCTGTTGGTACTGGGGCTTAGTGTTCTATTGGGAGGGTTGAAGTACAAGGAGCAAACCTTTAACGGCAGGCTGGCTGGACACAACGCTTCCCTGATGATGCTCGCCATCGCTGCCCTGTTCATTCCCGCCGTGTTCATGAAAGAGCTCCCGCCTGTCGAGATTGGAACGTTAAGCACGGTGATTGCCGTGATTCTGATCGTCGCCTATCTGCTCTGGCTGATCTTCTCCATGGTCACGCACCGCGACTTCCTGTCCGACATTGAGTCTCACGACAGCGAAGCGGTCTGGTCAAAAGGGGTTTCGGTCTTGATGCTGGCTGTGTCAACCTTTTTTGTAGCTGTCGTTTCCGAGTGGCTGGTGCACAGCGTTCAGCACGTCTCCGAGGTGCTTGGGTGGTCGGAGCTGTTCGTCGGGGCTTTCGTCATCGCCATTATCGGCAATGCCGCGGAGCACAGCGCTGCCCTGCTGCTTGCGATGAAAGGGCGGATTGGGGCAGCCGTAGAGATCGCTGTCGGCTCCAGCCTGCAAATCGCCCTGTTCGTTGCCCCTACACTCGTACTGATCAGCCTTTTGCTCGGTCGACCGATGGATATCGTGTTCACCACGTTTGAGCTCGCAGCTATTGGCGTCGCGACTTTTATCACTATCTCCATCACCAAGGACGGCGCGACCAACTGGTTCGAGGGGGTTCTTTTGCTCGCTGTCTACATCATTCTTGGAACGGCTTTCTTCTTCGTCTAGTTTGCACGACAAAGCGGGGCGCAGCGTGTATGTAGCATCATACTCGCTGCGCCCGCTGCCATTGTGCTGCGGAAAGGAATCGGATATCCTGCCTTCTTCCTAAAAAATCCCCAATGTGCTCAAAAATACGAGTATGATCGCGACGGGTGCGACGTATTTAAGCAGCATCAGCCAAATCACAAAAGCCCGTTTTCCCCATTCTTTCGAGACCTGCAATTCCTTGACAAGCAGCTCCTGCTTCAACTTCAATGGCACAAACAAAGCGATCAGCAAAGCCCCTAGCGGCATCAACACGTTGCTTACCAAAAAGTCAGCCGCATCAAAGACCGTCTTTCCAAAAATGGTCACATCTGACCAAACGCCAAAGGATAAAGCAGATGGAATTCCCGCAAGAAAAATGAGCAGTCCGATGATCAAGGAATAACGCTTCCTGAATTCAGCTTTGCCCCTGGATAACGACGCTACGATTATCTCCAGCATCGAAAATGCGGATGTCAATGTCGCAAACAGGAACAGCGCCAAAAAAACCAACAGAAACAAGCTGCCAAACGGGACATGCTCAAAGACTGAAGGCAGGACGATAAACAGTAGTCCCGGTCCTTCCGCCGGCTCCATCCCCAGGGAAAAGACCGCAGGAAAAATGGCCAGACCGGCAAACAAGGAAACCAGCAGGTTCAGTCCGACGATCGAGCCTGCCGAGCGCACCAGATTTTCCTGTTTGCCTAAATAGGAGCTGTACGTAACCATGACAGAAACCCCGACACTAAGGGAAAAGAATGACTGACCCATCGCGTACAGAACAGAATCCGCCGTCAGCCGGGAAAAGTCGGGCATCAGGAAAAACGCGACGCCTTTGCCGGCTCCATCCAGCGTGAGTGAACGGAACATGAGCACCAGGAACAGCAAGAACAGGGCTGGCATCAAATATTTGTTCGCAGATTCGATCCCGGCTTGTACTCCCCGGGCCACGACCCATATCGTGATCAACATGAACAAAAATTGAGCGCCCACAGAACCGATGGGGTTCGCGATGACGCTGCCAAACAACTGATCGTAAGGCATTCCCGTCAACTGTCCTGTCAAACCGCGGAACATGTACGTGAGAATCCAGCCTCCTACCACGCTGTAAAATGAGAGCAGCAAAAAACACGTCGCCACGCCCAATCTGCCTACCCAATGCCATGCGCTTTGCGGAGCAAGCGTCTTGTAAGCTGAAATCGCCTCTTGCTGTGTGCTTCGGCCGATCACGAATTCCCCCAATAACAGCGGAAGTCCAATCACGAGCGTAAACAACAGGAACAGAAGAAAAAACGCTCCACCCCCGCTTGTTCCCACCACGTAAGGGAATTTCCAGATCGCCCCAAGTCCGATGGCAGAACCGGCTGCCGCCAGAATAAAGCCAAGTCTGGTCGTCCATTGTTCTGCTTGCTTCATACTGCATCCACCTCTTTCAAACTTTCTATCTCCGTTTTGTAAAAAAGAAAACACCCGTCCTCAAAAAGGGACGAGTGTTGTGCTCGCGGTACCACCCTGGTTAGGCTTCATATCAAGCCTCGCTCATGCCATTGCTAACGGGAATGACCCGGTGCCTCCTACTGGGGACGCCTTCCTTTCAGAGGACAGCTCAAGAGTGAATTCAACGGGGCATGCCTGGAAACGACTCTCAGTCACTGGTCGCCTCTCCCTGTCAAGCCGCTTGGCCGCTTACTGGTCTCTATCTTCGCTTTTGCGTATTTACCTTTACTTCAAGGCGCGGCGAGAACAAAAAAACCCGCCCCTGAAAAGGGACGAGTTGCTCGCGGTACCACCCTGATTAGACAGGCACGTTTATGAAAAAGGGAATAACCTCTTCCACTTGCATGTCTCACTTGTTCATTGGTAACGGGAATGACCCGGTTTTCCTCCTACTGGGCATAAAACCGTTCAAAGGACAGCTCAGGAGGGAATTGGGCGAGGCGTGCTTCAAAACTGCTTTCAGTCTATGGCAGTTTCTCCCTGTCAAGCCGTTGTTCGCTTACTAGTCTCCGTCATCGCTTTTGTACGTAAAAGTTATTATTTAATCTAAAGCAGCGAGAGTGAAAAAGCAAGTGTTTTTTACTCCCAAAAGCTCCAATAGAAAAGCGAGGAACGTTTCCATTCCATCGCTCTTACCCCTTCTGATTGTAAAGTTCGTGAAGATCAGCCAGTTTTCTTTCCAACGAACCCATGATTTCACGACCGATCTCTTCATCAATCAGTCCCAAACGGACGGCGAACTCCACTTCACGCGAAAGCCCGAACATCTGGGTGTCAAGCACCTCTTCGTACAGCGGGCACTGCGGCATGGTCAGGTTTTCCATCTGTACATCTATGAGCTTGTAGATCTTGTCCGCATCTGCTCGCAGTAACGCTAGCGCTTTTTGTTCCAGATCGGGAATCTTAATCTCTGTCAAAACCTATCCCTCCGTTTGCCACCATCCTTACCTTACATAGTACGTTATTCTGGGCCATTTGAAAAGGGGAGACGATTTGGCAACTGTAAGTATGGCGTACAGTGATTGCAGTTTGACTAAAAAATGCTGAGATCCCACAAATCGGACAGCTTTTGCAGCAGCTTGACCCCCGCGACCGAGTTTCCCTTGTCATCCAATGCGGGACCAAATACGCCAAGGCCCATCCGCTGCGGAACCGCGGCCATAATCCCGCCCGCTACTCCGCTTTTTGCGGGGATGCCGACATCGATGGCAAATTCTCCGGAAGCGTTATACATGCCGCATGTGACCATGAAGGTTTTGCAAATTCTCGCGACTTCGCGGGGAAACAGCTGCTCCTTGCTCGCTATGTCGTAGCCATCCGCCGCGAGAATGGCGGCAAGGCGGGCCACTTCCACAGTGGTGACCTCGATGGAGCAGTGCCGGAAATACAGGTCGAGCGTCTCTTCCACGTCTCCGTCGAGAATCCGGCTGTCCTTTAAAAAATACGCAAGCGCCCGGTTCCGATCGGCTGTCTGCTTTTCTGACTGATACATCTCATCATTGACGCGGAGATCAGGATTGCCTGTCATCTTTCTGAGCAGCCGCATAATCTTCTCCAACCGCTCCTCCACACTCCCGCCCGGAATCATGCCTGCGACGGCGATGGCCCCCGCATTGATCATCGGATTTAATGGCTTGTGCGGCTTGATCGTCTCCAGCTTGATAATCGAATTGAACGGATCGCCTGTCGGCTCTTTACCCACTCGCTCAAACACATAGCGTTCTCCGTGCTCGCACAGCGCGACCATGAGCGAGAAGGTTTTGGAGATGCTTTGCAAGGTAAACGGGAGGTGCGCATCCCCTGCCGAGAACACGCTCCCGTCTTTGAGACAAACGCTTACGCCCAGCCGTCTTTTCTCCTGTCTGGCCAGCTCCGGTATATACGAGGGTACTTGGCCCTTTTCCGCTTCGCCGATCGTGTTCTGCACAGTTTCCTCCAGTACGCGCTGGAGGCTGGTAAGATCCCAATTATCCATGTACATCGCCCTCTTGTGTGAAAAGGATAAATTCTGCTGCTCCCATTGTAAAAAGGCCGGACACCGTTGTCAAAACCGCCGCTGTCTTTTCTCCGGACGGAAACAGGCCAAGTGTTCGGGCAATGTTGTGTCACAATTCGTGGAAAACTCTCTCAAGCCACACCGCTTCAATCAAGTAGTCCGGCTTGCCCGGATACCCGTAAGTTTTTTATCAGATACATACAAGCTAGATTGTTTGCCACAGTCTTTCCGGCTGAGTTACAATGATACAAGACGCATAATAGACGGAGGAATGTTTCATGTCAGACGTAATCGTATTCAAGGGAGCCGTTTCCTTCCCGATCACGCTCGACCCGAGCGTATGGATTTTTGACGACCGCAAATTTGACCTTGGCACCTACCGGGGTGAAGAGGATACCGATACAGGCCATCAGAAGAAGTATTTGGAAGGAACGGGCGCTCAATGGGACAAGGAGCTTCGCGAAGGTGCCGCCCTGCCGTCGGAGCGAAAGAGCTTGATCGAAGAACGAAAGGCTCTCGAAGGGGACTACGGCATCCGGCTTGCTCCGTTCATCGACAATGCAGTTCCGCTTCAGGAAGCGACCCACGTGAGCATCCATCGGGAGAATGGCGGGCCGCTCCTCTTGCCGCTTGCTGAGGCCAGACGGGCTATCCTGCAGTTTTCAAGGGACGGAAAGCCCATTCGCACAGACGGGCCGATCTACTTTTACCTTCCGGAAATGCTTCTCTCCAAGGCCCCCCCGGTAACGGGCATTACCGCTTTTGAATTTATCGCAGAAACGAAAAACTGAGTCCCATACAAAAAAGCCATCCGCACCGACGGATGGCTTTTTGCATAAGCTCTGTACATCTAGTTAGCCCGTTTACGCACTTACAACATGCGCGATACCGATGTTTCTTCTCTTTATCTCTTCACTGAGCAATTCAATAAAAGCTGGGTCCAGTTGAAGGTCGACGGCACGATGATATACTTCTATCAGCATTTGGTCACTCAAGTATTTCACGCTTGTCACCTCCATCCCTTAACCTGAGCCTATTGTAACAAAAGAACCTGGCACGAACAATCGTTCTGATATCCACAGGCAATGGGGATATCATGTGGGTAAGTTGTGGGCAAGCTGTGCGCAACTGATAAAAAAGCAGGCTTGTCCATGTGGATTTTCCCCGCCCGTTTATCCACACGATGTCGAAATTTGTCGAACGATTCATCCGTTTTTTCTAATAGAAACGGCGAACAGCGTCTTTTTTGGCGACAAAAAAGACCATCCCGATGAAGAGATGGTCCTGTCTTTGATGAACGTCAACTTATGCGTTGGCTGTTTCCGCAACCTCCAGGACTTGCTTGATCCGTTCGATTGCCCAATCGAGCTCATCCTTCTTGATTACCAGAGGAGGCGCAAAACGGATCGTGGTTTCATGCGTTTCCTTGCAGAGAAGTCCCAGTTCTTTCAGCTTTTCACAGTACGGACGAGCCGCCGTTTCCAGCTCCAGCCCGATGAACAGGCCGCGTCCGCGAATTTCCTTGATCAACGGGTTTTGGATCTCCTTCAGTTTGCCGAGGAAGTACTCTCCCAGTTCGCGGGAGCGCTCCACGAGCTTCTCGTCTGCCAGTACGTCCATTGCCGCTACAGCTACAGCACAGCCAAGCGGATTGCCGCCAAAGGTGGAACCGTGGGAACCCGGTTCAAAAACCCCGAGAATTTCCCTGTCGGCAGCAACGGCTGAAATCGGGAACACGCCACCGCCGAGCGCTTTCCCCATAATGTACATATCCGGCTTCACGTCTTCCCAATCGGATGCAAACAGTTTGCCTGTACGCCCAAAGCCTGTTTGGATTTCGTCGCAGACGAGCAGCACGTTGTTTGCCTTGCACAGTTCGTACGCCTGCTTCAGATAACCTTGCGGCGGAATGATGATGCCCGCTTCTCCCTGAATCGGCTCCAGCATGAATGCTGCCGTGTTCGGCGTTATCGCCTGCTTCAGCGCCTCAATGTCACCGTACGGGATCATTTTGAACCCTGGGGTAAACGGACCAAAACCGCGCTGGTACCCTGGATCGGAAGAGAATGAAGTAATGGTAACGGTACGACCGTGGAAGTTGCCCTCGCACACGATAATTTCAGCTTGGTTTTCCGGCACTTTTTTGACATCGTAAGCCCAGCGGCGGACAGCCTTGAGTGCTGTTTCGACCGCCTCTGCTCCGGTGTTCATCGGCAAAATCATATCCTTGCCTGTCAATTCGGCGAGTCTTTCATAAAAATGACCTAACTGATCATTGTAAAAAGCGCGGGAAGTAAGCGTCACCTTGTCCGCCTGATCCTTCAGAGCCTGAATAATGCGCGGATGGCGATGGCCTTGGTTCAAAGCCGAGTATGCGCTCAGCATGTCGAGGTACTTGTTGCCCTCGGGATCTTCTACCCAAACGCCCTCTGCTTTGGAAATTACGATCGGAAGCGGATGATAGTTGTGAGCACCGAATTTTTCTGTTTGATCAATGACCCGGTTTGTCTTGTTCATAAGTTCACTGCCTCCTTGATTATGCATTGCCACTATTCTATTCAAGAATGATGCCAACTCGCTGAACCCGTATGCGTCCTCGTTTCCAGGAGGAAAAGCTTCAATCAATAGCAAAGAAATTTTGCACCGAATCGTTTTTGAACCATATTAGCGCATAATTATTTTGCACCCGTCTCATCTTATGGTATGATGTACCCCAAACAAGACCAACAGGCAGGTGCATCTTGAATGTCAGCAGGGAAACGGATCCATTCCCCCGATTATTATCTCCATGTTTTCGAAAGCATTTTGGACAGTGTTAATGAAGGTATCCATGTCATCGACGCAACGGGCACCACGATCGTATACAACCGCAAGATGACCGAAATGGAATCGATGAACAAACGGGACGTTCTCAACAAGCCTCTTGCCGAAGTGTTTCAATTTCCGCAAGGACAAGAAAGCACGCTGCTTACATGCCTGCGCACGGGAAAAAGCGTCCGCAACGTGAGGCAAACGTATTTCAACGACAAAGGTCAGGAAATCACGACAATCAACAACACGTTCCCGATCTTGCTTGACGGAGAACTCGTCGGTGCGATGGAGCTTGCCAACGACGTAACAAAAATGGAGCGGCTGCTTCGGGAAAATCTGTGGGAAAAGAACGGTGCACGCTATACCTTCGACAAAATTATTGGTGTCAGTCCGGCCATTTTGGAGGTCGTGGAAAATGCGAAACGTGCGGCGCGGACCTCTTCCTCCGTACTAGTTGTAGGCGAAACGGGAGCAGGCAAGGAGCTCTTTGTCCAAAGCATTCACAATGCAAGTCTCCGAGCCTCCGGGCCGTTTATCTCGCAAAATTGCGCCGCTCTTCCAGACACATTGATCGAGGGCCTGCTCTTTGGAACCGCCCGCGGGGCATTTACAGGAGCAGTCGAAAGACCAGGCTTGTTCGAACAAGCCGAGGGCGGCACTCTGTTTTTGGACGAGATCAACTCGCTTAGTATGTCCCTGCAGGCGAAACTGTTGCGCGCTTTGCAGGAAAAGTCAATCCGGCGGATCGGAGACACTAAGGACAGGTCCATCGACGTGCGGATCGTGGCAGCAATGAACGAGGACCCAGTGGAAGCCATCTCCCATCAGCGTCTGCGAAAAGATCTGTATTACCGCTTGGGCGTGGTTACGCTATTCATCCCTCCGCTGCGCGATCGAAGGGAAGATATCCCCCTTTTGATCCAGCATTTTATCGACAAGTACAACCAGCTGTTCCAAATGAATGTGGAGGGCGTAAGCGATCAGGTGATGGCGTTTTTCATCGGTCACGACTGGCCCGGGAACGTCCGCGAGCTTCAGCATGTCATCGAAGGCGCAATGAATCTGATGGAAGACGAAACAGTCATTACCTCCGAACTCTTGCCCTACCATTTTTTACGTCGCACATCTGCTCCAATAAAGGAAAAGATAACAGTACTGCCCGTAACGGACGAAATCTCTCCCTTGAAACAAAAATTGCAGGAGTTTGAGACCTATTACATCCAAAAAGTCGTGGAGAAAAACAACGGCAATATCTCCCGTGCAGCCAAGGATTTGCAAATCAGCAGACAGAGCCTGCAATACCGCCTTCGCAAGCTGGGGGTTAAGCCAGTGTGAAGTGCAAATTTTTTTGGCGCTTGCCTGCTTTTTTTGCATAGAGCGCCTATTTTTTTTGCAGATATTTTGCAGATAAATGTTATTTTGTCTTATAATAAACAAACGTTCTACAATTCCGACTTGGCACACCATTTGCATAAAGAATATGCACAAAGTTTATGAACATCAGTTTTGCATTCACGTTAAGGAGAGGGTTACATGGCATCTATGAACGATCAACAACATAATTTAAAGCGGTCCATGACCAGTCGCCATCTCTTCATGATCTCTCTCGGAGGAGTTATCGGCACCGGGCTGTTTCTCGGCTCAGGCTATACGATTGGGCAGGCGGGTCCGATCGGCACGATAATCTCTTATTTGGTCGGCGGTTTCATCATGTATCTGACCATGCTCTGTCTAGGCGAGCTATCTGTCGCCATGCCGGTAGCTGGTTCGTTTCAGACGTACATGACCAAGTTTGTAAGTCCGTCGCTTGGCTTCGCTGTCGGCTGGCTGTACTGGTTTGGGTGGGCGGTCACAGTCGCTCTGGAGCTGTTGTCTTCCGGACTAATGATGCAGCGTTGGTTCCCGGCGTCCCCGGTGTGGATGTGGTGCGCCATTTTCGGCGTCGTTCTCTTTCTTCTGAATGCGCTTTCCGCACGGGCATTCGGGGAATCCGAGTTCTGGTTTTCAAGCATTAAAGTAAGCGCTATCATCCTCTTCATCATCCTTGGCGGCGCAGCGATGTTCGGCCTGATCTCCATGAAGAACGGCCAGCCTGCCCCCATGCTTTCCCATTACGTCAACAGTCCGCTTTTGCCAAACGGAATTACCGGCCTATTGTTAACCATGATCACCGTCAACTTTTCCTTCCAGGGAACAGAACTGATCGGGATCGCTGCAGGAGAAAGCAAAGAGCCGGAGAAAACCATTCCCAAATCGATCCGTACGACAGTATGGCGGACACTGGTCTTCTTCGTTCTCGCCATCTTCATCCTGGCTGGCCTGATCCCTTATCAGCAGGCCGGTGTGGTAGAAAGCCCGTTTGTCGCCGTATTTGACAGCATCGGCATTCCGTATGCAGCAGACATCATGAACTTCGTCGTGCTCACAGCCCTTTTGTCCGTCGCCAACTCCGGACTTTACGCCGCTACGCGGATGCTGTACTCGCTCTCCCGCACTGGCATGGCCAGTGAAAAGCTTGGAAGAACGAACCGGAAGGGCATTCCGATGAACGCTCTTTTGATCACCTTCGCCATTTCGCTGCTTTCCCTGTTGTCCGGATATTTTGCGAAGGAAACCGTTTTTATGGTGCTGCTTTCTGTCGCCGGATTGGGGGCGCAAGTCGGCTGGATTTCGATCTCCGCTTCCCAGCTCGCGTTCCGCCGCCACTATCTGAAGAACGGCGGGAAACTGGAGGATCTGAAATTCAAGACCCCTCTCTATCCGTTCTTGCCGATGGTAGCTCTCGTGCTGAACATTACCGTTCTGGTCAGTCTCGCTTTCGACCCGAGCCAGCGGATTGCCCTTTATGGAGGAGTGCCGTTCGTCCTCATCGCGATCCTTGTTTACCAGCTGTACTTTAAAAAGAAATCCGGGGACTCATTGGAGCCGAATGAAAATGCGGCCTGATCGTCCAGACAAAAAAGAAAAGCTTGCGGCCAGCAACAGCCGCAAGCTTTTCGTCATTTACGCTTACATCGACAAACGAACGATTTCAGTTATGACCACCATGGCAAAGACGGCAAACCCAAGGGAACTGGTTACCAGCAGCATGCGTTTAACCTTATTCATGTCTTCCATTTGCGATTCCCTCCATTTCTCTATTGCCAACCATCTCTACCGTTATATACGAATATCAAATGGAAAATGTTTCAACTCCACATATATTTTTATGAACGCACCACTTTTGTGCAGTCCTTCCCGCTTTCATCGGCCCCGATGGACAGTTCCATTCGGTACATTTGCCAAGCGACTCCGATGCCGACCAACAGGCAAATCGTCCAGGGCAGCCAAGGAGCCCCGAGCTGGCGTGACGCATCATAGACCCAGCCCCCGAGAAGCTGACCAAAAGACCCGCCGATGGCGAGAGCGTATCCGTTAAATCCGTAGTAGGCGCCGACGTGTTCCCGGGGCGCCAGGCGAGGCACCACTTCCACCAGGTTGGGAACAGCGATCATGGTGCCCAGCGCGTACAGAAAGGCATTGATGATCAACATCCATAGGTTATCAGCAAAGGCGAGCAAAAACAACCCGGCACCCATTACCAGTGTCCCGATGCCGATCAGCGTGAAACGCTGCGAATACCCTTCCAGCCACTTCGTCACCTTCATCTGCAGCAAAATGACGGAAAGCGAAATCGCGGACAGCACGATCCCCACATCCGCCTTTTGATGGGTGACATCTTCTACCAGTTGCGGGATGGTTAAAAACAGCTGCATGTTCAAATAGTAATACCCCATCAAGATCAAGGTATAGCGGACGAAACGGCTATCCTTGATGACGAAGGACATGCTGCTCCAGATGCTGTGCGCCGTATTTTTGGCCGCGATCGGCTGCAGGAAAAAGAATACGAGCAGCCCGTTTGCGGCAAACATGGCTCCGGCGAAGAGCGACAAATACGTAAAGTCAACGGAAGCCAACGCGGTTCCGACAATTTGCGATCCGACGATACCGATGTTGGTCAGTACATTTCGGAGCGAAAATACTTCTTTGCGAATCGATTCCGGCGTTAGCACGGCAAAGGCGGCTGAACCTGCCGGATCAAACAAGGAGCCCCCGAGCCCCGATAAAATCGCCGCGATAAAAAAATGCCACGTTTCCGTGCAGAACGCAAACATGGCAAAGCCGATGGCCCGAATCCACAGTCCCAGTACCATGGTTCCCTTGTAGCCAAATTTGTCGGCTACAACCCCGCCCAAAAAGGCAAAGCCCTGTTGGGAAAACTGACGAACACTCAGCACCAGTCCGGCCATGGCGACTGTCCAGCCGATGCTTCCTGTCAGATGCAGCGTCAAATAAGGAATCAGCGCATAAAAGCCCAGATTCATCATAAAGGAAGTACCCAGCAACAGCTTTACGGAGACCGGGGTTTCTCTCCATATCTCCCGATTCATCTCGACACTCACTCTCCTGATTTCCGATCCAGTAAATAAAGATACCTTCAGCATACAAAGCAAGGTATAATTTGAGAAACGATTCTTTTTGTATAGAGTTATCAATTCTCTAGATAAGAGGGAACAAATAAATGGATTTTGAACAGCTACGAGCGTTTTACACATTAGCTCAAACGAAAAATTTCACCAAGGCTGCCGAGATGCTGCATCTGGTGCAGTCTACGGTAACGATGCGCATCAAGCAATTGGAAGACAAAGTAGGCAAACCTCTGTTTACGCGGGACAAAAGAAGCGTCGAGATAACCCAGGCCGGACTCACTCTGCTCCCCTACGCCGAGCGGATTCTCAAGCTTGCCAACGAAGCATTGAGCGAAGTAGCTTCTCTGCAGCCCTATGAAGACTACCTTTCCATTGGAAGCCTGAATTCCATCTGGACATCGACCTTGGAGCCGCTGTTAAAGGAGTATCACTATCGCTATCCGCAAATTGCCATCAGCACCAAAACCGGGCACTCCTCCGATGTCATTCAATATTTGCTGGATAATATGATCCAGATCGGCATTGTCTATATCCCGCCTTCCCTGCCCAATTTTGAGGTGATCCCCACCTGGGAAGATGAGATCGTACTCGTCTGCAAGGCTGGCGACTCTGTGACGGCAGCGACGCACGTAGACGCTCGCGAGCTGCGCAATTTGCCGCTCTTGTACGTAAACTGGGGCCCGCCGTTTGACGAATGGATTCGTCAAACTCTGCCTCGCAACTACGTTCCCAAATTGCATGTGGACAAAGCAGAGCTGGCGATCGATCTGGTCAAGGAAGGTCTTGGCGTCAGTCTGCTCACCCGTTCTACGGTTAAAGCCGACCTTGCTGCCGGGTCGCTCAAGGAATTGAGGATTGTCGGCAGCAAACCGCCGAAACGCTCGGCGTACATCGTCCTGCCCAAAGACAAAAAAAACAAGCCCAGCGTGGAAAAATGGCTGAGCTTGATGAAAGAATTCGGTTATTCGATTTAAAAAGAACGTCCCCACCTTAATTTCGCGCGGAGGCAAACGTCGGGTAGTGAGATGCTTTGCCCGCCTCCCCCCATTTCGACCAGGCGCATCTGAACAGAAAATACCAGCCTGCAGCGAAACAGGCACCTGTCGCCACATCGCTGGGGTAGTGAACGCCCAGGTAGACGCGGCTTGCCATGATCACGACGATCAACAGATACAGGAGAAGCGCTATGTATTTGGTCCAATGCCGGGGGACCAGAAGCGGCAGCAGCGACGCCAGCATCGCATAGTAAACGGAACTGACCATGGCATGAGCGCTCGGAAAGGAAAAGGAATCCGGTCTGGCAATCAGATTTTGTCCGACTGGACGTTCCCTCGCAAACAAATTTTTCATCCATTCGTTCATACACGCTGCGCCCAGCAGGATCATCGTCACGATCACAGCTTCCCGCCTGTAGCCCCTTTTATACAGCCACAGGACGAGAAGGGCGCTTAAAGCAACGACCGGCTTTGTGCCCCCCAAAGCCGTCAGCACCGCCAACATGGAAGTAAGCGCATCAGAGCGAACCTTTTCCGCCAAATCAAACCCCGCCCTGTCAAACGCACCAAACCCATTCTGAAAATAAACGGCGACCAAAGCGGCCGCGACGAGAAAAAAAACAGCCGAGATCCACAAATACTTTGCAGCGTTCGGTTTCATCAAACGACCTCCTCGTTATCCATCAGCGCTCTCAGGGCTTCGGCAAAGCGTTCGTCATCCTGAGCGCTTCGAGCGGCAGGGCCTTTCGTGCGGCCGCCGCCTCTGCGATAACGGGCTTTTTCGTTGCGCTCTTCCAGGCTGAACGCAATTCGTTGAGGATCAAAAATAGTTCCGTGAGGTGAAACCGCCTTCGCCCGCTTTCCCAAAACCAGTGCCGCAAGCCCGATATCCTGCGTGATTACAATGTCTTCCGCTCCGGCTTCATTCGCCAATTTCATATCGACAGCTTGCGGGCCGGCATCGACCGTGACGTGATCAGCTCCTGTCAACTGATGGTTGAAACTGGCGAAGGTGACGCAGCGCCACCCTTTTTCCGCACATAGTGTCCTGGCTATGGCCAGCGCCTGCCGGGGACAAGCGTCGGCATCGATCAGCACTCGCTTTTCTTTCATCGTTCTCCACCTCTTTTCACCCTTCCCCCCCTCCTCCTTTTTTGATACGATGGTCGTGAGAGGAGTGAATGTGCCTTTGCGTTACGAATTTGTCTACGATGAACGGATGGGTATTCGCCTTCCAGCCTTGCAGCACGACTGGGAGGAGTATTCACCCAGTGAACGTGCCGACATCCTGATGGAGTGGGAAGAAATCCGTTCCACGATACCGGATCGCATCATCAAGCTGGAAGCGATGATTATAGAGAAACAGACACAGTTGGATGTCGAAGAGGATTTCCCCCGCTCCTGCCAGCTGAACTCGGAAATTCACGAAATAGCGAGCGTTATAAACGATCTTAATATATGGTTCCGTGTCCAGCAAGACTATGAAACCAAGATTCACGGGTAAATCCGGGCGGACAAGCAAAGAAACCGGGAAGCATAGGCGCAGCTTCCCGGTTTCTTTGCTTTGAAGAAAAGGATGAAGTCCGTCCATCTTTGCTATTGCAACTGGGTTCTGGTTTTTTTCTTTCGGGCGAGTTTCAGTGCAATCATGCCGGTCACATGAGGTGCCGCCATTGAAGTCCCGTTCAGCGTACGAAAGCTGTTTCCTGGCCAGGTAGACAAAATTTCCACGCCTGGCGCCTTCGTGTTCATTCCTTTTCCTCTCGAGCTGAATGATGCCAGTTTTCCGTTTTGATCGATCGCACCTACCCCAATGACTCCAGGATAGCGGGCCGGGTACTCCACCTCTGCTCCGTTGTTCCCTGCGGAAGCAACCATGACGATTCCTCTGTCAGATGCTTTCTTCACCATGCGAGACAACGCTTCACTGTATTGTCCCATCCCAAAGCTCATGTTGACAATATCCATCTGATTTTCAATGCACCAATTCAGCGCCCTGATGATATCGGACAAGGACGCCGTTCCGTCCTCGCGAAAGGCTTTGACATCATACAGATCCGCCTCGGGAGAAACCCCGACGATTCCGGAATGATTCATTTCGGCCACGATGATTCCCGCTACATGGGTACCATGCCCGTTCCGTTTCCCCGCTACAAGATTGACGCCGCCCTTCACCCTGTCCTTTAGTTCAAAATGATCCCGCGCGATTCCGGTATCGATGACAGCGACCTTGACGCCATCGCCCATGCCTTTTTTCCACATGCGTTCGGCTCCGACGTACCTGACTCCCCAAGGCACTTCGTCTTCCCCGTGAACGGTGACCGTTACATTCTCTTCGACAGTCGGGTTGTACTTGAGAAAATGCTCCTGAAACTGCTCAAACATGTCATGCCGAACACAAAGGCAGGATACGTCATCATAGCAGCTCCACGGCTGTTTCACCAAGTGACTGGAGCACCTTTCCTGCAATTCGGACAAAATTTTCGGAAACGACTGCTTTCGATGAAAAGAAATAATCTTCAACCCATTTTTCCTCCTATCGTGACGAATGTCTGCACCCATCTTATGTATTCGCGGACTGGGTGGGTTGGGTGTTTGCACAGAAGGAAAAAATTAGGCAGCCATTTGTCCGCTATTGTCCATACAGAATCTGTCTGGCTGCCATATGACTGCAAATGGGGCGATATCGCCGTCTACGAAAAAACCGGTAAAGGGAGTGACCATCCCCGATGGCCAAAGGCAAAGCCAAAGACTTGTTGAAAAAATTGAACAAGAAAAGCAAAAAGAAGCTCAGCATGAGCGATGTCAAGTCACTGGCAAAAGGGTACAAAAAGAAGGATTTCAAGGATGATGACAAACTCAAGAAGCTGATTAAAAAGGTAGGAAAAGCAGTGGGCATCAAGCTGTCAGACAAACAGATTTCTCGTGTGCGCAAGCAGGTAAAGGAACGGCTGCCAGGTCTGTAGAAAGGGAAAACAAAAAGGAGAGCATCTCGGTGCTCTCCTTTTTGTCCCCGATTCGAATCGCTTACTTCAGTACCTACTAGTCGTCGCATGAACATCCGACAATGGTAAGCAATACGAAGAGGACGAGAATCAAAGAGAAATCGTCAAATTTGCCGTTGAACAAACTCAATGTGTTCACTCTCCTTTTCCGACAAACTACTCATATGGTATGTACATAGCAAAAAACGTGATTGGACTTTTGCCCAATCACGTTCATCGCGCTTTTTGCCGGACCGCTTGCTCTTCCAAGCTTTCAGCTCGCCTTGCGGTGGCGCAGCGGCTCTGTCATTCCGTAAGGTTTTTGCATCACCTGCTGCCAGAACGGAATGGTCCTTTGGATCAGCGGTCCTGTCAGTACGGCTACTAGGACTGTGCCTACCGATACGGGCCCGCCCAGGGCGGCTCCCGCTAAAAGGACGCTTACTTCGATAATCAGCCGCACCCTTTGGATGCTCCATCCCATACGTTCGTTCATCGCTAGCATGAAGCTGTCACGAGGTCCCGCTCCCAACCGCGGCGAAAGGTACATCCCGATCCCCACAGCTGAAACCAGCAAGCCGCCTAGCAGCATCAAGACCCGTTGCACGATCCCTTCGACCTCAGGGATGATATCCATCCAAAGAAACATATCCAAAAACAATCCGAAGCAAACCATATTTAAAAACATCCCAAACGTCGGTTTGATTTTCGCCAGAGCAAATGACAGGAAAATGACGATGACACCGACGATTTGCGACCAGAGTCCGATCGTCAATCCAAACGTTTTTTGCAAACCGATGTGGAATACATCCCAAGGAGAAACTCCCAGATTGGCCTTGATCATAAGCACGCATCCAAAGGCACCAATAAACAATCCCAGCACAAACATGGCATAACGAACCACAATGGGGCCGCCCATCCGTATACCGGACACCTCAGTTCACCTATCCTCTCCCGAAATCCGCTGCTTTTTTTGCGGGTCAGATGAACCGTTGTTCGCTATCCGCCGGCCTGCCATCCGGCGATGACTTCGTGAAAGACGCCGTCCTTTTTGAAATAGGCTTCAGCTTTCGGACGTTCCAAATACGTACCCGTCTCTTCCAGTCTCTCGCCTGACAAGATCACCTGGCGCTGCTTGTTCTGGTCATCCCGGTACTCGACTACCAGCGACAGCTCCTGCTGCAAACAGTATTCCTTCAGCTCCTGCATAGAAGCAAAGGTTACCCGTTTCATGGTTTCCCTTCTTTCTAGTGATGATCATTCATTATAGCAGGGTTTTTCTGTTTCTCCCACTGTGTTTCTCCCCCGTTTTACGGAGAATGAGGCAAAATCGCTGGCAAGCGCTGTCTCGGGAAAGACCTCCCGGGCTTCTTCGAGCAGATCGCTCATCGTCAAATCGCCGTCCTCATTTTCATAGCGCGGACTGAAATGGGTCAGACACAAGCTCTTGACCTGGGCCTCCTTGGCGAGTTGTGCCGCCTCACGCGCAGTCGAATGCCCGCTCCTTATCGCCAGTTCCTTGTCTGCAAACGCATAGGTTGACTCGTGGATCAATAGGTCCGCATTTTGGGCCAGCTCCTTCACGGCTTCGCAAGGTTCCGTATCGCCACTTATCACAACGACTCGGCCCCTTTGAGCGGGACCGACGAAGTCTTTGCCCTCGACGATGCGCCCATCCGGCAGCGAAACCTGCTCTCCCCGTTTCAGAGCGGCGTACAGCGGCCCTGCCTGGATACCCGCAGCTTTCGCCCGCTCGACCAAAAATGGACCTGGCTTTTCCCTTTCGCGCACGGCATAGGCGTAGGCCGGCACCCGGTGTTGCACCTTCCGGCAGGCAACCGTAAAGTCTTCGTCCTCAAAAACCGTTCCCTCTTCGATGATCTTGATGTGCAGCTGATAATGCAGGTGCACCGGACTTACATCCATCACTGCCTTTACATACCGCTCGATCCCGGAAGGACCGTACAGCTCTACTGGCCCAGCATTGTCGTTGCGCAGAGAGCGGCTGGCAAGCAGCCCGATCAATCCGTACAGATGGTCCCCGTGCAGATGGGTGATAAAGATTTTTTCGAGCTGGCTGATTTTTAGCTGCGAGCGGAGGATTTGATGCTGTGTTCCTTCCCCGCAGTCAAACAGCCACCATTTTGCGCGCTGGTCAAAGCCAAGGGCGATCCCGCTTACATTTCTTCTGGTGGAAGGGGCGCCGGAACCGGTTCCTAAAAACGTCACTTGCATGTCTGTTCACGTTCTCCTTTTACTTCTTTTCTTTCGGTGCCTGTCAGCCGATTAGGCATTCACCCTTTTTTCCAAGGCCGCATACCTTGGTAAAAACTTGGCTTCGCCCGGTTTTTTGGCGGAGCTTTGCAGCGAGGTTCGGGATGGGCAAGGCAGCGATGCAGCAGTACATTGCTGCTTTGCGTGTGTTTACGTCCTGCCGAACATCGCAAAACTGCAATCGTTCAGGTGACCACCTGACAGGAGGGGTGAGGATGAAGCGTTTACTCTCTTTGGGTCTGGCCGCCTCTCTGGCATTGACCGCTATCATGAGCGGCTGCTCCGGAGGCACAGAAAAAATCAGGATCGGCGAAGTGACTCGTTCCCTGTTTTACGCGCCGCAGTACGTTGCTTTGGAAAAGGGCTTCTTTAAAGAAGAAGGCCTGGAAGTAGAGCTGAGCACGACGTGGGGCGGAGACAAAACGATGACAGCGCTGCTCTCCGACGGAATCGACGTCGCTTTGGTCGGCTCGGAAACCAGTATTTACGTCGCCCAGCAGGGAGCCCAGGACCCGGTAATCAATTTTGCCCAGTTGACGCAGACCGACGGCACATTCTTGGTATCCCGCAAGAAAATCGCCAACTTCTCTTTTGATCAGTTGAAGGGCACCGTCTTCCTCGGTCAGCGCAAGGGAGGAATGCCTCAAATGGTCGGCGAGTATGTACTGAAAAAAAACAAGGTCGATCCGCATGCGGATCTGGAGCTTATCCAAAACATAGAATTTAAAAATGTCGCTTCTGCCTTTGCCTCCGGAACGGGCGAATTCGTACAGTTGTTCGAGCCCGAAGCCTCGCAATTTGAGCTAAACGGGATCGGTCATGTCGTAGCCTCGTTCGGCAAGGAGAGCGGCACTGTACCGTACACGGTCTTTATGACAAAGCAAAGCTATCTCGACAAGCATCAAACCGCTATTCAAAAGTTTACCAATGCAATCTATAAAGGGCAACAATGGGTAGCCTCCCACTCGGCGAAAGAGACGGCGGATCTGATCGCTCCTTACTTCCAGGACATCAAGCCGGAAATTTTGGAGAGCTCCATCAAGCGATATCTGGAGCAAGGCTCCTTTGCGACAGACCCGATCCTGGATGAAAACGAATGGAAGCAGCTTCAGGACATTATGGATTCAGCAGGTGAATTGAAGCAGCGTATGGACTACGCCCAGCTCGTCAATACCACCTTTGCCAAAACCGCTAAAGAAGGGAAGTAAAAAATATGAACCAGCTTTTTTCTACGCCGGCCAAAATTGAGCTGCGCCACGTCACGCATCTCTACGTTTCGACTTCCAGAGCGTTCATGGCGGTCAGAGACATCAACCTGCGCGTGGAGGAAGGCGAGTTCATCTGTCTGGTCGGCCCCAGTGGATGCGGAAAAACGACGCTGCTTTCTCTGATAGCCGGTCTGGAGAGGCCTACTGCCGGCAAGGTGCTGATCGAAGGCGCCAGCGTAGAGGGGACCTGTCGCCAGGTAGGATACATGCTGCAGCAGGATTACCTGTTCAACTGGCGGACGATCGAAGAAAACGTGTTTCTCGGCCTGGACATCCAGGGGATCCGCAATAAAGAAACGGAAGATTTCGCTCTTCATCTGCTTGCCGAAATGGAGCTGGCCGATGTTCGCCATGCTTACCCTGCACAGCTCTCCGGCGGAATGCGTCAACGCGTGGCGCTCGTGCGAACGCTTGCCTGCCAGCCCGATATTCTGCTGCTCGACGAACCGTTCTCCGCGCTCGACTACCAAACCAAGCTGAAATTGGAGGATCTGATCTTTTCAGCCTTGCGCCGTCACAAAAAGACCGCCATTCTCGTGACGCACGATCTGTCGGAGTCAATCGCCATGGGAGACCGCATTTACATCCTTGCCCGCAACCCCGGGCGTATCAGCAGCGAAGTGACTGTCCCTGCCGAAATCCGCAGCGCGCTTCCGTTCGATGCTCGCAATCTGGAAGGATTTCAGGACCTGTTCCATCAAGTCTGGAAAGAGATGGAGGTGGTCTCCGATGCACCAAAAGGAAATTGAAACGATCCACCGGGAACACATCAAGCAGAAAGCGAAAGAGCGCAATCTCGTTTTGCTGACCCAGCTTTCTATCTTTGTGGTCTTCATCGGCGTCTGGGAGTGGCTGGCCCGCATCAATGCCATCAACGTGCTCATTTTCAGCTATCCCTCCAAGATGTGGGAGCTGTTTTGGACACAGCTGCTGGACGGAAGGCTCCTCCCCCATATCGGAATGACCGTCTGGGAGACCGTCGTCGGCTTTCTCTTGGGGACGCTGCTGGGAACGCTGCTTGCAACGCTTATCTGGTGGTCGCCCTTTCTCTCCCGGGTGCTCGATCCTTATCTCGTCGTATTGAACAGCATGCCCAAAGTGGCGCTTGGCCCCGTGTTCATCGTCTTCCTCGGTCCCGGCCTGTTGTCTATCATCGCGATGGGCTGTGCCATCTCGGTGATCATCACGACCATCGTCATTTACACCAGCTTTAAGGAAGTCAACCAGAACTTCATCAAGGTCGTCCAAACGCTCGGAGGAAACAAGCGGCAAATTTTCCGCATGGTCATTCTTCCGTCGACGATCCCTACCATTCTCTCAACCTTGAAGGTGAATGTCGGGCTCTCCTGGGTGGGCGTAATCGTCGGCGAGTTCCTCGTCTCCAAAGCAGGGCTCGGGTATTTGATTATTTACGGCTTCCAGGTTTTCAATTTTACTCTGGTCATGGTGGCACTCGCGATCATCGCGGTCGTCGCAACACTGATGTATCAAGGTGTCGCGCTTCTCGAGAGGAGACTCACCAGCCAGTTCAAATAGATGCAGCAAAGCGGCGTTGCTTGCGGAATTGCGGGCAGCGCCGTTTTTTGTATGCAAGCGGGTGGGCGCAAAAAAATGCAGCGCCCGGCACAGGCACGGGCGCATCGTCTGCATCTTTATCGCCAGAACTTCCACTTGCTCTTTTTTTCCGTTTCTTCAGGCTGTTCGCTCTGACTGCTCTGTTTCACCGCCGCTTCCACCTCTTCGGCTCCAGGTATCCTTGCGATGAAGTGGTCGATCATCGGTTTATACTGCTCAGAGATGTGCTGCTGCATTTCGCGCAAGACGGCGATCGCTTTTTCTTTTTGGTCTGTGGATATCAGTGCATTCGCGTAGTTGAAGCCTGCAAATGGATACGTAATCGCTTCGGGTGACCAATACTCCTCGCAAATCTGAATCAGCTGGTACACGTACCCGGCTTGTCCCAGCTCCCCCGTTACCGTCATGATCACTTCTTCCTTCTCGGGCGAGCGCTGGATCGCGTCCTTGTACCACTGCATCGCCTTCAAAAGATTTTCCTCTGTCAGCGCCAAGCGCGCCATGTGAAGATGCGGACGCCAAGCCCCCTCCTTTGCCATAAAGGCTTCCAGACGCTTGCGCAGCTCTTCCCGCTTGTTGAATTGCAGAAAGCTTTCCACGTACATATTCAAGCCGTTTTCCTGGTTCGGGTCTTTGAACAGCCCCGCTTCCAGCGTCTCGAATGCCTTTGCCTCCTCCCCTTCAAGGGCGTAGAGTTTGGCCAGGTTGGTACAAGCCGTGCCTGAAGACGGGAAACGTTCAAGACAGTCGAGCAGCATTTTCTTGGCCCGGTCGTATTCCGCCGCCTGCATGTGCACCACTGCGCGGAAGATGAGCGCAGACTCAATCGGGCCGTACAATTCCAGCAGCCGGTCAGCGGCGATGGCGGCCTGCTCGGGAAACTTGTCGCGGACCAGCTCCATCGCAAAGTCGCGGAGCTTCTCCTTGTCTTCCCAGTACTTGTCCAAATTCTGCGGAATCACTTTCTTTTGATAGTCCTCTCGCGACATTTGCACACTCTGGCCAAACTCATTGGTAAAGGTCACAAATTCTGACATGAAACAGCCTCTCTTTCTTATGGTCAAAAGGGAGCTGCAGGAGCATCTCCTCAAAAGAGAACGAACGATTTCCCGTTATAGAAAACCGCCCGCTTTGCTCGTCTCCCGTTCCTAAATCCAGGCTTTTATATTCACTTTCCGGATGAAATCTTCCATCGATTCTTTCACTGGTTCGCCATTATCCGCTGCTTCGTCCTGAATGCCCATCAGTTGACGGAACAGGGCTTCGTTGCGTGTTGCCAATGCGAAGTCAAGCAGGGCCTCTTTCTGGATACGCTCGGCTTCCTGTTCCAAAAGCGTCTGCTCCAGAGCGATGTCATCCTCAACAACGGCGTACTGCTTATCGATCTTGGGAATACGGACAATCCAGGAAAAGGCGCTGTCAGGATTGCGGTCTCTGCCGATGAGATAACCATATTCCCCTATTGGCATGCCTTGTTCAAAGGAGTCAGCAACGATGACGACACGTTGTCCAAGCTTGAACATGAGCGTCAACCCCTTTTGAGATTCATTCTAATCATACTAAATAGTATGCATGCTTGGGAAGAGCAAACCGCTCCTTTGACTTTTTATGCAAAAAGATTTGTTGGAAAGGAAAAAATGCGATACACTTCTCTAGATAGGGCTTTTTCCAGTGTAACTGATTGGAACGAGGTGTACAAACATGGCTCAAATGTCCACAGGATTTTCCGTATTTATCGTCGGCTGGACGATTGTCCTGGTCGCTCTGATGGGGATTGGCGGTTTCTTTATGTTCCGCAAGTTCCTGAAGTCGATGCCAAAGCAGGACGGCAAATCGGATCTAGACTGGCAGGACTACTATATCGATCAAACCCGCTCCATGTGGACGGAAGAAGGACTGGCTCTGCTGAACGAACTGGTGGAACCTGTCCCCCAGCTGTTTCGGGATGTGGCCCGCCGCAGCATTGCCGCCAAAATCGGCAAGCTCGCCCTGGATGAAAAAGCGGCGACGATCGATCTGGATCTGATCGTAAAAGGCTACATTCTTGCGACGCCAAAGCGGGACCACAAATTCTTAATCGATCATCTCAAGAAAAAACAGATCGACTACTCCCCGTACGAAAAATACCTTCACATGGAATCGTAATGAAAACTTGAAACCGTTTGGCCGATTTTCCGTAATCGTAGATATACCTCTCTACCAAGGAGACGATGCGTATGTCCGTACTATTGGCGATTCTCGGGATCGGCCTTTTGCTGTTAGTCATCGTAGTGGCAGTGGTCTTCGCTCTCCTGAAAAAAGGAGCCGGCTTTCTATTCAAAGGCGGACATCGCGGATACCGGCGCTACAGCAGCAGCGACTGCCGTCATCGCGGTCTTTTTGGGCGCGGACATAAGTCGTACGGTCATTCCTACTACCGCCGGAAGCACTCGAGCCGAAGGGGCTTTTTCAGCAGTTAAGCGGGCCAAACGGAGTTTTTGATTGTACCCGTTCTCCGTTCCTGCTTGTCTGCTTTCTTCCGCGGAGAATGTTCAATTTGCTTTGCTTATGTAATCAGGACCCTGCAATGGCTGCAGGGTCCTTTCTTTTAAAAATGGGTCAATCTGTATTCCCGCATTTTCTCTCCTGATCCTTGTCCTTGTAATTCTCTCCTGATTGTGGCTAACAAATGTTCAAGAAAATCACAAATGCCGAGCGATAATCCGAACTAACTTTGCAGGAAACTCTTGTAAATTTGTAATATCCAAAAATCTTTCCTTCCCATAGATTTCACTGATCACATCCTTGTCTTGACCAATCGCGGCTGCAAGAAACGCAACTCCTTTCCGTTCATATTCCTCTATTGTCTGTTTCATATCTGTAATAGCATAACTACCGGTATACTCATCCATTGCTTTGGGTTGCCCATCGCTTATGCTAATCAAAAGCTTTGTCTGTTGCGGCGAGGCAGCTAACCGTTCGGCCATAATTCTGAGAGCCATTCCATCCCGATTATTGCTTCTGGCACGAATCCTCATGAGCCTGAATCGGTCATTGGAATCCCTTTTATCAAAATCGGTATAGGCAAAAATCGACATTTGTTCCATCTTGGAAACATCCGCAGTATCGCCGTAGATCAATATGGGAATATTGCAAAGTTGACAATATTCATATACCGCAATTACTGCTCGTTTTGCCGCTTCCAATCTCCCAAAAGCTGACATTGATGCGGATTCATCAACCCTGAGACCAACTACAAGGGAAGGAGATTCAGTTGGAGGACGTTTCTTGGCAAAATACCTGTAATCCCTGTAAGCGACGGTGTCTGCTTGAAATTTGCTGCCATAGTAACGATTCCTCGCAAAGTCGGCAGAAACCTCATGTTCCAAGTACGGAAGCGTCTTTCTGGCCATCTCTTGCACGATAGGTATGAGTCCCTTGCTTAGCCGGACATATTCCTGCTGGTCTTCCTGATCGTAGTCTGGGCGGTGCACAATGAGCTTTACTTTTTTATGAATGGAATCGGAAACAACCTCTCTTATGTCTTGATTCAACTTTTTGCGGAAATCCCGTTCCTTTTGTTTCTCATCCTCTGACATTGATTCAGGATTTGTCTGGTGATATTTGGGGGAGCCATCGTCGCCCAAACCTGCACGTTCCATATGGGTGGAATCGTCTGTGACACGCAAAGAGCTCTTGTCACTATCGGCAGATTTTTTCAATGCGATTCCCTTTTCCTCGGCATGGCTGTCTTTGTCAAAACCGCTCTCGTCTATATCTCCCCACGTCCTGATCTCTGTCGCATCGTCAGATTTCCGTTTTTTTTTTTACGTTCGATCCGAGCTTCTTCCAAACTGGCAAGCAAACCATGATTGTGCAGAGCCTCTTCCAAAATGAGTATCTCTTCCGGATCGGTAGTGATCTTGTAGATGACCTTATGATAAAGGGATTCTTTTGCCAAAGCTCCTCCGGCAATCGCATCTACCCAGTAGAAGAAGGAACGCATTCCCGCTACGCCCTTGATCGCATTGGCCCTAGCCGTTTTGTCCAAGATCATAATGATTTCCGCTAATATCCTCAACACCTTTTCATCTTGAAATCCGGTTTTGGCCATTACGCGTTCGATCATGATCTCTTTGGTCGGCAGGTCCATCTTTTCCGCATGCTGAACTCTGTCGCGCAGCGCTTCGTTTAACGGCCTGGTTCCCGCATAACTGCGGTTTGTTGTGATCACTGCTATGAAGTCCGGATGCCTGCGTATGATCCCGGTGGGAAGATTGATGCTGCCATCCAGTTCCAAGGCAGAGTTTAATGCCATTAGCACCGCAGCATCACGAATAACGTTTGGTTCTTGGATTTCCAGCAGGTACCCTTTTTGATAGGCTCTGACGATCTCCGAAGGGTAAAATCGGTACTCAACCGTTTCGCCATCGTTTTTTTCTGCTGCAAGCTTCATCAAGTGCTTCATCTTTAAGGCTGCCTGTTCCTCTGTAATCCCCAGCGCGTCCATCAAAACTTCCGTTACGCTTTGAAATCCGTCGCTTTCATACAATGCCTTTAGTGCCGTTTGCTCCCAGGGCTCCATTTCTTCTAAACGTTCCGTAGAAATCACCGGTAAAATAGCGCCAATAATATCCGATTTATCCATATCGGCAAAACAGGTCACTTTCGTATACGGCAGCCCGAAATTAGCCGATAATGCTTTGGCCAGTTGTGTTTTGCCAGAACCGGCGTCCCCTTCCAACAATATGTTGGCGATTTTCATTTCCCCGCGATTCCAGTTGCGCTTGATTTCATTCGTGATGCGACGTTCTTCTTCGCTGACCTTATGAGTCAATGGCTTTTTCCAAATCAGCTTTTTTTCTGCATCGGTCAGTTGTCTTTCAGGTGTCAAAATACATTCTCCATATGCAGTCATCACATTTTTCCTCCAATCGTTATGATGCGGGTCCTTTCTGATTCAAGCTCCTTTTCTGAGCAATGAGAGGGAGCAGCATAGAGGCGCCGATCATAATCAAGACACCGCTCGCCACATATACCGCAAACAGGGAAAACGCATCCTTCAGATAGCCGGATACAAACATGCCAATCACCATCATTCCCATAAAAACAGGCGTGACCGTTCCAGATACCCGGCCGATAAATGCCCCTTCCGTGTTGCGGACAATAAGCGTCTGAATTCCTCCTTGAATACAAGGGAAAAACAACCCGCTGATCACCAATAGAACAATGGTCATCCAAATTATAGTAGAAGCACCTAATCCGATCGTACATACGGCAGTGACAAGCAAGCCTACCATGAACAGCAGCTGTGGCTTCACCTTTTTGGCTATCCCGACGATGACAGCTCCGCCTGCCAGCATGGCTGCCCCATTGGTCATTACCAACCACTGCAGGAATTGTTTGTCCTGTCCCAGATTTTCGATGACAAGGAAGATCTGAAGCGGCTGAGTCAGTCCTGACGCCAACCCGACAGCCGAGAAAGTCAGGCAGAGTGTTCGCAAGGATCGATTGGACGCGATATAGCGAAGCCCGGCCTGCAACTCCTTTTTAAAACTGCCGGTATCGCCAGACTTCGGCTCCTCCGTGTCACTCGGAAGCATCGCCAATACAAGGGAAGACCCCAGGAACAGAACGGCCGTCAAAATCAGAGAGGCTTGTAATCCAAACTGGATGAAAATAAACGTGCCGATGACCGGTCCCAAAACCATAAAGACAGCGACAAGCGTTTGGGACATGGCCATCACGCCCTGCAGCTGTTCAGCCGGCACATGCCGCTTGTACAGCTTCATCGCCGAAGGCTGAGAAAATTGTGACAGGCTCGCGGAAATAAATGTTCCGATGAGCAGCGGAATCCATCCACCGTTCATGAGGACGAGCATCACAGCCCCGACGGACAAGGCTGAAAGCAGATCGCTCCAAACCATCGTCCGCTTCGGACGCCACCGGTCGGCAAAGGTCCCTCCAATAAGTCCGAACAAAAAGATCGGAGCGAATTCCGCAACCGAAATCAGTGATACATAAACAGGATCATTTTTTGTCAGTTCGGTGACATAGAGAAGCACGGCGTAATTCCTGATCCATATACCCAGCTGCAGCAGCACGCGGGAGAGAATAATCGTTCGTACATATTGATTCGCAAACATGTCAGTATCCCATATCCTTTAAAATTTTTGACAACGTCCGAAGACGTTCGCCGATCATTTCATCGTCCTGGCTCAGCGCCAGACTGAACTGCTTGATATCTTCGTGAATCCTCTCATTGTCTGTGCAAATAGCCACGTTCATAGCGTCCCCTTGCAAGCCAACCCGGTCGATGACGGGCTTTTGAGGATCGTATAAATGCTCGTATCTGTATGCTTCGCGAAAATGCTCAAGGGACCGGCAAACCAGAATGGACAGATCAAGAATGCAATGAAGCGGCAGCTCCTCCGATTGCTCTGACCATTCTTCTCCCGTGTGTCTCCATACCTTGGCAGAAATACCGGCCTTCCCTCTCTCGTTCCATTGAGACAATCCCAGCGAAAGGGCTTTTGCATCCGTATTTCGGGCGAGTCGGCCGTCAACCCGATCATAGTTTGCCGATACGATAACAGGCTTATGTTCTGTAGTAGTTGGTATTTGCATTCTTCTCCCTCCAAGTTGCACTTTTTTAAACAAACGTTTTTCATTTTTGTTTGTTATATAATAAACATTTTATTTTATTGTCTTTAAAAATCAATATTTTTATATTTGGAATTCAATTCTCCTTTCGCGATAGCAAACAAAAAAGGACGCAGCCCCTTACGAAACGGCTGTGTCCTTTTTCAACGTATTTAAAAATAAATGGGCTAGGCTTATGAAATTCCAGAGCGCCTAGTGGGATTATCTCCCTTTCCACCTATGTGTCGAGGGTTTGCTTCGCCTTTGGCCTCTGACTCTGTTGGCTCCTAAAAAGCTGTCCTATATGTGCAACAAACATTGTACCGGAGAAAAGACCTATCTGCTATGATGAAGAAAAAAGAAAGAGGGAGACATATGCAAGAACTCGTTACTCCGCAATGGCTTCGCGACCATGTAAACGATCCGAATATTCTGGTAGTAGATTGCCGTTTTGCTCTCAACAATCCTGAATTGGGTGAAGAGCAATACCGCGAGGAGCATATTTCTGGCGCCCTGTACTTTCATCTAAACCGCGATCTCTCCGGGCCGAAAGAACAGCACGGCGGGCGTCATCCTATCCCAGGCGAAGAACAGCTCGCCTCCCTGTTCTCTCGCTCCGGCATCGATCAGGAGGTGACGGTGATCGCCTACGACGACCAGGAAATGTCTATGGCCGGACGCCTTTGGTGGCTCCTCCGCTATGCCGGGCATGACAAGGTCGCTGTGCTGGACGGTGGATTTGCAGCCTGGAAAAACGCCGGATATCCCGTCTCCAGCGAGATACCCGTACCGAAGCCTCGGACATTTGTTCCCCGGATTCAGACAAGCATGCTGGTCGACTACAAGGGGGTCGAAACCCGCAGTGAGGAAACGGCACTCCTAGACTCCCGAGCAGGAGAACGGTACCGCGGCGAAGTAGAACCGCTCGATCCGAAAGCTGGCCATATTCCGGGAGCTCTGCATTATTTTTATAAAGAGAACCTGTCTGATGACGGCAGCATGCTCCCCGTGGAGGCGCTGAAACGCCGGTTTGAGGCGTTGGAGAACAAAGAGGTCATCGTGTACTGCGGCTCCGGCGTGACAGCATGCACCAACCTGCTGGCGCTGCACGCAGCGGGACGGCCGGATGCGAAGCTGTATGCCGGCAGCTGGAGCGATTGGGTATCGTATGAGAACAATCCTGTTGCTACAGGAGATGAATAGGCGGTAAAAGAGGCCGAAAGCCCTTTCTCAGGGGACTTTCGGCCTCCCTCTATTTTTCCGGCAGCATTAGAGTATCTTCCAGCGGAAATCGCAACAGAATACGCGTCCCTTGTCCAACCTGCGATTCAACGTTAATTTTCCCTTGATGGGCAAGCACGATGGCTTTGGCGATGTTCATGCCAAGTCCGGTACCGTCTGTCCCGTCTTCGGTCGCCGTTCCCCGGTAGTATCTTTCAAACAAGTTGCGCTTTGTTTCCTCGTCAAACCCTTTGCCGTTGTCCTCTACAGCGATAAACGCTTCACGCTCATCCCGCCACGCCTTGAGGGTGATGGTGACCCCTGGCGGATTGTGCTTGATCCCGTTCCAGATCAGATTGTCCAGAACGCGTTGCAGCCACTTGGCGCTGGATTTGATAAAGATATCATCCGGGCTGCTCTCGAAGGCAAAGGAGACGTGCGCAAGCGTCACATCATTCACATACCTGAGCACGGTTCTCCGCACAAACTCGTTGATCTCCAACTTGCTTACCGGAAAGCTGAGCGCCTGGTTTTTCAATTGGAATGCGAGCGAAAAGTCCTGCAGCAGGGCGAGCATGTAATCTCCTTTTTCCCGGATCATCTTCCCCATACCCTGCAGTTCTTCGTCTGTCCACGTATATTGCCCGCTTTCCAGAAGATGCCCAAATCCCTGTATCGTCGACAGAGGCGTCCTGAGATCGTGCGAAATGCCTGTCATCCATTCCTCGCGCGTCTTTTCCAGTCTGCTCCGCTCTTTCTCCGTGGCGGCCAATCGCTTCGCCATCTCGTAAAATCCGCCGATCACTTCCTTGTACAACCGGTAGCGCATACGGATGGAGCCGTCCTTGCGAAACACCTTTTTCCGTTCTTTTTCGGTTAACGCTTCATCGTACCGCCCTTGCCCCATTCGCTCAAACCAGTCCGTGAACAACAGCAGCGGCTGACTGTAACGGACACCATGCCACGCGGCCAAAACAAGTGCCATGACCAGCAGTATCCCTCCCGCTATGCTAAGCACCATGATTACGTCCGACATAATCGGCTGATCGGAATAGCCTGTTCCCTTCTTTTCGGCATGCAAAATCCAAATGTTTCCGGATGCTTGATCATAGTGCGTATAGACGTCTGTGGAATAGCTTCCCGGCTCAGAGCGGATTGCGATCAATTCAAGCGGTTGGTACGGCTCTTTTCTGTCGGTGTTCCCAATCGACTGAATGATGTTTCCCCGTGCATCTATGACCTGCACATACTCGCGGCTCATGTCCAGCTGACGTTCAACCTCCGGGATGGCCTTGGGCCGGAGCCTGCCTTTCTCCGCGTAACTCTCAAACCACGTTTTCAGACGTTCCGAATTGCGGTCGTCCGTCCCCAAAATATAGAGCAGCGGTTCATGGAGCAGCGCCCTCGACTGATCCAGCGAGGTCTTTACGCGAAAGGTTTGGAGACGCCCTGTTTCCGTCATCCCCAGCAATTCGGTTACCGTGTAAGACGTCTTCGCCGGTCTGCTGCCAAAAGCATAGATAACCTTGCCTTTTTCATTTATAATCTGCAAAAAATAGCCGGACTCGGCGAGCTGATCTCGCCACCATGACGGTATCACGATCTGGCCCTGGTCAAGCTTTGCTTCCGTCATGATATTCTCCAAAGCTCCGTTTGGAAAGGTTTTTTTCAAGTCCTGATTGACAAGGTATTGCAGCAGCAATAGTAACAGAGCGATCATCGTCACCAGGACAAACAGCCACAGAAAAAAGAACTGTGTCGCAAAATGAACAGCCAGTCTTCGGCGCAACCCGCTCATGTAGATCTCCCCTTGATCAGCTTGTATCCGAGACCGCGAACCGTGAGCAGCAGCTGCGGATTGCCCGGGTCGGCCTCGATCCGTTCTCTGATCTTGCGGATATGGACCATGACCGTATTGTCATCTCCGATTCCGTCTATTCCCCAGACAGCCTCGTACAGCTGCGACTTGGAGTACACAATATTTGGATTCTTGCATAAAAAAAGCAGCAATTGGTACACCTGGGCAGGACAGGAAACCAGCCTGTCCTCGACCCACAGCTCTCCCGCCAGCTCATCCAGCACAAAGCGGCCGAAGTCGTACCGCCTGCGCACCTCCTCTTTTCCCCGGGATGGCGGGAGAATCGCGTCCCGCCGCACTCTGGCCTTGATCCTCGCTGCAATTTCCAGGGGATTAAACGGCTTGGTGACATAGTCGTCTCCGCCCGTTACAAAGCCAGTCAAAACATCCAAATCCGAGGTTCGCGCAGTCAAAAAGATGATATGCGCTCGTGAAATATCCCTGATTTTGGGGCAAAGCTCAAATCCCGACTGATCCGGCAGCATCACATCAAGCAAAATGATATCGATTTCCTGCCGCTTCAGCAGGTCAAGTGCCTCCCGGGCCGTACAAGCCTTAAAAATATGCCGAAACCCTTCTTTTTTTAGAACCATTTCGATCACTTGAATAATCGACTTTTCGTCGTCGACGATGAGTATCTTGGCCTTTTGCACGACAATCCCTCCACCGAAGATTGTAACAAAACAAGCTTAATTCTAGCTAAACAACAGGAGAATTGTTAAGGAAAAGATAAGGCTCGCTTTACTCATCCTTTAATCGCCGCCGTTACACTTGTTGCGAGGTGATAAAAATGGAACAAAGAAAGAGAGCAGGCCTCGTCGACGCTGCTCGGGGACTGTGCCTGCTAGGCATTTTACTGGCGAATATGCTCATTTTTCAATACGGCATATGGGGAAAGGATGACATGCAATTCTATTCATTGTCTGCGTTCGATTCCTCTGTCCGCACGCTTCTTGGCATCGTTGTAGAACACAGCTTCATGCCGATTTTCACCTTCCTGTTTGGTTACGGGATGATCAAAATGAAAGAGAGTCTCGAAGCAGCCGGCAGAAAACCCGGTTGGACTTTGTGCAGAAGATTTTTCTTTTTGATTGTGATCGGTCTGATCCATGCCGAACTTTTAACGGAGTCTGATATATTAACATTCTACGGGTTCGTCGGTTTCTTTCTGCTCATGTTTATGAATCGGAAGCCAAAGACATTGCTTATCTGGGGGACGGCTTTGCTTCTCGTGGTGGGTCTGATGGGGCTGGTTCCGGAAGAGACCGCCTCCCCTTCTCCGCACAAAAGCGAGAAGGACATCTACCAAGAGAACTATATTAAAGAGACGATTGTCGTCTACGGGACAGGAACCTATTCCGAAATCAAGCATCACAGGCTCACTGCCTCGCCGTTATCGCAGGAAGACCCCATGTTTATTTTCATTCTCATGTTTCTTGCGCCTTTCCTGACCGCGCCTATGTTTTTGTTTGGCATGTACTCCGCGAAAAAGGACTGCTTTCAAAAGCCGCAGGAAGAACAGCGAACGTATGCCAGGAGCGCTTTGATCTTGTTGCCTGCCGGGTTCTGTCTGAAAGTGCTTCCCTACCTCTTTCCCGGGCCAGGATGGGCTGCCACTGGGGAGATGATTGGGGCTAATTTGCTCGCACTCGGCTATCTCTTCTCGTTCGCCTGGGTCTACAGCAAGCAGATGGGCTCTCCCTGGATGAAACGGTTTCAGGCGGTCGGCAAACTGTCTTTGACGAATTACCTGATGCAAACCCTGGTCTGTACCACAATCTTCTACGGCTATGGCCTCGGGTGGTTTGGAAAAATCGGCGTAGCTGCAGGGTGCGGTCTTGCCCTCGCCCTCTATGCGCTGCAGCTCTTTGCAAGCGAATGGTATTTGCGGCTCTTTTCTTCCGGGCCGGTCGAAAAGCTGCTGAGGATCTGCACCTATTTATCTTTTCAAGGAAAAGTGCGGGCGCGCGCACCGCGCAGCCGGACAGAAACTGCACCATCGCAGCCGCTGTGAACCGTCAGGCAAAAAAACAAACCTCCAAACCCATTTTTTGAGTTTGGAGGTTTTCCCGTTTGTCCCGTTTTCTTATTCCGCGCTACTGCTTCGTATTTTCCTGACCATGTTTGTCAGTGGAGACATGTATAATGTAAGGAGAACCATTACCCGTCTCCCAGGGAGGAAACGCACGTGAACTGGAATTACTACAACACCTTTATTGCCGTCGCCCCCGATTGTCCCGCGACTACGGGGATCATCCCGCCGGACAAGAAAACGGGCAAAAGCAAACACAGCATCGAATTCGAACTGATTTCGCAAGCTCCCTACTGTTATACCCAGGAGGAGCTTCTGTACGAGGTGCACATCCGTCACAAAAATATTCCGGAAGCAGAACTGGCCGAGCGTGGCGCAGAAATTCGAGCCGAGTTTTTCAGCAAGCCAAAGGCGTGTATGAGAGCCTCTGCCCTCCCCAAAAAATTCGGGTGGGGGATCCATTTTAACGACATGGGAAAAATGGCGCTGATCCCCGTTGACTCCCCGGAATACAAAGAGTATGCCCAAGGCGCAAACGGGAAGCTACAGGTGCTTGCCGCTATGCGGAACCAGCGGGCGAAGTAAGCGCCGCTGCATCCTGCATGATCAAAATGACCGGACAGTGATCGCTCCCCATAACCTCTGTGTCGATGCAGGCATCGATCAGGGAGGGAGAAAGCCGATTGGATGCCAGGAAATAATCGATGCGCCACCCGATATTTCGCTCACGCACCTTTGGCATGTATGACCACCAGGTATAGGCGTCCGTTTGCTCGGGATAAAAATGACGAAAGGTATCGATAAATCCGGCATCCAATAGCCGGGTCATCTTTTCCCGCTCTTCCGGGGTAAAGCCGGAGTTGTTCCGGTTGGATTTGGCGTTTTTCAGGTCAATTTCCCGGTGAGCGACGTTCATATCTCCACAAACGACCACCGGCTTGATGGCGTCCAGCGTTTGAAGGTAGTTCCGGAAACGCTCCTCCCACTCCAGCCGGTGATCCAATCTGGACAGATCGCGCCTCGCATTGGGGGTGTAGACATTGACGAGGTAGAAGGCGTCGAATTCGAGCGTGATGATCCGCCCTTCCGGCTCCCGATCCTCCTCCATGCCGTATCGGACCGAAAGCGGTTTGATTCTTGTAAAGACAGCCGTTCCGGAATACCCTTTCTTTTCGGCGTAATTCCAATACTGCGCGTATTCCTCGTCCAGCTCCAGGCAAATTTGCCCTTCCTGCAATTTCGTTTCCTGAATACAGAAAATATCTGCATCGGCTTCTTTGAAGTAGTCAAGAAAGCCTTTGTTTATACAGGCCCGCAGGCCGTTTACATTCCAGGACACAAGCTTCATCTCGTCGCTCTCCTTGCCGATTGCCTGTTTTTCATCTAGTTTATCATAGACTTCTGCCCTTTTTGAAAGATTGATAAAAGGAGCGGCATTGCCACGAATGAAATGAACAGAAAGAATCGGCTTTTTACCGCGCGGGGCGACAAATCTGATTCGCTCATTTACGAAAAGTGAAGTACCGTATTACGAAATGACGCCAAAAAGTAACCAAAGATTTGCTTTACCCGTAATACTGTTTGCCATGCAACGATTTTTATTTGATTACCACAAATGTCGCTCTCCCCAAGGAGGATTACACTTCGTGAACCGCTTCTTCCGTTTGCTGTTTCACTTTACATATCAGGAGGCGATGTCCTGCCTGTTTCCGGTCTTTATTTTCGGGTCGCTCGCCTTGTCCAAGCTGATTACGGTGCCAGGCATCCCCCGGTACGACCTGCTTCTGCTGCTCTGTCTTGCTTTCCAAATTTTCATGGTCAAAAGCGGTCTGGAGACGAAAGACGAGCTGAAGGTGATTACGGTTTTTCACCTGATCGGGCTTGCCCTGGAAATTTTCAAGGTGCATATGGGCTCCTGGTCTTATCCGGAAGCCGCCTACTCCAAGGTCTTCGGAGTCCCGTTCTACAGCGGATTCATGTACGCCAGTGTGGCCAGCTACCTCTGCCAGGCGTGGCGCCGGCTGGATGTCTCGCTCGTCGGCTGGCCGCGCCATAGTTTTGTCGTGCCGCTGGGCGCCGCCATCTACCTGAACTTCTTTACCCATCATTTCGCCTGGGATATCCGTTGGGTATTGACGACCGCTATATTTCTCTTGTTCTGGAAGAGCCGCGTCTACTTTCGCGTGGACCGGGAGCGACTGTGGATGCCAGTGCCTGTATCCTACATCCTGATCGGCTTTTTCATCTGGATTGCCGAGAATATCGCCACCTTTTTCGGAGCGTGGCGCTATCCCAATCAGAACGAGGGCTGGCAGCTGGTGCATCTGAGCAAAATCAGCTCCTGGTTTTTGCTTGTCATCGTCAGCTTTATCATCGTAGCCGAGCTGAAGCACGTCAAGGAACGGCTAGTTGGGCGCTCCTCTCATCGCGATTCGGTGGAAGCCTCCCAGGACTAGCGCCCCGCCGGTCACAAAAAAGACGATGAAAAACGAGTGGTGCCAGTTTCCGATCAGACCTGCCACGATGGGAGCCAGTATCGCTCCCACGGAAAGCACGGCGGAGTAGATGCTGAACGCGCTGCCGTACAGCTCCCGCGGGGCATGAACCGTCAATATCGTGGACAGCGCCGGAAACAGCAAGCCTACACAGGACCCGAGCAAAAACATCGAGATATACAGGGAAAGATCCAGACCGATCGCAAACATGTACATCATCACGCTCAAGAGGCCAAGCCCGACAAGCGTCCTCTCTTCCGGCGCGATCCGCGCGAGCCAGAATTGGCTCAGGGTCGCCATCGCCCCCAGCCCCTTCAGGCTGAATAGTATGCCTGTTACGGACAGAGAGAGGTTCTCTCTTTGGATGTAGAGCGGGATCTCGTAAATAATCGTGCCTTGGGCGTACATCAAGGCAAAGCCTCCGAGAAAGGCCAGGTACAAATAGCGGTTCTCCAGCACACTGGTCAGCTTGAGAGAGGCGGGGCGAATGGCTTGCTCCTCTCCCTCCGCTTTTTTGCGTCCCCCCGGAAGTACGATCAGGGCAAACACGCCTGTCACCCACATGATGGCCCCCAATATCACAAAGGAGGGCCCGTAGCCAAACTGCACACCCAGAAAGCTCCCGACGGCTGGCGAAACGACTGCCGCAGCTGTCAGGACCATCCCGTTCTTCGCCATCAGCTCGCCTTGCTCGGACCGTGTCCGTCCGGTTTCACCCAGCATGGCAAAACAGGCAGGCGAGACAAAGGCCATCAGAAAGCCAAGCAAAAGCCTCAGCACGAGAAACGCTTCCGTCTGTGTCACGATTCCTTGTCCGGTCAAAATGAACCCGGAGATAATCAGGGAACACGCGATAAACCACTTTTTCGGAAAACGGTCCAAAAACGGCCCGGCGATCAGGTTGCCTGTCAGATTGCTGATGCCATAGGCACCGAGAATAAATCCAATCATCGCCGCCGAGGCTCCCAGAACATGCATGTACGGGGCCAATAGCGGCGTCTGCGCATGCATGTCAAAGGAGACGAGAAACAGGATCACAAACAAAAGCATCCGCAATGACTGCCCACTCCCTCCGGTCTCTTTTGTCCCATGTATATGTCGGGAGTCGTCCCAATAGAAAGAGACTCTCCAAAAGGGGAGAGTCTTCCGTTGAGCAGTAAGCGGGCATGCTGTTAGCTCGTTACAGGTCCCGGCGTTTGCCTGCACTTGAAATCGATATTCGCGGCGCGCTCCATTCTTCGTACACGACATCCCCCTGTCCGCCTTGCTCGACGGGAAGCTCCAGCCGCACGTTTTCCTGGCTCTTCACTTCAACCGGGTACCCCGATAGAACCGGCGCTCGTTTTTGCCCTGAAGGTCCGTATACGCTTATTTCGAACTGAACCGGCTTGTCTCCGTGATTTTTCAGCACAACCTCGCACGATCCGTTGATTACCCCCTCCGCTGACGTTTTCGCGGTGCAGCGGGACCGCTCTTCCCTGTACTCCAGCGTGTAGATCCCGTCCGCGAGCGTCCGCTGGTACCACCTTACCAGCTCCTGCTGCTTTGGCAAAAGGCCCACGGCAAGCAATAAAACAAGCAGCATCACTCCTGGCCGATTGGTTACATTCACCATCAGTCCGTATGCCAAAGCCATCAGTCCCAACTGTAAAAAAGCGGCGTAGTGCATACCCGATGTTCCATTTGACCATGCAGGAACACCGATGGCCTGAAACAGATAGTCTACCAGCTGCTGCTCATGGGGAAACCGTGCGTTCAGGATCCAGGCCAGAAAAAACAGGAAAATGGCCGCGAGCATGAATCGCCACTTGCGTCCAAACATGAAAAAGCTCTCCTCCCCCTCTTTGCGCAGAAACATTTGCAAGCGATATCCTCTCGTTTATATACGAAACGCTTGCTGCTCAGGTCACGTTTTGCCGGAATTTGTCGGCAACCATAAGGAAAAAGAGGGTCCCCGGCCAATGCGGCGAGACCCTCTTTCGCGTGTTGACTGTTGATGTCAAACCTGAGACTTTAGTCCCAGCGAACTCTCATGAAACTTGATGTTCGGATATTTTTCCATCGCCATTCGGAGCTGGTATTCGCTTTCAAACAGCATCACTGGACGGCCGTAACGGTCTGACACAGTCTTGTTCTTGAGCGCATCCAGCGCCGCCTTCTCGCCCTCCAGCCAGCGGGCGATCTGATACGGCATCCGGGTCAGGACGATATCTACGCCGTACTCTGCCTTCAGCCGGTATTCCAGCACTTCAAACTGCAGAACGCCTACTACCCCGAGAATCAGGTCCTCCATCGGATAGGTGCGGAAGAGCTGGACCGTCCCCTCTTCAGTAAGCTGCAAGATGCCTTTCTGGAATTGCTTGTGCTTCATCGCGTCCTTTACCATCACGCGGGAGAAAAATTCCGGCGAGAAGTGCGGCATTTCCTCGTACTCCAGCGGCTGGCCGACACACAGCGTATCGCCGATCTGGAAGATGCCGGGGTCGAACAGGCCGATGACATCGCCTGCAAAGGACTCTTCGACGATCTCCCTGTCCTGTGCCATGAACTGAACGGGCTGCGCAAGCTTGATGTCTTTGCCGAGACGGACGTGTTTGACCGTCATGCCCCGCTCGAAGCGGCCCGAGCAGATGCGCAAAAAGGCGACGCGGTCGCGGTGGGCCGGGTTCATGTTGGCCTGGATTTTGAAGATAAAGCCGGAGAACGGGCGCTGGCTCGGCTCGATCAAGCCGATGTTGCTCTTCTTCGGCGAAGGCGGCGGCGCCATTTGCAGAAAGTTATCCAGAAATGTTTGCACGCCAAAATTGTTGATGGCGCTTCCGAAAAACACTGGCGTCAACTCGCCCTTGTTGATCAATTCCCTATCAAAGTCGTCTCCCGCCACGTCAAGCAGGGAAATTTCATCCTGCAATTGCTGCCACAAGTCCTGGCCGACGCGCTCGCCGATCATCGGGTCGTCTGCCCCGCTTACTTCAAAAAAGCTGATCTCTTGGTGCTCGGAGCCGCTTTGATACAATTCAACGCGCGACTTCGCACGGTCGAACACGCCGCTGAAGTAATTCCCCATCCCGATCGGCCAGTTCATCGGATACGAGCGAATACCCAGGACGCGCTCGATTTCCTCCAACAGCTCAAACGGGTCTTTCCCGTGGCGGTCGAGCTTGTTGATAAAGGTAAAGATCGGAATGCCGCGCATCCGGCACACCTTGAACAGCTTGATGGTTTGCGCCTCGACCCCTTTGGCCACGTCGATGATCATCACCGCGGCATCGGCTGCGGTCAGCGTACGGTACGTGTCTTCGCTGAAGTCCTGGTGACCCGGGGTGTCCAAAATGTTGATGTGGTGTCCCTTGTATTCGAAGTCCATTGCACTGGACGTTACGGAAATACCCCGCTTCTTTTCGATCTCCATCCAGTCGGAAGTGGCGTGCTTGGAGTTTTTTCTCCCTTTTACCATGCCTGCCTCGCGGATGGCTCCGCCGAAGAACAGCAGCTTTTCGGTCATGGTCGTTTTACCCGCGTCCGGGTGGGAGATAATCGCAAAGGTACGCCGTTTTGCAATTTCTTGTTCCCATTGGGGGTTCACTTGACTCATTTTCATTCTCCTGTCGCTTGCGTCTCTGTCATCTTTCACTGTTACGATTATAACGGCAAATGCACCCGTCATCCACCTAGTATTTTTTTTACAAACGGGTATAATGTTAGTTGTAAAAATTTTTTGACTGTATGTACATACCGTAAGGAGGTAACCCATGTCCACAAACGAAAACCGTTCGGCTGCCTTTCGCGCGTACGTGAAGAAAATGGTGAGCTACAATCAGGCTATCTCCGTCCTCTATTGGGACAAAAGCACGCAGGCGCCGAAAAAAGGGATGGACGCGCGCTCTGAAGTGATCGGCGTGCTCGCAGGAGAGCGGTTCAGACTTGCCACCTCCAAGGAAATGGAAGAGCATCTGGAAGCGCTGAGCGACCCGCAAATGCTGGATGCGTTAGATGATGTTACACGCGCGACCGTGCTTGATTGCAAAAAAGATTTTGAGCGAAACAAAAAAATTCCAGCCGACCGCTACCAAGAGTACGTAGTCCTGACTTCTCAGGCCGAAACCGTCTGGGAGGAAGCGCGGGCCAAGAGCGATTTTGCCATGTTCCGTCCCTATCTGGAGAAAATCGTCAACTTCCAGCTGGAGTTCATCGACTACTGGGGACATGACGGCAAGAACAAGTACAACACGCTCCTCGATCTGTACGAGCCGGGGATGACTGTAGATCAGCTCGACCCGATCTTCGCTACGCTGCGCGAAAAAACAGTGAAGCTGGTCGCCGCCATCGCCGACTCCCCCGGCAAGCCCGACACTTCGTTTTTGACCAAGCATTTTCCGGAAGCGCAGCAGGAAGCTTTCAGCCGCTTCATCCTGGAAAAAATCGGGTACGACTTCCAGGCAGGCCGGATGGACCGCAGCGTTCACCCATTCTGCACTTCGTTCAACCCCGGTGATGTCCGGATTACGACCCGCTTTGACCCGAATGATTTCAATTCTGCTCTGTTCAGCTGCATTCATGAAGCCGGTCACGCGATGTATGAGCAAAATATCGACCCTCGCCTGCTCGGAACGACGCTGTGCGACGGCACTTCCATGGGTATCCACGAATCGCAGTCCCGCTATTGGGAAAACATGGTTGGGCGAAGCTTGCCGTTCTGGCAGCATTTTTACGGCGACTTGCTGAAAGCGTTCCCGCCCCAGTTCGCAGGGGTCAGCGTCGAACAATTTTACCGCGCCATCAATCAGGTGACCCCTTCCTTCATCCGCACCGAAGCGGATGAGCTTACCTACAATCTGCATGTCATGATCCGCTATGAAATCGAAAAAGGCCTCATCAACCAGACAATTGAGGTAGGCGATTTGCCGACGATTTGGAACGAAAGGATGAAAGAGTATCTGGGCATTGTACCAGAATCGGACAAAGTCGGCGTGCTGCAGGATGTACACTGGTCCGGCGGAAGCTTCGGCTATTTCCCGACCTACTCGCTCGGCAATGTATATGCTGCTCAGTTTGCCCATGTCATGCAAGAACAAATCAACGGCTACGACGATTTGATCGCGAGCGGTCAATTCGAACCGATCCGCCAATGGCTGAAAGAAAACATTCACCAATACGGTAAAATGAAGAGCCCGGGCGAAATCGTCAAGGCCATCACCGGCGAAGGCACCAACGCCGCCTACCTGATGAACTACCTTGAGAAGAAATACTCTGAAATCTACAAGCTCTAAGCAGCAAAAGCGCCTTTCCTTTGGGAGAGGCGCTTTTTCGTTCACAGTTGTGCCATGAATTCTTCACCGCTCCTTCACATTCCCCCAACAATTTCCACACGAATTTGGTCTATGATGAAAGTGTAAACCATTCGATTAAGCGAGGGGTCCACAATGACAACAACTTTTACCCAATGGCTGTGGGGCATGGTAACCGACGAAGATGCAGCACCGTTCGAGCGGAAACAATACGTAAAGAACGAAATGGAGCAATTCGTGCCTGCCCATCACGAGGAGCTGCTTCCTTATCCGCAGCTGTAATACGCGAAGCGAGACGGAAGCGGCATCGGGTGTTCAATAACCTCCCTTGATGAAAAAACGTTTCCGCTTGTATTTCCGAAGCATGGCTTCTAACTGAATCGCAGAATATTGACATACCAGCGCTGCCTTCCGGGCAGCTTTTTTCTTTGCCCTACTCGGACCGCTGCAAACATGGCGAACGGAGTCCCGGCCTTTAGGCAACAGCAAGGATCACGTATAATGAAAGAACAGAGCCTTCAGAACGATTAGGGAAAACGAACGAAAAGGAGTGGCGCACTTGCTTCCCTTTACGGAAAAATGGCTTCCCACCTATATTCGGCGGGATTTGACCGTCCTTTTTTGCGGAATCAACCCTGGCAGAGTCTCCGCTACGGCGGGCTATCATTACGCCAACCCCGCCAACTTGTTTTGGCGCGGACTTTTCGAGGGAGGATTGACGCCCCGACAGCTGAGGCCGGAAGAAACCGCCTGCCTCCTCGATTTCGGCTACGGCATTACCGACCTCGTTTCCAGGCCCACCCGCTCCTCCAGCGATCTTTCGGACGCGGATTTCAACGCCGGTGCGGAGCAATTTGTTCACATGGTCGGGGTTTATCGTCCCCGGGTGATCTGCTTCAACGGAATCACCGCTTTTCGGCATGCTACCCGGAGAAAAAAGGAGCCTGTCCCGCTTGGTCTCCAGCCTGACCGATACTTTAGCACAAAGGATTGGCCCGGGAGCTGGGTGTTCGTCATACCCTCCACCAGCGGCGCAAACGCATCGTTTTCCCGCGAGGAACGTCTGGCCATGTTTTCCCAGCTGAGTTCCTTTTTGCAGGAAAAAGGCTGGCACCCCTTTCGGTAGGAGGGATAGCAACACTTTCAATGGCAATCATTCGTTTTTGCGTGTGAGAAAAACCGCCCGCTTACGAGCAGTCCCTAATTGCCGAGTGTATCCAGCAATTGGAATGCCGTTCTTCGCAGCGGGCGGTTTTGTCGTCGCTTGTATACGGATGTATGCTACCGTGTCGTCACATTTATTTTTTCAATGGCAGTTGTTTATACCACGCAATAAAGTTGTCGACGACCTGATCCAAAAAGGCAATCGTCGGCTCGTGGTTCAAATGGCCGGCTTCATCAAATTTTTCATGAACAGCGCCGATGTAGACTTCATTCCCCGGCATGATCGGAGAGGAGACGCCTGGAGAGAACAAAATGTCGCGCAAGTGCTGCTGAGCGCGTACCGACCCCAGGATCCCCATCGAGGAGCCGGTGATCATGGACGGTTTGCCAATCAGGACCTTATCCACGCGCGACAGCCAGTCAATCGCGTTTTTCAGCACACCCGGGATGGAGTAATTGTATTCCGGCGTGACCCACAGAACCGCATCGGCAGCGGCAACCTTGCTTTTGAATTCCTTCACGGCTTCGGGCGGGTCATTTTCAATATCCTGGTCGTAGTGCGGGAGATCCCGAATCGGCCAGATTTCGATCTCCAGACGGCCATGGTAGCGTTTCTGCATAAATTTGGCGAGCTTCAGGTTAAAGGATTCCTTGCGAATGCTTCCTACGAGTGCAACTACTTTCATGAACGATACCTCCAGACGGTTTTCTTCTTGGATAAAGCGGTTGAGCGGATTGGTTCCGCCGCAGACCCATCACTCTGATTCGGACGAAACTGTAAAGCGCTCTTTTCTATGCTGTGGATTTTCGATTTCATCCAGCACGGCAATGGCAAAGTCGGCATAGCTTACATAGCTTTGCCCTTTGGCATTCACCAAGAGCTGATCCTTTCCTTTTTGGTAGGCTCCGGTTCTCTTCCCTTGCGGATCGAAAAAGGCGGATGGGCTGACAAACGTCCATTGGATGCCTGCAGATTGCTGCAAGTCCTCCAGATTTTCCCCCTGGTTTTGGGCAGTTGCCAAGTATTCCTTCGGGAAATCCGGCGTTTCCATGACCCGCATGGTCTTCGCTTCGTCGACGAACAGGCTCCCTGCTCCGCCAACGACGATCAGTCTTGTAAATGGCGCGCCTTTCAGCGCTTCGATCAATACTCTGCCTGCTTCGACATGCTGATGCTCGTTGCCCGGGGCTGCGCCGAATGCATTGACGATTACATCGAAGGCTTTCAGGTCATCTGTGGTCAATTGAAAAACATCTTTCTCCAAAACGTTTGCCTTTGGTTCTGTCAGCTTGGATGGATTCCTAACGATCGCGGTAACCTCATGGCCTCTTTCAATCGCTTCCTTTGCAATGAGACTCCCTGCTTTCCCTGTGGCACCGATTACTCCGATTTTCATCCTGTTTCCTCCTACCATTTTTTATTAGCGTAACCATAAAAAGATGATTATTGCAGACGGGAATTTGCCATCAGCATTACCATCTGAGTTGGAACGAAAGGAAGATTCGATTGACAATTGTTCGTTGTATCGTTGTAGCTTACAACATTACAACTGTTCTAAAAAAAAATCAATTCGCACCGCTTTTTATTTTTTGCGTGAGCTGATTCACTACCTCGTCTACTGTTATATCTGCCAGGAACAGCTCCATCACGTTTTGGGCGCGGCTGAAAATCAGCTGCAGGACTGCTTGTATATTCGCCCCGACCGGGCAATCCGGGTTTGGCTGCTCATGCAGGTGAAACAGCTGATCTTCTTCCACTACGTCAACCGCACGGAAGACATCCAGCAAACTGATCTCATCCAAACCTTTTAACAAGTACGCTCCGCCAGTTCCGGCGCGAACATTGACCAATCCCGCTTTTTTCAGCTGTCCCAAAATCCTGCGAATCGTTACAGGGTTCGTATTGACACTCCCTGCAATCCATTCTGAAGTTCCGTGAGCGTCCTTGGCGATCGCCAGCAAAGACAAGATGTGGACAGCTATGCTGAATCGACTGCTAATTTTCATTGTGTCTCATCCTTCCGTTGTAACTATTATAGCTACAACGAAAAGTCGATGTCAACTGCAGATCATCTTCTTCTGCGAAAAAACTGTAGACTGCGTAGACGGTTCATCTCCTTTCTTTTCTCTTTCAAGTGTGAAAATCAGCAAATACAAGACGTATTCATTGGTTGAGAACAAAATACGAGCCTTTACTTAGAAAAGAGGACCTCTTACGATGACATCTTCGAACCATTTCAGAATCTTACTTGCTTTGTGCCTCACTGTTTTGCCTGCTCCCCTGTCGTACAAGCGAAACAACAGGTCGCCACGATGAGTGCTGATATTCCGACAGAAAAGGAGATACGGGTACCCCCCGGTTTGACATAGCCTTTCTTTGTTCCATTTATGAGACCGCTGCAGCAGGGAGAAGAACAACGTCAGCCGTTTCTGTCTTTCGCACTCGTATCCCCGGCCGGAAAAGTAATAGCTTATCAGGAACCTGCGTATTGGCCTGGCTATATCAGTCCGTTTCGAAATGGATACGGCTTCTTTAAAACAGGAGATGTGTTCAAGTTCAGTGAGTATATTATTTACGACAAGCAAGGAAACATCCAGAAACTGAGCTGCTACGACAATTCCCTCTCGCAGCTTGCCGGCGAATTGTTTTTATATCAGCGAGAAGCTGGACAGTCTTACCTTTACAATGCCCGTACCAAAACTTCCATCCGGCTTGCCGGTGAGGAACAATGGTGGAGTATCCCCGACCAATATACGGGTAAGATAGCATTCGATATTCAGCATTACCCATTTGTTCAATATAAAAAAAGCAATGGTATGATTACCTCTTACAAATTCGGATTGAAAGATTTACATGGAAACGTTACCTGCAAGCCATTTTCAAAAGATTAATGCAATGGACAAGCCAACCTCCCCGCTCCGTTACAGGCTGGATCGGCCTGAAGAGCTGAAACAGCTGAATCAGAACGGCAAGCTGTATCATACGGATACACACATCGTGGCGGACACAGCGAATCAAAAGCCATTCCCGGCTCCGCACAAACTGCTCTCGCCTCCCAGAAATGAGACAGTTGCCATTGAATACACAACAGCAGGCATCAAACGAATGGGTGTGTTTACACATGAAGGGAAAGAAATATATTCGAGAAAAGTGGAGTAGCTGATCGACTTAATCTTCCTCCTCTTGCGAGAGAGGACATTCAAGGATGATCAACACCATCAAATTGCCGTGAGTTCCGATGACGATATTCTCCCCTTTTAATTTGTTTGGTTCTCATCGTCTCCCACCTGAATTCTGAAAAGTAGTTACTTCAGGTAGCCGAATGTTTTTTCCATCTCGCTGTTATCCTTCAGAACGAGCAATTTCTCGCTGTAGCCCCCCAACATTTTTTCGATTTCCGGTTTGCTCTCGTTTTCAAATTGGGCATTCCAGACGAACATCCTGCGGAAAATCTGAAAAGTAGGCGTGTAGTTTGCACGCTCCAGCCCAAGCTTCTGCATGATAAACCGCTTGATGATTCGAAATGTCCTTGTAGAGTAGCCGGTATCCAGGAAGATGATCAAATCGGCACGCTGCAAGCTGGGCTGTACCCATTTGTGGTGAACGCCTTCGACAATCCAGGCGTTCGCGCTCGTTATTTCGCCCAGGAGCTCGTCTCTTTCCTCGTCCGTTCTTCGTACATCTCCCGTTTTGAACCGTTTCCAGACAACGTTGTCCAATTCGTAAAACGGAACATTCAGTTTCGTGGAAAGCACTTTTGCCAAAGTAGTTTTACCGCTTCCTACGGAGCCGATAATATGGATTCTGGACGGACGTATTTTATCCATGCGACGACCACCCGTTCTGCATTTTTTGATTAACTTCTCCGCTAGTCTCATTGGTTCCTCTATCGCTTAACACCAACCGTCCGCTGGCTCCAACGGATTTCTCGAAAAAACAGCACTGCTTGGCCATCCGCACGGTTCCGGCGAAGTTTGACAAAAAGAAGAACCCCTGCTGACGTCATCCGAAATCATCTTCGGCAGTCAAACAAGGGTTCGTGTTAGCATGATCCGCTGCTGTCAGACTTGGACTGACGTTTGCAGCAGGCTGCTTTTTTGCCGGACGTATTGGATCAGCTCTACACTCATCGCGTAATAGTTGAATGGCGTGATCAGATAGATGCCGTTGAAAACCGGAATAGCCGCGTCGAGCAGTTCCTTTGCCATCTTGATCCCTTCTTGTCTGGCTTCTTCGCCCTTCACCTTGCGCATGCGCTCCAGCGCTTCGTCCGAGAGCTTGATCCCTGGCACTTCATTGTGCAGGAACTCGGCATTCCGCTGGCTGGTTAGCGGCATGATGCCGATAAAGACAGGAATGTTGATGTGCTTGGTCGATTCGTAAACGAGCCGAATCGCTTCCGCGTCATAGACCGGCTGCGTCATGATAAAGTCAGCGCCGGCCTCCACCTTTTTCTCCAGCCGCTTGATCGCCGCGTCGATCTGGCGAACATTGGGGTTGAAAGCAGCGCCCACGATAAACTGGGCCTTCTGCTTCAGCGGACGTCCCGAGAAGGATATGCCTTCGTTCAGCTGCTTGACCATCCGGATCAGGTCAAAAGAAGTGACGTCAAACACGGAGCTTGCCCCCGGCAAATCTCCGAACCGGGACGGGTCGCCGGTCACGACGAGCACCTGGTCGATGCCGAGCGCGTGCAGGCCCATCAGATGCGATTGCTGGCCGATCAGGTTGCGGTCGCGACAAGCTATGTGAATAAGCGGGTCCATGCCGTACTGGCTTTTCATGATCGCGCCAAGCGCCATATTGCTCATCCGTACATTGGCCAAAGAATTGTCCGCCAGCGTAATCGAATCGGCCCCCGCCTTGTGCAATTCGCAGCATCCTTGCAAGAAGCTTTCGGTATCAAGGTCTTTTGGCGGGTCGAACTCGACGATGATTGTCGTCCCCGTTTTAACCCGTTCGACGATGCTCGGCTTTTGTCTGTCCCTGACATTGTAAGACGAGTGGGACGGTTCCCTTTCGGTCGCCGACGGATTCACCCGCTTCTGCGGAGCGAGTCCCTTCAGCGCGTCGGCCATCGCTTCGACGTGGTCCGGCGTCGTCCCGCAGCAGCCGCCCAGCAGTCGGACGCCTTGTTCTCTAAGCCGCATCGCGCTTTCCGCAAAATATTCCGGCGAAGACTTGTAGGCGTACTCTCCATCCGTCAATCCGAGCCGTCCGGCGTTGGGGAAAGCGGACAGCAGGGCCCCCTCCGGCACCTGGACCTGCTCGTAGGAGCGCAGGATTTCAGCCGGGCCCAGGCGACAGTTCAAACCGACGATGTCGGCTCCCGCCTTTTGCAGGAGCGAGAACGCCTCGGTCAAGGTGTAGCCGTCTCGCGTCCGCCCGACCTCCAACGTTGCCAACTGGCAAATCAATGGCTGGCCTGTGAGCGGCCGGATGACTTCGATCGCCAGCAGCATTTCCTCGACATCGAGAAACGTCTCCAGGATCAGTCCATCGACCCCTGCATGGATCAGCGCAATCGCTTGCTCTTCAAACTGGTCGCGGAACTCATCCATCGCCTTCTGGCGGACCCGCCCCGCCAGGATCGAGCCGATGCTGCCGACCACAAAGGCGTCTTCCTTCGCGGCTTCGCGGGCAATCGCCACAGCTGCCCGGTTGATCCGCGTCACTTTATGCTCCAGGCCGTAACGGGACAACGCATCTCGGTTGGCGCCGAACGTGTTTGTTTCCAACAGCCTCGCACCGGCGTCGTAATAAGCCTTGTGCACATCATGCACCAGCCTGGGGTTGGAGAGGCACAGCTCTTCGAAGCTGACGCCGACCGGCACGCCTGTGCGGTACAGCTGCGTCGCCATCGCTCCATCCCCGATCAGCAGGTTGTCTTGCAAATACGCGCGCAAATCTTTTTTATCCGCTGACAAAATCCATCCCTTCTCTCCATTCACATCTAGACCTTACATCTCAAAAACGGATGGGCCCGCATTGAAATACCGCGCCTCCGGGTGAGAAAACACCATCGCCGTCACAGAAGCCTCAGGTTCCATCATGAAGCCTTCCGTCAACTGAATGCCGATGTCCTCCGGCGCAAGCAGGCGGAACAGCTGGGCCTGATCCTCGAGGTTGGGGCAAGCCGGGTATCCAAAGGAAACGCGGATGCCCTGATAACGCGCACCGAATCTTTCCAGCATCGTCATTTCGGCAGGGTCCGGGAAGCCCCAGCTGTCCCGCATCACGTGGTGGACCCGCTCGGCAAACGCCTCGGCCAGCTCCAGCGCGAGCGCCTGCAAGACGTGGGAACGGAGATAATCTCCCTGCTGCTTCAAACGTTCGGATTGCTCGCGGATTCCTCTGCCCGCCGTGACCGCGAGAAATCCGACATAGTCCATTTCCCCGCTTTCCACAGGGCGCAGGAAGTCGGACAGACAGAGGTATGGTTCCTCCGGCTGGCGCGGAAACTGGAAGCGTTCCAGGACACGCGAATGATCCTGGGCGTCGTAGATCAAGATTTCGTCGCCATCCGCCTGCGCGGGGAAAAACTGGTAGATGCCGTTTGCGACAATCGAGCCTGTCTGAACCGCTTCGGCAAGCAGATCCTGCACCAGATCGTGCAGCTCTGTCACTTTCTCGTCCCCGCTCTCCAGCAATTTGTCGACATTCCCACGCACGCCGAGATGCTTCCCGAGGAGCATCCGCAAATTCAGATACGGCTGCAAATGGCTGAGCGGATAGTTGCGGAGCACATGCCGCTCGCAATCCGGCGGAAGGTATACAGGCTGCGTCCGGCTGACCGCGGAGCGCTTCGGCTTGGACGGTTTTTCAACCTCCGGGGATGCCTGGACCGAAGCCGCCGCTTCGTTGGCCTCCTGCTGCTCTGCCTGGAGCTGCGCTCTCGCTCCCGGGTCTTGCAGTCGATTGAACAGCTCCAGACCGTCCATCGCATCCTTGGCATACAGCACGATTCCCTTGTATTCCGGGGCGATCCGGTTCGAGGTAAATTTACGCGTCAGAGCCGCTCCGCCCACCATCAGCGGCACGTCGATACCGGCCTCGCGCAAATCTTGTGCCGTGATGACCATTTGCTGTGCCGATTTGACCAGCAGACCGGACAGACCGATCGCATCCGGCTTCTCCTCGCGGCAAGCGGCGATCAGCTGCTCCGGCGGAACCTTGATGCCCAGATTGACGACTTCGTAGCCGTTGTTGGAAAGGATGATTTCCACCAGGTTTTTCCCGATATCGTGGACGTCGCCTTTCACGGTTGCCAGCAAAATCTTCCCTTTTGCCGCCGATTCGGTTTTTTCCATAAACGGCTCCAGGAACGACACAGACGCCTTCATCACTTCAGCGCTCTGCAGCACTTCCGCCACGATCAACTGGTTGCTGTTAAACAACCGGCCCACTTCTTCCATCCCCGTCATCAGCGGTCCGTTGATGATCTCCAGCGGTGTGTACTTTTTGAGCGCAAGCTTCAAATCGTCCACCAGTCCGTCTTTGGAGCCTTCCACGACATATCTCGCGAGTCTCTCTTCCAGTGAAAGCGAAGACGCCTCCACCCTGGCTTCCTTTTTCTTTTGCCGGTAAAAATCCGTAAAGGCTGCCAGCGTTTCGTCCGTCGTCTCAAACAGGAGCGCTTCGGCCAGCTTTCTCTCTTCCTCCGGGATGGAAGCGTAACGCTCCAGCTTCTCCGTGTTGACAATGGCATAATCGAGGCCGGCCACAGTCGTATGGTAGAGGAAAACGGCGTTCAACACTTCCCGGCCCGCCGGGGGCAGACCAAACGATACGTTGCTGACGCCGAGAATCGTCTTGCACTCGGGCATCGCTTCCTTGATCAGGCGGATTCCCTCGACTGTCGCCTTGGCCGAACCGATGTACTGCTCGTCTCCTGTACCGACAGGGAACACAAGCGGGTCGAAAATGATGTCCCGCGGGTTTAAGCCAAATTGATTGACCAAAAGATCATAGGAGCGTTTCGCCACTTCCAGCTTCCGTTCTGCCGTGACAGCCATACCGATCTCGTCAATCGTTCCGACGACCACCGCGGCACCGTACTTATGGATCAAGGGCATGACCTGTTCAAAACGCTCCAGCCCGTCTTCCAGGTTGATCGAGTTGAGAATGGCCTTCCCTTGGGAGTACTTCAGGCCGAGCTCCATGACCCGCGAGTCCGTGGAATCGATCATCAACGGAGCCTTTACTTTTTTGACAACGTATTGCAGGAATTTTTCCATATCGCCGTATTCGTCGCGATCCGGATCGGCCAGACAGATGTCGATGACATGAGCGCCGCGCTTGACCTGGGCCCTGGCGATATCGGACGCTTCTTCATATTGTCCGGCTGCGATCAGATCGCGGAATTTCTTGGACCCGATGACGTTTGTCCGCTCTCCGACCAGCAGCGGACGGTTGTCCTGCTCCACGTAGACGACATCGATCCCGGATACGGCGCTCACTGCGTTCTCTTGGCGGGGACGCGGCTTGCAATCTTTCAGCGCTTCCGCCATCGCCCGGATATGTTCAGGCGTGGTTCCGCAGCAGCCCCCTGCCACATTCAGCCACCCTTGCTCGGCAAATGCCTTGACCTTTGCCGCCAGTCCCTGCGGGGTTTCGTGATAATGGCCGTTCTCGTCCGGGAGGCCGGCATTGGGGTAACAGCTCACAGCGCAGTCTGCAAGAGAGGATAGCGTACGGATGTGGTCGCGCATGAACTCCGGTCCTGTCGCGCAGTTCAGCCCGATGCTGACAGGCTTGAGGTGCTCGAGCGAGACGTAGAATGCTTCGATGTTTTGTCCCGCCAGTGTCGTGCCCATCGGTTCAATCGTCCCCGAGAGCATGACCGGGACTTCCGTTCCCAGCTCGTCAAACGCCTTGCGAATGCCGATGCCGCCCGCTTTGACATTCAGCGTGTCCTGCGAGGTTTCCAGGAGCAGCACATCCGCTCCGCCGATCAGAAGTCCCTTTGCCTGGCGATAATACGATTCAGCCAGCACGTCAAAGGTGACCCCGCCCGTCAGCGAGAGCGTTTTGGTCGTCGGGCCCATTGCCCCCGCCACAAAGCGAGGCCACTCTTCCGTGGAATAGGCATCTGCGGCTTGCCGGGCGATTTTGGCAGCGGCGATGTTGATCTCCAGGTCCTTTTCCGCCACGTCGTACTCGGCCAGGACGATGGAGGTCGCGCCAAATGTGTTGGTCTCGATGATATCCGCCCCCGCCTCGAGATATTTCTCGTGAATCGAGCGGATGACGTCAGGGCGGGTCAGGTTCAACAGCTCGTTGCAGCCATCGTATTCCTCGCCTCCGAAGTCCCCGGCAGTCAGGTTGGCCTGCTGGAGCATCGTCCCCATCGCGCCGTCCAGTATCAGAATTTTTCGGTAAAGCTGTTCGCGAAAATTCGGTTTCATGGCAGACTCCTTTTCCCAAAGCAGATCATCTCAGATCAATAAAAAAACCTCTCCTGTGTGCAGAAGAGGATTTGCCCGCGAATACAATCACGCTTGACGCATCCTCTTATCTTTCAAAGCACACGGCTTTGCTGGAATTGGCACCTGAAATTTCCGGTTGCCGAGGCTTCATCGGGCCAGTCCCTCTGCCTCTCTGGATAAGAGATGTCGCTTTCTTATTCGGTTCGTTCCAGTAATTGCAATGTTTGAAAGTATCTTAACACCCCCCCTTCCCCACGTCAATGAAGAAATTGTCCGTATCCACGCGAGACCCGCGCCCATATTTCCCCTGCATAGTCAATCGCCCACACTCTTCTCCTCGTCCGCGTATAGACTAAAGCATACAGGAAAGGAGGAAAACGACATGAGTACATCCTACTGCGGAAACAACATCTTCGGTGACAACTTCGCCCTGGTGCTCGTTCTGTTTATCCTGCTGGTCATCGTAGGGTGCAATAACGACTGCTAAGATACGGTTCGAAAAAGGAGCCTGGTCTCTCAGGCTTCTTTTTTCGTTTTTGGGGCCTGTTTTTGTTGCATTCATCCGCTATTCCGCACGGAAAATCAAAAAAAGTTGTGGCTCGAGCTGTACAATACAGGTATCACATGTGTGGGAACTGGAGGTCGTGTATGGACTATTACGAACGAATCCAATGCGCCATCGAATTTATCGAGAACAACCTTCACGAGGAGGTGGCCATTGCGGACATCGCCGCCAAAGCCTGTTTTTCCGCCTTCCATTTTCAACGGCTGTTCCAGGCAATTTCCGGTTTTTCGGTGCATGAGTACATCCGGAAAAGAAGGCTGAGCGAAGCCGCTGTTTTGCTGAAACAGACCAGGATGAGCATCCTTGATTTGGCGATCGCCTGCCAATACGGCTCTCAGGAGGCGTTTACCCGGGCATTTGAAGCATCTTTTGGCATCACCCCGGCCAAGTACCGGAAGGCGGACATACATATCGCGGCGCAAAAGAAACTGGATTTTCTTGAATATCAAAAAAACGTGAAGGGAGAAATCAGCATGAACAAGCCTGCCATCGTCCAATTAAGCAGCATTGCCATTGTCGGATACGCCTATAAGACAAACTTGAATAACGAAAAATACTATGAGGAAATTCCCGGCTTCTATGCCGATTTCGGGAAGAACGGTTACTATCTCCGGATTCCCAAAAAGGTCGCGCCTGACATGGCCTACGGCATCTCGTGCGATTTCCGCGAGAACGGCGATTTTACATTCATCGTCGGCGAAGAGGTGGGAGACCTGGATTGCGAGCTGGAGGACGGTTTTGTCCATTATCTGCTTCCGGCGGGGAAATACGCGGAATTCAAGGTGAGCGACTCTGTCCAAAGCACCAGAACCTATATATACGGCACATGGCTTCCCAACTCCAACTACGAGCGCCGCGAAGGACCCGATTTTGAAATAACCGATGTCCGCCAGTCGGTGTACCCGGACCAAATGAAAATAAAAATCTACATCCCGATCGACTAGTATCCAGCTCTCCCATGCCTGCTGTCCCGTCTCATTGTCAATCCATGCCCCTTTTGCTATGATGAGGTCGAAGCCAAGCAAAGGAGCGAACTGCTTTGGATCCATTACTTCCCTGTGACAAACACGATTTTTTGTCGCGAATTGAAACCGTAAAAGAGCTGGAACAAACCGACTTCGAGGCTTACTCCGTCGTGAAGGATCGGGAAGACGGCCAACACTATCTCCGGTATTCGTTTACACATATCAATCTGTCCGAAGGGGGCAGGCGGGACGAATTCGAACACTTCCTCCCGCTCGAATCGGACGATGTCCTGGCGATTCTGTTCAGCGAGCAGGACTATCACTTCCCCGACAACTGGAAAACGCCCTATCTTCGCAGCGGCACGGATGAGCGGCTGATGCCATTCGATCCGAGCGAAAACCACGGTCTGGAAAAGGACGCCGAAGCGGAGCTCGCCTTGCTCGAGAAGCTGCAGCAGTTTAAGCAGCAATGGAACTCCACGGAAGACAAGGAATCGCTGACCCGCGACCTGTTCCGCGACCTGGACGCCATCATAAAAAAAACGGATGAATGAGTTGCGAAAACCGCGTTCTTTTCGCTATAATGTATGGAAATCATGATGATCGATGATGAGGAAAGTACTTCGTCAAAGTTGCCCAAGCGAGCCGGGGATGGTGGAAGCCCGGTGCAGGATGGCGGCAGGAATCGCACCTCGGAGATGCTGTCTGATTGTCCGGTTTCTCCGGAGCAAGTAAGACAGCCGGGTCTGCCCGTTATCGCAGGACAAAGCGGCTGTGTTGTCTGCCTCTTACGGGCAGCATGGCAAAAAGAGTGGCACCGCGGGAGAACACCTCTCGTCTCTTGATATACAGAGACTGAGAGGTTTTTTATTTTTTCTACATGAAAGGAGTTTTGCATCACTATGAGTTACAAGCACAAAGTGGCTGAGATGATTTCGGCAGCCCTTTCCAAACAGGGAGTAGATACCCTCGGCACCGAGCAAGTACAAAATATGCTGGAGACGCCTCCCAATCCCGCCATGGGCGATATCGCCTTCCCTTGCTTTCAACTGGCAAAGGCTCTGCGCAAAGCGCCTCCCGCGATTGCAGCCGAGCTGGCACCGCTGATCTCGGGCACGCCCATTCGTGAAGTCCAAGCGGCCGGTCCGTACGTCAATATCTTTCTTGATCAACAGAGTGTCGCTGCCGAAGTAGTAGGAACCATCCTCTCCGCAGGAGCCGCTTACGGCAGCCGCGACATCGGCAAAGGACGGAAGGTTCCGATCGACCTTTCTTCCCCCAACATCGCCAAGCCGTTTTCCATGGGGCACCTGCGCTCGACCGTGATCGGAAACGCCATTGCCAACATCATGGAAAAGCACGGCTACCAGCCTGTCCGCATCAACCATCTGGGCGACTGGGGAACGCAGTTTGGCAAGCTGATCGTCGCGTATCGCCTCTGGGGCGACGAAGCCAAAGTAAAAGCGGAACCGATCAAGGAGCTGCTCAGCCTGTATGTGCGCTTCCACGAAGAGGCCGAGAGGGATCCGTCGCTTGAAGACCAGGGCCGCGAATGGTTTAAAAAGCTGGAGGACGGAGACGCGGAAGCGCTCCATCTGTGGCAGTGGTTCCGCGATGAATCCTTGAAGGAGTTCATGAAGATTTACGAGCTGATGAATGTTTCCTTTGACTCTACGCACGGCGAAGCATTCTACAACGACAAGATGGATCGCGTCGTCGCCATGCTGGAGGAAAAAGGCCTGCTGACGGAATCGGACGGCGCGCTGGTCGTGACGCTGGATGAATACGACATGCCGCCAAGCCTGATCAAAAAATCGGACGGCGCCACCCTGTACGCGACGCGTGATCTTGCCGCAGCCCTCTACCGCCATGAAACCTACGACTTCGCCAAGGCCCTCTACGTAGTCGGAAACGAGCAGCGCCTCCACTTCCAGCAGCTCTACAAGGTACTGGAGAAAATGGGCTTTGAGTGGGCAAAAGAAATGTACCATATCCCGTTTGGCATGATGCTGAAGGACGGCAAAAAAATGTCTACGCGCAAGGGCAAGGTCGTCCTGCTGGAAGAAGTGCTGTCACAGGCGATCGAGGATGTCAAAAAAGTGATCGAGGAAAAAAATCCTGCGCTCGCCAACAAGGAAGAAGTCGCCCGTCAGGTTGGCGTCGGCGCTGTCATCTTCCACGACTTGAAAAACTACCGCCTCAATGACATCAATTTCTCCTGGGAAGAGATGCTCACCTTTGAAGGGGAAACAGGGCCATACGTACAATACACGCACGCACGGGCTTGCTCCCTGCTTAGAAAAGGCGGCTATGTGCCTTCCGCTTCCGTAAACTTGCCGCAGGAAGCTTTGGACAGCAAAGAAGCCTGGTCTGTTGTTACCCTGCTGAATGCGTTCCCGGAAGTGGTAGACCGCGCTGCAAGCGGCTTCGACCCTTCCCAAATCGGGAAGTACGTGATCGACCTCGCGCAGGCCTTCAACAAGTTCTACGCGAACGTTCGCATTCTGGCCGAAGAGGACGCTGTAAAAAATGCGCGTCTCCAGCTGGTAGCGGCTGTTGTTTCTGTCTTGAAGGAAGGGCTCCGCATCCTCGGGATCGCAGCTCCGGAAGAAATGTAAAAATCAGCAAAACCGCCGATGCGCTTTCACGATGCATCGGCGTTTTTTTTGTTTGCTGGCCATCCATCCCGCTTGTCAGGCCGGTTTCTGGCCGGAGTGATCTTGAACTGCCTGCAGCCTTCAACACGGGTGGCTTTGATCGGTCAACGTGTCTTTTTTATTCTTCCTTGTTTGCTTTTTTCCCAAACCAAACCTTGGCCAGAAGCTCGACGACCTGTTTGGAAAGCGACACCGGCTGTTCCTTCTCATTTCCGGACGCATCCACGAGACGATACAGCATCGCCTTGTTGTCGGCCGGGTCCGACTTGGTTTCCAGCGTATAGGCTCCCAATGTCCCTGCCTTCGTCCACTCTTCAATCATGATCTGATATTCGCCAGGGGCAAGCTCGATATAGTCATCCTCCGTCAAATCGATGATGGCATAGCCATCGTGCTCAATTTCCGCATCGTATGTATGTCCGTTGGCTCCCTGATAGAGGGCGAGCTCTTCGGGATTGTTCAGGTTTTCCTGCAATGAGGAAAAATCTTGGATCGTTACCTTTACTCGTCGTTTCACTAATGTTCCTCCTTGGTTCGACACTTCGACACACAAATCTCCATCCCTCACTCTACCACAGGGATCGGTCATTTTTCCAGATCAAAGACGCCTTCCTGCCGATCTGCCAGCTTCCGCACCAATAAAATCTCCTCCCGATGGCCTCCGATTGCCGGCGCAGGGGTCTCCAGGATGATAGGGACTTCGGCTAGTTCCGGCGTTTGCAGGAATTCGGAAAAAGCTTCCAGACCAATCTCTCCCCTGCCGACAGGAGCATGTCTGTCGCGAAAGGAGCCGCTTGGATACACCGAGTCATTTAAATGAACAGCGGCAAGGGATGAAAAATAGCCGGAGCTTCGCATATGGGCCGCGACTTCTTTCCAATTGCTCCCCCTCCATAGTCCGCTGGCGAAAGCATGGCAGGTATCGAGGCAAAATCCTACGCGGTCAGGCGCCGCCAGCAAGGAGCGCACCTGGACCAGTTCCTCGATCGTCGTTCCCATCCTGCTTCCTTGCCCCGCATTGTTCTCGAGCAGGATTTTGGCCTCTCCCCGCCAATCGTGCAGCAGCTCATCCAACAGCCTGATCATCCGCTTGTACCCCTCCAGCGGCTCTCCGCCCTTTGCATGCCCAAAGTGAACGACGACACCGAGTGAGCCGCACGCTTCCGCGATCTCCAAATCATTCCGTAGGTGTTTGACAGTCCGCTCGCGCATATCCTCCTCGTCGACCGCTAGATTTGTCGGATAAGAAGTATGGCCGATAGAGACCAGTCCACGCTCCTGGGCAAAGCGCCGGCATGCCTCCGCATCTTTTGCGTCAAAAGCCTTGACCCCCATGCTCCTCGGGTTCTTCGGAAAGTACTGAAAACTATTGGCTCCGATCGCAAAGGCTGTCTTGGCGGCTCCCAGATACCCGTTTCTGATGCTTACGTGACAACCGACAAACATGTAGCATCTCCTTCCTCCCCGCTGATTAGTTCCAGTTTCCCCCGCCTTCGGTTTTTCAGTCGGCTGCGCCTCGATTGGCAAGCTTAGTGAAGCGGTTAACTGTTTGATCCATTTATATGTAGCTGAAAATGTTGACCTTGACTGCGGATGAAAGGAAAAAGATGTCTCTCCCTTGCCAAACACGCGAATATGTTGTACCTTTAATATAAACCGAACGTTCAGTCTAGAAAAGGAGCAACCGCCATGTCACGCCGCCGTCTCGAAGGCGAAAAAACAAAGCGACATATCGCCGAAAAAGCAACGGAACTATTCGCCCAAAAGGGGTATGCCGCCACTTCAATCGAGGATATTTGTCATGCAGCCAACTCAAGCAAAGGAAGCCTCTACTACCATTTCAAGAACAAGGAGCAGCTATTTCTCTATTTGCTGGAAAAGAATCAGCAGGAATGGGAAGAGAAATGGGAAAAATACTCCGCTCCTTATTCCACGGCGACCGAGAAGCTGTATGCATTGGCTGATTTTTACGTTGACGATTTTTTAAATCATCCCTTGAAAAAGGCTGCCGAGGAGTTCAGCGGCAGCAAGCTGGCCGATCCGGGGATTCTGGAGCAAGTGATCAACCTGACGAAAACAACTCATCTCGTCTACATTCCCATCTTTCAAAAGGGAATAGAGGCAGGTGAATTTGAAGCGGAAGATCCTGCAACCCTGGCCTATCTTCTGGAAGGCTTTCTTGGCGGAGTTTGCAGCGCAGCGTACTACGACCATCCAGACAAGCTTCAATCTTACATCCGCAAGTCTGTTGACGTGTTCATAAAGGGGACGGGGAAAAAATAGCCCCTTTTTTTACGGTTTTATTAGACCGACCGTTCGGTTTACAAGATGAATAGGAGGATTCTAGGTGAAGGAACTTTGGCGCAATCGCGTATTTCTCATCGTCTTTACTTCTGACCTTTTGGAAAATATCGGCATCTGGATCCGTAACATGGCGCTGCTCTTCTTCGTCATGGAAATCAGCGGCAACAACCCGACCGCTGTTTCGCTGCTGACTGCCATCGAGTATGTTCCCATTCTGTTGTTCTCTGTGATCGGCGGCGCCCTGGCAGACCGTTGGGATCCGAAGCGCACCATGATTTCCGCCAATCTCATGAGTTCGCTCTCCGTCTGCGTGATTGCCGTACTGCTTTGGAAAGGCTATTGGTCCGCCGTTTTTTTCGCAACCTTCGTTTCAGCTGTCGTTTCCCAATTCTCGCAGCCGGCTTCTGCCAAAGTCTTTAAAATCCACGTTCCAGAACAACAGGTAGGGGCTGCCATCTCTGTTTCCCAAAGCATGGGCTCTCTCTTTATCCTCTTTGGCCCGATCGTGGGAACGTTTGTCTATGAGGCATCCGGCGTCTATGTCTCTTTGTTCGCGATGGCGCTCTTGTTCCTCTTGTCTGCGTTCATGCTCTTGGGGTTGCCCTCGTCCAAGCGCGCTTCTTCCGATGGTGAATCTCGTGAGAAGGCCTCGCTCTTGGCTGAAATCAAGGATGGCATTCGCTATGTCCGACGCCACTCGCATCTTCGGGGCATCGTCTGGATGTTTGCCATGCTTGGCCTCAGCTCTGGTCTGATCAATCCGCTGGAGGTCTTTCTCGTGACAGACCGCTTGCAGCTTCCGAAAGAATCCATCCAGTGGTTTACAGCTCTGGAGGGTGTCGGCATGCTGCTCGGGGGCGTCCTCGCCTCCGCCCTGCACAAGCAGTTAAATGGAAAGCTGGTCATCCACGGCGCCATTGTCTTTTTTGCAATCTCGGTCGTCGTTGAGGCTCTTTCCACCGCTGTTCCATTGACTGCGACAATGCGGCTGCTTACGGGTGTGCTGCTGGCATTTTTGCAAATTGTGCTCAGCATGAAAATGATTCATTTGGTAGCAAAAGATTACGTGGGGCGCGTGAACGGAACAATGACACCGCTCTTTGTGGGACTGGTGATGATCAGTTCGTTTGTGGCCGGCCCCTTTATGGAGTTGACTTCTCTGATCACGGTCTTTTCCGTGTCTGGTGTCCTCCTCTTGCTGGGCTGCCTCGGTGTCAACAAAATCATGGATGCAGAACCGCCGCAATCTCTGAAAGAAGAAAGCCTTCTCCTGTCGGAATCGAAACGGCAGCCGTCCCTCGAAACCGAGCAGTGGTAATCGCTGTCAGCACAACAGACTGTCCGATATGGATATGCTCCCCGGACAGTCTGTCTGTTTCCGCTTCTTTGCGATTTTTAAAATGTCTTCTCTCTTATTTCACGACCAAAAGCGGCGTTTTCGTCCGGTATATCACCTTAAAAGTGACGCTGCCCATCAGTGTCCCTGCAATACCGCCCATACCATGGTGGCCAAGGACGATTACATCTGCTCCTGTCTCTTGGGCAACTTCCTTGATCAGCGTAGCCGGGTCTCCTATCAATACCTTGCTCACATAAGGAACCTGCGACTGCTCGAAAAGCTCCTCGTATGGACGGAGCGTCTGTTTCCCCCAGGATTCCAGCGTGGCACTGTCTTCCCAGCCGATTCCGTATACGCCCGCGTAAGCCACAGGAGGGATCACGGCCGTGAGAAGAACAAACCGGGTGCCATCCTCTTTTCCCATCCGGATGGCTTGCCGTGCTGCCTTCATGGCGTGTTCGGAGCCGTCGACCGCGATAAGCACCGTTTTCCACTTGTCTCTGACCACCGCTTCTTCAGGCACCAGAAATACAGGAATCTCCACATCGTGAATCGTTGGGTAGCTGACGCTCTGCATGAGAAAACCAGTCATTCTGCCGTATCCATGAGTCCCCATGACAACAGCCGTATGTCCTTCGCGAGCGCAGGACACGATGACTTCATGCGGTTCTCCAAACTGAATATTCAGTTTGTACGGCACTTTTGCCTGCTCGACCAGTTCGACGATACCCTTCAAGTCCTCTTTCGCTTCATCCAGTTGAAATTCTTGCACGGTCTTGTTTCCCAATTGATTGACAGCAAATCTGGACGAAAACGGAGGAATGACATGCAGGAGACAAATCTCGTTTTTTCCGTTCGCAAAAGCCAAAGCAAACTTCACAGCCTGCATGGACTGTGGCGTAGCATCTACCGGCACCAGAATAGACATGATTGCACCATCCTTTTCCTCGTCATCGGGCAAAGGCCACCTGCCCTCTTCTGACTTCATTCTAGGGAAAACAAAGGATGGTGTATGTAGGGAAACTCCCCTATATCAGGCAAACTTTTCCCTGATTTCTGTCTGTTCTCCTTATTCCAAAACGCCTGTAATAAAGATCGTCGTCTCTTCGCTCAAGTCGACATCCCGAATCTCGTGATCGTCCCCCATGCGCTCGTTGGCCGCTCTGTCTTTCCGGATAATTCTGACCACCGGCCGCGAGGGCAATCCCCTGTTTTGATCGATCACGATCCCTACCTCTCCCGTACTCAGCTTCAGGGAAGTCCCTGTCGGGTACATGGCAATCGTCCGCAAAAACTGAATGACCATATTGTGATCAAACCTTTTCTCAGCCAGCCCCATGATCCGCTCGCAGGCTTCATACGGAGGGAGTGTTTCTTCTTCCTCGGAAAACGGAGAGATGTAATTGTCGTACGCATTGCAAATCGCGACGATTTTCCCAAACTCATGGATTTCCTGGTTCATCAAGCCTCTGGGAATGCCGCTGCCATCTACCCACTCGTGGTGCTGCAGAGCGACATGCGCGGAAACGATGCTCATCTCATGCTTTTTCCGCAGCAGGTTGAATCCCGTCCACGTGTGGTGATTCTCGATACTGTTTTGCTTGTAGGGAGAAGCGTCTTCCTCGTCTTTGATCACTTTCCCGATGTCATGAAGCAAGGAGCCGATCGCCAGCTCCTTCAGCTGATTGACGGAATATCCCAAGCCGACTCCCATGACGACAGCCATCATGCAAACATTAAGCGAGTGGATGTACAAGGCATTGTCATTCGTGCGAATTTCGCCAAGATTCAAAAGCACCCGACGGTTTCGCAAGGTCTCATCCACGATATTGTTAACCGACTTTTGGACTCCGCGCACATCGATCCCTTTTCCCGCCTGCACGCATTGGATTGCCGCGGACAAATTGCGGATCGCGTCCTTTCTCGTCGCTTCGCTCAGAACCTCTTCCGTATTGACATCCTGCAGGTTGGGGTCCTTGAGGCTGACCATCGTAACGCCAAAACGACGCAATTTATTTATCATGCCAACGGTCAGCTGAACATCGGTCTGCAACAAGGTCAGACCTTCGCTCGTATAAATGCTTCTGCCCAGGACATCGCCCGGCTCTACTTGATCGATGCTCACATATTTCATGGGGTCTTCCTCCTGCCTTTTCCCCTGCTGCTCTTCCCCTTATCTTACCATGAAATGAACGGGCGGTAGTCTAGAAAACAGAAGGCAAAAAAGACCCGCCATACGGGTCTTCCCACTCTTTCATTCTTCATCCATCTTCATGATACTGTACGACCCCCTGACCATTGTTACCTGGTCGCCCTGCTGGGTCATTTCCAATTTGTGCAAAATGTCTTCCAGGACCGCAGCCAAAGTGAGCGTCAGTTCACCCGTATGTACTGGCTTCTTGTAATAGTGGCCGATCATCTCGTATCCTTTTTTCTTGTAGGCCTCCACATCGGCCTCATCCAGCGCATCGCACAGCTCTCGGACCAACGCTTCCAAAGAAATCCGGGTCTGCTCGTAGACATCCAACTCAGTCGATGCCTGAGTCTCTTTTTCCGTACTCATTTCGCTTCCCCTCCTGACTTATAGAGTTGTCCGAAGGGCTGCCGATTATTCGCTTTTCGAAAGTCCCCTTTGCCGCAGCCCACCTCGCCTGCCGGTGTGCGCCTGAAACAAAACGGCATCGTAGTGTTCAGACGCGCCAGGCGCCGGTTTGCTTGCCAGCGAGCCGAGTATCGCTCCGAGAAAGCCGAGAGGGATTGACACCAGCCCCGGATTGGCGAGCGGAAACAACGGCTCGGCGAGAATCATTCCACTCTCGGGGTCCATGACGGACGGCCCGAGGCAAACGAGGATGAGGGCAGAGAAGGCACCGGTAACAATCCCTGTCAACGCTCCTTGAAGCGTGAAGCGCCGCCAGTAGATGGTAAAGAAAATCAGTGGAAAGTTGGCTGATGCCGCGACGGCAAAAGTCAACGCCACGAGGATGGCCACGTTCATTTTTTGAGCGCCGATCGCCAGCCAGATGGACACCGCTCCAACCCCTACCGAGGATATTTTTGCGACCCATACCTGTTCTCGTTCGGAAGCCATCCCGTTGCGGATAATATGGCTGTACAAATCGTGGGCAAATGCCGATGAGGCAGACAGCACAAGACCTGTGACGACTGCGAGAATGGTTGCAAAAGCCACAGCCGATATGTAGGCCATCAAAAATTCTCCGCCCAGCGCTTCCGCGAGCATCGTCACCGTCAGATTTCCCCCGAATCCGGCATCCTGGATAAAATCCCATCCGATGAAAGCGGACGCGCCGAACCCAAGCAAAATCGTCATCAGGTAAAACACGCCCATGACCCATGTCGCGGTCACGATGGACTGTCTGGTCGTCGGTGCGTCTTTTACCGTAAACAGCCTGACGATGATGTGCGGCAGACCGGCCGTACCCAATATCAGTGCCAGATTGAGCGAGAGGATGTCCAGCGGCTGATGAAATTTGTTTCCCGGGTGCAAAAAACGCTCCTTCATCGGTGTCGCTTCGCTGACATGCGCGAACAGCTCCGGCATGCTCCAGTGGAAGCGTGACAGCACGATCAGACAGACGATCAGCGTTCCAGTCAGCAGCAGTATCGCTTTGATGATCTGCACCCACGAGGTAGCCTCCATACCACCGAATACGACGTAAATCGTCATCAGCGTTCCGACGACCATCACCGCCGCGGCATAATCGATTCCGAGCAGATAGTGGATCAGCGCCCCCGCGCCAACCAATTGGGCGATCATGTAAAAAACCGTGATCAAGAGCGTGACGGCGGCAATCGCCCCTCTCAGCCGTTTGCTTTCAAACCGGACGGAAATCGCGTCCGCGAGCGTATATCTCCCGAGATTGTGGAGCGGCTCCGCAATCAAAAACAGCATGACCAAATACGATACGAAGAAGCCGATCGCGTACAAAAAGCCGTCAAAGCCGTAGATCGCAATCGTCCCGGCGATGCCCAAAAACGAGGCCGCACTCATGTAATCGCCGGCGATGGCCACCCCGTTTTGCAGGCCGGTCATCCGGTTTCCCGCGGCGTAGAACTCCCTCGTATTGAATGTTCGGCTTGCCGCTGAATACGTGATGAACAGCGTGCCGATAATGACGCTGCAAAAGAAGATGACCGATGACATCGCCGCTCCCCCGTTTCATAGGAAAGATGCCGGAGGCGCCCCCGACATCTTTCATTTTGCTTTTACAATTGTACAGAGACTACGCGGATTCCTTCATGCCGGTGTTGGCTTTGACGACAATTTCTTCGTATTTGGCATTGTCGGTTGTCTTCGAGAAGAAGGTGCCCAGCCAAGCCGCGAGGAAGCCGAGCGGGATCGAGACAATTCCCGGGTTGGAGAGCGGGAACAGCGCTTCTCCGACCAGAATCGCCTTTCCGGCCTCCGGATTCCAGATGTTCGGACTGAGGAAAACCAGAATGAGCGAGCTGAACAAACCGACCAGCATGCCGACGACAGCCCCGGTAGTATTGAATCGGCGCCAGAAGATGGTGAAAATAATGACCGGCAAATTCGCGCTGGCCGCCACCGCAAAGGCAAGAGCAACCAGAAATGCCACATTCAGCTTCTGGGCAAACAGGGCAAGCAGGATCGAGATCACCGATACACCGACGGAAGCCCATTTCGCCATGACCATCTGCTCTCTTTCCGTAGCCTTTCCCTGGCGAAGGACATGGCCGTAGAAGTCATGCGCAAACGCTGAGGCGGCAGTCAGTACGAGCCCGGCCACCACCGCCAGAATGGTAGCGAAGGCGACGGCGGATACAAATGCAAAGAGGAAATTGCCTCCCAAAAATTGCGCAAGCAGCGGCGCTCCCATATTGCCGGCCGGGTCCATTTTGTCCGCTCCGACAAATGCGGCCGCACCGAACCCGAGGAAAATCGTCATGACGTAGAACAGGCCGATAATCCAGGTCGCGTGCACAACGGATTTCCTGGCCGTAGGGGCGTCCTTAACCGTAAAGAACCTCATCAGAATGTGCGGCAGTCCGGCTGTACCGAGAACGAGCGCCAGATTGAGCGAAATCGTATCGAGGCCGTCCTTGAATTTGTTCCCGGGATTCAGGAACTTTTCTCCCAGCGGCGTTGCCGTTTTCATTTGCTCGAACATCTGGGCCACGCTGAAATCAAACTTGGCAAACACCATTACGGAAATAATGAAGGTGCCGGCCATGAGCAGAACCGCCTTGACGATCTGCACCCAGGAGGTTGCCGTCATGCCGCCAAACACGACGTAAATCGTCATCAGCACGCCTACGATCAGAACAGAGGTGGTGTAGTCAAGACCGAGCAGCAGCTTGATCAGAGCGCCAGCCCCCACCAGTTGGGCGATCATGTAAAAAATCGAAATGGCAATGGAGTTTAGCGCGGCCACTCCGCGCACCTGCTTGTTTTCGAAGCGGGCCGCAATCATGTCCGCCATCGTGTACTTGCCCAGATTGCGCAGCGGCTCCGCTACGATGTACAGCACCACGAGGTAAGCGACGAGGAAGCCGATGCTGTAAAAGAAGCCATCGAAGCCGGAGAGGGCGATCATTCCGGCAATCCCGAGGAAAGAGGCCGCCGACATGTAGTCGCCGGCGATGGCAAGCCCGTTCTGCCAGCCGGTCAATCCGCCTCCCGCCGTGTAAAACTCGCTCGTGTTGTTGGTCCGTTTGGAGGCGTAATACGTAATGACGAGCGTCAGCACAACAATTCCCAAAAAGAGTAAAAATGCCATCACATTCATACGCCTTTGCCTCCTGTCTCTTGCTTGATCTTTTCGACCAGCTCATCAAACTGCCGCGATTTCTTCGAATAGATGATGCACAGTCCCCAGGTCATAATGAACTGGCAAAAGGCAAATACCCAGGCCCAGGTAATCGCTCCGAACGCCGGTTTGTTCAACACTTGAAAGTAGGAGGTCATGATGGGAAGAGTGAAGTAAAACAAGAAGAAGAAAATGGAGTAGGGCACGATGAATGCTTTTTTGCGTCTTAGCAGTTCCTGAAACGTCGCCGACCGGATGATAGACGAGTACTGGACAGGCGTCTGCTTCTCAGACATGGCCTTCGCTGTCGGGCTTGTCTTTCCCATTGTGGAATCTCCCCTTGTCAAAAATGTGTTGCCGCGCCTTTTGAAAGCGCTTCCTTATTTTACAAAAAAATTCCCAATATTGTTTACATTCGCGCGCGACATGCAAAAAGCTGCGCGTCAAAAGCAAAAAATACGGGATCAAAGTCAAGCTATTACCCTTCCAGACGCTTCAGGAGGTCTTTCGCAGCTGTCCGAGAGACCGGGAGCTTGACCGGGTTCGGTCCTTTCAGGATCAGATTGTACGCGCCGTTGAACCACGGCTGAAGCTCGCTTACATACTGCAAATTAACCAGGTAGCTCTTGTGCGTCCGAAAGAACGGGTAAGCCTGGAGCTTCTCCTCCAGCTGCTGCAGCGTCATCCTCGTCGTATAGACGTCCCCCTCTGTCCAGATCTGAACGACCCGCTCGTCCCGGACAGCGTACATCACGGTGCTCGGATCAATGACCACCAGGCGGTTGTTGTCCTCGATGATCATCTTCGCTACCTTCGCGGCAGGAGGCGGAGCAGAGGGCGGGGCCGCTTCCGCAAGCCGTTTCCTCAGCCGTTGCAGCGTTTCCTTCAGCCGGTGGGGCTCCGTTGGCTTTAAAAGGTAATCGACCGCATTCAACTTAAACGCTTCCACTGCGTAATCCTCGTGAGCCGTGGAAAATACGAGCAGCGGCTGTTTCTTGCGCGCGGCCAGCATACGTGCAGCCTGGTCGCCTTCCAGCTCCGGCATTCTGATGTCGAGAAACACGACATCGGGTTCGTATTCCTCTACCAGCTGCAGCAGCTCGCGGCCATTGGTCGCACATGGCAGAACCACTACATTGCTTTCCTGCTCCAGCAAATAGACCAGCTCTTCCCTCGCCAGCCTTTCATCCTCGGCGATCATGATACGGATCTGCATCAGGCATCTTCTCCTCGTCTGTGTGGAATGGCAAATCGGATAAGACAGCCTCCATCCGGCAGGTTGAAAAATTGAAGTCTCGCTTCCGGGCCGAGCAGGCTGATCAAACGCTGGTTGACATTGTATACGCCGATGCCGTTGCCTTCTTTGCTCTCAAGCGGCGTACTGCCCAGTTTGTTCAAGAGCGGCTCCGGAACGCCTGCTCCGTTGTCTTCGATCAGGACAGCGATACTGGACCCCTCCTCTCTTACAGCGATCGCGATCCGGCCGCCGCTTGGCTTTCCGCTGAGGCCGTGCTGGATGCTGTTCTCGACCAGCGACTGCAGGGTACCGAATGGAATCAACGCCTGCTCCACTCCCTGCTCTACTTCGCAAGAGACCGTAAATTGATCTGCAAAGCGAATGCCGATAATTTCCAGATACGCATTCAGGTGCTGCAGCTCCTGGCCGACGGATACGAGCGGTGTCGAGGTCATTTTGAGGCTGAGCCGCATGAAAACCCCGAGTTGAATCGTCATATGGCGGGCTAAATCGGGATCAATCCGAATTAAGGTAACGATCGAGTTTAATGTATTAAAGAGAAAATGGGGATGAATCTGGGCCTGGAGCATTCGCAGCTCGGCGTCCTTCATCAAACCTTTCATCTTTTCTGCAAGCATCATCGTCAGTTGGTTGGACAGCAGGTTTCCCAGACCTTTTGCCAGCGCTTCCTGAATCTTGCCGATCTGCTGCGGTCGTTTGAAGTACAGCTTGATCAGACCGACGACACTTTCTCCTTCTCTAATCGGAACGACGATAGCGGCTTGCAGCGGACAGTTTTTTTGCTCGCAGGGAAGCTGATCGCGGGAAAGACTCGTCTGCAAGCCTCCCGTATAAATGACGCGGCGGGCCAGCTCGCTGCGAATCGGCTCCCCGGCCAAATGGTGGTCCGATCCGGCTCCAACGTGGGCGAGCAGCTGCTCTCTGTCTGTCACGGCCACGGCGCTGGCTTTCGCTTCCTTGAGCAGGATGTGGGCCACGGATTGGGCCGTCTGCGGTGTCAGGCCCATCTTCAAGTGGGGCAGGATGCGTTCGGCGATCGTAAAGGCGCGTTCCGCCTCCATTGCTGCAGAGCGCTCCTCTTCCCGCAGCGCGATTCGGATCATCGTCGTAAAAATAGCGATCGAGATGCTGTTGGTCAGCACCATGGGGATCCCGACACTATTGACAATCGTTCGAACAAGCTCGGGGGGCTGAGCCAAAATGAGCAGTAGCGACATCTGAATGATCGGAGCGAACATCCCGATAAACAGTGCCTTTGCCGGCGAAATTACGCGTTCTTGCGAGAAAAAACGGGCTACGTATCCAGCCAATAGTCCGGTGATCGGGCTGGACAAGCCAAACGCCCAGACTCCCAGACCGCCCAGGCTGAACAGATGACAGCCGGCGATCAGCCCGGCCCCTAGGCCGACGAGCGGTCCTCCCAACAAGCCGCCGATGACGACACCAACCAATGTGGAATTGGCGACGACTTCACTTTCCTGAAGGGGGAAAATCCAGAAAGACGGGTTGTATGTCTGCTCGTGGACTACTACTCCTGCATACGTGCCCGCAATGCCGAACAGACCGAACAGCAAGGAGTACGCCACCGACGTCCACCACTGCAGTTCACGGTCGAGCAATTGGCGAAACAGCGGAATTCTCGTCAGGATAAAGGCGATGGTCAGCAGGATGCCCATCCTCTCGATCAATAGCAGCGTCAAATGCTCCAAGGCCCTACCTCCGAAAAGTTATATTCTAACAATTCCGCTTTTTCTTTCGCTTTCCCTGCTGGACAGACAAACGGACCGGCTGTTTTGCATATGATAGCTTTTGCCTACATTTTTCTACAGCAGGAAGGGTGAAGACGAATGTGCGGAATTACCGGCTGGATCGATTGGGAGAAGGACGTTACCCACGAACAAGCTGTTTTGGAAGCAATGACACAGACTTTAACGGATCGGGGGCCTGATGAACAAGGTTTTTGGCACGCTGACTCCAAGCACGCGGCCTTTGGTCATCGCCGTCTGGTCGTTGTCGACCCTGCCGGTGGCCGTCAGCCAATGTCACGCCAGCGAGACGGGCGGGCGTATACGCTCGTGTACAACGGGGAGCTGTACAACACGGAGGACATCCGCCGGGAGCTGATCGCCTGCGGCCATTCCTTTCGCTCCCACTCGGAAACGGAGGTTCTGCTCGCCGCTTACATGGAATGGGAAGCGGACTGCGTGCACAAGCTCAATGGAATATTCGCCTTCGCCGTATGGGATGAACGGAAGCAGCAGTTGTTTTTGGCCCGTGATCGCCTTGGGGTCAAACCGCTCTTTTACGCCGAAAGGGGACCCGTATTTTTGTTCGCTTCGGAGCTGAAGGCTTTGTTGGCCCACCCTGCGGTAAAGCCCGTCTTGTCGCGGGAAGGACTCGCGGAGGTTTTTGTGCTCGGACCGTCGCGCACCCCGGGGCACGGCGTTTTTCAAGGGGTTCAAGAACTGCGGCCCGGCTGCCATTTGACAGTCTCGCGCGATGGCGTTTCGATCAAGCGTTATTGGCGGCTGGAAAGCCAGCCGCACGAGGATGATGTGGAGAAGACTGCAGCCACTGTTCGCCAGCTTTTGGCTGACTCGATAAAACACCAGCTTGTCTCCGATGTGCCGATCGCCACCTTGTTGTCAGGCGGCCTTGATTCCAGCGCGATCACGGCAATCGCTACGGGTGTGTTTCAGGAGGAGGGACGAGGCCCGCTCCATACGTACTCCATCGATTACGTGGACAATGCCTCTCATTTCCGGCAAAGCGACTTCCAGCCGACTGATGACGCCCCTTTTGTCCGCTTGATCTCCGAACGGTTTGGCACCCTTCACCATACCCTCGAATTTGATACCCCTGAATTGGTCAGCGCCCTGCATACTGCCCTGTTCGCCCGCGATCTGCCAGGGATGGCTGATGTCGACTCTTCTCTGTACCTGTTCTGCCGCGAAATCAAGAAGGAGACTACCGTCGTCTTGTCGGGAGAATGCGCCGACGAGATGTTTGGCGGGTACCCGTGGTTTCATCGGGAACAGCTGTTCAACGCGGGCACCTTCCCCTGGGCACAGGCTACACGTGAACGCGCTGACTGGCTTTCCGCCGAGATGCGAGACTGGATCAAGCCCGAGGAATACGCAGCCCAGCGCTATGAGGAAACTCTGGATGAGGTGCCCCGCTTGCCGGGCGAAAACCCGCTCGATGCCAGACGGCGGGAGCTGTTTTACCTGAACCTCACCTGGTTTATGAATACCCTGCTCGATCGCAAAGACAGGATGAGCATGAAGGCAGGCCTGGAGGCCCGCGTTCCTTTTTGCGATCATCGTCTGATGCAGTACGTCTGGAATATCCCTTGGAACATAAAGAACTGGGGGAATCGAGAGAAAGGCATCCTGCGAAAGGCACTCGAGGGAATCGTCCCTGAGGAAGTGCTGTACAGAAAGAAAAGTCCTTACCCCAAAACGCATAACCCGGCTTATACGAAAGCTACGCGCTCCTGGCTGCTCGAGGTGTTGGAGGACGGCTCATCGCCTCTGCATCACATCATTGACCAGGGCAAGGTCAGAGCCTTCGCGCTGTCAGACGCGGAAGCATCGGGAAAGCCCTATTTCGGGCAGCTCATGGGCAGCCCGCAGATGTTTGCCTACCTCGCGTCCATTGATCTGTGGATGAGAGAGTACAACATTACGATTTCTTCGTAAATTAAAGGATTGCAAACGCCAAAAAAACCGTCTGAATGTACTCAGACGGTTTTCGTTGTCTCGTTAGAAGCAAGAAATGCTGTAAGCCAGGTTCTGTCTCTCCCGTGCTGCAAACGGATCTGCTCCTCGCACCAAGAGCGGTAGTCATCTATCTATGGCATCCGGGATGCCATCCGTCCCTCCGTTCAGTTCCTTCGGGACGGTTCCCCTACCAAATTTGGGTTTCTCGCTCGCAGGGTTTACCGCGTTCCATCTCCCCTGTCGCCAGGGAAGCTACGTTTCTGTGGCACTTTCAGCGTACTCGGGTCTCCGAGAGAACCCTTTCCGCGCCGTCAGCGAAGCGAATGCCTCGCTGCCCTGGTTTGCACCAGGTACGAACACTCCAGACATCTCAGTCTGGGCGAGCCTGGACTTTCCTCTACCGCCGACCATGAAGGCCGCGGCAGCGACTACCCGCATTCCTTGCCCACTCGTATGAATCAGCAAGAAATAATATACCATATCTGTGTTTCCTGGTCAACCGAAAGCCGCTGGAAACACTGGAAAAATTGTTAAAGTACCAGCGTTGTAGTACAATATAGGGTGTCATTTTATGAGCAAAACCTTGAGACAGGAGAGATATATCGATGATGCTGCTTCCATTCGAGAATCACATCCCCCGCATTCATGAGTCCGTCTTTCTGGCAAAAGGCGTTGTCGTTTCCGGCGATGTAACGATTGGCGAGGATACGTCCATCTGGTACAATACCGTCATCCGCGGCGACATTGCTCCCACCGTCATCGGCCGCAGGGTCAGCGTACAGGACAACAGCACGCTGCATCAAAGCCCGGGAAATCCGTTGATCGTCGAAGACGAAGTCACGATCGGACACAATGTCGTCCTGCACAGCTGCGTGATCCGGCGCGGCGCCTTGATCGGCATGGGCTCAATCGTGATGGACGGTGCGGAGATCGGCGAGGAAGCGATGGTCGGAGCAGGTGCGCTCGTTCCGCCGGGAATGAAAGTGCCTCCCCGCACACTTGTCATCGGCTCGCCCGCCAAAATCAAGCGCGAGCTGACTGAAGACGACTTCAAGGAGCTTCAGCGCATCCGCCAGTCCTATGTGGACAAAGGGAAAATTTACCGCAAATTGGAAGAACGGCCGCTCTCTAGATGATTGACTGCCGGAGAGCGGTCTTTTTTTACGCTTTTTACGCTGCCTCTGTCGTTTTCGCTTCCTTGCTCCGAATATATTCAAATTGGCGATACGAGCGGATGGCAGTCTCCAAATGAAGCCGGTTTGGTTCCTTGGTGGTCACGTACCGCTGGAAAAAGGCCGAGATTCGATACAAAAAGCCGCAGTATTTGCGCAGCAGCCTGTCTCCCGCCATCCCGAGCAAAATTCCCAAGCACCCGGCCGCTACGCTGAAAGCGAGCGGGACGAACGGAACAGCCAGCAAAAAACCGGCAAAAAAACAAACGACGAGATTGGTCGAGCAGCCGGCGTTCACGATGTCCGCCCGGGCGATTTCCTCCCAAGACTCCAGCCGCTTCTCTCCCCTGTAGCTGAAAACCTTATGTTCAGCTCCGTGGAACTTTTTTAATTCCCGTGGAAACACAAAATGAAAGCCTGCGACGTATATGGCTGCCCACCATGGGTCGACGATAGCTGTTTCCGGGTACACCACCGCAGCCAGCACATACAGCAAAAGTCCGAGATGCAACAGTTGATAATACCAGGGAAAAGAGAAAAAGATCCGCACCCACAGCTTGCCGATTGTTCGCAAGCTGATTTTTTCAGCCCACACCTCAATCACGCCGTTTTTCACTTCCGCACAAGCCAGGACGTTCCGATCATGAAACAGGACACCGCGAGCAAAAGAAATCCCCATAATCATGTTTTATCTATTCTCCTTCCGTTCCATCATCAGTATAATTAGAGGAATGTACGCAGAATGAAGGAGGGGTCAATCCATGATCCGTATGGTACCAACTACACCGCTTACACCTCAGCACGACCCGTGGGAGCCGCTTTTTCATGCGACGCCGCCTGCCTACAAGCTGACAAGTGTCGAGTTTACGGTTACCAATCTGTGCAACCTCCGCTGCGAGCATTGTGCAGTTGGTGACACCCTTCGTTTCAAAGACGATCCTGCCCTGCCGATCCAGACCATCCTGAATCGTCTGGATGAAGCGCAGGACCTCGCTACCCTCAGTATAACAGGCGGAGAACCGATGTACAGCGAGCGCACGGTCAAGGAAATCATCCTTCCGCTGCTTCGCTATGCGACGGATAGAGGGCTTCGCACCCAGATCAACTCCAATCTGTCGATGCCATTTTCCAGGTATGAAATGATATTGCCTTACATAGATGTGATGCATATGTCCTGGAACTGGGCGACGCCCGAAGAGTTCCGTACCATTGTTTACGCAAAAAGCAGGCAGATGGTTTCTTCCAAACAGGCTGAGCAGCAGTTTGACACGATGCGGTCCAATGCTCGGAAGCTTGCGGACGCCGGCGTTTTTGTATCTGCCGAAACGATGCTAAACCCCCGAACACACAAAAAACTGGATGTGCTTCACAAGCAAATTCAAGAAATGGGCTGCCGCCGTCACGAAGTGCATCCCATGTACGCCAGCGATTTCGCGCGCGAGCTGGATGTTTTGACTCTCGATGAGCTGCGTGAGGCCATTGAGTCCATGCTGACGGTGCGAAACGAGAACTTGTGGATGCTGTTTGGTACGTTGCCGTTTTTTGCTTGCAGCCCTCTGGAGGCTGACAGAGAGCTGATCCGCAAACTGCGGGAAGCAAAAAACATAACGGTCCGCAACGACCCGGACGGCCGAAACAGACTCAACGTGAACGTCTTTACAGGCGACGTCATTGTCACTGACTTCGGAGATGTCGCTCCTTTGGGCAACATTCAGAGCGATCGTTTAGACGCCATGTTCGAACGCTGGCAGGCCCATCCGCTGAACCAGAACATCAACTGCTACTGTCCGGCTGCCTCTTGCGCAGGTCCCAATTTGCTGGTTGCCAATACCTACTATGCAAATGAAAGCTTTAAAGAGCGAAAAGCGCTGATTTAATGGGCAAACTACCTTTGAGGTGATTTCGCATGAGCAGACGAAGACGTCCTCTCGTGCCGCAAGCACAGACAGGGCTGGATCAATTGAAAGCCAGGGTGGCAGGGGTAGAGCAGCCCGAGCAGGCGAAATACGAGGTGGCGAATGAACTGCATGTCCCTCTCAAAAACGGGTACAACGGACAGTTGACTGCTCATGATGCCGGGCGGATCGGCGGTCAGCTGGGCGGGGGCATGGTCAAGGAATTGGTTCGCATGGCAATGGAGCAGCTTCCCCGAAAATAGCCTGGCTGAACAAAAAGAACCGCATCTTTTGCCGATGCGGTTCTACTGCTTGTTCTGCTTTCGTTTATCAGCTTTTCAGCGAAGCCGATCCAACTGCTTGGGGCTTGATTTTCTCGGCCCAAGCATGGAGCGGCTGATGTTGTTTACTCTGTGAAACGAATCAAACATTTGGTCCAAGACCTCGATCAGCTCCCGTACCTGCACCACTTTTCCATAGACACCGTCAAAATGGTGACGAACGTTTTTTCCATTCAGCCGAAACATGAACCGCACCTCCTCTGTTCCTCTCCTACCACCGTATGCGGCACGAGCGGCAACGGAGAAAGGGAAACACGAGTCCATTCGCCCAATTTTTGATCATTTCTAGAGTTGGTACAATTCCGGCCGCCGATCGGCAATCACTGGAATTCTCCCTCTGACTTCATCTACGAGAGCAAGGTCGATTTCCGCTCGGATGATCTCTTCCTGCTGCATTCCCTCGGCAACAATTTCCCCCCAAGGGTTGATCACCATGGAATGCCCGCAAAACGTAGTCCCCGCTCCTTCTCCGACGCGATTGCAGGCGACGACGTACATCTGGTTTTCGATGGCGCGTGCGATCAGCAGCTGGCGCCAGTGGTTTAACCGGGGATGGGGCCACTGGGCTGAGACGAACAAAACGCCCGCTCCTTGGAGCGCGTGAACCCGCACCCACTCCGGAAAGCGTATGTCGTAGCAAATGACGGAACTCACAGGCTGACCGTCCAATATGTACATGCCAGGCTGGTCTCCGGCCGCGAGGTATTTATCCTCCTCCATCAGCCGAAACAAATGAGCCTTGGAATAGCTGCCTGCAAGCACCCCGCTGCGATCAAACACGTAGGTCGTATTGTACACCTGGCCATTTCTTTTTTCCGCGACAGAACCCCCGATCACGTGGGCCTGCAGCTTTTTCGCCGATTCGCTCAGCAATCGCTTGGCTCGCTCTCCGTCCCTGTCGGCAATCTCGTCCAGTCGCTTCAAGTCATACCCCGTATCCCACAGCTCCGGCAAGAGAATTACATCCGCTCTCTCCTCCGATGCATGAAGATGTTCGACAAAATTCCGAATCGCTTCCATATTTTTTTCCGGCTGTCCGAAAGCAACGTCCATTTGCAGCAAGGCAACATTCCACTTCATTTGTTTCCCCCCTGTCTTTGTTCTTTTAATCGTAGCTCCCACTCGGCAGGAGTTCAAGCACAAAAGTCGATTTCCGCCACGGTTTTGGCCGAATTGGCGAAAGGACATAAAAAAGCCCGAGGGCTTTCCCCGGGCCGGGTGTAAGATTACGTACGTGGACGCGGACGAGCCTCCAAGCGGGTTACTCTCGTCTCCAGTCGTGTGACGCGCCGGTCCAGCTCCCGGATGTTGCGTTCAGCCCGATCCATGCGCTCATCGAGGCGGCGGATGCGACGATCGACGTCGTCACGAGGCGGTTGTGGCGGGCCTGGCTGTCGAACGGGCACCCAGATCGTTTGACCGATGTAAATGTAGTACGGGGCGGGAATGTTGTTCACTCGAATCAGTTCCTGTACGGGAACCCCAAAGCGGGCGGCTATCGCATTTAATGTATCCCCGGGTTGGACTACGTAATTCACGTAAACCACTCCTTCTTGTATTTGATTCGTTATTAACCTATGCCCGCCCGCCTGCCGGCGAAATAAACGATTACCCATTTTCCCAAGATTAGTCAAACACCTACGCTATCCGCCGTGACAGGCTCTTCTCCATAAAACAGTTTCAGAACCTTACAGGGTTACAGCAAACCAAGTTTGTTCCGCTTGATTGGTTCGAGAATATCCAGCATGATCATATCTATGCATTTTTGACGATATTGTAATAATGTTCGCAGGACTTCCTTTTTTCGTTTCGTCAACGCGAGCTGCTTGGGAACAGTGCTGATAGCCCGATTAATTTCGGATGCCGGCAGCCCTTGAATCCTTTTTACCATTTCGTCTACAGCCGGCCTGTTGCGTAAAACGAGCTTCTGCATGCCGGAAGGGATTCTCATGCGTTTTTTTAGCTGAGGGTGCTTGATCCCCTTTACACGAGCAAAAGGAGAATTGTTAGGCGAGCCAAGCAGTGCGCTTCCATGGTCAATTAAATACCAGTTGTATTTTTCCTCTGGACTATCCCGATAGAGTACGAGATTGACACTGGTGCGATCCTTGTTCAAAATCCACGCATCAAACACGATCACTTGAGCCAACAGCTCGATATCGTTTACAAACAACTCAGGACAGCGTTGCACCTCTTTTTTTGCCCGCTGCCACGTAATGACTTCTTTTGCATCAACACGCCTTGAAATATAGCCTTTCACTTTTTTTCTGTCGGGTCCCAGCACTATTGCCGGTTTGAACTTTGCTACCGGAAGTCCCAAGCTTTTTGCAAGGGAAATCGCTAGGTATTCGTTCATGATCATTTGGCGATATTTCCTGCGTTTTTTGGAGGTATTGTAAGGATACTTAAAATAACCGATGTTTCCTCGTTTATCGCGAACTTTCCAGACTTTTTTTCTCGTTTCTCTCGTCATGCCTCTTGCATATTTCCACCGCATTCTGTTAATGTCCCTTTCTCCTTTTGATAGGTCCTGATACAGAATATGGAAATGACTTCGATTTGCACCGGGCATACATCTCAAAAAGCACCCGAGTCTATTGACCCGGGTGTTGAACGGCAAAAACCAGTTTAGATCAGGAGGCGCTTGCCCTCACCTACTCTTTCGCCATCGGCAATGAAAGACGCGAGTTCAAGTGACCGTAGTATTTCGGTTCCATTCTCAACTTGAGCTCGGCCTTTTTCGGCAGCTTCTCCATTCCTTTGACGAACATCGTTCTCTCGCAGACTGTCAAGGCATCGCCATTCGAATCGGCTTCAACCTGGCATGGCACAGGTTCATTTTTCAAGTCGTACGATCGGTTCTTCTCATCGGTCAGATACCACTCCAAATTGGGATTAACTTTATATTCCTCTCGCACATGCAAAGCTACCATTGTTTTTTTCGATTCCGGTTCCTGCTCCATAGACATGCTCTCAACGGTTACACGAAGCCCTTCCCCCTCTTTCGAGACCGGACCTTTTGCCAGTGTATCGGCAGAGACTGGAATGGTCAAAAGAGATGGTTCCTGCAGAGTGACGCCATCAAGCTCGAACGTCATCTCCCCGTGCTGTTTGGGCGGAAGAAAGACGATGTCGTAAACGTCTTTTTCTACGCCGTTTTCTATTCCTTTTCTGAACGATTCCAAGAGCGGACCTCCCCCTTCTGCCATGCTGCGCGAGGAAGAGACGATCTCATTTCCATCGGCATCCTTGATCCGGTAGTTCAAATCGTAGGCTTTCAGCTTTTTCATGTCTGTCTCGGTCGCGTTGAGCTGTTTGCCAAAACCCTCCAAGCGTTTTCGGGCTTCCTCTGTCCATGTTGCTTCCAGCGTCAATCGAGCCGCGCTTGGCGTGTACTCAATTGATCTGGCTTTTATTGTCAATCCTGGAGTTGTTTCGATCGTTTTTTCGAGCGGCACCGTTTTGGAAACGGTCAAGCTCTTATCCATGTCGATCGGCACGGTTAGCTTCCAGTCGCCGTCTATAAAATCGTTTGCCCCCTCTCCAAATCTTGTTTCCATTTTCTTTAATTCCATGTGCAACTGCAGCTTCTTAGGTGTATTTTCGCCGAGTACAAACTGGTAGTAGCCGTAGTCATCTCTCCGTACATATTGGCTGAAGTGTTCGGTGAGCACCTGTCCGTTTTCATCCGTCACATACATTTTGTTTTCCTTGTGCTTGATCAGATGCTTCACCCATTTTTCACCTTTCCCGTCTTCGAGCTGAAAAGACACGACCAGGCGGGCCGGATCAGCCATGACATCCGCCACTTTTATGGTGATGCCCTGGTCAGTGACACTTGCTCCGGTCCATTTAGCATATCCCTTGTCAACCGCATTCTGGACACCGTTGTCTAAATGACGGTTTAAGAACGACGAAACGTAATTGGCCATAGTCGGTGAGACGGCAACACTTACCGAGAATCCGATTCCCAGAACAGCAGCCGTTGCGAGCGCGATTTTTTTCATTGTCCACCCATCCCTTTTACGGGACAGTCCCCCCTTTTTTTCGTCTTCGATTTTGCTGTACAGGCGTTTCTTAAAAACAACCATATCTAATTGATGGCTTTCATACTGTCGTTTTGCATTTTTCCACCGATGCTCCATGACTGTCCTCCTTTCGCAGTGCCCGATATAGTCGTTCTCGTCCTCTCGCCAGTCGGGATTTGACAGTACCCTTGCTGACCGCGAGAACATGACTGATCGCTTCTACCGACAGCTCTTCAAAATAGTAGAGGATAATCGGCGTGCGATAAGGCTCGGAAAGATTCAGCACATGCCCGTATAGATCATCTGCCTCCAGCTTGTTGATGAAGAGCGTCTCTGCACTGTCCTGTGGCTTCGTCTCCGGGAGCCAGGCCGTGACAACTTCCTTCCATGTTCTTCTCCACGACATCTTGCATTCATTGATGACGATTCTGGCCAACCAGGGGAATGGCTCGTGCTGGCTGCGCAGCTGATGGTACTGTTTATACGCTTTTACAAATGCGTCCTGCACGCGATCCTCCGCGGTTTGCCAATTTCGCTCGTACGTGTAGGCCAAGCGAACGAGCCGATCGGCATACCGCTCCACCCACTCGTCAAACTGTTGATCATTCAGATGTCTCACCTCCTTGTTCTGCCTGTATGATGCAAGGAACTGCCAAACGGTTCCCAATCAATCAAAAAAAAGTCACCGGCAGCGTTTCCAGTGCCAGTGACTTTTTGTCACGTACTTGTATTCGGCTTATTTAAAAAACAGGGTCTGCGAATTGGGCCAATTTTTCCAGCGAGCTCTTTTCCACATCGGCATGCAGGCTGTTGCCATGGGAGTCCATCGTGACGATCGCGGCAAAACCGTTCACGCGCAGGTGCCACATTGCCTCTGGAATGCCGAATTCCATAAAGTCGACACCTTCCACCTTTTCAATACAGTCTGCATAATACTGCGCTGCTCCACCAATTGCGTTAAGGTATACTGCACCGTGCTCTCCCAGCGCCTTCAGCGTTTTTGCCCCCATGCCGCCTTTTCCGATAACGGCGCGGATGCCAAATTTTTTGAGAATATCGCCCTGGTAGGGCTCCTCGCGAATGGAGGTTGTCGGTCCGGCTGCTTTTACGTGCCACTCGTCCTGCTCGTCTTTCAGCATGACAGGACCACAGTGGTAAATGACGCCGCCGTTCAGGTCAACCGGGCAGTCATGGTCCATCAGGTATTTGTGCAGCGCATCGCGTCCGGTATGCATGATGCCGTTGATGATGACTACATCCCCTACCTTCAGGCTGCGGATTTGCTCTTCGGTGATCGGCGCCTGAAGCACAACCTCACGACGCTCCGCCGCAGGCTGGTCGCTTTCCGCATCCAGATTCATGGCAACCGGCTCATCTTTGTACAGGTAACGAATGATCTCGCCCGTTTCCGCGTTGAGGCGGACACCTTGACGGCGGAACGCCCAGCAGTTGTAGGCGACAGATACGAAGAAGCTGGCCGGCAATCTGTTTTCAACGCCGATTTTGCAGCCGAGCAGCGTGGAAACGCCGCCGAAGCCCATCGTCCCGATGCCGAGCTCATTGGCTTTTTCCATAATGTATTTCTCCAGTTCAGCCAGCTCGGGAAGTTCGTTTACGTCTTCGACGCGGCGGAACAGCTGATGCTTGGCCAGCGCATAGCCGGACGTCCGGTCGCCGCCGATGCCCACTCCGATGAAGCCGGCGCTGCAGCCTTGTCCCTGCGCCTGGTAAACGGCGTGCAGGATGCACTTGCGGATGCCGTCTAGATCGCGGCCTGCTTTTCCGAGGCCTTCGAGCTCACAGGGGAGGGAGTATTGGATATTTTTGTTCTCACAGCCGCCACCCTTGAGGATCAGCTTGATTTCGACTTCGTTTTCTTCCCACTGTTCGAAGTGAATGACGGGAGTTCCCGGTCCCAGGTTGTCCCCGCTGTTTGCTCCGGTGAGCGAGTCTACGGAGTTGGGACGCAGCTTGCCGGTTTTGGTCGCTTCCACGACTGCTTCGTAAATCGCTTTCTTGATGACAAGCTGGTTTACGCCCACTGGCGTCTTGATTTCAAACGTCGGCATTCCGGTATCCTGGCAAATGGGGGAAACGTTGTCTTCCGCCATCTTGATATTCTTGGCAATAGTTGACAATGACAGAGCAGCGCGGGTGCCCATGTCTTCTTTTGCTTTTGCGTCGTTGATGGCGCGGCGCACGTCCGGAGGCAGGTTCGTCGAGGTTTCGGTAATCAGCTCCAGGATGCTTTGCTTCAATGTATCCATCTTTGTCGCTCCTTTTTACCCATGTGTAGTGTCGATATCCTAAACCGCCTCTCATTATATCATACCCGCTTCGCTTTCGTCCGTAGAATGTGCGCTTTCGCAGCGTGAAACATTTTCGTCCCCCTGCCGTCTTAGAGATAGAAAAATCTGGCTCTGCCGGTTTGATCGAGTATTCTTTACAGGAAAGCGGATCAGGCTGGAAAGGATTCCTTCCTGTCGTACACAAGGAGGCGTATACGCATGAAAAAATGGATTGGCGGGCTATTGGCAAGCGTGCTCGTCTTGGCTGCTGCACCTGTTTGGATGGGTGCAGGGAGTATGGTCGGAAAGGAAACCGCAGTTTCGGCAAAAGAATATGCAGCCGCTGTCAATAACACGGCGGCCACTGCGGAGCAAGACCAGTCTCTTCCGGTCGTCGGTTCCTATGAACATCTCAAAAAGCTGTTGAAGGACTATGAGGAAACGAATGGTCTCCAGTATGGCGTAGCTGAGCCAGCACTTGCGGAAGCGCTGCAGGTGAGGGGAGGAGCGCCAATGGTCAACGCGAAAACAGTCAACGCTCCAGCCGCCGATACGCCTGCCTACTCCTCTACCAACGTGCAGGTTCAGGGGGTGGACGAAGCGGATGTCGTCAAAACGGACGGGACGTTTTTGTACCAGGCGACCACTGACGAAGTCCGAATCATTCGCGCACGCCCTGCAAGCAGTATGGAGCTCGTCAGCAGATTAACCTTTGCAAGCGATGAATTTACACCACAGGAGATGTACGTGGATGAAAAGCGGCTGGTCGTGATCGGACAGTCCCATCCGAAAGCTGTACGCGACCGTATCGTTGCAAACGGCAAACGTTTCATGCCCGGACACTCGAACACGATGGCGCAAGCGCTGATCTACGATATTTCTGACAAGCGTTCTCCACGCCTGACGAGACAGCTGGAGGCTGACGGCTACTACGTAACCTCGCGCAAGATCGGCTCCAGCTTTTATCTCGTGACCAACAAGACGCTTGATTGGTACACGCTGTCCCACCAGTCCCAGGAAGTGCCTGGACCGCTCTACCGGGATACGGCACTATCGGAGCAGTACAAAACCGTTGATTATTCGGCCATCCGCTACTTTCCCGAAGCGATCCAGCCGAACTACCTGATCGTCGCAGGCGCCAACCTGGATGATCCCAAGCAGGCCGTCTCTATCCATACGTATCTCGGTTCCGGAGAAAACGTCTACGCTTCGCAAAAAAACCTGTACGTGGCAGTCACTCAGCAGGAGGTTGCAGCAGCTGGCAAGGCGGAAAAATCGCTGGTCGCCCCCCATCCCGCACCGGCCATGAAGAGCGAGACGTCGCTCTACCGTTTTTCGATGAAGGACGGCAGCCTTGCCTATACCGGGAAAGGGACGGTACCGGGCCGCGTGCTCAACCAGTTTTCGATGGATGAGCACAATGGATTTTTCCGCATCGCTACAACGTCCGGCGACATGTGGCGAACAGACGAGGGGACTTCGAAAAACAACCTGTACGTGCTTGATTCGCAGATGAAGGAAACCGGAAAGCTGGAAGGAATCGCTCCCGGCGAGAAAATCTACTCCGTTCGTTTTATGGGCAACAGAGCCTACATGGTAACTTTTAAACAAGTGGACCCGCTGTTTGTAATCGATCTCGAGCGCTCCGATTCACCCAAGGTCCTGGGTGCCTTGAAAATCCCTGGCTACAGCGACTACCTCCACCCCTACGATGAACATCATGTCATCGGGTTTGGCAAAGACGCTGCTGCCGACAAGGAGACCGCCTTTTACCAGGGAATGAAGCTGGCTTTGTTCGACGTGACCGATGTGACCAGGCCGATAGAGAAGTTTCACACCGTCATCGGAGATCGCGGGACGGATTCCGAGCTGCTGTCCAATCACAAAGCGCTGCTGTTTTCCAAAGAGAAAGAACTGCTGGCCTTCCCGGTGTCTGTTTACGAGCTCACGGCAGAACAAAAAGCGGCGAAAGATATTCGCGCGTACGGAAGCTTTGCTTTCCAAGGGGCCTACGTATACCGACTGAGCGAACAGGACGGATTTGTCCTGCGAGGAACCATTACTCATCTGAACCCGGATGACCTGAAAAAAGCCGGCCAGGATTGGTACGACAGCGCGAAAAACGTGGAGAGGATCGTGTATATCGGCGATACGCTGTACACGCTCTCACGCAGCCAGGTAAAAGCAAACGATTTGCAAACACTGTCCGAAACTCGCACTCTGCTGTTGTCCAAATGAACGCAACCATCTGTCAAGGCCATCAATTCTGTGCTAAGATGAAAGAGAGACGCAGCAAAGAGAGAGGGTGTCACCCGCTTGGAATATTTGGACCTTAATCTGACATCGACGCTTTCAGGCGTGGCCGTCGTATTGCTGGTTGCTTTTTTGCGGCTGCACTGGCCATTTCGCTACCAATATATCGGACATATTTTCAAGCAAAACCCGGAAAGGCGCAAGCGCTGGCTGGACGCATCCTATCGGCGCAATCGCACGCGGACGGTTGCCATGCTCGATAAATCCACTTCTGAGATCCTCTCGGGAAACTACGAACTGGCCGAAAAATACATTGTCCAAGGGCTGAATGTATGCAAGGAACGCCCTTCCCTGTTTAATCAGGCAATGGTGCACTACCTTTTTTACAACCTGGCTTTTGTCTATTTTACAAGCGGCAAGTATACAGAGGCTCTGGAGATCGCCTTCCGCGTTTATCAGCGGGATCAAGGCATGACCGACTCGCTTGGACTGATTGCCTGTTCGCACGCCCGGCTGGGAGAGATCGAAAGTGCGATCGAAGCCTACAGTCTGATCCCCGGCAAGCGTTCCAACCGGGAATGGAAGCTCCTCTGCCTGGCCGAAATCGAAGCGGCCAAGGGCAACTACGAGCGAGCCATCACCCATTTGCATCAGCTTATGACAAAATCCGGTCTATCGCTTTGCCTGAATCGCACAGAACTGGAGAAACGCCTGGAAGAATGGACGAAAGCTTCGACTCAAGCGGGATAGCCGGATAAAGATAGACTTTTGTGAAAAAGAAGAACCGCACAAACTTTACCGTTGTGCGGTTCTTCTTTATTTCCTGGCTGTATTGGTTTCTCGTTCGTTCGATGTCCTCTCGGAAGGTCGCTGGCGCATGTTTTCCCCTACGCCCGTACAAGCTCGATCAATTCACGGAAAAAAGGGGCGATATCGCCGCGCAAAATCGGTCCGTGCCCTGTCGCCAGATACTCAATCGGCCAAGCCAGCAGGATTTCCAGCCCTTCCGCAAAGCCGGCTGCCTTTTCCGGCTCCTCATCCTTATACCGCCGGATGAACTGTCTGCAAGCGTCCCGCTGCACGGTTCCGTAGCCTACGAGTTCTTCCCATGGCGTATCGCCAAAATGGATGTGATCCCCGACAAAGCATATTTTCGTATCCGGATCAAAGAAAGCGACGGATCCCTCTGTATGGAAAGGAAGCTGGCGAAATTTAAGCCGCCGCAGGTCTCCCCCTGCACCAGTAAAGGTATGGCCGAAAAAAGTCTGGGAAAAGTCGTCTAACTCGTAGTAATCGTCAAGATGAATCCAATTATGCCGAGAGGGAAACAGGTCGGCATTGCCGATATGGTCAGCATGACGATGCGTGAAGTACACATAGGCAATCTGCTCCGGTTTGACTCCGATCTCCACAAGAGCTTGCTGGAAGTAAGGGCGGTGCTTGCGAAGATGGGAGTCCACCAGCACAAACGCATCGTCTTTCGCTATCACATAGCTGTTGATATAGCTTTTCCACGCTTCCTCATAGGTCAGGATCGCCCACGTGGATTCGGCGATTTGTTCGGTTACATTCGTCAAGCTACCATCTCTCCTCTCCTTCCAAGAGTGTATTCCTCTTCTTCTTATTATACACGATTGCCTCAGGGGTGTGGCTGAAAAAGCGCGCTTACTTTGCAGGGGCCGTCTCGCCCAGACTTACCCACACGCGTCCGCTGGCTTCGCGAAGCTCCAAGGGAACACCAAAGAATCGGCTCAATTCTTCTTCGGTCAATACTTCCAGCGATTGCCCGGCACGCACCACGCGTCCTTCCTTTAACAGCATGGTATGGCTGAAGCAGGGGAGGATTTCCTCGATATGGTGCGTCACATACAGCAGGGTAGGCCCATCCGGCTGCTGTGCAACCCGGGCGATCATGGACAAGAGCTGTTCCCTCGCCAGCAGATCAAGACCGGTACAAGGCTCGTCCAGAATCAGCAGGCGTGGCGAAGCCATCAAAGACCGGGCGATCAGGACTTTCTGCCGCTCCCCTTGGGAAAGTGTCCGAAACGGCGAATGTCGCAGATGCCCACAGCCGAATTCCTGCAACAAACCGGCTGCCTTGTCCTCATCTTCCGCTGACGGTTTCGTGTACAAGCCGATCGTAGCCTCTCGCCCGCTCAGCACGACCCGCTCGGCAGTCTCGGTCTCATGTAGCCTTGACATCAGCGAAGAACTGACCCAGCCGATGGACTTTCGCAGATCGCGCAGGTCTACCTCGCCATAGCGATGCCCCAGTACCGAAACCTGTCCCTTGGTCGGCCATGTGTAGCCGCAAATCAGATTCAGCAGGCTCGTTTTTCCCGAGCCGTTTTGGCCGACCAGGCACCAATGCTCCCCCTTCCTTACCTGCCAGTCGACATGCTGCAGGATGTATCTCTCTTCTCTCTGCCAGGAAACATCGCTGATATCGATGACCAACTGATCTCGCATGTCCCCTCACTCCTCCTTGGTTATCATTTAAAATGATTACTACGAGTATACATGGAGTTCAGAAAAATGGCACGAGTTCAACTGTTCATCACAGTCTGTTTCTTTAAAAGATCTTCCGCTTGCTTGGCCGGCAACGGTTTGCTGAACAGGTATCCCTGCATTTCGTCGCACCCCCGTTCTTCGAGGAAACGCCGCTGTTCTTCCGTTTCCGCCCCTTCTCCCAGCACCTGCAGCCCGAGGCTATGGGCCATGACAATGATCGAGGACGCGATCGCCGCATCATCCGCCCGGTCAGGGATTCCGCGGATGAACGACTGGTCAATCTTCAAGCGCTTGATCGGAAAAATTTGATTTTTGAATCGGCCTGCTTCATCTGGTAAATAAAAACCCTTCCCACGAGAGCGGGAAGGGAGGCGAAAGGACTGCTTATTGAAGCTCTTGATTCTTTTCCTCCATCACTTCCTGGATCAAAATGACGCCGTGAGAGAGTGTCGCTCCCCCTCCAAAAGCCCCCGCAACGGCTACCGTTTCGGCGATCTCCTGCTTGGATACGCCTTCACTCATCAATGCTTCCAGGTGATAAACGATGCAGTGCTCATTGCCGACGTACAAAGCGATCGCCAATGCTGACAGATGCTTTTGCTTGGAGGACAGGGAACCGGAAGAAAAGCACTTGCTGGTAAAGTCGTTATACGCCTGCAAAGCGTCCGGCATCATGTGCCCAAACGCCTGCAGCCCTTCCCGGTACTGCTCTGCCAAATAGTGCTCCATGTTTGTCTCCTCCTGAAAGAATATCGCTGTTAGCTTTCCACGAAAAGGAAACGATCATGCATCGCTGCTGTTTACATCACGGGATCATTTGCAAAGCGATCACGAAGGGTACGGTTTTTTTTCACATCCATAAACACTTCGTAGAAATTTTCCTTTTTATTGCCTTGCACCGTGTTTTCACTATCCTGAAGCTGCGTCATCATTTTGTCTATTTGTTTTATTTGTTCCATAAGTTGGGTAATGACTAGTTGCTTTTCTTTTTCGGTCATATCTTCCCGTTTAGAAACTTTTTGAATTTCTTCAAGCAGAGCTTTCTTTTTCGCTAACAGATTCTTCATTACGTTACCCGTTCCCTTGGATGATAATGAAGTATGGCTATTAATTGGACTTATATTCATTTGCAATTCTCCCATTCATACAAGTATTGATTGAAATGAAACTTATTCATATTATCGGAATTTCTGTAAGATACTTGAGATTGACAGCTACAACGCTGGTCCCAGTAACAGGCATTCTGTTCTCAAGCATGTGGAAACCGACATTCGGGGAAATACTAGGAGAAACCAGATACGGAAATGGAGGGTTCCGGATGATACGACTCGGATATGCGTGCATCCGCCTTGACAGTCCGAACAATCCCAATAAGAAAACGACGGTGGCCCAGCTGCAAAAGCTTTCCCCCGAAGCAAGGCTCAAAAAACTGCGGCAAGTTTTGCAGACCAACTTTTTTAACCTGATGGACATTTTTGCCTACAACGTAGAAAATCGTATTTTTCTCTACCGTCTTCCATCCGAGTTCGTCCCGCTGGCAACTCACCGGATCACAGAAGATTGGGATTGGGCCAAGGAGTTCACCTGGGATTTCGACAAGGCGGGTGCCTATATGAAAAAGCATCGAATCCGCCTGACCTCGCATCCGGGTCACTACAGTATCCTGAATACAGACAATCCGAATGTCCTGAAATCAACCATAGCGGATTTCTCCTACCATGCACGGGTTTTTGATCTGATGGGTCTCGATGACAACTCTGTCCTGGTTACCCATGTAGGCGGCGTCTACAACGACAAAGAAGCTTCACTTCAACGATTCGCTGAACATTTCGAGCTATTGCCTGAAAATGTAAAGCGTCGGCTGGTGGTCGAAAATGACGACACTTCCTTTTCCATGATCGACGTCCTGACCCTGTGCGAGCAGATCGGCATTCCGATGGTTCTCGATGTCCATCACCACGACTGCCTCAACAATGGCGAGGATTTGTACGAATACATTCCCCGAATACTGGATACATGGGGAACACGTACCCCGAAGTTTCATTTCTCCTCTCCAAAATGTGAAAGCGATTTCCGCTCACATGCCGATCATATTGATCCCGAACGATTTATGGAATGGGTCTCCAGGCTTAGCGACTACAGCTTCGATGTCATGCTGGAATGCAAAAACAAGGATGACGCGCTCCTTACCTTGCGGCGAGAAATGAAGAAGGCGGGCTTTTCTCCCGAAGGTCTATAGGTTTAAAAAACAGGCAATAAACGACACCCGGGCTCCTGTGTAAAAAAAGAGACGCTGCTCACCGTGAACAGCGTCCTTGCGTATTCTGTTATTGGCAGCATGGTCCGCCACAATTGCATCCTCCGGAAGACGAACCATGTCCTGACGAGCCATATCCGGTCAAGCCGCATCTGGAAGAACCGTATCCCGAAGAGCTGCTGCCCATATGATCCTGAGGATAACAGATGTCATAGTAGTGGCGCATTCTTCTTTTATGATGATCGTAGTGGCGATAGTACGTGTTGTATTTTTTCCGGTGATGTCGGTACTGCTCGCATTTTTGCTTGTAGTGGTGCATCCGCTCCATATGCATGCGATATTTAAACAACAGCATTTCAAAATCTGCATGAGCCTTGGCTCTTGGTCGGTGGGACCGTCTTCTCGAAGGAGCCGGGGGCCTGCGATTCGACGGCATGTTCGGCGACGGTCTGCTCGGCGACGGCATTATTGGCGACAAATTTGGCGATGGCATATTGGGCGACAGATTTGGTGACGGCATGTTCGGCGACGGTCTGTTCGGCCTTGGCATGTTCGGCGATGGCATCATTCGATTCGGCCTGCTCGGTCTTGGCATCATCCGATGCGGTCTGCTCGGCGACGGCATGTTGGGCGATATATTCGGTGACGGCCTATTTGGCGACGGCATTATTGGCGACAGATTTGGCGATGGCATGTTGGGCGACAGATTCGGTGACGGCATATTCGGTGATGGCATTGGCATCTCTTTGGGCCTTCGCGAAGGCATTGGCAGGGCTGGCGGCATAGGAGGCATATTTCGGCGTCTTTCCAAACTCACACGTCCTTTCTAGTGAAATCGCACAGTACATGGTATGACATTCACCCGCTTCGAGAAACCGCACTTGCCCATTTATCGAAAAAATAAGCGCCCGTTTTTTCCCAGGCAAGCAATCAGCCGAAGAATACGGACACTGATGATAACGTTTACACTTGACAGCTTGCAAACTAGTATTACAATAGGGAATAGAATAAATCATCTGAATAAGGCGGACGGAAAGCGGGGAAGAAGATGCAGAACTTGACGCTTGATCGTTTTGACAATCACATACCCGCAAGGGAAGAGGGGCTAGGATAAAAATCCTAGCCCCTCTTCCTTTTTGTCCTCTGCTATGCTAAAGGAGGAAAATGATCATGAATCAGCGCACCATGTCCATCCGCTTGGACGGAAACCAGCTTACGATCGAGCAGGTAGCTGCCATTGCAAGGCAGTTTGAACAGATCGAACTGACACCGGAGGCAATTGAAAGAATACGGCAATCCCGCGCCATGGTTGAGCAAATGGTTCAGAACCAACAGGTTGTTTACGGGATTACCACCGGTTTTGGCAAGTTCTCCGACGTTGTCATTCCCCGGGAAGACGTCAGCCAGCTGCAGGAAAATCTGATTATGAGCCATGCCTGCGGAATGGGTGAGCCTTATCCGACTGAAGTTGTCCGCGCAATGATGGCACTGCGGATTAACGCACTGGCCAAGGGTTATTCGGGCATCCGGGAAGAGACGATCAACCTCTTGATCGAGATGTGCAATCGCGGCGTACATCCGATCGTTCCGCAGCAAGGCTCTTTGGGGGCGAGCGGCGATCTGGCTCCCCTCTCCCATATGGTTCTCGTCATGCTCGGAAAAGGCGAGGCGGAAATGAACGGAACAAGAATGCCCGGCAAAGCCGCTTTAGAGGCCGCCGGCTTGGCTCCCATCCGGCTGGAAGCCAAAGAAGGCTTGGCCCTGATCAACGGGACGCAGGCGATGACAGCTCTCCTTTGCCTGGCTGTGACGGATGCCTACGCTCTGATTGAAAACGCGGATGTCATCGCGGCTATGACCGTGGAAGCGTTGCACGGCATTCCGAAAGCATTCGATCCTCAACTCCACCTCGTCCGCGCACATCCCGGCCAACAGGAATCCGCCCGCAAGCTGCTTTCCCATCTGGCGGGAAGCCAGCGGACGACAGCACAAGGAGAACTTCGCGTGCAGGATGCCTACAGCCTCCGATGCGTTCCCCAAGTGCACGGGGCCACCCGCGATGCCTGGGAATATGTCCGCGCTGCCGCTACGAGAGAATGCAACAGTGTAACTGACAACCCGATCCTCTTTACGGAGACTGGGGACGTCATCTCCGGAGGCAATTTCCACGGCCAGCCGATGGCACTGGCAGCTGACTTTTTGGCGATTGCCATCGCCGAGCTTGCCAATATTTCCGAGCGGCGGACCGAGCGTCTGGTCAATCCGCAATTAAGCGGGTTGCCCGGCTTTTTAACGGAAAAAGGCGGCCTGCATTCCGGCTTTATGATCACCCAATACGCCGCTGCCTCCATCGTCTCGGAAAACAAGGTGCTGTGTCATCCTGCTTCCGTTGATTCCATCCCTTCTTCCGCCAACCAGGAAGATCACGTGAGCATGGGAACGACGGCCGCCCGGAAGCTGAGAACCGTCATCGCGAACACCGCAAAGGTGCTTTCCATCGAATATCTCGCAGCTGCCCAGGCCATCGAGTTCGGCAAGGGAAAACTGGGTGTAGGAACGGAAAAAGCTTATGCGAAAATCCGTCAGGTCATTCCGCCTCTAACAGAAGACCGGGAAATGCACCTCGATATGGCCAAAGCAGCAGAACTGGTCGCAAGCGGCTGCCTCGTCCCTTAAATCCGGCTTGGCCAAGCACCTGGCCGTCTTGACCTGGCGGCTCTCCCTGTTATGATGAAGGTAAGCGATATGCCAGTCTGCTTTTCGACAAGGAGTGTCCGCCATGTCAAACGCTTCTCCTTCAGACACCATCCTTTTATTCGACGGCGTCTGCAATTTCTGCAACAGCGCCGTACGCTTTATCATTCCACGTGATCCGGCGGGCCGCATCCGCTTCGCTTCCTTGCAGTCAGCCACAGGACAACGCTTGCTGCAGGAGCATGGACTGTCCGCCCACGACCTGTCATCTGTCGTACTGATCGACCAGGGCACAGCATTCGTATGCTCCGATGCCGTCTTGCGTGTGGGCCGGCTTTTGAACGGAGCCTGGCCGATCTTCTCGGTGCTCGGCTATCTATTTCCAAGGTTCTTCAGGGATGGGCTGTATCGGTTCCTCGCTCGCAACCGCTATCGCTGGTTCGGCCGATCGGCCGCCTGTCTGCTCCCCACCGCTGAAATACGGGCGCGTTTTTTGGACTAAAAAAGAGGCTTGCCATTGCGGCATCGCCTCTTCTTTGTTTTTCACGCTATATGTTCTTTGTAATATTTAATTGGCTGACGAAAGCTTCCGTGCTTCGCTTCCGTTCCTTGCGCATTTTTTTGCGTTCCTCTGCCGTTTCGAACAGATAGCGCTCCTCATCGGTTTCCGGGACGATGGGCGGTACTGGCGTCGGCTTGCCGTCTTCACCAAGGGCTACAAATGTGAGGAAAGAGGTGGCAGTCAGGGTTCGCTCCCCTGTTCGCAAGTTTTCCGAAATGATTTTTACAAAAACTTCCATAGACGTTTTTCCCGTTGAGGAGATGATCGCTTCCAGACATATGGAATGGCCCATTTTTACGGGAGTAAGAAAATCGATCGAATCGATGGACGCCGTGACAACCGGACGGCGGGAATGCCTCATCGCCGCTATGGCAGCCACTTCGTCAATATAGGCCATCATTTTTCCTCCAAACATCGTGCCGTGAAAGTTGGTGTCTGAAGGCTGTACGAGGGAAGCCTGGATCGTACGGGATTCTTTTGTCGTCTTTGCGTTCATCACTGTTGCTCCTTTGCCAATCTACTTATCTGACGTAGCCATCATACCATATCGTTACTAGAGGATGTTCAAAAACTCCCGGAAACATACGCCTGGAACTTGCCGTTGTCCTTATGTGACGACAGTTTCCCTCCTGCTCCGCTTACCCAGAAAGTCCAGAGCAAGGCCCGCATCCGAGCCGAGCAGTGCATGCAGCAGGGGGATATTCCATTGATAGGCTGGCTTATAGCCAGTCAGCGCAAAAAAATGTTCATCCAAATGCGCAGCCGCCATCCGCCGTTGTATGCTCGCACAATAAAAATGCTCCAAATAATCGGTGCCCCATCTGGAGAAAGGAGCCGTTTCCTCGGTCAAAGCAGTCAAAAGAATGGCCTCGCCCATATCGATCACTTCCAAAGGGTAAAGCTGGCAGCTGAACGGCTTGAGGGCAACGACATCCGCCCCCGATCTCTCGGCATACGCGTGGATGGAACACCCATGTCTCCCGTCTATCTCCTTATAGAATAAACAATTCCCGTGGTCCATCCGAATCGTGCCCAGGCCGTAATGTTTGTCCCAGATCCCTTCGGCAGCCCAGCCTCGCTGGTCGCGTTCGCTCCACAGCTGGCGTGCGATGGCTCCCGATTCCCGCTCCAGCAGATCGGCTTGCCGGTTTTCCACGGCATAAGGTTGTCCGCCTTCACAGCAAGTTTCGCGATGAACGAGACGGCAATTTTCGCAATCCAAATGAAACAGTGTCAGAAGCGCTGGCAGGTCGAGAAGAACTCTCCCCACTTCTTTCATTGCGGCCCGATGCTTCCTGATGTACTTTTTGCAGGCGTAGACCTCACGTTCATTCATCTTTTCTGGCGTCCCCAGATAGCGAAAAAGACGTCTGCCGTTCATCTGGACAAGATGAGCTCCGCTTCCGTTCCGTAGACAGAGAGGCGTTCATCCGCAAAAACCCCAAGATTCTCCTCATCGGCAGGGATCTCCATCAAAATTTCTACTTGTCCTTCCGTTTCTGATTCCAGGACGATCAGCAAATCCTTTTCCGCAAATTCGTTGTCGGACAGCTTCCAACTGGTGAGCGAGCCTCGTAGCTGGGTCACTTCTTCATCGTCGCTGTCTCCGTCCCACTGGGTAAATTGTACGTCAATCTGCCCCTTGGAAAAATGCTCTTCCATCAAGCTGAGAAGCTGATCGTGTTTATGGATGTCCATGAAAATTCCCTCCACCATGCTCATTTCTCTTTCT
>NZ_JAUMSJ010000006.1:0-189038 GCF_037834415.1 Brevibacillus borstelensis | reverse complement strand
GATATTCAAGTAAAAGCCCTGATCTTAGCCAGTATAATCGTTTGTTACAAAAAAGGAGTGTGGTTCATTGAGTACAACTTACTTGCTTGAAACCTATGCCAACCTATGCCAAACGGCTTCGATTACCGGCTATTAAACGTGTCTATAAGGAAATGGCCCATGATGCTGCCGAACGACAAATTCCCTATGAGGAGTTCCTTTTCGCTCTCTTGGAGCAAGAAGTTCTGCAAAGAGATGCAAACAAGATTGCAAGTCGGCTCAAGCACGCCAAGTTACCGTCAGTAAAAACACTTGATCAATATGAGTTCTCTGCGATTCCATCTCTTAATAAACCTAAGCTGTTACAACTTGTTCGCTGTGAGTACATCGAAAAGGCAGAGAACATCATGTTTATCGGAAACTCCGGTACGGGTAAGACGCATCTCTCCATTGCTCTCGGAAAAGAGGCTTGTCATCAGGGCTATTCTGTGCAGTTTTGGACAATGAACTGATGGAAGCGCAGTCCCAAAAACGAATTCTCCAGTTGGAGAAACAATGGTTAAAAACGGATTTGATCATTTTAGGTGAAGTAGGGTTTGTTCCCCTCAGTAAAACGGGGGCGGAGTTATTGTTTCAATTTTGTGCAGCCCGCTATGAGAAAGGCAGCACGATCATCACCAGTAATCTCGAGTTTGCGGATTGGACACAAATTTTTAAAGATGAACAAATGACAGCAGCTTTGGTTGATAGGCTTACACATCGTGCTCATATCTTTGCCATGAATGGGGACAGCTATCGTTTTAAGCAAAGTATTCAAAGATCGTGATCATGAAAAAGTTACCCACCCGCCGGGTGGATTGATTTTTGCCAAGGTGGTCAATTTTTTGATGAGCACGGTGGTCAACTTTTTGATTGACATTCACATACCATCAAGGGGTATTTACTCCCCAAAGTTTGCGCAAAAAACTGATCGAGTTCTTCGCGTGCAGCTTACTCCGTTGGAGCCTTGTAAATAGGTTTTAACTCAGCCGTAACTTTCTTTAAATCCTTATAGGAAACATATTTAATTGAGTTACGGATTTGATGACATCTTTATGACCGTCAAGGTCAATTCCAATGACCATATAGGCAGCTTTGTTGACGATAGCCCCGTCCTGTTTTACTTTAAAGTGGAGCGCGTCTAACAAAACAACGGCATATACCGATTGCAAAGGGCGATTTTACCACTCTTTAATCAGGGGAACGATTTTGTTCGTGACATTTGAAATGAGTGTTGGTGAGACTTCGATGCCGTAGAGCTGCTGCAGATGGTCTTGGATATCACGTGTAGATACGCCTTTTGCATACATCGCGAGGATTTGATCTTCGATCCCTGTTACATTGGACTGGTGCTTCTTTACAATGGCAGGCTCAAATTCTCCCTCACGATCACGTGGGACTTGAATGTCCACCTCGCCATACTCGGAACGGACAGTTTTTTTGTTGTTTTACTGTATCCATTACGGCTATTCGTTGTCCGCTTGTTTTTCATGTCATGCTTTGCGTATCCAAGAGAGGACTCCATTTCAGCTTCGAGCATTTCTTGGATCGTTTCAGCAAACAAATCCTTTAGGGCTGACTGTACGTCGTCCACAGACTTCATGTTTTTCTCTTTGATCCACTGCTTGATCTGCTCTTTTGACATCATAAAAATCTCCCAACCTTTTTAAGCCAGGAAGAGAAGGTCACGCTCTACTGCCTAAATGGCATATGATGCCCACGATATGGAAAAATACGAGGAATGCATAACGTTCGGAAAAACGGGACATGCTGAGGACCCAACAAACAATGAGGTGAAAGAGCGGGTCGCTCTGGCGATATGCAACTCTTACCAGACGATAGAAGAATTACGGCGTGAACTTGCTCGACTGGTGCAGGAGAAGGGAAGCTTTACGGATGAGGTTGTGGTAGAGCTGAGTCAGCGTTTGGACGGGTACATTTACGCTATTCAATCTGGTAGACATATACAGTCAAAAATTAACGAAGAATAGCATAAAAACAACCTCTTTACACAAAGTTATCCTTGGTCTTAACTCTGCGTAAAGAGGTTTGTTGAAAGGCCAACTGCCTGATTCCCAGCGGATCAGACAGTTGAGATGGTTGATGGTTGTTTTTATCGACAGTTGCCACTAACAAAGCGACGAAGCTTGCTCCGGGAGCGGCATCCAAAACCCATAAAACCGCCGCATAGCTTATCTATGGTTTTTACCTCTTCCATACATAGCTCTTGTACGTCAATCACTACTTCAAGTTATTGAAGTCTACCGCTTTTTGATTCATCAGGTAGGAAACGATTACCTCGTGGTTGGACACTTCATCCGTAAATGTGACCTTGAAACAAATGTCATTTTCTCTCCAAAAATAGGAGATGAGAGTTGGATCTTCTGCTCTGCTCGACTCGCCGCGCTCCTTGTATTTCTCCGTTTTGAACACTTCCTTTCCAGCGATTTTTTGCATGTGTACGTTGACAAGGTTCTTTTCGTCAAAAGGCAGGAAAAAGGCTACATGTCCATTCTTTTTCATGTCATCGTATATTTTGATGTCTTTGATTTGATCGAATGAGATGCTATTTACCACAGGTATTTTTTTGTTTTTCCCAGGGACATTGTAGTACATGCCAAAGTACATGGTCTTATAATCCGCGTCATTTTCCGGAGAACTAAAATTAACTTTTGAGCTTATATATGCTCCTATAGCTTTAAACTGTCCCGGCAGCTCCAGAGGAAACTTCGGAGTTAATCCGATTGCTTTCGAGCCATGCTGCACGTCTTCTGTATCATACAAGTCCATGACGTAACTGTGAAAGCCGACATAGCGTTCTTTCATCGTTTGATCAGGGTATTTGGCATTCACGATCATTTTTACAATGTCTTCTTGCGGATCGCTAGCAAAACTACCGATGTTATACTGTATTCCGTCATCTTCCCATAGATAGTAAACTTCGGTAATGTTGTTTTTATCAGTAACGTTTCCATTTGAGTGTTTGTCAGTAAAAGTAACCTTCCATACATCTAGCCCTTGGACTTTCAAATTCTGCTTCTCTATCTTTTGTTCCCCATACCCCTTTTTTTCTTCTTCCACGATTCGCTGATAAGCCGCTTCCATTCCATGCAGTCCGCTGCTTGCAGAAAAATGAAGAAATTGAGGCGATGAATCTCCTTTATTACCAAAATCAATCTGAACGTGGGTCTCTTTATTTGTACGCAATTTGTTCCGATCGATATAAATCCCGCTAAACTCATAGTTCATGCCAAGCACATCAGGAATTTTAAATGGAAAACCGGCCGTCTGTATTCCTTTTGACAAGCGATCGTATCCTCGCAAATCCCAATCAAACAACAGTCGACCCTCTTGCTTTGTTTTGGTCTCAGCGGAAGCAGCTGGCTTGGCGGGGCTCTCCACCTTCACCGCGGCATTCGTAAGGGTCACCGAACTCATCATGGCCACGCACAAAACGGCAGCAGCCGAAAGCTTGTAGGATCCTGCTCTAAAGTTTTTGATCATCTGAATTCTCCTTGTCATTTGATTCTTGTTATTCGCTTCGTAAAAATGAAGCAAGTGAAGCTGCTGGCGGCTTGCAGAAAAACGCTGCAAAAATTGAATAATCGTCATCCCGTAGGGCACAGACTCCGCTTCGCCCAGAACGTTCAGCACATAAGCGTCACACGCAAGCTCCCGGTCGGTCTTCATCTGTTTCACCAACAACCAAACAAGCGGGTTCATCCAGTGGATGGTCAGGGCAAACAACCCCAGCAGGTTCCATACGATGTCTTTCCGCTTGTAGTGGGCAAGCTCGTGGGCGAAGACATGGGTAAGCTGAGAGGCGTTCGATTCCTCGCAGATCTCTTTCGGACAGTAAATCCATGGATGGATCACCCCGGAAATATGCGGGCTTTTTCTATCGCTTCCCGTATAGATAGGGATGGGTTGGGTGATGCCAAATCTTTTCCGGCAATCGTCCATGATGGAAACGACTCGCGGGTCGGTTGCGATTTTGAGGCTGCTCAGTCTGCTTCTGGCACGCAGCATGTAGGCACACAGATAGCCAAACAGGGAAATGCATCCCGCAAGCCAGACGATGGCTGCTGTCTTTACGCCAAGGGTGTGATTGTCTTGGGCAGGTATTGCCGGATCGGTTTTGATTTGGCGGGATACGGAGGTATCCGGAAGATTTCGATTTTCTGGCTGTTTGATCTGATTCGTTTGTGAAAAGTCTGTTTGTTTGCTGTTTTGCTCTATCTGTATTTGTGGCCCGTTGCTGGCAACAGGGGAGAGGGGGGAAACAGCATGCTTGATGCTGTCTACGCCTAGTTGCCAGATGTTGAAGATGCTTACCGAACTGTTCGGGAAAAAAGGGAACAGAAGCCGTATCAACACAATCAGCCACAGCGCGTGGTGAAGCCGAGCGCTTATCCGGTGATGAAAGATTTTCTTAATGGCTGCCACCAACAACGCGACGAGGCTAGCTCCAATGGTGGCATCCAAAACCCATAAAAAAATGCCGCATAGCATATCCATGCTTTCTACCTCTTTACAGTTAGATCTGCTGCTTTGTCATTCTCACCTGTCATCGCTTCTGTTGCTTTAAAAAAGGACTGGCTCTGCGCCTTGATGCGTTCTTTTTCGGAAATCAACGGAAAATACTTGCAGCTTCTTCCCGGGGATACTGTCCAGTTACTCACCGCCTAATCGACTTTTTATTTACAGTTGTAAATATGATCTGTCGGATTAATATTACAAGTGTAAATGGATGGTGTCAAGAAGTTTTTTCCACTTTTTACTACAGAAGCAGGGGGCCGTTGAAGTTGCTCTGCAGCCAAGGAAAGGTTGAAAGAGCAATTCAATATCTAGCTCAACAAAAAAAAGAAACAGCAAAATACGGATCCTATCCGTGCTGTTTCTCAAATAAAGGTAGCTTCCCGTCCATTAACGGAATACGATCAACTCATTCGAGGTGACCAAGACGTTGAACCGCCCTTTCTTTTGGCAAGGTTACTGTATCTGTAAAATGAGCCTGTTGATCGTTGTCGAAAACAACGCGGCCGCTTCCTCGCGTGTCAGCTCCCGCCTGGAATGATAATCAACCGTACCCGCTTTGGACGGAGCAACTTCGGGACCGTGCAAGCCAAGAGCAACCATTGTTTTTACTTCTTCCAATGCCCATTTGTCGGTTGGTCCGCTTAACTCGATGTCATCCCTGCGAAGCTCCGCGGGATAGTTGGCAATTTGCTCCTTAAATGCGCGTGCGATCATTAGCGCTGCTTCCTGCCTTGTCACAGGGTCTTCCGGGCCGAACGCAGCGTCCGTCCTCCCTTCCACAATCCCCAGTTGTACGGCGGTTTGAATATGCGCTGCAGCCCAGTTCCCGGCTGTGTCTTTGAACTTGACGGGCTCTTGGGACAGCTGGACGCCCAGTATACGTATGAGCATGGCTGTCGCTTCGGCCCGGGTCATCGCACGAGTCGGCTCGAACTTCTCATCGTTGTCTTTCAAAATTCCGATCAGCTGCAAATGACGGATGTACGGTGTATATTCGCTTGTTGCAGGAACATCTTTGTACATGGGCGTCGTTATTTTTTGAGCGTAGCTGACTGGATTCATATATTTGAAATACGTGATGCTGTGATCGCCGTTCTCTTTGAAAGCTATCAGCTTTCCGTTCTCGTCTTCAAACAGCAGCGGTTCGATCTGTTTCACTTTTTGTTTGCCCATCAGACTTTCCACAAGAAGTTCACCATCTCCAATTGCGGTAATGGTCGTCAGCGCGACACGAATTCTTGCATCCGAGTACTCTCCTTCGAAGCGGCGAAGCTGCGCTTGCGGAGTGTTCAGCGGAACCGATTTGACGCTTGTATCCGTCCTTGGGAAATATCGATCCATGAATGCGTTAAACCATGCGGATCGCAAATCGCTGGATGTGTTGCAGGTAATAAAGACGCCGACCTTTTCCTCGGGAATCAGCCACATATAGGAGCTGAAGCCGATCAGGTCTCCGCCTTTCGTAATCACTTTATGCCCGTTGTTATGCTCGGGCTCGAACGAACCTTCATACCCGTATGTCGCATCCTCTACCCGCGGATGAATGGCGACATGGTAATGCTGCATTTGCCGAATGCTTTCTTGACTCCAAATGCGCCTGTTTTGATAAACGCCGTCTTGCAGTTGGGCGATCATAAACTTGCCGATATCGCTTGCTGTCGCATTCATTCCTCCATCCGGCGATTCCGTAGGGGTAAGCGCATAGGGATCCAATGCCTGCCCGTCCACATAAGCTTTGGCCAAATGGCCGAGCACTTCGTCGGTCAGCAGCAAATCGGTGTTCATCATACCGAGCGGCTGAAACAGATTCTGTTTCATATATTGGTGGAAAGGCATTCCCGATACACGCTCGATAATGTAGCCCTGCAGCACATATGCAAAGTTGTCGTACATGTAGGATTCGCCCGGTTTACGGACAACATCGGGCATTCTTTGCTTCACATAATCCGATAATGAAACGAATTTCTTCAAATCGCCATGGAAATCGTCCATCGTTTCGATCGTAACGTCAAAACCGGTCGAATGAGTCATCAGGTGGTGCATCGTAACAGGCTGGTCAAAGGGATTGCGGATGCGAAGCCCTTCTTCCAAATACTTGTTAATATCCGCATGCAAATCGATTTTCCCTTGTTCCACCAGCTGCATGACGGCTGCCGCAGTGAAGGTTTTCGTAACCGATCCGATTCGGAATACGGTTTTCCCCGGATCGACCGCGATTTGCCGTTCCTTGTCCGCGTAGCCGTACCCTTTCTCTAACAGCACTTTGTCGCCCTTTACGACCACGATGGCGGCTCCCGGCACGGCAAGATCCGTATTTTGCTGTTTCGCCATAAATTCATCGGCGAACCGTTCCAACGCTTTGGTATCTGTCAACGGGTTCGATGATTCTGTTTTCATTTCCGCAAAAACACCTCCCAATCCATTCATTGCCATGCATACTCCAAGAAAAGTACCGATAATCCCTGTTCGCAGCTTCTTGCTCACGCCATTCCCATCCTTTCTCCAAACACATAGGCACCTACTACCTCGAATTTTTGCTCGTTGTCGATCGTCATATACTTCACCTCAACGACGTTGCCTTTTTGAAACGAGGGAATAGTTACGATCGGGATGACGATCCTTACCACGGTATGGATAACCTCGCCATTCTGCTTAGTGACGGTCAAATCAAGCAATACCTCTGGCTGATCGTCAACCTGCACATTCGTTTGCTGGATCGAGTTGATGACTGCTTGCGCAGACGTACCGCCCGCGAGAATCGCCTTGCGTTGCAAGTATCGTTTATTGCGGGCCCGCACTCGCTTGACAACTGTTGCGATCATCCATGACGCCGTAAGAAGTGAGCAAATGACGATGATCACTAGTAAGGCGGTCAATGGTATACACCTCGCTGTCCATCCCCAATCGAAAAATAGCAAAACTACCCCGCGGCATTTTAAGTTTAAATGAACAAAAAGGATAAGTCTATGTATTTTGGGGATTTTATACAATTGGTATGCAGCCGGAACTGGGAAATATAGGTGAGTGGCTAACGTGTTTAACCTTGAACAAATAAAAGTGTAGGGAAGATCATGCAAGGTCATGAGGGAATGAACGCAGGTCTGCCGGGAGGGCATGGTCGAATCGTAGTTAGAAGAACAGTCGATCATCCGTTTCTCTGTCATGTTCACTGTGGTAAATTATGGAGTAGCACCCTCTGCCATGTCTGATTGCGTAAAAGCTGCATATAACATATTCACATGCGTACGAACAAAAAACGATTGGAGAGGAAGACTTCTTGGCCCATAGTTCGCCAAATTACCAATGGAAAAAGAGTCACATTATCGTATTGTTAGGGTTGGTATTGGTCATTTTATCCGGCTCGCGCATGTTGTGGATGGAGTCGTTTCGTGATCAGGAACATGCGCCAATTAAAAACGGGCAATTCGATTTGCGTGATTGGAATGCAGAAGCTGGCGGCATTCTCTTGCTTGATGGGGAATGGGAGTTCTATCCTTCGCAATGGCTGATGGATGGCAGCCGGCAGCAAGGAGTGGGCGGGAGAGAGCCAAAGCTTATTCAGGTTCCGGGAGGATGGAATGAAGCTTTGCATCCTGAAAAGCCAACTCCGTATGGATTTGGCTCCTATCGCTTGCGTATTTATGTAAATCCGGAAAAGGACCTGAATTATAGTATTCGTGTACCCAGCGTGCGAACTTCGTCAGAATTATATGTAAATGGCCGATTGCTTGCCAAATCCGGGCGGGTGGCGAAAACGAAGGATGAATATACAGCGAAGAACCTTCCTTATTCGACAACCTTTACGGCAGACAAAAACGGTGTCATCGAGCTGGTGATTCAGGCGGCAAATTATGAGGATAGTCGAAGCAGCGGCATTATTCGATCCATTAAATTTGGTTCCGAAGAAGCCATTGCAAAGGAAATGAAATTCTCCGTTTCTATGCAGCTTCTGGGAGCGATTATCTTTCTTATGCATTCTGTCTATGCGCTTATTTTGTTTTTGCTAGGCAATCGGGAAAAGAAGCTGCTTTATTTTTCTTTGCTGACACTATGTGTAACACTTCCAAGCGTATTAAGCAGTGATGAGAAGTTGTTCCACCAATTGTTTTACATCGGCTTTGATTGGGATTTTCGGCTGTCTAATGCGGCTATCGTTATTGGATTCTACGCTTTGCTGGAGTGTACGGATCATCGTGAGCCCCCTTATTGGAGGAGGATATATCCAGTTTATACGGCAATGAATGCAGGCACTGCCGGCATTACGTTGTTTTTGGCTCCCAATCAGGTGATTATGCTTTTCCCGGTTTATTTTTTATTGGGGAGTATGGCAGCCGTGACCACAATGATTGCCATCTTTAAAAAAGTCATCAAGGATATCAAGAGCCATCTTTTACTGCTTTTTTCGATTCTCGCGCTGATTCACCATTTTCTTTGGACGTTAATCTGGCGGGAAAGCGGTTTGAGTGTTGTCCACTATCCGTTTGATCTGATTATTTCGATGGGGTGTTTGGCCTCTGTATGGTTTAAGGATTATTTTCACATGCATGCCAACACAAAGGAGCTTGCTGCAACACTGCAAAGAATGAATGACCATAAGGATCAATTTTTGGCAAACACGTCCCATGAATTTAAAAATCCGCTTCATGGCATTCTGAACATGTCAGAGTCCGTTTTAAAAAGGGAACGGCATCTGTTGCAGGAGAGGAGTATCAAAGAGCTGGAAACGGTTTTATCCGTAGGTCGTCGGCTGACATTGATATTAAATGACCTGATTGATGTGATGAGTTTGCGGGAAGGCAATCCGCGTCTGCAAAAAAAAGTCATACGGATCCAGCCAATCGTGACCGGGGTCCTTGATTTGCTGCGATTTAACGCAGAAGTGAAGCCTATCAAAATGGCAAATCAAATACCCGAAGATTTTCCTCCAGTCATTGCGGATGAGAATCGGGTGATTCAAATCGTTTTCAATTTGCTTCATAATGCCGTGAAATATACGAATGACGGGACAATTTCGATTCAAGCTTTTGTAAAGGATGGATCGGCTTATATTGGTATTGCTGATACCGGGATCGGAATGGATGAGGACATGCTGAAACGCCTATTCCGTCCGTATGAGCAAGCCAGCACGAGCGAGACCATGATTGAAGGGGGATTTGGGCTGGGCCTGAGTATAAGCAAGCAACTGGTTGAGCTTCATGGAGGTACGCTAGAGGTGTCCTCTGTTTTAGGAGAAGGTTCAACATTTACATTTTCGCTAAAGCTGGCAGATTTGAATGCGGAGGAAGAGAATGATGCTGCTCACTCATTCGAACAGGCAGCATTGCTATCTATGCCGATTCAGGATAGCGTCTCAATCGGTTTGAAAGAAGCGGAAATCGCAGCTGCGAAACAAACGACTTTCATCGAAATGAATCGTGAACGTCCGCATATCTTGCTTGTTGATGATGATCCTGTGAACCTTCAAGTGCTTGAAGCCATACTGCCGCCAGACGAATATGACGTAGCGATGGCAACAAGCGGCAAAGAAGCATTGGCCCTGCTGGATACAAAGGAATGGGATCTGGTCATCTCCGATATTATGATGCCGCAGATGTCTGGCTATGAGCTGACACGAATGATCCGTGAGCGGTTTACATTCACAGAGCTCCCTGTACTGCTCCTTACCGCAAGAAGCCAACCGCAGGATATTCAAAGCGGCTTTTTAGCGGGAGCAAACGATTATGTGACAAAGCCGGTGGAAGCAATCGAAATAAGATCGCGGATAGAGGCGCTAACGACAATTAAACAAGTCGTTCGGGAACAATTGCGTTTAGAAGCTGCATGGCTGCAAGCGCAGATTCAGCCTCATTTTTTGTTCAATGCATTAAACGCTGTAACCGCTTTAAGTGACATTGATTTGGATAAGATGCGCAGTTTGCTTACTGAGTTCAGCAATTTTTTGCGGAATAAATTTCAGTTCCAAAATATGGACGGGCTTGTTCCCATCGAAGAAGAGCTGAGTCTCGTGCGCTCTTATCTCTATATTGAAAAGGTTCGGTTTGAAGAAAGGCTACAGGTTGTCTGGGAGATTGATGACTGCGAAGAATTAAAAATCCCGTTTCTTTCGATCCAACCCTTGGTTGAAAATGCGATAAGGCATGGCATCATGAAGCGCGCTCGCGGGGGAAAGATTTTTATTCGGGTTTCTGTCTATGAAACGCATGCGGAGATATCGGTTGAAGACGACGGAATCGGAATCGACGACGTTCAATTGCGGCGAATATTAGACAGAAATGCAGATAGCAGCTCAGGGGTTGGATTGACAAATACTGATCAGCGATTAAAACGGCACTTCGGAACGGGGCTTCAGATCACAAGTACGGTAGGTACAGGGACTAAGGTAACCTTTCATGTACGCAACAGGGTGAATAACAGGAATTTGGGGTAATGGAACAAAAGTGTCGGAATACATTCACCCTGTTCGCCTGCCAAGAAGTCTGCGATGATAAATCCATCAAAGGTTCGATGTCACCAGGCTTCGACCTTTGACCTTCAGGCTATTGCGATCCCTCAAAAGGGGAGGAGAAGAAGTCGGCGAGAGAATGAATAAACACCAAGCTCCGCTATACCGAAGAGGCGGAACTTGGTGTTTGTACTGTTTATAGAGCAAGAGACGACAGATAGGGGAAAGCTTGTCGAATGAACATTAGTCATCCCCGGGCTTATTATTTTTCTTCTTCGTGGCAACCCATTTCCATATGCCGATCCCAATCAAGATGACCAGTGCAATATGAATCGCTCCGATATGGGCAAAACTGCTCATTAGCGCCATAAAAAAAGTCAAAGCCGTTCGCTCCTTTTTAGCAGGGTGTTTGTTAACTTTGAGCAACAAAGGGTGAGGCTTGCAGATTATACAAGCTGGCATACTTTTGTTGTAAACGGATCAATTCGGTGTGGGTGCCAAATTCAACGATTCTCCCTTGATCCAGCACCATGATTTGATCAGCATACTGAGCGGATGAGTAACGGTGAGAGATAAAGATTCCCATTCGCTCCTTGGTCAACAGCTTAAACGAATCAAATACTTCTTTTTCGGCTAGAGGGTCCAGCGATGCACTTGGCTCGTCGAGAATATAGAGGTCTGCATTTCGGAGGAAAGCTCGAGCAATGGCAATGCGCTGCCACTGTCCACCTGACAACTGAAGACCTTCCGTGAACCATTTTCCCAACTGAGTATCCAATCCATGTTCAAGTCTTTCTGCCAAGCTGCGCATGCCTGATTTTTCAAGTGCTTGATAAAGCTTGTCATTATGGCCAAGAAGAGAGAGATCACCGAACCCGACATTATTGCGAATGGACATCTCATACTGCATAAAATCTTGAAAGACAACCCCGATTTTTGTTCGAATGTGATCTAAATCAAACGAGTTCAAGTCTATTCCGTTAATTAGTATCTGTCCTTCATAATCTTTGTATAACAAGGTAAGCAGTTTGACTAATGTGGTTTTGCCGGAGCCATTCTCCCCTACAATCGCTAACGACTCTCCTTTTTTGATCTTGAAAGAGAGGTTTTGAAGAACGGGTCGTTCTGTTTCCGGATACGTAAATGAAACGTTGACGAACTCGATGCTTTCCAAAACAAACGGCTCGCTCTGGCCGGGAGCAGCAATAGCCGCTTTTTGTTGCTTGACAGGATCAGACGAATCTCTATCCAAAAAAAGAAACAGCTGTTCCACAAACATGTTATGCTGAGACAGTCCAATCAGGGAATGCATCAAAGACTGCGACGTGGTTTGGGTTAACGTAATCCCCTGAATATAACTAACCAAATTTCCTAGCAGGATTTCTTTCAGAAAAGCTGCTTGGATGGCAATAAAGCTCATAAAACCAATCATCAGAATCGTCAAACTTTCAAAAACCAGCGATGTCTTCAAACGTGATGTGGAGATCTTTTTGTCTTCATGAAAAAATTGTGTGATCATATCGCGAAAATGTGCGATGAGATAGGAGCCGAGTTTGTAAATTTGCACTTCCTTGAAAGCGCGATCGTGGGTTAATAAATGACTGATGTACCAGCCTCTTCTCTCCCGTTCAGCCCTGCTCCAACGAATATAGAACTCTTGTTGACTTAACCGCAAATAGGAATAGAAGGAGATAAGCGGAAACAGCATCAGAATAAAAACAACCCACCATTTCCAAAAGACCAGGAACAGCGCAGTAGATACCAAGGAAATAACACCGGATACAATACTAAGTACCAGCTCAAAAATCTGATAGGGACGGTAGCTGGTCTCTTGTTGCGCACGTTTGAGCTGATCCTGCACCTCGGCATTTTCAAAATCAGCCAGCCCCAGCGTATTTGCTTTGTCCAACACCATTTCACGGAGGCGATTTGAAAGCAGGGACTGAAACAATCCTTCGACATAATTCTGAATGAGTGTAACGATCTGTTTTACTAAAATGAAAGAGATGAAGAAAAGGAAACTGAATACGACAGTATCCCCTTCCTCGTTGATTCCCTTGGAAACGGCGTTAACAAGCTCCTGGGTAGCATACAGCATACCAACAGGGAATAGCCCTTGGAGAATATTCAGAGTGACAATGGTGATAAAATATCCTTTTTGTACAGTCCAGAAGAGTCGAAAAATTTTCGGCCAGTTTCGGAAAGACTGAATGACAGTCTTTAGGCTAAATACTTCCTCTGTTGTTGCGTACATGTGATATCCCCTAACTCAGCTATTTAAGCAAAAAAATGCAGTCCCATTCGGGTTCGTCCAAACTCAGGCAGCTTAGCAAGACAAGCGCTACTCCTGCTGCCCCGACCAACAATCCTGGAAGATCTCGGACTTGTCCATGCTCGATGTCCTGAAATCCGTAAGCGTTGTTTTCGTTGAAGCTGATCAAAATCTGGTTGACCAGTGTCTCGCGGGAAGCTTCAAAAACATCAGACCCCGTGTCCATCATCATTCGTTGGAGCATCCAAAGAATCCCTGCATAGCCGTGACAAAACGTAGGGGACTCGAAACGGAACGATTCTACTGATCGCTGGACAAGTGAGAGATATACCTCTTGCGCCAAAGACTGGATGTTGGTGTCCCCCAATGCTTCGCCAGCCAGCCACAACACTCGTGCGATGCCCGGTTCTCCGTAGCACCAGGACGCATTGTGAGCAAAATAGTTCTGCATCTGTCCACATATTTCTTCCTCAAAGCTGATTCTCTCCGGCCAAATGGGCCCGTGCTCGTCTTCCGCCTTCCACTTGCCATAATAGGAACATAGCTTGCGAATGGCCTCTCGTTGTCCCGCTACCTCTACTCCTTCCAGCAAAGCGAGAGAGAGCAAGGCAAACGGACCGGCAATGCCGTGAGAAATTCCGAGGTTAAAGTTTCCATTTGGGTATCGTTTTTGTTCATGTTCCAAAAACTGATTCTCGCTTTTGATATGCCAGCCGGGAATCATCCTACCATTGAATTGGATATCTTTAGTCAATTGTACAATATATGACAATGTTTTGTTAAGGTTTTGTTTACATGCATGGCGCTCTTTAAAGGAAAGAAGATATCGACCGATACCAGCTAATCCTTCGATCACATCGTAATCGGACATGTGTAGATTGTTCCCGATTCGTTCCCGAGCTTGGTCGATGAACTCATCAATTGCAGGCTGCATGAGAATATGCAGTTTTTCGATGAAGTTTTGATATCTGCCTCGATCACGGGCAAGAATGGAGGCGACCACGGGCGCTCCGGATAAACCGCTCCACAGGGAAAGCGAATCAAACATATTCGAGTTAATCACGGTTTGAACATGTATCAAATAGTTGTGTGCGACAACATCCCACTGCTCATCGGGATACAGTCGATCCAATTCCGCATAAAAGAGGACGATGCCCAATGCACCGGAGGCAAGCGAGTCTGTGCCGGGAAGAGGTTCGCCCAGGACCTCATGGGGAGATTGAAGCTTACGGGCTACCTGCTTTACCACGGACTCTATCTTTTTGATCAGCGTCTCGTTTTTAATCGGTTGCCAGCTCTTTGTATTAGAAAGCATGCGCAGTCTCCTTTGTGCGACTTTCCTCTTGCAATAGGAAATATCGCAAGTTGTGCAGGGTATGGCGGGCCAAGGTCATCACTTTCTTTTCGCGTTCACGATCTACTCCAAGCAGCCTGTTTACATGCAGATGGATGATGCTGCCCATGATCTGATCCTGCGAGTTATACAGTGCCGATTGTGTTTGTAGTGAATGCATGGCCGTAGAAAAACGTTTGACCGCTTCTGATCTCACCTGTAAAAAATGATGGAGAATAGAACCACCCTCCAACAGCTTCAGTTCTTGCCAATCATTCGTATAGCGCCCCGCCTTCAGGTAAAACTCTCTGTCTGTACGGAATTCATCAAGGTATGCTTTATACGGGATCATCCCGTTCAGGAAGCTTAGCTTTTCGTCGATCGAATGCAGGAATTGATGCAAAAGGTCGATAATGCTGATTACGGCAACCTTCTCCAATGGCATATTCAACTGCTTAGTACGCTGCAGTTGTAGCCAATGGGCCACAACCATACTGTCAACTGCAAAGATTTCCTCTGCCAGCGAAATCAATTGCGGTCCGCCATATCGTTCAATTTCAGGGTCATAGGTATCGATCGTTGTTTTGGAGAGGTAGCCTTGTTTTTGCATTTCAGCCGTCCATTGATACATTTCCGAGAAAATGGAATGCAGACCTTCGGTGGATGGCGCTTGAAAACGCAGACGGATATGTGGTTTCGGATCGGTGTACCTCATGAAGAATACCTTTTGACAAGCCCCTTGCGTCCGCATCGCTTCACATAAAGACTGAAGCGGAAAGGCGATGAACTCATCCATTCTGGTTTCATCACAGTATAGCTTGTAGAATAACCAATCACTTCCTGGCATTTTCAATCGTTCTTGGTCGGAAATAATCGCGCGATTCGATTGCACTCCGTTTTTCACAGAAACCGATTCGGTTGCAATCGCCTCGACCGGAGTATTTTTTACAAGCGGGAAGACACACTCCATATGAAAGGCACCGTCATTCCCTTCAACTACACAGTCCGTCAGCTCAGCGCCTAGTTCTGTGAGAACGAGTGTCTCACCGGAATTCAGCTTTTTAAGCTCCCGAATCAACTCAGCGAGATGTCTTTCATCTCTCAGATCGAGCAGCATCTTGTTGTCATGGTCGGTGATATACACGTAATTTGGAACCTGGTACTGGCATATCCAGTTTTGCACGGCTTCCATCCAACGTTCTTGTCCATCCTTCTTGGAAACAGCTAACAGCCCATGATCGACATTCCACGTAGCTGGTGCCAGTATAATCTTTCCGTAACGCAGACGAGGCAGGACAGGAGCATGACGAAAGCTGCCCCAGCTGAAAGGCATCCAATTTCGCTGCTTTGCCATCCCTAATTCGCACAGAAAACGATATACGTTAGGAACAGAGCCTACGTAGTTAAGCATATGGCCTGTAACAGGAATGACTTCCTTATTCATCGAGCGTGATTTTAAATAGAAGGAATGCGATGTAGCCCCTACAACCAAATCGGACAAGGGAATGCTCATGGAGTGGTGCTCGTTGAAGGGAGCGCCGATCAAAATCTCGTGTTCCCGCTTGCTCTTCGAAAGAACCACATTGGTGATCCTTCCGTGCCGCGGAAAGTAAACAACTTCAGCAAATACGCTGTCTGGGTAAGCCTTCTGGTGTTCTTGATTGATTTGCTCAAGATGTTCTTCGAACGACTCTCCCAGCATGTCAGCGAATCGACCAAATGATTTCCCGGCCAACACTGATCCCGTATTTCCTCCGATATGAAGGGTGTAATCGCCGTTATCCATGGCTTGTGCCGAAGCGGCAAACAGGGACACATACAATTCCATTGAAATCGGGACATGTTCCCATTTGGTTGGTACCGGCTCCAGCTTCTCGATCAGTTCGTCTGTCAGCTCTATTTCTCTGCTTCCTGTCAAAAGCGAGTGGGACAGCAACTGTAAAAGAACCTTCTCATTTATTTTGTCGTGGCTAGACGGGGTATAGTTTCTTTTGCTCATTGGATTTTCGTAGGTCGCAGGAGCACCTAACCCCCGGGTTTCATCCAGCAATTCGAGTAAGGGAACCTCTCTTTCAAATCCGTATCGTTCAATAAAGGAGTTCCGATACTCCGCCAAATGAGGCCATCCAACGTGATTGGGCGATAGTCTCCACAGCAGTTCTGCCGCTTTGCTCAGGTCCTTGGCAATCGATTTCGGCAGCGTCACCTGCTCAGTTGACAACGCTAAATCCACTTGTAACTGCGATGATGATGACTCTATCGACTTCATTTTGGAGAGCGTGGAGAGGAAATGCGTTTCTCCCTGACCAATCTCCAGCTTGTCATAGGCGATGATGTCCTGCTTGATCGCCAGCAGCTGCTGGTACAATTCATCAATACCTTCCACACGATCCAATACAGCAAGCAGTTGATCAAACGGCGATGAATGAGTGAGACGCGGGCGAAGGCTTGTAAGCAGAAACTCATTTTTGACCAATTGAAACAAAAAGGATTCGATTTTGCTGTCTTCCGTATCCGGGTATGATTGTTTAATGATCGGCAATAATTCCATAAACGGAATCGGCTCTGCTGCCTTGTGTAAAACAAGCGCGACCAAATCATTCATCGCAATCGAGACATTTTCCATTTGGTAGCCATTGTGCTTTTGACCGTACCGCGTAATATACGGCAGTGACACCCGATTGCCCACTACCTCATACATCGTGTTTGTCTGGACGTGGAGCTGCTTGACCACATCCAGATTCTCTTCCAGAGATTGAACGATTTTCAGGAGCCATTCCATGTCAGGGCGGCTCCGTTTTTTATGCTGCTCCATTTTGTTTACGATGAGATTGGTGTTTGTATCGAAACGCCCACAGGCTACTCCGGAAAAAAGCCCAAATGGCGTCGCTCGCGTACTCATTCGGATTACATATCGCAAACAGCTCCGCACAACCTGCTCAAGCTGCTCGCGGTCGACCTGCTCCAGTTTGTTCAGCGATTCGAGCAACGAAGGACTGGCAACGGCGATGCACTCTCGAATGATGGCTTGCTTTCTCGGATCGAGCTTGTCCAGTTTCCAATCGGATTGACATAACTCCAGAAATATTTGTATAGGCAACAATGGCGTTCGAAGCATGAAGAAATCCATCGTGCGAAAAAAGGATCGGGATTCTTTCTTAGCGTGTTTTTTCTCTTTTAACGGACGTTCCAATCTAGATCCCTCCTTTTGTAAATGGGGAAAGGATAGTAAACGTTGGTGAAAGAAACGTTTTGCACCACGCATTTACTATCCATATGGCGGGGTCTAACTGACCCAGTAAGATATGTGCTCCACATTGGCTATTTAAGCGTCGTTATGCTTTATCCTCGTCCGAGAATGGGCAACCTGGTGTGCACATAGACGTGCATACGCAAGTGCAAGTACTTTTGCAAGTTATTTTGGTGACCCAACAGAGGGTGGTTCTGATGGTGTTTGGTTCGGCACCGTTAGCGCCTACTGAGTTTACTTGTACATCCAAATCAAACATGTCTTTTTTCATAATCGGTTCCCCCAATTTTTGGTAATTGTAATCAATAAAAGAGCAACCAATGCGGAGCACAACGAATACCGGAATAATAGGATAATTATCCCAAATATTCCAAACACATTAAAACATGTAAAATAGATAAAATTCAACACGTCTTTTTCTACATAATTCTACATTTTTGTTATTTTTCTAAAAATACGAAACGGAAGAAGTGTGTTTTTGTTTTCTCGTAAAATATTTCCGGTTGAGGAAATTTTGAGGCGGCAAATATATGGGGGCACATGGGTCAGCGTACGAGGCAATAGCTTTCGATAGGATCATAGCGAGGTTTTTTTATATTACGCTCTATCTGGAGACTGACTGGGTTGACAGATCGACAGCAGCGTTGGATATGAGGATAAATTATGGATGAACTACATGAATTACTATTTGTATAAACCTGTTTAAAATTCATCATTAGTCAAAAAATGTCGAACGATAAATGGGTATATTACCCATATAGGGTGATTTTAGGATATAATTCGTCATGCTTTACCAATAGATTTCCTCTGTCATCATGAAGCTGATCAGCATGTGAAAAGGGGGGCTTCGAGCTTTGACCTCGACCTTCAGGCTATTGCGATCCTTCCTTCTATGTTAAATTTGGAGAATTAGGGTCGCAGCTTTCCTGAAGGATGTTTATCAGGAGAGGAGGCATCCAGGCAGGGATATGACTTGTCTGGAGTCTTTACATCGTCCCTGATTGTTTTTGGCCTGTAATCAAAAAATATTTTATCAATAACATATTATTTGTTTTATATTTACTCCCAGCACATTGATTTCCCAAATGTTTTCCCACCAAATATAATTGTCTTCACCAAAAAAACATATTACAATACAAGTAATTCAGCAGCGAACCTTTAAGGAAAAGATGATCGATTTGTCTAACTATTGGGAATGCTGAATAAAAATTGCGGACTCATTCGGTGGTACGGTTTCTTTCCATAAGTACAAACTATATGTACAAAACGGATACCCGTCTCCTATTGCGGATTGCATGGAGGGTGTCCAGCAGCTTTCCTGAGATACCAGCCAGAAGTAGCAGAAAGGAAGAGAACCGGAGTGGCAAACAAAGAATTGAAAAGGGGCCTGCAAGCGCGTCACATCCAGATGATCGCTTTGGGCGGGACAATCGGCGTCGGTTTGTTTATGGGGTCGGCAAGCACGATCAAATGGACAGGTCCGTCCGTTATGCTTGCGTATGCGATCGTCGGGATTTTTATCTTTTTCATCATGCGCGCGATGGGGGAAATGCTGTACCTGGAGCCAAGCACGGGTTCGTTTGCGACCTTTGGCCACAAGTACATCCATCCCTTGGCCGGATATTTGACGGCTTGGAGCAACTGGTTCCAGTGGGTCGTCGTCGGGATGTCGGAGATTATCGCGGTCGGGACTTATATGAAGTACTGGTTTCCGGATTTGCCCGCCTGGATACCGGGGTTGATCGCGATGGCGATCCTCGGCGCGGCGAACTTGTTTTCGGTGAAATCATTTGGTGAATTCGAGTTTTGGTTTGCGATGATCAAAATCGTCACCATCGTCTTAATGATCGTGGCCGGGCTTGGCCTGATTTTCTTCGGAATCGGCAACGGAGGAAACGCCATCGGATTATCGAATCTGTGGGAGCACGGGGGCTTCTTTACCGGCGGTTGGACAGGCTTTTTCTTTGCTCTCTCCCTGGTGATCGGGGCTTATCAGGGGGTCGAGCTCATCGGGATTACAGCGGGCGAAGCCAAAGACCCGCGCAAAACGTTAACGAGCGCGATTCAAAGTATTATTTGGCGCATTTTGATCTTCTATATTGGCGCGATTTTCGTTATTGTAACCGTTTACCCGTGGGATCAGCTGCATGCCATCGGCAGCCCGTTCGTGGCAACCTTTGCGAAGGTGGGTATTACCGCTGCGGCGGGACTCATTAACTTTGTTGTCATCACGGCTGCCATGTCCGGCTGCAACAGCGGCATTTACAGTGCGGGACGCATGCTGTACACACTGGGGGTCAACGGACAGGCGCCAAAAATATTTACGAAGCTGTCTGGCAACGGCGTGCCCTTGCTCGGAACGATCGGCGTACTCGTGGGCTTGTTCGCAGGCGTTGTCTTGAGCTACATTGCGCCGGAAAATCTGTTTGTGTATGTGTACAGCGCAAGCGTGCTTCCCGGCATGGTTCCGTGGTTTGTCATCCTGATCAGTCAAATCCGATTCAGAAAAGCAAAAGCAGCGGAAATGGCCACTCATCCATTCAAAATGCCGTTTGCTCCGGTGACGAACTACATTACGATCGCTTTCTTGATCATGGTACTGGTTGGCATGTTGATTAACGATGATACACGCATCTCCCTTGTGGCGGGCATTATTTTCCTGGGCATTGTCGTGATCAGTTATTACGCTTTTGGCGTTGGCAAGGCCGTTCCATTGGGTACCGACACGGATGATGAACACACAAACAGGTAGAGCAGCGGGCAAAAAAGCAATATCATAAATAGCGATAAAAAATCGGGACATGGACAAGCGATGTCCCGATTTTCTTTTTTACATCGGAGGCAGCAGAGGGGCTTCTGGCGAAAAAGTATGCAACAACAGCAAACCGGCCTTTTTACATACGCAGCAAAATGTTTCTTTTCCGGTCCACATAGCAGAGGCAGCTCTCAAAATCTTTTTCTATCTCAATGAAAGCGAGAAGGCCGCACAAAAATAAAGGGAGGAAGCGTTGCCAGCCAACGTGGTACATAACAATGCGGGTAGATCGATTGCTCTCCATGGTCCTGATCATCTCCAAAAAAGGGACGGTTACAGGCAAAGAGCTTGCGGAGCATTTTGAGGTATCGTTGCGAACCATTTACAGAGATATAGAAAAAATAGCCGAAGCGGGCATTCCGATCGCCGCCATTGGGGGAAAGGGCGGAGGCTATTACCTGATGGATAACTATAACGTAAACAATCTGTTTTTAAACAAAAAGGAAGCCCATGCGCTCATGGCGGTAATGAATCATCTGCGCTTTCTGTTTGGGAAAAACGAGTCCTTTAACGATATTGTGCTGAAGTTCGAGAATACGCATAAACAGGAAGCAGGCAAAACGGACCAGCTGCGCATACAGATGTCCCATTTCGGCAGGGAAAATGAACTGCAGCAATACTTGTTTCTGCTGAACAAAGCGATCGAAGAAAACAAGCTGGTCGTATTTGATTACAGCAACAGAAAAATGGAGTATTCCGAAAGAACGGCAGAACCGGTTCAAATCGAATTTTCCAACGGTCATTGGTACCTCATCGCCTTTTGCCGAACGAGAAATGACTACAGAAGGTTCAAGCTGGTACGGGTCAAAAATTTAAGGATGGGCAGCAGCTTTGAAAAAAGGAATGCTTCCAGGGAAGAAATCAGGAAGATTATCGAGGACAGCTATCACAGGCGAAGCATAAAGGTTGCATTAAAGTTTTCCTATCGCATGGGCGAGCAGCTAACCGAGTATTTTCAAAGAGAGAACATCAGACAAACCGAAGACAGCCACTTTATCGTCGAGGATTATTTTCCGTATGAGGACGGATTGCTCAAATATATTTTAGGCTTTGGCAAGGAATGCGAGGTTGTAGCGCCTGCTTATTTGCGGGAGGCTTTAAAAAAATATGTGAAAGAACTATTGGCTCCATACAATGACTGACAGACAGATGTCAGTCATTGTGCTTTATAGTAGGGGAAACAGAATGCCGAAAGGTCGATAAAGGAGAATACATGCAATGGATAAGCAAAAATGGGCGGCCTCCAGCAGCAGCGGTGGGACGTGTGCGGTTCGGAATGCATGAGCGGCTATACGGAAGTCCGCCATACCTGCCAAGGCCGCAAGCTGTTCTGCAAATACTCGCAAAAAGGTACGCCGACCGTACTATTCATAGCGGGATTGGGCGACAGCTGCGAGTCATGGAATGTGGTGCAGGACCGAATCGCCCGGTTCACGTCAACCTTATCATACGATCGGGCGGGGATCGGGAGAAGCGAAGCTCCCGCACTCGTTCCGCGAACATGCCATGATCTGGCGCAGGAGCTTTCCGAGCTGTTGCCGAGGATTCCGGTGGAACCGCCTTTTATTGTGGTGGGGCACTCTTTTGGCGGATTGGTTGCCAGGTTGTTTGCGAGCTGTTATCCGGCCTGGGTATCGGGCATCGTTCTGGTTGATGCGGCTGCCGAATATAAAGAGCTCGCCTATGAAAAGGTTCTGCCTGAGAAGCTGATCGCGGGGAACAGGGCCTATCTCGAGAATCCTCTTTTGAATCAGGAAAGGATCGACAAATTGCGCAGCTATAAGGAAATCGCCGATCATTCCTGGCATGGCGATACCCCTCTATCCATCATTACAAGAGGGCTGCCGGATCAGGGTGACGAGGAATGGCCTCATCGCGAAATCCTGCAAATCGAGCAAAGGCTGCAAGCCGATTTTCAGCGGCTGTCAACCTCAACGCGGCACCGGATTGCCGAACGCAGCGGACATGATATTCATCAGGACGAACCGGACATTGTGGTAGAGGAGATTATGATTATGCTGGAGGGATGGGGAAAGTGAACGGTACGAGGACGACATTTATGGCGGACCTGCAAAGAATCGAGGAGGAGCGTTACCAGCTTCGCGAAGGTGAGCAGCTGCAGGACTTCGTCGCATTGATGCTGCAATACATCGGCGATCCTCAGCCTGAATTGCGGGATGAGCTGATTTATCCGACATTTTATGCATGGATAAAGGAAGAGGACAGGTTTACCGAAGAGGAGCTGCGCAGCCTTCTGTATATTCTGACCGATGAGCAGCATTTGTTCTATCATATTGGCAGCGAGGGGGACCACTCTGTTTTTACAAGGACGTTCTCGGTTCTGCCCATCGCTTTGATTGTGCAGCGTCATCGGAAGCAGCCTTTTCTGGATCACGCTGATTTCTGCTGCATGAAGCAATCGCTGCTCCGCTATTATCGGGAGGAGAAGGATCTGCGCGGGTATTTGCCCGAAGAAGGCTGGGCTCACAGCGCGGCCCACGGCGCCGATGCTTTGGACGAGCTGGTGCAGTGCCCGGAGAGCGATGCAGCGGTGCAGCGCGAGGTACTTGCCGCTATTTCGGGGATGCTGCACAACGGGCACCATATTTTTAGCGAGGAGGAGGATGAGCGCATCGCCACCATCGTGGACACCATGATCGACAAAGAACTGCTTCCGCGGCAAGAGATCGCAGACTGGATAAGCGGTTTGGCGCAATGCGGCGGCTGGCCGAGAAGCCGTGGTCAGGTGATCGCCCGTGTGAACAGCAAGAACTTTCTGCGAAGCCTGTATTTCAGAAGAGAGCGGGACCGCTCGGGAAATGCAGTTATGGCTGCCATGCTTGCCGCCGAGGCTGCATTGAACAAGTTTGCGGCAAGCAGGGATTGAATCGCTGTTTTCAAGGATTTCGTTAAAGCGAAAAAAGTGGTCAAATAGGCCGCTTTTTTTTATGTTTTTGATCGACCTCCCCGTTACACAGAAATGCACCTAGTGATAGTCAACAGTGATGAGAGAGGAGGTTGTAAAGAGGGATAAAGGGTGTGTTGACAGTAGCGTGTCTAATGTGTATTCTGTGTATGTAATAAATACACAGTTCTTCGGAGGCTACATGAACATTATCATTTCCAACGCGTCCGATCTGCCTATTTATCTACAGATCAAAGACCAGATAAAGGATGCCATTTTACGCGGCGAGCTGAAGGAAGGAGAGATGCTTCCATCGATACGCGCATTGGCAAACGATTTGCGTGTGAGTGTTTTGACTACGCGAAGAGTATACGACGAGCTTGAAGCGGAAGGCTTTATCACAACCAGAGCGGGAAAAGGGTCGTTTGTGGCCAAGGAAAACCTGGAGCTTTTGCTGGAATCGAAGCGGCATATGGTGGAAGTCAAGCTCGCCGAGGCCTGGAAAACGGCGCGCGCGCTCGGAATCAGCAAAAGCGAATTGTACGCCATGATGGATTTGCTTTTTGAGGAGGGGGAGGAATGAAGCCTGTTTTAGAGGTAAAGGGTTTGAACAAGGATTGGGGTGCTTTCGCCTTGAAGGATGTCAGCTTTTCCTTGCTCGAAGGCTGCATTACCGGATTCATCGGCGTCAACGGTGCCGGGAAAACGACGACAATGAAATCGATTCTCGGATTGATTGTCAAGGACGCCGGAGAGATTTCGTTTTACGGCAAAAACGTCCAGCTCATGGAGCGGGAATTCAAAAACAGGATCGGCATCGTGCTGGATGAAGGGTATTTTTATGAAGATCTTACGCTGCTGGAAATGAAAAAGATTATCGCGCCGGCCTATTCCAATTGGGACGAGGCTGCATTCAAAAATCATATGGAGCGTTTTGGACTGCGACAGGGTCAGCAGATCGGCACCTTGTCCAAAGGGATGCGGATGAAGTACGCCATCGCATTGGCGCTCTCCCACCATCCGGACTTGCTGATCATGGATGAACCGACGAGCGGACTGGACCCGCAGGTTCGATTGGAATTAATGGATATCCTGCTTCATTTCGTCAAGCAGGACGGGAAGAGCGTTTTCTTCTCAACCCACATTACCTCCGACCTGGACAAAGTAGCAGACGCCCTGATTTTCATCGACAATGGCAGAATCATCCTAAACGAGGAGAAGGACGCGCTGCTGGACAGACACGGCCTGGTGAAAGGGGATAGAAGAGAATTGAACGAACGGACGAGGGAGTTGTTTTTGACTCTCCAGGAAACCGGGTATGGCTTTTCCGGCTTGACTGACAACAAAACGGCCGTCCGTGGGCAGATGGGAAACGTGCTCATTGAACGGCCAACCATTGAAGACGTGATGCTGAGCTATATTAGGAGGTGATCAGATGGTGTTTCACCTGGTAAAAAAGGATTTCCTGCTCGCGAAAAAGTACTGGATTGTGATGCTGGTCGCCGCATTTGTGTTGCCGATTTTTATCCATACGCGAGTCGATTTTATAACCGGAGGCTTTCTCGGCTTTTTCATCAGCACGCTCTTTATTCAGTATTTGCTGTTCAATACGGTGTCGATGATTGAATACAAATGCAAAGGCGCAGCGCTGCTTTGCGCGACTCCCTATACGAGACGGGCGATGGTAAGGGCCAAATACGTATTTATCCTGGCCATTTTTGCGGGCTGCTATATGTTGTATTCCCTTTCAGCGCTGGCAATTCCAGCTCTGGCAGAAAGTTTGAGCGCTTCTGAGGTTGGATTGGCTGTCCTGATCCTGGCTGTATTTTTCGGGACGATGATACCGGTTCAGTATCGCTACGGTTATGAAAAGTCGAAGCATATCTTTATGTTTATTCTGTTTCTGTTTCCATTTGTCTTTCCCGTGATGCTGAAATCGATGATGCAAGCAAATCGGTTCGAGCTTCACGACGTGATTCCTTTGCCGCAAACGGTCCAAGGCTTGTTTTTTGGCGTGCTGGCTCTTCTCATCTTGGGGATTTCGATGGAGTTATCTGTTAGGATATATGCGAAGCAGAGTTTGTGAGGTTAGACGTTCCTGATGGAGATGATTGTAGGCGGGCAATGAACGTACTCTCCAACACATAAATTTGAGATTGATCTCTTCTGCTATTGTTGGAAGCAAAGGAAGGAGCCATGCTGTTGTTTATCAGGAAATGGGTACCGATAATCGTGTGTTTGCTGCTGGCTGCTTGTGCGAATTCTCCTGTAAGCATGGATGAAATAAAAAAACTAAGCTTTCAAGTATTTTTGCCAGAGATTCTGCCAGATGGTTTTACTGAACAAAAAAGAGTACTGGATCTAACCGAAGAGTCTCTCTTCATCTCGTACATGAATCATGACAAGTATATGGAGCTATTACAAGTAAAGAAACCAAAATACGACTACCATCCGATGATCGAGTGGTACGCAAATAAAGACAACAGGAAAAAATCCGATGATCGGTTTGAGATAGTCGGCAACTATGTGGTCGGTATTGATGATTCGTCAAACAAACAAGGCGTGTTGGAAGCAGTGTTCCTGCCTAAGCAAGACCTGGACAATCAGGCGAGCTACAATGAGCTTCGCTATTACCATCTACAGACAAACAGCAACGAAGAAGCTGACTGGAAAACATTCATAGAAAACCTTTCCCCAGTAAATTGATGCAACGATATAAGCCTTTTTGAGCATTAGGGTACGCAACAACTAGTCTGTTAGGATTATTTGGAGGAAAGACCAAGGTTGACAGAATTAACATAACATTGTAAACTCAAGAACAGAATTGAATATGAACCTCACTTGATTCAGTGAGGTAGAGGTTGCGATATTTAACAGTCCTTGGCGGAGTTCGAGAAAACGCTGAAGCCAGGGAGAAGGAAATGTCGCCGAAGCTTGCAATATTTCTCGGTATTGCATTGCTGGGATTGCAGTTAAGAGCTGCAGGACTGTCTCAATAAATGACCCGATTTATTGAGTTGTGCTATCTCATTTGGGAAAAGAGAGGTATTTGGGCAACTATGTATGTAGTGCGACCTGAGTCTATCTCAGGTCGCTTTTTGCATTTTTAAACAGAAAAAAGCCAAAGGGGAAAATGAACCATGAAAAAACAGTCGTCATTCATAGCTATGTTTCTATCAGCCGTGCTGCTGCTCGCAGGATGCGGGACAAGCGGCGGCACTTCGCAATCTGCCGCAACCGACGAGGGAACCTTCCGGGTAGGGATGGAGGCCGGATATGCCCCGTTTAACTGGACGCAGATGGACGACTCCAACGGCGCGGTGAAAATCGATGGCAATGCCGAATACGCAGGCGGATACGATGTGGAAATCGCGAAAAAAATCGCGGATGGCCTGGGCAAAAAACTGGTAATCGTGAAAACGGAATGGGATGGCCTTGTGCCCGCATTAACCTCGGGCAAAATCGACGCGATCATTGCCGGGATGTCTCCAACCGCGGAGCGCAAGCAAACGATCGATTTCTCGGACATCTACTATAAATCCAATTTGGTCATGGTCGTGAAAAAAGGCGGAAAATACGAAAACGCCACGTCGATCCAGGATTTCAAAGGGGCAAAAGTGACCGCTCAATTGAATACATTCCACTATTCCGTGATCGATCAAATCCAGGGCGTCGTTCAGGAGCCTGCGATGGACAACTTCCCGGCCATGCGCGTGGCGCTGGAATCCGGAATGATCGACGGCTACGTATCCGAGCGTCCGGAAGCCGTCAGTGCCTCCTCAGCCAACCCGAACTTCGCGATGGTCGAGTTTAAGGACGGATTTACGACCTCGGAAGACGATACGGCCATTGCGGTAGGCGTCAAAAAAGACAGCGAATTGACGAAAAAAATCAATGAAATTTTATCCGGCATCCCGGAGGAAGAACGCACCGGCATCATGGATACCGCCATTAAAAATCAACCAGCAGCACAATAATCGCTTGTGAAACCGGCTGCATCTTTTGGCAGTCGGTTTTATGCTCGTTCAGGGAAGTGCAGCCACCTTACATGAATGGAGGAGAAAGATGAGCTTCGAATGGATTGTAAAAATCATTTCCGAAAACTGGCCCATGTTCCTGCGTGGAGCGGGAATGACCTTGCTCATTGCTTTGCTCGGAACGATCCTGGGTGCCGTGATTGGACTGTTGATCGGGCTGATCCGCACGATCCCCGTTCCGGAGCGGGGAGCCAAAAGAGCCATTCTAAAAGTGGTGAATGCCATCCTTTCTACGTATATCGAATTTTTCCGGGGAACGCCGATGATTGTGCAGGCAATGGTCATCTACTACGGTTCTGCCTTGGCATTCGGGGTTGATATGGACCGAATTCTGGCCGCCGTCTTTGTCGTGTCGATTAATACGGGGGCGTACATGGCGGAGATTGTTCGCGGCGGCATTATTTCGATTGACAAGGGACAATTTGAAGCGGCCCATGCGATTGGGATGAATCATGTGCAAACGATGCTGAATGTCGTGCTGCCGCAAGTGATCCGCAATATCCTGCCGGCAACGGGGAATCAATTTGTCATTAATATCAAGGATACTTCCGTGCTGAATGTCATTTCCGTAACCGAATTGTATTTCACGACGAAATCGATTGCGGGAAATAACTTCAGGTATTTCGAGTCCTTTTTTGTCGCGTGCGTGATGTATTTCATCATGACCTTGATCGTCACGAAAATTTTGCGTTACTTCGAAAGAAAGCTGGAGGGACCGGACAATTACGCCGTGATGGCGAATCCTGTGCAGACAGACAGCGGGAAATAAGCGAAGAAGGAGGCGAGCGTATGGAAACGATCATAGAAATCAAACATGTCAGCAAATCCTTTGGAACGCATGACGTATTAAAGGACATCGATTTTTCCGTCAAAAAAGGGGAGGTCGTCACGATCATCGGTTCCTCCGGTTCGGGTAAATCAACGCTCCTTCGATGCATTAATCTGTTGGAAAAACCGAGCGGCGGGGAAATTATCTATAAAGGCGAAAATATTTTGGACGAGAAGCACGACATTTTCGCATACCGTCAAAAGCTCGGGATGGTATTCCAGCAGTTTAACCTGTTTCATAATCACAATGTGCTAAGCAATTGCGTCGTCGGACAAGTAAAGGTGTTAAAGCGTTCCCGGGAAGAAGCGGAAAAAGTGGCGATGAAGTACTTGAAAATTGTCGGCATGGACAAGTATATCAACGCCAAGCCGAATCAATTGTCCGGCGGGCAAAAACAGCGCGTGGCCATTGCGAGGGCCCTTTCCATGGAACCGGATGTGATGCTGTTCGATGAACCGACATCGGCCCTTGACCCGGAAATGGTGGGCGAGGTTCTGAAAGTGATGAAGGAGCTCGCCGAGTCCGGTCTGACGATGTTGATCGTCACGCATGAAATGGAGTTCGCGAGGGAAGTCTCTGATCGCGTGGTCTTTATGGACAAAGGAGTGATCGCGGAGGAAGGAAGTCCCGAGCAAATTTTCAATCATCCGGCGCAAGAGCGGACGAGGGAATTTTTGAAGCGGACGTTGCGAAGCTCCTGAATGGTTGATCGATATCCTGCCCACGTTGCTTCCTTAAATTGAGCGCAGAGTGAAGGCCGTTTATACACAAAAAGCCAGGCTCCCGACGAGAAGGGAACCTGGCTTTTTGTACTTTGTCATCACATATGTTCAGCGCGTTTTAGGCATACGCTTATCCTGCCCGTCCCCGAGACACATGGAAGACGCAAGACCGAGCAAGCAAAAAAGCAAGCGAATTTAAAGCGACTCGGCTATCTTCTTGAGCTCTTCAATGGAGGTGTTCGCTTTCAGGTTATACACCACGCCGTCCTTCTCCCATACCAATATCGGGAGCTGTTTTAATTCAGGATGCATGAAGCTCATCAAGGAAGCCGTTCCGGCGAAGGCGGTTCCTTGGACAAGTTGAACAGGCTTCATCTCTGCAGTATCCTCTTTCGAGAGAGCTCCCTTTTCGTATACCAGAGTGAAGTAACTTCCATTTACTCCGGCTGCCCCGTCGTAAATGTCGATGGTAGTACTGCCTTTGTAGATGTTGGCGCTAATTTTGAGAGACTCTTTCTTCACGTTGGATGGCAGATAGGCCGGTATTTTGACAGGAGCGCCAAACAGTTCCGAAGCTTTGGCGGTATCAAGGTCATGGACCAGCACTTGCTCATCGTCCGAGTCCTCGATGACGTTTACTTTGTTGCCTTTTTCCACAGACTCGGCGATTTTGACCAATTCCTCCTGTGAGAGCTTGCTGGTTAAGCGATAGAGGATCCCTTTTTCCTCTTCCCAGATCAACACATTTACATCGCCGTGCGCTTCCTTTTGCGTCCCTTGGTAGGCTGCTCCCTTCTTGGTTGCAATCTTGGTCAAGCCTTTGCTCTCTGCGGCGATATCGCCCCTCCACATTTCCAGATAGAACGGCAATCCTGTTTGGCTGAAAAAAGAACCCGCGACGTGTTTGGTTTTTTCCGAGAAATTCAGCGTAACGGATGTCCTGTCTCCGGGAATGTAGCTGGGGAAGTGCAGATCGAATCCGGCTTGCTTGGAAATGACGGTAACCTTGTCTTCAGCTTTGGAAGAGGCAGGTTGTTTGGACAACTGCGTTTGGTTTACGGCTGGTGCTGGAGATTGCGGGGGCGCGGCTTTTGCATCACTCGCCGCACTTGCCGGGGAAAACGACGCGAGCAGCATCGCTCCAAGAGCATAGGCAGAAATTTGCTTTTTGATGTTTGTTTTCTTTTTCATTTCAGAATTCCTCCTGTATTTTGCATGATTTGGCATACACCCCTCATTACTGAATCCGGCTCGCAAATCTTACAGGTAAAATTTTTTATTGGCTCATCGGATGATTTTGTGCAAAACAGGTGTAAGTTTTTGTTTGGTTTTTCAGTATTGGATGGGTAGGGATTGTTGGAAAGGAGGAACAGCGATGGATGAAGACCGGGATTGGGTCCTTCAGGTGTTGCACGGCAACAAACAAGCGTACGCTCATCTCATCACGAAATATAAAGACCGAATATATAACGTGTTATACCGCATGGTTCACTCAAGAGAAGAAGCAAAAGACCTGACGCAGGAATGCTTCATAAAAGCGTTTCAAAAGCTGGCCAGCTATGATCTGAACCGCAAGTTTTACCCGTGGCTCTGTCGAATCGCGATCAACCATTGCATTGATACGCAGAAGAATCAAAGGCTTCAGACCGTGGATTTCCATGAAATCGACCAGCTCTCGCTGTCGAATGAACAAACGCCGGAAAGCGCCTATATTCAAAAGGAGTTTGCTTCGGAAATGCGGAAATTGCTTGATGCGTTGCCAGAGAGCTATCGGCTTGTCTTGCTTCTGCGCTATAACAATGACCTGTCTTACCAGGAAATCAGCGACATCCTCGGCATCCCCGTCAGTACGATCCAGGTAAAGCTACATCGCGCCAAACAAAAATTGCGAGCGAACACCTTGCGATGCTCGCCAAAGGGGTGGTCTGTATGAAATGTCAGGAGTGCCAGGCGCTATTGCCCACCTGTATAGACGGGGAAACAAGCGCGGCCGACGAGCTTCGGGTGCAGGCTCATTTGCGGCATTGCAGCAAATGCCAGGCTGTTTATACGCGACTGAATGACGAGGTTGAACTGATCCGGGACGGATGGATGATGGAGATGCTGCCCGATGACTTTGCAATCGAGGTGATGAAGCAAATCGAAGATAAAGGAATAGAAGTGGAAAGAACGGGCGAGGGGCTGAACAAAAGTCAAAGACCGGGAAGAAAGAAAGGACTGCTGATCCCGTCGGCTGTCGCGGCGGTTGTTCTGGCTGTTGCGATCGGTACCCAGGTGTCCCCAGCGTTCGCTTCTTTTCTGTCTTCCTTTTTCCAAACGATCACAGGCGAGCTAGGCTTGAGACAAGCGGCAAAACAGGGTTTCTCGACTGAACTGAACCAGACGGTGTCAGACAACGGAATAACGCTGCGGGTAAAGGAAATGATAGCCGATCCTACCCGTATCGTGCTGTCATATGTTCTGGAGGATTCGCAAGGACAGCTACTGCCAGACCAGTATTTTCCTGTCCACGGATCAAACAAAGCATATGTTGCGGACGCAGAAGGCAAGGTGATTCGGCGCAGCCCGCTGTTCCGGAGAACGGAAAAATATGCGGACTTGGTGTTTCCTCTGGAAAATCCACCCGAACAGGTCACAGTCCATCTGGAGATCAAAGGCATTGGTTCGAAAGAGCTGCAAGAGGCAAATCTGAGTATGGCCATTCCGGTTGATTTGCGCAAAGGGATTGCTGCAGCCAAAACGTTGAAGGTTGATCAGCAATATACAAGCTCAAATGGATTGATCGTCAGGTTGGGACAAATCACGTATGCACCAAGTGCGACCACGCTGGAAGTGCAAACAGATTGGACTTTGGACGCGAGGGAGAAAATCCGGCAGCAAGTCGAAGAGCTGAAGGCAAAGGGCGTAAGGGAAGAGGTGGCCAATCGGCTGCTCTCGTCCAATCATGCGGAATTTACGATTCAGAATAAAGAAGGCAAAATTCTCGTTGATTCTCGCGAGAAGAATTTTCAAACGGAGGCAGGCTTGATTTATTCACTTCCGAGTCAAAATGAACAGCAACCGGGCAGCAATCAGATGACCTATTACTTCGCGCCGTTTGAGGAACCGGCAGAAGACTTGTTTTTCCATTTGGAGGACGTCGTCATTACCGAAAAGGCGGACTTCTCACTGACAGTTCCTCTTCATGGTCAAGGCAAATGGGGGAGGGAATACGAAGGGAATTACTATGAGGTACAAGAGATTCAGGAGAAAGCATCAACGGATTCCGGCTCCTCTACCTACATGCTTACGATTGATTCCAACGACAGTCCCCCGGTTTGGCTGGTCGCGGATAAAGAGGGGAGAATTTACGAAGCGGAGTACGATGTGTGGAAGACAAGAAACTATTCGGACGAGAAGGGAAACCATACGGTGACTACCCTGATCGTCAAAGATGTACCGAAAGAGGCAAGAGAATTAACGTTATCGCTTGCCGTTGTAGAACGGAAGCTTCCCGAGGCGGAATGGAAAATAAAGCTGCCGAGGTAAGCAGACCACAATACGTACGAGACAAATCCCCCATCGGCAATTCACTTTGGCCATGGCGGCTATAGGGCGAAAAAAAGGACAGCTTTCGTGCTGTCCTTTTTTTCCTCATTTTCTCAACAGCAGATAAATAAAATACGGCGCCCCGATCAACGCGACCATGATTCCCGCCGGAATGCCTTCGGGGTCGACGAGATGATGGCCGACTGTATCCGCGAACAAGAGCAGCCAGCCGCCAATCAGAATCGCGATGGGGATAGACAGTTGATGCCGCGGCCCTACGAACGCTTTCGCGATATGCGGGGCCATCAGCCCGATGAACGCGATCCCTCCCGTAATCGAAACCGCCGCAGCCGCCAGCGCGACAGCGGTCACCAGCAACACGAAACGCTCCTTTTCAATCACCAGCCCGACGCCGATCGCCACAGGCTCATTTAGCGAGAGGAGATTCAATCGCTGGCTTTTGTAAAAAGCAAACGGAACCAGGATCACCAGCCACGGGAGAATGGCCCAAATGAAAGGCCAGTCCGAGCCCCAAATATTCCCCGCCAGCCATTTGGCGATAAAATCCACTTTCTCGCGTTCGGCGGATGAGATGAGCACGATCATGACCCCGGACAGTGCCATCGAAAAGCCAACCCCGGTCAACACCAGCCGCACTGACTGCAGACCGGTTTTTTTGCTGTAGGAAAACAGATAGATCAGGTAGGCCGTGACGATAGCCCCGGCAAATGCAACCAGCGGAAGCCCATACACAAAAGCGCCTGCTTTTGCCGGGAAAAACAAAAAGAAAACGGCAAGGGCTACGCCTGCTCCCGAGTTGATGCCGATGACTCCGGGATCGGCGAGGTCATTTCGGGTGATTCCTTGCAAAATGGAACCCGACAGCGCGAGCGCCATCCCTGCGAGCAGGGTGACGATCATACGGGGCAAACGGACGGAAAACAACACGAATTCCTCTTTGAACGTGCCCTGGCCGAGAAGCGTCGGGATCAGCCGGTCATAAGACAGGGAGGAGTACCCGATTCCCATGCCGATGGCAAAGGTGACTAATAAGGGCGAACAGAACAGATAGCACGATGCGCTGTTTTTGGAGCAAAGCGGGATGAATCATGAGAATGCTTTCCCCCCTTTGCGCACGACGAACAGGAAAAACGGCAGTCCCATCATCGCAACAATAGCCGCCACCGGCGTTTCATAAGGGGCGTTGATGGTCCGTCCGAGCGTATCGGCAAACAGCATGAAAGAAGCCCCGGCGACGGCGGACATCGGTATGATAAAGCGGTAGTCCGTCCCAACGACCGAACGAACGATATGAGGAACCATCAGTCCGATGAAGGTCATATTCCCGACCAGCGAGACAGAAGCGCCTGTGAGCAAAATGATGACAACAAACAGGACGGACTTGACTTGTATCGTCTTTTGCCCCAATCCGACCGCCACTTCTTCGCTCAGGCTGAGAATCGTCAGCTGTCTGGAAAGGAAAATCGAAATCAGGATGCCCAGCACAATAAACGGAACAATGACTTCCAGCTGGCCCCATGACGTGCCAATCAATCCGCCGGCGGTCCACATGGAAACGTCTTTGGAAATTTTAAAGAAAAGGCCGACCCCTTCCGCGATTGCGTACAGAAATGCGGAAACGGCAGCACCGGCCAGCACGATGCGCAGAGGCGAAAAGCCGCCCTTTTTCATCGCGCCCATCCCGAATACCAGAATCGCTCCGACAGCTGCCCCCATGAAGCAAGCGATCATCAGGTGAAAGGAAGTGGCGGACGGGAGCAAGGCCATCGCGACGGCCAGAGCAGCGTTGGCGCCAGCCGTCAGACCGAGCAGCCCTGGGTCGGCGAGCGGGTTTTTCGTCATGCCTTGCATGAGGGCGCCGGCTACCGCCAATGCCGAGCCGACGAATATCGCGCCAATCTCGCGCGGCAGACGAATTTCGCGAATCATCGAAAGGATGTCGCCAGTCTCATCGGAAGCAATGGCCAGCCATACATCCCGGATCGTTGTGTCAGCAGCACCAAATACCATGGCGATCACAAACATGGCGGCAAACGAGAGCAAGCCCGCGATCAATTTGTATCCAAATGGGAGCAAACGTTGGTTTTCTTTCGTCATCTGTCTACCATCTTTTCTTTTTTATAGAATAAGGGGAACTGGTTGACGGAATATATCAGGGCTCCTTTGACAGGAATGGCGCCTGATCAATCAGCGGCCGAGAAAGCTGTTTGTAAAGAACTCCAGCTGGAACTCTAGCGTCAAAGGATCGTTAAAATAAAATTCTTTCGAAGCTGCTTCAAAAACGCGACTGTTTTTCACTGCCGGAATATTTTTATAGGTATCGGTGTTCTCGAATGAGTGATCCACATCCTTGTTCTTGCTGAAAATCAAATAATCGCCGACGAACTGAGGAAGCACTTCCAAAGACACGGCGTAGTAACCGCTTTTGAGAGCCGTTTCCTTGATCTTTTCCGGCATTTTCAGCTTCATTTCCCGATAAAGAATCTCCGTGCCGCGGCCCCAGTTGTCGCCGAAAACATAAAGCTGCTTGTCGAAGTTTTCCAGCACGGAAACGGTTTTGTCCTCGCCGATTTTGGCTCTGATCTCCTGTCCGGCCTGTTGGGCGCGTTTTTTGAAGTCATCAATCCACGCTTGCGCCTCTTTCTCCTTATTCAACAGCTTGCCGATCTCCAGGTATTGCGTCAGGTAATCCAATTTTCCGTACGTGTATGTAACCGTAGGGGCAATTTTGCCCAGCTTGTCAACGTTATTAATGTTTGACATGCCAATGATCAGATCGGGCTGCAGCTCAATAATTTTTTCCAGCGTCTCATCGGACACTTCCTGAGCGTCTTTCAGTTTTTCCTCAAAACGAGGGTTCTGTTTCGCCCATGAATCGGTGCCTACGATGTTTACCCCAAGAGACAGCACGTGTCCGGTGAAGTTGGAGAGCACGATCACCCGTTGGGGGTGGGCAGGCACCTGAATAGGTCCGTTTTCCGATTGGTAGGCAATCGTTTCCGAAGCGGTTTCCGCGGGGGATGCGTTTACTTTTTGCACAGTCGGCTGCCCATTGCAGGCGCTGATGATGAGGACGAACAGCAGAAGGAAGGGGAACAAAAACTTTTTCATTGCGTTATTCTCCTTTTAGCAGGTTGTAGGTGACACAAACTGGTTTGTTCGTCCGGGGATCACGCCCGATTTCCGCATCGATGCGAAACACTTTTTTGAGGACCTCGGGTGTCATCACTTCTTCGCAATCTCCCGCCTTTACGACTTCCCCGTCCTTCAAGGCGATGATGCAGTCGGCAAAACGGGCGGCCTGATTCAAATCATGCAGAACCATCACAATCGTGCGTTCCTGTTCCGCATTCAGCTTCTGCAAAAGCTCCAGAACCTCCAGCTGGTGCGCCATATCCAGATAGGTTGTCGGCTCATCGAGGAAAATAATCTCCGTTTCCTGGGCGAGGGCCATGGCGATCCACACCCGTTGGCGCTGACCGCCTGACAAGGCGTCGACAGGACGAAGCTTGAACTCTTTCGTTCCGGTGACCTCAAGCGCCCAGTCGATGACTTCATAGTCTCTTTTGCTCAGACGCCCAAAGCCTTTTTGATAGGGAAAGCGTCCGTAGGAAACCAGTTCGCCGACGGTCAACCCGCTGGCGCTTTCCGGCGTTTGCGGAAGGATGGCCATTTTTTTCGCCAAAAGCTTAGTGTTTTCTTTGGCGATGCTCTCTCCGTCCAAAATGACTGCACCGGACTGATGCGCAATAATGCGCGTGATCGCTTTCAGCAGCGTAGATTTTCCACAGCCGTTTGAACCGATGATGGTGGTGATTTTTTTGTCGGGAATCTGAACGCTGAGGTTTTTCACGATCAAGCGCTCCCCGTAGCCAATGCTTACATTATCCGTATACAGCCGAACCATGTTTCACACCCCGTTTGCAGGAATATGGGAAATGATGATAATGATTATCAATATCGCTTTCAAAAAATAATATAAAGTCCGCCTTTTTTCTTGTCAATAGTTCTCCTGGATTGTAAAAACCAAGAAATGCGTGTATACTTCGTTGATAATGATAATCAATTGCATGCTAATTGGTCAAGGAGTGAATACGGACATGGAGCGTCAGGAATTATTCGATGTGACGGTGATTGGCGGAGGACCGGCAGGGCTTTACTCTACTTTTTACAGCGGGCTGCGGGAAATGAAAACAAAGCTGATCGAATATCAGCCGCATTTGGGCGGGAAAATCCACGTGTATCCGGAAAAAATGATTTGGGACGTGGGAGGGCTGACTCCCATTACCGGAGAAAAGCTGATTGAGCAGCTTGTCAGGCAAGGGCTGACGTTTCATCCGGAGGTTGTGTTGAATGAAAAAGTGGAGTCGATCACGCGAAACGAGGAAGGCATTTTTGTCCTCCGTGCGGCGTCTGGCCGAAAGCACTATTCAAAAACAGTGATCGTCGCTGTCGGAGGCGGGATTTTGACGCCGCAAAAGCTGGAGATAGAAGGCGCGGAGAAATTTGAAGTAGCAAACCTGCACTACACCGTGAAGTCTCTGAAGTATTTCAAAGATAAAACGGTGATTATATCCGGTGGCGGGAATTCCGCGATCGACTGGGCAAACGAATTGGAGCCGATCGCAAAAAAAGTATATGTAACGTATCGAAAGGACGCGTTGAAAGGCCACGAAGCGCAGGTCACGCAGCTGATGAACAGCTCTGCCGTCTGCTATTTTCACACGTCGATCACGAAGCTGATCGCATCGGCGAATCACGAAGAAATCGAGAGTGTCGAACTGACCAATCACGAGACGGGAGAGGTTTCGCGCTTGCCCATCGACGAAGTCATCATCAATCACGGCTATGAGCGTGATGCGGGCTTGTTGAAAAACAGCGCGCTGAATATCGAGTTGGTCGACGACTTTTTCATTGCCGGCAATGCCAGCTCCGAGTCTTCGGTGCCCGGGCTTTACGCCGCCGGAGATATTTTGCACCATAACGGGAAGCTGCACTTGATCGCCGGCGCTTTCCAGGATGCGGCGAACGCCGTGAACAAAGCAAAGCAGTTTATCCAGCCCGATGCCAGCAAAATCGGGATGGTCTCCTCCCACAATGAGGTGTTTAAACAGCGTAACCGGGAACTGGTCAAACAAATGATGGGATCGTAAAAAACAAAGCATAGCGGCCGGGCCGCACATCAGCCGGATCAGCCGACAACAGAAAAAGGCTTCATCCCCGAAGACGTCGCTTTCTTGCGCCAGCTCGTCAAGGACTCGCTGGTCCTTGCGCCCTTGACTTTGCCGGCTTTGAACAGACGTCTTGCTGAAGGGAATGAAGCCTTTTCACTTTCAGTGGGTTACACTTGATTATTACTGATTTTTTACGACTTCCTGTCCGCGTACATTCCAGGTAAACGCAAAGACGGTAGCCGCCAGCGCGCACGAAACGGTCAGCAAAATAAACCCTGCGTCCCAGCCGGATGCGTCAACGATCACACCCATCAACGCGTTGGCAGTTACGGTGCCGCCCAGGTAACCGAACAGGCCAGTCAGTCCGGCAGCGGTTCCGGCTGCTTTTTTCGGAACGAAATCAAGCGCTTGCAAACCGATCAGCATGACGGGACCGTAAATCAGGAAACCGATGGCAATCAGGCAGATCATGTCGATGAAGGAATGTCCAGGCGGGTTGAGCCAGTAGACCAGAACGGCGATCAATACGCCAAGCATAAAGACGAACCCTGCCGGTCCCCGGCGTCCTTTGAACAGCTTGTCGGAGATCCAGCCGCACAAGAGCGTCCCCGGGATACCTGCCCATTCGTACAGGAAATAGGCGACGCTCGACTTGCTCATGTCGAACCCTTTTTCCTCGCTCAAGTAGGTCGGCGCCCAGTCCAAAACGCCGTAACGTACGAAGTAAACGAAAATGTTGGCAATCGCGATTGCCCAAACCCATTTGTTGTTTAACACATATTTGAACAGAATTTCTTTTGTAGACAGTTCGGTTTCAAACGTTTTCTTCTCTTTGGTCGGATAGTCATTGCGGTATTCTTCGATCGGCGGCAGACCAACCGACTGCGGAGTATCGCGAACCAGGTAGTACGTAACAAATGCCATGACAACCGCAACGAGAGCAGGCAGGATAAACACGCCTTCATACCCGGAGGAGGAGCCTCCCGAAAGCCCGGCGAACAGAGCCACGCCGGCAACAGCGATCGGCGCCATCAACCCTCCGCCGACATTGTGGGCTACGTTCCAGATGGCGGTTTTATTTCCGCGTTCGCTGATGCTAAACCAGTGGACAAGGACGCGTCCGGATGGAGGCCATCCCATTCCCTGGAACCAGCCGTTCAAGAACAGCATAATGAACATGATCGTAACAGACGAGGTGAAGAAAGGGAAAAATCCCATCAGTAAACTGATGATGGCAGAAAGAATCAAACCGGCAGGCAGGAACATTCGCGGATTGCTTCGGTCCGATATGATGGCCATGACAAATTTGCTGATCCCGTAGGCGATCGAAATGGCCGATAGCGCAAAGCCAAGCTCGGATTTCGAAAATCCTTCATCGATCAAATACGGCATGGCAAGCGAGAAGTTTTTGCGAATCAGATAATACGCTGCATAACCGATGAAGATTCCCAGAAAAACTTTCAGCCTAAGCTTTTTATACTCGGAATCAATTTTCTCGTCAGGCAGTCTCTCGATAGGTGGCGCAGGCCGAAACAGTGAAAGCATGTTTTCTCCTCCTCTAAAATAAATTTAACAAAGATAAACCATGCACAGCAAAAAACTCATACTTTAAAAGCCCTTTCATAACTGAAAGTGCCAAAAAGTATGAGTCTCCGAATCTCCATCATAGTTAACTTGTCATTACGTGTATTTTATTATTCGTTGTAAACGTTGTCAATGAGGTGTTTCGTGTTTTCCGGCCAGCTTCCCAACGGAAAAACCATGGGAGTTTTCTCCATCAACCCCCCATGGTTGAGAGAGCCTTTCTTTACCTCTGCGGGCCGCCCTCAAGCCGGCGGCCCCGGTCGGGAATGACAAACGATACCGACGTGCCCTCGCCTGCCTTGCTCTGAACGGAGAGTCCTTGTCCGTACAGCTGCGTCAACCGCCGATTGGTGTTGGACAATCCGATTCCGGCTTTGGACTTGCCCGCCGGATCCAGGAGCTGCCGGACCTTATCTTGCTCCATCCCGATGCCGTCGTCCTTGACCTCTATCAGCGCAGACCGGTCTTGGCAAGCGATACGGATCTGAACCGTGCCTCCCCTGGCGCGTCTCAGGACACCGTGCCGGACTGCGTTTTCGACCAGTGGCTGAATCGTCAGCGGCGGAAGAAGCAAATCGAGATCAGGGTCGACTTCCCACTGGATGGACAGCCTTTCCTCAAAGCGCTCTTTTTCGATATACAGATAGGCCCGCACCAGCTCCAATTCATGGGAAAGCTCCACCAGCTTTCCTGCGCTCAAAAAATCGAAGCTGATCCGCAAATAGGAGGTAAAGGCGTCCCCGAGCTTCCGCATCCGCTCTATATCCAGGTCGCTCAAGGCCATGAGCGAGTTCAGCGTATTGAACAGGAAATGGGGGTGAATCTGGGCTTGCAGATATGCGGCCTCCATGCGAAGCCGTTCCTTGACGGACTGCTTCAAGGCGATGAGAGACCAGATACGGTATTTGAGCTCCAGAGCGTCGACCGGCTTGGTGACGTAATCATTGGCCCCGGACATAAAGCCGGTGTAGATATCCTCCGGTTCGCTGCGAGCTGTCAGCAGCAAAACGGGGAGCTCCGAAGCGGAGAAGCGTTCCCGTACCTTTTGCGTCAGCTCGTAGCCGGACATATGCGGCATCATGACATCCGAGATCAGCAAATCCCATTGTCTCGTATAAAGCATCTGCAGCGCTTCGCGCGCGGACGTTGCCACTCCGACATTGTACGACTCCACTGTAAGGATGCCCGCGAGTACTTTCAGGTTGACGGGGTCGTCATCGACGATGAGGATGTTTGCCTTTTCTTCCCCGAAAGGCAGCAAAGCCAGCGGACGGGGGGTCCGTTCATTGGACCCGGCGTCGGAAGTCAAACGCGAGGCCGCCGTTTCCTCGAAAGCCTCTGTCTGCGGAGCTGACAAGCCCTGTTTCGCTGGCAAACTGTGCGGGGCGGCCAACGGGATCGAAAAGCTGAACACAGCCCCTTTGCCCAAGCCGGAGCGAACGGTCAACTCGCCGCCGTGGAGCTCCACCAGCTGCTTGCAAATGCTCAATCCGAGCCCGATTCCCCGGCCATCGCCTTTTTCGTAGGCGCCCTGCTCATACGGCATAAAAACCCGGCCCTGCGTTTCTTCGTCCATGCCCGGGCCGGTATCGGATACATAAATGACGGCTCGCCCGTTTCGAGCCTTGGCGGAAACGGCTACCGTCCCTTCTTCCGTGAATTTGAGCGCGTTGTGCAGCAAATTGAACAAAATCTGGACGAGTCGCTTTTCATCCGCTAAAACAGGCGGCATCGATTCGTCTATCTCCGTTTTTAGCTGGACGGGCTTGCCTTCCGTCATAAACCTCAGCATGCCGAAAACGCCGGAGACGACAGATTGAATGGTGAGCGGCTCCTTTTGCAGCAAAATGCGATTTTCCTTGATCCGCACGATGTCGAGCAAATCGTCCAGCAAATGCGACATCCGGCGGCTGACCGTGATCAGCAGCTCCAAGTCCTCCAGGCTTTCGGCGTCCATCGCGTGCTTCTGTTTGGTCGCGATGTTCCGGGCGATATTCATGATCCCGTGCAGAGGCGTTCTCAGCTCATGCGATGTGTTGGCGAGAAACTGGTCCTTCATTTTGTCCGCCTTTGTCAGCTGTTCGTTCAGCTTGATGTTTTCCTCGGAGTTGCGGAAGTACTTTTTAAACCAGTAAGCGGAAAACCCTACAATGGCCGCAAACACGTCGATCGGGTAGTAGACGCTTGTAATTTCCAGGTGGTAATTAAGCATTCCCCATACAGCGCTGGATATGATGCTGGTGGCGGTAAGCTGCAGGAAAATAGCGTCTTGCTGGTTTTTTATGATCATTCTCGCGATGATACAGACAAACCAGACCAAAGGAAACACATAAAGCGCGGTGAATGCTTTTGCTTCGACCGTATAGTAAATGAGCGGCGGAGAGGCGGCCAGCACAACCCCTGAATACAGAACCAGAATAGCGGTATACGCAAGGAACAATCTGGCATACTCCGCTTGTCCGGAAAAGATTCTGGCCATCAGCAAGATAAAAAAGGCCATCCACATATAGGAGAGCAGTTTGATCTTCAGCGCCCAAGCGTAGTCCATCGGGATCCACAGCCCCAGCAAATAGTCGTGATCGGACACAACCGAAATGGAAGTGGCTACGAGCAGCAGGAAGAAGACAAGGAACGCCTTTTGCCGCCGTGGATTGAACAAGTACAGAATGCAGGCGTACATGCTGTGCAAAATCAAGACGATGAAGGTAACGAGCTGAAAGCCAATGGAATACCAGCGTTCGGTATCCAGTGCCGCCTGCGAGCCAAAGCGGATGGATCGGACAATACCTCCTTCAACCGGGTTGTCGAAATTGGCTATGCGGACAAGGAGCTCGATCTCTTTTGTTCCTTCTGACGTATAGGTAGCTGTATAAGAAACATTCCTCGGCCAATACTCCTCCGCTCGTTTCGCAGGCTGGCCGATTGCGGCTTCCACCTTGCCGTTGATTTCCACAATGGAAGAGGCCTCGAGATCCCGAAACCAGAAGGCGTAAGGCTGCTCCAAAGGCTTATCGATCAGGATTCGCAACCGGTACGTCCCGTAGCCAAACGAAGATTCCGCTCCTTCGGGAAAAGCGCTTCGCCAGTCTCCCGGAACTTGAACATAACGCGAGCTGTCGGCGGACAGCCGCGCAATGTCTTCATGCGAGACGAACGCCCCTGGGTAAAACTCCCATTCGCCTTTCAGCGCAATGGTTGGCGCTGTCTCGAAAGGCCATCCCCGCATGTCAAGCACTCCCCGAGCCGCATGGGGATGCTCCGCCGTATGAAACATCTCCGACCAGAGCAGCCGCAGGCTGAGCAGGAGAGAGACAAAAAGAATGGTGGTCACAACGTATTTGAAGATCGGTTTTTTAAAAATTTGCATCATGTGGCTTTAGATTCGATTCAAGCCGCGCTTTTCCCTCTTTAAAAGTACTTTGCTGACATGCAGCTCGTGCGATCGATTCTTAGCAAAATGCACCTCTGGAAACGGGATTCGCTATCGTACGGATGCCGTTTTTGCTACAATGGGGGCTATAAAACCAAGGGAGAATAGAAATCATGTCGACATTGCCGAATTGCCCAAAATGCAACTCTTCGTACACCTACGAGGATGGAGGTCTCTTGATTTGCCCGGAGTGCGGCCATGAATGGACCCTGCAAGCAGAAGCCGCAGCCGGTGAAGATGTGAAGACGGTCAAGGATGCGTACGGGAACGTCTTGCAAGACGGAGATACGGTAACCGTGATCAAAGACCTCAAAGTAAAAGGAAGCTCATCGGTCGTAAAAATGGGGACAAGAGTAAAAAATATCCGCCTGGTCGATGGGGATCACGATATCGACTGCAAGATCGACGGTTTTGGAGCGATGCAGTTGAAATCGGAATTTGTGAAGAAGATCTAAATGCCAGCATGACCATTCCCACGAGCAGAATGAGCCCGACGAAAAAAAGGACTGGTGAGAACTTGCCTCTCCAGTCTCAAATATTCTTTGACACTTGCAATAGCTGCCGTTTTTTGTGAATTGCTTCTGAACCCTGGTCTTTAAACCCGAATACGTCCGCAATTGCCCTGAAGGGGAATCATCGTCCGACCGTTCTCGATAGATACCTCTAATTCTTTAATTTGACTTTTGCAGTGTCCAGCCATAAGTCTTATTGATCTCATCCAATTCTTTTTGCGGGAGTGCATTGACATATGCTTGAGGTACGCCTTGGCCTTCCTCAATTCGTTTTTTCGTAAGCTCTACAAGCTCCGCGGTGGTGAAATCTTTTGTTCTTTTAAGCTTCAAGCCATAAGTCTCATTGATCTCATCCAAATTTTTTTGCGGTAGTTGATCGATATATTCTGGAGCTACGGGCAAATCATCTTTCAACCATAGTTTAATCTGCTCTACAAGCTCCTCAGTGGTATATTTCGGCGGCGATATACTTTTTCTCATTTCGGGTACCTCTGTTACATTCCCATCCTTATCGTAGTAGAAGACCCTCCCATCCTCCAATTGACTGTAAACATTGCGGCCTTGAGGCTCTTTACTAGTCGGAATTTTGGGTGGCACTGCCTTGGGCGGCACTGCCCTGTCCGGTACTGTCGATTCGGTCGCAGACGCAACCAGTCCGCCAATTCCAACCATTGAGATTGTTGCAACAAGAGATAGTATAATGATTGGCTTATTTCTTTTCTTCGCATTCATGAGGTTTACAAGTCTCCTTTTCATATATTTTTTTGAATTGCAAAGACTGTTGGTGAAAACAACATTTCTCTGCATAACGCCATACTGCAGCATTGCTAACAGGGTTTCGCCGTATAACCTGCGGCTTTCCGTATCCATGTCCTGAACGACTTTTTCGTCACAGGAGAGCTCGCAAAGCATATTCAACTGCTTGTTGAGCGAATAGGCCGCCGGATTAAACCAGTGAACCGCGTTTGCAACGAGTACGATCAGTTTCATTAGCAGATCGCCGCGCTTTAAATGAACGAGCTCGTGGGAGATAATCATGGCGAGCTCTTTTTCGCCCAACGGGGTATCCGGCAAAACAACAATGGGTTTCCACAGCCCCATGACCATGGGTGTTGTCGCATGGGCACTGACGATTACCTTGACGGGGCAGTTAACCGTCTCACATACGCGGCTGTTTTGCAAGATCGACCGCTTAAAAGCCCGATAGTTTTTTACATTCACAGCAAGAAAGACAATTGTTCCCACTGCCCATATCAGGATGGCGGTTAAAGCGATTTCTTGAAGGTTTTCCAGCCGCGACAAACTGACAAACAGTTGATTGAGAAACGGGTGATGACTTGCCGTTTGTTCGATTGGCAGGACGTGCATATCGTGTATATATGGTTCCGTCACCTTTTCCGTCAGCGGGCTTGTGCCGGTATCGGGCAAAATTGAGCGGATAAACAAACCAAGCCCGTTGATGATCGCTGAACCACCAAGCAGAAAAAACACAGGAATGAAACCGGTGTAATAGTGCCAAGTCTGCGAAAACAGTTTTTGCGTGATTGGCTTTGCACTGATCTGCACGATCCAGACGATCGTCCCGACGAATGACGCAATGATGAGAGACGGGAGAAAATCTATCATTTCTCACCTTCCTTTCGTGCAAACCACTCTTTTAGCTCCGTTATGTCCTTTTGGCTGAGTTCTTCTTCATCAACCAGAGCAGCGATAAAATTTTTTACCTGCCCGTTGTACAAGCGGTTTAAAAATGTCTTTGTTTCGTACTTCTTGTACTCTTGCAGTGTCAATGCAGGAGCGTAAACATTCGTCTTGCCGACCATTGATTTTGTTAAAAACCCTTTTTCTATCAGCCGCTTCAGGATGGTCGATACAGTTGAAGTTTTCCAGTCCTTGCTTGCGAAAATATCCAAAAGCTGTGCAACCGTGACGGGAGCGGCTAATTCCCATATCACCTCCATGACTTCCAATTCAGTTTCAGATAACCTTCCTAATTTTTTCATCAGTGCGCACCTCTGATTTTCAATGCGACAACTTGTCGTAATTAGAATGTACGACGAATTGTCGCAGTTGTCAATAAGTGATAAAATGATTGTGTCAATCGTCAAAATAGAAAGAAAAAACATCCCGTATCACTGTATACTGCGGAACGGGATGTTTATGTTTGGCAATAAAATTCACACGAAAGTGGGGCTAAGAAAATCGGGAAATGCCTTTTCGGACAGCCCCTTTTCTTGCTCAAAACACGCCGGCCAAAACGGGTACGAGCCATGGAGCCACACCAAGTGTCATGAGCGCCGCCAGAATCATCGACAAGCTGGAAATCGTGCCGGTTACCGGACTAAACTCGAACGCCTTGGACGTCCCGGCTCCATGTGCCGCTGTGCCCAGAAGCACGCCGCGGGCAATGTCGTTCTCAATCCGCAGCCATCGGATGACCATCGGCCCGATGACAGACCCGAGCAAGCCCGTCATGATCACAAATACAGCTGTAATCGCCGGGATTCCGCCAATGCTTGCGGATACGTCCATGGCGATGGGAGTGGTGACGGAGCGCGGAATGAGACTGTCGACAATTTGCATGTTGAGATGGAGCAGCCGGGCGATGAACAGAGAAGAGACAATGGCTGCAACCGAACCGGACAACACGCTGACAATGATCTCTGTCGCGTGTTTTTTCAGGATATGAAAATATTTGTACAGCGGGACAGCGAATGCGATCGTAGCCGGTTCGAGCATGTCGCTCAGCCAATTTGCTCCCGCCTGATAAGAGTCATAGGGTGTATCCGTCCATACTAATAACGCGACGATCAACAGCGGGGCCGTCAGCAGCGGAGACAAGTAAACCTTCGGCTTGAGCCGGTAACACCGCTTCGCTCCCCAGTACAGGCCAATGGTGAGGATGAGACTCAGAAAGGCAATCATGGCAGGGGACTACGCTCCTTTTTCTCGGCGATTTTTTTGGCGACCAATCCTGCGCTGGCCATGACGATGACGGTGCTGACGACAATTACTAATGTGACGTAGACGCCGTCATTGAGCAAAACGTGTTTATATTTCATGATGCCCACAGCGGAGGGAATGAAGAAGAGCAGAAGCTCCGCCAGCAGCCATTGTGCGCCCGCTTCGATCCAGTCCAGGCGAATCCATTTCGCTTGCAGAAGCAGGAAGACAATCAAAATACCCAAAATGCTGGCGGGGATTTTCAGCTGAAAGAAATCGACCAGCTTGTGCAGGAGCAGGGAAAATGCGCACAGCAGAATCACTTGTCCCGCGCTTTTCAGCAGGGTTGTCACATCGCTCCCTCCTTTCTGTGAAAAGTTTACACGATCTGTTTGCATAGGTAAAATGAATAGATAGAATGTCTTGTATTCATTTCATCTATGCATAAATAAGGGGACCATACATGGATATACGCCATTTGCAATATTTTTTAAAGGTAGCTCAATACAAGAGCTTTACGAAGGCGGCGCAGTCGTTGTACATCACGCAGCCTACCATCAGCAAAATGGTCAAAAACCTGGAGGAGGATCTGGGCGTCGTGCTGTTTCACCGGTTGGGCAAACAGCTGGAACTGACGGATGCCGGGGAAATCCTGTTCGTCCAGGCCCAGGATATTGTCCACTCCTTTCAAAACCTGTCGGCTGAGCTGGGGGACCTGATGAATTTGAAAAAGGGGCATATCCGCATCGGATTGCCGCCGATGATCGGTTCGAGCTTTTTCCCGAATGTGCTGGGGAAGTTCCGCGAGCAGTATCCCGCCATCACGATTCAGCTTGTGGAAGACGGGGCCAAGAAAGTGGAAGCGGATGTGGAAAACGGCGTATTGGATATAGGGGTTGTCCTGTCGCCGACCAATGACGAGCTGTTTCATTCGTTTTCGCTGGTAAAGGAGAAGCTGATGCTGCTCGTCCATCCCTCTCATCCTTTGGCAGGCAGAAAAGCGGTATCGCTATCCGAACTGGCCGAGGAGGAGTTTGTGTTCTTTCGGGAAGATTTTGCGCTTCACGGCCGGATCACGGCAGAGTGTGTACAGGCGGGGTTTCAGCCGAAGGTCATCTATGAAAGCTCCCAGTGGGACTTTATCAGCGAGATGGTGGCCGCGAATTTCGGCATCGCCTTTCTTCCCGAGCCGATCTGCCGCGAGCTCGATGAGGAGCGGATTCGGGTTCTGCCCCTAGAAGAGCCGGTGATCCCCTGGCATCTGGTCATCATTTGGCGCAAGGATCGGTATTTGTCGTTTGCCGCGCGGGAATGGATCCGGTTTACACAGAAGCTTTTCGAAGAGTGGAGGGACAGCAAACAGCGTGAAAAAGGCTGATCGCCGCTTGCATTTTGCAAACGGCCGATCGGGTTATCGTATGTAAAGCACCTCGTCTGCGCAGCAGGCGGGGTTTTTGGCTTTCACGGGGACTTTCAAAAAAATTTCAGAGCGGTGTTGTATGATGAGTCCGCAGACAGTCACCAGGGAAAAAACGTCTTTTTCAGAAAAGCGTTTTGAACAGGAAAAGGAGTTGGTAAAATATAATGGCAACTTGTCCATTTTCAAGCCTCATACATCTCTTCGGAGGAAAGAAAAAGTCCGCAGGTCGTTTTGAATGGCTGGAGAAAGCAAAATACGAACAGGTCATCATCGATCTGGAGGATCCCACGATCATGAAGCAACTCGAGATGATCAAGCTGACCAAGGAAGAAATCCAGGTAGCCAAATCAATCCAGTCCCTGATTATCCAGCATCTCGATGATATCGTGTCGAGCTTTTATCAGACGATTACCCACGTAGATGAACTTAAAGCAATCATTATAGAAAACAGCACGATCGAACGACTGCGCAAAACGCTTGAGACCCATTTGATCGAATTGTTCGACGGGAGGATTGATGCTAGCTTTTTACAGAAACGAACGCGGGTAGCGGAGGTTCATTACCGGATCGGCTTGGAGCCGAAATGGTATATGGGCGCTTTTCAGAACTTGCAGGGCACACTGTTGGACATTGTTCACCGCTATGTAGATAACCGCGAGGAGAGTATCGCCGTCAGCAAGGTGATTGCCAAAATTCTCAATTTTGAGCAGCAAATTGTTCTGGAAGCGTACGAAAAGGAAAATGTCCGCCAAAGGCAACAGCAATACGAGCGGGTCAAAGAAGAACTGAAGGGCAAGATCATGCTGGTCTCTGAGGAGATGACGGAGATCACCGAAAAGGCCAGTTCGTCAATCAAAGAGCTTTTTTTCAGCAGCCATGAGGTCCACCAGTCGGTTCTTCGCGGCGCGGAAACCTCGAGGGATACGCAGTTGCTTGCCGCGGAAGGAAAGGAGAAGCTGTCCGGATTGGAAGCGCGAATCGGTTCGATTTTTACCTACACCAACAATATGGAAGAGACGGTTCAAAGATTGAATCGATCAGTAGTGGAGATCGGAAATGTCATAAACCTCGTTCAGGAAATCGCGGTGCAAACAAACTTGCTTGCTTTAAATTCCTCGATAGAAGCGGCACGAGCGGGTGAGCATGGGAAAGGCTTCAGCGTTGTTGCCCAAGAAGTCCAGAAGCTCTCAAGGCAAACCAAGTCCTCCGTGGAGAAGATTAAGTCGTATATCGTGCAGACGCGTACGTATACCGAAGAAGTGGTACATGCCATACAAGAGGTTCAGACCTTTGTGCAGGAGAGCAAGCTGGAATCGGAAGCGACGGAGGCAGCCTTCCACCGCATTGTTCAATCGATGTCGAGCAGCCTGGGCGATGTGGAGAAGGTGGAAGAGGGGATGAAGACATTGGTTCAAAGCATGGAAGAGATTGGAACCGCGACGGAGAAAGTGGTCGCTTCGGCGGAAGTGTTACAAAAAGCTGCGGCAAGCGTCTAATTGTAGAGCGAGGTTACTTTCATTCGGGAGCGATTCTGCCTGATGGTCAGCTGACAAAGAAAGCGGGTGAAACTATGGATCATCAGATACATGGGACGTACGACACTTATTTAGTTATGCTATCGTATTTGATTGCGGTCACAGCTTCTTATTCCGCGCTTGACCTGGCCGGTCGGGTAACGGACAGCCGCGGCAAGCACAGGCTGCTCTGGCTGGTATTCGGTGCCATGTCGATGGGGCTGGGGATCTGGTCCATGCATTTTGTCGGGATGCTAGCCCTGACCTTGCCTGTCAGGGTTCTTTATGACCTGTCGCTTGTCATCCTTTCCGTCCTGTTTGCCATTTTCGTCTCGGGTATCGCTCTGCTTGCCGTCTCAAGGGACAAGCTGGCGGTCAAGGAGCTCGCCTTCGCCGGCGTACTGATGGCAGGCGGCATATCCGGCATGCACTACACCGGGATGGCCGCGATGATGATCGGGATCACCTACGACACCGGGCTCGTCATTCTGTCCGTCGTCATTGCCGCTACGGCTTCCTTTGCGGCCTTGTGGCTGCTGTTTTACTTTCGCAAGGACCAATCCCGCTATGCGTATCTGTACAAGCTGGCCAGCTCGCTCATTATGGGAGCGGCGATCGCGGGGATGCATTATACCGGGATGGTTGCCGCGCATTTCCATGCAAGCGAGCACCAGGATGGCGTCGAGCTGCAAGTCGAAACGGAAACGCTGGCTTACATCATCGTTTTTGCCACCTTTCTGCTATTGGGCATTACATTGGTTGGCGTATTTATCAACAAACGGCTTACACAAAAAGACATGGTCATCCAGGAAAATGAAAGCTGGTACCGTTCGCTGTACAAAAATAACGAGTACGGCATTATTTCCCTGGATAAAACCGGGATCATCATCAATATGAACCCCGCTGTCACCAAAATCATTGGCCTTCGAGCGGAAGATTGGATCAATCAGCATGTTTCCGCAATCGGACTGGACATGCTCGCAGACGATCAGGCTGCGAAAAGCGGAGCGGATGGACAATCTCCCGGACTGCTGCCCAAAGATTTTGAGACTTCCCTTGTTCACCCGAGCGGCCACCAGGTCGAGTTAAGTGTAATGACCATACCTGTCGAGATAGATGGAAATATAGTCGGAAATCATATTTTCATTAAAGATATAACGGAAGAAAATTCAGCCAAAATGAAAATCAGGCATCTGGCTTATCACGACGAGCTGACGGGCTTGCCCAATCGAAGAAAGCTCAATGAGCGCCTGAACCAGGCGATCGAGCAAAGCAATCGGGATTCATCCGCATTTGCCGTGATGGTTCTGGATATTGACCGTTTCAAAATGATCAACGATTCGCTTGGACATACGTATGGGGACATCTTTTTACAAGGGGTGAGCGACCGAATCGTCAAGAGCGCAGAGGGATTCGAGACAACGATAGCCCGCATGGGGGGAGACGAATTCACCATCCTCTGCCAGACCGGCCCGGACGGCGAAGAAGCGGCCAAATTGGCCGATCGGATCATTGCCGCATTGAAGAAGCCGTTCCATTTAAAGGACAATGACTTCTACATTTCCGCGAGCATTGGGACCGCGTTGTTTCCGGTTCATGGCAGGGATGCCGTCGAGCTGCTCAAAAAAGCGGATACCGCGATGTACAAGGTGAAAAAGCAGGGCAAGAACGGACATCAATTTTACTCTCCGGAACTCGATATTCAATTGTTGGAAAATATCGGTCTGGAGAGCGATCTCAGAAAGGCGATTGAACGCAACGAGCTGGTCGTGTATTACCAGCCGCAATTCCATGCCCAAAGCAACCGAATGATCGGTGTGGAGGCGCTGGTCAGGTGGAATCATCCGACCAGGGGAATGCTGGCTCCCGGCGTGTTTATTCCCATCGCGGAGGAGACCGGCCTGATTTACGAAATCGGTACATGGGTTCTGAGCGAAGCGTGCCGGCAAATGAAGAAATGGCATGATCAAGGCGGACCGTTGATACCGGTGTCCGTCAATCTTTCTTCTCATCAATTCCATCAGCCGAATTTGGTCGAGTACATTGTCAAAATTCTCGAGGAGACAAAGCTGGAGCCAAAGTACCTGGAGCTGGAAATAACGGAGAGCATGATGATGGACCCTGCCGTATCGATCGGCATCTTGGAGGAGCTGAACAAGATCGGGACCAGAATCAGCCTGGACGACTTCGGGACGGGCTACAGCTCGCTTAGCTATTTGAAAAAATTCCCGATCCACAAATTGAAAATCGATCGTTCCTTCATCACCGATATTTCCGAAAATCAAAACGATAAAGCGATTGTAGCGACGATCATTTCCATGGCCCAGCATCTGAAGCTGGATGTGATCGCGGAAGGAATCGAAACCAAGGACCAGCTCGACATCCTCACGGAAAACGACTGCCACGAAATCCAAGGGTACTATTTCAGCAGCCCGTTGTCTGCCCAAGAGGTGGAACAAGTCTTTTTCGTGCCAAACCGCTTGCCCAATAACCTCACGGGACAAGCAGCCAAGCAGCCATGACTGCTTGTGGATCAGGCTTTTAGCGAAAACAAAAATCCCGTCTCATCCAAGAAGCGAGACGGGATTTTCCTATGTGCCGGCTGGATTCGCTTTTCCTGTGACGTTCTATCATCCGGATGCAGGTCCGGGACATCCGTTAAATCTGCGATGGCTCCGGAATTCTTTCCCCGATGTTCCGGCCAATCGCAATCGAGGCCGTCGCCGCAGGTGAAGGCGCATTCAAAATATGAGTAGACCGCTCATTGGTGACGATCAGGAAATCGTCGACCAATTTTCCGTCCTTTGTAAGAGCTTGGGCCCTTACGCCATTTTCGGATTTCACGAGATCCTCTGCGCGCACTTCCGGTATCAACCGCTGCAGGCTCTGGACGAACACCTTTTTGCTGAACGAGCGGACCATTTCCTTCCAGCCCTCGCCCAGGTTGCTGTAGGCGATTTTCCAGAAGGCGGGATAGGTCAGGACTTCCGTTATATCCTTGAGATTAAAATCGGTTTTGCGGTAGCCTTCCCGTTTAAAGCTCAGCACCGCGTTCGGACCGGCGTGCACGTGGCCATCCATCATCCGGGTGAAGTGGACGCCGAGGAAAGGAAAGTTCGGGTTCGGTACCGGATAGATCAAATTTTTCACCAAATAATGCTTTTCCGGCTTCAATTCGTAGTACTCCCCGCGGAACGGGACGATTTTCATGTCCGTTTTCAATCCCTGAATCGCCGCGATGCGGTCGCAATGCAGGCCGGCGCAATTGATCAGATAGCGGCTGTGGATCGTATTGTTGGCGCATTCGATCTCGATTCCCGAGCTGTTTTCCTTTATATTTTCGACTTTCGTCCCCAGGAGAATGTCGCCGCCCTTCTCCTGGATGACCTTGGCAAGAGCTTCTGCGACGCGCTTGTAGTTGACGATTCCGGCTTCCTTTACCTGGATGGCTTTCAGGCCGAATGCATGGGGCTCGATCTCCGCGAGCTGCTCGGCATCAATAATGGAAACGTCGAGCTTGTTTTCAAGACCGCGCTTATATAGGTTTTCAAGCAGGGGCAGCTCATGTTGCTCCGTTGCCACAATCACTTTTCCGCACATGTCGTAAGGGATTTCATGCTGGCTGCAAAAGGCGCGCAGCAAGTCGCCGCCTTCTTTTGAGAGCTTTGCCTTCAGGCTGCCCGGCTTGTAATAAATGCCGGAATGGATTACGCCGCTATTATGACCGGTTTGGTGAAAAGCAAGGGTGCGTTCCTTTTCGACGACGGCAATTTTGGCTTCAGGGTACTTTTCGACAAGCGCATAACCGGTTGAGAGACCTACGATTCCGCCCCCGACAATGACATAGTCATACATGATATCACCTTTCTCCGCTAAGCATTCCTGAATATCAGTTCAGTTCCGCAATTTGCAAGCATAAATGACAAGTTGTATTACAATTATAATACACATGTATTACAAATCAACCTTAATGAGTTCAAAAGAAATAAATTATTTGGAATATAGACAAACTTATAATCGTGTTGTATTCTTTATATCACCTAATATCACCATAAGAATCATATCAAACTAGTTCTAAAGGAAAAGGATGTGATTATAAGAGTACGTATTTTTGTAGTACAAGTTGTTATAACAAGTTATCGGAAATTCTTACAAAATCAGAACGACAATTCGTAGATGTTTACGCAAACGGGGCAAGCGAGCAGGCGAAAGCCTTTTCCCCAAAAAACTAGGGCAAGGAATTGTGCAGGACACAAAATCCGACGCAAAAAGGCAGGAACCCGACATGGAAATAACCGTCTTGTATCAAGGCTTTCCGGGGAGATCAAGCCGCGGTTTTCTCGGATGGAGCAGCTGTGTGTTGATCCGCCGGGAGGGAGAACGGCCGATTTTGTATGACACGGTCGGCTTCAATGAGCGGTATTCGCTGCTGGCCAAACTGAAGGAGCTGGGCGTCCGTCCCGAAGATGTCGGCACGGTTCTGTTAAGCCACTTTCATTTTGACCACGCTGTCAACTATCCGCTGTTTCCGAACGCTGCGTTTTACCTGCATGAAGAAGAAGTCAAACATATAGAAGAGAACGGAGAAAAAGACCTCGCCGTTCCTCGCGAAATGTTTCCGGCTTTGCGGGATTCCGGGAGGCTGTCGCTTCTGTCCGGAGAGTCCGGTGTTGTCGAAGGGCTTCCGTGGCTGCTGACACCGGGGCACACCCCGGGCCTGTACTCCATTTTGACCGAATACCAGGGGAAAAAGTGGGCGCTCGTGTCGGACGCGGTGAAAAACATCGTCGAGCTGACCAGTGGCGAAGCGGTAATGACATGGGATGAGGCCAAAAGCAGAGCGAGTATCCGCTCGATCGCGCAATGGGCAGACGTTGTCGTCCCCGGCCATGATCGATTGCTGGAGATCGAAAGAACCAGGCAAGGCATCGTCGTCAAAGCGTTGTATGAAAGCGCTGTAGAAATTATCGTGCCTTGGGCGGACGAGGCATTCTCGATCAAAATCTGAAACGACAGAAGGTGATGAAAGTGAATAATCTAAAGGGCGCCATCGATATACACGTCCACTCCAGTCCGAGCATTTTTCCCCGATCGGTAAACGATCTGGAGCTGGCGGAGCAGGCAAAGCAGGCGGGGATGCGGGCCATCGTCCTGAAGGCGCATGAAGAATCGACGGTTTCCCGGGCGCAGCTTGTCAGCAAAGTGGTGGAGGGCATCGAAGTATACGGCTCGCTGGTGCTCAATGAGTACGTCGGCGGCCTCAACCCGTACGCCGTAGACATGGCGATTCAGCAGGGGGCAAAGCTGATCTGGATGCCTACAGGCTCAGCCAAGCATCATCTCGATCATTACGGCGGAAAGAGCGACTACAAGGAACAGAAATCAACCATTCGCCTCCTGCCTCAGAAAGGGATCACGATCCTTTCGGAGGACGGCGAGCTGCTGCCAGTCGTCTATGACATCATCGATCTAATCAAGGGCACCGGAGCCGTATTGGCAACAGGCCATCTGTCTCCCCTGGAAACCCGGAAGCTCGTAGAAGTCGCGACTGCTCGCGGGGTTGAGAAGGTGCTTGTGGCCCATCCCGATTTGAAAATCAACAAGATGGACCTCTCCTTGCAAATCGAATTGGTCAAAATGGGCGCGTACGTCGAGAAGTCGATGCTGACGCTGATGCCGCTGTGGAAGTCGATCGAACCGGACGAGCTGGTACAGGGCATCCGCCAGATCGGCATTGAAAAGTGCATTCTGCAAACCGATTTTGGACAGGCCAATCATCCGGTGCCGACGGAAGGGTACAACCAGTTCATTCAAATCTTGCTTGCGCAGGGCATGACAGAGAAAGAGGTTGAGCAAATGGCTTGTTTCAACCCGGCAGAATTAATCGGGCTTACGTAAAGACTACAGAAGGGGTTGAAAAAGTATGGCGCAAGCACAGGTATCAAACAAGCCGTGGTATAAAGAGGTTACGCAAAACCAGTGGCGGGCCTTGATCGCGGCCGGTTCCGGGTGGGCTCTCGACGCGATGGACGTGATGCTCTACTCGATGGTTCTGGTGCAAGTGATGCAAGAATTGCAGATGGACAAGACAGTAGGCGGTTTTTTGGCAACGCTTACTTTGCTCAGCTCGGCCTTCGGCGGACTTTTGTTCGGGATGGTCGCTGACCGCTATGGACGCACGAAATCATTGATGATCAGTATTATTGTGTACTCATTGTTCACGTTCCTCTGTGGCTTCTCGCAAACGGTTACACAATTAGCCGTCTTCCGTTTGCTGCTTGGACTCGGCATGGGCGGAGAATGGGTCGCCGGCGCTGCGTTGATCACGGAGACGTGGGACGCGAAGCATCGCGGAAAAGCGATGGGTCTCGTGCAGAGCGCCTGGGCAATCGGTTACGCGCTGGCTGCGATTGTGGCCGGTCTGGTCATTCCGCTGTGGGGCTGGCGAGGCGTGTTCTTTTTCGGGATTGTTCCGGCTTTGGTCGCCATTTGGATCCGCAAAGGCACAAAAGAGCCTGAGATCTGGGAAAAAATGAAGCAGGATGCCACCCAGAAGCAGAAAAGCAAGCCAAAGCTGGTCGAGCTGTTTTCCGGCAAGGTTCTCCGTTGGACCATACTCGGGGCGGCATTGAGCGTTTGCGCGCAGTTTGGCTACTGGGGATTGTTTACCTGGATTCCTTCCTACCTCGGCACGCCGGTGGAACAAGGCGGGGCTGGTCTGGATATCATGAAATCTACCACCTGGATTGTGATCATGCAGACAGGTGCCTGGTTCGGTTACGTCTCCTTCGGCTTTTTGGCGGATAAGATCGGACGGAAAAAGACATTTATCCTGTTCTTCGCACTGGCAGCGCTGCTTGTTCCGTTTTACGGCATGTCCAGCGATGCGACAAGGCTGTTGATCCTCGGTCCGTTTGTCGCCTTCTTCGGATCGGGCTACTTTAGCGGATTTGGGGCCGTTCTGGCCGAGCTGTTCCCGACAGAGATCCGCGCGACCGGACAAGGGTTCTGCTACAATTTTGGACGCGGTATCGCTGCAACCGCGCCGACCCTAGTCGGATTTATGGCGACCGGTATGGGGTTGGGCGCGGCTTTCGGGTTCCTGGCCATCGCGTTTGCGCTGGCAGCCGTCCTCGTTCTGCTGTTCCTGCCGGAAACAATGGGCAAGCAGCTAAACTAGCAAAGCTCTATCAATAAACAAGCGATCAAACGCAAAAAGAAAGTTCATTGTGGATGAGGAGTCCATCATGAACTTTTCTTTTTCCCGAAACAAGGGGCCTTTGGCGGAAAAGAGTTGCCCGGTCAAGACGATGAAAAACGATATTTGTATTACAATTATGCTGTGACTGAACAGAGGCTATCCCTGGTCCCTCTCTTTGTTTGTCCGCGAAAAGAGATGGGAGAAGTCGGACAGATTTGACTTTGAAATCAAAATAATTTACAATTTGTATTACAAATAAAATTAAAAGAGAATCGGAGATGTACGATGTCCAAAGAAAAACTGTCGCAAATCATTTCGCGTGAGTTGTTAAAGCTGATCGAGGCGGGCAAATATCCCCCGGGCTCGAAATTGCCGACAGAAATGGAGCTGGCCGCCCAGTTTGGCGTGAGCCGAATCCCGATCCGGGAAGCGCTCAGCGTACTGCGGGCAGCCGGTGTGATCAACTCGCGCCAGGGGGGCGGGAGCTTCGTCGAGGAGCGGAACGGCTCCAACATATTCAGCAACATCCACATTGAAAATGACGATGCGGAGTGGATCAGGCATCTTTTTGAAATGAGGAAAATCCTTGAGCCTGAGGCTGCTTATCTGGCTGCTCTGAGACGAACGCCCGAACAGCTGGAGCGGATGAGAGAGGCGCTGGAGTGGCTGGAGGAGGAGCTGGCCGACGACAGCAAGATCGGCATGGAAGCGGATATGGAGTTCCACCGGTCGATGTTTTTGGCGACGCATAACCCGGTCATGATCCAGGCGATGGAAAATCTGTCTTCTCTCTACGAGCGCGCCCTGAAAATCACCCTTCAGTCCAACCTGGGCTTGAAACAGAAACGAAAAGCGGTCTACCAGGAGCACCAGAACATTCTGGCGGCCATCGAGATGGAAGAGCCGGAATTGGCGAAGATTCAATGCACCATACACCTCAAGAATGCGGAGAAAAAGCTGGACCTGTTCTCGTAGACAAACAACAAGAGGAGAAAAAGACGATGACAGATAGGCAAATCAAACAGATTCTCGACATTGTCAAAACAGGCAGGGTGCTTACCGAGGAAAGCGACCGGTTCAGCTACTCCTTCGACGCCTCGTTTGGAACATATCTGCCCGACGCGGTCATCCAGACGAAAAGCGTGGAGGAGCTGGCCGAGCTGGTGAAATACGCCAACCGCGAGAAAATTCCCGTCTATCCCCGCGGCCAATCGACCAGCTTGAGCGGAGGGCCGCTTCCGGTCAAGGGAGGGATGGTCATCGATTTGTCGGTGATGAACGAGCTGCTGGAGATCGACGAGGAAGATTTGGTCGCCATTGTCTCTCCGGGAGTGCTCACCGCCGACATTCACAAAGCGGCGGAAGCAAAGGGACTCATGTATCCGCCCGACCCGAGCAGCTCCCACGTGTCTACCATCGGCGGGAACCTGGCGGAGAATTCCGGCGGACCGCGAGGCTTGAAATACGGCGTGACAAAAGATTACGTGATCGGACTGGAAGTCATCACCCCAGAGGGGGAGATCATCCGAACAGGAGGAAGGACGGTCAAAAACGTGACCGGCTATGACTTGACCAAGCTGATCGTCGGATCGGAAGGCACGCTTGGCATCATCACCAAAGCCATTCTGCGGCTGATCCCGAAGCCTCCCGCCTCGGAAACGGTGATGGCCGTCTTTGACAGTCTGGTTGACGCGGGGAGAGCGATCTCCCAAATCCTCACCTCCGGCATCCTGCCATCCAAAATGGAGCTGATGGACCAGGCCTCCATGGTGGCGGTCGAAAACTACCAGCCGTCGGGCTTGCCCATCGATGCGGAGGCGTTGATCCTGATCGAGCTGGACGGCCATCCGATGGCGGTCCGCGACGAAGCCCAGCAGGTCTCCCAGGTATGCAAGCAAATCGGTGCCAGGGAAGTGCGCGTCCCGCAAACAAAGGCGGAAAAGGAAGATGTCTGGAAGGCGAGAAAGCTCGTTTCTCCGGCGATCGTCAAGGTGAAGCCGACGAAAATTTCCGAGGATGCCACGGTGCCGCGCAGCAAAATTCCCGAGATGTGCCGCCGCCTGCAGGAGATCAAGGAGAAGTACAATATCCACCTCGTCGTGTTTGGCCATGTTGGCGACGGAAACCTCCATCCGAACATCATCGCGGACAAAACGGACAAGGAAGAAATGGCCCGTGTGGAAAAAGCCGTTGCGGAAATTTTCGAAGCAGCCGTGCAGCTCGGGGGCACGCTGTCCGGAGAGCACGGCATCGGCACGATGAAAGCGCCGTTTATGGAAATGGAATTGGGAGCCGCCGGTCTGGATATGATGAAGCGGATCAAGCAAGCGTGGGACCCCCGTAACATTATGAACCCCGGCAAGATTTTTCCGGAGCCCGGACAAAAGTTGGTGTTGAGCGAATGAGCGAAAATCTTGCGGCACTGCGTGAAGAGCTGAATTACGACAAAACCAACAAATGCGTACAGTGCGGCTACTGTCTGCCCGCCTGTCCGACTTATTTGACAATGGGCAAGGAAACGCATTCCCCGCGCGGCCGGATCAACCTGGTCAAGATGGCGGGCGAAGGGAAAATCAAGGATTTGTCGGTACTGGAGGAGCCGCTGGATCTGTGCCTCGGCTGCCGGGCCTGCGAAACGGTCTGTCCGACAGGCGTGGAATACGGCGCGATCCTCGAATCGGCCCGCGCGGCCGTGACGCGGCGCAAGAAGTTTTCCGTGCCCGTCAAAGCGCTCAGAAACACGCTGTTCAAAAAGGTTTTCCCCAGCCGCAGGGCGATGAATCTGATCGGCAACGCCATGTGGCTGTATGAAAAAACCGGTGTTCGGAAGCTGGCGAGAAAAAGCGGGCTGATGGAGAAGCTGCCCGCCCATCTGGGAGAATTTGAAAAGATCATGCCGGCGGCGGTATCGCCGAAAGAACGCTCCAGCCTGCCGAGGTTTACGAGCGCGAAGGGTGAAAAGAAATACACGGTTGCGTTCTTTGTCGGCTGCGTCATGGACGCGATGTTCAGAAGGATCAATCAGCTGTCCGTCCAACTGCTGGCGGAAGTCGGCTGCGATGTGATCGTCGTCGAGAAGCAGACCTGCTGCGGCGCGCTGCATGCGCACACAGGAGAAATGGAAGAGAGCAAACAGCTGGCGAAGCAAAATATTGTCGCGTTTGAACAGGCGGAAGTGGACTTCATCGTAAACAACGCGGGAGGCTGTGGCGCGATGATGGTGGAATACGATCATCTGTTGGCGGGCGAACCAGAATGGGCTGAGCGTGCCCGCCAGTTTGCCGGGAAAACGAAAGACATTTCCCAGGTACTTGCCCTGTGCGGCGGGATCGTGGGACAAGAAAGACCTGCAGAGAGGGTTACGTACCAGCGTTCTTGTCATATGACCAACGTCCAAAAAGTAACCGCAGACCCGCTGAAGCTGATCAAAAGCCTGCCCAACGTGGAGCTGGTCGAGATGAATGAGGCCAATATGTGCTGCGGTTCGGCGGGGATTTACAACATCGTGCAGTACGATGCCTCGATGGAAATCCTCGACCACAAAATGAAGCACGTCAAAGATACGCAGACAACCACGATTGTCACGACAAACCCGGGCTGCCTTTTGCAAATGAAGCTCGGCATCGAGCGCGAAAACCTGAATGGCCGGATGCGGGCCGTCCACCTGGTGGAATACCTGGCCGAAAGATGCGGGATCAACTGATTGGTACAGACAGAAAAAAGCGGATCATCAAAAAGCGTCAAACGCCTGATGATCCGCTTCTCTTTGGTAAGCCGCGGCTGAAGCCCCTAGTTTTTATATTTCACATAAATAAACTTGTTCTGTATATAAACGAAGCGAACGCCGCCACATATTACGCAGCTTCTCCCATTCCGCAGCGTCGGACTCTCTGTGCAGCAAGCGAAGAGGGATTTTCAGGTTCAGCAAGCGGCCGTTGATCTGGAAGCGGGTGACTCCGGCCGGAAGCACGCGTCCTTCCTCAATCACCCGCTCCAGCTCCCCGAACGAAAGCGGCTTGAATCTGATCAGCAGCATCCCGCTGTCCGGCAAACGGCAGGTTCCGGCAGGGACCCGCTTGACCGCTCCAGACGCGCTGTACGTGGAGACCACCTTGTGACACACCTGCAGAAGGTCCTGTTGACCTCCGAAACCCGGGGCGCTCACATTTCCGCGCTCATCGACGATCTCCAACCATCCTTGCCGCTGTCTTGCAGCTTCGCCGCCCGTTGCCCAGTCAAGGGAAGCGTCCTGAAAAAGCTGACGGACTCCCCCGTTCGCAGGCACGATATGATGCCACGCTTCGACAGAAAAATCCTCCCGCCTCGCGACCTGTACAGGCACCTTGCAGTACCCCAGCAGCCTGAGAGCGCCGATGCGGTGGGCACCATCCAGCACCAGATAGCGGCCGTCTCTCATTTCCGTCGCCAATACCGGATGGCGCAGGAACCCGTCTTCTTTCATCGACTGGCTGACCCGTTCAAGCCTTGACGGTTCATGCTCTTCGTGAAGCGACATTTTGTCCAGCTCGATCAATCGCAGTGACAGCAATACTTCTGACATGAGAGCCTCCTTTTTACCCCTTGCCACTCGGGATGGCTACGTGAGAACAGGTGTGCTTTCCAAATAAATGCGCTCGGGATGAGGGTGGCTGAGGAAATCGTGGTGAGAAATCGCCCACCCGTATGCCCCGGCGTACAAAAAGAGAACCACGTCACTGATACGGATGCGGTCGACGAGCACATCCCTGGCAAATACATCTTTCGGCGTGCAAAGCTGGCCGACGATGGTCACGTCGCTGTCAGTGGTTCCCTTCCGCTCGAATGGATACTTCCACGTGTCCAGCGGTATGACGGCGAATGGATGGTTGTGCTGCCAGGAAACCGGCAAACGAAAATGGTGGGTGCCTCCTCTGACAATGACAAAATGCTTGCCGTGGTTTTTCTTGATGTCGATCACTTCTGCGGCATAGTAGCCGCAAGCCGCGGTCAGAAAGCGGCCGCATTCAAACAGCATCGAGGTTCCCTCTTTGTTCCGCTCGCTGATGAGGCGCGAAAGGCCGTCGGCAAAATCGTTCCATGCAAACTGGCTGTGGATGTCAGCGTAATTGACCCCGATCCCGCCTCCGACGTTGATCGTAGAGACGTTGATGCCGTATTGCTCGGACCAGCCATCCACCTTGTCAAAATAGTAGGCGAGCAGCTCCAGATGGCTGCGCCAGTCCAACTGGTTGGAGAGCGAGTGCAGGTGGAATCCCTCCAGCGAAATGTGCGGGCAAGACAACGCCAGCTGTATCGCTTCCCCGACCAGAGGCTCGTCGATGCCAAACTGCGTCGGCGTTCCGGCCATGGCGAGGGTCGCTTGCGGGAAGGGCCCGCTCAGGTTGATGCGGAGGAGGATGGAGACGATCCTATTCATGGATGCGGCTATGTGTTCCACTCTTTTCAATTCATGCAGGCTCTCCACATGCAAGAGTGCGACCTGCTGCTCGATCGCTCCCCTGATTTCCGCGTCCGTCTTCCCCGGCCCGCCGAAGATAACAGGTATCCGTTCACTTGCGGCCCGCGCTTTTATCACTTCTCCGAGGGAAGCCACCTCAAGGCCGTGTACATGCTCGCTGACCGTTTTCAGAATCTCCGCGTCAGAGTTGGCTTTCATCGCGTAAAACAGGCGGCAGGAAGGAGGAAGCAAGCGTGTCACTTCCTCGACATGTCGCCGCAGCGCATCGAGATCGTACAGATAGGCGCAAATCGGCTGTTCCTGTGCGCGCTTTTTTTCCTCTATGATCCGGGCCAGCTGGTTCAACAGGTTCAGGGGACTTGGCGGATTCATACCATCAGCTCCTTCAAAGCCCTGTGCAGCGGATTTGCGACCGGATGCTCCCGGTAAAGGGTTTCTCCGCATAACCGGCGGATCGTCAATTGCCCGACCAGCACGTTCTCCTGGAACAGATCGAGCTTGGCGAACAACTCGCGAAGCTGCGGGAATTGCTTTTGGTAGGAAAGAATGATCTCAGCGGCCATCGCCCAAAAGCTGTGCTCGGAAAAACCGTACTGCTCTTTCAGGAACATGGCAAACTCCGACAGGTTGATATGAAAGAACGCGTCATGCAAAAAGTCGGTGACCTCGGCGGCCTGCTCTGTCGCCATGGACGAAATGACATTGGAATGGAAGGCAGGCGGAGCCTTCAAATGGGGCTGGGACGCTTTATCGGCCAATTCCCCTGTGTAGCAGCGGATTCCTCCGGGAAAATCGCGCAGAGCGACCCGCGTGGGCAATCCGTCGCGGTGGAGCAGCACCATGTTTTGCGCATGCGATTCCAGGGCGATGCCGTGGGCGTACATAAAATGCACGAGCGGGAGAATGGAGGCTTCCAGTACACGCTTCAGCCATGCGGGCAAGCCGTATGTCTGTACCCACGCATCAATGAAAGGAATGCCGTCCGCACCGATGTGGCACAGTGCCGTAAAGGGAACGGCGTTTTCGTCCGGGTCCAGATAAAGAGAAACATTTTCCCGCCAAATAGCGCCCAATGAACCGTACATCTCCCTTTGAACGGCTTCGGGCAGATCCGGATCGGAAAAGTGGACGCCCAGCACTTCCTGCAGCAAGACCACGCGCAGTTCGTCCCGCAAGTAGGAATCGCCCTTTCTGATCGATTCCAGCCAGTCGGAGACAATCGCGGCGTTTTCCACGTGATGGTGACCGAGAATGCGGCTTGCCGACGTATTTTGAATGCTCAGCGAAACCTTGACGTGCGCTTTCCCGGGAGATGTCCGGTTGGTCAGCGTGCGGATGGACTGCTGGGGGCTGTAATCATCGGTTCCTTCCCCCAACAAAAGCAACTGTCCGCTGCCGATTTGCTCGAAAAAGGCGTCCGCAACTTTTTTCTCCCACTGCCACGGGTGAACAGGCACAAATACGTACTCCTCCGGATCGTATCCCCGGCTGCGGATTTGTTCCGCGAAAGTCCGATGCACAGCTTCTCCCAGCTCGCTGCGCAGAAACTCCTGAACATCCAGGCCCGTGGAGGAAGAAATGACGGCTCTCTGTCTCTGCACGGCAACCCAGAAAAGCTTGAACCAAGGCTTGAAGTCTGGACCATACGCCGCGTTTTCCGCCGGGCTGAAGCCGATCCTTGACTTGTAGCAAGGGTGGTACGGATGGCCATCCAGGATGTCACCCTCCAGCTCGGCATAGCTGTGGGCCGGGGAAGCAGGCGGGCGCTTCGTCTGGAGGTATTTTGCGCACGTGTCATGAAGCAGAGTTTGCCGGATTTCCTTGATAAAGACTTCCAGCTGTTTCGGCTCCTCCTTGGCGACCGGGCCGATTTCTTCCACGAAGGTCGCCAGGCAGGTTGCCTCCGTCTCGTTCCCGTCTTCCCTTCTCATGATAGGGGCCGCCGTCAAGCGGACTCTCGCATAGCTTAGCTTCCTTTGGCCGCGGCAAAGATATTGCACCGGTTTACCTGTCCGGGTACGGCCTTCCAGCACGAATCCCCTCTCGCCGTCAGGAAGAACCAGCGATTTTTCCTCGACCAGCTCTTCGTAGATCAGGGATTCAACGATCTGCCGGAAAATCCGTCTGCGCACCTTGGCATATTCGGGACTGCGCAAGGCAGCCTCCCAAGCCTGCATCGGGAGTGCGGGATCAAAAGATTTACTCATAACGTTCTCCATGGTTTCACCCCTTCATGGTAAAGGCAGTTCCTGTACGGTTTATTACTCGTCAGCAGCGAATCGGATTGGGAATGTCCACATAGAGCGGCGATTCGCCTCTCCGCTGAAAGATGCTGACCAGATTGGCTTTTGCCGGCATCGTTTTGCCATGCAACAAAGCATCGATGCAGCCTGCCATTCGCTCGGACAAAGGGCGTTTGCGCTGCTCCAGCAAGGTGTTTCTGGCAATGCTCCAAAAAGCGGACTCATCCTGCCCTCCGTATTTGGCCAGGGTACGCGCGACATAGCCGAGATGGTTGACAAAAAAGTAATATTGCAAGCGGCGCCACGCCTGTTCTCGTGAATAGAGAACGGGGCTGTCCGCATCCACCAGCGTGCCGACCCACCCCTTGCCGAGAGCGGTTTCCCGGTCTACGCTGATGCCCTCCAGATCGCGAACGTACAGCTTGACAGGCCAGCCGCTCTCCAGCCTGACCAGCGAGTTCTGGGCATGCGCCTCCAGGCTCACTCCCGTTTCCGAGAAAAGCGAGAGCACCGGCAGCATGCTGATTGAGAGGTACTGCCGGAACCAATCGGCCAGATCGGGCAAACGGCGGCTATCGTTTTCCCGCATGGCGCGGAATAAAGCGGGTTCGGTTTCGCCAGGGGGCGCTTCCATCAGGGAACCGACGACGAAGACAGGACTGTCCTCGTACCGAAGCTCCGGCGGATTTTCGCGAAAGACAACGGCGCACTCTTGCATAAGCAGGTCGTTCTCCGAGGGAGGAAGCTCCGGCAGGGAAATGGATCGAAACCCGTATTCCATCAATACCCGGAAGCGCTCGTTATGAAAGGCGTTCTTTTCTTGCAGGACGATTTTCGCCGCATCCATCGTTCGTTTGATCTGTTCACGCGTATTGACTCTGATGAAGTTCGTGATGCGGACGTGAAGCGGCAGCTTGAACTGGCAGCAGTGCGCAGGCTCCCAGACGGTCCTCACCGAGGAAGTGGGATAGACGTCGTCTCCCATCGGCCCCAGGTCGGCGATTTTCCCCTCAAGAAAAAGGCCGCGGAGCTGTTCGTGCGAGGACAGATAGCGGGCCTGCCAAGGGTGGCAGGGAAGCAGCTTGTAATCTTTTTGCCCCCTGTCCGCTTGGGCCGCCGCCGCTTCCCGAACAGGCTGTGGTATGCAAGCTTCCGCGCCGCCCGCTTCGGGGTGCTCCATCCACTCTTCCGCGATCAGCTCGGGGGAAACAGTCAAATAGTGCAGCGGAAACGACGCCCCGAGCTCTGGAGCGAACCTGTGCAGGTCTCGTTCCGCGAATCCTGCCGAGCTTTTCGGAGTCGGGTGAAACGGATGGCCGAAAAAGAGCGATTGTTCCGATGAAAGAAAGCCGGACGATGGTTGCCGAGTCTGCCGCCGGAGGAGAAAATGGCGAAGGTAGCCCTCGGTCTTTTGCACGCTGTTTTGGATGTGCATAAGCAGCTCGCTTTTCTTTTGGAGTCGAATCTCTTCGTTTTTTTCAAGGTGGGAAAGCTCTTCGAGGATGAAATGAATCAGCTGCCAGCCGTCGATCCTTCGATAGGAAGACTCCGTCGCTTGATAGAAAGAGGAGCCGTACGCGTGCTGACCCCCTCTTGACCAAAAGGTCATCTCGCCGGCGAGCGAAACGCCGGTGCTGGTCAAGTCGAGGCGAAACATCGCCCCAGCCGCGAGCGGAATGGAAAGCTGCTTTTGATCAGGCTGGACTCTCGGGTCGAAAATGCCGTTTTCGCGAAGATAGGCGTTCAACACCCTTTCGATCGCCGCATGTTCGGCCCATAGCGCTTCCAGCGGCCGCTTTTGGAAAGCGATCCCCTCTGCATGTTTCATTGCCGCATCCCCTGCCTTTCTTGTCAAAATCCCAGAAAAGTTACTCGGAAAGCCTTTAATACAAGGAGAGCGGAAGACCGACCCCGAGCTCCACTGCCCGTTGATATATTTTTTGGGCGCAGGCGATGTCCTCGACTGCCATGCCCATCGGGTTAAGGATGATGATTTCTTCGTCTGTCTCCCGGCCGCATGTTTTGCCGATGAGGATTTCCCCCAGCTCCGCATGCAGCTGCTCGCGCGAGAATTTTCCTTCCAGCACGAGCTGGTTGATCACTTTTTTCTCGCGGTTAGACTGATCCCAATCGTCGACAACCACTTTGTCGGCGCGGATAAACACTTCTTTATGCAAGTCCATAATCGAGACATTGCTGACAAAAGCGCCTTTTTGCAGCCATTCAAAAGGAATGTACGGCTGGTCTGCAACCGTGCAAGTCACCACGACTTCTCCCTGTCGAATCGCCTGTTCGGCTGATTCTTTGACAGTAAAGGAGACAGCCGGGAAGGATTTGGCCATATCCTGGGCCAATTGCCGGGCGGCCTTTTCATGGAGGTCGAACAAATAGACGGCTTCAATCTGGGGGAATTGTTCCAGCAGGGATTGCAGCTGCCTTCTGGCGATGAGCCCGCAGCCTATGCATGATACCGTGGCAAACCCTTGCTTGGCCAAGTGGCGCGCAGCCACTACCGTGACCGCAGCGGTCCTCATGCTGCTGATCAGGCCCGCCTCCATCACCGCAATCGGGTAGCGGGAAACGGGGTCGTTCAAAATAATCAGACCGCTCGCCCTCTCAAGCCCTCTTTTTTCCGGATTGTCGTGCTTGCTGCCAATCCATTTGATGCCGGAGACGGAACCCTCCCCGCCTACATGGGCAGGCATGGCAATAATGCGGTCGGCGATGTGGCCGTCTTTTTCGTTTGTTCTGAGGTACGGCTTCAGCGGCTGGACGTATTGTCCTCGAGCGTGCTTGGCCAGCACCTCGGCGATTGCTTCGACATAAAGGGCCGACGCGTTCCCGCCCAGAGCAGCAATCGTCTCCCTGTTCAGGTACAGCAGAGCGGGAGTGTGGGGGGCCGTATGGCTTGTGACCGCGGCTCGCTGTCTTGTGGTGTTGATCACGGGACACACCTCTTTCGTTTCGCATGGTTTTTAACGAGCAGGCAAACCGGAAACCCAATCGTCATCGTAAACCGTGTCCAGATAACGGTCCCCTCTGTCGGGCAAGATGACGGCGATGCGATAGGTGGGAGGAAAGGCGGGAAGCAGCTTGCGAACGGCGGCGATCACCGAACCGGAAGAGCCTCCGGCGAAAATCCCTTCATGGAACAGCAGATCCCTGCAGCCCTGTACGGATTCCCGATCGCTGACATGTACGACCTCGTCGATTTCGTCCGGGTTGAGCAGCTCGGGTACGCGGCTTGAACCGATGCCCGGCAGTTCCCGGGGAGCCGAGGGAGAACCGAAGATGATCGAGCCGACCGCATCCACGGCCACGATTTTGATGTGCGGAAAAGCTTCCCGCAAGCGACGGGCGTTGCCCATAATGCTGCCTGTCGTGCTTACGGCGGCAAACAGGCAATCCACCGGCTCGTCCAGTTGTTCCACGAGCTCGCTGCCGGTCCCGTAATAATGGGCCTTCCAGTTCAGCTCGTTGGCGTACTGGTTGATCCAGAAGCTGTCGGGGAGTATGGTCAACAGCTCCTGTACTCTGCGGATACGGGTCTGCAAATATCCGCCCTGATCGTCCGGCTGATCCACCATGTCAACATTGGCGCCGAGCTGGTGCAGGATTTGGAGATTCGCCTTCGTAATTTTCGGGTCGACGACGCATGTAAACGACAGTCCGTAGACTCTGGCAACCATGGCGAGCGCGACGCCGAGGTTGCCGGACGTGCTCTCGATGATGTGTGTGCCGGGACGGATCGTCCCATCCTTCAGCCCCTGTTCGACAATGTAGCGGGCGGGGCGGTCCTTCATGCTGCCGCCCGGGTTCATAAACTCAAGCTTGGCCAGCACGCTCAACGCTTGATGCGGAAAAAGCCGGTTGAGCTGAACCAAGGGAGTGTGTCCGACGCAATCGACGATGGAGGATTTGACAGCGGGTCGTGCTCCTGCAAAAGGCATGCGGATCCCTCCTTAAACAAAAATGATAATCATTATCATTTGTGGTCAAAAAAATGAGGATGTTGCCCGATGGGTAGATCCCTTTCATTTACATCCATTCTTGTTTTTGCTACATTGAAAAAAGGTGCCCTTTTTTACCCAGTAAAAATCGGGGTACCGATCGAACGCCGTTACCAGACTGCACCGGCCAAAGTCTGCCTGGTTAGCGGCTTTTTCCTGTTTTCGTAAAAATACTTGCCGGATGGACCGGATTGCATTGCTTCTCGTTGTTCTCCTCGCTAACTGCACTCGCTACACTTTCCCTTCGCCCTCACTGGTAGAAAATCACCTCCTTCCCCGTCCGGTTCTCCCGTGGGCAACCCCATTTTAGATGATATTGATAATCATTGTCAATAATTCCTTTTATTTACATTGCAGCTGATTGTTTTTTTTCCGTCAGCAGCAGATAAACGAAATAGGGCGCGCCGATCATCGCTGTGATCAACCCGCAGGGAAGCTCTACCGGAGCTGCGATCGTTCGGCCGATGAAATCGGACGCGAGAACAAGCAGCCCGCCGGTCAGCGCAGCGGCCGGAAGCAGAGTCGTGTGGGAGGGTCCGGCCAACCGTCTGGCGATATGCGGAGCCATCAGACCTACAAAATACACGGTTCCGGCGGTCGCCACGGAAGCTGCCGCCAATGCGACGCTGACCAGAATCAGCCCGCCCCGCACCCACTCGATTTTGCTGCCAAGCCCTTTGGAGACGTCATCGCCCAGCTGCAGCAGGTTCAGCTGCCGGGAGAGCAAAAACGCCAGCGGGAGGAACAGAAGCATCCAGGGAAGGAGGGCGTAGAAGTGCTCCCATCCCCTGCCGTAAACGCTCCCTGTCATCCAGATCAGAGCCTGCGTGACCAGCATGATTTTTCCGGACATCATGATGATCGTGATCAAGGCCTGCGCGACCGCGGAGACGCCCACCCCGACCAGAATGATCCGGTACATCGAGCTCCCCCCCTTCCAGCCAAGCCAGTAAGTGAGGGCCGCCGCGAGCAGCGCTCCCGCAAATGCGGCAGGCGGCAATAAGCCGAGCGGAACCGCTGGCAGCGCGACGATCACGAGAACAGCGGCGAGCGAAGCCCCTGCATTCAGCCCGATGACGCCGGGAGATGCGAGAGGATTGGATGTGATCCCCTGCAAAATCGCGCCCGAAACAGCCAGTCCCGCCCCTGCCAAAAAGGCAATCAGGGCACGCGGAAGACGCAGCGTATTGACGATAAACGCATGTTCCCCGCTCCCCAGCCCGAGCAGCGTACGGACCACTTCCCACAGAGACAGGTCGTATACTCCCGCCCCTACATTGGCCGCCAAAAAAGCGATGTTAAGCAGGATAAGCAAGGCAAAAAGCGTTGTCGTCCGCCCCTGCAGCATTTCCCCCTTCATAGCTTGTGCACCCTCCTCCGCGCCAGGTAGATAAAGAATGGAGCCCCGATGATAGCTGTCATCACGCCGACAGGCAGCTCCTGATTGTCCAAAATGAACCGGGCCGCCACATCAGCGAGCAGCAGCAAAGCAGCGCCCGCCACCGCCGAGTAGGCAAAAATCCAGCGGTGGTCTTTGCCGACAGCGGACCTGACAAGATGCGGAACGGCGAGCCCGACAAATCCGATGGGACCGGCCACCGCTACACTGCTGCCGGAAAGCAGCACCACAGCGGTAAAAGCGAGCGTGCGCACCAGCGTTGTACGCTGCCCCAAGCTTTTGGCTACATCGTCTCCGAACTGCAGGGTATCGACTTCCCTGCTCAACAGAAAGGCAAGCAGCAGCCCGGCGATCATGAAGGGCAGAACCCGGATGAGAAGCTCCAGGTCCCTCCCCACGACCGACCCTGCCAGCCAAAAGCGCATTTCATCAAGGGAACGCTCGTGAAAGATCAGGATCGATTGCGTGGACGCCGACAACAGGGTTGTGACAGAAACGCCTGCCAGCGTCAGCTTCAGAGGAGTCATTCCGGTTCGCCCGACTGAACCGAGCAGGAAGACGAGAATGGATACCGCCCCCGCCCCGATAAAAGCGGCCCATGCATAGAGGGTGAGATTTTGCCCCCCGACGAGAAACAGGGACAAGACAACCATAAGCGCGGCTCCGTGATTGATGCCCAGCAGATCGGGAGCAGCCAATGGATTTCGGGTCAAAGCCTGTGTCATGGCCCCCGCCACGGCGAGGCACCCTCCCACCGCCGCGGCAATCAACGCTCGGGGAAGACGGGTGGTATAAATGATCAGCTGTTCCCTCGACCCGTCAAATTCAAGGAATGTTTCGACAACGGTTTGCATACTGATGTCCACAATCCCAAAAGAAATGCTGACCCCGATAAAGAAGAGGACTGCTACAAGTCCCATGATCAGCCCGATAAGCAGACAGAGATGATTCCGCGATTTGCTCACGACGCTCACTCGCAATCCATGAATTTACATAAATATCCTTGACAACCGTATTTATCAAGTATATGATTCCTAATTGTGAGAATAGTTATCATTCTCATAAAAAATATACTGAGCAAGGGGGAATCTGTCAATGTATTCCATTTCAAGACACACCCTTTTCTTTTTTCTGCTGATATTGTCTCTCTCTCTTTTCTTGTTTGGATGCGGCAATTCCGCCGCAACACCGGCTCAAGGAACACCGGCGTCCAATGCTCCGACCCAGGCGAGTCCGCAAGAACATACCGTAAAGGACGCGATGGGTGAAGTGAAGGTGCCTGCTGAACCCAAACGCATCGTCGTTCTGGACAATGGCGCTCTGGATAACCTTCTCGGACTCGGCGTAACTCCTGTGGGGGCTGCCACGGTGTCTTTGGACAAACCGTTTTTCTCCTATCTGGGCGACAAAACAAGCGGGATTGAAAAGGTGGGTACGATCGACCAGCCGAATCTGGAAGCCGTCTCCGCATTGAAGCCGGATTTGATCCTGGGAACCAAAGACCAGCACGAGGCCATTCATTCCAAGCTGATGCAAATTGCCCCCACTGTTTTCGTGGAGACGCTGGGACTGGATTGGAAGGGAAACTTGAAGCTGCATGCCGAAGCTGTGGGAAAAGCGAAGGAAGCTGAAAAGATGATTGGCGATTATGAAAAGCGCGTGGCCGAATTCAAGGCGAAAATGGGCGATAAAGTCGGGAAAACAGAAGTTTCCATGTTGCGGATGAATGCGGATCACATTCGCATTTACCTGTCGGAATCGTACAGCGGGAAATTCATCGAGGAGCTTGGTTTCCCCCGTCCGAAGGCCCAGTCGGAGAAAGAGTTTGCCAAGAAAGCGACAGAAGAGCAAATCGCCGATATGGACGGGGACGTCATCTTCTGGTTCAGCCGCGACCAGGAAAACATCATGACGACAAAGCTGAAGGACAACCCCCTTTGGGCGACGTTAAAGGCGGTTCAGGCCGGGAATGTGTATGAGGTGTCGACCGACCCGTGGCTGAGCGGGATGGGGGTTGTGTCGCGAAATCTGATGCTGGACGAAGTGATCAAGCATCTGGACAAGTAAGGCGGGCGTCATCAGGAGAGCCAGCATGCTCCGGGAATCAACCGGAGCATGCTGGCTTTTATGTTTCCAGCAGCGTCCACGGGCAAAAAAAATAATATTCCACGGAAACCAGCTATTGACAGTTTTTGTTTACAAGCGTAATATCAGAGGCAGCAAGTTTTATTTACAACTGTAAATCATGGAGCGAGCCAGGGTGAGTACCAAGCAACATGCCGGAGAGGGGAAAACATGGATATTTTGATTCGCGCTTTTCTTTGGTTTCTGGATGCTACCGTAGCGGCGAGCGTTGTCCTGCTGCTGGTAATGGCTGTGCAAAGACTGTTCCGCCGCAGGCTGAGTCCCCGCCTTGCACATGTTTTGTGGCTGCTGGTGCTGGTGCGGCTGTTGGTCCCCGTTTTCCCGGACAGCCCGGTGAGCGTCTTTCATCTCTTGCAGACGGGTTCGGAGAGCAAACAGGCTTCGCTGTTCGACCGGCCAGCAGAGAACCAGCTGCTCCCGCAGGCGTATGGAGATCGCCGCGATGCTGCAATCCCGGAGACTCGGATGAATCCGCCGCTGATGGAAGGCCCGCGGTCGCTGACGGATGTTCCCGCCCGGCAAGCGGATGAGGCACCGGAACAAGCCGGCTCCGCCTATCCGCTCGGCATGCAAGTCGCCGCTGTCGTATGGCTGGCTGGAGCCGTGGCCCTGATGCTGTATGTGGCCGCATTTTCGGTGAGGATGAGTCGGCAGCGCAGGCGGATGAAGCCGCTGACAGACCCGGAAATCCTGTCGATCGCAGAGGCTTGCCGAGTGCGTCTGGGGATCGGGAAACCTGTTCCCGTCTATACCGGTCATCACGCGAACAGCCCGTACCTCTCCGGATTTTTCCGCCCGTGGATCTATCTGCCCGAAGCGATGGCCAAGGAGCTGAGCGCATCCCAGCTTACCCACATCCTTTTGCACGAGCTTGCCCATCACAAAAGAAAAGACATCATATGGAATGCGATAGGAAGCTTGGCGCTGGCGGTCCATTGGATGAATCCGCTGGTGTGGATCGGCATGAAGCGGATGAAAGCGGACAGGGAGCTTGCCTGTGACGCCTGCGTTCTGGAGGCGCTCGGCGAAGCGGAGGCGGTGCCGTACGGGATGACGATCATCGAATGCCTGAAGCGCTTTTCTCCCGCTGGCCGCCAGTCTGAATTGCTGTATTTTTTCGGACCCGATCATCGAGTTGAAATGAAGAGGAGGATTCACTTGATCAAGTCGTTTAAAAAGGGATCGTATAAACTGTCTTTCGCTGCCGTTTTATGCGTGGGGGTTCTGGGGGCGGCAACCTTGACCAACGCCAGCAGTCCGGTGCCCGCCAGCGCTCCTCAAGCTCCCGGCAGCCAGTTTGCAAGCACGGAAGCGGCGGAGAAGGCACGGCTATTGTTTGATTCGGAGCGGCGGTACTATAGAAATCTGGAAAAAGTCGTCAAGCTTTCCGATTTCAAGTTCAAGGTTCCGGCAGCCTTGCCCGCTGGTTACCGCTTTACAGAAGGCGCCTTTGCACCAAAGGAAAAAGGCGGGGCAAAATTGGCGTTGCTGAATTTCGATAAAAGTGTCGAAGGTATTCATCAGGGAGAGTTCAGCTTGTTCGCACAACCAGCCGAAGCGGATCTGCAAGCCGTAGTCGGCCACTTTTTAAGAAAGGAACTTACTGAAATTTCGATTGTGGAAAACAATAAGGAAAGAAAGGAGTTGCTGGAAAAGCGGAAACAGCCCCTCAACGTTCAAGGACAAAAAGTGGAGAAGGTCACAATCAAACATGGAACAGTTAGCGATTGGCAGCGCCATTATTTTTGGCAGGATCAGGGGATTCAGTATAAAATCGAGACTACCTCATCAACCGCCGAGCTCCAGGATGACGAAATAGTCAAGACGATTTCTTCGATGAAGTATCCGGATAAAGAACTCTTCGCGCGATTCATCGGCGAAGAACAGTTGAACGAAGAGATTTATGATTCAGAAGACGTGAAACAGGTACCCAAAGCAGTCGGCTTTGTCCCCAAGCTTCCTTTGCAGCTTCCGGGATCGCTTCCAGCGGTGAAGGCTACGATTACCGCGAAGCTCGATTTCAGCTATCCCGAAAATAAGGCAGACGAAAAGAGCAGGGTCCTTTCTATCTTCTATAAATCAGCCGATAAGAGCAACCCGGGTATCAAACGGGTGAAGCTTCAGCAAATCAAGAATAACAACATGTACGAAACGTTCAAGAAGAACGGGAATGTCGCCTTTTCCCGGATCAACGGCGAAAAAGATGCAGTGAAAGCAGAGGTGATAAAAATAGCTGGAAAGGAGCTGCTGAAGACGGCCACGTATAAATATGACGAATCAAATCACCCATCAAACGTCGGGATGGTCTCCTATTTCTGGAAAGAAAACGATGTGTGCTTGAAAGTTACCTTTTGGAATGATGGCCAGGGAAATGACGACCCGAATCGAAACAAGATTCTGGAGTTCCTGATGAATGAGAAGCCTGTCGATCTGGCTACTTTCAAATAAAGCTTATTTGCTAGAGAGGGAGCCGACAGCCGCCGCGTTGGAAAGTCGTGAGGGGAACAAGAGCGGCGGTCCGGTTGCCGCGCTAAAAAATCAAGCTTCCGTTATCAAAAAATACTGTCGGAAAAGCAGGGACAACTAGAACGGATCGCAGTCATGAGTAAACCTTCAACCTGTATCAGTAAAGAGAGGGAAACATGGATATTTTGATTCGCGCTTTTCTTTGGTTTGTGGATGCTACCGTAGCGGCGAGCGTTGTTCTGCTGCTGGTGATGGCTGTGCAAAGACTGCTGCGCCGCCACCTTAGTCTCCGGCTTGCGCATGCTTTATGGCTGCTGGTGCTGTTGCGGCTGCTAGTGCCTGTTTTCCCGGAAAGCCCGGTGAGCGTCTTTCATCTCTTCCCGATGGCCACCCAGAGCAAACAGGCTTCCCTGTTCGACCCGCTGGCGGAGAACCGTTCCCGTCCGGAGGTGTCTGGCGATCATCGCGATGCTCCAATTCCGGAGGCTCAGACGAATCCGCCGCTGATGGAAGTCCCGCCGCCGCCAGCGGATGTTCCCGCCCGGCAAGCGGATGAGGCACCGGAACAAGCAAGCTCCGCCTATCCGCTCGGCTTGCAAGTCGCCGCTGTCGTATGGCTGGCTGGAGCCTTGGCTCTGATGCTGTATGTGGCCGCATTTTCGGTGAGGATGAGTCGGCAGCGCAGACAGATGGAGCCGCTGACCGACCCCGAAATCCTGTCGATCGCAGAGGCTTGCCGAGTGCGGCTGGAGATCGGGAAACCTCTTCACGTCTATACCGGACAACACGCGAACAGCCCGTATCTCTCCGGATTTTTCCGCCCGTGGATCTATCTGCCCGAAGCGATGGCCAGGGAGCTGAGCCCATCCCAGCTTACCCACATCCTTTTGCACGAGCTCGCCCATCACAAGAGAAAAGACATCATGTGGAATGCGATAGGGAGCTTGGCGCTGGCGGTCCATTGGATGAATCCGCTGGTGTGGATTGGCATGAGGCGGATGAAAGCGGACCGGGAGCTTGCCTGTGACGCCTGCGTGTTGGAGGCGCTCGGCGAAGCGGAGGCGGTGCCGTACGGGATGACAATCATCGAATGCCTGAAGCGCTTTTCTCCGGCTGGCCGCCAGTCCGAGCTGCTGTATTTTTTCGGACCCAATTACCAAATGGAAATGAAGAGGAGGATTCACATGATCAAGTCGTTTAAAAAGGGATCGTATAAACTGTCTGTCGCTGCCGTTTTATGCGTAGGGGTACTGGGTGCGGCAACCTTGACAAACGCCAGCAGTCCAGTGCCCGCCAGCGCTCCTCAAGCTCCCGGCAGCCAGTCTGCAAGCGCGGAAGCGGCGGGGAAAGCCCGGATCCTGTTCGATTATGAGCTTATGCGGCCCTATAAGAGTCTGGAAAAGGTCGTACAGGTGTCCGATTTCAAGTTCAAGGTTCCGGCAGCCTTGCCCGAGGGTTACCGTTTTACAGATATCTACTTTGCACCGAAGGAAAAAGCAGGGACAAGTTTTGCGAGGCTGGATTTCATTAAAGTCGTGGAAGGGATTGGCGATGGAAGATTTCGGTTAACGGCACGACCTGCCGAAGCAGATCTGGAAGCCGTGACCAACGACTTTTATCATAGCGATTTTAAGCTGACTGTTGTAGATGGCGATGTAGAAAAAAAAGAAATATTGGCGAAGAAGAAAGAGACTTTAAGCGTCCAGGGGCAGAAGGTAGTAAAAATCACGATTGAACATGAAACAAACAAGGAATGGCAGCGGCGTTATTTTTGGCAGGACCAAGGCGTTCAGTATGAAATCGAAACTTCTTCATCAAGTCTCAAGGTCAAGGATGAGGAGATCGGCAACATCATCCCTTCGATGAAGGATCCCGATCAGGAGCTGTACAAGCGCTTCATCAGCGAAGAACGGTTCAGCGAAGATATTTATGACACCGACGATTTGAAGCAGGTACCGGAAGCGATTGGCTTTGCGCCCAAGCTTCCCTTGCAGCTTCCGGGAGCGATTCCAGCCGAGCATGCGCGGGTAGGCCCGAAGCTCGATTTCAGTTTTCCCGAAAATGAGACAGACAAAAAGAACAAAACTTTCGACATTTTCTATTATGAACCGAAACCGAAGGATGAGAGGAGAGAGGGAATCAAAAGGGTAAAGCTTCAGCAAATCAAGAATAACAACATGTACGAAACGTTCAAGAAGAACGGGAATGTCGCCTTTTCCCGGATCAACGGCGAAAAATATGCAGTGAAAGCAGAGGTGATAAAAATAGCAGGAAAGGAGCTGCTGAAGACGGCCCCATATAAAGATGACGAATCAAATCACCCATCAAACGTCGGAATGGTCTCCTATTTCTGGAAAGAAAACGATGTGTGCTTCCAGGTAACGTTTTGGAATGATGGCCCGGGGGATGATGGCCCTGAGCGAAACAAAATCCTTCAGTTCCTGATGAATGAAAAGCCTATCGATTTGGCCAATTTCATGAAGTGACGGGATAAAAAACTGTGCACATAAGGAACGGCTGCGGGGTGCTTGCCTACCCCGAAAAATTGCCCAAAGAACGGACACGGGAAATCGTCTTGACAATTTTCATTTACAAACGTAATATCAGATTCGATCATTCCCCCTTACGAACGTAAATGAAACAGAAAGCAAGGTGACCATATGGCCAACACACCGAAAATATCGGAATCCGAGTGGGAAATCATGAAGATCATCTGGAAGGACAACCCGATAACCGCGGAACAAATTACTCTGCAATTGCCGGACGAGATCGAGTGGAGCGACCAGACCGTCCGCACGTTTATTAACCGGCTGTTGAAGAAAAAAGCTATCGGGTTTGAGAAAGAAGGAAGAAGCTACAAGTATTACCCCTTGGTGTCGGAAAAAGAATGTGTCAGAGCCGAAAGCCAGTCCTTTCTCAAAAGAGTGTTCGGCGGGGCTGCTCATCTCATGGTAAGCAATTTTCTGGAAGACGCCCATCTATCCGAAAAGGAGATCGAGCAGCTGCAGAAGATTTTGATGGAAAAGCAGGACGCTGCCAAAAAATCATGACCTCCGCTGCTTCCAGCGGGAAGACCTCACCGATTTCAAGAAGGGAGCAGACCAAAAAGAAGCTGTACCGCACGCGTACGGCTTCTTTTTTCGTGTAAAGGCCGGAGCCGACAATGCCGGAGTTTGAACAGACACCGTCCAAAGCTCTCCCCAAGATCAAACAGCTTGGTAGAGAAAAATCAGTATTTTTATAGAAAATACACGCTTGAAAATAGCTCCACCAAATGATTTTACTAACTTTTGTCCTTGGATTCACAGCCGCGATCGTGTACCTTAATAAAGTGGCTATTCATTGAGGCAGCGATTATGTCCCGAGATACAGAGAAGCAGGGTCTGCTAGTTTTCATCATGCAGGAGTGTGAATCCATTGAGCTTATGGGAAGCGTTTGTCGCCCTGATCCTCGGGCTGGTTGAGGGACTCACCGAGTTTGCGCCTGTCTCTTCTACCGGCCACATGATTATCGTCGACGATTTTTTGTTCCAGACCAAAGAACTGTTTTCCCCGGAAGTCGCCAATACGTTCAAAATCGTCATTCAATTGGGCTCGATCCTCGCTGTCGTCGTCCTGATGTGGGACCGTTTCATGAACCTGCTCGGGCTCAAAAAGCTGCCCGGACAGTTGGCTCAAGGACCGCGGCTGAATTTGTTGACAGTTTTGATCGGGCTTATTCCTGCCGGGATTTTTGGCGTTCTGTTTGACGATTACATCGATGAATACCTGTTTTCCACGAAGACGGTCGTCATCGGCCTCGTCATCGGCGCGCTGCTGATGATTGCGGCGGACTGGTTCCGTCCAGGCCGTCCGAAGGTCGTGACCGTCGACCAGATCACCTACAAACAGGCGCTGATGGTCGGGCTGATCCAATGCTTGTCGCTGTGGCCGGGATTTTCCCGTTCCGGGTCCACGATCTCCGGGGGTGTCCTTCTCGGCATGAGCCACCGGGCGGCTGCCGATTTTACGTTTATCATGGCAGTGCCGATCATGGCAGGAGCGAGCTTCCTGTCGCTTTTGAAAAGATGGGAATACATCACCTTCGATGCCGTTCCGTTTTTCATCGTGGGATTTATCAGCGCGTTCGTCTTTGCGCTTATCTCGATCCGTTTCTTCCTCAAGCTGATTAACCGCGTCAAGCTGGTTCCGTTCGCGATCTACCGTCTGGTGCTCGCGGCTGTCATTTATTTCGTGTTTCTGTAAAGCGGTTCTATAGAGAATGCATGTGGAAACGTCTCTCTTCACCAGGAGACGTTTTTTTTCACGTATAAGAAAGTATAAGTTCTGGGGAGGGTTAAGTCCTTACCTCTTTGTTTTTTGGTGATTAGGAAAGTGGCTGCAGTGAGAGAAGCATATTTCCAGGCTGCGCTCCGGTCTGCGTCCCGCAGGGGAAGCTGAGACTGTCCGCTCCACAACGATTCGCGGGGGAGCGTAAAAGCAGCAGCCGCTCCGAAGCCTATTCAGAGTTACGCTCCTGTTTCCCGCGAATCGTTGTTCCGCTGGGCTGGACTCCGCTAGTCGCTCCGCCTGGAAATATGCTTCTCTGTCGTCGCGGTTTCTTTTTAAGAAATCCCGGGAAGAAAAGCGTTCATCTTTTGATCGTATTTTTCATTTGTTGTAAAGATTCTCATAACAGGACAACCTCTTGTCTTGCAGTATACAAGGCATTTCATTCTTTTAAAGAATGATCGAACGAAACAAAAGCGGTAGAGATGAAACAGGAGAAAAACGCGAAGGTCTTTGGGACACATACCCAGGCTTCATTCCAAAAGTGGAACACGCTTTTAGCGTCCAACCTCTGAGAAGCCTCCAGAATCCGCTGCTTTTGGACGCGGTTCCACTTTTGGAATGAAGCCGGACAAAAGATGCCCCCGGCAAGTGTCCCACCGAACCTGGAGCGTTTTTCTCCTGTTTCATCTCCTCCACCCAAAGCCCGAATAACGCCCATTCTTAAAACGACAATGACTACCTCCGGTATCCAAAAGGCGTGTTGGCGGAATGGTCAAACGCGAATGAAGAGATTTGCTATACCCAAGTCCATTTATCAACCCGTTCCGCCATTTCGAGAGTCTGCGCGGGGGGTAAACTAGCATCCTGATCATGTAAGCCGTTTTCATAGATAAAGGAGGTTACTGGAGATGGGAACGTCTCTCTTTCGGCGAAAGTGGCGACTGTCGATTTTGTTCTACAAAGGGCAAAACGGCTTGACTGGGCATTTCTATATGATATAGTAGGTTACACCTAAATAAAATAGGCACCACCTTATATTTTTAGCTGCCGGTTGATGCTGGAATTTCCGTGAAGGAGCGATCACAATGCTAGTATGGATGCTGCGCAAAGTCATGGCGGAAAGAGGAATCTGGACGGGGGCTGCTCTGGCTCGGCTCTTGAAGGAAAAAGCGGGGTACAGTCTGTCGGCGGCCTCTATCAGCGCCTTGCTGACCGGTCAGCCAAAACAGATGAAAGCGGACACGCTGGACGCATTGTGCACAGCTTTGGAATGCACGCCAAGCGATCTCTGGGTGCATACACCGCCCAAGCAGGAGGAAGGAGCGTAACCATGGCCGTTAAACGTATTTTGCCGTTCGGCGAGCCCGTTTTGCGCAAAAAGGCAAAGCCCGTCGATCCGATAACGCCCGCAACGCTCAAGCTTCTCGATGATATGGTTGAAACCTTGTACGCCACAGACGGCCGTGCCGGTCTGGCGGCGCCGCAGATCGGGATATTGAGAAGAGTGGTCGTCATGGATTGCGGAGACGGATTGATTGAGCTGATCAATCCCGAAATCGTCTCGATGAGCGGCGAGCAGCTTGGCCCTGAAGCTTGCCTGTCCTTCCCTGGCTATTTTGGCAATGTGAAGAGGGCAGATCGAGTGACCGTAAAGAGCCTAAACAGGCAGGGAGAGGAATTCATCCTGGAGGGCGAGGGGTATCTGGCCCGCTGTATCCAGCATGAAGTGGACCACCTGGACGGAATCTTGTTTGTGGACCATGTGCGGGACCAGTGGCTTTACCATGAGTCCACAAACCGGAAAGTTTCTGTCATGGACGTTATTCGTTTGACCAACCAAGGAAGTTAGCGGGGAGGTGTGTCTGTCACGGTTACGGTACTGCTATTTACCGCGATCATGTTGGTCGCCTCTGTCTTGCAAACCAGCACAGGCTTTGGCTTTTCGCTTATGGCGACTCCGTTTCTGCTCTTGTTATTTGAACCAAAAGAAGCCGTTCAAATAAATCTGCTCTTGTCGCTTATTATCTCCGGAGCACTCATCACGAAAATAAAAAAGGACATTGATGCAGGGATTTTAAAAAGATTTGTAGTTGGCAGCGCGGTCGGATTGCCGGTAGGGATCATCATCTTCTTAACGGCAGACATCGATATGTTAAAGCTTGGTATCAGCATCGTCATCCTGCTGCTAACCGTCTTGTTGCTTCTAAAATTTCGCATGAACCAAACCGAGGCCAGGGATTACGTGGTTGGAGGATTATCGGGGATACTCACGACAAGTATAGGTATGCCTGGACCGCCGCTGCTTCTATACTTTTCAGGAACAGACACGCAAAAAGAAAAACTGAGAGGCACGACGTTAGCTTTCTATTTGTTCATCTATTCGATTAGTTTGCTCGTCCAAATCATCTTTGCCGGAACGACGAAAACAATCTGGATTTCCAGCGGTTATGCGCTGCCGCTCGTATTTTTGGGCCTATTTCTGGGCCAGATTTTGTTCAAGAGGATTAACCAAAAGCTCTTTCGTATTTTTACATATGTCATCTTGCTATTCACCGGGGTCTATATGCTGTTTGAAGGGTGGAGCAGTATCATGGCAGGTCACTGAGGAAAGCCGGACGATCTCGTCGGAGGGCTCTGTTCCTCGCATCCAAAGCGTCCGATTATGTCAGCGGCCATGTGCTTGTGGTCGATGGCGGCTGGATGGCCAGATAGAACGCGGTCGAGACGACTGTTGCCATACAAAAAACAAAACCAGACGGCTGGAGCACCAGGGCCGTCTGGTTTTGTTTTGGGGCGTCCGTACGTAAGCGGCAACAGCACGAGCCGCTATCGATTCAGTTCCTTCAACGTTTCCAGCTCCAGGCCGCCGAGCCGCCACAGGGCGATTTTCTCATATCCGGCCTGACGCGCATCGTCGATCCACTGGGTGAGGGTGACATGGTCGGCATACCAGACTGTATGCTTGACGTTCTGATCGTCGGTATAGTGGAAGGAGAGACTGCCGCTTCCAGAGTCGCGCTGGGGGGCTTCTCTGCTCAATTGCGACAGCTCTGCTGCCTGTTTTTCGGTAACCGAAGTAACCTCGCCTGTTTCCGCCCAGTCAAATCCTCCGGCAGCCAGGGCGATAAAGGGCTCGCCGGGAAGCTTGTCCATCCGGCGGGCCAGATCGGCGATAAAGGCGTGGTCGGCTTTCGGGCCGGGCCCGCTGTGATTGCCGAAAAGGTTGTACGCCATCATGACGTAGACGGGGCCTTCCGGCAGCTTGAGCTTGTCGATAGGAGCCCGCGGCTCCAGTACGATCCGCAGCGGCTTTTCCAAAGCGCGGAGCCGCCCATAGAGCTCTGTATAAAACGAGAGCACATTGTCCCAATCCTCGCTCCGGATATTCTCGTAATCGATCTCCACTCCGTGAACATCGTACTCGGCAACGGCAGCGAGGATGTCGTCGATATGCTGTTGGCGGCTCTCCTTTGTGGCCATCAGCCTGGTCAGCAATTCAGGGTCTTTCTGAACCGATGAGCCATCCCCGGAGAGCACGTCGTTTACGATTGTCAGGTCTACATGCACCAGGCTGCTTTGCTTGGACGCTTCCATGATTTTCGGCAGCGCCTTGCGAATTTCCTCCGTAAAGTGAAGCTTGTCCTTGTGGTCAAAGTAAACCGCGAATGCCTGCACGCTGGTGAGGCCCTCTGTGATTTGCCTGAAATCCTCCAGGCCGTCTCTCCATTGCCAGTCGGCGATCCAGGCCGACAGCTCGACATGATGCTGATTTGGGTCAGGCTGCTTTGAACCGGTGCATTTCATCACAAAGACGAGGACTGCCAAAAGGACAATGATCAATGCGATGATCGCGGCTGCATGCTTGCTTGTCAGATTCACTTGTGCTCCCCCTCGGCGCTCGTCCCCGCCCCAGCGAATTCAGAAGGTCTCGATGGCCCAATCGATAGAAGAGTTAATCGCTTTTTCAACATAGTGAACGACTCCTTGGAAACCGGTATACTTGTTGCTGAACAAGACAGCGGAAGAGCTGCCTTTCTTCCCGGGGGAAACGATGTGAACGTCATCGAACACGCCGTCGTAAATGTCGTCCTTTTTATTCTGCTTGCTGTATTCAGAAGCCAGCGCCACTCCGCCGTTTCCGATGGCGCTGTCAATTTCCTGGTTGTCCAACAGCGTTTGGCCATCAATGGCGAGCTTCCATTTGTTTTCCTGCACCAAAATCTCGACGTCTCTTGTATGTTTGATGTTGACTGGATACTTTGGTTCATCCGGTGCGCCGGCTGCCGTTTGCTCCTTGGAGTAGACGGTAGCTTTGTCAAAGGACAGGTCCTCCGGTTTCCACTCGATTTCGCTCAACTCCTGGGTAAAAACTTGTTGAACGTCATGGCCCGGTTTCTTCTGGTCGACATGAACCTCGTTATTCTCTATCGTAACACGGATAAACGAATCCTTCACACGGTCATAGCGAATGTAGAACATCTGCTTGCCGACCACATTCCCCGCTACCCTGGCGGCAACCCCGACATCCCCCAGGCCGTCGCTGCCTTCCAGGTAGAGCATGCCGGTCCCGGCAGGCGGCGAGGTAAGGGCAATCCGGTTGCCGATAAATTCAGCCGCTCCGCTGATTCGACGCCACTTATCGAGATGCTCCTCGTCACCGGAGACGAACTTCATTTTCTGCCCGGTGTCCTTCTGAATTTTCATCAACAAATGATTCGTGTACCAAAAAGGTGCGGGCTGCACTCTCGTCAGGTCGTACAAGCTTCTTTTACTATCATTGAACGCAATTCCTTCCCGGTTGAAATGCATCTTGAAAAGCTGCTTGATATTTTCCGAGTTCGCATTGGACACGAGCGGATTCATTCCCTCGTACAAAACATTCGCGTGCATGATCATGTAGACCTGCGGGACAAAGCCGAGGCTGCTATTGTAAATATCCTTCATCGCCTTGTAGTCATGATTGATCCGCTTTTCCATTTCGGTGCGGTTTTCCACCGGGATCATGTTTTCATCCCGGATAAAGTCCATCAGGTAGTGGTTGTAAAACTCAACGTTTTCCTTGCTTGGGAGCTCATTCTCGTCTTTCATTCCGATATAGCGGCCCTGTTTGTCAAAAATGTTGATGTAGGTCAGCCGGTAGCCATTTGTGCCCAGCTCCCAATAGCCGGTTTTCCTCATTTTCAGCATGTCCTTGGGCTGCAGGAATTTATGATCGCTGTTGCCCATCTTGTTCGCATAGGAGAGAAAGGTTGCCTTGTAATTGTACTTTTCGAGGAGCGGCTGGGCAAACAGGCTGGAGTCGTTCCGTCCGTCCTCGAAAGAGAGGAACAGCGCTTTCTGTGGCAACGGCTTCCCTTTCGTATAGAAATCGAGAATATCCTGCTGCGAAATGGTGACATATCCCTGATCGTAGAGTGCCTTCAGGTGCTCGTCCAGCTGCTTTTTGGCGACGAGCTTGGGCGTGCCCGAGCGGCCGACGCCGAAGTAAGACAGGGCGATAAAGCCGCTCTTGTTGTTCCATGTGGACTTGTCCGGTTCGGCGTATTTTCGGACGTCAAAGATGGTCTGGTAAAGCAAAAGGGCCACGGCCAGCAACAGGACGAGCTGCACGATCGTTTTCGTCATTTTCACGCGGTTTTTCTTGCGATAATCAAGGACTGCGCTCTGTTTTCCTTGCGTCATTTCAGCTATCCTCACTCCAAGAATCATTCGGCGATTGCATCAGAACGGCAACCCGATTCTCTTTTTATTCTTTTTCCGCATTTCTTTTTTCGCTCTGGCCTCGACATCCTGGGGCGTTTCCCTTGTGCCCCAAGTCGACTTCCAGAAGGTTACCCAAGCGACAGGCATTTGCCAGAGCAGCACAAACTCGTAGAACAGGCAGAAGACAAATCCGAATACCCACAGCTTGCTCTTGCGGAACATCAGATGGGCCAGACTCATCAGCATGGCCATCAGCAAAAGCCCCATCAAGAAGGTTCCCGGGAAGATCTGATAAACGAGAGGGACGTAGACCAGGTTGTACAGCACGACAATCGGAGCGGCGATGGGAACGATCAGGCCAATGTAAAAGAACAGCGACATGAACGGTTCCTTTCGCCAAATAAACGTCGCGGCCCTGAGCGATTCACGCAGCCATGAGCGCTTCCAGCGCATCTGCTGCTTCAGGAAAACGTCCATTTTCGATGGAACGATGGTCGAGCAGATGGCTGAATCCTGATAGCCGGTACGATGGGTTTTCAAAATAAAATTCGTCATGCTCCGGTCGTCGCCGAAGGTAGCCGGCTGACCGAGAAATTTCTGGTTCAGCCACGCGTCGGCATGCTCGAGCACCAATTCCTTTCGGTAGCAGGACAACGGGCCAGACAAGCAGGTCACGCTGTCAAACCAGGACTCGGCCGCTTTGATGACGCGAAAAGCAATGTAGTACCGGACACTCTGGAGTTTGGTGATGGAGTTAGTGAACTTGTTTTCGACATCGGTACGGCCGGCAACGCCGCCCATTTGCGGATCCTGGAAGGGCTGCACCAGATGCTTGATCGCCGTAGGCTCGAGGAAGCTGTCGGAATCGACAAAGACGACCAGATCGTGCTTGGCCATTTGCACGCCTTTTACCAGGGCCTCCCGTTTGCCTCCGTTTTCGGGCAAAACGACCATTTTCAGCCGCTCGCGGGTGGCGAAACGTTCGGCCATACTGTGGATCATATCGATCGCTTTTTGAATCTCCTCGACCGATCTGTCCGTCGACCGGTCATCGACGACGATCACCTCAAGCTTGTCGATCGGATAGTCCTGGTTCATGCAGCTGATGATCGTTCGGCGAATCCACTGTTCCTCGTTGAAGCAGGGAATGATGATGGATACGCCTGGCGTATAGTCAGGATTGATGGGCACATCCCGGTAGAGCGCGCCGAAAAGATAACGGGTCAGCAAAAACACGGCTGCGGCAAGACTGTACAGATACAGGAACATGTTGTATTTGAAGTAAATGAAGCTTTCCGCGCGCATGAGCATGATGAAGGCGACTGTGACAAACAGCATGCTGCTGCCCATGTAAACGGAATACCCCCACCTTTTTCTCTGAAAGTACTCTGTCAGCGGCTTCGCAAATTGAAAGGCCACCATCTGTTTTTGGCCTTCCTGCTCTCCTGTCTCCGATCGGACCGCTGCCGCTTCGATTTTGACCGTAGATTCAAAGCCTTCCGGCATCGTGCCCGCCGGAATTTCGAAGCGCATCCTGACCGTATCCCCGACCTTTACGCTGCTGTTTGCGCCAGCATCCAGCTCCACCAGCAAACCTGTGGCGGAGATGTCGACAGCCCGGGCTTTGACCGTGGTTTTCCCGGCGCCGCCGCGAGCTTCGATGAACACGTCAAAATCGGCAAGATAGCGCAAGCCCAGCACCCGCAGCTTGTCCAGATAATCCTGGTCCCTGTTTTCGCTTGCGCCAGGCGATTCCGCGAGCCCTCTGCGATCGGCAGTGACGCGGATCTGATCCGGGTCCGGCACATGGTTCAGCGTCCGCCGATCCGCTTTCGGCACGGAAAGTTTTTCGACAATTTCTTTTTTCTTTCTTATCCTCACTGTTGCCGTCTCCAATCCTTTGATTACAAGCTCCAGTAATAAAATCCGCTGTTTTCGAAGTCTGACCGGTTGTACACACCCTTGATGTCGACCATGATTTTCGTTTCCTGGCCGGGAGTGTACAGGTTCTCAAAATCGCTTCTGTTCATATTAACAAATTCACGATGCGGCACCGCGACGATCACCATGTTCAAGTCTGTGAGAGCGGAAACGTCGGACAGTTCGATACCGTACTCCTCGTACACCTGCTCAGGGTCTGCCCATGGATCGATCACGAGCGGCGTGATTCCGTATTCGCCCAGCTCATCGATGATGTCGGTAACCTTGCTGTTGCGGATATCCGGGCAGTTTTCCTTGTAGGTCAAGCCCAGCAGGCCGATCCTTGCATGTTTGAAATCCAGCTTCATCCGCACCAGGATTTTGATAATCTGCTGCGCGACGTATGTCCCCATCCCGTCGTTGATGTGCCGCGCCGCCAAAATAATTTTGGAATGGTACCCGGTATCCTCGGCCTTGTAGGTTAAATAGTACGGGTCAATGCCGATACAGTGTCCGCCCACCAGTCCGGGGGTAAACTTCAAAAAGTTCCACTTCGTTCCGGCGGCCTGCAGAACGGCTTTTGTATCGATGCCCATCTGGTTGAACAGCATGGACAGCTCGTTCATAAACGCAATGTTCACATCCCTCTGGGCGTTCTCGATTACTTTGGCCGCCTCGGCAACCTTGATGCTCTCGGCTTTGTACACCCCTGCCTCGATAATCAGCTCGTAGACTTTGGCGACAGTCTCTGTGGTTTCCTCATCGATGCCGGACACGATCTTGACGATGTTTTCGAGCCGGTTGACCTTGTCTCCGGGATTGATCCGTTCCGGGGAATACCCGACCTTGAAGTCCGGGCCGCAGCGCAAGCCCGATTCCGCTTCCAGGATGGGAATGCACACGTCTTCCGTCACTCCCGGATAGACTGTCGATTCGAATACGACAATGGCCCCCCGCGAAAGCTTTTTCGCGATCAGGCGGCTGGCGCTTTTCACATAGGCGAGATCCGGGACATTTCCGCTTTTGATCGGAGTAGGAACCGCTACAATAAAGAAAGGAATCCCGTTCAGCTTGTCCGGGTCGGACGTAAATTCGACGCTGCAGGTGTGAATAGCCGCATCCCCTAAATCTCCGGTCACATCGATGCCCTTGCGGTAGCTGGCAATTTTTTGTTCATTGATATCAAAACCGATGACGTCTGCCCGTTTGGAAAAAGCGACTGCGATCGGCAAGCCTACATAACCAAGGCCGACGACGGCGATTTTTTTCTGCCGGTCGGCGATTTGCTCATATACTCCGAAGTCTTCTCCCATGTCTCCCATCTCCATTTACGTTCATTTCATGCCAATCAGGTCAGCCATTTTGACAAAGGTATACCCTTTTTTCTTCAGGCCTTCGATCGCGGTCGGCAAGGCCTCGATCGTATGGATGTCGTCCAGCATGTGGAGCAGGATGACGCTTCCGGGTTTGGTCTTGGTCATGATCCCGTTCACGATATCTTGGGCGCTGTTTTTGACATCCCAGTCCAGCGTTGTGACGTCGTACATGGCGATGATCGGATACCCGGCCGAGGCCACCGCCTTGCCCGCCTGTTCGTTGATTTCTCCCGTCGGGGGCCGGAACAGCATGGTCGGCTGCTGCTGAATCGCTTCCGTGATGACCCTGTGGGCTTCCACGACTTCCCACTGAAGCTTGTCCGGAGGCATTTCGGTGATGACGGGATGGCTGTAGGTGTGATTGGCTACATCGTGTCCGCCCTCGAGGATCGCCCTTGCCAAATTCGGATTGTTCTTGACACCGTTGGCCCGCAGGAAAAACGTCGCGGAAACCTGATGTTCCTCCAGGATGTCGAGAATTTTGGAGACGGTCTTGTCGCTGCCCCAATCATCGAAGGTCAAAGCCACCTGCTTTTTGTTTGTGTCGACGTTGTAAACGAGCTTGTAGACCGGGTTTTTCGCATTCACGTTGATCTGGGCTTTGTCATACCCCGGTATTTGTTCCAGCGGCTTTCGCTGCCCGCCATTTTTTATCAGTTCGTTCAGCGGGATCAGCTTGTAATCGATTTCCTTGGCCGCTTTGGCAATCAGAGCAATAGCGGGAATCACTTCCGGATTTTTGTCGGTATTTAATGAAATAATGCCGCCTCGGGATATGTACCGTTCCACATAGTGGCCGATCGCCTGGGCATCCTTCATGTCCCAGTCCTTCGGGTTGATGTTGTATTGGATGACGGCATCCATGCCCAGGTGAGCGGCCGCCAGCCGAACATCGTCATTGTAATCGCCGGATTTCGTTCTTACGTAGCGGGGTTTCACGCCCGTTTCCTTCTCGATGACCTCATTGGCCAACTGAATTTCTTTGTAGATCTGTTCGTAGCCGAGCTTGGTCACGTCCAATCGGTTCAATGTGTTATTCTCGATCTCATGGCCTCTGGCCAAAATGTCCCTGGCGATGTCAGGCTCTTCTGCCACCCTCATGCCCGGAAGAAAAAACGTGGCCTTGATCTGGAACCTGTCCAATTCGTCCAGGAGGCGGCGCATCGTTTTGGCGTCACCCATTCCGTTAAAAGTCAGGGACAGTTCCTTTCTGGCAGTGTACACAAAGGAAATGGCCTTGCTTTTTTCGCCTGTATAGGGAACAATCTTCTCCTTGGGGGAGCTTGTCTCTGGAACATTTTCCGCGGAATCGCCATTGGAAAATTGGCAGCCGGTCATCAAAACAAGTGCCATCAGCATAACGAGTGTACGGGTAAACAGTTTTGGTCCCGCTGACTTGCGATGTTTTCCCATATTTCTGCTCCTTTCGTAAGCGCTACTGTCTATAATGTCGGGTTACGATGCATTGGTTTTGAGGGACAACGATACATTCTAACGAGTGGTTCTGTACAAATTCTATACATGGGCAGCAGATGCCTTGGTAGGAGTGCGCTAAATGAAGGGAATTGGTGAAAAAGAGGAGAATACAACAAAGAAAACTTCTTGATTTCTGTCCGTTGCCATCCAACCGATCATTGAAAATGCTCAATAACACGGTATCATGAAGAGAAGCACCGGCGCTGCGCCGGATGAGGATGCAGGTTTTACGCCTGAAGGACAGGCTATTTTCTCAGACAAAGGCAACCGATAGAGTTGGCCTAAAAAATGTAGAGCGTCGAATGAAGCAGCTTTACGGACGGGGGATGTCCATTCAAAGCGATCCACATATGGGAACTTCCCTAGAATTGCGCTTTCCTAAAAATGACAGGAGAAGAATAGGAGTAGGAGTGGAGAACGTGAGGGTGATGTTGGTCGATGATGAACGGATGGCGCTCCGGTACTTGGAAAACATGCTTCAAAATATAGAAGGCCTGCAGCTTGTCGGGAAATTTCAAAACCCCAGGGAAGCTCTTGAGGTGATTCAGGAAGCAAGGCCAGACCTTGTGTTTCTGGATGTAGAGATGCCGGAGATGAACGGTATCGAGACGGCAGAGCAAATTCTGCGTCTTCTGCCTGAAATCGATATTGTCTTTGTCACTGCTTTCGGGGATTATGCCGTCAAAGCATTTGAATTGAATGCGCTCGATTACTTGTTGAAGCCTGTTCAGAAAGAGCGATTGCAAAAAACATTGATGCGGATACAAAAGGAAAAAGAGGTCAAGGATGACCGCGGTCCGGCAAGCTCCATGCAGTATATACGCTGTTTTCAAACTCTTCAAGTCGAGCTGTCGGAAAACCGTGGTCTTCAGACCATTCGCTGGCGGACGACCAAGGCGCAGGAATTGTTTGCTTACTTTCTTCATCGCCGCGGCCAGCCAGTCCGAAAAGACCTGCTGTTGGACTTGTTCTGGGAAGAGGTGGACTGGAAGAAGGGCTACGCGCAGCTGTACACAACGGTGTATCAAATACGGAAAACGTTGGATCAGCTCCGGATCGGTATCAAGATTATCAACTGTGATGATGGATATTTATTGGAGATGAACAACGTCAGCCTCGATGTCGATGAATGGGAAAACGGGCTGCGCCATTTGCCTCCGCTCACCGACAAGAGCGTAGGAGAATATATGCGGCTGCTTGAGCTTTACAGAGGCGACTATTTTGCGGAATACGATTACTTGTGGGCGGAAAGTGAACGTCAGCGGCTGCGAATGGACTGGTACAACCTCGCTACCCAGGTCGGTAGCTTTCTCGTCATGAACGGCGAGTATTCCAAAGCGATCGTCCTCTATCTTCGCATTCAACAATTCTATCCCCACGTAGAGGAGCTATACTTTTCTTTAATGAAGCTTTACGATATGCTGGGAGACCGTGAAGCGGTGGCAGGACAGTACAACAGTTTGACAGAGATGCTGCGCGATGAATTTGAAGCGGCGGCGCCCCCGCATATAAAAGAATGGTATCGACAATGGAAGAGTCGAAAGTAAGCAGCAAGTCGGGAAGGCCAGGTGCCTGTCTCGGCTTCTTTTTTTCCGGGAGCCGCATTTGTTCAGAATTTGTTTAGGTCGGTTCTGTAGTATCCAGTAGGGACGAAAGACAAAGGAACGGGCTTTTGTCGCCAGAGGAGAAAGAGGCGTGTAAATACGATAGGAGAAACAGGTATGGAATGAAAAGCATTATGATTGTCGATGATGTTGTGTTAATGCGGTTTATGATGTGGAATATATTTGAATCGCTGGGCTTTCAAGTAGTGGCCGAAGCGGAGACGGGGCAAGAAGCCGTGAAAAAGTATCGCATGTTTCGGCCATCGCTGGTGGTGATGGACATTTCCATGCCTGAGATGGATGGGCTAAGCGCAGTAAAAAAGATCATGGAGATCGACCGCGATGCCAAGATCATAATTTGTTCAGCGTTCGTGCAGCGAGAAATTGTCTTGAAGGCCATCCAGGCAGGAGCCAGCGATTTCATCGCAAAGCCAGTGCAGAGAGAACGGATGGAATGGTCTGTCCGCAAAGTGATGGGAATGTAAGCGAGAATGAGAGCTCCGGAAAGGAGACAGAGAATCCCTCTTAAATTCGAGAGGGGTTCTTTTTTGGAATTACAATAGCATACATTTATGGTAGAAATAGGTTCAGAAATTGTTCAGATCGTTTTTTTATACTCAAATCTACGCGAATTTCGACTGAACAAACGGCCGATTTGCCAGTCGAATGCCGCGGTGAAACAACCTCGAGAAAGCAGGAAAGGAGGGCAGTGCTATTGGATTGCCGGTTGCAACAAAAGCCGTAGTGACAGTTTTGATTTGGTTGCTGTTGTGTTCGGGCATCGTGTTGATTCTCTATCCCTACGTGGACAGGTGGTTGCAGGAGAAAGAACAGACGCGGCTGCTGAATGAATGGAAGCTTTATAAGAACCAGCTCGCGACCCAGTCTGGCTCGAATCCCTCCATCGCCCAAGCTTCTGTCTCTGCTGAGAAAAAAAGTGACAACGGGGTGCTGGGCTTGATCAGCATTGACAAAATCGGTTTGGAAGAGCCCATCCTGCCAGGTTCCGAAGATAAGCAGCTTCGGCTTGGCATCGGTGTGGTGGAGCCGGACCGCAAACCAGGTGGAGCGAACAACTATGTGCTTGCCGGCCACAGGAGCTGGACGTACGGGAAGCAGTTCAGCCGGCTGAATGAGCTCAAAGAGGGCGATCTCATCCGCATCGAATCCGGCAATGGCAGCTACGAGTATACTGTCACCGATACTTTTCTGGTAAAACCCGAGGACATCGAGGTGCTTGACAATAGCCGGAAAAAGTCGGAAATCACCTTAATCACTTGTGATCCTCCTCGCAATCCGACCCATCGATTGATTGTAAAAGGAACGTTGAAGAATGGAGGGAATTAGCAGTACATGAAGATCGGGAAGAGGCTGCACGTGATTCTGTTCGTTTTTTTGCTTCTCGTGCAAATGACCCTGCCACACGCGATTGTCCACGCAGAAACGGTGAGAGTATTGCAGGCGGATACAGGTGACCCGTCAGCAGCAGGGGATGGAGTCAGCCTCGATACTCCGCCAGCGAATGGCGAAACGCCCGAGACCCCGCCGGCGAATGGGGAAACGCCCGGCACTCCGCCAACGAATGGGGAAACGCCCGGCACTCCGCCAACGAATGGGGAAACGCCTGGCACTCCGCCAACGAACGGAGAAACGCCCGGCACTCCGCCAGCGAATGGGGAAACGCCCGGCACTCCGCCAGCGAATGGGGAAACGCCCGGCACTCCGCCAGCGAACGGAGAAACGCCCGGCACTCCGCCAACAAACGGGGAAACGCCCGGCACTCCGCCAGCGAACGGAGAAACGCCCGGCACTCCGCCAACAAATGGGGAAACGCCCGGCACTCCGCCAGCGAACGGAGAAACGCCCGGCACTCCGCCAACGAATGGGGAAACGCCCGGCACTCCGCCAACGAATGGAGGAACGCCCGGCACTCCGCCTGTTACGCCACCCGTCACACCGCCAGTCACACCACCCGTCACACCACCACCCCCTGGAGAAATTGACGAACTGATTGTACTCGATCTTGAGGCCAGCAAGGAAAATGTGGATTCCGGAGAGACGTTTGAGTATACGATCAGATACAGCGTGTCGAGTACGTCAAAGCTCGAGTTTGAATCTCCCAAAATCGTGTTTCCGCTGCCAGAGGGCGTCCAGTTTGTCGATCTGGTCGATAACGAAATTTCGGAAGGAAGCTTTGACAAAGAGAAAAACACAGTGACCTTCACCTTTCTCAATGACACGCTCCCGGCAGGCTCCTCCGGCTTGCTGACCGTTCAGGCCAAATACCCCAACTACACTACGCCGAACGGGACATCTACAACAGCGCAATGCACGTTTGAAACGACGGTTGAGGATGTTCCGAAAGAACTGCCTTCCAACGAAGTTACGGTTACTGCCAACGCAAAAGCCGAGTGGGAGCTGACCAAAAAGAAGATCCGCCCACTGCCTGATCCGCTGAAAGGGTCGGAAGTCGAGTATGAAATCGTGTTCTCCGAGAAGGGTTCTTCTTCCACCGGCAGGCTCGATATCAAAAACATTACGATCGTAGATACGCTGCCGCCGGGAGCTGTGTATGACGATTCTGATCCTTCGGCATCCTCGCCTAAGGGAGAGTACAATGCCGAAAAGCATACGATAAGCTGGAAGCTCGATGACGGAGCCAGAGGGATCAAGAAGTTTAAAGTGAAGGTGAAATATCCGGAAGACCTGAAAGAAGACACGGTCAAGAACACAGTAACCGCGACGTTTACGCCTTTGGAGCAGGATGAGCTCACCCTTGAGGCCACCGTCGAGCACGGATTCCACACCAATCCGGATGACTTTGGAGCTTCCATTCGCAAAAATCATTTTTGGTACAACAAAGAAGTATCGCCCAACCAAACCGTTTCCTTTACGATCGAAGGCCTTGATAACAGGTCAAACAAGACCATTCCCAAAGCGGTCATCACCGATATGACCCCGACAAAGGCCAGCTCTTCGATTGCCGGGAAAGAAGATATCGACATTGAGTTTGTTTTGGAAGAACTGGAAACCGCCACCTTCTCCGGCATTGAAAAGTATGACATCTACTACACGGAGAAGGAAACCCCGGCAGAAGACGCTGACTGGGTGCCTCTGAAGCTGGGAGTTTCGGCCTCCAAATCGGAGAAGCTGGTAGCGGGTGAGGTGGTACCTGGCAAAGTCATCAAGGGGGTTCAGTACCGTTTCGCCAACCTTCCGATCAATTTTGTCCAGGCGAAAGCATTCGTCATGACCTACCGCGTTCCCGAAAATCTCCCCATAGCTGATGAGGAAGCCAAAAGAATCACCAATACGGCTGTGCTCCAGTATGAATTCGAAGGCAAGCAAAGAGAGGAAACAAGTTCGGCCACCATTGATGTCGTCAAACCTCGGCCATTGGTCAACCTGGAAAAGAAGGTAAACCGAACATCCTTGCAGCCTACCGAGGAAGCCGTATTCACCCTCACGCTGCAAAACACGAAATACGGCAGTGCGGACCTGACTCACCCACGGTTGACAGACTTGTTGCCAGCCGAGCTGGAGCTTGACGGATGGGAGCTGACCAAAGCCCCCGAGGGCCTCCCGAAACCCGTTTTCCGCGAGGATACCCTCGATGACGGCAGCAAGCAGCTGGTATGGCATTGGGAGAGCAGCAGCTTGAAGCCCGGGGAAACGGTCGAAATCGTCCTGCGCACGCATGTCAAGGCAGGGACGAAGCCAGGCGAGATTGAAAACAAGCTAAAGCTTACCTCGGATGACGATTATCTCAACGATGTCAACTTCACGTACAAAAAATGTCCGGACTGCAAGCCGTCAGACAATCAATATGTAATCGAGCGGTCTGCGAAAGTCACGGTCGTGGTCAGTGCCACGGTTCAATCGATCATGTGGATACGAGGCGAGCTGGACGCTGACTGGTCCCGCTATCCGGACAAAGGGAAGACAACGCCGGGCGGCACCGCCGACTACCGGTTGAAGATTTCCAATGTGGGAAACGAGTCGATAAAAAATCTGGTCATGATCAACACACTGCCGCGGATTGGCGACACGGGGGTCGTCTCCACAAACGGCAAGCGGAACAGCCAGTGGGGACCCATTCTGATGGGGGAAGTCAGTGTATCGGACCACATAACGGTATACTATTCCACCACGCCCAACATCACGATGCATCCAGTAACAGGAGCTGACAATGGTCATTGGGAACCACATCCGCCCGCTGACATTACAAAGGTGACAGCGCTGAAATTCGTTCTTGACCCGGACTATATCCTGGAACCGACGGATGATCTGGAATTCCAGTGGCCGATGCGGGCGCCAGTCGGTGCTCCGACGAACGGGGAAGCAGCCTGGAACTCCTTTGGATACATGGCGGAGACAACCGCCGGGAAACCGCTTTTGCCTGCAGAACCGCCGAAGGTTGGAATGACGATTCATGATAGCGGCAAAGCGGAGATCGGCGACTATGTGTGGTCTGACAAAAATGAGAACGGCATTCAGGACGACGGCGAAGAGGGGATCAACGGGATTGTCGTGGAACTCTTGAACGCGCAAGGAGCCACGCTGGAGAAGACGGTGACGGGGGACGATTTCAATGGAAACCCGGGCTACTACCTGTTCCCCAATCTCAATCCGGGCACGTACATGGTTCGTTTTGGAAGTTCCCTCCAGCATGAGAAGCTGACCGTAAAAAAAGCGGGCCAGGATGCGTCAAAGGATTCAGATGCCGATCCCGCTACGGGCCGAACCGATCCGATTACCCTGACAGAGAATGAAAAGAATCACACGATTGACGCCGGATATATTCCCAACAAAGGCGCGATCGGCGACTACGTCTGGTTCGATGCCAACGACAACGGGATACAGGATGACGACGAGTCCGGAGTCGACGGAGTTGTTGTCGAACTGTATAACGGCGAAAACAAGCTGCAGTTCAACGCGAAAACGAGAACGAAGGACGGCAAGCCGGGATATTACCTGTTTGATCAGCTCCCGCCAGGCGACTACAAAGTCAAGGTAATCGCCCCGTCGATCGCCTATGGCTTTGGCAAGCAGGAGCAGGGCTCTGACCGCGGCAAAGATTCCGACGTGGACAAAGACGGCTGGTCAAAAGTGATCAAGCTCGGCCAAGGCGAGCTGAACCTGACGGTAGACGCCGGACTGGTGAAACTGCCGCCTGCCGCTTTAGGCGACTACGTATGGATCGACAGCAATCGAAACGGCCTTCAGGATGCAGGCGAAACGGGTCTGGACGGTATGACCGTCGAGCTCTACAACAGCAAAAACGAACGGATAGCAACGACAAAAACGCAAACCAAAGACGGCAAAAAGGGCTACTACCTGTTCGATTCACTGGATGCGGGCACGTATAAAGTCCGGTTTGTTCCGCTTTCAGACTATGTGTTCACCACTGCTGGAGCAGGTTCCGACAGGGCTGCGGATTCCAACGCGAAATCGACGGGCTGGACCGATGAGGTTACCCTTCAGCCGGGCGAGACCAACCTGACGATTGACGCGGGAGTCTATCGTGCTCCGGTAGGTCCCGTTCTGCGAGCAAAGCTGGGTGATACAGTCTGGATCGACGAGAACAAAAACGGCCTTCAAGACGAAGCCGAAAGCGGCCTTGACGGTGTAACCGTCCAGCTCTTTGACGAGACAGCGTCACTGATCGCTACTACGCAAACGGCGACCGTCAACGGGCGATCCGGCTACTATGAGTTCAACCAGCTGACGGGCGGCACCTATCTGATTCGCTTCCTTCTTCCAGACGGATACAAGTTTACGTTGACGGAGGAAGGCGAAGACCGGAGCAAGGATTCAAACGCAAACGAAGAAGGCTGGACAAAGCCGATCATCCTTGGGGCCGGGGAGACGAATCTGACCATAGACGCCGGAGTCTACGCTTCCACTGGCAGCGGCGAGAAAGCGAAGCTGGGCGATACGGTCTGGATCGACAAAAACAAAAACGGCCTTCAGGACGAAGCCGAAAGCGGCCTTGACGGTGTGACTGTCCAGCTCTTTGACGAAAAGGCGAAGCTGATCGCTACCACGCAAACGGCGACCGTCAACGGGCGATCCGGCTACTATGAGTTCAACCAGTTGACGGGCGGCACCTATCTGATTCGCTTCCTTCTTCCAGACGGATACGAGTTTACGTTGACGGAGGAAGGCGAAGACCGGAGCAAAGATTCAAACCCAAACAAAGAAGGCTGGACAAAGCCGATCATCCTTGGGGCCGGGGAGACGAATCTGACCATAGACGCCGGAGTCTACGCTTCCGAAGGCAACAGCAGGAAAGCGAAGCTGGGCGATACGGTCTGGATCGACAAAAATAAAAACGGCCTTCAGGATGAGGATGAGCCCGGGATAAACGGCGTCAAGGTTGAGCTGTACGACGACAACGGAAAGCAGCTCGATCATACGGTTACAGCAAGCGTCAACGGCAAAACAGGGTATTACGAGTTTGACCGTCTGAATGCGGGTACCTACCAGATCCGGTTCATTTTGCCGGACGGATACTCCTTCACCGAGAGGGGAGTCGGATCTGACGAGAATATCGACTCAGATGCCGATACGGACGGCTGGACAAAACGGATCAAGCTGGGGCAGGAAGAGGAAAATTTGAGCATCGACGCAGGTCTGGTGTCTAAACCAGATAAGCCGGAGAAACCGGAAAAACCTGACAAACCGGAAAAACCAGACAAACCGGATAACCCCGGCAATCCGGGCAACCCCGGCAATCCAGGCAACCCGGGCAACCCAGGTACCCCGGGACAACCGGGAACAGGTAATCCCGGCGGAGGGAACGTCACCCCGACCCCAGGAACCGGCCAGCCTGGCTCTGGAGCACCGGATGCTCCGGCAACCGAAGATCTGGAAACAATTGACCCCGGCGATATTCCATCAGGGGCTGGGGCCTTGAATCCCGACACGCAAACGCCTCCTTCATCCCCAATTGAGGATGACACAGGAAAGACGCTTCCGAAAACAGGCGAGTCGATGTCGTTCTTGCCGTTCATAGGAGCCGCCTTCTTCCTGATAGCGGGAGTACTGTACCGGTTGCGCCAAAAATTATAAACGTTGCTTCCGCCCCTTTCCGGATCATTCGGACGGGGTGGAAAACAAATGAAGCAAGGCTAGCTGCGGCTCAGAACCGCTGGCTAGCCTTTTTTTGTCCCGGCAACCGTTCCTATAGGCAGAACAATGTCTTACTTTTTAACGGAAAAGGTAATGGAGGTGCCTCGACCAGGAATGCTCTCGATATGCAGACCTTTCCCGTAAATTTGTTTCAATCGCCGGTTCGTATTGATCAGTCCGATGCCCCCTGTTTCCTCTGATTGACCTTCGAGCACGTTTTTCAGAGTGTGGTCATCCATGCCTACGCCATCATCGATGACAGATATGTCCACGTACTCGATGCAGTCGGTAACCCGGATGTGGATTTTTCCTCCTCTTGCCCGCTTCATGAGGCCATGTCTGATCGCATTTTCTACAAGAGGCTGGATGGAAAGGGGCGGGATTTGCACCTCGATGTTGTCGTCCACTTCCCAGACGACGTGCAGCCTGTCGTCATGGCGTTGCTTTTCGATAAACAGGTACGAGCGGACAAAAGCAAGCTCATGCTCAAGCGGCACCAGTTTCTTTGAATTGTTGAAATCGAAGCTGGCCCGCAAATATTGTCCGAGCTCTTCGAGCAGTGCGGTCATTCGCCCAGAATCGATATCGCTGAGGGCGGCAATGGTGTTCAGGGTATTAAACAAAAAGTGGGGCTGAATCTGTGCCTGGAGCCATGCCGCTTCCAGACGCAATCGTTCGCTAACGGAGTTTTTCAGCTCGGTCAAGGCCCCTACCCGGGATCTCAATTCCATCGCATCGACTGGTTTTGTGACGTAATCGTTCGCGCCGGAGAGGAATCCCGCTTCTATATCTTCGGGGCGATTGCGTGCGGTCAAGACCAGGATGGGCAGCTCTGAAATGGAAAACCGCTCGCGAATGGCTGCCGTCAGTTCATATCCGGACATCTGCGGCATCATCACGTCCGTGATAACCAAGTCCCACTCGCTTTCGTTCAAAATGGCCAACGCTTCCTTGGCGCTGGCAGCCGTGACGATTTCGTAGTTATCGAACGACAAAATGTTTACGAGTGCATTGCTGTTTACCGGATCATCGTCGACGGCCAAGATGCGGGCGCTTCCCGTTGCCGTGACGGACTTTGGCTTCACCGCGACCGGGACCGCGGGCAGCTCGGAAACGGATACGGCTGTTTCCAGGCGGGTGACGGAAGCAGATGCGGTCATTTCCGTACCGGTGCCGGCCGGAAGACGAGATGGATCAGCCAGCGGCAAGCTAAAGGTAAACGTAGAGCCTTTCCCGGGGGCCGAACTTACCTCAATAGTGCCGCCATGCAGCTCAACCAATTGCTTGCAGATGCTCAAGCCCAGTCCGAACCCGCCGCCTTCCATCCCGGCACTTCCCTGTTCGTAAGGCTGGAAAATTCTCTGCTGCGCCTCTTTGTCCATTCCGTCTCCGGTATCGGATACCATAATGAAGGCTTTTCCCGCTTTTGCCTGCGCCTTGACGACGATGTCCCCTTCGCGCGTATACTTCACCGCATTGTGCAGCAGGTTGAACAAAATTTGGATCAGCCGGTGTTCGTCAGCCATGACACCGGGCAGGTTGTCGGGAATCTGATTGACCAGCCGCACAGGCTTGCCTTCCGTGAGAAAACGAACCATATCCAGCACGCCGGAGGCAACGGCTTGCACCTGAACGTTTGCAATCTGCAGCTGAATACGCCCCTCTTTGAGACGATTCAAATCAATCAAGTCGTTGAGCATCAAGGACATTCGCCTGCCGACAGAAATAAGCAGCTTCATGTTTTCCCTGCTGCTCTTGTCAGAAATGCTCCCGCTGTCAAGTACCGACTGTGCGATCGTCAAAATGCCGTGCAGCGGATTCCGCAGTTCATGCGAGGTGTTCACCAGGAAGTCGTCTTTCAGCTTGTCTGTCTTTTTCAGCTTCTCGGCAAGCAACGCCGTCTGGGCGGAAGCTCTGAAATAGCGCCTGAACCAGTAGGATGCGAGAGCGATGACCGTTGCGATCATATCAAGCGGGTAATACCCCATCTCAATTGCACTGTTGCCTTTGATAATTCCCCATATTATGTTGAGCATGATGCTGATGGCCCCGAGGCATAAAAAAACGACATCCGGGTCATCCTTCAAGGTCCTTTGGAAAAAGATCCCCGGGATGATTAAAAAAGGGATAAGCACGACAAGCACCTTAAACAAATCGACCACAGGGTGCAAGGTAGACGTTGATAAATTCAGGATCAAACTGATAAATGCAGCGGCGAGGTACCATCGGGAAAATCGGAAGACCACAAAATCCGGAAAGAGGTGCTTAACATATTGAAAGAGAAACACAGAGGCTCCCAAAAAGGAAAGCGAAACCAGCTTCCGGTGCCATTCGTATTCCAGCGGCAGCCAATGGAGGAGCAGCCGATCATCATCGAGCACGATCGTAAAAATGGCCGACATCATCAACAAGGCAAAATAGATGAGCGACTTTTGCCGTACCCCGAGAAAAAAGAAGATCAAGGCATAAATAATGTGCAGGCTCAAAATCAGGATGACCACGACCTGGGTTCCGACGGAAAACTCCACGGCCCGATTGACCGCTTGCTGGGACCCGAACTTGACCGGTTCGACCATTCCCGCTGATACGCCGTTGAAGTAATTGGCTGCGTGAATGGCGATGTCAATCTCGCCGCTTTCCGCCGTAAAAACAGCAGAATAAGGGACGCTGATCGCTTTGGTTTGTTCCGCGTCCGCGCCCGGGTAGCCGGCATGTCCAAGCAGGCGGCCGTTGACGTACAGTTCGGAGGAGGAAACGATGCGCTGGACACGGATCTCATACGTTTGATGGCGGTCAGAATTGACCAAAACTCGCAGGCGGTACGTCCCGTAACCGAACGATGAATGCTGGTCGGGAGTGAGATAAGGCTTCCAGTGACCAGGGACTTGGACGATTTTCTTGGATGCCCCGGTTTGGCCTTGCAAAGCTGTATCCGGACCGGAGTGCCGAGCGAGAAATTGCCCGGGATAAAACTCCCACTCGCCCTTCAAAGAAATCGGACGCGCAGACGCGAAGTCCCAATTACGTAAATCCAGCACCCCTTGGACAGCGTGAGGCTGATCGGGGGGGAAGTTTAGGTAAATCCAAAGAATTCGAATATTTGTCAGAATAAAAATAAAAAGAATGGTAATCAGGAAAAGTTTTCTTCTCGTCATCATAGCTCAATAATTCTCTCTCATCCGGCCAATCCCTTTTCCCTCGCAAACATTGTTCAAGCGCCAGAAAATTGATTAAGATGGGGGAAGGGTTTTCTAACGGGAAAGAACATCGCGACAAGCATGTCCGAAGGCCCGCTTTACTTCTCAAGAAAGGATGTCAAGATATGAGCAAAACGCTGGTATTGGCTGAAAAGCCATCCGTCGGCCGGGATATAGCGAGAGTGCTGCATTGCCATAAAAAAGGAAACGGCTTTTTCGAGGGAGACAGGCACATTGTGACATGGGCCTTGGGCCACCTCGTTACGCTGGCCGATCCGGAGGCGTACGGCGAGCAGTTCAGTTCGTGGAAGATCGAAGACTTGCCGATTCTGCCGCCTTCCTTCCGGCTGGTCGTGATCAGGGAGAGCAGCAAGCAATTTCATGCGGTGAAACAGCAAATGCTGCGCAAAGACGTGAAAGACATCGTAATCGCGACAGACGCGGGCCGCGAAGGAGAGCTTGTGGCCAGATGGATTATTGAAATGGTGAGGGTAAGCAAGCCGCTCAAGCGCCTCTGGATTTCGTCCGTGACCGATAAAGCGATCAAAGAGGGCTTCCAACGGTTAAAAGACGGCAAGGAATTCGAGCATCTGTACGCCTCTGCGGCTGCCCGTGCGGAAGCGGATTGGGTAGTAGGCATCAACGCGACGCGGGCTTTGACCTGCAAGCACAACGCACAGCTTTCCTGCGGACGGGTGCAGACGCCAACGCTCGCCATCATCGCCAAGCGGGAGGAAGAAATTCGCGGATTTGTGCCAAAGCCTTTTTACGGCATTTCCGCTGTCGCCGAGAATAACCTACGGCTGGTCTGGCAGGACCTGAAAACAAAGGAAACCAGAACCTTTTCCAAGGATGCGTGCGACAAGATCCTGAAGGAGATCAAGGGGAAGGAGGCGGAGATCGTCGAGGTTGCGAAAACGCTGAAAAAGAGCTATGCCCCGCAACTCTATGATTTGACCGAATTGCAGCGGGATGCCAACAAGCTGTTCGGCTATTCGGCCAAAGAGACGCTCTCCATCATGCAAGGTCTGTATGAAAACCACAAGGTCCTGACGTATCCGCGCACCGATTCCCGTTATTTGTCCTCTGACATCGTCGAGACACTGGCGGACCGGATCAAAGCGGTGCAGATCAAGCCGTATGCGCAGCTTGCGGCGAAGGTGCTGCGGTCCGGGGTCAAGGTGAACAAGTCCTTTGTCGATGACAGCAAGGTATCTGACCACCACGCGATTATCCCGACCGAACAGACGGTGTTTCTGGGAGACTTGAGCGACAGGGAGCGAAAGATTTTTGACCTGGTGGTAAAACGTTTTTTGGCCGTGTTGTTCCCGCCGTTTGAATACGAGCAGACAACGATTCAGGCGAAAATCGGCGGTCATTCGTTTACGGCCAAAGGCAAAAGGGTCACGGCTCAGGGCTGGAAAGAAGTGTACGATCACGATTACGAGGAAGAGGAGTCAAAGGACGGTGTAGCCGAGCAGCTGCTCCCGAGCATCTCCAAAGGAGACCGGCTGCGCATCAGTTCAGCCGCACAGACAACGGGGGAGACGAAGCCGCCTGAGCCCTTTACCGAAGCGAGCCTTTTGTCGGCGATGGAAAATCCGGCGAAATACATGGCTCACGAAAAGAAAGAGCTGATCCAGACCATCGGCGAGACGGGCGGGCTCGGAACGGTTGCGACGCGCGCCGATATTATTGAGAAGCTGTTCAACAGCTTTCTGATCGAGAAAAAGGGCAAGCACATCTTTATTACCTCAAAAGGAAAGCAGCTGCTGGAGCTCGTGCCGGAAGATCTGCAATCGCCGACGCTGACAGCCCAATGGGAGCTGAAGCTAGGCTCCATCGCCAAAGGCAAGCTCAACAAGCACGCGTTTATCGGCGAAATGAAGAGCTATGCCAAGACGGTCGTTCAGGAAATCAAGAACAGCGAAAAGAGGTTCCGGCACGACAACCTGACCCGCAGCAAATGTCCGGAGTGCGGTAAGTTTATGCTGGAGGTAAACGGGAAAAAAGGAAAGATGCTCGTCTGCCAGGATCGGGAATGCGGCCACCGCAAAACCATCGCCAAGGTGACGAACGCGAGATGTCCGCAATGCCACAAAAGGCTGGAGCTGAGGGGCGAGGGAGAAGGGCAGACCTTTGTCTGCGTTTGCGGCCACAGGGAGAAGCTGGCGACCTTCCACGAGAGGCGGAGCAAGGAAAAGAACACCAAGGTGTCCAAGCGGGAAGTGGCGAAGTATTTGAAGGAGCAGGAAAGAGAAGCCGACGGCATGATGAATACGGCTCTCAAAGACGCGCTTGCCAAGCTCAAGCTGGACAAATGACCTGCCTGCAAAAAATCGTGATCAGTAACCGTATGCAATCGGTAACAATGAAGTGGCCTCCTGTATCCTGGAGGCCACTTTTCCTGTTTGCAACGAGGCTTAACAAAACCTAGATAATTCTTCAACACCAGCTTAACAATCTGTTGGTAGGATCATCTTGTAACCGATCATTTGATACGACTGTACGCGGGTTGAGACGTGGAGAAAGCCCCCATACAGGAATAGCGTGGACAAAGACAGACCTGCTTTTGCAGGGATGTTTATCTGTGCTATTGCTGCATGGGGGCATTTTGCGTACAGCCGATCTGTCGCGGAAAGGGGCGAGCGAGAGGTTTTGCTGGACACAACGTTGTTTGATGTGTATTTCTTTGACCTGGATGGCACGGTTTTTCTCGGAGACCGGCTGCTTCCGGGAGCGGCGGAGACACTGGCGGAGCTGCGCGCCAGCGGCAAAAAAGTGATGTTTCTGACCAACACCTCCGTCCAGACGCGGGAGAGCTGCCAGGCTCGCCTGCACAAGCTGGGCGTAGACGCGGAGCTGGAGGAAATCATGACGGCCGCCTACGCCGCAGGCCTGTACTTGCGGGAACAGGAAGCCCGGCCGCGCGTGCTGATCATCGGCGAGTCTGCGTTGAAAGAGGAGGTGGACGGCTTTTCGATCGAGCAGGTGCAAAATCCAGCCGAGGCGACGCATGTACTGGTCGGCATGGACCGTGCGTTTACATATGCGAAGCTGCAGGCCGCGATGGAAGCCGTCAGCAGCGGCGCCCGGCTGATTGTCACCAATCCCGACCCGGTTTGTCCCGTACCCGGCGGCGCCATTCCCGATACAGGGGCGCTGGCAAAAGCGATTGAGACAGCCAGCGGCAAGAGCGCCTGGGCGATGATCGGCAAGCCTTCAGCCTATTACGCCGAGAAGGTGCTGGCAAAAGCAGGCCTGTCGGCGGAACGGTGCCTGATGGTGGGAGACCGGCTGGAGACAGACATCCTCCTCGGACGAAAAAGCGGCATGAAAACGGCCCTCGTCTTGACGGGGGTAACCGACAGATCCGTTGCGGAGTCCACAGAAATCGTTCCTGACTACATCCTGCCGACGATTGGAGAGTTGTTTTCGATTGCGGGAACCGGAACTGGAGCAGCTTCATGACGGCTTAACACGACCTTTACACAAACCAAATTATTCCTTCGCAAGCGATTGCTATGATGGGAGGACATGCAGGGAACGATGGAGCACAAGAGCAGAGATAAGGGGGGAGAGACATGGCCGAAGTAGAATTGCGGCGCATTTGCAAAACGTTTGACCGGCAAACGGTCGTCCACGAGGTGAGCGCGCTGATTGAGCCGGGCGAGTTTTTCGTCCTGGTGGGCCCCTCGGGATGCGGCAAGTCGACCACACTGCGCATGATTGCCGGATTGGAGGATATCAGCGCTGGGGAGCTGCTGATCGGGGGAAAACAGATGAATCACGTTCCGCCGAGCGGCCGGAGCATCTCGATGGTGTTTCAAAACTACGCTTTGTACCCGCATTTAACGGTGAAAGAAAATATTTTGTTCGGCCTGAAGGTGCGTAAGGTGGAGAAGCAGGAGCAGGCAAAAAGGCTTGCGCATGCGGCAGAAATGCTGGGAATCTCTCAGCTGCTGCAGCGAAAGCCGCGGGAGCTGTCCGGCGGGCAGCGCCAGCGTGTAGCTCTCGGGAGGGCGATCGTCAGCCAGCATCCGATCTGCCTGATGGACGAGCCCTTGTCCAATCTCGATGCCAAGCTGCGGGGCCACATGCGCACGGAAATCCGCCAGCTGCAGCAGGAGCTGGGCATCACGATGATCTACGTCACGCACGATCAGGTGGAGGCGATGACGATGGGGGACCGGATGATGGTGCTACGCGACGGACAAGTCCAGCAAATTGGAGGGCCTTTGGATGTGTACAACCAGCCGGCCAACTTGTTCGTCGCCGAATTCACCGGCTCCCCTCCGATGAACACGGTGAACGGAACGTGGGCAAGCGACGGTTCTTGCCAGGGCGTGGTGATCGGGACAGGCAATGAAAAAGCATTTCTCCCGATTGGCTATCGCGAGGGGATCAGGGAGGGAACTCCGGTGGTCTTGGGCATCCGTCCCGAGGCGCTGCAGCCCTTCGCAGCGGAACCGATCGTCGGGAATACAGGCTATACAGCGGGCTCGGATGCAAGTACGGGAGCCATCACTATGCCCGTCAGGGTGGAGGGCGTAGAAATTCTAGGCTCGGAAACCATTGTCGAGTTCGCTCTGGCAGGCGCCCGCTGGAAGGCCAAATGGAACGGGCAATGGCTTTGCCGGAGGGGAGAAATGGTTCGAGTCGGGTTCCACCCGGGCCAAGTTTGCCTGTTTGACCCACAGTCGGGCAAAAATCTGACTGCTTCGGAAACAAAGACAGTTCAAAAAAACGCTTTACAAATAAAAGCCATCTAAAAGACGCGAAAAGGGAGAGAGTAACCGATGCGTACAGTTGTGAAAGGGTTGTTTTCCGTACTGATGAGCATGGCATTGATCACAGGCTGCTCGAGCGGGAATGCCCCGGCGACGGGCGGTCAGGCTGGAGCAGGAGCAGGATCGGAAGCTGCGGCCGGATCGGGAGCGGGCAAGGCAAGCGGGGAAAAAACAGAGCTTACCTTCTTCTATCCGGTAGCGGTCGGCGGTCCGCTGACGAAGATCGTCGACGGCATGGCGGAGGAGTTCAACAAGGCGAATCCCGATATTACCGTGAAACCGGTCTACACGGGAAGCTACCAGGATACGACAACAAAAATCCAGGCCGCCGTCCAAGGGAAGACGCCTCCTGACGTAGCGGTCATGCTCTCGACGGAGCTGTACACGATGCTTGACATGGATGCAATTCTTCCGTTGGATGATTTTATCGCCAAGGATGGCGGCAGCGAGTATGTAAATGACTTTTATCCGGGCTTCATGGCCAACTCGCAGGTAGATGGCAAGACGTACAGCATCCCGTTCCAGCGCAGTACCATCGTGCTTTACTACAACAAGGAAGCGTTCAAAGAAGTCGGTCTTGACCCGGAAAAGCCGCCGCAAAACTGGGATGAGCTGGTGGAGTATGCGACAAAGCTGAAGAAAGACGGGCGCTGGGGCGTCGAAATCCCGACATCCGGGTTTCCGTACTGGATGTTCCAATCCTTTGTCCTGCAAAACGGCAAAAAGCTGATGACCGAAGACGGGAAAAAGGTCTTCTTCGATACGCCGGAAAACGTCGAAGCGCTGCAGCTGTGGGTCGATTTGGCGAAAAAGCATCAGGTCATGCCGGAGGGCGTGATCGAGTGGGCGACGGTGCCGTCCGATTTCCTGGAGGGCAAGACAGCGATGATGTACCATACGACCGGAAACCTGACGAACGTGAAAAACAACGCCAAGTTTGACTTTGGGGTAGCGTTTTTGCCCGCGAAAAAAACCTTTGGCAGCCCGACAGGCGGAGGAAACTTCTACATGTTCAAAGGAATCGACGCGAAGAAGCAGGAAGCGGCGTGGAAGTTCATCCGTTTCATGACCGAGCCGGAGAGGGCCGCGCAGTGGAGCATCGACACAGGGTACGTAGCCACACGCAAATCGGCCTACGAAACCGAGAACATGAAAGAGTACGTCAAAACATTCCCGGTGGCGGCTGTCGCCCGCGACCAGCTGGCATACGGACACGCTGAGCTGTCTACGCATAACAACGGAAAGGTGACCAAAGCGCTGAACGACAGCCTGCAAGCCGTGATTACCGGTCAGGCGGAACCGGCCGCGGCATTGAAAAAAGCGCAGGAGGAAGCGGACAAAATCCTAGCGCCGTTCAACAAATAAAAGCAGCAGATGAATTGGGGGAGCGACAATGGGGTTGGAACAACGCGCAAAATGGAGGATCAACATCTACGCCTGGCTTCTGCTCCTTCCCTCCCTCATCTTCCTCGTTCTGTTTACCTTCTACCCCGTTCTCCAAACGGTTATCCTGAGCTTTTACCAAGCGGATCTGGGTTCCCCGGAGCCGCTTTTTAACGGGGGAGACAACTACAGAATCATGCTGGAAGATGACGTATTCTGGAAGGTGCTGACCAACAACTTGTGGTTTGCCCTGGGGACGGTGCCGACGAGCATTGCCCTGGGACTTGCGATGGCTTTGTTTGCCAACAAGGCGCTGCGCGGCAAAGGTTTTGTCCGCACCGCCTACTTTTATCCGACGGTCGTCCCGATGATTGCCGTCGCGAATATATGGCTGTTCATTTACACACCGGAGTATGGGGCTTTGAGCCATGTCATGGAATGGTTCGGCCACGGCGGGATGAATTGGCTGGGCGACAGGACGAACGTTATGTTTGCCATGATCTTCATGGTGATCTGGAAGGAAGCGGGCTACTTCATGATTTTTTATCTGGCGGGTCTGCAAAATATTTCGAAGGAGCTGTACGAATCCGCCTCGATGGACGGAGCGAAGCCGTGGACGGTGTTCAGGCGAGTGACGTTTCCGCTGTTGATGCCCACCACGATGTTCGTGCTGATCATCGCGTTTACCAACTCGTTCAAGCTGGTCGACCATCTCGTCATCATGACCAAGGGCGGACCGGACAACGCCAGCAACCTGTTGCTCTACTACATTTACGAGACGGCGTTTTCCTTCTGGGATCAGGGCATGGCTTCCGCTTTGACGGTCGTCATGGTGGTCATCCTGCTGCTCGTTGCCGCGATTCAATTTTTTGGTCTGGATAAAAAGATTCATTACAACTAAGGGGGAGTCAGATGTTTCGCAAAATAACGGGGGTGGCGATGTACGGGCTGGCCGCCCTCTGGCTGTTTCCGCTTGTGTGGGCCTTCTGGACGGCATTCCGGCCGCGAGAGCTGGCGATCTCCTGGACGCTCAGTCCCGATTTCACGCTGGATAACGTGATCAAAGTCTGGAATGCGGCTCCCTTTGCCCAGTATTATCTCAACACATTTCTGATCGTAACGGGCGTGCTCGCAGTGCAAATCGTGACCGCCACGCTGGCTGCCTATGCCTTTTCGAAGCTCCGGTTTTGGGGACGGGACGCGCTGTTCATCCTGTTTTTGGTGCAGCTGATGGTGCCGGCTGACATCCTGATCTTTCCCAATTACAACGTGCTGCGGGATTTGTCCTTGCTGGATACAAAGCTCGGCATCATGATGCCGTATTTCGCCTCGGCGTTCGGCGTTTTTCTCTTGCGGCAGACATTCAAGACGATCCCGCATGAGCTTGAGGAAGCCGCTCGTATGGAAGGCTGCTCGTGGTGGCAGATTTTGTGGCGGGTGTACGTTCCGCTGGCCCGACCGACCTACATCGCGTTTGGACTGGTGTCGGTCAGCTACCACTGGAACAATTTCATGTGGCCGCTCATCGTCACCAATTCGGTGGAAAACCGTCCGTTGACCGTCGGACTCGCCATTTTTGCCCAGTCGTTCGAGACAGGAGCGCAGTGGGCCGAGGTGAGCGCCGCCACGGTGATGGTCATTTTCCCGCTGCTGCTTGCCTTTTTGCTGTTTCAGCGGCAGTTTATCAACAGCTTCATCCATTCCGGTGTGAAATGACGAGGGGGAAAAGCGATGAGTGCAAAAGCTTCTTATTCCATCTCAACGTACGCGCTGTTTGACCAGCCGCTCAGGGAAGCGATCCAGCGGCTTGTCGACGGCGGCTGGACGTCGATCGAAATCATGTGCGAAGCAGGACACAGGGAGCTTCTCGAGTGGTCGGCTGGCGAGATGAACGACCTGCGGGCGCTGGGCAGCGAAAAGGGGATCGTCTGGTCGATCCACGCGCCTATCGACAGATGCAACCCGGCGGCAGCAGCAGGCGGGCTGAGGGAGCAAACGTCAGATACGATGAAGCGCTGTCTGGAGGTGGCTGCATTCCTCGATTGCACGCATGTGGTGATGCACGCCGGAGAGGTGGAGGATCGCCTGGACGAGACGGAGCGCGAGCGAGGAGTGGAGCGGGTTGGGCAGTTTATCGAACCGCTTCTGCCACATATCGCGGATTCGCGAACACGGCTTCTTCTGGAAAACGTGCTTCCCTACCCCAAGGTGCTCGGCTGGACTGTCTCCGATCTGATCGCCATTTGCAAACGGGTGGTTTCGCCGTCGGTGGGCATTGTCTACGATATCGGTCACGCCCATCTGATCCGCAAAGGCTACGCTCTGGATGGTCTCCGGGAAGTCTTTCCGTATTTGCAGGCTCTTCACCTGAGCGACAACAAGGGGATCAAGGACGATCATCTGGCTGTAGGCGAAGGAACGATCCCTTATGCCGCGATATTGTCTCTACTCAAGCAAAAAGGGTTTTTCGGCAGCTGGGTGATTGAGACGACATGCGTCGCGGATGCCGAGCTGAGTATCTCGCGGTTGAGCCAGCAGTGATGAGTAGAGGAGGAACAATGGCAAAAGGCGAGGGGCTATCCATGGACATAAAGACGATACTACAGGAAAATCCGGTCATTGCCGCCACGGAGCAGGACCAGCTTGCAGCGGCGATGGCATCCTCGGTCAGCGCCATTTTGCTGATGTACGCAAAGCTGACCCGGCTGATGGAGGAGGCAGAGACCTTCACGCAAGCGAGCAAACCGATTTTCGTTCATACGGACCTGATGAACGGTCTGGCCAACGACAAGGAATCTTGCCGCTTTTTATCCCGGCACATCCGTCCGGCAGGCATTGTCACGACCAAAGGACCGATGATCCGCGTGGCGAAAAAGGAGGGGCTTTTAACGATTCAGCGCGTCTTCTTGATCGACTCCAGCTCTTTGCAGAACACGATCCGAAATGTGCAGGAAAACCAGCCCGATGCCATCGAAATTATGCCGGGCATCGCGCCTTCGATCATTCCGTATATCAAAGAACAGCTCTCCCAGCCGATTATTTTGGGCGGGTTGATCTGGACCCGGAAGCAGGTGCAGGAAGCGCTTGCCCACGGAGCGGATGCGGTATCTCTTAGCCGGTCGGAACTGTGGAATTGATTGCAATGGGCACTGACGAATATGCAAATCTCGCCGCATCTTAAATGGATGAATGAAAGCAGAATGTTGGCATGATTTCTGAGAAAATATATGTTGACAAAAATAATTATTTATGTTATGATTATTATTTATGCAATTGACCAGAGCTTTAAAAATGTGATACATAATAATGTGTAGCTTACGGGAGAAGGCATACGTTGTCGATCTCCTGCATCCACTTTTACATTGGGGGGAATCTTTGTTGAGCAAACAGACTGGTGTAAACATGCTTCATTTGCATGAGAATTCTGTCGGAGGCAGTACCGCATTGCACCCGACCCTGATCTGGGATGACGAGGCAGCTGTCCTGATCGATACCGGTATGCCCGGATCATGGGAGCGAATCCGCACAGCCATGCTGGAAGCGGGCGTTTCTCCTGCCAAATTGAAAGCAGTAATTCTGACGCATCAGGATTTTGACCACATCGGCAGCGTGCCCGAGATCATCGCGGAAGCGGGGCAAGCAAAAGTGTATGCGCACAAGCTCGACCAGCCTTACATCGAAGGGACGCTGCCTCTCATAAAAACGAGTCCCGAAGCAATGGCTCCTTTGCTGGAGATGCTCCCGGAAGAAGAACGTCAGAAGGCGATAGACCTGTTTGGCAATCCGCCGAAGGCCAAGGTGGACCATACTCTTGATGACGGCGACGAATTGCCGTATGGCGGCGGGATTCGCGTCATTCACACACCGGGGCATACCGACGGGCACATCAGCCTTTATCTCGTCCAAAGCAAGACGCTGGTTGCAGGCGATGCCTTGATCTGTGTGAACGGCACTTTGCAAGGGCCTGTAGCCCGGGCAACGCTGGACATGGAAGAAGCCCAGCGCTCGCTGGCAAAGCTTCTGGATTATGAGATCGAGTCGGTCATTTGCTACCACGGCGGGTTCAGCGACCAAAAGGTGAAGGAGCAGCTGGAGCAGATTGCAAAGTGAGACCCTGCTTAGCAGACAAGGGTAGAGCAACGGGCTTTCCTAACCGCAGGGATGGGTGGAAACCTCGACAATATGAAAAATAGCAGCCAATCGAACAAACGAAGCGCCTCCTGATGACAGGAAGGCGCTTTTGTTTTGAGATTCCCTTATTACTTACGGAATAATGTACAACGTCCGGGAAGAAGACAGCCCCTTCGCCTGCTTTTCGTCGATCTTGGTCTCAACAAACGGGATGCCTTCCTCCTGCAGCCGGACGCGGTTGGAATTGAAATGGCGGAAGTCGACCAGCACAGGCTGGCTGCTCTCTTTCATCGCCTGCAGCTGCTGTTTCAGCAGCAGATGCGAATAGCTTTGTCCGATAAAATGACCGAAGCCTACCATAAACGCATTAGCCAACAGCGCGCAAAGCAAAAGCCTGCTTCCGTTTTGAATCCATGCCTTGCCGCTTTCCAGTCCCATCACGGCGATCAGGACGGGAATGATCCAAAGCTGGGGGACATACCGCGCCCACCACGACTCCGGATTGATCAAAACCGTAAACAGCAGGATGGCGATGACGAGGAAAACAGGCCGATACGCCCGTCTCTTTTGCAGCAGCAGGCCAAGGAAGACCAGGCAGCTGAGCAGCACGGCTCCCCCGAACATGGGACCGAAACCAGCCACCCGAACATCAGGAGAGATGAACGCCGTTATCTCATACGGCGTGACCGAAAACGGCCATTTCAGCTGGCTTTCCCCGTCGTTTCCGACGTTGGCTGTCGTCGCAAACAGAGACACAAAGAACTTTTCAACCCGGTTTTTGTCCAGAAAATCAAGCGGGCTGTTGGATTTCATGATGTCGACCGCATTCCCGCCAGCCAGCGGGTAAAACGGATGTCCCTTCGTCAGCGTATTCGTTACGTACGGATTGTAGCCGACGAGCGCCACGCAGATGAGCAGGCTGGCCGTGAATGCGGCGAGCAGACTTTTCCACCGCCTCTCGCTGTCGTAGAGGAAAAAGAGCAGCAGCAGGCCGCAGCCGAGAAGGACGGCGTACACGAGCGCGGTAAATTTCACCTCGCCGAGCAGGATGAGCGCCGAACAAAGCCCGGCAATCGTCCACGGGTGATACCGCTTGTACACCAGATAACCGAGCGCACAGATGCACAAAATGAGCGATGCCAGCTGTCCGTCAATGTAAAAGGTGATCAGCTGCGTTACCACCACAGGATTGCAGGCCAACAGAAACGAGAGAGCAACCGCTCTTTTCGGCTTAGCTGGAAAAGCTGTCAGCATGGCGGCTGCAGACAGGAAAAAGGACGCAAACAGCAGGATGAAGTTGAAGATTTTGCTCACTTCAATTTGATCAGTCACTTTGTAAAGCAGGGAATCGAGGAACCAAGGGCCTTTGCTGTAGTGGTTGATCCACAGCTCGAAGACCGTCAGCAGCTCGCGTCCCTGCAGCTTCGCAAGCTCTGCCTCTGTGGGGGCATCAAGCTGTTCATAGACCGGATTCCATCCATCCTTCAGAAGGATAATCGCTTCCTGGTGATACGTTTGCCCATCCCATGACAGGTCGTAGGTATGGGCGCTCACATACCAGCTGATCCCCAAAACGAGCGCAAGCCCCAAGAGAATGGAGAGAAACGCGGCCACTGTGCGAACAGGAAAATACGAGCGCGTCATTCCCCACACGCAGACAAGGCCGAGTGCCAGCGACAGCCAAAGGCTGATGCCGGTAATCGGTATTCCACATAACAAAAGGACCGAAGCGAAGAATACCATGAAGGCTAAAAAGAGGATCAACGCAATCCCCAGGACAAAGGAATAGTTCCCCAGCTTGTTCATATTTGTTGAATCATTCATACCTTCTCTTTCTCTCCCATTCCTAGCCGAGTAAACCCGGGCTCACTTGTGAAAGCAGGTGCAGGAGCTTCGCAAGCAACACCCCGAGAACAATCCCTCCCGCAATTTCGCTTTTGGTATGTCCCATGCTTTCGCGCAGAGGCTTTGTCACTGAAGCGGGCAAATCCGCTGTGGCACCCGGTCCCGCAGCAGCCGTGTGGTACTGCCCTATGGACATCCGGTTCAGCGCCTCCGCGTGCTTGCCGACGGCCCTGCGCAATCCCATCGCGTCGATGACGACGATAAACGTAACCGCAACGCCCAGCCCGAACACAGGATGGTCAAAGCCTTCGCGCAGGCCGATCAGGGCAATGCTCGTGACCATCACTGTCGTATGCGTGCTGGGGAACCCGCCGTTTCCTATTTTCGACCGGGCTTCCTTTCCAAAGCGAAGATAGTTGATGAAAAACTTGACCGAGCCCGAGACGAGCCACCCGATAAACGGTGCCAAAGCGTACAACATATGAACTCCTCCGATAAGGTAAATTGCCCGGATCTGTCAGGACTGTGCCAGCACAACGACGCCGACAATGATGATCGCCAGGCCAATCATCCGCGTGGCAGACATCGGTTCATGAAACAGAAAAACCGACAAAATCGCTACGAGGACATAGCCCAAGGCGGCCATCGGATAGGCGTAAGAGAGCTGAACCTTTTCGATGGCCGCTATCCAGACAAATGCGGAGATTCCGTACAGGGAAAGTCCGACGACGATGGGGACGTTGGTGATGTACTGGACGATTTTCAGCAAAAACAGATCGCTTTTCCCCGCCAGAGACGAGGCTCCCAGCTTCATGGCGACTTGTCCGCATGCGCTGAGCAGAATAGAAACAAAAATCAGGACGTGCGCCTGCATAACCTTCATCCACCTATCTGTGCTGTTATTCGAAAAAGTACAGGATGCCGGCCACCGTAATCACATACAAAAGAACCGTGATCAGAATCGGCTTGTCCTCCAGCAGCACTTTTTCCGGACTGCCGCCCTTGTCGCTCATCGTTATCAAATAGAGATAGCGGAAAATGCCAAAGATCACGAACGGAATCGTCCACATCAGCTGTATCGTCCGCCCGGATGTGAACGTGAACAGCGAGTAACTGATGATCGTCGCCGTCGTCACGATGGTGTTGAATTGATTCAACAATTCCGGTGAGTAGTTTTCCAGCACTTTTCGGTGAGAACCCTTTTCCGACTGCAGCAGCTGGAGCTCGTGACGCCGCTTGCTGATGGCCAAAAAGAGGGCCAGCAGCATTGTGCAGAGCAAAAACCACGGGGTCAGCGGGGTCCCGATCGCGAGGCCGCCGCCAATCGCGCGGAGGACAAAACCGGCGGAGATAATCATCACGTCGAGGATGACCACATGCTTAAGCTTGAGCGAATACGCGCAGTTGAGCAGAAAATAGACCAGCAGTACGAAGCCGAGGAGCGTGTTGGCAGAAAAGGCGGCAAACAGGGAAGCGACTAACAGAACAACACCGAACGAGAGTGCCAAAAACGGGTTTAATGCTCCCGAAGCCATCGGCCGGAACCGCTTCTCAGGATGGTTCCGGTCGTTTTTGATGTCCACAAAATCATTCAGAATGTAGACGCAGCCGGATACGAAGCAAAAGAGAAAAAAAGCGAGAATCGCCTTGCCGCCAACATCCATGTCCACATGGCGGAAAGAAAACAAAAGAGCGGCAAAAACAAGCAGGTTTTTCGTCCATTGTTGCGGCCGCAGCTGACGTATCAACAAAACCCCAACATTTTGAACAGGGGCTGTTTGTGCTTTTACTTTCACTGAATTCGGTAATCCCATATGATTCTCCTAATCTGTTTGCTTATCTAACTCGTAACCATAGATAAGACGACAATTCTCAACAAATAGTAACATAATCAATCGAGTTTTGCAGAGTTATTCCGAATCTCATCGCCAAAAGCGGGGAGAGCGAAAAAGGCAATTTGTGAAAGTGGATATATAAATCAAGCGATTGTACGGAAAGCTTCCGATCCAAATGAAGGGATTTGTACAAATATCGCCCAAAACATAAGGCCAATTTGTTTATTGGTTATATACCTCTGGTTTAATTGTCACTATTCTAAATATTAAAAATTGAAAGCGTATACAGCGCGGGGGGAGGACATATGAGAAAGCTCGTAAGTGTTGGGCTCTCTGTATTGATGGCTGCAACGCTGGCAGCCTGCGGTTCCCAGCAATCGAACGGAAGCCCGCAAGGCCAGGGGGCAGGCTCGTCGCAGCAGGAATTAAAGCTGAAAGTAAGCATTACGGTTTCAGAGAAAGACACCTGGGGCGTGGCCGTGAAAAAGTGGATGGAGGATGTCGACCAAAAGTCAAATGGCCGGATCAAAATGAAGATGTATGCAAACGAATCGCTCTCCAACGGCAACCAGCCAAAAGGTCTGGAGGCAGTCCAAAACGGGGCGACAGATATCTCCCTCCACTCCACGATTATTTACAACGTCCTCGATCCGAAGTTTGCCGCGCCTTCTCTTCCCTGGCTCATACCAAGCTACGAACAGGCAGACAAAGCGATGAGCGGAGAAGCCGGGCAAAAGTTGATGGAGCTCGTTCGCAGCAAAGGGATCGAGCCTTTGGCGTTCGGAGAAAGCGGGTACCGTCAAATCACCAACAGCAAAAGACCGATTGTCGCTCCGGAAGATTTGAACGGGCTGAAGATCAGGACTCCTTCCATGGAAGCGATGGTGGCCACTTACAAGGAGTTTGGCGGAGATCCGACGGTCATGAACTTCTCTGAAGTATTTACCTCCCTGCAGCAAGGAGTGATCGACGGACAGGAAAACCCGCTTCCGATCATTCTCAACTCCAAGCTGTACGAGGTGCAAAAATACTTGACTGTATGGAACTACATGTACGATCCGATTGTCTTCGGTATCAATAAAAAGCTGTACGACAGCCTGGACGCTGACACGCAAAAGCTGCTGAGAGAAACGGCCCAGGAAGCCGCCAAATACCAGATCGAGCTGAATCGCAAAGAGAACGAAGAAGTACTGGCGCAGCTCAAGGAAAAAGGGATGGAAGTCGTCGAGCTGACACCTGAGCAGATCAAGGCATTCCAGGAAAAAGTCCAACCAGTTATCGACAAATATGAGGGCATCATCGGCAAGGATCTTTTGGATGCATTCCGCAAGTAAACACGACAGGTGGAAAAAGGGGCGATGAAGCCCCCTTTTTCATCCCAATCGCAGGGCAGTTGCTTTTTAGAGGGGGATCGTCATGAAAATCTGGGTTCGGCTGGAAGAGTGGATTCTGGCAGTTTTAATGGGCATCATCTGCGTTTTGACGATGGTCAACGTATTATCGAGATATTTTTTCAACAGCTCGCTTTCCATGACGGAAGAGCTGACCACCAACCTTTTTGCGTTCATCATTTTTATTGGAGCTGCTTTGCTTGCCAGGGAAAACGGACACCTCGGCTTTGCGCTTTTGACCGATCAGCTTCCCGCTCGCTTCCGGATTGTTTGTACCGTGATTGTCGGTTGTTTGACGACGGTGTTTTTCGTCATTCTGCTTTGGTACGGGTGGGAAATGGTCATGCAGCAGTATCAGTACAACCAGAAGACGCCGGCCATGGGCCTGCCGGAGTGGCTGATGGGTCTGTCGGTGCCGCTCGGTGCGCTGCTGTGCATGTTTCGCTTCTGGGAAGGGTACGTCCTGGAGATACGCAGGTGTAAAGGAGAGGAGACAAACCAATGAGCGCAACAGCGATTTGTCTATTCGGTTCCTTTTTCTTGCTGCTGTTTTTAAACATGCCCATCGCCGTTGCGCTCGGCCTCTCTACCGCCATCACGCTGCTGTTGTTTGATCTGCCCATCCAGTCGCTGCCTCCGACCTTGTATTCGTCCTTGACCAAATTTACGTTGCTCGCGATTCCGTTCTTTTTCCTCGCCGGGCTGATCATGGAGAGGGCGGGGATCTCCAAAAGGCTGATCCAGCTGGCTCAGACGCTAACAGGCCACTTCACAGGCGGACTTGCCATTGTGTCTGTCGTCGCAGCGTGCTTCTTCGCGGCGATTTCCGGTTCCGGTCCCGCTACGATGGCTGCCGTGGGCGCGATTATTATTCCGGCCATGGTCAAGCAAGGCTATCGCAAAGACATGTCGGCAGGGCTTCTCGCGACGGCAGGCGGCATCGGTATCATCATTCCGCCCAGTATCGCCTATATCATCTACGGTGTAATCGCGGAGGTTTCCATTGGTAAAATCTTTATGGCGGGGATTGTTCCTGGCCTCTTGATGGGTGCCATACTGGCGCTGACGGGTTACATGATCGCCAGGAAAGAAAAGATCCCAACGCTTCCGAAAGCGAGCGCCAGGGACATTGTGGCTGCCCTGAAGGATGCCTCGTGGGGCTTGATGGCCCCCGTGATCATTCTGGGGGGAATCTACACGGGGATTTTCACGCCGACCGAGTCTGCCGTTGTGGCAGTATTCTACGGTTTATTTGTCGGGATTTTCATCTACAAGGAAATCAAATTCAAACATTTGCCCAGTCTCTTGGTAGAATCTGCAAAAACGACAGCGATGATCATGCTCATCGTCGCCTCGGCTTCCACCTTTGCCTGGCTGATCACGGTTGAGGGGATTGCGGAGGATTTGGCCAATTCCTTGATGAGCATCGCCCCCAACAAGATTACGATGCTGCTGATGATCAACCTGGTTCTGCTGATCGCAGGGATGTTTGTGGATGCCATATCCGCATTTTATATTTTCTTGCCGATCTTTTTGCCGATTCTCATGATGATGGACATTGACCCTGTCCATTTTGGCGTCATGATGACGATGAACCTCGCCATTGGCCTGGTCACGCCGCCCGTTGGCCTCGATCTTTACGTTGCTTGCGGACTGGCGAAAATTTCGTTGAAGGAGATATCGAAAGGGGTTATTCCGTTTATTGTCGCATCCATACTCGCGTTGCTCGTGATCACTTACATTCCGTCTATTACGCTGTGGCTTCCTGAGCTGTTGAACATGAAATAAGGAGTGATCTCTTTGTCAGCGACCCATTGGGATCAAATTGTTCTGGATGCGGTGGAAAAAGAGCCCTTGTACAAGCAAATCTCGCGGCAGATAGAACAAATGGTGCACGAAGGGAAGTTGAAGCCCGGGACGCGGCTGCCTTCCGAGCGGCGGATGGCTGAGCTGTTGAAGGTGAGCAGGATGACGATCACGCTTGCCAATGAGGATATGAAAGCAAGAGGGATCGTCCGCAGCCAGCAGGGGAGCGGCACGTACATCATGCGCGGGCCGCGGATGGAGAGAACAGAGCAGGTCGTCACCTGGCATGCCGATTTCGCCTACCAGACGGGGAATGTCAATCATGCGATGGAAGAGATTATGCGTTTTGGCCGAGATCCGCGCCTGATCAACTTCGCGGGTGTCGGCACGGCCCCCGAGGTTCACCCGGGAATCGAGCTGAGCCAATGCTTTGCCGAGCATTTGCGCAAAAACCCGATCCTGCTCCAGCTGCCCGCACCGACGCAGGGCTATGAGCCTCTGCGGATAGACGCTTGCAAATGGCTGGAGGAGAGCGGCATTCACACCGACCCGAAAGAGATCATGATCGTCTCCGGAGCGATGCAGGGACTGGACCTCATCAGCAGGCTGTTCCTGGCTCCGGGCGATTACGTCATCATGGAGGACCCCGGATTTCTCGCCGCCTCTGACGCGTTTACGGCGACCGGTGCCAAAATATTGCGCATCACCTTGGATCAGGAAGGGATTCGCATCGACAATCTGGAGAATCTCCTGATGCAATTTCCGGTCAAGTTTATTTACGTAAACCCGACGTTTCACAATCCGACCGGCGTGACCATGTCCCTGAAACGGAGAAAGGACCTGCTTGTCCTCGCGAAAAAATACAGGGTCCCCATCGTCGAGGACGATCCGTTCAGCTTGGTTTATTTCGGGAAAAAACCGGTGCCGCCGCTGAAAGCGCTGGATCAGGACAATTATGTCATCCACCTCCAGTCGTTCTCGAAGTATTTGTTTCCGAGCCTGCGGGTAGCTCTCCTGGTAGCCCCGGAAGGAATCATCTCCAATTTATCGACGATCAAGCAGCGGATCGACCTGCACAGCAACAACCTGACGCAAATTGCCGTGCATGCCTATTTGACGGAAGGGCGCCTGTCGGTCCATGCCGCCAGGCTCCGTCAGGCCTACAGCGCGCGTCTGTCCCTCATCAAGGAAATTGTAAAGGACATGCCTGAAATCCGCTGCAGCATGCCGGAGGGCGGCGTCTTTCTGTGGTGCAGGATCCCCAGCCAGGTCCGGGCGGAGAGACTGCTGCAGACAGCTCTGCGCAAAGGCGTATCGTTTGTGCCGGGAAACTGGATGAGCGGCGTGGGACTGGGGGAAAATTATCTTCGCCTGGCATACACACAGCCCTCGCTGGACTTATTGAAAACCGGATTCGAAATGATTCGTGAGGCCATTTCCGAATATCAGTAAGACCAATCACGGGAATGGTTATATGAAAACGCTTGCACACCCCTTATGCTGATGGTGGGAATTCTCACATCTTACCAGAAGGGGTGTTTTTTGGTGGGCAATAAAGCGATATCGACGGACCTCTTGCAGGATTGGTATTACCGCATGCTCTTGATCCGACGCTTTGAAGAGACAATCAACGAGAAGTTTTTAGCCGGGGACATTCCGGGTTTTGTTCACTTGTACATTGGCGAGGAAGCGACCGGAGTCGGCGTTTGCTCCGCCTTGAACCGCACCGATTACATTACCAGCACACATCGCGGGCACGGCCACACCTTGGCAAAAGGCGCTGAAGCAAAGCGGTGCATGGCCGAATTGTACGGACGAAAAACAGGCTACTGCAAGGGAAAGGGCGGATCGATGCATATTGCTGACTTTGGCATTGGCATGCTCGGGGCAAACGGCGTCGTGGGCGGCGGCTTTAATTTGGCCGTCGGAGCCGCGCTGGCAGTCCAATTGCGCAAAGGCTCGGAGGTAGCCGTCTGCTTTTTCGGCGACGGGGCGAGCAACCGGGGTACCTTTCACGAGGGGCTGAATATGGCAGCCGTCTGGAAGCTGCCCGTCGTATTTGTCTGCGAAAACAACCAGTGGGCATCGACGACGCCGATTCACGAAGCGACCGCCGTCACGGATATTTCCGCAAGAGCGGCGTCCTATGCCATACCGAGCGCGATGGTGGACGGCAATGATATTTTTGCCGTGTATGAGGCCGCCGTAGAAGCCGTAGAGCGAGCCAGGCGAGGCGAGGGCCCTACGCTCGTGGAGTGCAAAACGTACCGGGTCAAAGGCCACTTTGTAGGAGACCCGGAACAGTACCGGACGCGGGAAGAAGTGATGAACCAGATGGAGAACAACGACCCGATCAAGAAATTCTTCGAGCGGGTTCTCCGAGAAAAGCTGCTGAGCGAAGAACAGCTCCAGGCAATCGAGCAGCGGGTCGCAGAAGAAATCGAAGAGGCCATCCGCTTTGCAGAGGAGAGCCCTTACCCTGATCCGGAGGAAGCATTCGATGATCTGTACGTTGAGGAGGAGGCCAGCCATGCGTAACATATCCTTTTCTCAGGCAACATTGGAAGCGATGCAGGAAGAAATGCGCCGGGACGAGCGAGTTTTCATCATGGGAGAGGACATCGCAAGCCAGGGCGGCATTTTTGGACAGTTCAAGGGCTTGCCAAAGGAATTCGGCCTGGAGCGTGTACGCGATACGCCGATTTCGGAAACCGCGCTGGTGGGAGCGGGAATTGGAGCCGCTCTCGCGGGAGCTGTGCCGGTCGTCGATATGCACTTTGCCGATTTTATCGGGGTGACGATGGACGAGGTGCTCAACCAGATGGCCAAAATACGCTACATGTTTGGGGGCCAGGCGACCCTGCCGCTCGTGCTGCGGGCACCTGACGGCGTGACACGCTCTGCGGCGGCCCAGCACTCGCAATCGCTGGAAGCATGGTTTTTGCATATTCCGGGCCTCAAGGTCGTTATTCCGTCCAATCCTGCGGATGCCAAGGGGCTTCTGAAAGCGGCGATTCGCGACCAAAACCCGGTGATCTATTTTGAACACAAAGACTTGTTCAGCAAAAAAGGGCCTGTTCCGGACGGCGACTACCTCACCCCGATCGGCAAAGCGGCGGTCGTGCGCGAAGGGAAGGACGTGACCATCGTGTCGTACTCGGCCATGCTGGGGAAATGTCTGGAGGCCGCCGATCAGCTTGGCAGCCTGCACGGAATCGAAACGGAGGTGATCGATCTGCGGACGATTGTTCCGATGGACATGGAGACGATCTACGAATCTGTCAAAAAGACGCATCGTCTGGTCGTGGCCCATGAGGCTGTCAAAACAGGCGGTGTCGGGGGAGAAATTGCCGCTTCGGTCAGCGAGAACATCCTCGAGTACCTGGACGCTCCCATCATCCGCGTAGGTGCCGCCTTTACCCCGATTCCGTTTAGCCCGCCTCTGGAAAAGCGGGTGATTCCACAAGTGGAGTCAATCGTAGAAGCTGTCCTGCGGGCGTGCTGGTAAACCAATTGAGGGAAGGGGGGAAATGACATGGCATTCGTAATCACCATGCCCAAATTCGGTCTGACGATGACGGAGGGGACCGTTTCCGTCTGGTGCAAAGCCGTGGGCGAGCGTGTCGAGAGCGGCGAAGTTCTGTTCGAGGTGGAGACAGACAAGATCACCAATGAAGTGACGGCGCCAGGGCCCGGGGTTTTGCGCCACATTTTCACGCCTGCAGGCGCTGCGGCACAGGTCGGGGCAGCGCTTGCAATCGTGGCGGAAGAGACTGAGGATATTAGCGGGTTGCTGGGAGCAGCCGGCCAGCAGGGGGCAAGCGAAAGTCCACATCACACATCCAACGATGCTGTTAGCCGTGATTCGAACGATGCTTCCAGTCTCGAATCAGGCGATCACACCCTTTCTGAGGGGTTTCGCCTCGCGACTCCGCTCGCTCGCAAGCTCGCCAGGGAGAAGGGAATCGATTTGGGCCAAGTCAGTGCATCCGGCCCGAGAAGCATCGTTGTCTCCCGCGATGTCGAGGAGACTGGGTCGAAGCAGCCGACTATCTCGCCAGCAGCCAAAAAATATGCAGAGGAGCAAGGCGTAGCTTGGGAGAGGATCGACCAGCGGGGGCGGATCATGCTGCCTGACGTGATTGCCGAACAGCTGAAGCAAGCGGGAGGTCAGTGGACGCATCCGCCGCAGGAAGCGGGGTCGGCAGCCGTAACCTACCCGATGACAGGAGCGCGCAAGGTGATCGCGGAGCGGATGACCCGAAGCTGGCAGCAGATCCCTCACGTTACACTCACCAGGGAAGTCGATGTAACTCCGCTGCTGGCCGCACATGCCATTCTTTCCGCAGATTTGGCGAAAACGGGGACCAAGCTGACCGTTACCCATTTTCTGGTCAAAACCGTTGCCATGGCTCTGCAAAAGCATCCCAGTCTGAATGCATGGTGCCAAAATCAGGCGATTACTATCCACCCGGACGTCCATCTCGGCGTGGCTGTCTCTGTCGAGGACGGGCTGCTCGTTCCGGTCATTCCTCATGCGTGCAAAAAAGATGTGGGCGAGATAGCGGAAGCCTTGCATGATCTGACGACGCGCGCCCGGGAGCAGCGCCTGGCGGTCGATGAAATGCGCGGAGGCACGTTTACGATCAGCAATCTCGGCATGATGGGTGTGGATGGCTTTACGCCGATCATCAATCCGCCGGAAACTGGGATACTTGGGATCGGCAGGATCGTCGAAAAGCCTGTATGGATCGGTGATGACCTCGCTCGACGTACCATGCTGACGCTGTCCCTCTCGTTTGACCATCGGGCACTCGACGGGGCGGAGGCAGCCGGGTTCCTCCAGACGGTGCATGACTACATCCAGCAGCCGCTGCGTCTGCTTGTAAAGGGGAGACGGTAGAATGAAGAAAAGACTGATCGTCATCGGAGGAGGGCCGGGGGGATATACGGCAGCTTTGCGGGGGAGCCAGCTGGGGGCGGACGTCACCCTGATTGAAAAAGGGCAGCTCGGCGGCACTTGCCTGAATGTCGGCTGCATCCCGACAAAAAGCTTGCTGGAGTCCTCCCAGATATGGGCCAAAAGCATTCAGTGGTTCCCGGAGAACAAAGCTGGTGAAGTTCCATGGACGTCCATTCTGGAGCGGAAAGAAAAAGCGGTCATGCAGCTTCGGAAAGGCGTAGAGGGGTTGCTGCGGAAAGGGCAGATCAGGGTCGTAAAAGGGACAGCTTCGCTTGCCAGTGACAAAAAGGTGGCTGTAGCGGGAGAAGAGCAGCTTTTGCTTGAAGCGGATGCCATCATCCTGGCGACAGGCAGCCGTCCGGTCGTTCCGCCGATTGAAGGCATTGACCTGCCGGGAGTAGTCACAAGCGATGAGCTGCTCTCTGTTGCCGAGCTGCCCAAGCGCCTTGCCATCATCGGAGGCGGGGTCATCGGCGTGGAATTCGCGACCGCTTTTTCCGAGCTGGGCGTGGATGTGCATGTCATCGAAGCGGCAGAGCGCATCCTGCCGAATATGGACGCGCAACTGTCCCGGCAGTTGAAAGAGCTGCTGGAAAGACAAGGCATTGCCTTTTCCCTTGGCCAAAAGGTCGTAAAAATCATCAAAAAGGAAACGGAAGGGCTGGAGCTGCAATTGTCGGCAGGCAAATCGGTACAGGCCGACCTGGTGCTCGCGGCGGTGGGCAGAGCAGCCGTTCTGGAACCGCTCGGGCTGGATAAGGCGAGGATTCGGGTAGTGAACGGCAAAATAAAGGCAGATGCGTATCAACAGACGAATCAGCCGGGCTTCTACGCCGTCGGGGATTGCGCAAGTCCGATCATGCTGGCGCATGTCGCGATGGCAGAAGGCAGGGTAGCGGCCGAACATGCCCTGGGCATCCCCACGCAGCCGGTCAACTTTGACCTCGTCCCTCACTGCGTCTACTCTCATCCGGAAGCGGCTATGGCAGGTCTTACGGCGGAAGAGGCGAGAAACAGGGGATTCGACGTCCAGGAAGGGGTCTTTCCGCTGATGGCAAGCGGCAGAGCCCTCGTTGGGGGAGAGACGGACGGGTTTTTAAAGGTGGTAGCAGACAGAAAGTACGGGCGGCTTCTCGGCATCCATCTGCTGGCTCCGCACGCGACAGAAATGATTGCCGAAGCCTCGCTCGGTCTGACGCTTGAGGCCACGCTCGATGAGCTGGTCAAAACAATCCATCCCCATCCCACGGTCGCGGAAGGAATCCAGGAAGCCGCGATGAGCATCATGGGGCAAGCGATCCACCTCCCCTAGTCTCGGACAGGATGAAGCCTGAACGCCAACTAAGGGGCGCTGCAGTACACTCTACACTCCAAAAAAGCAATGGTTCATAGACGGACAAAAAAGGCTCCTTCGTCGCTTGGACAAAGGGGCCTTACTTTGTTGAATGATGCTGCGCAGCGGAGTCAGAGTTCGACTTGTATCGCTGCCAACGGGTACGGGCCGGTTCCCACAAAACGGCGACCGAAGCGCCGAGAGACGTATTGGCAATCATATTGGCGACGGCCGGGACCGCTGCGATCGGACTGATGTGCTCCATGGCGAGGAGAGCCGCCAGCGCCGTATTGCAAATCCCGAATTCATAGACGATGGACCGCCGATCCGCTTCCGGCATCCGAAGGCCGGCACTGAAGAAGTACCCGAGCACCATGGGAACCGTTATTTGCAGAAGTACGCAGAGAAACAGCCAAGGGAGCAGAGCCAGATTTTCCTTGAGCATGGCCTGAGAGCCGGATACCACAGCGAGATCAACGACGATGAGCGCGGCAGCAGAGAGCAGGGGAATGACTTTTTTGACATTGGCCAGTCGCGATTCCCATTTCCACTGAATCGCCAGGCCTGCCAGAATCGGCAGGAGGACGACGCACACCATCTGCAAAAACAGCGGCAGAAAAGCGACGGGGACGACGCTGCCGACCGTCCCTTTCATGATCAGCGGCGTCAAAACGGGGCCCACCAGCGTATCAACGGCGGACATCATGATGCTCAGGGCCAGCGTTCCTCCCGCCATAAAGGTGTAGAGGTTGGCTGATGTTCCGCTTGGCACCGCGCCCGCGAGGATGGTCCCCGCCAGCAGATCAGGCTGATTTGGGAAGAACAGAAACGCGAGCGCGATAGAAATCCCCAGCGTAATCGTCCATTTTCCGGCTACGCCAAGCAAGGCATGCTTTGGCTGCCAAATGACGCGTCGCAAGCTTTCCCGTGACAAGGTAAGCCCCATGGTAAACAAAATAAAAGCGAGTGCCGGTGCGGTCCAGCTTTTCAAGAAAAGGAAGTGGCCGGGGAAGTGGTAGGCGAGCAGCGCGCAGCAGACGATCCACAATGGTAGCAATTTTGTGACTGCTGCTTGTAAAAAGCGAAGCATAGGCGATCCTCCCGGCTACGTAACTGTCCACCCGCCGCAGACGTTTACGGATTGGCCCGTTATATAGCCAGCGGCATCGGATGCCAGGAACACAACGGTTTTTGCTACATCATGCGCGGAGCTGATTCGCCCGAGAGGGATGTCTCCGATGTAATTGTGCAGGGATTTCTCGCTGCTTTGGCCGGAGAGCGCGCTCATGTCGTCCGCCATTTTCGCCAACAGCTCCGTTTCCATGGCTCCGGGACAAACGGCGTTTACGCGGATGCGTCTTGGAGCGAGGACAATCGATGCTGTTTTTGTCACGCTCAAAACTCCTGCTTTCGAGGCCGCATAGGCTGCGGAGAGCGGACGAGGGCTGTTTGCCGCAACAGAGGCGATATTGACAATGGAGCCGCCGTCATGCAGGAAGGGAGCCGCGGCTTGCATCATGAAAAAGACGGCTTTCAGGTTGATATTCATCACCAGATCCCAGTCAGAGCCAGTCACCTGGTCCATCGGCTTTACGACATTGACCCCTGCATTGTTTACCAAAACGTGAAAAACGCCGTGTTCCTGAGCGATTTGGGAGAGCAGGCCCTGTATCGCATCTGTTTGTGAGAGATCGATTTGTTTCCCTACTGCTGCATGACCCATAGAGCGGAGCGTGTCGATGGCGGCAAGCAGTTTTTCTTGATTGCGGTCCAGTAAAACAACCCGATGACCGGAGGCGGCGAGCTCTTCTGCAATCGCGTAGCCAAGTCCCTGAGCCGCACCTGTAATGACCGCCAGCTTTTTTTCCGAACACATGGATATCGCCTCCTACGTTATCGTCCAGCGCCAATACCCACAGTATTGCTTGCTGCCGAAGGGCGAGTCTAGAGCCACTTCCGCAATTGGCCTTCCGATGAAGAAGAAGGAGATCGGAAAACGTTTTAAGCAAGCGCGCCGGGTCCCGTTATTGTATAATTTGGAAATGAACAACTTCTCGGGAAAGGATTAAAGAATGAAGAGAATCAGTCTGTTTATGTTGGCGATCCTGTTGCTTGTCTCGGGCTCCATCGCATCTGCTGCCGCTCTCCCTGAGCGGACAGGAGTTGTGACCGATCCTGTCGGGGTGTTTTCATCCGATGAAGCCGAGCAAATCAAAGAGAGTACGAAGGACAAAAAGTACGAGCTGCTGCTCCTAACCGCCAGCGGTCTGGATGAGGAGGAAGGGGAGCGCTTGGCCAACGAGGCCTACGACGGCTGGAAGCTCGGCAAAAATCAGCTGATCCTGGTCGTGACGGTGAATCCGAATCACGTGCATCTTGTGTTTGAAAACAAGGAGCTGGCGAGTCAAGTGGCCCAAAGTGATGCGGGGGACGTAAAGGGGATTCTCGATCTTCAATTCGTACCGCTGGCGCGCGAGGGAAATGTGGCGGCGGGCGTGATTGCGGTCAGCGACTACGTCAATGAGCTTTCCGAATCGGCGGCTGCGGGGAATGCGGGAGGCGGAGCGACGACACCGGCGCCGTTACCTGCGAATGCGGCTGCGGCACCGTCCCCAGCGCCCGCGACGTCGGGAGCGGCGACTCCATCCGGCCATCCGGCAACATCGAAGCATGCCGCCACCCCGCCGTCATCGTCTGCGCCATCTGGCTCGTCTTCTGCGCAGGCGAAATCGCCAGCATCTGCTGCTCCCCAAAACTCCATCATTTGGCTCCTGCTCTTTCTGTTTATCGGGACGGCTTTATTTTTGGCGATCCGACAGCTTGTTTATCGCGCCCGTCTAAAGAAACTGCTGGACCAGGCGATAAAGAGCCATGCGGAAGCGACCCCTGCCGTCGACCGGATGATCGTCTCCGAGCTGTTCCGCGAGCTGGAGGTCGGCCTCATCGAGGGGGAGACCAAAAAGCGGGTTGCGCAGCTTGAACAGGCCGCCCTTCAGCTGCATAAAGAGTCGCAGCAGCTGCAGGAGCAGCTGGCGGGACAAAAGATTTCCTTCTTCTCCGGGGCCAAAACGGAACAGGCCATACAGGCCCTTTCGGATGCGGTGCAGGCGTATTGTACCGCGATTGAACGAAATCAAGCGGAGCTGACAGAGATCGAAAGGCTGTCCGTCGAGGTGCGGCGTCTCGTCGAGGATGCCAAAGAACGGGCAAAAGAGACGTCGGCAAAGGTCGAAGCGCTCGCGCGGGAAACGTCCTTCTCCCTGTCCGTCATGAGGAAGCGATTGGAACAGGCCGGAGCGATTTTGAACAAAGCGGACAGCATGGACGAATTTGATTACCTGCAAGCGGAAGGACCAGCCAAAGAGGTCCATCAGCTGTTTGACGGCTTGCAGGCTGCTGTAGATGAGATCAAAGCCCAGATCGAAGCCCACAGGGAGTTTCCTCCCCGGATCAAGGCTAGAGAGGAGGAGCTTCGCCAAACGGCAGGACGCGAACAGCTGCTGCTTGTCGATGCCGACCCCTTCGCCATTTTGAAAGCGGCGGAAGCAGAGGTGCCTCGTCTCGGAGAGCTGATTGAAGCCGGCGACAACAAGGAAGCAAAAGCCAGTATCGACGCCATGGAGGATTGCCTGCAACAGGCGAGCGACGCGGTAGCGGAAATGATTCGGCACCGCGACAGCGCCAAAGCGACAGTGCGCGGCACGGAACAGCTTCTGGCTGAACTAAGGGAATTCGATGCCGCGTACACTCAGGAGTTTGCGAGGCTGCGCGAGCGGTTTGCGGAGGTTCATCTCCGCGAGCAGGAAGAGCGCTGCGGACAGATCGCGACGGACAAGGATGAGCTCGAACGGCTCCTGATCGAGATGAAGTCTGCGCTTGACGAACGCGTGCAAAAGTACAGGCTGGCCCACGAATGCGGCGAAACAGCCCATCGCCTGCTGTCACAGGTCAAGAACGTCCGCGAGCAGACCCTCGGTTATCGCGCGGCTCTGGAGGGGCGGGTGCAGACGGCAGGAGCCCGTTTCCAGCAGTGCCAGAGCAGGTTCTATCAGTCAGCGTCTACCTTTGAACGGCTGTATGTAAGAATTCCGGAGATTGCGAGAATGATCGGCGAGATCGACAAGGAGATCAACGGACTGGAGCGGCTGTTGAACGATCAGCTGCTCGACGTGCATCTGATCGAGGAAAGACTGTCTTCGCTGGAAATGCTTGTCGATCAGCTGGTGCATCGGGTGGAGCTGGTCAGGCGGGAAAAAGAAGAGACGATGCGGGCTTTCCGGAAGTTCGAGGACGACTATGCAAGCAGGCGCAACCGGTACGGCCGAAGAATCCGCCTGTCCCGCTATTCTTCCCAATATGACCGGTTAAAGGAACAGGTGGAGCGATCGATTGCCGAGGGCGCCTTTGCGGAAGCGATGCTGGAAATCTCCAGAGGGGGAACCATCCTCAAGGACATGGAGAGGGAATACCAGCGCGCTTTGGACGAAGAGCGCCGGCGCAATAACAATTCAGGCGGCTTTGGAGGAGGAATCGGCGGCGGCTTCGGCGGCGGATCGGGCAGCAATCGATCCTCGGGAAGCTCCAGCTGGGGAGGCGGATCGTCCAATGGCGGGAGATCCTCCGGGTCGTCACAATGGTAACACGAGAGAAAAAGCGGCTGGCTTCCGGCCGTTTTTTCTTTGGGTGCAAAAGCTCTCTCTAACGAAGAACCGCCTTCTCTTCAAGAGAACTTCAATCGAAGCTTGATTTTGCCCAATGAGGATGCCAGGCTGCCGTTATGCAGGCAATCGGCCCAGCTCGGAGCGGGTCTGTGGTATCCTAGGAATCATGAATCAAGCTACATAGGGAAGAGAGGGAGAAGAAGGCATGCATCGATTTTACAGCCAAACGCTCAAGCTGCTGGATACGGAGCTTGAGCGGATCAAGAAAGCATTGGACCGGTTGCCGCAAGATCGGGTGTGGAAAAAAGTGCGGGGGAGTACCAACAGCGTCGGCAATCTTTGTTTGCATCTGGCCGGAAACGAATATCAAAACATCGTCAGCGGGATTGGACAAAGGCCATTTATCCGGGAAAGGTCGGCCGAATTTCTTGCGGAAGGCGGCGTCAGTCCGGCCGAACTTCTGAGGCAGCTGACAGGTGTTCGCGAACAGACACGGGCCATATTGGAATTGCTCTCGCCGGAGGATCTGGAAAGAGAAGTGACGATTGTCTATCCGCCGGACGCGGGAATTGCCTCGTACACCCGTTCTTTGCTGGAAATCCTGTACCATACGACCGCCCATTATTCGTATCATACGGGTCAAATTGTCTACATGACCAAGCTTTTACAGGACGGCGACGAGCATTTATTGAGCTGGAAGCATTGATCTATGTCATTTTTTGTGTTACTTTGTCGAAATATAGCGGTAATTTTAACGACCATCAAATGATCACGACATGGAGGGGCGTTTACGTGAAGAAATCAGCAATGCTAGTTGTAAGTACGCTCTTGACCCTGTCCCTGGCTCTTGCCGGCTGCGGGAAACAGGAAGGGGAAAGCGCAGGCGGATCAAATGCGGAACAGAAATCGGAAGCGGCTGCCGTCCAAGTCGGGATGCTCAAGCTGACAAGCTCCGCTCCCTTGTTTATCGGGATCGAGAAAGGCTTTTTCAAAGAGGAAAACATTGATGCGCAGGCAAAGTGGTTCGAGGCCGCCCAGCCGATCGCGGTAGCGACAGCGGCAGGAAGCGTCGATGTCGGGGCGACAGGAATTACGGCGAGCCTGTACAATATGGTGTCGGGCGGACAAAAACTGGTGATTGTGGCCGACAAGGGAAGGGAACAGCAGGGCTACTCCTCCTCTGCTTTATTAGTGCCTGGCGATTCACCGCTTAAAAGCATCGAAGAATTAAAGGGGAAGAAAATCGGCATTACGCAGACCGGGTCGACCTACCATTACATGGCCGGCAGAATGCTGGAGAAGCACGGCCTTGCCCTTGGTGACGTGGAACTCGTTCCGCTCAACAGCATCAAAGGACTGATGGAAGCGCTCAAGAGCAAGCAGGTGGATGCCGTGCTTTTGAACGAGCCGAATATCTCGACCGTTGTGGAAGAAGGCTACGGCAAAGTGATCGCCCAGGTCGGCGACGAGATCGAGTACCAGACCTCAGGCATCTTCTTCTCTCCGAAGCTGGCCGGGAACAAGGATGTGGCTGAGCGCTTCCTGAAGGCTTATGCAAAAGCGACCCGTTACTACTACGACGCCGTTCTCACGAAGAAAGACGGACAGATCGTCCCGGGCGAGCACTACGATGAGGTCGTCCAAATCATCGCCAAGTACACCGATCAGGAGCCTGAGCTGATCAAAAAGGGACTGCCTTACATCGACCGCGACGGCAAGCTGCTGGAGTCTGACATCAAGACCCAGGTAGAGTGGTACGCCAAGGAAAAGCTGATCGACAACGCAATCGATACGAGCGAAATCGTCAATACGCAGCTGTTGGAAGACGCTTTGCAAAAGTTAGGGAAGTGATTGCATGAGAATTGTCATCGAAGATGTCGGCAAGACGTTTCTTGATTCGAAAAAAAGAGAAGTGACCGCGCTGACGAACATCCATTTTTCCATTGAGAAGCAGGAATTCGTCGTGCTGGTGGGGCCGAGCGGCTGTGGCAAGTCGACGCTGCTCAACATCGTCGGAGGCTTGATGTCCCCCAGCAGCGGGACGGTCTATTTTGAAGGAACCCAGGGGAAAAAGCCCAAGCTGGGCATTGTCTTTCAGGAAATCGCCCTGTTTCCGTGGCGGACCGTCTATGAAAATGTCATCTACGGACTGGAAGAGAGCGGCGCCAGCAAACAGGAGCAGCAGGAGAAGGGCAAGCACTATATCGAGATGGTCGGCCTGCAAGGCTTTGAAGGAGCGTACCCGAAGCAGCTGTCAGGCGGGATGAGGCAGCGGGCCGGGATCGCCAGAGCGCTTGCCGTCGAGCCGGACCTGCTGCTGATGGACGAGCCTTTCTCCGCGCTGGATGCCCAGACGCGCACACTCATGCAGGAGGAGCTGCTGACGATCTGGGATCGGACCAGACTGAGCACGCTGTATGTGACGCACAACATTCAAGAGGCGGTCTACCTGGCCGACCGGGTCATCGTCCTGTCCAGACATCCGGGCAGGATCAAGGAGATCATCCGCATTGACCTTCCGAAAATCGGACGGGACAAAGAGGAATTCCGGAGCCAGTTTGAACAATACGCCGACCAAATCTGGCAGCTGATCAAGCACGATGCCCGGGAAGCGCTAAAGGAGGGGTGAGCGAGATGGACGAGCAAAGACAAGTCATTACCAACCGCGTCGCTTTTCTGGAGCAAAAGATTCCGGGGTATGCCGCCGCATTGGGAATCGCAGGTCTATTGATACTGTGGGAAATCGTCTGCCGGCTGGACATCGTTCCGCCGCTCTTTTTGCCTGCTCCCTCGGCTATTTTGGCAGCGGCATGGGATATGCTCACCAACGGCGAGCTGATGGAGAATCTGCTGGCCAGTATGTACCGGATCGGAGCGGGGTACGCCATCGGCGCTGTGTGCGGAATAGCGATCGGGCTGCTCCTCGGGTTTTCCCGATGGGCGGATGCGGTTCTGACGCCGATCGTATACTCGATTTATCCGATTCCGAAGATTGCGCTGCTGCCGCTGATCATCCTCTGGCTCGGGATTGGCGAGACGCCCAAGGTTGCGATCATCGCGCTTGGGGTGTTGTTCCCGGTCGTGATCAATACGTATTCGGGCGTCAAAACGGTCGATCCGATTTTGATCAAGGCCGCTGTCACATTCGGCTCCAATCACCTCAATGTCATCCGAAAGGTGATCCTGCCGGGAGCGCTGCCGATGATTTTTGCCGGTCTGAAGCTGGCGGCCGGAACGTCGCTGCTCCTGTTGGTGTCTGCCGAAATGATCGCGGCCCAGCAAGGGATTGGCTCGATGGTGCTGCACTACGGAAATTTGATGATCACGACCAAGCTGATGGTCGGCGTGCTGTTTCTGTCCCTGCTCGGCCTGATTTTCAACCGCACGCTGCAGTGGCTGGAGCGAAAGCTGATTCCGTGGAAGTAATGAGCGTGATGCGGCATCGGCAAAGGGGACGGCCTCACAGCAATGGCGAGTCAGGCTGCAAGAAAGCGAATCTCCTGCTTGATGCTGTTTGAAAGAAAAAGAAAAGCTGACGTTTGCATTGTTCACATGCGGACGTCAGCTTTTTCCTTATTCAAAATGATCGTTGTGCCGGTACGCTCGTACATGCTTTTTTCCGGTGCGGTGGTTACTGCGTTATGGTGCTACATGCGTTATGCTGCTTCAGTGTTGTGCCACTACCGCGGTGTGGAGTCACTCGGGCCCGATGAGGCCCCTCGTCTGGCCCGCCAGCCGCCCGTTTCATTTATGCGGCAACCGCGCCTTTCAGGATGAGCGGGATACAAACCGCACGGCGCGGCTGATCAAGCCCGGCAGCACGGAAACATGGCCTTCCCCTTCAAACTCTTTGTACTCAGTCCGCACCCCGCAGCTTGCGAGTCCGGACAGACGGTCTGATAGCTCTTTTGCATTCTCGTTCATGCGGCTTTGATGATGCTTCTCCAATTCTCCGACCGCGATCATGATCCCGATGTCGCCCACAGCCTGCTGCTTTACAAGGGTTGAGAACCGCTCCTCAGCCTCCAGGAGAAAAGGCTTGTTCCAATGGATGGACGGGCTGCCGGCGATATAGGTCTGAAAGGCATGCGGACGGGTGAACAGGACCTGCAGCACGAAAAGGCCGCCGAGAGAGTGGCCAAAGATGGCCTGCCTGCTTTTATCGACAGGGCAGCAGCCTTCAACCTTCGGCTTTAGCTCTTCCTCGATGAACGTCAAAAAGGCTTCCGCACCGCCGAGCTCCGGCCACGCCGTCCCATCCGGTCTGGGAGGCAGCTCGTCAGCGGGGATCGGCATCGTAAAATCGTAAAAGCGGGCGGGCGGAAACGGAGCTTCCTCCGGATAGCCGATCCCGACAATAACGGCAGGAAAAACGCCAGTCTTCTCGGAGCGGCGGGACTGAATGCGCACGGCCTCCGCCATCGTGGCGAACAGGGCGTTGGCATCGAGCAGATAAATCACCGGATACCCCGAGGGAGGCGGAGCCTCGCTTGGTTTGGAAACGAGAATGCGATATTCCCGGTTGCTGCTGCGCGAGCGCATGGCGTACTGTTTGGTCCGGGGAATCAAAACCCCGCCGCCGTCTTCCCACGCGCTCACATCTCCCTGCTCCTTTTGCTGGATTTCCATTGTATCTACTTCCTCTCGTAAAGATTTGAAGGGCGAGAAGCTTTAGCGCCCCCTCTTCCTGTAAAGCAAAAAGACGAAATAGGGGACGCCGATGATCGCGATGACGATTCCGACCGGCAATTCGGCCGGGGCAAAGACGAATTTCCCTATCGTATCGGAAACCAGCACCAGCACCGCTCCGACCAGTCCGCAAACCGGAAGCATGTGCTTGTGGAAGTGGCCGACCAAGCGCCTGGCGATGTGCGGAGCCATCAGCCCGATAAATCCGATGCCCCCCGACACCGAAACGCAGGCGCTCACGATGCCGATGCTGCTTAGGATGAGCACCGCCTTTTCTCTTTCCGACGACACTCCGATGCCGATGACGATGTCTTCGTCCAGTTTGAACACATCGAGGATGGACGACTTGCTCACGATGACGGGAATGAGGCAGGCAAGCCACGGGAGAATGGACGTAATGTATTTCCAGTTGGCGTTGTAAATGCTGCCAGAATTCCAGACGGCGGCCATCTCGAAATCATTCGCGTTCATTTTCAAGGTCAGAAAAAGCGAGATGGCGCTCAGGCCGGAACCGATCGCGATACCGGTCAAGAGCAGGCGCTGGGGCTCCAGCCGTCCGTTTCTCCAGGCGAAAAAGTAGATCAGGAGCGCCGCCAGAAGGCCGCCCGCCAAGCCAAACAGCGGCATGGCCAAAATGGCCGACCACCCGGTTCCCCTTATCTGGCCTTGGTAAAAAAACATAAAGATCACCATGGCTGCGCCTGCCCCGGCGTTGATCCCCAAAATGCCGGGATCGGCCAATCCGTTTCTCGTGATTCCCTGAATGACCGAGCCGGCAATGCCAAGCCCGATTCCGACCAGTATGGCGATGACGATGCGCGGCAGACGAAACTCAAGGATGACCAAATCGTGATCCGGCTGCGGGTTGATTCGCAGCAGCGTCCGGACGATATCCATGACAGTCATGTCGAAAGCCCCGTTGGTCAGGCTCAAATATGCGGCGACCAGAATCATTCCGATCCCGGCGGCCAGTACGGCGGCGAAACGGCCTTTTGAAGCGTTATGCACGCTTTTCGCCCCCTCTCGTTCGGATCAGGTAGAGAAAGAAAGGGACGCCAAGCAAGGAGGTAACCACGCCAATCGGCATTTCGTACGGATAATTGAGAAACCGGCTGAGCACATCGCAAAGCGCCAGAAAGATTCCGCCGAGCACCCCGCAGCACGGGATGACCCATCTGTAATCGGAGCCTGTCAAAAAGCGGGCGATATGAGGAACGATGAGTCCCACAAAACCGATCTTGCCGGCCAGCGCCACGGATATGCCGGTCAGAATGACTACGCTTCCCATAGCCATAAGCTTGATGGCGGTCGTTTTTTGCCCGAGGCTGACGGCGATTTCTTCTCCGAGCGACAGGACCGAGATGGACTTGGAAAGCCAGATCGCCGCCAGTATGCCGACCACAGCAAACGGGACGGCCAGCTTCACCAGCGCCGGGTCCAGCTGGTGAAGCCGCGCATTGTACCAGAAGCTGATGCTTTGCGACACTTGAAAATAGGTCGCCATTGCGGCAGAAACGCTGCTCAAAAACGTTCCGATGATGGTGCCTAAAATCGCCATGCGCACCGGCGACAGACCTCCGGGCAGCAGGGAGGACAGGCCGTAAACAAGGACGATGCTGAGAGCCGAACCCATAAAGGAGTACAGGATCATCTCCATCGAGGAGGAGTTGGGCATGAACACCATGCAGATCGTGATGGCAAAAGCCGAGCCGTCGGTCACGCCCATAATGGAAGGGGAGGCAAGATAATTTCTTGTCATCCCCTGCATGATCGCACCCGAAATGGCCAGAAAAGCCCCGATCAAGAGAGCGCCGATCACTCTCGGAAATCTGGAATGCATGATAATCTGATGATTGACATTGCCCGGATCAAAGTGGAACAGCGCGTCGCGAATCGTACCTGCATCGATCTCCTTGGCTCCGTAAAGGACGGACAGCAGGATCGTGAGGACGATGAGAACCGGCGAGCTTCCGAGGATCAGGACAGATGCGGAAAGCTTTGGTCGCATAGCGTTCTGCTCACTTTGCTTGCTGGATGAGGCTGTCTTTTACAGCCTTCAGGAAGGCTATTTTGCTGTAAGCCGTCCCCCCCTGTGCAACAGGGTCTACGAGATTGACATACAGGTTGCCGTTTTTAACGGCGTTGAGGCTTTTCCAAATCGGATTGGTTTGCAAATCGTCGAGAGCCCTGGGGGTATCCTTGTTTTCGCTTTCGGCAAACTGGACAAACAGATAGTTGGGATTCATCTCCGACAGCTTTTCGAGGGAGACGAGCTGCTGCGCTTTCGCTTGCTTGACCTCCGCAGGAGCCTCCGCACCGAGGTCGGCGTAAATGGACGGGTTGAAAAAGACGGTTTCTGGATAAATAAATGTGCTGCCAGCCCGCACCCGGATGGCCAAAACTTTTTTGTCCTTGAAGACGGGGCCGATTTTTTCTTTCAGAGCCTGTACTTCTTCGCTGTATGTTTGCAGCACCTGTTTCGCCTTGTCTTGCTTTCCGGCCAGCTCCGCCAACAGGGTCAGGTTGGCTTCCCAGTTCGTCGCGATATGCGACACGGGAATGGTTGTGGCGACTTTGTTCAATTTTTCGATGGTCTCAGCGGGGAATTTGGTGCTGGCCAAAATGACATCGGGCTTCAGCTTTAAAATGGCCTCTATATTTGGCTGGGCTTTTTCCCCAATCCCTTCGGCTCCTTCGGTAATCTCGGCAAACATCGGAGCGAACTTGCCTCCGGTCGTCATCGCTCCAACCGGCTTTACTCCAAGCACGAGAGCGTCTTCCATCGACTCAACCGAGCCCGTGATGACAATCCTGTCCGCTACAGCTGGAACCGTATAGTCTTTCCCTAAATAGTGGACGGTTCTAGAATCGGCAGAAGCGCTTGCCGGACTGGCAGCAGGCTTCCCGCCGGCTTCCTGGGCGACATTGGTGCCGGTCGCCGAGCCATTGGCCGTTGTCGCCGCCTTGTCGGCTCCGCATGCCGCAAGCGCTGCCGCCATGATTGAAACGAACAATATTGCACAACATTTCTTTAGCATTGTTGCTGTTCTCCTCTCTTTGGAATGCGTATGATAATCATTCTCAATAAACAGTATAAACCAGCCCCCTCGAACGGAACATGGACTATATCCGGAATTCATCTGGACGATCTCCATGCAGTTGCTTCAAAAAGTCGTCTACCATTCGCTCGCAGGCATAGGCGGAATACTCTCGCCACGGGTCGGAGGAAATGAGATGAACCCGGTTTCTGCGGACCGCTTTCAAATCCCGCCAGAACGCGGATGACTGCAAGCTTTGCCATTCGCGAAGCGATTCCGGCTCCTGGCAGATGTTTAACATAATACGGTCGGCGTCCAGATCAGCCAACTGTTCTGCGGAAATGGCCTGCCTGGCTTCGCCAGGGAGCAGTCCGGGAACCACATTCAGCCGCAGATCGTGGCACAGGACATCCATCATCCCGCGAACGGGGGATACATAGTAGTGATTTTTGTAGATACTCATGGCCAAAATTTTGTCATCCTTCAGCTCGCGATTCAGGTGATCCCTGACAGACTTTATCTTTTGGTCGTAGCTGTGCAGCCAGCATTCCGCTTTATGCTCGGCCTCCAATAGTCGGGCAGTCAGCTTGAGCTGTTCTCGCCAGTGCAAGCCCTTTCCGGGAATGAAAAAGACCTGCGCGATTTTTTCCAGCTCTTCCCGCTCGCTCATGTGCAAGCTGTCCTTATCGCACACGATGATATCCGGTCTGGCCCGGACCAGCGCCTCCATATTTGACTCCCAGTCCCGATTAAACCGGTAGGCGCTCAAGTGCAGCGGAATATCTGCCCGGTACCGTCTGTAGTAGTAATGGGTCCATTTCGGGTGAAGCGGAGCGGCGTAGGGCATGATCTGCAGCGCGAGCAACTGTCCGAGAATGGCGGGGGTATACGCAACGATTTTGCGTCGGCGGTTTTTCATGTAAACGCTGGGAGAGACCCCTACTTCTTTCTTGAACTTGCGGCTAAAATAGAATTCATCGCTATAGCCTACCTGGTGGGCGAGGTCGCGGACCCGGATATCGGACCGCGTCATGAGTCGTTTGGCGTTGTTGATCCTCACCTCTGTCAGGTAGTCGATGCAGCTTTTTCCGTACGTCTTTTTAAACAAGTCGACAAAGTACTTCGGGCTGATGTCGGCCATGCGGGCCAGCTGTTCAATGGTCAGATTCTCCTTGTAGTGGGTTTCGATGTACGCCTTGGTGCGGTCAAGCGCTGTTCGCGGGTCCCGCTCGGGCAGAAGCCTGATATTTTTCAGCAGCACATACATCAGCTCCAAAAACGCCGACTGTCCGCGAAAGCGCTCCAACGAATGGTCGCTGCAAAGACAAGCGGAAATCAGATCGCACAGCATGAAAGCCTGGGTCTCCGGGTAGATCGGCACCTCGCCCTTCAAGGGAAATCCAGCGGCGGTCTTGGCGTCATCCTGAACAGCGAATCTGACTGCGTAAAGCTCGACTCCCTGCTCAGACTCGGCAAATACGCCGATGGTCTGTCCGGGATGAGCAAAATGAACCGCATCCCGGCGCAGCCGATAATCGCGGTAATCAATCGTCAAACGGCCCTCGCCGTTTTTGGCGACAAAGAGAACATGCGACTCGATGAGCTGCTGCTCCATCCGGTCGGCGCGAATCAGTTCGGCGCTCTGCAGCTTCAGCCACAGATCGTTCAGAATGTTATGTACAAGTTGTGTATGGACAGGGGCATATTCCAAGCTGGAAACCTCCATATCTTAATAATGATAATCATTATCACTATTTATTACGTTAGCACAGACGTACTTTTATGGTCAATTGTCGGCGGAGAGTTTTCCCAAACGAAAAAAAATTTTTCAGGAACGGTCACAATGTGCGCTTGTTGATTGTTATAGAAGGGCAAAGGAGGTGAAACGCTCTTGGATAAAGAGCAAATCGAGCGGCTTGTCGAGGAGATCAAAGCCTCCGGTTCCCTGGAGAAGTTCGGGATGGTCATCGAACAATTGCAGCAGCCTGTTTTCACATATTGCTACCATATGCTCGGGCACCGGCAGGAGGCGGAGGATGCCGTTCAGGAGGTTTTTATTAAAGCCTATGAAAACCTGGAGAAGTACACGGAGGCTGTTTCCTTTTCCGCCTGGGTCTACAAGATTGCCTATCATCACTGCCTTAACCTGATCAAGCGAAAACGGCTTTACCGCATGGTGCCCTTTTTGAACAATCGGGTACCGACGGATGACCGAAACGAAGGAGAAGCCAGGGTCGACCAGGGCCAGTTGAGCCTTCCGCTCCATCGGGCGTTATCCGCCCTTTCCCCGGAGGAAAGAAATCTGATTCTTTTACGGGTAATCGAAGAGAAAGGATACGAGGAGCTATCTGTTCTTTTCCAAGAAAAGCCGGCAACCTTGAGAAAACGGTACGAGCGGGCACTGAAAAAGTGCAAAAACCAATTAATCTTGCAGGAAGGTGGGGAAATGAGTGAAGCGTTCAGAGTCATTCGATGATGTCAAACAACTGATAACGGATACACCAGTTCCCCGGATCGATATTAAAGATCAGGTGCTGGATCGCTTGCGCGAGCGGCAAAATAAAAAGGAGGAATTTCGAGTGAAAAAGAGAATGGGCTTGATTATTGCGGCATGTGTGGTATTCAGTGTAACGTCAGCGTATGCGGCGGTAAAAGTGTACGAATTGAAAAATGAACAAGGAGAGGTTGTATCGAAGATTACTCAGACGACAGAAGACCCGGTAGTGGGCGATCACAAAACGTACAGCGAATTGCTGGAGGAAGTTCGTGCATCCATCAAACCAGGCAAGGCCGCTGCGGTCTACATCGTCCCGGATAACCCGAATAAAATCGTCAGCTTCCTTCAAACTCCGCTTATCTCGACAGACCAGGCAGTCATTCAGGGTGAAGTGGGAGACAAGTTTACCTTCCCGGCTGAGCTTGCCGGTGGATACGCGTTTAAAGAGGGAACGGTCCTGCATGAGATCATCCGCGACTATAAAAAAGAGGACTTTTACAAAGAGGCTGAGGAAACAAAGAAAGAGGTAATCGTAAAAGAGTTGAAGGTGCAGCCAAATATTGATAACGTAATTGCCACCTATACCCATGACAAGAGGGAAGTATCCTTAATCATTAAGAACTTTGAGAACGTCAAGTATGCGAGCACGGAAGCCGGTCCGGACGATACCGTTGAAAAAGTAAAGGTTGGCGCCCAAGAGGCCCTTTACACCCTGAATAAAATCAAGGGAGCAGACGGAAACGTGGAGAAGATTCATCAGACGGTTGAATTTTACAAGGAGGACAAAAAACTGATGATCAATGTGTTTACAACCTCTCCGGACATGACCAAGAAAGACTTGCTCGCCATCGCGGAAAAGCTGGTGAAATAATCTCCCCCTGACCCAAATTTTCACAGTTCCAATCCGCCGTTCCTGCGGGGCATGTCGGTTTTGAGCAGGATGAGTTCGGTATGGCTATCCTCGCTGGGGGACCGTATGTACATCCACCTGGATATGCTAGTGGTGCAGGCGGCGTACCGCGGACAGGGCTACGTCGCCAAAGTGATGGGACCGCTGTTGGACGAATGCGATCTTGGAAACACACAATCCAAACAATGTCGCTTTATACGAGCGCTATCAATTTGCCGTTGTGGACGTGATCAAACTGCCAAATAGCGACTTGGAACAATACTGTATGGTCTACCAGAAAACATAACAAAGGGGCTCTCCCACTTGTCTGAAAAGACAAAGGGGGGCCCCTTTTTGTATCGAATAAAAAAACTGCCTCATATGTTCATTGAGGTAGTTACAGGTATTGCTGCAGCAGGTGATGGGCTACCGTTGAATCGCCTGCATCAAGAGAGCGGATGCCTCTTCTGTGGCGATCCCTTTGACGAGTTCCACTTCACTGATGAATAATTGCTGTGCCTGATCGAGCATAAGCTTGTCTCCCGTACCCAGCACCTTTGTCCTTGAAATCCGGGTCAAATCCCGGATGACTTCGGCCCCTCCGTAGATATCCCCGCGCTTGATCTTCTCCATATTGATGCGGTGTCTCTGAGCGGCCGTGACACTCAAGTCAGGTTCTCCCCCGTGCAGGGTGACAAAAACAGCTTCCAGTGTATGCTCTTCCACAATCGGGCGAATGTTCAGATCGTCCATCTTGTTCAGCGGGACCATGATTTGCAGTTCTCGAAGCATCATGTCCAAAACAAAGTATGGCTGTTTTTCGCCGAGAAATTCTTTCTCAACAATGGCTTCGATCACGCCGGCTCCATGGACCGGATAGAAAATCTTGTCGCCAATGTGAAACATAACCCCACCCCCGATCTTGTAATATATTTATTATAACACAGATTTATGTTTAGGTAAAAATAAATAATCTTACCACACGAAAATATTTTGTGTCAATACTGTTTTCTGAAGATGAAGAAGTTGTTTCTATGAATGTATCGGCAAGTGCGGTAAGATAGGAAAAAGCAATCAGGAAGGGGTGACGGGAGTGCTTGCGTGGACAGGAGAAAGAATTATCCCCAAGCTGCTAAAACCAACCAACGGCATGCTGTTGGAGCACATCGCCAGATATTATTTCGCCACTCCGTACATCCGTGGAAGAGTGTTGGATCTGGCATGCGGGACCGGTTACGGGTGCCATATGGTGGCAAAGGAGCGAAAGCGGGAAGTCACCGAAATTGTCGGTGTGGATATCGATCCGGAAACGATCGAGTACGCCAGCCGGGAGTACAACCACCAAAAGGTTACGTATCAGCAGGGAGATGCCCTGGACCCGCAGCTTCCCGAAAGGCTCGGGATGTTTGATACGATCCTCAGCTTCGAAACGATTGAGCATGTTGCGGATGACGTCCGGTTCCTGGAGCATCTTTACCGGATGCTGAAGCCGGGCGGGACGCTTGTATTGTCCAGTCCGTTCGGGCGCGGCAGAGGGATGCCGACAAGCGAGCCTTTTCACGTGCATCAGCTGACGCCGGAAGAATTTCAGGAGCTGTTTGTCCGTTTCTCGGATGTAGACATCTACCATCAGCGGGGTGTTACCTTTGAAAAGCCGAGAAACGGCGTTCGCTATTTTATCGGAGTAGCGGTTTGCACGAAGGGAAGCAAAATAGATTGAACCGGCCGGCAGAAGCGGTCGGAAGACAAGTAGGCTACAGCACAACAGGAGGGTTTGCGAACAATGGCAGACAAAGCCAATCAACCGCTGCAAACAAGTCTGGCCGGGCAGCAGCGGAAAAACATCTATCCGGGCCTTGAGGTCGAGATCGTTCTCAAACAGGACCAACGCACAGGGAAGACGACGCGAGGGATCGTCAAGGACCTGTTGACGAACTCTCCGACCCACCCGCACGGGATAAAGGTTCGGTTGCAGGACGGGCAGGTCGGCCGAGTGAAAACGATTGTGTCCTCTGGCAAACCATGACAGGAAGATGATCGTTTTCTTCGCAAAACCATGACCAACGGCTGCAGACGGGCGTTTGACCTATACCCGAGGATGTCAGAGCATTGAGGCACGGCAATCATTTTCGCCGCATACTGTTAGAGGTCTCATTTTAATAAAGCGAATGCCCTGGTTGTAAGCAAAGGAAGGCAATAAAGCGCCCCCCTTTTTACAAGCAAGGCACTCTCAGATCTGGGCGCGGGAGCATTCCCGCGTTTTTCTTATGCGATCGGAATGATAAAGAAGTTCACATTGAAGAGACAAATGCAACGAAAGAAAGCAGCGCCAAACTAGCGCGGGTCCAGTCACATTTCCGATGATTTGGAAGAGGAAATTTAAGTTGCTTTTTTAAACAAAGTATCATAAAATAACCGTAAATTAAAAACCGATTAAAAACATAGGAATTATAGTAATTATATTTTCCTATCGTTTTCTCACTGGGGAAAGGGGGAGAAGATCGCCGATGGAAGCCGTGCTCGTACAGAATGTGAGCAAAAGCTTTTGGGCAAAAGGGCAGTCTCGGCAAATATTGGCCAACGTTTCGTTTCAGGTCAAAAAGGGAGAGATCGTCTCGATTCTGGGGGAGAGCGGATGCGGAAAGAGCACGCTGTTGAACATCATGAGCGGCTTTGACAAGCCGGACAGGGGCACGGTTCTTGTCGACGGAGCTGTTGTGAAGCGGCCCGGCCGGTCGTGCGTCATGCTGTTTCAGCATTACGGCCTTTTGCCTTGGCGTTCCGTTCTGAAAAATGTGGAGCTGGGTCTGGAAGAGCTGCCGATCCCCCCAAAGGAGCGGAAAGAGCGGGCCAGCGAGTATTTAAAATTGGTCGGGCTAAAGGACAAGGCCGAGTTGTTTCCCCATCAATTGTCCGGGGGCATGCAGCAGCGGGTGGCGATTGCGCGGGCGCTGGCGTTGCAGCCGGAGCTGATCCTGATGGATGAGCCGTTTGCCGCACTCGATACCTTCAATCGCTATCATCTGCAAAATGAGCTCCTCCGCATCCAGAGCCGGGAAAAAACGACGATTATCCTCGTCACCCACGATATCGACGAAGCTGTCTACCTCTCGGACCGGGTGTTGATCATGAGCGCGAACCCCGGCCAGTTTCACAAAGAGATCGGCATTCGGACGTCACGGCCAAGGGACCGGGGACATGATGACTTCCAGCATTACCGGAAGCTGATCCTCGACGAGTTTTCCTTGCGCAGCCCTGCGCCGGCAGTGGAGTTCAGCATATAAGCTTCTAGAGCATGGGCGGCGCTTCGCTCCACCAATACTGATGCGGATAGGAGATTGGCGAAAATGAACAGAAAAATCGGAAAATGGATGGCTTATTTGATCCTCTTTGCCATGCTGGTCTCTCTGGCAGCCTGCGGTCAGGGCAAAGAGCAGCCGGGAACGGGCGCGAGCGGCGACGGAAAGCGGACGATCAAAATCGGCTACCTGCCGATCACCCACGCGGCGCCTCTCTACATCGAGGACGAATTGGGCAAAGGAAAGTTCGCCCACTTCCGGCTGGAGCTGGTCAAATTCGGCTCCTGGCCCGATCTGATGGACGCGCTCAACACCGGCAAAATCGACGGCGCGTCAGTCCTGATCCAGCTCGCGATGAAGGCCAAGGAGCAAGGCATTGACCTGAAAGCGGTAGCGCTCGGCCATCGGGACGGAAATGTCGTCGTTACGGCCAATGACATCCGGAGCGTAGCCGACCTGAAGGGAAAAAGCTTCGCCATCCCGCACAAGTTCTCCACCCACAACATCCTGCTTTATCAAATACTCAAGCAGGCGGGGTTTGCGTATGCAGATGTAAATGTAGTCGAGCTGCCTCCCGCGGAAATGCCGGCCGCCCTGGCCGAAGGGAGAATCGCCGGATATGTGGTGGCGGAGCCGTTTGGCGCCAAGTCGGTGGTGATTGAAAAAGGAAAGCCCTTCTTGCAATCCGAGGAGCTGTGGAAGGATTCCGTCGATTGCGCTCTTGTTTTGCGCGGGGAATTAATCCGAAACGACCGCAAGGCGGCAGAGGAGTTTGTTGCCGAATACGCCAAGGCGGGAGAAAAGGCGGAGTCAAAGGACGAACAGGTCAAAAGCATCCTGTCCACTTACATGAACGTCGACGACAAGGTGCTGGATCTGTCCCTGCAGTGGATCGCGTACGATCACCTGAGACTGGACGAAGCTGCTTATCAGAAGCTGCAGGCGTACATGATCGAGATGGGGTTATCGGAAAAGCCGCCGACGTACGAGGAGTTTGTCGACCATTCATTTATGGATAAAGCGAAGTGAGAATATGAACACAATGAAAAAGACAGCCAATATCGCTATAGGGGTCATCATTCTCGCAGCCGTATGGCAAATTGTTGTGCTGGTGGGCAAGTACGAGGAGTCGCTGCTGCCGCCGCCCGCAAAAGTGCTGCAGGGAATCGTCTCGCTGGTCGAAGACGGAACGCTGTTTGTTCATCTGCGGGTAAGCCTGGTCCGGTTTGTGATCGGGTATCTGTCCGCCGTCACCCTGGCTGTGGGACTCGGGCTGATCCTGGGCAGGGCAAAGAGGCTGTGGGAGATCGCCGATCCGATCGTGCAGGTGCTCAGGCCCGTATCGCCGATCGCGTGGTCGCCGTTCATCGTTCTCTGGTTTGGCATCGGGGATGCTCCGGCCATCGTGATCATCTTTCTGGCGGCGTTCTTTCCCGTGCTGCTCTCGACCATCTCAGGCGTGCGCAAGGTGGACCCCACGTACCTCAAGCTGGCCGAAAATCTCGAAATCCGCAAACAGCATCTGCTGACCAAGATCATTTTCCCCGCGGCCTTTCCCTCGATCGCGAGCGGGCTGCACATCGCGATCGGCACATCGTGGATTTTCCTCGTGTCCGGGGAGATGGTAGGGGCCCAGTCCGGCCTCGGGTATTTGATCGTCGATGCGAGAAACCAGCTGCGGCTGGATTTGGTGTTGGCCGGCATCATCTTGATCGGGATCTGCGGCCTGCTCTTGGACAAGGCGGTTCGCTTGTTTGAGGGCTGGATCGAAAAGCAGTGGGGAGCCGCCGTGCGGCAATAAAAAAAGCAGGGAAACGAAACCCTGCCGTGTGGTTCGACCGCCGCCGCAACAACATGCGTCGGGAATCAGGAAGAGACTTTTTCCGCGCTGGCTTCAAGCTCGACGACAGCCACGTCTTCTGTGTTCGCATCGCAATGAGGGCAGTAGTAGGCGAGCTTTACCTCATGCTGACAAGAGCGATGGACCAGCTTTTTGTAGCATTTTTGCAGATGGCGCCTTCCCCAGAGCACCAGGGCGTGAAAGACGCCTTCCAGGTCGCGGCCGCTCTCGGTGATCGTGTAGCGGTAACGCGGCGGGTGCTCAGAGTAGAGCGTGGATTCGATCAGGCCTTGTTCCTCCAGGTATTTGAGGCGCTCGGACAACAGCTTGGAGGAGATCCCAGAAAGCGACTTCTTGATCTCGTTAAACGTCGTGTGGCCAATCAATACCTCGTGAATGATCAGAAGCGTCCAGCGGTCGCCGATGATGTTCAGCGACTGGGCGATATTGCAGGGCAGGTCATATCTGTCTTTCATGGAAAAGAAACCTCCGTTTGATCTCGGTAGGTCCATCATAACACATTTTGTCAAAAACAAGGTTGAATTTTTAAACCAAGTAACTTAAAATTACGTGTAAATATCCAAGTAATCAGGTTTGAATTATTGTGTTTGTCAGCATTTTGCTCATTACAATCAGCATACAGTGAGGAGAGAGGAAAACATGGCGCTTTATTTGGTGGAATCGGCTTTGCATACGGTCGTGAAGGATCAGGGCGAGTTTGAGAAAAAGATAGCGAATCTGCAGGAGCAGCTTTCCGCGCAGCAGGTAGAGATTGTGGAGGTGCAGGTTGCCAAGGACTTTGCGCGCGCGTTCTTTGTCTTTGAAAGCGAGCAGCGGGCTGTTCTTGATGAAAGCCTGAGAGCGGCAGGCATTCCCGTTGTCCTGATCAAGCCGGTCCGCCTCGTGGGCAATGAGCTGGATACGATCAAAAAGCAGGATCGCGTCAACTATCTCGTCGAGTGGAACCTGCCTGAGCATTTGACGATGGACCAATACCTCGACAGAAAGAGCAAAAACTCGGTTCATTACGCGGAGGTGCCGGAAGTGTCCTTCTCGCGGACGTATGTATGCGAGGATATGACCAAATGCCTCTGCTTTTACCAGGCGCCGGATGAAGCCGCGGTGAAAAAGGCTCGCGAAGCAGTAAAAGCGCCGATCGATACGATTACAGAGATCTTGCCGGGCAACTAACGGCGATATGCGAAAACAACCGGTCTGGGGGGAGCATGGGGTATGAAAAACAGGAATGCGGCGGAGTCTGCGCGGGATGAGAGAATAACCACCATCATTCAAGATACGGTCAAACCAATCGTCCGTAAAATCGATGAAGAAGCCTGCTACCCCCTGGAGTTTTTTCAGGAGCTTGGCAAAAGCGGTTTATTGCACTCGCAGGACGTGCCGGAACAGGAAGTTCTCCGGGCTGGCGCGCATCTCGTGGAGGAAACAGCCAAAACGTGCATGACCACAGCTTTCAATCTGTGGTGCCATTTGGCGGCCTTGACCTATGTGCGCAAGAGTGCAAATCCGTTTTTGCGGGAGCGCATCTTGCCAAGGCTTGAAAACGGGGGACTGCGGGCGGGCACCGGCCTGTCCAACCCGATGAAATACTACGCCGGGCTGGAGCGGCTTTGCCTCAGAGCGGAGCGCGTTCCGGGAGGATATATCGTCACCGGGCAGCTGCCGTCGGTCTCCAATCTGGGGTCCGATCACTGGTTCGGGGCGATCGCTGCTGTCGATGAGCAATGCCGGATTATGGCGCTGGTACCGTGCAGCGCGGATAATCTGGTCCTGAAAGAGAAGCGAAACTATCTGGGGCTAAACGGAAGCGCCACGTACGCCTGCGAATTTCGCGGCGTGTTTGTTCCCGAGGAATGGATCCTCTCCGAAGACGCAGACCATTTTGTCAAGCAGATTCGTCCGGCGTTTCTCCTCTACCAGATCCCGTTGGGGCTGGGAGTGACGGAAGCCTCGATCCAGGCGATCGAAAGAATGCAGGGCAAGCAGGGCGGCTGTAATCGATACTTGCCCGTACAAGCGGAGGAATTGGCGGATGAGCTGTTCGTGTTGCGGAAAGCGACGGACCGGCTGATCGCGTCGGCCGATCTGCAAGACCGCTGGCATGACTTGCTGCAGGTTCGTTTAACGGCGGTCTACCTGACCTCCAAAGCGGCCTATGCCGGCATGCTGCACGCGGGAGGAGCGGGCTATTTGCAGCATAGCGACGTTTCGCGAAGACTGCGGGAATCGTTTTTTCTGGTCAACCTGACACCGACAGTGAAGCATCTTGAAAAGCTGACCAAAGAGGCCCCTGCGCCTTCCTGCTGCCCTGTCCCTGACCCGCCGCTTTCCACACTGCAAATAGAGGCCTGACGCTTCTCTTTTTTTGTGTTCGGGAAAGAGAGCGGACTCATATGAAAAAAGAAACAGATCGGTTATAGTACAAGAGAGGCAGAACCGTTTTCGCCCGCGAAAGCGGTGGAAGCGAAGCGGAACGTCAAACGATGTGACAGGAGGACAAGCCTGATGCTTTTCATCGACAATCAAAACATCACCGACCCCAGGATCAATCTGGCCATCGAAGAATACGCATTGAAACATCTCCCCGCCGATCACGATTACCTGCTTTTCTACATAAATGAACCGTCCATCATCATCGGCAAGAACCAGAATACGGCGGAAGAGATCAACGCCGACTATGTGGCAAAGAACGGCATTCACGTCGTCCGCCGCCTGTCCGGCGGGGGCGCCGTCTACCACGATCTGGGCAATCTCAATTTCAGCTTTATCACCAACGACGACGGGAATTCCTTTCACAACTACCGCAAGTTCACCGAGCCGGTCGTAAAGGCGCTAGGCGAGCTCGGTGTCGAGGCCGAGCTGACGGGACGCAACGACATCCAGGTAGGGGAGCGGAAGATTTCCGGCAACGCCCAGTTTTCTACCAAAGGGCGCATGTTTACCCACGGGACCCTGCTGTTCGACTCTCAGATGGAAAATGTGGCCTCGGCCTTGAATGTCAATCCGGAGAAATTCAAATCCAAAGGGGTAAAGTCGGTCCGCAGCCGCGTGGCCAACATCTCCGAATTTTTGCGCGAGCCGATGAGCATCGAGCAATTCCGGCAGCACATTCTGAACTCGATTTTTGCCGGATCAGAAGTGCAGCAGTATGAGCTGACCGATGCCGACTGGAAGCGCATCGACGAGATTTCGGCGGAGCGTTACCGGAATTGGGACTGGAACTACGGCAAGTCGCCGGCTTTCAACGTCAAGCGGGTCAAGCGGCTTGGCTCGGGCACCTTCGATGTCCGCCTGTACGTGGAAAAGGGACTGATCACGTCCGCTTCCGTATACGGAGACTTCTTTGGTTTGGGCGAAACCTCGGAGTTTACGGACAAGCTGGTGGGTGTACGGTACGACCGGGAAGCCCTGGAGCAGGTGCTGGATACGGTCGATCTTGGGCATTATTTCGGGCCGATCACTAAAGAGGAATGGCTGGAAATGGTGCTGTAGCGAGGAGGGGCAATACCCCGAGTCATGCCGCACTGGCACAGTGTTCGTAGTGAAGCGAGTGAAAACGTGTCAAAAAATCGGAAGGCTCTTTCCCTAGCGAAACATGTGCCGGGGAGAGAGCCTTTTTTGCTGCTTGGCGATTGGCATTTCGATCTGTGCTTTTGGACCGTATCTTTGCAATTTTGGATTGGTAAGGCCTGTACCGAATCAGGCGTGTCGTGCCCCATGCCTGGTATTCTTCTTGCCGGTCTTGCTAGCTTCGCAGCACAGAGCCGACATCACAGCAGAGCATCCAGACGTTCTTTTTGCCGGAGGTGATGGCGGTAGTGCATCTCTACGATGGCAAACCACTCCGTCGCATTCAAGCGGCCAAAAGCCGGATGGGGAGCCGTAAAGACAGGAGAAATGTCAGCTAGCACCGGCTCCAGCTCGCGCATCTTGCTCAAAACCTGACGCAGTCCTTCTGCAAGCTGCTCCTTGCTCTCCGGCTGCGGAGGCGTATATTCCGGGGAGGCCGGGACGCTAATGCGAACGGGAGGGAGGCTGCCGAGGGCATATACCGCTTTCCCTGCTTCCGTTTTTTCTCCGGGCGTATCTCCGCCCGACAAGGATTCACCGCCAGCTTCGCCGTTTGCGGTTTGATTCTGCTCGCTCTGCGCTTTTAAGGTATCTACGTGGCGAAGCTGCATGAACAGGGCGGCGCGGATCAAATGCATATACATTTGTCCGAGCGACCATTCGTCCTCGCTTGGTTTGCGGGTGAGCTGCTCCATATCGTAACGGTCCAGTTCGCTCACGTACAGCTCCGTGATTTCCTCCATTTTTTTCAATGTCTCTTTCGTATTCATAAGCATATCAGACAGCTCCTCTCGTTTTGTCGATCTACTATCCTTACTATACGAGAGCGCTCCTGACAGCAGTATGTCAGTAGTGTTTCAGCATGTTTTCAATTTCTTCCCGCACGCGCAGCCGAAACGATTCCGGCGTGACGATCACCGCCTTGTATCCCCAGCCGAGCACCCATGGCAGCACTTCCTCGGGCTGCCGGACCCGGAGCGTGACGAGCAGGCCGTCGGGATGGTCTTGCAAAGCGTCTATATAATAGAAACGCGATTCCTTTGCCTTGTCGGAAACGTCATGCGCAATGCGGACGGTGATTGTCATATTTCGGTCATCTGCCGGGGTGTAGTCCTGCAGATTGAAATCGGGGGGCCGTACCGCTTTTTCATCCAACAGGGTGAGATCACGCATTCGCTTTACGAGAAAACGGCGGATGTCCGCCCGCAACTCGCAGTACCCGAGTAGTCCCCATGAGCCGTTTACGAATACCAAGCCATACGGAGTTACGGTACGGAGGTTTTGGCGATTTCCGTCTGCCTCAGGAATCCTTTTCGTATAGAGAAACCGCACTTTCCTTTCCTCTTGTATCGCTTGACGGAGCAATTGCAGCATCGTCCGGGAATCGGCATCTGCTGTCGATTGAAAAGTGAGCAGTTTCATGCCGGATCGCGTCTTTGCCACTTCCCGTTGTACGGCTTGGGGCAGGATCGCTTCGATTTTTTTGCGCGAGGCTTTCGCTTTGGCGAGATAGAGCGGGTCGAGCTGTTGTTCGACAAAGTCGAGTCCGAGCAGCAGAGTCACCGCTTCGTCCGCAGAAAAATGAAGCGGCGGCAAAAAGTAGCCTTCCAACAAGGAATACCCCTGTCCGGGAGCGCCGACAATCGGAACGCCAGCCTCTGACAGCGCCTGGACATCGCGGTAGATGGTTCTCACGCTCGTTTCGAAAATGGCTGCCAAATCCTCGGCCCGCAGTGTTCCTTTGCGCTGTAATTCCAGTACGATGGCGAGCAGGCGGTCCGTTTTGTTCATCGTGTTCAGCTTCCCTCCGCAGGTGATTTTCCTTCACTGTAAACGGTTGGTTGGCTTCTGGCAACCTTTCTCGTTTCCGATGAAGATAGCCTGAAAGGGCGTTGGGCGGACTTTGGTGGAGGAGATGAAAAAGCAGAAAACAGCTGCCGGTTCGGTGGGACACTTGGTGAGGGGTGAACTGTCCGGCTCCGCTCCAAAAGCGGAACCGCGTCCAAAAGCAGCGGACTCGGGGAAGCTTTTCAGAGTTGGACGCTAAAAGAGTGTTCCGCTTTTTCCGCTCCGCCTGGGAGGTGTCCCAAAGACCTTTGCTGTTTTCTGCTTTTTCATCTCTACATCTATAAAGGTCGTTCGGACATTTTTCAGGTTAATCAAGGGGGAAAGAGATAAAAGACAGAGCAACGGAAAATGAACCTGAATCGCAACCTTATCCTTATCCTGTCAGAGTCCTGCTTCTTCGCCATTACATCATATTTCAACCATTGGATAATCCGTCATCCCTGAACACACTTGGGACCTTTATCATCTTGGAGTTTCCCTCAACTTCCTGAGCCTCCCCAAGCAAAAACCGAAGAAAAGCCTTTGCTCGTCAAAGAAGCATGTTCCCAGACGAACGCCTGTGGAGCCCTGCCCAGCTTCGCAAACAATCGCGGGGAAACAAAGCGCAACCTATGAGTAAACGTCGAAGCTGCGCGCCGTTTTGCGCTTTCCCGCGATTGCTTGCGAAGCGGACAGTCACAGCTTCCTCGCAGGGCGGAGCCGAAGAGAGTCTGGGAACATGCTTCTTTCCCTGCAGCCCCGTTGCTTTTACAGGTTTTTGCACGGCAACGGCTAACCTCACAAAGCAGGCAAGAAACCTCCCGGTATAAATCCAGCCCCCATTCCGAATAATGAACAAAACATGAGCTGTAATTTATGTGAAAATACGAATGTTTACTTGCCGGAAGACAAGATCATATGTATAATGAGGACAATGAGCAAACCTGAACATCGCTCTAGCAGGTGATATCATGACCCTACTGGACTCGAACGAGAGCAAAAAAAAGCTGAGCTATATCTACAACGAGATCTCCAAGGAATTATTCGGATTTGGCACAACTCTCCTGAGAGTGGAGATCGACAAGCAGATCATTACCTTTCAAGCCAGGCACCGCCGCTCTCCTCGTTCGGCAGCGCTGGAGGGGGAAGCCCCCACGCTGAAGCTGGAAGTCGATTTCCGGATGTCGCTCTTATACAAAAAGAGGCTCCGCGAACGGCTCGAGGAAGAGATGGGCCTGCGCATCGAGGCTGTTTTGCGGGATTATGATGCACCGACGTTGTGGGCCATTACCAATGTCATTTTGTTGGAATCGCCATAATCGAATACTTGGAACCGCCAGCGACCGGATTGTCCCTTTTGATCTATCTCAAGAGATGACCGGAGCCAGGCTGAAACGGGCGTCACTTCTCTTTGTTTACGAAGAAAAGTGCTCTTGTTAGAAAGCGTGATTTCTACCAAGGGTACTTTTCTTTTCTTTTGGTAAAAAATGTAAATTACAGCGGGGGTGATGATACAAACGCTGCCGTCGGCACGCGCAAGCGAGGTTGATGGACGAACAAAAAACGGAAAATCAGTAAACACAAGCGCAATGAGCAATATTGTAGTTTTTTTTGCCAAAAAATAAACGCAAAAACGAACATATTTTAATGTTATTATAAAAATGTTCGTTTTTGATGAAAAATAATAGATGGAGGAATAGAGCGATGAAGATAACAAAACTGTTGGGTGGCTTCCTGACTATTTCCTTGGTGTCCGCGGCTTTGGCCGGGTGCGGCGGAGGAAATGGACAAGCGGAAAACGGAGCAGCAGGCGGTACGGACAAAGGCGAACCGAAAAAGCTGGTCGTCTCCACATGGGGCTTCTCCGAAGACTTTTTCCGCAAAGAAGTGTACGAGCCGTTTGAAAAAGAGCACAACGTGAAAATCGTCGTGGAGATCGGAAACAATGCGGAGCGCCTCAACAAAATCCGCCAGGGAAGCTCGCAGGTGGACGTGATCTATCTTTCCGACTACTACGCCCAGCAGGGCATCGAAGCCGGTCTGTTTGAAAAAATCGACCGCAGCAAGATTCCGAACATCGACCAAATCTACGATATCGCCAAAGCGCCGCTCGGCGAAGACTACGGCCCAGCCTACACCATCGGCCAATTCGGCATTGCCTATAATCCGAGCGTGATCAAGACCGAGGTGAAATCCTGGAAAGACCTGTGGAATCCGGAGATGGCCGGCAAGCTGACACTGCCGAACATCACCTCGACCACCGGCCCGATGCTGCTGGACGCCGCCTCCAATGTGGCGGGAAGCGAAGCGTTCGACGAAGACAAGGCTTTTGCCAAGGTCAAAGAAGTGAATCCGGGCGTGGTGAAATACTACGACAAAACCTCCGAGTATGTGAATATGTTCAGCCAAGGTGAAATTGCAGTCGGTCCGATCATGGAAATGTACTTTAAAGACATCCAGGCTGCCGTGCCGGAAGCAAAATTCGTATCCCCTGAAGAAGGCGGCTACGCGGTGATGAACACCGTGAACGTCGTCAAGGGAAGCAAGAACAAAGAGCTGGCCGAAGCGTTCATCAACTGGCAGCTGAGCAAGGAAGTACAAGAAAAATCGGCGAAAGCAAAGGTCGATTCGCCTGTCAATACGAACGTGAAGCTTTCCGACGAGGAAGCAAAAGGCGTCACCTACGGGGCAGAGGTCATCGGCAAGCTGCGCAAGCTGGACATGAAAGCAGTCAACGAGCAGTCCAAAGCCTGGATTGACCGCTGGAACCGGGAAATCACCCAATAGACAGTCTGAAAACGAAAGCAAGGGTATATCATGCACATATGCCCTTGTTTTTCTGTCGAAAGGACAAGCAAGCTGGCAAATTTCGAGCCAAAGGAGGACGCTATCGTGAAAGAAAAAGTCATCCTCGATGTGGACACCGGAATTGACGATGCCCTGGGAATCATGCTCGCCGTCAAAAGCGGACGCTTCGACATTCTCGGGATCACAACGGTAAACGGAAACGTGTCGCTCGCGAAAGCGACGGAAAACACACTGAAGGTGCTGGAGTTTTTGGGAGCGGAAAAGGAGATTCCAGTCGTATGCGGAGCAGACAGGCCCATCATCAGACCGACCTTTTTTGAACACCGGGTGCATGGAGAAGACGGGCTGGGCGGAGCGTTGCGCGATGCTTCCGTGAAGACCCAAACAGCAACTGGTTTTGCCCCCGACTTCCTGATCGAGAACGTGCTTCGGCATGACGGCGAAGTCACCTTGATCATGACGGCGCCGCTGACCAACCTCGCAGTGGCGGTGCGGAAATGCCCGGAAATCGTCCGCCACGTAAAAGAAGTGATTGTCATGGGCGGCGTGGTCAAGGATTTCGGCAATGTCACCCCGACGGCAGAGTACAACATCTACGTCGATCCCGAAGCGGCCAAGATCGTCTTTCACGCCGGATTCCCCAAGCTCACGCTCGTCGGCCTCGATGTCACGCGGAAAGCCTTGCTGACCGAAGAGCATATCGCAAAACTGGGGGACACTCCCATCGGCCAGTACGTAAAGACAAGCACTGGGGATTACATGCAGCGCTATTTTGAGCGAAACGGCGTTCGCGCCTGCGCCATGCACGATCCGCTCGCGGTCGGAGTCGCCCTGCAAAAAGACTTGGTAACGACCCGAAGGCTTTTTGTGGATGTAGAGACGAGAAGCGAGCTGTGCGACGGCCAGACGGTTTGCGATTTTCAAAACCGCTTGGCGCAAACGCCGAACATGGACGTCTGCCTCGAAGTAGATGCCGATGCGTTTCTCGACCTATTTATCCGCACGCTGCAGACGTAGCGAAATCAGGAACAGGAGTACATGTGATGAAAAAAACGGGTTTGTATTTGTTGCTGCTGCCTGGACTGCTGTTTTTAACGCTGTTTATGGTCATTCCGATTGCCATGACGATTCTGTCCACGTTTTTTCAGGAGGGGAGCTTTACGCTTGAGGGTTATTTGCACTTTCTCACCGACCCGTACTTCCTGAAAATCTTGTGGACAACGCTGCAGGTGAGCCTGGTAACGACGATTGCATGCATTCTGCTCGGTTTCCCGGCAGCCTACTATATTTCCAAACTCGGTCCGCGGAAAAAAGGAGTCCTGCTGGCGCTGGCGATCTTCCCGCTGCTGACCAGCTCTGTGGTCCGTTCGTTCAGCTGGATGATCATTCTCGGGAAAAAGGGACTGTTGAACAGCTCGCTGCTTTCGCTGGGGCTGATCGAAAAGCCGCTGGAAATCCTGTACACGCCGAGCGCCATGATGATTGGCCTGATTCACCTCTTTCTCCCGCTGATCATCATCACGCTGGTGGGGGTCATGGAAAATATCGATCCCGACTTGCTGAAAGCGGCGGGAAGCCTGGGCGCGTCCAAGTTTACGGCGTTTCGCCAGGTGATCGTTCCGTTGAGCGTGCCGGGCCTGATCATCGGCAGCATTCTCGTCTTTGTGGGCAGCCTGACCGCCTACACGACGCCGGCGCTCCTCGGAGGGAAGCAGCGGGTCATTTCGACGTTTCTCTATCAAAACGCGATTACCTTAAATGACTGGCATATGGCCTCCGTGATCGCCACGATCATGATCGTGATCACCTTTATCGTGATCGGCCTGATGAACAAACTGGCTACGAAACTAAATCCGAAGGGGTAAGAGGCATGCGGGAGAAAAATCGAGGGCTCGCCCTGTTTACGTTTTTCATCTTTCTCTTTTTGCTGGGGCCGTTGCTGATTATTTCGGTGACCTCATTCGAGCCCGGCACGGTGCTGAAATTTCCGCCTCAGGGCTTCTCCCTGAGATGGTACGAAAACATTTTTGAGGTAGAGATGTTCATGGAGACATTCAAAACCTCCATGATTGTGTCGCTGGCGGGAAATTTGCTGGCGCTAGTTCTGGGCATCCCGGCCGCTTATGCGCTGAGCCGTTTTCAGTTCAAAGGGAAATCGCTCCTGAACGGCGTCTTCATCTCCCCTGTGCTGATTCCGGGAATTGTCATGGGGTTTGCCATGCTCAAGTATGTCATCATCGCGTACCAGCTGCCGATTTACGCGGGTCTCTTGGTCGGGCACACCGTATTGATGCTCCCGTTTATCATCCGGGTCATCGCATCGAGTCTGTCTAACTTTGATTTTGCCATCGAAGAGGCCTCGCTCAGTCTTGGGGCCGGACGGCTGGAAACCTTTTTCAAAGTTGTGCTCCCCAACATCCGGTCGGGGATTATCGCCGCGGTCCTGATCGCTTTTCTGGAATCGTTCAACAACGTGGACATCTCCGTCTTCATGACAGGACCGGGGGTCAGCACATTGCCGATTCAAATGCTGACATACGTGGAGAACTACTTCGATCCGACGATCGCCGCCATCTCGGTATTGCTCATGATCATTACGGCTATCTTCATGCTCGTCATTGAACGTCTCATGGGTTTGTCCTACTTTACCAAACGATAATGGAGGCATCAATTCATGGCATTGCTCACGCTGGAAAACGTATCGGTCGCCTATGAAAATCAGAACATCCTGGACAATTTCAACCTGAATATCGAAAAGGGCCAGCTCATTTCCCTGCTCGGTCCGAGCGGCTGCGGGAAAACGACGACGCTGCGGCTGATCGCCGGATTCCTGGAGGCGAGGGCGGGACGGTTCCTGTTCGACGGCAAGGATTACACCCGCGTGCCGGTGAACAAGCGCAACTTCGGCTTCGTTTTCCAGAGCTACGCGCTGTTTCCGCATCTGTCCGTGTTTGACAACGTCGCGTTTGGACTGCGGCTGCGAAAGGTCGACCAAGCCGACATCGACCGTCGCGTCCGCCAGATTCTCGACGTTGTCAGCCTGAACGGCTTTGAAAAGCGCTTCCCCAAAGAGCTTTCCGGCGGACAAAGGCAGCGGGTGGCGATCGCCCGCGCCCTGGTGATTCAGCCCGATCTGCTCCTGTTTGACGAGCCGCTGAGCAATCTGGACGCCAACCTGCGGGTAAACATGCGGGTGGAAATCCGCCGCATCCAGCAGGAGCTGGGGATCACGACGGTTTACGTATCCCACGACCAGGAGGAGTGCTTCTCCATCTCCGATCAGGTGGCGATCATGAACAAGGGGATTATCGAACAGCTCGACGATCCGGCGACCATTTTCAAGTATCCCCGGACAGAGTTCGTCGCCCGGTTTATCGGCTTCAACAACTTCATCGACTTTGGCGAACGCACGGAGCAGGACGGCGAGATTCAATTGACTGCAGGCAGCCATACGTTCCGGGCCGCCAAAAATCCGGGGACTATCCATCATTCGGGGAAAAAGGGCGCGATCCGTCCCGATGACCTGGTAGTCAGCGCGGAGGAACCGGCTGATTTGGCCCGGAACGTCTTGAAGGGCAAGGTGAAGGTCAGCACGTTTTTGGGCAGAAGCTATCAGTATGTCGTGGAGACCGACCTGGGCGATTTTACGGTCAATCAGGAAATGGAGTCCCCTTATAAAGCCGGCCAGCCGGTCCATCTGACGTTTCCCAAAGAAAAGCTGGTTTTGGTCGACTAATCGCAGCAGACAGGAGGGGTATCCATGCAGGTTGATCTGCTTATCTTGCAAGCAAACGTATACAACAGTTATTTCAAACGGTTCACGAAAGGCAATGTGGCCGTTCTGGACGGGCGGTTTCTCTACATTGGGCAGCGCGGCGCGGAAAGCTTTGAAGCGAGGGAAGTGATTGACGCAAAAGGCCGCTACATGATTCCCGGCCTGGTCGATATCCATCTGCACATTGAGAGCACGATGGTGACGCCGGAGACCTTTTCGTTTGGGCTGATTCAAAACGGAGTGACGACGATCGTTCCCGAGCCGCACGAGATGGCCAATGTGTTCGGGCTATCCGGCATCCGGGAGATGATTCGGGCCAGCCAGGACTGCGTCGTCGATATGTTTTACGCAATCCCCAGCTCGGTGCCGGCGACATCGATGGAGACGACCGGAGGCGCTGTGGAGATCGCGGACATCGACGAGCTGCTGCGCTCCGAAAGAATTATCTGCCTCGGCGAAATCATGAACTACGTCGACGTCATCACTGACCCGGACTGCAAGACCAATCGCATCCTGGAGCATATCCGGAGCAATTACCCGGACCTCGTCATCGAAGGCCACTGTCCGAAGCTGCTCGATCTCGATCTGCACCGCGTCATTTTCGCCGGAGTGGATTCCGACCATACCCACCAGACAGTGGAGGGGATGGAGGCCCGAATGGCAGCCGGCATGTTCATTGAAATTCAGGAAAAGTCGATGACCGAGGAAGTGATGAACTACCTCATCGCAAACGACGTATCCGAGCTGTTTTGCTTCGTCACGGACGACGTGATGACCGATTCGCTCTACCATCGCGGACATCTCAACCACATCGTCAAAAAGGCCATTCAGATGGGAATGGAGCCGGAGAAGGCGATCTATGCCGCCACGTTTACCCCGGCGAGAAGGATGAAGCTGCGCGACCGCGGAGCCATCGCGCCGAACAAGGCAGCCGACTTTATTCTCTTGTCCGATCTGCGCGAGCTGGCGATTGACGAGGTTTTCAAGCATGGCCGAAAGGTATACGACAAGAGTGGAGAGTACCGCCAGCATGTAGTACCCAATCAGTTTCCGGCCCACTTTTATCAAAGCGTCCAGCTTTCCCCGCTCAGCGAGGCAGACTTCAAGGTGCGGATAGATGCAGATACAGCAGACAGGCGCCACACGGCCCGGGTCATGCTGGTAAAAGACGGCTCCACCTTCACCGAAGAACATCACGCCCAGGTCGACATCCGCGAGGGAGAGCTCTGCTGGCAGGAGAGCGGTTACGGTCTGATCGCGGTATTCGAGCGCTACGGCAAGAACGGCAATCGCGGCTACGGTCTGATCGGCGGAGACACGATCAAGCGGGGAGCGATCGCGACGACATACTCCCACGACAATCACAATTTGCTCGTGGTCGGGCACAATCCGAGCGACATGGCGATGGCCGCCAATGAAGTCATCCGGAATCAGGGCGGTTTCTGCGTCGTCGACAACGGCCAGGTGCTGGCCAATCTTCATTTGCCTGTGGGCGGGATTTTGACCGAGGAACCGCTGGAGAAGACGGCCAAAGAAGTGGAGGAGCTGCGCAAAGCGATGCTGTCGCTCGGCTACCGCCACTACAACCCGATCATGTCCATCAGCACGCATTCTTTGCCGGTCAGTCCGGCTCTGAAGATTACGGATTTGGGATTAGTAGACGTGAACCAGGGCAAGGTTGTATCGCTGCTGGTCAAGTAGCGGCCGTACCTTCGTTTCCGTATGGATAAAGGTAAGTCCCTTACGAATACGATCTCCCTGTTGTGTTTGACAAGTTGGGGCAATTCCAGTATTCCATAGCCGCCCGACGATGCTTTGGCAAAACGAAACACTACTCTAAAGCAAAATGCTTCCTGGAACTTATTTGTTTTGGTACAAAAAACCCCCCTCAAGCGAGAACGTATATACTCGTTTGAGGGGATTCCTGCTACTGGGCAACCTATCAATTTACCATTCAGGCTCGACATTAAGTATGATTTTATTCGGTGGTATGTCTTGCTTCGGGATGGTTACTGGAATTGAAAAAGAGCAGAATAGAAATAGCAAGAGCGAGTACAGATGATAGTTTTTTCATGGGATATACCTCTCTTATTCGTTTCCTTTATTATGGCAAATGATCGCAATTTTTTCGGATTGTCTAAAGATAAACTTTTTTCGCTCAGTCGATGATGCTTTAAGAAAACGCCTATACACTCCATTGCCTTTTCAAAATCCCCTAGCTGTCGATAATAGCTAATGCTTTGAAGCAAACTGTCAAAGCCTTCATTCGTCAATCCGGCGGAGAGCTGACACACGCCTTTTCGTTTGAAGTACCTTGCAGCAATTTTGATTCGATATGGATGGATGCTTATGTTGGCGGGCAAGAAATCTTCTACGGAGTCAATCAGCTCTTTGATCAGGTCTGTTCTGCCGGTCTCCAGGTAGACCTCGAGAAGATCGCTGACAACAGAAATACAACGATCAGTAGCAAATAATGACGTCCGATGTAAAATTTTTCTTCGTATATCTCGCCCGCAAGCAGCAACCTGAATAATGATAAAAGCTCCAAAACCGTATAGCAAAGTCTGATAAAAAAGTGTTATGCAGCAATCAATACTTTGGTATATATTGGTGAAGTAAGCCTTTTTACTTACATGGAAATTTTTTCAATAGGGTAAAAGCTCTGGAAATAAACAAGGGCTTGCCATCAGGCGATAAGTCTACGTACTCATAAATAGGTCTTTTTTTTTACCGGGAGTAAGAAGATCGTTTCGCTGAGGGAAAAATCATGTTTTCGCTATACCTTCCAATAGGAGTAAGTAAACGGGTAAACCAGTAGACGGAAAGACGAGGTGGAAGCAAAAGATAGGAGTGCAGCTTTACGGAACCGACTACAGAAAGAGAGAGTGAAACCGCAGTGAAGATAGCCAAAGCCATAAAAGTGGCCATTGTACTATTCTTGTCCTTATCCGTCCTGACGATAGGCAGCCTGTATATGCTGGCCGAATCTATTGAAAAACAGGGTCGCGCCGTGGAAATGCAGATGGAAGCCAGAGAACTTGGCAACGACTTGCTGAACTCCAGCGAGTCTCTCACCAATGAACTGAGGAACTACGTCCAATCCCGCGAGAAAGAGCATTACGATAATTACTGGCGAGAGGTAAACGAGGTCAAGACCCGGGAAAGAATCCTCGAACGGATGGCGGTCATGCAGGTTCCGGAATACCTGGTGGACAAAGTGGAACAAGCAAAACAAAGCTCCGACGTTTTGATCGGGTTTGAAAAAAGGGTATTCCAGCTGGCGGAAGCCGGGGAGAACGATCTGGCACTCAAGTTCTCATTTGGCGAAGAATACAAACAAAAGAGGCAAATGGTCGTGGAGAAACAGGAGGAATTCCAACAGGCGCTGGATGAATGGGCCACCGGCCAAGCTGACAGCATGACCGATCGGATGCATCTGTTCATGTGGATAACGATTGCCCTGGTGGTCATTATGGCGCTCAACTCGATAGGGACCATACTTTATTTGCACCGCAAGGTAAAATCCCTTTCGCTCGTGACAGAGACAGCCGATCTCATCGCTGAAGGTGATCTTCGCGTACGGGAATTGTCTCTTAGCGGAAAAGACGAGGTTGCTCAACTGAGCGAGTCAGTAGGGAAGATGGCAAAAAGCTTGCGCCAGGTTATCAGCGTTGTCAGCGATTCCAGCGATAAAATCGCCTCCTCCTCCAACGACTTGCTGATGAGCTCGGAGCAGACCGCTCAAGTGGCAAACCAGGTAGCAAGCGCCATGCAGGAGCTGGCGTCCGGCGCCGAACGCCAGGCGATGGGCGCTCAGCAAAGCAGCCAATCGATCTCCGAAATGGCGGAGGGAATCAGGCGAATTGCAGAGTCGTCCAACTTCGTATCGCTGTCGTCTCAGGAAGCGTCGGAGCAAGCCGTCGAAGGCAGCAGCTCCGTCAAAAACGTGGTCAACCAAATGAAGCTGATCGATACGAGTGTGGGTCAGACCACAGAAATCGTCAAACAACTGGGTGAGCAGTCCAAGGAAGTGGGACAAATTGTCGAGGTGATCACGGCGATCTCGACGCAGACCAACCTTTTGGCGCTGAACGCAGCGATTGAGGCGGCCCGCGCAGGCGAGCATGGCAAGGGATTTGCCGTGGTTGCGGACGAGGTGCGCAAATTGGCCGAGGACTCCAAGCAGTCGGCTGAGCAAATCGCCATGCTGATCGGCAATATTCAGGCAAGTACGGAACAAGCGGTTCAGCAGATGCAGGAGGTAGCCCAGGTAGTCGAGGACGGCACGCTTGTCGCCAATGTGGCAGGAGAGTCCTTTGAGCGCATCCAGCATGCCATTCAGAAGGTGTATGAAGAGATTCACGAGGTATCCAGCTCTGCGGAGCAGCTGTCGGCAAGCTCTGAGCAGGTGGACGAAATGGTAAAGGCAGTGTTGAATCTGGCAGTCGAAGCTTCGTCCCAGGCCCAAAGCGTGGCCGGCTCCTCTCAGGAGCAATTGGCGACAAACGAGGAGATTGCGGCATCCACGGCGTCCTTGCATCAATTGGCCGATGACCTGAAAAAGACGATGCAAAGGTTTACTTTATAGGAAGATGTGTAAATCAAGGCGCACTTTCGCGGTGCGCCTTTTTTGCCAGGAAGAAGCCGGAAAACTGCCGCTTTGCTTTGCTATTCCTTGCAGCTTTCTCTATAATAACATTCTGTAAGTTTCAAAAATCTGCTCGACTAAGGATGTTAGAAAACATGCATCAAACCAATACGGTTCAGGAGAAAATCCGTCAGCTTTTCGTGGTGCTGCTGCCGATTCTGGTCACGCAGCTGGCGTTGTTCAGCATGACGTTTTTTGATACGGTCATGTCCGGAAAAGCAAGCCCGGTCGACCTGGCGGGAGTTGCGATCGGCTCCAGCCTGTGGACGCCCGTACAGGCAGGTCTGACAGGAATCCTGCTTGCCGTCACGCCCATGGTGGCGCAGATGGTGGGAGCGATGCGAAAGGACCAGGTGCCGTTTACCGTCATGCAGGCGCTGTATTTGTCTGTCGTCATCGCGCTTGGCGTCGTCATCCTTGGCGCGCTGCTGCTCGGCCCCATACTGAACGGGATGAGTCTGGAAACGGAGGTTCGCGATATTGCCTACTACTATCTTGTCGCAATCTCGTTTGGCATTATTCCCTTGTTTGTTTATACCGTCCTCAGATGCTATATAGACGCGCTGGGCATGACGAGGGTGACGATGCTCATTACGCTTACGTCTCTGCCGATCAACGTCGCGCTCAACTACGTCCTGATTTTCGGTTACTTCGGTTTTCCGCGGCTGGGCGGTGTCGGTGCCGGGTTGGCTTCGGCCATAACCTACTGGGTTATCGTGCTGATCTGCTTGTACGTGGTGCACCGCGTAGAACCGTTTGCGGAATACGGGATGTTCAGCAAGTTCTACCGGGTCTCGATGGCGGCTTGGAAGGAGCTGCTCAAGCTCGGTGTGCCGATCGGGTTTTCGATCTTTTTTGAGGTGAGCATTTTTGCCGCCGTTACACTCCTGATGAGCGAATACAACACGATCACCATCGCCGCCCACCAAGCAGCGATGAACTTTGCTTCCTTCATCTATATGGTGCCGCTCAGCATCTCCATGGCACTGACGATCGTGGTCGGCTTTGAAGTGGGGGCGAGACGGTTCCGGGATGCCCGCCAGTACAGCTACATGGGCATCATGACAGCCTTGGCGATGGCCTCGCTGTTCGCTGTCGGACTGTATTTCTTTAGTGAACAGGTGGCCGGGTTCTACACCAATGACCCGAGCGTCCTGGAGCTGGCCCAGCATTTCCTGATGTACTCCATCCTTTTCCTGCTGTCCGATGCGGTGGCCGCACCGATCCAGGGAGTGCTGAGGGGGTACAAGGATGTGACGGTGACGTTTATCGTCGCTCTCGTCTCGTACTGGGTCATCGGTCTGCCGCTCGGGTTTGCGCTGGCCAAGCTGACTTCGCTGGAAGCCTTCGGGTACTGGATTGGGCTCATCACGGGACTGGCGGCGGGGGCGATCTTCCTGTTCGGCCGTCTCCTGTCATTGCAGAAGCAGAAAATCAGAGGAACCTAGCGCGTTTCATACCGATCCGCGCTTCGGCGGGATGTCCTTTACAAGGCGTTCCGCTTTTTGTATGAAGAAAGAGGGGCGAGCTTACAATAGGGAAGGAAGAGGTCCCGAAATTTTTCTCCTATTTTTGCGAAAAAGCGTATATACTTTCTACAAGGTTAATTATGTTAGAAAACCTGACATTGACATAGGGAGGAGGAGAATGATGATGGCATATGATTTCTTGGTGAAACTGGGCATCGCCCTTTTTTTAGGCCTGCTGATCGGTGTGGACAGACAGTTGAAGCACAAGCCTTTAGGGGTAAAAACGAGCATGGTCATCTCTGTAGCCAGTTGTCTGATCACGATCGTGTCAATCGAATCCGTACACCGATTCTCCTTGCCTGGACATACGAATATGGATCCGATGCGCCTGGCTGCACAAATCGTCAGCGGGGTCGGTTTCTTGGGTGCCGGGGTCATTTTGCGGAGAAGCAACGATGTGATCTCCGGCCTCACGACAGCGTCCATGGTCTGGGCGGCTTCGGCCCTGGGGATCGCAGTTGGCTCCGGTTTTTACTTTGAAGCGGTCACCGCGACGATTTTGATCATATTGGCGATTAATCTGTTCCCGCTGATCTTGAAATGGGTAGGTCCGAGCACGCTGCGGCAAAGGGATCTGGCCGTCAAGATCATCGTGGAGGGAGAGGGCGACCTTGATACGATTTTCAAACAAATCAAGCGCATGGATATGAGTGTGAAGCGGGTAAAGGTCAAGGATGTGGAGCCAGGCCAGCAAAAGCTGGAGATGGTGATTTCCGCCGAGGATGATACGTATACGACAGATATATACCGCTCCCTGAAAGAAGTCGATCACATTGTATCGGTGGAAGTGGAAAGCAGGGAGTAACTGCGGCAGCTCGTAAAAATCGGGCGGTACCTAAACATATGAGTTCAAGCTGAACTTGGGGCACCCTTTGAGGTGCTTTTTTTCTGGAAGTTCCCGCTTTCTCTTGTTTTGTCTCAAACGCTGCCTATACACTAATAGAAATACGAAGATAAAAACTCAGAAGAGAAGGTGAATTCTCTTTGTTGCACCAAGCTGAAGAAGTCTTGCAAAACTATTTTGGATATACCGCCTTTCGCGAAGGACAAAAAACGATTGTAGCGAGTCTTCTTTCCGGCCACGATACTTTGGGCATCATGCCGACCGGGGGCGGAAAGTCGATCTGTTATCAGGTGCCAGCCCTCTTGTTTGACGGAGTCACGATTGTCATTTCCCCGTTGATTTCTTTGATGAAGGACCAGGTGGACGCGCTGGTCAGCATGGGGATCTCGGCTGCGGAGATCAACAGCACGCTGGATTCCTCCGAGGTGCGGGACAGGATGAGAAAAGCGAGGGAAGGGACGTACAAGCTGCTGTACGTAGCCCCAGAGCGTTTGGAAACGGAGAGCTTTTTATCCCTTGCAAGCGAGCTGCCCATCTCCATGGTGGCCGTCGATGAGGCGCACTGTGTCTCACAATGGGGGCATGATTTTCGCCCGAGCTATCTAGCTGTTTCCCGCTTCATCCAAGCGCTGCCCGCCCGGCCTGTAGTCGCGGCCTTGACGGCTACGGCCACGCCGGAGGTAACCGAGGACATCAAAAGACTGCTTACGCTGCAGGATGAGCGCGTCTACATCAGCGGGTTTGGCCGGGACAACCTCCACCTTTCCGTACGAAAGGGGGAAGACAGGCGCCGGTTTATCCTCGATTACCTGGAAGCAAACCGGCAGCAATCCGGGATCGTCTACGCCTCTACGCGCAAAGATGTCGATGCGCTGTATGAGTTCCTCGATGGGCGGGGCTTTTCCGTCACCAGGTATCACGCCGGTCTGTCCGAGGCGGAAAGGGCCCGCAATCAGGACGCGTTTCTCTTTGACGACACCAAGGTCATGATCGCCACCAACGCATTTGGCATGGGCATCGACAAGTCCAACGTCCGGTACGTCATCCACTACAGCATGCCGAAAAACCTGGAGGCCTACTACCAGGAGGCGGGCCGCGCCGGCCGGGACGGAGAGCCGAGCGAATGCATCCTGCTGTTTCACTCGCAGGATATCCAGACGCAGATGTTCTTCATCGAGCAGAATCCGCTCGGGGAAGAGAGAAAAGAGCATGAATACAAAAAGCTGTACGCCATGATCGATTACTGCCGGACGCCGCGCTGCCTGCAGCAGTACATCGTGAGGTACTTCGGCGACCACTCTGCGCCGGAGTGCGGCAAATGCGGCAACTGCACAAACGATGCGGAGCTGACCGACGTCACACTGGAGGCCCAGAAGGTCTTTTCTTGCGTCAAGCGGATGCGCGAGCGTTTCGGGGCTTCACTCGTCGCCCAGGTACTGAAGGGCTCCCGCAACAAAAAGGTGCTGCAATTCGGCTTTGAAAAGCTGCCGACCTACGGCCTGATGAGCGATTACACGGAAAAGCAGATCGTCGACCTGATCGAGCTGTTCATTGCCGAGGGCTACTTGCGCGTGACGGAGAGCAAGTACCCGACTCTCGCCTTGGGCGACAGAGCCTTGCCTGTGCTGAGAGGGGAAGAGCAGGTGTGGCAAAAGGTGTTCATCCGTCCGGTCAAACGGGAAGAGGATGACGAGCTTTTCGAGCGCCTGCGGCTGCTGCGCAAAGAAATCTCGCAGAAGGAAGGCGTGCCGCCTTATGTCATTTTCCACGACAGCACCTTAAAAGAGCTGAGCCAGCTTTGTCCGACTGATAGAGAGGCGATGCTGACCGTGAAAGGGATTGGCGCGGCCAAGTTTGAGAAGTACGGCCAGGCCTTTTTGGACTGTTTGCAAGAATATGCGCAAGCAAAGGCGGGGGCACATCCGCAATAATTGCGCCCCCGGCGGGAAATATGGACGGATCCGGTCCATCTGCGCCGCCGGGTTTTTTTGGCATAGGGACATGTGTTTTTGCGGAAGCGGCGGAACTAATTTTTCCTAATTGTTGTCAACACAAAAATCTGCCGGTGTCCATAAACCGGTTTTTATTTTTTGTAACCTCCCCCGTTATTTACCGACTATTACAGAGGACAGACAAAACCATATTTCCTCGGGAGGGAACAACTGTGAAACATACAAAGAAAATGACAAGCGCCTTGCTTGTGGCAAGCATCCTGGCGACCACTCCGATGTGGGACCGGCAACCGGCGATGGCCGCGCCGGCAACGCAGAATCAGGGGCAGGAAGGAAAGCTGCCGCAGGCAGCGGAAACGACGCTCCATGCGCTCTATACCGTACAGCCTGAATTGAAAAAGATGAAAAGAACGGTCCTTCCGCCGAAAGAAGGTGTGTATTCGCTGCGTTTTGACAAGCAAATCGCCGCTGGCAAAACGGAGCTGTATGCCTTTGTAGAGCTTGATGCTGCGACTGGGGCATTGCACAGATACGAAAACGAACAGGTAGGAGAGGGGCAAGATCCCCCCTCTGAAGCCGTGGCCAAACAAAAATCGGCCGCCTTTTTGCAGGCTCTTCTGGGCGCCGATTTCAACAAGTACAAAGCCAGTCAGACAACAAAGGACGATTGGAGCGCTGTTACATACATCCGCTACGAAAACGGCTTGCCTGTCTTCACGGATCGTTATGTCGTAGGCGTCAACAGTACGGGTGTCATGTACGTGAATACGTTTGAAGGAGCGCCGCTGCGAGCGTCCTCAGCCCTGTTTGCCAAACCGGGAAATGTGCTGCCCAAAGAAGAGGTCATGAGAAAAGTGGTGTCGCATATGGAGCTTACCTATGCCGCTCGTGACAGGAAAACCGGAAAGCCCTCGTTACGGTACTCTCTGGAATCGACGGGTTGCTTGGATGCGGTGACAGGGGAAGAAATCGCGAGCGGTTCCGCGACAAAAAGCCGATACTCAGGCCCGCTTCCAGTCAAGCCGGGCGGAAAGAAGCTCACAGCAAGCAGCGCAAGCGAAGTGGCGAAAGTACTGGCGGAGGAGTTTCGCATCAATGTGGAAGGGGTCAGCTTTGAAGCGGATCAAACGATGCCAGCGGAGATGAAAGGAGAGCGGGAGACGATATACAAGTCCAAAGGGGGTAATCGGCATATTACAGTCTATACCGATAACAAGGCCGTTACTGGTTTCCAAATTCGCGACGGGCTCTCGGCTCCGGGAGCGGCGCAGAATGGCAATCAGCCCGAGAATGCTCGGCTCACGTACGAGCAAGCCAGGGAAAAAGCCCTTCAGTTTTTGCAGCCCTACCTCGATCCCAGCGTGAAAGAATTGAAGCTTGACCAGGACATGGTATTGATGCCAAGCGCCACGGCATACAGCTTCAGTTTTTTTGCCCTGCATGACGGCGTGGTCGTTTCCGATCAGCGTTACCTGGTCAATGTGGACGGGCAAACAGGGGAGATCGTCAATTTTATGGACTACTTCACAAGTCCGGCCGCCCCGTTTCCGGACAAAAAAACAGCGATTTCAAAGGAAGCCGCAGCCAAACAGTTTTTGCATGCACATCCTTTCGCCTTGGGGTATACGTTCCCCGTCCAAAACGGGAAGCTGCAAGCAAAGCCGCGCCTGGTCTGTTTCCTGGACAAGACGTCCTCATTCCTGCTCGATGCGGTTACAGGAAAGTCACTTTAAATAAACACGATTGATCCCGCCTCCCGTCACGAGGGGCGGGATTCCATCATGTAGACATGTCCTGTCGCAGGGAAGATGAGGAGGAAGACCCCTTGTATGATCATGAAGAGAGAGGTCAGCAAGATATTTCCGGGATATACAGGATGTACGCCAAGGAAGTTTACCAGTACCTGTACCATTTTACCGGGAGCCGCGAAGAAGCGGAGGATTTGACCCAGGAAGTGTTTATGCGTGTGATCAAATCACTGCACCGGTTTGAGGCACGGTCGAGCATACGCACCTGGATTTTGCATATTGCGAAGTACGTAGCGATTGATGAATACAGAAAGCGACGTCTGAAAACCATCTTCGGCGGAACGATACTGAAGCTCTTGCCAACCTCGGAAGGGCTGCCGGAAAAAGAGGCGCAGGAAAAAGAGGAGCGCACCCACTTTGAGAAAGCCCTGCTGGCGTTAAAGCCCAAGTATCGAAATGTCATCGTTCTGCGAGGAATCAGGGAGTACAGTGTGAAGGAGACAGCAGACATTTTGGGATGTTCGGAAGCCAAGGTAAAAGTAGACTTTCACCGCGCCATGAAAATGGTAAAGGAGATGGCGTTGAACATCTATGAGAAGGGGGATGGGCGTTGATGAAATTTCCGAGCGATGAGGAAGTGTTACAGGAATTTCGAAACAGGCCTGATGCAGCCCCCCGCAGCGAGTTTTTGCAAACACTGGAGGATAAGCTTGTCAACTTCGAGAAGAAATGGCGAAGACGTCAGAAAATCCGTCGCGCGACGATTGGAGCGGGGGTATCGGCTGCGGTTGTTCTCGCGGTTTTTCTGCTGACGCCGATTGTCACCCAGATCATCCAGAACCCTGATTCGATTGTCACCAATCAGCCAGAAACACCGCTGGTGATGAAAGGCCAGAAGCTGAAGCCGGAAGAGGTTTCGCCCAAGGCCAAGCAAACGCTAGAGAGGCTGTACAGGCTGGTTCCGGAGCTTGCCGAGATGGAACCGGAAGTGTACGGAAAAGAAGATGGAATCTATGCGGTTTCTTTCTATCAAATGGAGCAAGGAAAAAAGCGGTTGTACGCATCCGCCGAAATAGTGGCGCATACGGGAAAAGTCCGCAGCTACGAAAATGAGGACGCGTTTGGGGAGGATGCCGCTTCGCCGACAGAAGAGCAGGCCATGCAAGCCTCCGCCGCCTTTTTGCAGGTGCTGCTGGCAGACGAATTCAAACAGTACAGAGCCAGTCAGACCAGCAGCGATGACTGGGATGCGGTCACGTACACACGCTATGAGAACGGGCTGCCCGTTTTCTCGGATCGCTATGTTGTCGGAGTCAACAGCAAGGGCGTCATCTATGTCAATTCGCTTGAAGGGGGACCGCTGTCTATATCGTCCGGGCGTTTTGCGAAACCGGGGACGGTATTGTCCGCAGAAGAGCTTGCAGCGAGGGTGGCGTCGCTGATGGAGCTCAGCTATTCCGCAAGCGATAGAAGAACTGGAAAGCCTTCACTGACGTATTCTCTCCAGGCGACTGGATTTCTGAACGCCGAGAGTGGCGAAGAAGTAGGGGATGATTCCGGGTCCAAAAGCCGGTATTCCGATCCCATCCCGGTTACGCCGGGAGGCAGAAAAATCACTGTTCAAACCGCAAAAGATGTGGCGAAGGCATTGGCAGAGGAGTTTCAGGTGAATGTGGACGGGATTGACTTTGCAGCAGATGAACAGGCGCCTGCGGGGGACAATGGCCGGCAGGAGACGGTATACAAGTCGATGGGAGGAAAAAGCAGAGTCACCGTTTATACGGAAAACAAAAAAATAATGGGTTTCCAAATTCGGCGGGGATTGGAGACGGCCAGCTCCACGAAGCATGACAACCATCCGGCGAATCCCCGGCTATCGTACGAAGAAGCTAGGGAAAGGGCGGTTCAATATTTGCAGCCTTACCTCGACCCGAGCGTGACGGAAGTAAAAATGGATGAAAGCCAGATGTTAATGCCGAGCGACACGGCATACAGCTTCAGCTTTTACGCGCTGCATGACGGCGTGGTGGTTTCGGATCAGCATTACCTGGTCAATGTCGACGGGCAAACGGGGGAGATCGTGAATTTCATGGACTACTTCACAACTCCAAGCGCCCCGTTCCCTGATTTGCGCGCAGCGATATCAAAGGAATCGGCGGCGAAGAAATTTTTGCAAAGCCATCCAGCTGTCTTGGGGTATATGCTCTCGGGCGGGAACGAAAAGCCGGAGGCAACGCCGCTCCTGGTTTTTTCCCTGGATAAGACCTCTCCGTTTTTGGTGGATGCGGTTTCCGGGGAAACGGTTGAATAACCGGGCGGAGGAGCAATCGGCGGTTACGATAAGCGAAGAGATGTCGGCATGACGGAGACGGGAATCAGATTCGAAAGCCCCTGCATGCCAATAAGTTAGATATGCATTCACAAGGAAGCCCCAACGGTGTGAAAGGAACGCGCTAAAGCATCCATGACACCGCCGGGGCTATTTGTTATATTACCGATATTTGTTTAATCCACTTCTTCAAATAAAATGATCTCACCTTCCGTTTCATCTTCATCAACTATTTTCCAGTCATCATGATTAGTATGTTTACTGAGATTCTTTGAATTGCCCTTTTCAAGTTTATAAATCTTGTTTTTACCGTCTGATTTTTTTTCTAAAATCAATCCTTCATTTGTTTCCTCATTGATAAAAATATTAGGCATGATATCGCCTTCTTCCTGGTTTTCAATAACCTCCATGAAAGCATTTTTCAAAGCGTCTAGTTCACCTGATTTATCTTGAAATAATGCTGCTCGGTCTAATTGTTTATAACCACTTAGTTCAATATTAAAGCTACTAGCGATGTCATCGTTTACTTTATCTCTAAATTCTTTTAAGTTTTTTTCAAGTTTTACCTTTTTTTCTAAGGGGATTTCTTGTTTAACACTGCTAGCATTCGCGAAACCAATGGCAGATATTGATAACAGAGAAATTGTCAAAACAGTTATAATCTTTTTATTCATGTTAGATCCCTCCAAAATAAAAAACCTTTTTATTCAATGTTCGGATCCCAGTAATCATAGTCATAGCTTTCTTGGCTATCACTAATGACTCCTGAGTTTTTATATTCGTTGTGCTCTGATATAATCTCCCATTTTCCGCTAGTCCTACTTTTTGATTTTGTTATTGTTCCGCTATGTGATACAAGATTAGTATTGTACTCACTACTATATTTTGTCCGTTGTGCTACTTCATTGTAGTAATTAAAAGACTTTACTTCCACTTCCGCGGGACTGGAAAGTGAAGATTTTGTTTTCGCTGAAAATACTACATCATAAGAACTAGTGCCAATATTCTTGATTGAGATTGTTGATGAATAGCTACTAATCGATGCATATGCCGACGAAACCCATAATACTGATAACGCCAAAGTGCATCCAATCATGAACCTTTTCATATCCAACCCGCTCTCTCGTTAATATGGATTAGAAACTTTCAGGGAAATCCAATTCTTATCTTGGCTTATGGATCCATCTGAATATAGTGCTTGAGCTATGATATATAAAGTATACTCACCTGTGCCATACTCTGTGTTTGTTAAGGTAACTGAAACATTTGTTTCATTGTGAGCAAAATCGGAACTATCCTTTATTCTTTTATCGTTCCTGTAAAGAGAACCAGAAGCTGAAATGGTGTCCACTTTACTCGCACTAACACGAGTCTCGGTTGAGTCCGAAATACCTTCAACCTTTACTGCTCTTAATGCAGAGCTTGTGTATGAAGTCAGATCTGAGTCGTCACATGAAACTTGTCCCATGGCAGCAAAAGCAACAGAGCTAAGTAACAAAAAACCTAGTGTCATACCTAAAGTTTTCTTATACATATTTACCTCTTATTCCATATTTTTACATTGAGAATTTTACACTTATTTATTATTTATGTCAACTACTACCTAGTTAAACATGGTTTTAGATGATCTCAAAATTTTGAGCTTTCTATATATACTACGATTGTCAAATGACAGTTTTTAAAATGATAGTCTGTATGGGAAACAATCAAACGCCCATACGAGCCAGCAAAAAAGAACGCAGCATCGCTTTGCTGCGTTCTTCATGCATTGTTTTAAAGTATCCTACGGCACCGTGTTGATCCACCCTTTTTTCCCCTCAAACGACACCTGGTACCAACCGTCCGCTTCAGCCAGAATCTTGGCAGACCCGTTCGCGGGAATCTGTCCGACCTGCTCATACTGTTCGCCGGGTCCCGCGTACATCTTGATCGCATTTTCGGCGTTTACGATATCAGGCGGCGCTTCTCCAGCGGCCGGGGAGTCGCCTGAGGTTTTGCCAGGCGACGGCGATCTGTCCCCCCGGCCCCGATTTTGCGAATCGGGCCGGGAATCTTGCGGCGCCTCTTGCTGCGGCTCATTCTGAGCATCGCCGCCGGTTTCCCCCGATGCTTTGTCCTCCCCTTCTGCCGTCTCCGACAGGAAATCGTCCTTTTTGCCTTCGTACACGAGCCCCTTTTCTTCCAGTTTGAAAAAGGCAATCTCGCCCTTCCCTTCGCCTGTCGGGTTGTCGACGATAATCAGCTCCGGGCTTTCTACGGCAAAGCCTTCACCCTCTATTTCAAAGATCTTGGAAAGAGCGGACCCGGACAGGTCTACGACGAATCCCATGTATAGATAGGCACGCTCCTTCCCTTCGGCCTCCAAAAAGATAAGCGGAGCTTCCTTTTCGCCAAGCGCTTCAGACAGGCTCAGCTTGGATGGCGCAATGCCCGAGCCAACCGATTTCTCCAGATACAGCACATTGCCATCCGGCATTTTTGCCGCGAGCTGCAGCTGCGGATCGTCGCCTTCGGTGAGTCCGACGGCGTAAACCTGCGACCCCCAGAGACGCTCTCCCGACATAGCGAATCGATATGCTTTGTCCGGGTACTTTTCCTTCAAGAGCCGTACGGGTTCATTGTCCAGCCAGCGGCTTTCCGCCTCTGCGATCAAAGAGGAGGTGTCTTCAAGCGGGTTTAGCTCCCGATACAGCTCGATCGCTTTCTCGTATTGACGGGCGTCGACATAACGCTCCGCCTGACGCAGCTTGCTGCTGATGTGCCGGTCGATTTGGTCCAGAGCGCCGGAGCGGGAGGGCAGCACGTCCCGAATTTCCCGGTATGCTTTTGCCATCGCCACAAAGGCAGCGAGATCGTCCTGCCGGATCGCCGAGCGGATTTCCTCCTCCGCGTACCGTTCCAGAAGAGCGGCCAGCCAGTCTGCCTGGATGCTTGCCTGCTTGTAGGCGCGCAAGCTGTTCGCCGCGCTTGCCGTCACTTCGGCGAAGCTGCCGGCCGCGGTCAAATCCTCGAACTTCGCTTCATCATAAGAGCGGAACAGGCGGGTCAATTCCCGTTTTTTCTTGTCCGTGCCGCCGTAGTATTCGTCGGGGATGGCGGCGAGCGAGGCGATAAACGGCTCGTCGCGGTAACGCTTTTGCGCAAGATTGTTCTCCAGTGCGCCTTTTGCCAGTTCCTTGGCCTGCAAAAAGTAGTCGTCAATGCTCGCGGCAAGCGAGAGACGGTCGGAGATTGCCTTGAAAAAGGAAGCGTTCTGGGGCTCCTGCTGCTTTACATACTTGCTCGTCAATGCATGGTAACCGTCGTAAATGGCGAGCATCCGCTCGTCATCCCGTTCCTTTATGGCAGCTTCCGCCTGATGGGCGAGCGACTCCAGCTCCAGGCGGATCGCGGTAAGTCCCGACAACGACCGGCTCCACGCCTCATCCCCGTACCGGATGGAGGTGATGGCATTGGCTTTGGAAAACGTCTCTTCCGCGAGGAGCAGGTTGTTTTCCTCATAGTAGCCCCGCGCCTTTTCATACAGGCTGATTTTGTACAGGCTGAAGCCGATTTTCCAGACGACGCCGACCGCGGCGATGATGAAAAGGACCAAGAGGGCATTGCGGACCCAGAGCGACTTTCGATAGGAAAAGACAAACATGCCACCAAACTCCTTCACAGAACACCTTTAAAGTCGGGGTCGAACGAGTAGCGCGTTTCGATCAGGCTGGAGGCGGCTTCGCGCAGACTGCCCCAATTCTCGTCCGGATTCGCCTGGAGCAGCTTGGCCAGACGCAGCAGGCGCTCCCGAGGCATGTATTCCAGCGACTCTGAAATGAAGTCCTGGTATTGCACGACGTAAGATTTCATTCGCAGCGCGGCCCCGGCCACCTGCCCGATCACCCGCGTGCCGTTTTCCTCCAGGAAGATGTTCCCCTTGTAGCGGATCACGTAGTCGATGATCGCCTTCTTCAACAGCCACGGCTGCACCTTGAGCACCTCGCCGAGATACTCGACGAAATCCTTGTCATACGTGGATGGAACCAGCGTCTCCAGCTCAAGCTCCATGTCCTTGCGCAGGACAAAGCGATTGAGAAGCATGATTTTGCACACCTTGACCGGATCGGAGTGGAGCAGACAGCCGACCTCCCTGATCTTTTCGTAGGCGTCCTTGAAGCGCTCCGCTTCGACGTCTTCATTCACTTCAACCAGATTCCGGGTCAGACCGCTCTTGATCTTGCCCTGTTCTTTGGCGACGAAGCGCACGAAATGGTTTGTTTTTTCATAAATGGAATATTTTTTTTGCATGAGCGCATACAACAGCAAGGATACGACTCCCCCAAAGGCGGCCGCCAAGAGCTGCCACAGCGTGTCTGCGCTCAGGATGGCCAGACAGATCAGGAGGCCCAGTATCAACAGCTGCTTTTGAAAATGGCGGCGGGTCAGGGTGTGGGAGAGCTGCCGCAGGGAAAGAAAGCTGTTTGCCCTGCCGCAGACATCGCACTCCTCATGCTCCAGCACCGTGTACGATTCGCAGTGCTTGCAGTACTTCAAGCGCTCAAAGGCGTGTGTGGTTTTCCGGCTTTTCCTGAACTGGACGCCCAGCTTTTTTTTCATAGGACTCCCTCTCGTCATTCAACAAGGTAAGTAGATGTTGGTCGACTTCCGCTTCAGACAGGTTTTTTCGCTTGTGTAAAAGGAGCACGACGTATCGCGCCACCAAAACCAGCAGGACGACTGCAAGGATATAATAGGTAAGCATCGATCATTCTCCCAACTTGGTTTGTCGAGTTATGTAACAAAAAATGAAGTAGCCCGTATAACGTTATATAGGCCGAAGGATTCTTTTTCATCCAAGTTAGTGTAGAATATAGTGGTAATCTTGTCATAATATTGCTTCATTTGCAATACTTCTAAATCCGTTCGGTCTATGCATTCGACAAAAATCTACATAAGCGGAGGTTCTAACAGATGATACGTATGACAGCACTCTTTCGATACATCCTGTGTCTGGGGCTTCTGCTGGGTCTGGTAACCTCGGGAGGCACCGCAGGATTTGCCCAGGCAGGTACAGACAAAATGGACGCTGTGCTGGTTGTGGACGTGAGCAACTCCATGTCGGAAAGCGACAAAAACGGCGTCAGCCTGGAAGCGATGAAAATGTTCGTGGACATGACTTCGGCGCAGGGCAACAAGATCGGGGTCGTCGCCTACACGGACAAGATCGAGCGGGAAAAAGCGCTGGTCAACGTCAATTCCGGGCAGGACAAAAAGGACATCAAATCATTTATCGACAGCCTGCAAAAAGGGGCGTACACCGATATCGCGGTCGGAGTGGGCGAAGCGGTGAAAATCTTGGAGGACGGGCACGATCCGGCCCACTCCCCGATCATCGTGCTGCTCGCCGACGGCAACAACTATCTGAATGCAGCCAGCAGCCGCACCCAGCAGAAATCCGACCAGGAGCTGGACGCGGCGGTCAAGACGGCAAAGGACAAAGGATATCCGATCTATACGATTGGACTGAATGCGGACGGCAAGCTGAACCGGACGCCGCTGCAGCAAATTTCCGCGGAGACGGGCGGCGCGTTTTTTGAAACGAGCACAGCTGACAATCTGCCGCAGATTTTAAGCGAAATTTTTGCCAACCACTCGAAGGTAAAGGTCGTTCCGATACAAAACTTCACCTCCAACGGACAGTTCCAGGAGGTGCCCATCTCCATTCCGAATGGAAGCGTGCTGGAAGCAAACGTCTCGATCACGTCCGGGAAAGCGGTCGAGTTGAAGCTCTTCGACCCCGCAGGAAAAGAGCTGGCGATTCCGTCCAATGACATCCTGCTCTCCCGCTCCCGCACGTATTCGCTGCTCAAGCTCGTGCAGCCCGCCCAAGGGGAGTGGAAGCTGCGCGTAAAGGGCGCCGCCCGGGACAAGATCAACGTCAACCTGATCTTCAACTACGACGTGGGGCTGGAGATGGAGCCGCTCCCGTCCAAGACGTACAAGGCGGGCGATGTGATTCCGATCAAGGCGGCGCTGTCGACGAACGGCCAGCCGGTCAGCTCCGACCTTTACAAAAAAATGAAGGCCAAGCTGATCGTCCAGGATTTGAGCAGCAAGCAGACCAGCGAGGTCGATCTGACGAACACCGGCAGCGGGTTTGAAGGCAGCTTCGCCATCCCGGCCGCGAGCCAGTACGAGATCAAGGTGAGGGCAGAGGAGACCAGCTTTTACCGGGAGACGAAGCCAGTCACGGTAGATGCGTCGCAGGGTGCGGGGAAAGCAACAAATCCGCAGCCGCCTGCGTCTTCTCCTACAGAGGAGGCAAGCCCATTTCCGTGGACGGCGGTGATTGTGGGGGCTGTCGGACTAATACTGGTGGCCGCAGGGGCGATTTACCTGCTGACCGCATGGAAAAAAGCGAACAAAGGCTTTACGGGCCAAGTCGCCATCGAGATTGTCGATGAGGATACGGGCGAGAAATCAAGCCCGCAGTACAAGAAGCTGAGCGCATTTAAAGGAAAGGTAAAGCTTCACCAGCTTTTGCAGCTCGCGCCGGAGTTCCAGGAGACCGAGAGGGTGGTTTTCCTGCCGGGCAAAAACGATACGCTGCAGATCGAGAACCGCTCCGGCTGCCGCATCGAGAAGGCAGGACGCGTCCTCGATGCCAGCAAGGGCAAGGAACTGAAAAAGAACGACCGCATCAAAATATCACTGACAAGCGTGAACAAGTCCGTTTATGTAGATTACATCGTGTAGGAGTGATCGAAGATGAAAGCAGTAGTGAGAGAACATATTCAACAGCTGGACGTATCGCTCGGCGGCGGTATTGTCAGCGACAAGATCCGTGTCGACACCATCGATAACCCGATGCTCGTGATCGGGATCGGCGGGACAGGGATCGACGCGCTGCTCCGTCTGAAATACCAGGTGAACCGCCGCTTCAAGCTGCCGGTAGACCCGCTCTCCAAGAAGCGGAAGGAAAAGCCGGACAATATCGAGTTCATCGCGTTTGAGACGAACGAGCACGACCGAAACAAGAAGTACAAGGGCATCGGCCTCGATCCGGTCACGGAGTTCGTCCTGCTGTCCAATCCGGAGATCGGCGGCGTCCTGCAAAACAGGAGCATTCTGGAGCCGTACATCACGGACTGGCTCTCGCCCGAGCTGACGATCACCGACGGGATCAGCGGCGCGTCCGGCGTCCGCCAGGCAGGCCGCCTGCTTCTCTTTACCAAGATCACGCAGGTCGTGCAGACGATCGAGAAAAAGATCAAAATGCTGTCTGAAGGCACGAACAAAAAGCTGATGGTCTTCCTTTTGACCGGTATCTCCGGCGGAACAGGCAGCGGCTGCTTCCTCGACATCGCCTATATCGTTCGCGGAATTATGGAGCGCGACTTCGGCAGCGCGGGCGTCGACAAGGTCAACACCCTCGGCTATTTGTTCACGCCGGATGTCAACCTGTCGAACAAGAGCCTCAGCTCGCACACCCGCGACTACATTATGAAAAACGGCTACGCCGCCTTAAAAGAGCTGGATTACTGGATGAACGCGGACGAGCGGATGGAGCGCTTCCGCCAGCAGTACGGCAATGTGCTGACCGTCCAGTCGCCGATGCCGCCGTTTAACCTGTGCCATCTGATTTCCGCCACCAACCTGGAAGGCAAGGCGCTGGAAAACGCCTACGACTACTGCATGAACGTGACGGCGGAGAACATCACCAACTTCATGGCCAGCGAGGAAAAGCGTTCCGGCGAGGAATTCGCCATTCACGACTACATCAGCAACATTCGCACCAACATCAACCAGATGCCAAAGGCGTACGCGGCCAACTACCAGTACAACGTCATCGGCGCATCCTCGGCCGTGCTGCCGATCGAAGAGATGACGACCTATCTGGCGTACCGCCTGTTCAAAAAAATGGAGAACATGTTTGCGGTCGCTCCGACCCAGGAGGACGCCGAGAAGTTTGCCCGCAAGCTGGGCATCGATGTCGACTCCATTTCCCGCAAGTTCGAGGAGCGCGTGCCCGATCCGCTGCCCGGCTATGAAAACAGCGAACGGCTGAACTACAGCAACGTGATCAGCCAGCAGGTCGTCAGCATCGACCACGAACTGGAGCAGGGCTATTTGGCCAAAGCGCGGGAGGAGTACATCAAGAGCAAGAAGCAGCTTCCGGGAGAGCTGACCGCCACCTTTGGCGAAATGATCACCCGCGTCTTCCTGCACCCTCAGCAAGGGCCGTTTTACGCATCCCGGCTGATCCATTCGGACAAAGGCTACTGCCTTTTGAAAATGATCCAGTCCTACATCGAGACGTTGAAGGCGAACCTGGAGAGCTACCCCCGCGAGATCGAGGGCGCCCGCGAAAACGCCAACGAAAAGCTGGGCGACGCCCGCAGCGCCTTTATCTCCAAGGAAAAGAAAAAGAACGCCTACATCGAGGCGAAGATCAACGAATACCAGCTTCTCGCCGACCAGGAAAAGCTCGAGCAGATGATCGAGTTCTACGAAGAGCTGTACCGCCTGCTCAATGACGAGAACAACCGGATTTACAACGTGTTCACGGAAATCCTGAATACACTGAACCAGATTTTCGAAAAGAACGGCGACATCCTGATCAACGGCAGCGAAGAGGTCGACCGCACCGGAAACAAAACGTACTACTGGAACATCGTGGGCGTCCCCGACATCGCCAAGGTGATCAACAACATCATGGAAGAGAAAGAAGCGGAAGATTTGATCCGCGACTTCACCAGCGAGCTGCTGAAGCGCTCCGACCAGTGGGTGAAGGAGCAGGAGCTGGACATCGTCAGCGCGATCAGCGAGTTTTTGTCGGAGAAGTTCGGCGACCTGATCACGAAGTCGATGGAAGAGTTCCTCGTGATCAAGTACGGCCAGGACGAGACGCTGGACCGCATCGTCGAGCGCAAGATCGCCGGCAAGCTGGATGAAGAGGCGATCCCGGTTTTCCATCTGAGCAACAACCTGGGCAACCTGCACTTCCCGTCCTGGGGCTTCGTGTCGGTGCCGGTGAAGGCCCCGGGCATTCTGAAGGGGATCAAGAACTACCAGAACACCTCGATCAGCGGCTCCCGCTTTACGGTAAAGGAGAGCGAGGTCAAAAACCGGATTTTCTGGCTCAACACGAAAAACGGGATTCCGCTGTTTGTCTACACGCCGCTGAAGGTGTACGAGGAAAGCTACGAGCGCACCATCCTGGAAAAAGAGGGCATCGGCCGCCACCTCGTGCAGACGGAGAAAAACAACTGGACCTACCTCCCTTCTCCGATCCCGGAAAAGTCCTGGGGAGATGTCTACATCAACGGCCGCGTGCGAGAGTACAACGCGCGAGTCAGACAGCTGTTCGATCGCGCGCTGCGGTATGGCTGCATCCGCGAAAAGGGAACGGGCAGCCAGACCAGCAGCCGCTACGAGTGCGTCATCACGAAGCCGTTTGAGCTGAAAGCCTTCCTCGCCGGCTGCGGGATGGACGGAGAAGCCAAGAAGGCGAGTCCGGGCGAGATCAAGCGCTGTCTGGCCGAGCTGAAGGGCTTTATGAAAGAAGGATTAGAGAAAGATTTCACCAAGGACATCTTCGGCAGCACCAATGAAGAAATGGCGAAGGAAAACCTCATCCGCTACCCGGAATTGATCCGCCTGATGCAGGAGGAAGTGCGCAAATACGAAGAGATCGAGGGGAAAATCGGCGAGCTGGAGAGCATCGTAGGCGCGATGCAGGGCGAAGAAGAGCTGCTCAACCTGTTCATCGAAGCGATGTACACCAGTACGATCTGCAAAAAAGGAGCCTTGTACGTCTACGACAAGGACGAGGAAGAAGAAGCGTGGGAGCCGTTCGTCAATTTGATGAAGGTGAACAAGCACGTGGAGTACGCCATCTACGAGCAGCTCCGCAGTCTGGAGCCCAAGCGCCTGATCAGCCTGCAGCGGAAGGCGAGCAAAAGAAGCGATGCGATGACGCTCTCCGAGGATACGCAAGCCCTGATCGGCAAGCTCGACGAGATTGCCGCCACATTCCAGGAGGTAAAAAACGATCTGGAATACGACCGGGATGAGTACGTCAACGGAGAAGAGCTTTACGATTTTTACAAAAAAGTGTGGGCAAAAGTAAACGACATGCGCAAAACGCTGCAATAGCCGAACATGAGGAGGAAGCATGAGGGATTCGATCGAACAGCTCGCGACGCATTACGCCTCGGGTCTGGACACACAACTGGATAGCGGAAACGGACAGCGAAGCATACAAAATCCCGTGCTGTTCCTCTTCATCGGGGATAACAGCCTGGAAGCGCTCCAGGCTGTTTATTCCTTGAATGAACGGCAGTGGAAAAACCACGCGGGGGCGCTGTATCTGCACGCAAGCACAGGCAAGACGCTGTCCGAACCCCGAGTATACGGATGCCGATTGCCCGAGTCGCTCGCGGGCAGGCAAACCTTGCGAAGCGATATGTACAGCCAGTTTTACGAGCAGGAGCCACTGCGCGTCGAAATCAACAAGGTGATGAAGAAAGTCAGCATCCATCTGGCCGAGGCTGGAGGGCACTGCGCTTCGGTGCAGCACGTCAACATAGCGGTCGTGACGCGGGCCGACGACCCGGCCAACGTGCTGGCGCCGGAGCTTACCCTGCTGATGAAGAGCTATTTGGCAGAGGTGTTCAAATACGTTTCCATCGATCTCTACGCCCTGATCCAGGAGAAGAGCAGCGGCGAGGATTTCGGATTTTCCGCATCGCTCGGGGTCAGCTTTCTGGAGGAGCTGACGACCTATCAGCGGAGCGATTACCGGTTCAAAGAGGCGCTGCAGGTGACAGAGGATCACGTTGCGCTGGAGGTTGCTCACGCCGGAAGTCCGCTGTTTTCGCTGATTTATCTGCTCAGCGACAAAAACGAGCGGGGCCTGTTTGCCGAGAACGGCCAAAAGGACAACTACGAAATCATCAGCCGTCTTGTGCTGTTGAACAACAAACCGGCGGAACCGGAGCTCGGCGAGGGCAACGAAAGCTACAACAAGCACCAGTTTACCCGCAGCATCACCGTGGACAACTCGCAGACGGCATTTGCCACGGCCGGGTTTTCCAAGGTAAAGCAGCCAAAGGATGCGATTGCCTTGACCGTGCTGTCGCATGTGTACGACGACCTGCTTCAACGAACGAAGACGGCGGACCTGCCCGATCTGGGCGAGCTGATGGAACGGCTGGAGCTTGCTCCCCGCCACATCCTTCGCAGCGTTCAGTCGATTTTGCCGGACGGCGGCAAGCTTGACGAGATGACAGGTCTGATGGCATCCGGGGTCAGCTACGCCGAGCTCAGGAGCATGACGCTCAGGGAAGCGGAGCAAGCCCTGTTTCAGGGCAGCAGCCAGGCGTTTTTCGAGACGCATTTTGAACAGCGTGCTCGCAAGCAGCTGGAGAGCCAGCAAATCAAGGAGAAATTCGCCAGACTGCTTAGGGAAACCGTCTCGGAAGATACGCGTTACGGCCCGTATGCGGCCTGTCTGCTCACTTCGGGAAACGAGACGCTCCCTACCATTCGCGGCGAGCTTTTGACAAGAATCAGGGAGACGTCCCGCCTGCTGGAAGAAACGAGAGCCGAATGGGAGGAGCTTTACCGGCAGCGTGTCGAGCAGCAGGATTTTAGAAAAGGCGGGTTTTTCACCAGGGAGAAAGACCGGGTCCGAAACTTCATCCGCCATCTGCTGCCGCTCGTCTACGGAAAACGGTACGAAATGCTCGGACTGGAAATGGAGCTTCAGCTGCTGCGGGACTGCGAGCAGCAGGCAGAAGATCTGCACCGCTGGCTCGCAGAGGAGTGGGCACAGCTTGAGAGCCTGCAAAAGCAGCTTCACGAGCTAGCGCAAAAAAGCGTCAAGGAAGCAACCGACTACCTCGGGAAAAACATCGACCAGTATTACCGCACACTTGTCCGGGAGGCGATCCGCTCTCTCGAAGCGAAGAGAGGGGCGGCGTTTTACTGGGAAGATCGCTATCTCGGACAAAAGGCGAGTATCTTGAACGGCGCTGCGACGGGAGCGACGGCTCTGATCGACCGGCTCTCCGCGCTGTGCCGCCAGGAGATCTTGAATAGTCCGCCGTTTGCGCTGGCGTTTGAAGACGAGCTGTTGGCCCGGGCCAATGTGACGGTTGACTACGAGAACAGGGACGTTCTGACCAAGGAGGAGCTGTTCCAGGATCTCTACCGGGCGCTGGAGGAGAGGGCAGCGGTGCATGTCGAGGTTTTCCACTTTTCGCAAAAGCACCGCTACGAAGAAAAGTACTTTTTCGCGGACATCGACAGCGACTTTATCCAATACGTGATGCAGAGGGGCCAGGGACTGCGGACCTGCAAGCAGGGGTGTATACACGAAGCAGGCAAAAGCGGCATCGAAAAGCTGAACCTGATGGGCGGCTTCGGACTGGGTGACCTGATGTTCTACCGCAACAACAAGAAATATTACGACTCCTATGTGGCGAACGGCTTTGTTTTTCACCGCCGGGAAAAGGGGGTATCCATATGAGTCAAAAGAGAATCAGCATGCTTATGGTCTTGCTCAGCATAATTGGCGGTCTCATCGGGTTTGGTGTGGGGGAAATCATTTTGCACCAGCTGTCCGGCGAGCTGCCGCAATGGCTGCTGATGGGCCTGTATATTGGACAGTTCGCCTTCTTCGTCGGACTGTTTTGCCTGATTGCTGAAATGATTTCACCTAGAGTGAACGGAGTAGGCTGGAGACAGCGCTATGCCGGTTTTTCCTGGAAAATGCTCGTGCCCGCCACGTTTGTCATGCTTGGCGTAGCCGGTCTGCTGTTCCAGCTGCTGTACGGCTCCAACATCCAGCGCTCCAGCGGCGCGGACAGCATCGTCATGCTGCTGGACACCTCGGGAAGCATGCGGGAGACCGATCCTGACGGCCAGCTGTTCAAGGCGGCTGCTGATGTCGTGAACCGGATGGATAACGATATGCAGGTGGCCATCATCGGCTTTAACGACGAGGCCAGCGTCCTGCAGCCGATGGTTTCGCTCGGGGGCAGCAAGGCCAGGGAAGGCGTGATCGAGAAGCTTGAAAATCACGATGGACCGAGCGGCGGCACCAATATTGACGCGGCTCTGGAGACGGCGCTGAATTTGATCAGGGACCCGGCTTCCGGGGCGGGCAACAGCACCGTTGTACTGATGTCCGACGGGTACAGCCAGGTTGATATGGACAAAACGCTGCCGCCGTTCCGCGATCAGCACGTTCCGATCCACACCGTGGGGATGAGCGCGGTAAGCGCCGACGGGACCGGTCTTTTGAAACAGATTGCGGCAGAGACAGGCGGTACGTATACCGATGTGCAAAACGCCGAGCAGCTGACTTCGGCTTTCGGACAGATTTACGAACTGAACAGGCAGGACCGCAACCTGATGGGAGAGCGGACTGGAGGAGACAGCGACCGTCTCCTGTACGCGGTAGAGCGTGTTCTTATGTTGACTGCGATTGGCGCGCTGCTGGGGCTCGCACTTGGACTTATATTTGATAACAAGCACGTCGCCAAAAGCTTTTCCATCGGCGGGGCGGTCGCCGGACTGCTGGCCGGTCTGGTACTGGAAATGGGCTTTGCCTCCACCGATCTTCCCGGACCTGTGCTGCGGCTGATCGCGGATATTTTGCTGGCGCTCGTATTGACGCTGTTCACTGTGAGCATTCCAGCCCCCGTAAGCGGCCAGCTTTCGGACTCGGGCAGCTTTTCGAGACGAAGATATTCGCCAAATAGCAGCCTTGATGGCAAAACGACTGGCTTGAAGCGGTTTGACTAGTAGAGTGGGAGCATGATGCCTGATGATACAAATGGAAGAAACGGGTAACCGGCTGATCAAGTCCGTCTCTTGCCAGGTGCAGGGTAGCGAATGCGTCATTAACTGGCACTGGCCGGAGTCGGTTCCCTGTGTCTACGTGCATAAATCCCGGCTGGATGAACCGTTCGAGCCCTCCTTGCTCACGCCTCGGGATGTAAAGCTGTACACCCGCGAGGAATACAAGGCGAACAGGGGCTACCGGGAGCCGGTCGAAGGAATCGGACGCTACATCTACCGGATTTTCCCCTGCGAGCTGAGAGAAGGCAAGCCGGTCATGCTCATTCCCGCCGGGGAGGATCATATCGGCCACGTCAGCACGGGAAAGGCGAAAATCTACTATTCCGTGAAGCGCCGAAAAAGCTGGTTCCGCCCGTATCAATCGATTCAGATCCGGATTTTTTCCGAGCTGCCGATCTCCAAGGACGTGCTTTGCTACGTCAAAAAGGAAGGCTCTTACCCGGTAAACAAGGAAGACGGGACCGAGTACGCGTTCATTTCCGACCTGGAGCCCGGGGAGAACCTGATGCCGGAGATCGAGATCGGAAAAAACGACTACATCCGGCTGTTTTTTACCGACGGAAAAAAATACGGGGAACTCTACGAACTGATTCCCGAATAGGAGGGAACGGAGATGCTTACGTTTCTCAAAAACATGTTTGACAAAAAGCCGCCCCAGAAGGAAAGGCTTCCGTTTTACGATATCGTCTGCCCGTACTGCTTTTCCAAGTATTCGCCGGAAGAGGTGGTCTTTCGCGCGGCTCATCACCGCGAGGACGACGAGGACTACGCCCTGCAGGAGGACGTGATCCTCAACCAGTACAGAAACAAGTTCGGTCTTGACGACATCGAGGAGATCGAGGCCGTGATCCACCCCGAGACGATTCCCGACGAAAACCGGATCGTGATCGACAATGTGCTGGTCGGCCTGACGGACAAGTACGGTGTCGTCACCAAGCGGAGACTGTGTCCTAAATGCCACAACGAGCTGCCGATCACGGCCGGCAAAGCGCCGAGCAACATCATCTCCATCGTGGGTGCCTCCCAGGTGGGCAAATCCGTCTACATGACGTCGCTGATCCATACCTTGCAAAACACGACGGCCAATCACTTCAACGCCGCGTGCATGCCGCTGAATGCCCAAATCAGCCGGAAGTTCCGGGAAAACTACGAGGCCCCCTTGTTTGAACGCGGGCAGCTGCTTGACTCCACGCAAAAAGAGAAGCGGCAGGAGCCGTTTATTTTCCAGTTCATCTTCAAGGACAATGAGCGCGCGCCGTTGATTCTCGTCTTTTTCGACGTAGCAGGCGAGGGCATGGTCGATCGGGAGTATCTGGAAATTTACGCGGCTCACGTGAAAAATTCCTCCGGCATCCTGTTCCTCGTGGACCCGCTGCAGATCAGGAAGATTCGCGACAAGATCCAGCTGAATGCGGGAGATGAGCCCGGAGAGTTTACCGCCAAGTACGACGAGCCGCGAGAGGTTGTCATCACCATGTTTGAAAACTTCATCGGGTATGAGCAGGAAAGCAAGACGCACATCCCGACGGCCGTGGTGCTGACCAAAAGCGACATGCTGCACCTCCTGAAGGAAGAGGACGGGGAGTACATCAAGTCCAACAGCAATGTGTTCCGCAACTACGTGCATGAACAGTATCTGAACCTGACCGAGTTTGAGAACATCAACGGGGAAATTCGCCGGTTTATCGAAAAAGTGGATCGGCCGTTCAAGGACGCGCTGGAGGTCTACTTTACCAACACCGCCTTTTTTGCCGTATCCGCACTGGGAAGCAATCCGGTCAATCAAAAGGTGAGCGGAGTCGTCACGCCTGTCCGGGTAGATGAGCCGTTTATCTGGCTCCTGCACCAGCTGGACTACATCGAGGGGAGAGAGTGATTGTGACGCGGCATTTGATCGAGCAGCAATACTACACGCGCGGGCGCCAGGGTATTTTCCGCTCCAACGAGGGGTATGATACCGTCGCCAAATCCCCGGGACTGGACAATTCGTTTATCAAGAAGACGCTCCACCCGTTCTGCGTATACGACGCCCCGCGGGAGCTGCAGGAGAGAGAAGCGGACCCGCGGGAGTACCCGGATGCGCTGGTCTGCTTCCGGGCGGAGACGGGAGAGCTGGTGATCGGTCAAAGCGTGTATGCCGGAGCCGACTTCACCGGGCAGCGCAATACGTTTTTTTCCCACAACTACGTGATCCCGGCCCTTCGCCGGGACGACTTTTGCCTGCGCCCCCGCAAAATTTTCGGAATCGCAGGCTTTGACCGCAAGCACGAAGAGACCGCAGGGAAGGGATTGCCGTCGCTTGAGGACATCCCGTACCGGGAGGGCGATCCGGGAGACAAGAAACGGGCGTTGGCCAGGCTCGGCGTAGATGAACAGACGTTCAAGCAATTGCTGTACGCCGTCATGGCGTCGCTCTCGGCGAAGAAAAAGGTGTTTGTCAGCCTGGACGGCGAGGTTGGAGAGGCGGCCGCATCCGCGAGGGAGCTGATGGAAATCCTCTACGGCTGCCTGCCTTACGAGATGCGCAGGCACATCGGCTTTATGACCTACAGCGGCGAGGCACAGAGCAAAAAGCACATCAATGTCATGTTTGTCCCAAAAGGCAGCATCCGCCACGGAGGCGGCCACATCGACAAGGAATTTCTGTTCGATCTGCCAAGCAAGCGCATCTGGAATGCCGATTTGCAGGAGGGCGAACACGAATATCTCGATTTTGTCTGGACGTATCTGAATGAGCCGCATGTGCTGGCGGATTTTTACCAGTTCGCGGAAGAGGTGCTGGCCGGCGACGAGAGCGGAGCTGGCTTGCGGCTGGCTACGTATTACGAGCTGTGCCCGCTGTTTCTGATCGAAAAGGGCAGAATGGCCGTATACGAAAAGAACCGGGCGGCTGTATGGCAGGTTCTCCTGAATTACTTGGAGAATCGCCAACTGAAAAACAAAAAGCGGCTGCACGAGCTGCTCGCCGGCCTGTTTCATGAGGAAAAAGCGGCAGTCGCGGCCCGCGTACTGCCTGCAAGCGAGCTCGTCCGGCTGATCATCCAGTCCAGCCGCGTCATCGAGCCGCGCAGCAAGCAAAAAGAGATGGTTTTGTACCTTATGGACGTGCTGCTGAAAGGCAGAATATTGCAAAGCGGGAAGTACGTGGACGAGGTGTACAAGCATCTGGCCGCCGAACCGGAGATGTTTTCCCTCGTCATGAGCACGGCTTTGCGTCATGAGCAATTCGTGAAGCCGCTGTTTGAGGAGTATCTGGCCAAGCGGCTGGAGGCAGCGCTCCGCATCGAGGACGTGCTGAAGGAAATCGGCTTTTGGGCCGAACATGCCCCGGAGGCATTGCGAAACCCGTACTTCAAGGATGCGACGCGCAACAAGCTGCTTGCCCAGTTTCGCGGCAGCGGGCAAAAAACCGATGCGGCGTCCCAGATCCATCGATTTTTCCGGAAGTCGCGGGAGAGCAGCGACTACGCCCGGGAAACACTGGACGAGATCGACCGCTGCCTGTTGAAATACGTCAACCTGGAGACATTGTCCCGCGAGGATTTCGAGGGGATCGCCCTGCTGCTGGAGGATAAGCCGCAAACGTTTGCCAGAGAGCTCGATCTGGAGAGCAGGGAAACGTACGATTTGCTGATGAATCTGGCTGCATTGGAGCAGGCAGAAGTAGTTCCTCCACCCGAGGAGTTTTTTCGCTCCTTCGATCCGGGCGAGATCGACAAGCAGCAGCGTCTGCTGAGAAGGCTCTTAGGAGAAAAGCTGGACCGCCGGAGCTTTCCGAAGGTATGGCTCGCGTTTCATCAGGAGGACTCCCGGTCGATCTGCGACACCCCGTATGACAGGATGCTTTCCTTTGTCCATGAAAAGGGCGGGGAAGAAAGCGTGTATCCGTTTATCCAGTGGACGCTTGCGGAACGCGGCTTTTTCCAGGGGAAAGCCCTCGCGCCCTCGTACCGCTCGGCGCTAAAGCGGTATTTCCTCGAGGACAAGGGACATAGGCTGCGCGACAAGGCTTGGCGGAAGAAGTGGTACGCTGTTCGAAACGCCGAGTTTCGGAGGGTGCTGGACGAGGTGCGAAACGAGACCTCGAATGGGTTGGTGCGCCTCTTCCGCCGGCACACAGGCATCATGGTCATCGGTACGGCACTGCTTGTAGCCGGAGGCTCTATTGGCGGTGTTATGCTCTACACATCAAAACAACCGACGCCCGCCACTGGAGAAACGGGGGACCCTGTACCTGGAGGCGAGACCGGCAACCCGGGGACGGACGTTTCTGTACCGGGCGGCGGTGAGGCAGGCAATCCTCCTGTCCGTATCTACGGGCCGATGCTGCCTGCAGGAAATGATACTCCCGCAGGGGATGCCGGGAATGCGGGGGGTACTGGGGATGGCGGAAATAGTGGGAGTACCGGAAATGCTGGAAGTACCGGAAACACCGGAAACACTGGGAATAAGAGCAGTACCGAGAATACTGGCAAAACCGGAGGGGCCGGTAATACCAAGGGTGATGTAAATACGGGAAGCTTCGGAACCGGGGGAAACGGTCCGGATAAAGGCTCGACACCCAAAACAGGTGACGGGCAGTCCGCGCCGTCGACACCGCCCGCAGGCTCCGGGCAGCGGTAAACTCAGCAACAATCTTCGGGGCGCGGTAAACGAAGCAGCAATCTCCGAGCAACGGTAATTTCCGCTGCAATCCGTAAACGAACCGACGGCACGGCAAACCGTAAACAAACCGACGCGGCAACAATCCGGATGCCGAGCTCGTACGGAAAGCAGCGTCCGGAGTCACGTCATCACCAAAAAAGCAACAGAACAGCAAGCCAAAAGCCGTGACGGGAAAGGTCACGGCTTCGT
>NZ_JAUMSJ010000005.1:0-243922 GCF_037834415.1 Brevibacillus borstelensis | reverse complement strand
CTCAAGGAAAATGAAGCGGTTTGGGCGATCACGGGACGGGACAAGACGGAGATAAACAATGTATGTGACAGCCTTTTACCGCTAGAACGCGGCTTTGGCACCGTTGAATTTTAAAACGGCGGAGAGAAGATAAACCAAGCTAGCGAGAGCAAACCATTTCACATTGGATGCGATCAAAAGATAAAGGCTTAACGGAAGTACCCAAATAAAAGCAATCAGGATGACCGGTGCAGGCACAAACGACGTGATCAGGGCAAAGCAGGCGGGGAGCATGATCAATAGAACGAGCAAGAAATCGAGCCCTTTGAAGGAATCGCCGAAGATGAACTGGCAGGAAATCGCCAAAGCTGTCAAAGCTCCCGCGATCCCGGTCAAAAGCCCGCTTACAGACCACCAGTTTTTCAACATCTGAATCCGCCCCTTTGTACGTAAAAATTATCTGTACCGTCAGCTTACGTCAACATGTAATGTTTATTGCAATGTTCAATCATCAAACGAATAAAGTCTTGCGTTTTTTTAGCTCGGCGCCATCGGTCAAATAAGCCGATGGTTCTGTTTTCCCCTTGCCTGATCCGGAGGGCATCTGTCAGCAGCGAATGCCACTCGGAGGGCAGCATCCGCAAGGCGTGTCGGGTTGCATCAACCTTGGAACCGATCTCTTTGCATTCCAGCGTATACAAAATTCTGCATACGGTACATACCGCATCACCCAGCCATTCGTCGGCGAGAAAAAGGAGGACGTGCTCTGCCCGACGATTCCAATACACGTTCAAGTTATACTTCATCGTATTCGATACATCATCCCAGAGGATGGGCAGATCAAGATCGGCCGGTTTTGGGCCGTATACAGGGATACCGTGATGCTTCACAGTCCACCACGTCACGGCGTTTATATCCCAATTCCCCTGCCGTACCTTTCCGTCTGTTACGTAAGGATAGGAGGGAAGATTCTCGTTGCTTTTGCCCAGATTCTTGATGGACAAGTACGTGCCGTCCATTCGCCTGGCCAGAGGGTTGGTCCTTTTCAGTTTTTTATGGATGTTTTGGATAGCTGCAAGGTCGTCATTCGTCGTTTCATTTTGAAACAGCGTTAGAAAATCAATGTCGCTTTTCGCGGAATCAAAGGCTCCCAACGCAATCGAGCCGTAAACGTAAATGCCAAACAGGCGATCTGGAAATGCAGACTGGACCTGTTCTTTATAGTCCTCCATAAGAAGATGGACCTCGTTTGGTAAGCTCGCCAGCTGCATTTGCAGATCACCGCCTTGTTGGTTGTAGTTTCCTTATTAACCTACCATAACCATCCTTTTTTCTACAAGAAAATCTAATGCTTGTAATGATAATAAAGGATGAAGCAAGCCCAGCTGCCCATTTGGACCAGGATCAGCATGGCGAGCATAAAGGGGATCGAGATAATGACATTCAGCAGATGCAGCACAAAAAATACGTAAGTGGCTGCGAGAGGAAAGAACCAGGATGCCGCTCTCGCCTTTGTTCTCATCATGTCATGGCGCTCGTCCAGACCGCGTTTTTTCTTCAGGAAATAGTTCCCCAAAAACAAGCCCAACAGCCCTAATATCATTCCGCCAAACAAGCCCGCATAAGCTCCCATTGTTTCAGTCATATGTTTTCATCTCCCTCAAAAATGAATAAATCTTCAATCGCACAGTCAAAAGCTTGGGCCAGCTTGTGGGCAAGGACCAGCGAAGCATTGTACTTCCCGCTTTCCAAGGAAATAATCGTCTGTCTTGATACGCCAACCATTTCCGACAAGTATTCCTGCGACCAGCCCTTGGCCAGGCGTTCATCCCGAATCCGGTTTTTCATGGTACACCTCCACTCTGTAAAGTTAGCTTTACGTAAAGTTTACTTTACACAATCTCTTTATGTCAAGCTCACTTTACATGATGAAAAAAGAGGAGAAAGCAGGTGTTTCCGGATGAGGCTGCCGAAATGTGCTGATCGATGTGAAAGTACGCTTGTTCTTTGCTAAAATAAGTCATTGGAGCTTTCGTCAGGGTGTTACCTTGCGCGGCGGAGGGATCGGGATGAAACGCATCTGGATGAAGCTCGCTCTTGCATTCATGGCTGTGGGGGAGAGCGTGCATTTTCCCAATTGGATGCGATCTCCAAGGTACTCGGAATGAGAATCGTGCTCCAGGATGAACGTCAAAGGCAGCATGCACAATACGGCGATCAGTCAGCTTCGCTCCGCGTCACAGGGTCCACCGTTCTGCCGGTTGTGGTCGACGGCAAGACGGTTGGTTATCTGACGATCAGTCATCATGAAAGAGCTGCGTCCCATTCGGTTGAGACACACTTTCAGCAAGCCCATACAAGTGCCTTATTGTGGACGATGCTGATCCTGATTGTGGTCGTTGTGCTGGCCAGCATCGGCATCGCCAAAACCATGGTGAAGCCGATCGTTCGGATGAGCGATGCCTCCATGGCCGCATCGAAAGGAGACTGGTCCGTACGCGTTCCCCCAACGTCAGGCAAGGATGAATTGGCCGGATTGGTCGACAGATTCAACAACCTGATCGAGAGCCTGGAGCATCAAGAGCAGCTGCGCAAGCGTTTGACATCGGATATTTCCCACGAGCTGCGGACGCCGCTGAACACCCTGCTCGCGCAAACAGAGGGGGATCGCTCACGCAACCGAGAGCGTGGAGGGGCAGGGCTTGGACTCACGATTGCGAGAGGGCTGGTAGAAGCCCATGGCGGCCAGATCAGCATCCAAAGCCAAAAAGGGCTCGGAACGTCAGTGACGATGCGCTTTCCGGCAGCCGAAAAGCAGCCTGTGGTGGATACAGATAGTGTGACAGGATGACGTAGAGAGGAAAAGCGGAGAGGAGAATAATCAGACATGGCTACATGGAATTTATCGCGGACGAAGCAGCACGTTTTTTTGTGCAATGGAGGAAGCTGCACCCGGGCAGGAGCGGAGGAAGTGACCAAGGCATTCCGTGCGGCTATTAAGGAAGCGGGGCTGGATGATCACGTACATACGACAAAAACGCTTTGCAATGGGCGTTGTGAAGATTCATGCGTCTTGATCGTATACCCTGAAGGAACGTGGTACCGAAAAGTAACACCGCAGCTGGCCGAAGAAATCGTTCAAAAGCATATACAAAACGGTCAGCCGCTTGACGCAAGCGTATCCCACCAGTGGGGACCTGATGGATTTGAGCGGTCGCCGGAAGCGCCAGAGGGAAGGTACAAATCAGAGAAGAAGGAAGAGTAAGCGTGAATGAAAGCCGTAGCATCGATATGCTGCGGTTTTTTATTTTTAATGTCAGTGAACAAATGGACTTGCTTCCAGATGCCGATAGAAGCCGATGAATAAGGCTAAATGTCTGGAAAAAAGGGGAGTGTAAGGAAAAGGGAAAGCAAAGGCCGAAAACGGTGTTACCGCTTACATATTGTCTATGTCATGTGGACATTTTTTGAATAGGATGATAATATGATTACAGAAACGCTATTATACAAAGCTTTACAACGATTCTATATGTACATACCACGGAGACATATGTTTTCGTCGCATGTATCCCTTTCCTACAGAAGCTCGTTTCCGAACATATCCTGACGGGAGGAATGTATATGTCAAGCAAAGTTTTGGATGCCTTTTTGGAAGAAAACCTGGCGGATCTGAAAAGCAAAGGACTGTATAACGTCATTGATCCTCTTCAAAGTGCAAATGGACCGCTGATCACCATCTCGGGCAAAGAACTGATCAATCTCTCCTCGAACAACTATTTGGGACTGGCGACCGACCAGCGTCTGATCGATGCGGCTGTCAAAGCGGCGCAAAAATACGGTGTAGGCGCAGGGGCGGTCCGGACGATTAACGGCACGCTGGAGCTGCACGTGCAGCTGGAAGAGAAGCTGGCCGCTTTCAAGCATACCGAAGCGGCGATAGCCTACCAGTCGGGCTTCAATTGCAACATGGCGGCGATTTCCGCTGTGATGGACAAGGACGACGCGATTCTCTCCGACGAGCTGAACCACGCGTCGATCATCGACGGCTGCCGGCTTTCCCGAGCCCAGATCATCCGGGTGAAACACTCCGATATTGACGACCTGCGGGCAAAGGCCAAGGAAGCTACCGAGTCCGGCAAGTATAAAAAAGTCATGGTGATTACCGATGGGGTCTTCTCCATGGACGGAGACATTGCGAAGCTCCCGGAAATCGTCGAAGTAGCCGAGGAATTTGACTTGATCACGTATGTGGACGATGCCCACGGTTCTGGCGTGCTCGGCAAAGGGGCTGGCACCGTCAAGCATTTTGGCTTGTCTGATAAAATCGACTTCCAAATCGGTACGCTGTCCAAGGCGATCGGCGTGGTCGGCGGGTACGTGGCAGGCAAACAGAAGCTCATCGACTGGCTGAAGGTGCGCAGCCGACCGTTCCTGTTTTCCACTGCTCTCACTCCGGCAGATGTGGCTGCCAGCATGACGGCGATTGATATTCTCCAGAGCAGTACCGAATTGCATGACCGCCTCTGGGAAAACGGCAACTATTTGAAAAAGAGGCTGAAGGAGCTAGGCTTCGACATCGGGCACAGCGAAACCCCGATCACTCCGTGCGTGATTGGCGACGAGCAACAGACGCAGGAATTCAGCAAGCGGTTGTACGAAGCGGGCGTGTATGCCAAAGCAATCGTATTCCCGACCGTTCCGCGCGGGACTGGCCGCGTGCGCAATATGCCGACAGCAGCCCATACCAAAGAGATGCTGGACCGCGCATTGGACATCTATGAAAAAGTGGGCAAAGAAATGGGGATTTTGCAATGAAAAAGATTCTGATCACCGGAGCTTTGGGCCAAATCGGTTCCGAACTGACCGCCAAACTTCGCGACGAGTACGGTGCCAGCAACGTCATCGCCACTGACATCAAAATGCCGCAGGACACCAGTGCGCTGCAGGCTGGACCGTTTGAGACGCTGGATGTAACAGATGCAAAAGCCATGTTTGACATCGCCAAAAAGCATCAGGTAGACACCATTATGCATTTGGCCGCTCTGCTTTCCGCGACGGCGGAAGCGAAACCGCTCCTGGCCTGGAATTTGAACATGGGCGGTCTGGTCAATGCGTTGGAAGTATCCCGCGAGCTGGGGTGCCAGTTCTTTACGCCGAGCTCGATCGGAGCTTTTGGACCGAGCACGCCGAAGGATCGGACGCCGCAGGACACGATTCAGCGGCCGACTACCATGTACGGGGTCAATAAAGTGTCCGGAGAGCTTTTGTGTGACTACTACTTCCACAAGTTCGGCGTAGATACGCGGGGCGTCCGCTTTCCCGGCCTGATTTCCTATGTGACGCCGCCAGGCGGGGGCACGACGGATTATGCGGTAGAGATTTACTACAAGGCGATCACGGAAGGCACCTACACCTCATATATTGCAAAAGGCACGTACATGGACATGATGTACATGCCGGACGCTTTACAGGGGATTATTGCGTTGATGGAGGCCGACCCGGGCAAACTGAGGCATCGGAATGCGTTCAACGTGACTGCGATGAGCATCGAGCCGGAAGACGTTGCTCGTTCCATCCAGAAGCTGATCCCTTCGTTTACGCTCAAATACGATGTGGATCCGGTGCGTCAGGCGATTGCCGACAGCTGGCCGAATTCGATCGACGATACCGCCGCGCGGGAAGAGTGGGGATTTAGGGCCGAGTACGATCTGGATAAGATGACGGCCGACATGCTCGCCAAATTAAAAGAGAAGCTGCTTCAAGAAATCCATTGAGTAGCAAGCAAAAAACAAGCCTGGGCAGCCAGGCTTGTTTTTTCATATTCATTGCTTCATGCTTTCCAGTTTTTTCATGGTGATGACGTTGGAAACGACATTCCATACATCCGGAAGCTTTTCCCCTACGTACCAGTAGGCAAATCCGGCGATGGGCTGTTCCAGGCTCGCTTGCATTTTTAGCCCAAGCGATCGGCTCTCCTCCAGCCAGATCGAATGCGCCGTTCCGTTTTTCCAGTACGTCGCCTTGTATTGCGAGGCTGCCGTATTCCAGCTTACAGCAGGCTTGTTCTGCGACAGGAGCCAGTAAGACTCCCGAATCAGCAAATCCGTGGACTGCCAGGCTCCGTTCGCCATGTACCAGTCTCGGGTGTAGAGCGGCAGACCGACGATATACTTGTCCGCAGGGATGCGGGTCAACAGATTTTTCGAGCTTCTTGCGAGCCAGGACAGCGAAGAGACGGAGCCGGCAGAAGAGCCTCCGACCCAATGCTCCTCGTAGCCCATCAAGACGATATAATCAGCATGCTTCGCCAGATTGGCGTAATCGTAAGGAGCGCTCCAATCCGACTGGGTATCCGGCGGAACATCGACGGAGACTGTTCGCCCTTTTGCATGCATGGCCTGCGACAGCTCTTTGATAAAGGCAGTGAAAGCGTCGCGGTCGCCAGGCTTGATATTTTCAAAGTCGACATTGATTCCATCCAACTGGTACTTTTCGCTCAGCTGTACCAATTTATTGATGACCGCGGCGCGGTTCGCCGGCACGGAGATCGCGTTGTGCGTTGCGTTGGGGTCAAACCGATTGCCAAACAGCGCCCATACTTTTCGGCCATTCTGGTGCGCCCACCTGACTAGAGCCGCATCGGAATAATCGGCGATCGAACTGTCGGCTTGCAAGTAAAACCAGCGGGGAGACAGTGTGTTTACTGGAGTGTCCTTGACCAGATCAATGAATTCTTGGACGGTAGATTGGTACTGCCACCCCAAGATGACGGGAGTCTTGCCTTTTGCTTGTTGCTGGTCAACTTTCTTCTTCATCCGGCTTAGAAGCACCGCCGTCTCTTCGCGGGATAACGCGGAGTTTGGCCGGAAATTTCCCTGGTAGCCGACCAGAAGCTTTTGGCGGATGGCCTCCGCCACGTACGGTCTGGCCCAGTAGGCGACGCTGTACGCATCGCTGAGCGGCAGAGATGCTGGCTGATACGGTTCCACTCCCATCGCTCGGATCAGCAGGGCTGCCGCCTCCTGGCGGGAGATGGTGCGATTCGGTGAGAACGTGGTCGGTCCCGTGCCATTTGCAATTCCGAGAGACACCGCAGCCTGTACCGTTCCATAAGCCCAGGAACTCTTTGGCACATCGGCATAGGCGGGGATTTGACTCGACACCTGCTTGAGTCCCCAGGTGCGCGTCAGCATGGCGACAAATTCTGCCCGGGTCACCGCTTTTTTGGGCCGATAGTAACCATCGGCATCTCCCATGACAATGCCAGCATGATAAAGCGAATTGATCTCTGTTTTTGCATAGCTGCCGGAAATATCCTTGAGCGGAACGGCTGTCGAGGCGGAGACACCGACCGAGACAGTCAGCAGCGACGTTGCCCATAAAGCAAAGCTAAGTATGATATGTACATTTCGTTTTCGCATGGCTCTACTCTTTCGTCAGTAATTTTTCTATGTCTCTTCTAGTGTAAAGAATAGAAAAAACTCTTTCATTCATCATTTTCTGGAAATGGAAAACAGGAATGGCTTTGGAAGGGAGTGTCAATCGGGGGGAGTGGGTATGATATGATGAGGACAGAATCATTTTTCCGGCGCGTTGTTTGTAAACGCAACCTGTGAGCAGATATGCAGATATATAGAGAGAAAACAGACATGGGAGGATGGACTGGAATCATGGAAAAGGCAATCATCATCGGAGCGGGGCCGTGCGGTCTTGCTGCCGCCGTAGAACTGAAGAGACGGGGAATCGACCCGCTTGTCATCGAAAAGGGAACGCTGGTCAACTCGATTTACCGCTATCCGACCTACATGATTTTTCACAGTACGCCGGAGCTTCTCGAGATCGGAGAGATTCCGTTTTCTACGCCGAACGAAAAACCGACACGGGCGGAAGCCCTCCAATACTACCGTCTGGTGGCGGCCCGCAATCAGCTGCGGATCAACAGCTATGAGACGGTCACGCATGTGGAAAAAGCGGAAAACGGCTTTACCGTGCAGTCTGTAGACCGTTTTCAGGCAATACACACCTATGCTTGCCGCTACCTGATCGTGGCGACAGGGTACTTTGACAATCCGAACAAGCTAAACATACCGGGTCAGGACTTGGAGAAGGTCAGCTCCTTTTTTACGGAAGCGCATCCGTATGCAGGAATGAAGGTGGCGGTCATTGGCGGCAATAACTCCGCGGTCGATGCCGCCATGGAGCTTGAACGTGCCGGTGCCAAGGTGACTGTAATTTGCCGCAAGCCCCAGCTGTCTGAGCGTGTAAAGGCGTGGACAAGACCGGTTTTTGAAAGCCTGGCAGCCAAAGGCCGCATACAAGTGATCTACTCCGCCCATGTAAAGGAGATCACCGAGCGCAATCTGGTGGTAGTGGCAGGAGAGGAGGAAATCGTGATCGAAAACGATTTTGTCTTTTCCCTGATCGGCTACCGGCCTGACCGCGGGATGCTCCGTTCGCTGGGAGCGTCGACCAATCCGCAGACGGGGGAGCCGGCGCATAATTCCGATACGATGGAAACGGATGTAGACGGTCTGTATATCGCCGGTGTCATTGCCTCCGGCGAGCACGCCAATGCGATTTTTATTGAAAACGGCCGGCATCACGGAAAGCTGATCGCCGAGCATATCGCCAGGCTGGAACAAAGCAGCGGGCAAGCGTAAAAAGCCAACGCCGCGTCTACACCGTGACGCTGGCGTTGGCTTTTTTACATATTCCACTCAAGCTGACGGCCGCCAATCAAGTGGTAATGGATGTGAAAAACGGTTTGCTGCCCGTGCTGGCCCGTGTTCGTAATCACGCGGAAGCCGGATTCCTTTACGCCTGTTTCTTCCGCCACCTTTTGCAAAGACAGGTGCAGGTGACCGATCAATTCCTTATCCTCCGGCTGAATGTCCAAAAGAGACGTGATGTGCTTTTTGGGGATGGCAAGAACGTGTACGGGAGCGATCGGGTTGATATCGTGGAAAGCAACCACATGTTCGTCTTCGTAAACCTTTTTGGCAGGGAGTTCTCCCTGTACGATTTTGCAGAAAATGCAATCCATCTGAAGCATCCTTCCTTTCCAAAGCCTCTCTAGTAGGACTATTCGCCGCTTCCTGCCATTTTCCTTTCACGCTATCGACCGGATTGGGCGGCTTTGCAAGACCATTGTGCAAAACGCGCCGGCTGGGCCCGTACTATGAAAGGGTTTTCTCTTGCAAAATCCACCTGTTTGATTATAATGGGAAAGGGAAGTGCATCGATGCTGCGGGAATGAGATTCCTGGCACATTCTGGCTTCCGCGAACGAAATGGTTGGATTGATAACTGGTATGAAAAATGCTAAGTGTTAACCCACCATAAAGCGACTTGCGCAAACGTTGTTTGTACAGGTTGGTTTATGGTGGGTTTTTTGCGGTTGATAACCAGGTCTTGTAAAATCGTTTTGATCGTTTTTGGCACAGAGGAGGAACCATGGAACAGAAAAAAGTGCGTTTTCAATTAAATGGGGTAGAACACGAAGCGGCAGAAGGCACGCGCATTCTGGACTACATGCTCAAGCAGGAAATCGAGCATCCGCACATCTGCTATTCGCCAGTTCTCGGGCCGATTCAAACCTGCGATACCTGTATGTGCGAGATTGACGGCAAAATCATGCGCGCCTGCTCGACTACTGTATCGGAAGGCATGAATATTCTGAGTGCTTCCGAAAAGGCGAGAGCAGCCCAGAAGGAAGCGATGGATCGCGTACTGGAAAACCACATGCTGTACTGTACCGTATGCGACAACAACAACGGCAATTGCCGGGTGCACAATACGACCGCGCTGCTTGAGGTGGAGCATCAAAGCCGTCCGTTTAGGGAAAAAGGCTACGAAGTCGACATGTCCCATCCGTTTTACCGGTATGATCCGAACCAGTGCATTCTGTGCGGCCGCTGTGTCGAGGTCTGCCAGGATTTGCAGGTGAACGAAACCCTGACGATTGATTGGGAGCGGGAAATGCCTCGCGTAATCTGGGACGACGATCGCTCCATCAACAACTCGTCGTGCGTCTCCTGCGGTCAGTGCGTAACGGTTTGCCCGTGCAATGCCCTGATGGAAAAGTCGATGCTCGGCGAAGCCGGCTTCATGACCTCGATGGATCAGGAGCTCCTGACTCCGATGATCGACCTCGTAAAGGAAGTAGAGCCGGGATACAGCAGCATTTTGGCCGTTTCCGAAATCGAGGCGGCCTTGCGCGATACGCGGACGAAAAAGACGAAGACCGTCTGTACGTTCTGCGGTGTAGGCTGCTCGTTCGAGGTATGGACGCGGGATCGCAAAATTCTGAAGATCGAGCCTTCGGAAAATGCCCCGGTAAACAGCGTGTCAACTTGCGTCAAAGGCAAGTTCGGCTGGGATTTCGTGAACAGCGATCAGCGCCTGACCACTCCGCTCATTCGCAGAGGAGATGAATTCGTGCCGGCAACCTGGGACGAAGCCCTCAGCTACATGACAGAGAGATTGTCCGCGATGAAAAAACAGTACGGCGGCAATGCGCTTGGATTTGTCAGCTCGTCCAAGACGACAAACGAGGAAGCGTACCTGATGCAAAAGCTGGCACGGCAAGTATTTGAAACGAACAACGTGGACAACTGCTCGCGTTATTGCCAGTCGCCCGCTTCTGACGGCTTGATGTCGACCGTGGGCTTTGGCGCCGACTCCGGCACAATCAAGGACATCGCTTCGGCAGGTTTGGTGATCATCGTCGGGGCCAACCCGACCGAGGGCCATCCGGTTCTTGCGACTCGTGTGAAACGCGCCAAAAAGCTGTTCGGCCAAAAGCTGATTGTTTCCGATTTGCGCAAGCACGAAATGGCGGAACGTTCCGATCTGTACATCCATCCTCGCCAGGGAACGGATTTCGTCTGGCTTTCCGCCGTAGCGAAGTACATCATCGACCAGGGCTGGCACGACGAAGCCTTTATCAAGGCGCGCACCAACCACTTCGAAGAATTCATGGCGCTACTGGAAAAATACACGCTGGAGTACGCCGAGGAAATCACCGGCATTCCGCGCGAACAGATGATCCAGGCAGCGACGATGATTCACGAAGCGGACGGAACGTGCGTCCTGTGGGGGATGGGTGTGACGCAGAACGTCGGCGGCTCGCATACCTCCGCGGCGATTTCGAATCTGCTGCTCGTCACCGGAAACTTTGGACGTCCGGGCGCAGGCGCATACCCGCTGCGCGGCCACAACAACGTACAGGGTGCTTGCGACATGGGCTCCTTGCCCAACTGGTTCCCGGGCTATCAGAGCATTGCGGATGACAGCATTCGCCAGAAGTTCGAACAGGCATACGGCGTATCGATTTCACCGAAGCCCGGCTATACCAACATTCAGATGCTGGAGGCTGTCGGCAGAGGCGAGCTGAAAGCGATGTACCTGATGGGCGAGGACATGGCCTGGATCGACTCCAACGCCAATCATGTGCAAGAGATGCTCAGCCAGCTGAAATTTTTCGTCGTCCAGGACGTCTTCTTCACCAAGACAGCCCAGTTCGCCGATGTCATCCTGCCTGCCGCGCCTTCTCTGGAAAAGGACGGTACCTTTGTCAATACAGAGCGCCGTATTCAGCGCTTGTACAAAGTATTCGAGCCGCTGGAGGGCTCCAAGCCGGACTGGCAAATCCTCACCGAGGTTGCCGCTCGCATGGGCTTCAATTGGGGCTACCAGCATCCAAGCGAGATCATGGACGAGATTGCCGCGCTGAGCCCGGTATTCTCCGGCGTTTCCTACAAGCGCCTGGAAGGATGGAACAGTCTGGTCTGGCCGGTTCAGCCGGATGGCACGGACGAGCCGCTCCTGTATTTGGAACGCTTCAACTTCCCGGACGGACGCGCCCGCTTCTCGCTGGTCGATTACGTTCCGCCGGTCGAGTATCCGGCAGAATTTGACCTGATCGTCAACAATGGCCGCCTGTTGGAGCATTTCCATGAGGGCAATATGACCAACAAGTCAAAAGGGATTCAATACAAGGTGCCGGACGTGTTCGTAGAGGTGCCGCCGGCGCTCGCCAAGGAACGGGGCGTACAGGATGGCACGCTCGTCCGCCTGGTTTCTCCATATGGAGCGATCAAGCTGCGCGCCGTCGTGACAGACCGCGTCCAGGGAAAAGAGCTGTACGTTCCGATGAACTCGGTCAGCCACGAAAATGCGATCAACGTACTGACCGGAAATGCCGTAGACGTTCGCACCCAAACTCCGGCTTACAAACAGACGAAGGTCCGCATGGAAATCCTCGAGGCGACCGGAAAGAACCCGCTGCCGCTGTATAACCCGCGCTACGCGAAGCGAAATCCGCAGCTGGGCGTACAGGTGGAACGCAAATGGGCGAGAGGCGATTACGCGCCGATCGCAGAAGTGAACCAGCCAGGAGGGGTGAAATAATGGCGAAGCCGACGACCAAGATCGTTCAACCCGTGCTGACCGAAGAAGAGAAGCGCTCCAAAGCGTTGGAGCAGGTGTTAAGCGACACGGCTCTAAACGCCGACGGCATTCGCGAGACGATCAAGCTGCTGCAGGAGCTCCATCAGAGCGGCATTCTCGGTGCAGTCGTTTCCCTCGTGGAAGCAAAGGAAGAGGTAGCCAAGATCGCTGTTGGCCAGCTGGTTCGTCCGCAAGTGACCAATGCGATCAACAACGCCATGGCAGTCGCTGAAACGCTCACGGAGATCGAGCCCGAGATGACCAAAAAGCTGGCGGGAAGCCTGGCAAAGGGCTTGAAAAAAGCGGAAGAAGGGCTGCGCCAGGAAGAAAAGGTCGGGATTTTCGACCTGATCAAGGCGCTGCAGGACCCTGACATCAACCGCGCCGTCGCGTTTGGCATGAACCTCTTGAAGGGTATGGGCCAAGGATTAAAAGACTAGAGTGTGGTGAAATATCTGTGTCCAATCAGGTCGAGCATCAATTCAGCAGGCTTGTCCGTGAGATTCGCAAGCAATACGTCGGAAATGGTCCGGAAAAAATCCGGACGAGATTTGTCGGGTCATGGGCGATTATCGAGATGAAAGGCAATCTGACCGAGGTAGAAAAATGGATGATCGACTCCGACGAGGGCAGAAAAATGATACAGGAGACCCGGACCAAGATGGTGAAAGAAATCTACAAAAGGGCTGAGGTTGTCGAGAAGCTCGAAAATCTGGTAGGGGCTAAGCTGATCACCCTCTTCAGTGATATCAACATGGATGCTGACTGGGCCATCACCGTCTACGTTTTTGACCGCAACATAGAGGCCGCTAAACAAAATCGGCTGCAGGCATCAAAACGCAATTGCATGTAGCGTTTCATCCTTGACAGGTGAGATGACAGCAATCGATCGTCGCCCTCCGCATGAAATCGTGCGGAGGGTTTATTATGTAGGCTGACAATTTTGCAATGTCCGGCAGGGGTCCCGCCATTCAATCTGGTTCTGGTCGTGGGAATGTAGGGAAAACGAATCCCGTGGCCGCTTTTTTCGTAAGAAAGATGGAGGCATTCGTGCGCAAAATTGTGGCCTGCCAGTCGTTCCTTGATCCGTCGGCAGTGCAAATCAGACGGCCACCAGTGATCGTCGCCCGAGCCGATCAACAGGATCGGGCCCCGGATGTTTTCCACGGGAGTCGTCGCTTTCGCTGTTGCCGCTTTGTTCTGCAAGCTGGCGGCGTGAATGTCGTCGATTCGCTGAAGATTCTCCAGCCGTTTTTCGGCTTCACGGCACTGGGCCTCCGTCCAGGGAACAAAAGGCAGGGGGACGCAGCGATACGACCAAGACGACTGCGGGACAAACTGCTTCGATTCGGCGGAGACAGTCGAGGTTCCGATCGCAACGGCAGAGCTTGGGCTAGATGCGATGACAAACGAAATGTCAGAGAAAGAAGAACCGAGCACCAATGCCAATTCCGCTCCCTTGGAACGGCCGAAAACGCCTACCCGCTGCCCGGATACAGAAGGGTGCCGTTTGAGCCAGCGAACCGCTTTTTGTCCGTATTCCAACGGGATATTGCGAATATCGTCAGGGAGGTCGTCGCATTGAAAGTAAGCCAGGGCCAAGGCCTTGGAACCCGTGAGAGGCGAATAGGGCGGCAAATTGGGAGCTTGTCGCGAGCGGTTTCTGGTACTCTGATTTCAGCATAAAAGATCAGGAGAAAGATGAACGGAGAGATTGTGACGATATTGGGTTATTTTGGATTTGCCAGATAGATCGTTGATGATTTGTCCAAGCTAAAAAGAGGAGGACTGCATTCGTGGACTGGTCGGACTTGGTCGTAACCACGGCGGATTGGATTCGTTCGTGGGGAGTATTCGCTGTCATCGCCAGCTTGCTTATTAATGTGCTGATCAGCGTGGCCGGTGTTTTGCCCTCATTGTTCCTGTCGGCGGCAAATGCTGTCGTGTTTGGCTTATGGGGAGGTTTCTTGATCTCGCTTGCGGGAGAAATCCTTGGAGCGGCCGTATCGTTTGTTTTGTACCGCTGGGGCATTTCCCGTTCGGACAAGCTGCAAAAGGTTCGCGAAGCACGCTGGTTAAAAAGGATTTCGGACATGTCGCGGGGGCGTAGATTGCTGGCGCTGATCCTGCTTAGAGTCAATCCCTTGCTCCCCTCCGGGGTGGTCAACGTCGGGGCGGCGTTCTCCCCGATCGCGTTTGCCGATTTCTTTCTCGCCACCGTGATCGGAAAAACGCCGTCGTTAGTCATGGAAACCTTTATCGGCCACGATCTCGTATTTTTCTCGGAAAACAAATATCGTTTGATCATCGCTGTCCTACTTGCAGCATCTGTTTTTCTGCTGTTTCGATGGACAGAAAAAAAGCAGTCTCCATAATTTCTTCACGAGTTTTTGATACGCTGGCACCGTAGAACAAACCAGAGGAGGCAGGTCCATGAAAAAGAAGGTGTTCATCGGTGCAGCCAGTGCCGGGATTGCGGCGATGGCTGCGGTAGGCGCTTTTTTCTACGGAGCGGCCGGCGATACAAAAGCACATGCGCAATACATGGCAAAGCCTGAAATATTGCAGGAAAATGGACAAACCGTCCGCAGATTTGAACTGGTAGCCAAGGAAGCGGAATGGGCGCTGTCCGCCGATAAAAAAGTACCGGCATGGACGTATAACGGCGTTGTTCCAGGCAGCCAAATCCGGGCGAAGGTGGGCGAGGTGATCCGCGTCAAGCTGAAAAACGAATTGAAGGCGCCAACGACGATTCACTGGCACGGCTATCCCGTTCCGAACAATATGGACGGAATCCCGGGGACGACGCAAAATGCGGTTCGGCCTGGGGAGACGTTTACGTATGAATTTCCAGCTACCGTTCCCGGAACGTATTGGTACCACTCCCATCAGGACAGCGCCAAGCAGGAGGATCTCGGTCTTTACGGAACGCTTGTCGTAGAGGAGCCGGATCAGGCTGACATTCAACGGGACTACACATTGGTTCTCGATGAGTGGAATACCGGCTCAACCGGGCATGAAGGCATGAATATGGGGGAAATGGACCACGGAAACCACGGAAGCATGAACATGCCTGACATGGACCACAGATCAGCGCAAATGCCGCCGGGAGCTATGCACGACCAGATGATGCAGGCGATGTACACGACGTTTACGGTAAACGGAAAAACAGGGGATGCCATCGAACCGATCGAGGCAGCGAAGGGAGAGCGTGTGCGCCTCCGCTTCGTCAATGCGGGTTTCCAAAGCCACACGCTTCACTTGCATGGACAGGCGTACAAAATTGTCAGTGCAGACGGTCAACCGATCAAGAATCCGGCATTGATTCAGGATCAGCCGTTTACGATCGCCCCGGGCGAACGCTATGACATCGAGTTTGCGGCTGAAGAAGATACGGACTGGGTCATCGAGTGCCATAGCAAGACGGAGGCAGCCAAAGGAATGCTCATCCCCGTAAACGTACAAGGAGCTGGCACAGAGGGAAAAAGCGTCACCAAAGGCGAGGCGGCACCCATCGATTTGACAGCCTATGGGAATGTCGACAAAGGGGCGTTTACCCTCGACATGAAATACGATCAGGAATACCGGATGGACCTGGGCGAAAAAATGGGGAAAGACGGAATAGACCCGGTCTTTACGATTAATGGGGAGACATACCCGGATATCAAGCCGTTCCACGTCAAAAAAGGGGACAAAGTGAAAGTCACCATGGTAAACAAAGGCTCATCCGATCACCCGATGCATCTGCATGGCCATTTCTTCCAGGTGTTGAGCAAAGACGGAAAAGCGCTTGCCGGCGCTCCCCTGATGAAAGATACGCTCAACCTCAAGCCTGGCGAGAGCTACGTCGTGGCGTTTGAAGCGGATAACCCGGGGGAATGGATGTTCCACTGCCATGACCTGCATCACGCCGCGGCCGGTATGGTCAACTCCGTCCTGTACGAGGGACATCAGAAGTTCGTCCAGGACCCGACTGTTGGCAATAAAGCGCATTAAATGATATGTCCCAGGTGTGTCCTGGGATCTTTTTCTATTTTTGAAGGACCGGAGCTGAGCTTGCATGTCAACGATTCTGATCGTGGATGATGAACCGCAAATCGTGGAAATTCTCTCTTCCTATTTGCAAAAGGAGGGCTATCATGTCGTCACTGCGGCGTCGGGAACAGAGGTGCTGGAGTGGACACATTCCACCGGAATCGATCTGGTGGTTTTGGATTTGATGCTGCCGGATATAAGCGGAGAGGAGGTGTGCGGGAGAATTCGCCGGGAATCGCGGGTCCCAATTTTGATGCTTACGGCTAAGAGCGGAGAGCCGGACCGGATCGCCGGTCTGGAGCTGGGGGCCGATGATTACCTGGTGAAGCCTTTCAGCCCTCGCGAGCTCGTGGCCCGGATCCGGGCGATTCTGAGAAGGACCGGAGATTACCAATCGCTCTCTGATCGCGTGGAATTGGGCGAGTTGACGGTTTCCCAAGGCGACAAAAGCGTCTGGAAAAAGGGGGAGAAGGTTGAATAACAAAATGAGTCGAATCCTTTTTTAAGAAATAAATGGCCGGCAGAAACATTGCAGCCATAGCGACTTGAGCGTAAAGAGAGGGTATGGACATGAATGAAACCCGGAAAGGGATGCGGCTGGAACCGTTCAGCTTCGCGATTGAAGCGGGAAAGATACGGGAGTTTGCACAGGCATTGGGCGAAACTGATCCCGATTGCTTGTCAGGCAAGAGGGTTCCGCCGACATTTGCGACAGTTATTGATTTTTGGGGAAGCAAAACCCCGCTGGAGGAAGCTCTGCAATTGAACATGGCAAAGGTGCTGCACGCCGGACAGGAGTACGAGTACGTAGGAGCCATTGCCGTAGGCGATCAGATCACGTGCTACGGCGAAGTCATCGACGTCTATGCCAAGGCCGGCATGAATTTTGTCGTCGTTGAGAGCAAGTACGAAAATCAGCATGGAGAGCTGGTTTTGATCAGCCGATCGACCATTATTGAAAGATCGTGAGCGGAGGGAAACTGTATGCAAATCGGCTTTGAATTTCCGCCTTTGGAAAAGGGAGAAATTACTCATACGCAGCTTGTGCGGTACGCGGGGGCTTCCGGCGACTTTAATCCGATCCATACCGTCGTTCCCTATGCCGAAGAGGTCGGCTTGGATGGGGTAATCGCCCATGGAATGATGATCAAGGGATTTATCGGTCACGCGATCGGAATTTGGTGCGGCGCCGAAAACCTGCTCCGCTTCTCGACTCGGTTTCGGGCGATGACACGGCCAGGAGAGCGGATTGTCATCACCGGAAAGGTAGTGGGTGAGACTGCCGACGCGTGGCAATGCGAAGCCCAGGCGGCCAACGAGCAGGCTGAGGTGAAGGCAAGCGCCAAATTCGCGGTCAGGAAACGATAAAAAATCATGCGAGCTATTGTTTACGTAAGTATACAAAAATCAAGCGATTGCGGTTAATCAGAATGACAGGCAGCGGAAGGGCAAAGCATGAAATCCTCCGTTGTCTTTTTTTTACAGGGCAGAAAAGGGCAAGTACGCCACGACAAAAGATGCTCGCCTCATTCTGAATAGTTTAATTTTAATTTGTTTACCATAATTATATTTTGTAAACTAATGAGAACGAGGAGCATCTCTCCCGAAATGAATGGAGCAGTAAGTACTGTATAGCGATGTGTACAAAGTGCTAAAAGAAAGGATAACGCCGTCGGCCCCTATGTTTTGCGAAGCGGACATTGGGACTGGCGGATGACAAAAATAATCGGTATAATATGATTATTCCAAATATTTATCGGTACTTCTTGCTCGATTGAATCACGGAAGCAATGGGAGCAACTTCTGTTTGCAAAACGCGGCCGGACAATGGCGTCCAGGCCACGCTCAGCAGACGGACAATGGGCAGCCACATCCATCTCAGGAAAAGGGGGAGGAGAATTGCGTCAACGCTACAAAATACTGGTCGTCGACGATGAGCCGATTACCCGGATGGACATTCGGGAAATGCTTCAGGAAGTAGGCTATGACGTTGTGGCGGAAGGCAGAAACGGGAAAGAAGCGATCGAATTGACGCAAAAGTGGAAGCCCAATCTCATCATTATGGACGTGAAAATGCCGATCATGGACGGCCTGAAGGCGACGAGAATCATTCGCGACACGTCAAATTCGGCTGTTCTGCTTCTAACAGCCTACAGCCAAAGAGAAATGCTCGTAGAGGCAGAAACAGCCGGTGTTTGCGCTTATCTGGTCAAGCCTGTATCCGAGGAGGAGCTGTTGCCGGCAGTAGAGATGGTGATTGATCGTCACCGGAAGGCGGAGGCGAGAGACGGCGCATCCTTGCCGTAAAAAGTGCATACATGAAAAAGCGACGGCGCTTTGAGCGGGGACAGCTGCGTGTTGTCCCGCAATCAAGGCGTTTTTTCTTTTGTCCATTCCAATGGTCAAGACCGCTTGGCAGTAAGCAAGGGAGGAATGAGGAATGAAGTTGTCTTGCGTGATCCGGAAACAGCATTATCGCTTTTCATCTGTAAAAGAGGTCCTGGCGAAAGCAAGCGAGGAGAAGTCTGGTGATCAGATGAGCAAAATCGCCGCCGAGTCGGCCCTGGAGAGAATGGCGGCCAAGGTGGTGCTTAGCGAAATGACTCTGTCCGACATCTACGAGCATCCCGTCATCGCCTATGAAGAGGATGAGGTCACACGTGTCATCTACGACGACCTGAACATGTCTGTTTACAATGAAATCAAGCATTGGACCGTTGGGGAGCTGCGCGACTACATATTGTCGCGAAAAGCGCGCATGCCAGAGCTGACCCGGCTTAGCCGCGGCCTTACAAGCGAGATGATATCGGCAGTAGCCAAGCTGATGTCCAGCATCGACCTGGTCCTCGCCTCGCAAAAAATGCGGCACCAAGCCTACTGCAACACCTTGATCGGGGAACCCGGGCGCTTGGCCTTTCGCTGTCAGCCCAACCATCCGATCGACGACCCGGAAGGCATCCTCGCATCCATCAAAGAAGGACTGTCCTACGGCTCGGGGGATGCTGTCATCGGAATCAATCCGAACAACGATTCAGTTGAAAGCGTTGCCAAGCTGCTCGTCATGTCGCATGAATTCATTCAACGCTGGCAAATCCCGACGCAAAATTGCGTGCTCGCCCACATCACCACGCAGATGCAGGCACTCCGCAACGGAGCGCCAATCTCGCTGATGTTTCAAAGCCTGGCAGGTTCGCAAAAGGCAAATGAGGCATTTGGCGTCTCCAGGGAAATTTTGGACGAAGCCATGGAGCTGATGCTCCGGCACGGCATGGCGACCGGCCCCAATGTGATGTATTTCGAGACAGGGCAGGGCTCGGAAGTCTCGCTCGATTCTCACGAAGGGGTCGATATGCAGACGCTGGAATCGCGTACGTACGGCTTTTGCAGACACTGGAAGCCGTTTATGGTCAACAATGTCTCCGGATTTATCGGTCCCGAGACCTTGTACGACGGAAGGCAGATGATCCGGGCGGATCTCGAAGACCTGTTCATGGGCAAGCTGCACGGCCTGCCGATGGGAATCGCGCCCACCTATACCAATCATATGCATGCGGACCAGAATGACCAGGAAATTGCCGGCATCCTGACCGCTTTGGCCGGGGCCAATTTTTACATGGGACTGCCGGGGGGAGACGACGTGATGCTGAGCTATCAGGATACGAGCTATCACGACGACGCGAGCCTGCGGGAAATGCTCGGTCTGCGTCCCTTGCGCGAATTTGAGCAGTGGCTGGAGAAAATGGGCATCATGGAGGACGGCAGGTTGACTGAATATGCCGGTGATTTGAGCATCTTTGACTAAATGGACGGGAGGCGAAGAGACGTGAAGCAAGTGAATTTTGACGAGCTGGTCGAGCGGGTGCTGGTTGAATTGGCGAAACAGACACCTTTACGCCCGGCGAAAACAGATACGCGGCACCAGAGCGGGGACGCGAGCGACACCGTTTTCTTTCCAGAGGAAAAGGAATGCGGCGTAGAGGAGCCGAAAAACCGGGAAGCCCTGGAGAGAGCGATGGGCAGGACGCCTGCGCGGATCGGGATCGGCCGTTCAGGAACGAGGATGAAAACGCGAAGCTACCTGCAGTTCCGGATCGATCAGGCGGCAGCTCGGGATGCGGTGACGAAAGATATCAGCGAAGAGTTTCTGAATGAGCTGGGGCTGCCTATCCTGCGGACGAAATCCGTGGATATGCAGGATTACCTCATGAACCTCGATTCGGGGCGCAGGCTGTCCGACGAATCGGCGCGCTGGCTGGAGCAAAACGGCGATAAAGGAGTGGACGTGCAAATCGTCATCTCCGATGGCCTTAGCACTTCGGCGATCGAGGCGAATATTCCGGATTTGCTTCCCGCCCTGCTGCAAGGCTTGGCCTTGCGCAATATTTCCGTGGGAAAACCCGTCTTCGTCAAACGCGGACGTGTCTGGGTACAGGATCACATCGCCACTATCGTGAAGTGCAAGGCAGTCATTTCGCTGATTGGCGAAAGACCGGGACTTGCTACCGCTGAAAGCCTCAGCGCCTACATGATCTACCAGCCGGATGCCCGCACCGTGGAATCCGACCGGACGGTGATTTCCAACATACATCGGGGAGGGACGCCGCCGATCGAGGCAGGCGCATACTTGGCGGAGCTGCTCGAAGATATACTGCGATATCAAGCCAGCGGTGTCACCTATGCGAAGCTGAGAGCGAGATGAGTATGCTCGCCGTTTCGGTTAAATAGCCGGAAGCGTGTCCTTGGCTGCCAGATGGGCAGGGGCGCGCTTCTTTTTTCCGGTTTGCAGTGATATAATGATAGGCGCCTGAATGTGAAATGTCCGATTTTTTATTGGCGGCAAAGGTTTTTTCGCCGCATTCGGGCTTCGTCATACAAACAAGAGTCGAGTGACCCTCGCATGATTTGAAAGAAGGGAAGATTCTGATGAAACGCTGCATGTTTCTGCTGTTCTCACTGATTGTGGCGATCAGCCTTGCCGGATGCGGGCAGGGCAGCCAACCGGCGAAACAAACCGAACAAGCACCTGAGCAACAAACACCTTCTCCTAGTACAGGGCCGAAGAGCGCAAAAGCGACGAGCTATCCGTTGACGATAACCGATTCAACTGGTCATGTGCTGACGTTTGCCAAGGCGCCGGAGCGGATTGTCTCCGCCTCGCCAGCCGAGACGGAAATGCTGTTCGCGCTTGGTCTCGGCGATAAAGTGGTCGCCGTTTCCGATTATGACGACTACCCTGAGGAAGCGAAAGCGAAGCCAAAGGTGGGCGGGGTTCTCTCGCCGAACGAAGAAGCGATCCTGGCGCAAAATCCCGATCTGGTGGTTGGCGGCATCTCCATGAAAGAGGATGTCGTCACGAAATTGCGCGCCCTGGACCTCACGGTGATTACCATGCGTCCCAAAATGGTGCAGGATGTCATGGACAATATTTTGCTGCTCGGGCAAATTACGGACCGGCAAGCACAGGCTGAGGAACTGGTCGCGCAAATGAAGAATGACATCAGCAAGGTAACGGAAGCTGTCAAGGACCTGAAGCCGGAAGAAAAGAAAAAGGTATACTTGGAGTTTTCGGCAGGCTGGACAGTCGGCAAGGGCGAGTTTCTGGACGAGCTGATCACGATGGCGGGAGGCGTCAACATCGCCTCCGACACCAAGGGCTGGAACCCGATCAGCGAAGAAAAAATCGTGAAGGAAGATCCGGACGTGATCTTGTTTGCGCAAGGATTCACGGATGAAAAGACAGGCGAGACGTTGGACCAAATCATTCGGAAAAGAAGCGGCTGGGACAAAATCAAAGCGATCCGGGACAACCAGGTCATCGGTTTGGATCACAATATCCTGTCCCGGCCAGGCCCGCGCATTACACAAGGATTGTACGAGATAGCCAAAGCGATTTATCCGGAGCGGTTGAAGTAACATGAAAGCACGCTTCCTGTTGTTTGGAGGAGCAGGTGTACTGCTCCTCTTTCTGTCTGTCGGCATGAGTCTTTCACTGGGCTCGGCGGAACTCCCGCTCGCACAGGTCTGGAGTATTTTGCTGCACAAGCTGCCAGGGATCGGGACTGTTGTGCCTGTGCAATGGCCGGAGTCTGCCGAGCAAATCGTCATGAAGGTTCGCTTTCCCCGCGTCCTGCTGGCTGTACTGGTGGGTGCTTGTCTGTCTTTGGCAGGGGCGGGCTTTCAAGGAATTTTGCGCAATCCGTTGGCTGATCCGTATACGCTGGGGGTCGCATCCGGTTCGGCGGTAGGTGCGGCTTTGCTGATTCTGTTTGGGTTTCAGTTCGCTTTGCTCGGTCAGTGGTCGATTCCGCTTGCCGCTTTTGCGACTGGTCTGATCAGCTTGTGGCTGGTGATCAGGCTGGCCAATTCCCAGGGGAAAATACATATTGAAACGTTGATCTTGTCGGGTGTCGTCGCCCAAGCCTTTCTCGGTTCGATCGTCTCTTTTCTCGTCTCTCTGTCTGACCGGGTGGTCAATGAGATCGTGTTTTGGCTGATGGGCAGTCTGGCTTTCCGCGGGTGGTCCTTCTCATTGGTGCTGCTTCCCTGTCTGTTTCTCGGGCTCATGATTCTGCTGGGATATGGCCGGACATTGAATCTGTTTGCTTTGGGCGAGCGGCAGGCCGTTCATCTCGGTGTACAGGTCGATCAGACGAAGCTCGCCGTTCTCTCGGTGTCCACCTTGCTGACGGCTGTAGCTGTATCCGTATCGGGGGTGATCGGATTTGTCGGGCTGGTCGTCCCGCATCTCGTGAGACTGATGGCCGGGCCCGACTACCGCCTGCTGCTTCCGATGTCAGCCCTCTACGGGGGAATCTACGTGCTGTGGGCGGATACCCTTGCCCGCACCCTGCTCAGCCCGACAGAAATACCGCTTGGCGTAGTGACGGCGTTTTTGGGCACTCCTTTCTTTGCGTATTTGTTGCGAAAAAAACAGCGTGCCGGAAAGGGGCAAGAAGCATGATTCGCGTCCTTGATGTGTGGAAGTCTTACAACAGCCAGCTTGTGCTAAAGGACATCTGCTTTGACGTAAAGCAGGGCGAGTTCTTCGGGATCATCGGTCCGAACGGCAGCGGGAAGTCTACCCTTCTCAAGCTTTTGTCAGCAGCGGAAGCCGCGGATCGCGGGCAAATCTGGCTAAGGGGGAAGCTGGCCGACAAGCATCACCGCAAAGAATTGGCTACGTGGCTTGCTGTCCTGCAGCAGGAGCCCTTGCCCTCAATCGGGTTCAGTGTGAGAGAAGTCGTGGAAATGGGGAGGTTTCCTTACCAAAGCTGGCTCGGGACCGAGCGGGGGGATTCAGCCTCGCTGATTGATGACATTTTGCAGACGCTCGGATTGACAGATTTGCAGCAGCGGACATTGGAAAAATTGAGCGGTGGGGAAAAGCAGCGGGTCGGGCTGGCGAAGGTGATGGCTCAAGAGCCAAGGCTGCTGCTGTTGGATGAACCGACCACGTTCCTGGATATCGGCTATCAAATCCAGCTGATGGATACCGTTCATCGATGGCAGAGGGCAGAGGAGGCGACAGTGATAGCTGTTCTGCATGATCTGAATCTGGCCTCGCTCTACTGCGACCGGATTCTCCTGCTGGATAACGGCAGGCAGATCGGGGTGGGAAAGCCCAGCGAGCTGCTTCGCGAGGATTTGATCCAAGAAGTTTACGGGATCAGACCCATTATTCTCGATCATCCCATCCATCATCTGCCGCAAATGCTGCTGCGTTCCGCGAAGGAGTAAGAGGCCGGCAACTTCCCTTTCATTTACGGTCAAGGAGGCTTCACGATTGTGTAACTTCTCCATTGCACGAACAGGCAAATGTTCACTGGCAAAAGGCCTACCTTGAAGGGCAGGCCTTTTTCTGTACCTATCTGAAAACGTTCCACGTAAGCGGAGGAAGCATCCTCGTATCTCTCAACATCGAGGAACTGCAGATTGGGCAGGTTGGTTCTTTTTCAAAGGTCAGATTTTCTCTCATCCAGCAGGTACAGCCATCCTTGCTGCATGTCCAGATGGACGTTTCCTCTTCCACCACAGGCTCCTGATTTCTTTTTGAATACAAAAGGTAACACCTCCAGATTATTCGAGGCTATGGAGCATTGAAACCATGATTTCCCGGTTGGCAGGTATGTCCTTCGATGATGTTCTGGCACTCATACTATATGTAAAACACTGGCATTTTATTCAAGTATGATGAGCAATCCGATGCGCTTCACTCAATAATTGGGGATTGCATAAACTGTAACTGGTCATCAGTCTGCTTGTATACGGAGAACCGATCGGCGTGGGAATAAGGGAGGAATGTATGTGTCGCGTATAAAAGTAGCGATCGTCGGGGTTGGAAACTGTGCCTCCGCTCTGCTGCAGGGAATCGCGTATTACAAAGACGGGAAAAGTGAAGACAGCGTTGGGTTGATCCATCCTCTTATTGGAGGATATCGCCCCAGTGATATCGAGGTTGTAGCCGCTTTTGACATCGACAGCCGCAAGGTCGGGAAACCTCTGCATGAAGCCATTTTCGCACCTCCAAACTGTACGAAGAAGTTTGTTCATCAAATAGAAGCATCTCCTGTGCTTGTAAAGATGGGACATCTCTTGGATGGGGTACCGCAGCATATGCAGTCGCATCCGAGCGAAAAACGCTTCCTTGCGGCAGGCGAACCGGAATGCGATGTAGCCGAGGAGCTCAGAACGAGCGGCGCAGAGATGCTGATCAACTTCCTGCCCGTAGGGAGTACAGAGGCTACTGCGTTTTATGCGGAATCCGCACTGGAAGCGGGTGTCGCCTTTATCAACTGTATTCCTGTATTTATCGGCTCGGACCCGGTTTGGGTGGACAGATTTGAAAAAGCCGACCTTCCAATCGTTGGAGACGATATCAAATCCCAGGTAGGAGCTACAATCATTCATCGCATTTTGACGAGGCTCTTTACGGAGAGGGGTGTCCGGATCGATCATACGTATCAAATAAATATTGCAGGAAACACTGACTTTTTAAATATGTTGAATCGGGATAGAGTAGCAATGAAAAGAGTGTCAAAAACGGAAGCTGTCCAGTCCCAATTGGACACCCCGCTTGATGACGAGGATATTTACATTGGTCCAAGCGACTATATAACATGGCTGCAAGACAATAAGGTTTGCTATATCTGCATGGAGGGCACCCAGTTTGGCGAAAGCAAAATCAGCCTTGATCTCAAGCTCTCCGTTGAGGACTCTCCAAACAGCGCAGGTGTAGTCATCGATATTATTCGCTGCTGCAAGCTTGCGATTGACAGAGGGATATCAGGGGCATTGACATCTGTCGCCGCCTATACGATGAAACATCCCCCCATCCAGTATTCCGATGAGGAAGCTCGCAGGCTTTTGGACGCCTTCATCGAAAGCAATCAGGAGCGATAAAGCAGGAAGCCTCTCCGGCAAGCGCGGAGGGGCGTCTGTTATTTATGCCGGAAAATGACAAGAGCCGTTTCCGATGGGGCCAACGTTTAATATGCTGAAAGAAAATATGCAGAGGAACAAACAAGAAGCAAGCTTTCTTTTTTGTTGGGAGTGAGAGTGTGACTCTTTTGTATCGACAATTTCACGTAATGACGGTTGGTTAATCATGCAGAAGGCCGAGGAAGCGATCTTCGTTTGACGCGAGCAAGGAGGAGTAAACCGATGAAAGGCGTTATTCTGGCAGGCGGAAAAGGTACCAGACTGTATCCTCTGACGGATGTTTGCAACAAACACCTTCTGCCGGTCGGTCCCTTTCCCATGATCTATTATCCAATCGTAAAGCTAAGGCAAGCGGGTATCACAAATATCTTGATCGTTACCGGAAGGGAAGATATCGGCCAATTTGCTCGGCTCTTGGGCGGCGGCAAGGATTTCGGCGTCAGCTTGACCTATCGCCCGCAAGAGAGAGCGGGCGGGATCGCCGAAGCATTATCATTAGCCAGTGATTTCGTTGGTACCTCTTCTTGTATCGCGCTCTTGGGAGACAACATGTTCGAAGCGGAGCTATCGCCTTATGTTCAACGTTTTTTGGCCGGTAGAAAAAAAGCGCATCTCCTTCTGAAAGAGGTGGATAATCCCTCCCGGTTTGGAATTGCTCACCTGGAAGGGCCAAACATTCTCAAAATTGAAGAAAAGCCTGTTTCACCAAAATCGAATTTCGCAATCACCGGAATCTACATGTACAGACCGGAAGTGTTTGATGTGATTGCCGGATTGGCTCCTTCATTGAGGGGCGAGCTTGAAATATCCGATGTCAATCAGTACTTCGTTTCTACTGGTGACGTTTCCTTTGATATATTAACCGGTTGGTGGGAAGATGCGGGAACGCTCGGGTCTTATCACAAAGTCAATCAATTGCACCATTCTTCAAACCTTCTCTCCAGCTCCGTAACCAAACCATCGTAAGAAAACCGAGAGAGCGCCCGATTCCTCGCTTCCGTGCTCATTTTTTCCAGGGCTGCGGGATTTTGCAGAAGTTCGCTGACAGCATTGGCGAACGAATCGTAAAAGTAGGGATCGTGATCGGGCAAAGAGTAAATCAGACGTCCTGTCACGCCGTTTTGGATTGTCGAGACGAGCGCTCCCTGACCGGTCGCAACGGTTGGCGTCCCAGCTGCTTGACATTCCATGGAAGCCAAACAAAACATTTCATAAGGTCCGTCGCACGGGTAAATATGGACCATGCTTGATTTTTGCTCCTGTATGAGCTGCTGGCGGGTAATTTTCCCCAGGTAAGTGACACCGTCCAAGCCATCGAATAAGCTTCGGTACTTTTCGATTCCCGGCTCGAAGCCCCAGAGGCTGTAATCCATTGTAATGACTAGCGATGCGTCGGGGATTTTTGTTTTGATTCTGGAAAAGATCTCGGGTACATGTTGAAGCCCTCGTTCCGGGGCCGAACAGAAGATGAGCTTGTTCTTGATTTTTGGTAGGGTATGTTGGTACTCTTCCGCTTCTATACCCAGACGGGCTTCGTATATTTTGCCCGGGTCGATATGAAATATGTTGCGAATCATTTTCGTATGAAATGGACTAATGGTGATGATCTTGTCAAGTAGCGGCAGATCCTTTTCTACCGTGTTGTCCCCGGAATCGATGCACCAATGAATGCTGCACTTTGCACGTATCCCGGGAGCAGGCAGCGCGCAGCGAAACGCGATGAAGACGTCCCATCGCCGGCTGGTGTCCAAGGAAGCGTAATGTAGATATTTTACGTTGTGGAAGACGCCTTCCCTGGTGGTACTGTTGTACACGGTCACATCATGGCGCTTTGCAAGCCCGCGAGTAATTCGGATCAATGCCAGTTGGGACCCGCCAACTCCCTTCGCTTCCAAATCGCTGTCGTTCCAGTCAAATGAAGAGTCGTAATAAAACGCGATGTTCACAGTACCACATTCCTCTGAATTAGGCTTATGGAACACTATATGTAACGAAGCAAGTACGTATTTACTCTAGTACGGGAGATAAAACGTATGAAAAAGAAAGCTGACCCGCAGCCGTTGGTGAGTGTCGTTATTCCGACGCTGAACCGTTCCGAACTATTGGAGAAGTGCATCTCCAGCTTCATCCAAACCGTGAAGAACATTCGTTATGAAATCATCGTGGTTGATGACGGAAGCATCGCAGATGAAAAAGAGAAGATCCGTGCTCTTGCCCTGGGTTATGGTTGCAAGCTGCTGGAAATGCCTTTTCGCCAGAGCTATGCAAAAGCGGTAAACAAAGGGGTGGAGGCTTCGTCCGGAACATACGTGCTTCTTTTGAACAACGATGTGCTGCTGTATCAACCCGGCTGGTTGAGAAAAATCATCAACACGGCTAAGAGCGCTTGGAACATCGGCATCGTAGGATGTCGGCTGCTCTATTCCGACGGTACGATCCAGCACGCCGGTGGAATCCTGTATCAGGACGAGCGCTACGATCATTTGTACCGGGGTGAACCCGGCGCCTTGCCAAAAGCCCGTCTAATCTACGATGTCGCGTCTGTAACAGGGGCACTCATGCTTGTGAAAAGGGAAGTCTTTGCAGATATCGGACTTTTGTCAGAGGATTATCGCCTGTCCTATGAAGATTTGGATTTCTGCCTGCGTGCAAGAAAGAAGGGATGGCGAGTGGTTTATTGCGGAAAATCAGCTGCCATCCACGACGAAGGCTCGACGAGGGGAAGAAATCGAGAGGACAAACCGAGCGAATGGTACGAGGAGGAGCTTCAGTCGCATATTACCTTTTGGCAGCGATGGAGACAAGATATGACCACGTATCCCCTGCAAAATCTCACCTTCATATTTTTATTGAACAAACGCTTCTATATCCCGCCGGTTCAAAAGCTGGTCAGTTTAACAGCCGGATTGCAAGAGCACGGGTGCCGCATTGTATTGAGAAAAGTAGATGACGACAGCAAAGGGGTTTTACCTTCATTGAGGGATGACCTTCACCTTTCTGAGAATTGCGTATTGGTCACAAATGATCAAGAGATTTTCAGCGAAGCTGCGAAATACAACTGCATGCCGATCCCCTTTGTTCCAAGCGCCCCAAAAGACTGGTACCGCTATCCGTTTCCGCAGGATGTTCATTTCTGGATCAATGCAGCTTCTCCGTACTTGAAATAACCTAATTTATTTTCTGAGCAGAACGGATGATTTCAGAAAGGCATATTCTGATGTTGTGTATCAAGCTCGTCAGAGTTGCGGGGGGAGGCCGTCATTTGGGAAATCGTCCGACAGTCAGCGCCATGCTGTATGTAAAAAATGAGGAAGAGTTTTCGCCATTTGCCATTCTTTCCATCTATAATGTCGTCGATGAAATTGTCGTGGTCGACAATGGCTCGACGGATCAAACCAGGGAACGTTTGAGTGTGTTTGAAAAAGTACGCTGGTTTGAAAACAAAACAGAAGATTTCTCGGAACTGGGCAACTTCGCTCTTTCCAAGTGCAAAGGGGATTGGATTTTGTATTTGGGAGGAGACGAGGTTTTTTATCAAGACATAGAGCAGGTTCTGCCAATCCTGATCCAGTACGACAAGATTGACGGGTACACCTGCAGGTTTTTCAATTTGATGTTCAGCTGGGATCGTATGCAAAATATTAACGAGCATGACAGCCGTTTTCAACGGATTTTTCTTTTTCGAAACCGGCCCGAGGTTCACTTCATCAATCCGCTGCACGAGTCATTGGTGGGGATCGGTCCCGTCATCGCCGATTCCGGACTTCACTATGTTCATTACGGATATGCAAAACCGATGTCTTTCATTTTGAAAAAGTTGAAGCAATATGCAATACGAATGGGAGAACCGTATTTTTACGAGGGCAGAACGGAATCGCACATGCTGCAGCAGGCCGAGCGAAGACCGTTCCCATACGAGCATCCCAAAGTCATCAAGGATTATATTGCGCAAAAAGGGGGGCACGCGGGGATAGAGAAGCCGCTTGTTGATTGCAGCCAACTCAAAATACATCTGGATCAATGTGCAGCCTCCGCGGCTAACGCGGTCACGGAAGAGCCGGAAAAAAAAGCGCGCTCACTGGAAATCGCCTGCTTGCCTAACTGCATCAGTTTGGGTTTTGAGCATATGGATATACGGCCCTTGCCCCACGTGGATATTGTTGGCGACATTCGAAACATCCCGATAGCGGACAACTCGTATGATGAAGTCATCGTTCCCGGATATTTGATGGAACATCTGCCGTACCAGGATATAGGAAAGGCCCTGCGGGAGTGCCTCCGAATCGCCAAGGAGGGGGGCAGGGTGATGGTTCGCATCTACGACGGACTGCAAATCGCCACCGCGTACGCAAAAGGCGAGCTCAGCAATGAGAGCTTCAACCGGTTGCTCTTCGGGGACGATCGCGACGGCTGGGAGAGACATCGCTGTATGCTCGACAATGCTACCCTGTGCAGCTTGATGGAAAAGGCCGGCTTCGAAAACGTGGGCTTGGAATATTACGAGAACTGGATGGTTCAAATAAGCGGGCGAAAAGCGATTCATCATTCATCTTCTCAAGCGATTCCCCAAGATATTTTTCTGCCGCATATCGGCAGGCTGAAGACAGGTAATGAGGAATGAATCTTACGTTTTTATGCCCTACGTTTGATGCCTCCGGCTATGCCGAAGCCGCCCGTTCGATCATTTTCGGCCTTCTGGAACACGGAAACAACATACGCATCATTCCGAAAGACTGGAGTCAGCTTGATGCCGGGCTGCCTTCTGACCAAAAAAGGAAATTGGTGGATCTTTGCGGTTCGGTCATCCTGCCGGAAGGCCCCATCGTACAAATATGCGCAGCACAGTTTTTCCAACCATTTCCAGACCGCGTCAATATTGGCGTGACCATGCTGGAATGCGACCGGATTCCGCAACATTGGGCCCGAAAATGCAATCAGATGGATCAAATCTGGGTACCGTCAACCTTTAATCAGGAGACGTTTGCAAAAAGCGGGGTAAACCAGGAAAAAATCAGGGTCTGTCATCTTGGAGTGGAAGATACGCGCTTTCATCCCGGTGTCGCCCCCATGAGCTTGCCAGAGGTGAATGACCGCTTTCTGTTTTTGTCCAATTTTGAATGGGTTCCGCGAAAAGGGTACGATCTGCTGCTGCAAGCATACCTGGAAGAGTTTACATCGCAAGACCCGGTAGCGCTGGTCATCAAAACGTACGACGGGAGCAGCTTTGATCCAAACGGAACCATCATGCGCAAGACATGGCAGAGGATGATCGAGCGGGAAGGCGTCAACAATCCTCCAGTGCTGAAATTTCTGACGGGGGGAATGAAATACGAAGAAATTCCGTCTTTTTACACAGCAGGAAACTGCTATATCATTCCCACGAGAGGCGAAGGCTGGAATCTGCCCGCGCTTGAAGCAATGTCATCGGGGATTCCCGTAATCACGACAAATTGGTCGGCCCATCTCGACTTCGTAAACGACGAGAACAGCTATCTGATTGCGGTTGAACGAATGGAGAACATCCCGGAATTCGGAATTTCCAACGACGACATATACCGCGGTTCCAACTGGGCGGTTCCCTTATTTGCAGACATACGGAAGTGGATGAGACATGTGTATGAACATCCCCAGGAGTGCAAACAGAAAGGGATGCTGGCGCGAGAGAATGTCATCAGGAAATGGAGTACAGCCAAAATGACCACACGTATCCTTTACTTACTCCATGCGTTGGAGGGCTTATCATGAAGATCAAAGTGGGAATGGTGATCTCAACCTGGGGAAAGCAGTGCGGCGTCGCCGACTACACCAAGCAACTGATCGAGGCCACACAAAACAGCGAAGTTGAGTTTAAGGTATATACCGAAATCGATGAGCATTTTCCGTTTGTGATCGGCAGAGACCGGATCGATATTGTACACCTTCAGCATGAATACTCTATTTATGACTTAAAATCGCTGTATTATGCGATGTGCAAGCTGAATCAGCTGCAAATTCCGATCATTACGACTCTCCATTCGTGGAGCAGCGACATGATTCCCCACAACTTGCTTATATCGAGCAAAAGCTCAAAGATTATTGTACATTCGGAAGCTGTAAAGCAGCTGTGTGTTCAGCATGGATTTTGCCAAGAGCAAGTGAGCGTCAACCTGATTGGCTGCCATTCCTACGAATTGCAGCCGGCGGAACAAATAAAAAAGATGTTTCACATCACTGGAAATCCTTGTATCGGTTTCTTTGGATTCCCCTTTCCGCACAAGGGGATTATGAATTTGATAGAAGCCATCAATATGGTGAAGGTGTATTTCCCCGACATCAAGGCATACTTTTTTTCTCATTATCCCGATTCTGTCGACAAAAATCATCCTTATTACACTTTTCAACAGGAGCTTCAGGAAATATTCAACGAGCACGACCATTTGATATGGGCAAAGGAGTACTTGCCGGAAAAGGCGCTCGTCCATTTGCTTCACACAATGGATATGAGTGTGCTTCCTTATGTGGATAACCACTATCAGGGCATCTCTTCGGCAGTCAGGCTGTTAATGTCCGCCAAAAAACCGATCATAACCACTGATTATTTGAATTTCTCCGATTTGAATCGAGAAGTTTACAAGATACCGGACGAACACCCCGAAACGATCGCCCGCGCCATTTGTCAAATATACCTGAACAGTACGCTTCAAGAACAATTGATTTCTCATGTGGAGGCATTTCTGAAGCAGAACAGCTGGGAGCGAATTGGTTCCAGGTACCGCGAGCTGTATCAAACATTTTTATCTGATCACGAGAGCGAGGAGATGAACGCATGACAAAAGCGTTGATTACAGGGATAACGGGCTTTGCCGGGAGCCATTTGGCGGAGTGGCTGCTGAAAAACAAAGAAGATCTGCAGGTTTACGGCTCTTACCGTCTCCGCAGCCGAATGGAAAACATAAAGGACATTCAGGGCCAGGTCGATCTGGTGGAGTGCGAATTAAAGGACCCACGCTCCGTTGATGAAATCATTAAGACGATCAAACCCGATTACATTTTTCATCTCGCCGCGCAAAGCTTTGTCCCCACCTCATGGAATGCACCTGCTGAAACATTAATCGTGAATCAAATCGGCCAGGTAAACCTGTTCGAAGCGGTACTCAAGCACTGCCCGGATTGTACCATTCAGATTGCCTGCTCCAGCGAGGAGTACGGGCAAGTGTATCCCCATGAGGTTCCCATCACGGAAGACAACCCGCTTCGCCCACTCAGTCCCTACGCCGTCAGCAAAGTCGGACAGGACTATTTGGGCTATCAGTACCATCAGAGCTATGGACTGAAGGTCATTCGGACGCGGACCTTCAATCACACCGGGCCGCGCCGTGGCGAGTCGTTTGTCACATCGAATTTCGCGAAGCAAATCGCCTCCATCGAGAAAGGATTGCAGCCACCAGTCCTGTACGTCGGGAATTTGCAGGCGAAAAGAGATTTCACCGATGTCAGGGACGTGGTGAAAGCGTATTGGCTGGCTGTGGAAAAAGGGGTGCCGGGGGAAGTGTACAACATCGCTTCCGGAGTCACGTACACCATTGAAGAAATGCTGAACAAACTGCTGAAGCTCAGCTCGGCAGAAATCGAAATTCAACAAGACCCGAGCAGAATGCGCCCGTCCGATGTAGAGATTCTGCTTGGAAATTACGATAAATTCCATCAACAGACCGGCTGGAAACCGGAAATTCCTTTTGACCAAACGTTGCAGGACTTGCTTGACTACTGGCGTGCCAGAGTGTGAAAGATGGCATGCACAAGCGTTCGAAAAGTGATGCTGTTCAGTCATGATGCTCATCCCCAAATGGTAACGGGAGCTGAAAAAGCCTTGCTCCAATTGGGGGAGGCTTGCCAAAATCACGGATGGTCTGCAGCATGGGTCAGTCCAAGAGCAGGCTTGGCTACTTCAAGAGCAGCGGAGATGGGCTTCGAAGTCCGGGTGGAGCCCTTTCCTTTGCTATGGAGCCTTATTCACGAGCCCCATCGAGTCGCCGAAGCCATACAGTTGTTGAACAGCTTCGCTGAACAAAGTCCGCTTCATCAGGTGATTCTCGATTTTCAGCCGGACCTGATCGTTGCCAACAGTGCGATTAACGGATTGCCCGCTTTTCTGGCTTCGGCCCGAAAGATCCCGCTTTGGTGGTATATCCATGAGATAATTCCCGGCGGTAAAGGGATGGGCCCGCTGTTGTCCTTGCTGCATTCCTGCTCCGATCGAATCCTCGTTCCGTCGGCAGATGTGGAAAAATCCGTCTCTCGTAAAGATCAGAACCCTCAAAAGGTCGTCCGTCTGCCCTATTTCACAGCGATTCCTCCCTATCCTGCCCTATTGCAAGCGCAAAAAAGCATTCGCCATAAATTCGGATGGACAAACGAAACGGCAATCGTGGGCTGGTTCGGAGCGATTTATCCTGGAAAAGGCTTGCTGGAAGCGATAAAATCTCTGTCTTGCGTCAGTCGAATCGACCAACAGGTTGTTTTGGCCGCAGCAGGCACGGTCGTCGATCCGGTTTACTTTCAGACCTGCTTGGACGAAGCCAGACAAAACCGATGCATCGACTTTCAATACCTCGGCGTTTTTTCCGACATCGAGCAGATTCTTCCCGCTGTGGATATCGTGGTGATCCCCAGCCTCGTGGAAGAGGCGTTTCCGAATATCGCACTCGAAGCGATGGCCTGCGGAAAATGCATCGCAGCATACCGATCAGGTGGATTAAAAGAATTAGTCATCCAAGGGGAGACAGGGTACTTATCCCCGAAAGGAGATTGCTTGGCACTAGGCGCCTTTATCCGCGAGCTTCTGCCGGATCCGGTGAAGCGAATGCAAATGGGAAAGAAGGGGAGGGAAGCTGCGGGCAAAACATACACGAAGGAAATCTTCTACAGACAGATCAGAGAAATGCTGAGCCAGTTGATGCCTGCAAAGCGACAGGCTAAGGAGTGATCCAATCATGCATGTCCCATTTGTTGATCTCCAAGCGCAATACAAGACGATTCAGAGGGAGATCGAAGCGGCCGTTCAGGCTGTTTTTCACTCAGGGCAGTACATTCTCGGGGACAATGTGCGGATGTTTGAACAAGCCGCTGCCGATTATCTCGGGAGCTCGCACGCGGTCGGAGTCGGGAACGGCAGCGATGCTCTGTATCTTGCACTGAAGGCATGCGATATTGGCCCCGGATGCGAAGTGCTCACCACTCCCTTTTCATTTGTTGCGTCGAGCGACGCGATATTGCGGACCGGGGCAAAACCGGTCTTTGTCGATATCGACGAGAAAACGTACAATATGGATCCATTCTTGATAGAAGAACGAATTACCCCGCGAACACGAGCGATCTTGCCCGTACATCTCTATGGCCAATGCGCGAACATGGAAGAAGTGATGCGCATTGCCAAAAAACATTCGCTGACCGTTATCGAAGATGCTTGCCAGGCGTTCGGGACAGTGTACAAAGGGAGGATGGCTGGCACTATGGGGAATATTGGGTGCTTTTCCTTTTTCCCGACCAAAAATCTCGGAGGGTGCGGAGATGGCGGAATGCTTGCAACCGATGACCGCGATTTGGCAGAGAAGCTTCGAATGTTGCGGGTGCATGGCAGCAAAACCAGGTACCATCACGAGGTGGCGGGAGGCATAAACAGCAGACTGGATGAAATACAGGCAGCTATTCTCCGGGTAAAGCTCCGCTACATCGATGAGTGGAATCGCAGAAGAAACGAAATGGCGGCAAAGTATGCGGCTCTCTTGCAGGAACTTCCGCTGCAACTTCCCGTACGCGAAACGCATTCCTCTCATATTTATCACTTATTTACGGTAAAAACATCCGGAAAACCGGAAAGAGACGAATTGATAGCGTATTTGCACCGCAATGGCGTTCAGACAGCGGTCCACTATCCGGTGCCGATTTATTTGCATCCAAGCTATCTGGATTTGGGGTATCAAGCAGGCGACTGTCCTATTGCCGAGCGAGTCTCAGAGGCAATATGCTCCTTGCCGCTTTATCCAGAAATGACGGAAGAATCGTTGAACCATGTAGCCCGGGTTGTCAGTGCTTTCTATCAAGGAAGGCGAATGCCATGAATCTAAAGATAGGTGTTATCGGCGTCGGAGCCATGGGGAAGAACCATGTGCGCGTGCTCGACGGGTTATCGGATCGATGCCAGCTGACAGGTGTTTACGATCTGGAACCGGAAAGAGGGGCATCCATCGCCCGTGACTTTGACACACGATCGTTTGCAGAGCTTGACTCGCTGTTGGAGTCAGTCGATGCCGCCGTCGTGGCGGTTCCTGTGTTTGGGCATTACGACGTTGCCAAAAAATGTATGGAGCGGGGGATTCACGTTTTTGTCGAGAAGCCGCTGACAGCAACCATAGAACAAGGAAGAGAATTAATCGGGCTGGCACGGACAAAAAAGGTAAAGCTGCAGGTAGGCCATATCGAAATGTTTAACCCGACGATTCGCGTCCTGAAAGATATCATGCAGCATGAAGAAGTGATCGCGATCGATATCCATCGGTTAAGTCCATTCGATGAACGAGTGAAGGATATTGACGTGGTCATGGATACGATGATACACGATCTCTACATCCTTTCGTATCTTGCCGGGGATCAGCCGGCGAAATGCACGGCCTACGGGAGGGCCTTGCACCAGCATCTGAACCACGTAGTTGCCACTTTTCAATACGAGAACGCGGTAATCGCTACACTGACGGCCAGCATCGTGACGGAGGAGAAGGTCAGGACAATCGATGTCGTGACCAGAAACGCGTACATCCGCGCGGATTTAATGGATCGGAAAATTGTCATTTCACGCTCGACCAACTTTTTTATGTCCAACCGTAACGCCGATTACAAGCAGCAAAATATTATGGAAAAGGTTATCGTTCCCTTCCAAGAGCCGCTGCGAGAGCAACTGGTACATTTTCTTGATTGTATTCGCTTTGACCACGAGCCGATGGTTACGGCAGAAGATGGCTTGAACACGCTGCTGATGGCGGATAAGGTAAAGCGGAGTATGATCAGGTTGAAAGAAGCGGGTGAACCCTCATGAATACAGGAGTCCGCATTCACAAAAGCGCTGAGGTGTCGGCCGAAGCGGTAATCGGCGATAATACAGTGATTTGGAACCAGGCTCAAATTCGCGAAGGGGCACGGATAGGCCGCGGATGCGTAATCGGCAAAGACGTCTATATCGACCGAGGAGTAACCGTCGGAGATTGTTGCAAAATCCAAAATGGCGTGTCCATCTACCACGGCGTTGAAATCGAGGAAAATGTTTTTTTGGGGCCGCATATGACCTTTACAAACGATCTAGTCCCGAGGGCTGGGAATCATCATTGGACAATTGTTCCTACGAGAGTCAGAAGAGGGGCTTCGATCGGCGCAAATGCCACGATTGTGTGCGGTGTCACCATCGGTGAGTTTGCGATGGTCGGCGCTGGAACGGTTGTAGTGAAGGATGTGGAACCATACGCTTTAGTCGTGGGGAATCCGGGGAGAAGGATTGGATGGGTTTGCCGTTGTGGCGAAAGACTGACCGATGCATTGGTCTGTACGGTATGCAACACTTCATACGAATGGCATGGGAAGATTCGTGAGGTGAGAAGCCAAACATGAAGGTCGTCATTCTTGCGGGGGGATTTGGCACACGAATCAGCGAAGAGTCGCATTTGAAGCCGAAGCCCATGGTGGAAATCGGCGACAAACCGATTCTCTGGCATATTATGAAAATTTATTCCCGTTACGGATTCCACGATTTCGTCATTTGTCTGGGGTACAAGGGATATAGGATCAAGGAGTATTTTGGCGATTATCTTCTGCATGAATCCGACGTCACCTTCAATTTTCGCGATCGCAATCAAAGACTGATTCACAAGGATACCATTGAACCTTGGCAAGTTACGCTTGTGGATACGGGGAAGGAGACGATGACGGGAGGGAGGGTAAAGCGAATCCGGCCATTCATCGGCGATCAGCCCTTTTTGTTGACGTATGGTGATGGGGTGTCCGACATCGATATTCACGAATTAATTGCTTTTCACAAGGCTCACGGTAAACTGGCAACGGTTTCGGCAACCCAACCGACTGGCCGGTTCGGTGCCCTTCATTTGGATGAAAACAACCGGGTTGAAGGATTTCAAGAAAAACCAAAAGGAGATGGCGGGTGGGTGAATGCGGGTTTTTTCGTGATGGAACCAGAGGTTTTTGATTATATTGAGGGAGACCAAACCGTTTTGGAGAAGGAGCCATTGCAAAACCTGGCCGCGGATAACCAGCTTATGGCGTATAAGCATACGGGATTTTGGCATCCGATGGATACGCTGCGCGACAAAAACTATTTGGAAGAACTGTGGAAAACGGGAAAAGCTCCCTGGAAGAAATGGTGATCTCGATGCCAAATGAGCGTTTTTGGTCGGATATGCGCGTGTTTGTTACTGGACATACCGGCTTTAAAGGCTCCTGGCTTTGCCTGTTTTTGTCGACTTTGGGGGCAAAAGTGACCGGATACTCGCTCGTGCCGCCTACGAATCCCAACATGTTTACGTTATGCGGGATCGACCAGATGGTCACGAACATCCAGGCGGATATCAGGGACCGTGAGCGTTTGAGAGAATCATTGGAGAAAGCCGACCCCGATATCGTGATTCACATGGCAGCGCAGCCACTCGTCAGGGAATCCTATCAAAGCCCGGCAGAAACCTATGAAATGAATGCCTTGGGAACCGTGTACCTTTTGGAGGCTGTGAGAAGCTTGTCCACCAAAGGCAAGCGGATCAGGTCTGTCATTATTGTAACGACAGACAAATGCTATGAAAACAAAGAGTGGCCATGGGGATACCGGGAAAACGATCCATTGGGAGGATACGACCCGTATTCGAGCAGCAAGGCCTGCGCGGAGCTGATCGCTTCTTCCTATCGCCATTCTTTTTTCCACCCGGATGCGTATTCAAAGCACGGTGTCGGTCTGGCGACAGCGAGAGCGGGAAATGTGATCGGCGGGGGTGACTGGGCCAAAGACCGCCTATTTCCGGATTGCATCCGTGCCCTATTGCAAGGGCAAACAATCAAAATCAGAAGCCCGAAGTCGATCAGGCCCTGGCAGCATGTGCTGGAGCCCATTGGCGGGTACTTGCTGCTGGCCCGGAAGCTGCATGAGAACGGGCCGCTCTACTCGGAAGGATGGAATTTTGGTCCAAATCCGGATGATGTGAAGACGGTGGAATGGATTGTCGAGACATTGTGCCGAAAATGGGGAGGGCAAGCGGCATACGAGGTGGTCCAAGGGATACAACCTCATGAAGCTTGCTACTTGCAGCTGGATTGTTCAAAAGCAAGGTGGTCGCTGGGCTGGCAGCCCAAATGGGATATAAGCCAGGCGATCGAAAAAATCGTGGAGTGGACGCATGCCTATCGAGAGCGTAAAGATGTGAAGAGCATCAGCATCAAGCAGGTGGAAGAATACCTTGACAGCAAGAGAGGCTCTTGATGCTGGACAGAAGGGAGGGGCAGACGACGGCATCGTTTTGGTATGACCGGAATGTATTCATCACAGGCTGCGACGGCTTTCTTGGCTCATGGCTGTCGCAAGCGTTGTGCGAAGCGGGCGCGAATGTAATCGGTCTGGTGAGAAACAAGGTTGCGGCCAAAATGCCATTGCTGGAATCCGGCTCTCGTCGGCAAGTAAAGCGAATCCAGGGAAACGTGGAAGACTTTGAAACAGTGCTGGGTATCATGAATGAACATGAAGTGGACACGGTTTTCCACCTGGCAGCGAGAGCTACCGTCGGAGGTGCCTTTCAATATCCACTGACGACGTTTGAGACAAATATCAAGGGAACCTGGAACGTGTTGGAATCGTCGAGGCAGACAGCCAGTGTAAAGAGGGTAATTGTGGCTTCCAGCGACCGGGTGTACGGCAGGAGCACTGAATTGCCTTATGATGAGTCAGCCCCGCTCCTGGGAGTCTTTCCTTATGAAGTATCCAAAACCTGCGCAGAGCATCTTTGTGCCTGCTACTTTCACTCCTTTCAGCTTCCTGTGGCCGTTACCCGCTGCAGCAATTTATATGGGGGAGGGGATTGGAACGGCAGCCGTTTGATACCGGGGACGATACGATCCGTTATGGGCGGTCGCTCCCCTGTGATTCGCAGCGACGGTTCGGCCTGCAGAGATTATCTCTATATGGAAGACGCAGTTGACGCGTATCTTTGCCTCGCGGAAAAAATGGAGCAGCAGAAGCTGTTCGGGGAAACCTTCAATTTCTGTACGGATTCGCCGATTTCTGTCCGCCAGTTGGTGAAACAAATTCTCGATTTGATGAGATGCCAGCTGGAACCTGTCATTTTAAACGAGGCATCGAACGAAATTAAAAAAATGGCCCTGACTGCGAGGAAAGCTCGTACCCTTTTGGGGTGGAGACCGAAACATACCTTGGAACAAGGTTTGATCAAAACCATTGCGTGGTATTCAAAAGCTCCCGAAAAGGAAAAAGGATAGTCCAGATTCCCATGGACTATCCTTTTTTCGATGTGTCCCTTTACACTTTAGGAGAGTGGATTCCCCATTTTCGGAAATAAAGCTCGGCGTTTTTTCCTGAAGACTCGGATTCGTCATGGTTTTTTCGCGTTCCCATCGCAGGGTGCCACACTGTACTCCCCTGCGTAATGAGTACATTGTATCCGGCCTCCAATATCCGATTATTGTAATCCCAATCCTCATAGCCGCCGCATTTTACGAATCGTTCATCGAACAAGCCGACTTTTTCGATCACTTCTCTGGGCATGATCCAGGGGCATGTATTGCCCGGGTACGAAACGCCGCTGTTGCTTGCCATAAATTCTTCGGCAAACTGGGGATCATTAGGGCCGAATAAATGGAGGCTGACGGGAGCGAGCTTGCCAATGTCTTTTTTGTCTTGCAAAAAGTCAATCAACCGTTCCAGCCATTTCGGATAAAACTCCATATCATTGTGGATCCAGCCGATATGCGTGATCTCGGGATCGGCAAGGAAATAAGTGATTCCCTGGTTCAAGGCTTCTGTCAAGGAAACGGGTTGTTCGTTTTCAACCAGCCTATAACCGTTTTCCTTGAGATAGGCGACTGTTCCGTCTGTTGATGCGTTGTCGACGATGACTAACCGGTATGGATGCGATGTGTTTTGCCGCAAGCTCTGCAAGGTATGCTTTGTATCTTCAAGCTGATTGTAGGTGGTTAGCATGAGTCCTACCATTCTCATCACTCCTGCGGGGTAATCATGTCCAGGTACATTTTGCCGATCGCGGTCCAGGAATAATCGCCGATGTACCTTTTCTGGCCGGAATTCTCTTCCTGAGTCAGCACCTGCCTCAGCGCTGCCAACAATTGTTCTTTGGTTTTCACTTTCGTGACTACAGACGCGGGAATGTCAGCGAACCACGAAACATCGTTGACGATCACCGGCCGACCGGTGGCGATCGCATGGCGGACAGCTCCCGATGAGACATAGGCATCAATCTCGTGATACCAAAGGACGATCGCATCAGAGACAGCCAAATGACTGATGAGCTCGGGAAGCGGAAACCACTTAGTCTTGCGTATCAGGTGAGGGGGATTGATCAGGCAGCTCCCCGTTGAATCAAATACGAGGAACGTAAATCCAAGGTCCTGCGTCACATCGGAAATCAACCCATAATCCGTCCGTCCAAGGCCGAAGGTGGACACGATTGTTCCAGACAGCCCGTATCTATGCCGCAGCTGTTCCTTTGATTCTGTGGGAGGATCGGGTACGCCCTCCGGAATGAAAATCGATCCTCCTATCAACTCCTGCAGCCTCTTGGACAAGGCTGCTTTATGTTTGACCAGGTGGAACGGAAAAGCTGGTCCTATACATGAGTCGTGAAAGGCGACGATTACTTTTACCTGCTTTTGTTCAGCCAGCTCCAGAAACTCCTTTAGCTGATGATCATTGATGATGCCATTCTGGTATTGAACAATCATAACCTCGATGTTTCGATGGTCCATTTCCGCAAGCAAAATCCCAAAATCAAAGGTGTGGGAAATGCTCCAGGCAGGTGCGTAAAAGCATTCAACCGCGCTGACTTGAGCCGGAGGCGAGGAGGTCAGCCATTTTCGGTCATTTCGTATGGCTTCTCCCCCGAAACTCCCAAACAATGTAACAGAGTGGCCCATTTTTTCGAATGCCCGATACAGCTTGACGCTGTATTCCGCGATTCCGCATTTCATCGCATATGAGCTGAGAATTCCGATATTCATGGATGTTCATCCGCCAGTTTTTTGGTTGCGACGACTTCCATGTTCAACTCATCGAGCGCACGTACCTGTGCATTCTCAAATCCTGAAAGTTCGAGAACAGCGATTAAACGCCGGGTATGAAAACCGGTTTCGATAAAATCGGCTTCGTTTTCCTGTTTTCCATAAACGAGAAAATCCAGATCCGTAAAAGAAATGGACCCTTCCATATACTTTCTGGCAATCCACTCCAGATTGGGAACGCGTATAATGAGGCTGCCTCCTGGTGCTAACACCCGACTGTACTCTGCCAGAATTTCCGGCACCTTTTGCCGGGCCAGGCGATGAAGAAAGAAGAAGGAAGATAGTGTCGAAACGGATCCATCAGGAAGCGGAAGCGAAAGCTGATTGTCTGTGGGCAATATTTGATAGGCATTCATTGAGATGAGCCTCCCTTGAAAGCGTGGATGCAAATCGCTTGATCATCCGGCCCGTTAATGGAATTGACCCTTGAAAATTCGGATTCGTATAGGATTCGCGTCAAACTGTCGACAGAGAAGCCAACCTTGTGAAAATTCTCTTCGTAATCCTCGTGACCGTACACCCATGTCTCGAAGTGGTCAAAATCCCATCCCTCTTTCTGCTCGACAAAAGCTTTTACATACCCGTGCAGATTGGGGCCAAAAATTTCGATGAACCCGCCCGGCCTGAGTACGCGCAGCCATTCCTTCAGCACGGGAACGACTTCTTTTCTGGCGATGTGCTCCAAAATATTGTAGGCGGCCATTTCATCTACAGAGTCGCTATCGAAGGGGAGGTTGCCTGCGTCAGCCACGAATTCGACGTGGCGCAAGGGACGAATGTCCAAATGCAGGTAACCCGGCAAAGGATGGTCTCCGCAACCAATCTCCAGCCTGAACGGTGTCGATTTGATTTTGGCCATCGCATCGTAGGTATCCGGCCGGTACAGCTCCAGAATGTCTTGTTTATACGGCATCCATTTCTCATGAAAATAAAGCGTATTTCTCGTGATTTGAGGGATCACGCCGTCCGTATTGACGAAACCGGTTTTGTGGGCATAGTGGAAAACTCTCGTGGCTTGCGCGATCAGGGAGTACCCCAAGCTCTTGATGCGAAGGCAATAATCCGCTTCTTCATTCCAAAAAGGCGTATATCCCCAGTCAAAGTATCCGATTCTCTTGAACAAATTTCGGTAGACACAGCAATAGCCGGTCAACAGATCAACTTTGATCCGATTGACCTGGTGCAGCGGAAGGTTCATCGTATGAAGCCGGTGGTCAAAGTTCTCGTCAAGAAGCACACCCTCGTGGCCGACGCCCCCGACTGTTTCATCCTTCAATGGTTCCAGGAGGGGAGAGAGCCAGTCTTCGCCTACCTCCACATCGTTGTCCAAGATGGCGACAAATTCGCCCTGCGCCAGCTCAAATCCGAAATTTCTGGCGCAAGACCCGTGATTGGTTTCTTTATAAACAGCCTTGATATTCGCGTGCTGCTCGACAAGCCCCGCAAAATATTCTTTGGTCCCGTCCGTGGAGCCGTTGTCGACCAGGATCAACTCATAATCGTTCTTGGTATGCCGCAAGACGGATTCTACACATAAACGGGTGTAGGACAAGTTGTTAAACGCGGTGACGACAATTGAGGTTAATCCTTTAATCATCCTGACAACTCCTTCCATTTGCTCATCCAATCATTTGCCAATTTCGCATAATCAAACTCCGTCAACGCTCGTTCCCTCGCCTGATTGGACAACTGATTCAATTTCTCCGGATTTTTCAGAAGGGAAATAACAATATCAGCAAACTCTTGGCTGAAATTTGGATTCTCAAATGGATTGGAGTCGATCAGATAGCCTGAGTAGCCATGTGCGACAGTAGACGAGAGAGCACCTCTCCTGGTCGCTATAGTAGGGGTGCCGCTAGCCTGACACTCCAGTGAAGCGATGCAGCATAATTCATTGACAATGCATGGATAGACATGCAGGACGCTTGTTTTTTGATAATAAACCAACTCATCCCGTGGCACTTTGCCGAGAAAATGGACCCGCGGATTGTTGACAAATAGTTCTCTGTAGGGGGCGTTGCCGGGATCGTCATGTCCCCATAAAGTGAAATCGCTTGTCACTACCAGACTGACATCGGGAATTTCGGAAGAGATGATAAAGAAAATATGTTCCAGCAGCGATAAGCCTCTGTTCGGAACGGAGCAGTAAATGAGCTGATTTTTCACTTTGGTGATTTTCTCTTTATATTTGCCAGCGTCGATCCCGCAACTCGTTTCAAAAATAAGCTCTCTTGGAATTTTATAGTTCTGTACCAGGTGTTCCGTATGAAATGGGCTGATCGTGAAAACAGCCTGGACGTGAGGCAATGTCCACGCCCAGCTCTCGACCCAGGTTTCGCTATCCTCATTTGACCAATGTACTTTGACCTTGCTGTTGATATCAGGCAGCAGGGGAGTGCGCGAAAGTGAAACGAATACATCGAAATATTCTACAGTATTCAGCAAGGAATCATGCATATACATGACGCCATGGAACTTACCCGGCTTAGAGGTAGGGGTATACACATAGACCTCATTTTGCTTGGCCAGCTCTCTTGCCATGCAGACGAGGGTGCCTTCAGTCCCGCCCATCCCTCTGCCTTCGTAATCCCCATCTGCCCAACCCCAGGTCTTGCCAAAATAAAAACCGATCTTCATAGATTTTTTCTCCTTTACCCATTAGGTAACATTCGTCCGCTGGGCCACGAACAATCCGTGACTGGTGGGAGGCATCGGTTCCACTCTCCATTTATCCGTATTCCGTACGCATTCGTCTATCACCCGGTTGACATCCGGCCAGGTGCAATCGTGAAACACGATCCATCCGTTTTCTGCGATGTGGGGGAACCAATCGTGGTATTCCTCCAAAACCATGTCGTATTCATGTCCATCATCGATATGCAAAAGTCCGATTGGCTTGTTCCAGCCCTTCACGATTCTTGCAGATTCCCCCCGCAGCGGATGAACAAGAGCGGTGACTCCAATCGTTTGAATATTTTTCTGGAAGTTCGCGTATAGCTGATCTCCCGTAATTCCATCTGGAAAATTCAAATCCCAGGGATCTACGGCATAGACGGGGGCTTGATGGCCGTATCTGCTTCCGGATGCCAAATAGCAGGTTGACCGGCCTTGAAAGCTGCCAATCTCGACGATAGAAAGGTGACTCGGAACTATGCTGGCAAGATAAGCCAGATACCGTCCTTCATCATTTTTTACTGCGCTCCAGCTATCGATCGCTTCCAACTCAGGCTCATTTGGCAGAATAAGAGGCTTGATCGGCATGTGAGTTCCCCTTTCTGGTCAGTTCTTGATTGCTGATGGTAACAGGCAATTCTATTCATTCTTATGTAGTCGTGCATGGTAGGGTAACGGGACATCCATATCATATACGCGTACATTTTCACGGGCTGTGAAAGAAGTCTCCGCAAATATAGGTGAAGGACGGGTGGGAATGTACCGTTGCAGGCCGTTTGTGATTGACATACACATGCTAGAAGCGAGAAAGGGAGGGGTTCACTGTGAAAAAATTGATTCTACCGAACGAGAATGAGTTAAATAATGTCGAAGGGATACTTGCACTCGATGAAGGGCGTTACCTGGCGTATTGCGCAAGTGTGGTACCAAAGGAACAGAAGATCGTGGAGATTGGCAGTTTAAAAGGAAAGTCAACGTGTTTTACAGCAATGGGCAGCATGCTTGGAAACGGTGCTCACGTTTATGCGATGGATCCGTGGGAATTGATTTACGGGGAAATCGGGAAAACCTATCATCAGGAATTTTGGCAAAACGTCGGCAAATTCGGCCTGGAACCGCTGATCACCTCGATCGTTGGCTATTCCCATGAGGTTGTGAAGGAGTGGAGCGGTGAAATCGGTCTTCTCTTTATTGATGGCGACCATCATTACGAATCGGTGCGAAGGGATTACGAGCTGTGGGCGCCGTTCATTGCGCAAGGCGGATGGATCGCGTTCCACGATATCAATGGAATCTGGCCGGATGTCAAAAGGGTGATCGATGAGTTGATTATGCCGTCAGACCTTTGGACGAACAAAGTGTTCCTGCCGACAGACTACGGCTTTTTTATGGCGCAAAGAAACGATGTTCCCTTTCATCCCTAGGAAGGTTATTTAACGGAAAGAAGTGGGGGATATGAATAACCTGGTCAGTATTATCGTTCCGCTGTACAACCAGTATCACGTCACCGAGCAATGCTTGGACAGCATTTTCAAGAACACGGACCTCCCCTATGAATTGATCTTGATCGACAACGGATCGACTGACGCGACGAAAGAGAAGATCATGCATGTGGATGTCAGCCCTTACCGCTGGGTGAAGGATGTCAAAATCATCTCCAATCCCGAAAACCTGGGTGTGGCGAAAGCCTGGAATCAAGGGATCAAGTCAGCGGAAGGGGAGTTTTTCTGTCTTTGCAACAATGACATTGTCGTTTCGAAAAATTGGCTTCCCCCGTTGATCGAAAAAATGCGCAGCAATCCGAATCTGGGAATGGTCAGTCCTGTCGACAACGTGTATATCATGAGCTATCCTCACCGTTTCCCGGAAGAGGATACATTTTTACGAGCGCGTTTTCCTTTTGAACCGACCCTGGAGTCGATCGATCGGTTTTACGACGGCTTTGAAAAATTCGCGGAGTCATTTGCGGAAAAGCACAAATCCGAATCGTATTTTCATGTCAGCTTTTCACTCGTGATTATTCGCAAGACACTGATTGAGGAAATCGGACTGTTCGAGGAAGGGCTGGGAATTGCCTTTTGGGAAGATGTCGATTTTGTTCAGCGGGCTCTGTTGCACGAAACTCTTTCAGAAATGATGGTTTACCCGGGGAGCTACGTCCATCACCACGGCAGTGTAACCAGCTCCTTGTTCGGAATGCCTCAATTAATTCGTTCGGCGGATCGGTTCTCCATGAAATGGGGCAATGTTGGCAACAGCATAACTGAAAAGCTGGCGCAAGGTCTGATAAACAAAGACAATTTGCCGCAGCTTCGCGCTGAATACAGGCCCTTGCTCCCTTTTTTAACGAATAATGAAAAACCGGAGGAATGACATTGAATCCGAAAATCCTGCATATGAAAAATTTACTCTACTCTGTAGAAACAACAGACGGTTGGTTAACAACCCCGGAAGCAGTGGCTTTGCTTCATCTGCCGCTGCTGGTGGACCATGTTCCCGGGGCGATCGTCGAGATCGGATCGTACAAAGGGAAAAGCGCAGTCGCATTGGGATTGGGAAGTATGCTTCTCAGCAAACAAAAGCGGCCTGTTCATGCGATTGATCCTTTTCAGCCGCACTATGACGGGGAACAGTTTAACGACTTTCATGCTTTCAAACAGCCGTATTTTGATAGCTTTTGGAACAACATTACCAATGCGGGCCTGCAAAACCATGTAAAAGTCATTCCAAAGTTCAGCAATGAGGCTTATACGGAGTGTCCAGACCCCATTGCAGCTCTTTTTATTGACGGTGACCATCGATACGAAGGGGTCAAGCAAGACATTCTGCTGTACACGCCCAAAGTTGCAAAAAACGGTATCATTGCTTTCCATGACTACATGCATGCAGAAGGGGTTACTCGAGCAGTTGATGAGCTGTGCGCGGGGAACGCCGGTTTTGAATATGTGACTCTGTATGAAAACTCCCTGCTGCTCGTACGTAAAGTCTTCTAGTGCGGCAGTAGAGAAAAGAATGGATGAGAGGAAAGGATGGATTGAAACGGGAGGAAGGCTTGAGATGATACAGGACGTAAAAATAAAAAAATTGGTAAAGCACGTTGACGACCGGGGGACCTTTATGGAGGTTCTTCGGGACGATGATGAGATGCTGGAGCAATTCGGTCAGTTGTCATGTTCGCTCAGCTATCCGGGTGTCATCAAAGCATTTCATTACCATAAAAAACAGGACGATCTATGGTTTTTTCCGAAAGGCAATGCCCAAGTCGTCCTGCACGACCTTCGTGAGCATTCCGCTACCTATAAACAGACAGATGTCTATTACATGGGCGAGCACAACCCGATCGCTTTGCTCATTCCCCGCGGGGTAGCCCATGGGTACAGGGTTTTAGGAGATGAGCCCGCGATTATTACGTATGTGACCAACCAATCCTACCAGCCGCAGCATCCGGACGAATACCGAATCGCATATGACGACCCGGATATAGGTTTCGACTGGTCTACGCGGTTTAGATAAAGGGGATGAGCCATGAAACTGCTTGTAACGGGTGGAGCAGGATTTATCGGCAGCAACTTTATCCGCTATATACGGAAGAAATATCCTCACTATCAAATTCTCAACCTTGATCTCCTCACATATGCGGCAAACCTCAAGAATCTGAGGGATATGGAGACGCATCCTTCCTACCGTTTTATTCAAGGGAATATATGCGACCGAAATCTGGTAGAAAGCATCGTATCCGGGGGGTGGCCGAGGTTCGATGACGAGCCGGCGAAACTGGTCGATGTGATCGTAAATTTTGCGGCAGAATCCCATGTGGACCGAAGTATCGCGGAACCAGACATGTTTGTTCAGACCAATGTGCTGGGCACGCATGTTTTGTTGGAAGCAGCCCGAAAATTCCGTGTGAAAAAGTACCTTCAAATCTCCACGGACGAAGTGTACGGCACACTTGGCGAAACTGGCTATTTTACGGAAGAAACGCCTCTTCATCCAAACAGCCCTTATTCTTCCAGCAAAGCGGGAGCGGATTTGCTCGTGCAAGCATACTATGAAACATACGGGTTAGCCGTGAATATCACTCGCTGCAGCAATAATTACGGACCTTATCAGTTCCCGGAGAAACTGATTCCAATGACGATAACCAAGGCGATGAGAGACGAGGAGCTTCCGTTGTATGGCGACGGACAGAACGTCCGCGACTGGCTTCATGTGGAGGACCATTGTGCCGCTATCGATCTGGTGATCCATAAAGGCTTGCCTGGGGAGATTTACAATGTGGGCGGAAACAACGAATGGGCCAACATCGAGATCGTCAGGAACATTTTATCCTTGTTGAACAAACCTGAGCGTTTGATCCGTTTTGTACCGGATCGTCCCGGTCATGACCGTCGCTATGCCATCGATGCGAGGAAGATTCGAAGACAGCTCGGCTGGGTACCGAGACATTCCTTTGAAACGGGGATATGGGAGACGATCAATTGGTACAGGGATAACCAAGACTGGTGGGGGCGGATGCGGGCATCGGAAATATAAAGGGTTCGCTGCTACGCGAGTCATTTTCAGTTCAAATAACAAGAAACAGGGTGTAACGAAATTATGAAGGTCGTCATCACAGGGGCCAATGGACAGCTTGCTCAGGACCTGAAGGCAGTTTTTTCCGCTCATCATGAAGTCTTCAGTCTGAGTCGTTCGGAGCTGGATATTACCAACTCTGCCTCTGTCTCGGAAATCATTCATTTCCTCCGGCCCGACGCGATTGTCCATGCGGCGGCCTATACGAACGTCGATCAAGCGGAGTCAGACGAGGATACGGCTTATTTGGTAAATGCCTATGGGACGCGAAACGTGGCTGTCGCTGCTCGCCAAGTGGCGGCCAAGATGGTTTATATCAGCACCGATTACGTGTTTGACGGAAATAAAGGGACAGCGTATAACGAATTCGACCTTGTCAATCCTCTATGCGTTTATGGCAAGTCAAAGCTTGCCGGAGAAGAAATGGTGAAGAGCTTTTCAGACAGATACTTCATCGTAAGAACTTCCTGGGTATTCGGGAGGCATGGCAACAACTTTGTGAAAACCATGCTGAAACTGACCGCAATGCGGACGGAATTACAGGTCGTAAACGATCAAACCGGATCGCCTACCTATACGATCGACCTCGCGGCATTTCTAAAGGAACTGATCGAAACCGAAAAATACGGAGTCTACCACGCTTCGAATGCCGGGGCCTGCACATGGTACGAATTTGCAAAAGCCATCATAGCCGAGGCTGGTTTGACATGCAAGGTTGCCCCGATTGAAACGAAGGATCTCCCGCGGCCCGCTCGCAGACCGGCATATTCTGTCTTGGATCATATGGCAATCCGTCTTAACGGCTTCCCGGAGATGAGACACTGGACAGATGCGTTGCATACCTATATGAGCGCAAGTCTCTGAAAGGGAGCGAAGGAAATGAAAATTGCCATAGCCACCGTCCAGGTCCCGTTTGTGCGTGGCGGAGCAGAATTTTTGGCAGAGAATCTAAAGCAGCAATTATGGAAAAGAGGATATGAGGCTGAGATCGTAACCATCCCGGTTAAGCGTAAACCGCCCAGAAGTTTATTCAACAGTATCAAAATGACGCGCTATGTCAACTTGACAGAAACGATTGGCTCCAAGATCGACATGCTGATCTGTCTTAAATTTCCGATGTACTATGTACAGCATGATAACAAAGTGCTGTGGCTGTTGCACCAGCAACGCGAGGTCTACGATTTGTGGGGGACCCCGTACAGCGACGTGCATCAAATGGAGTATGGCCAACAGCTTCGCGATCTCATCATGAAGTACGACAACAAGTACATCCCGGAGCATAAAAAGCTGCTGACCATTTCCTCGACGATTTCAGAGCGTTTAAAAAAATACAACGGAATTGATTCCACGCCGCTTTATCATCCGCCGGCGTTTTATGAACAACTGCATTTTGAATCCGTGGACGACTACATCTTTTGCATCGGGAGATTGGACCCGTTAAAGAGGCAGGATTTATTGGTCGAGGCACTTCGCTATACGAAAACACCGGTTAGAGTGCTGCTGGCAGGCAAAGGCGATGAAACGTATGCAAAGCGTCTTCGCGCCCTCGCTGAAGCTTACTCTTTACAGGATAAAGTCCGCTTCCTCGGATGGATCAACGATCAGGAAAAGATCAGCTACTACGCCAACGCGTTAGCTGTGTATTACGGACCGTTCCAGGAAGATTACGGATATGTGACATTGGAAGCCATTTATTCAGGCAAGCCGGTGATCACGCATTTTGATTCCGGCTGTCCGCTTGAATTTGTAGCAGATGGCAACAACGGTTTTGTGGTCGACATGCAACCTGAGGCCATTGCGGAAAAAATGGATTGGCTTTACGAAAATAAACAGGCGGCGAAGTCGATGGGGATGGACGGAAAACGCCAATTAGAGCGTTATGACATGGACTGGGACCATGTGATTCAAACGCTGATCACGAACTGAACCATTGGCCTTGCAAAGCAACAAAAAGCGAGGACTGACAATTGCAAAAAGGGGTAACTGTCTGGTTCACAGGGCTTTCCGGATCGGGTAAAACGACGATTAACAGGCTGGTCGAGACGCAGCTTCGGAAAACCGGAATACGGGTTGAAGTGTTGGATGGCGACGATATCCGAAAATGGTTGGCAGCTGATCTCGGATTTTCAAAGGAGGACCGCCGAAAGAATATCGAGAGGGCTGCATTCGTGGCGAAGCTGCTTACCCGAAACGATGTCCTTGTTTTAGCCTCCTTTATTTCCCCATTTCGGGAAATGAGAGAGTATTGCAGGAAGGAAATCGGTTCCTTTGTAGAAGTCTTTGTCAACTGTCCCTTGGAGGTTTGCGTGCAGAGGGATGTAAAGGGACTTTATAAAAAGGCGATCGCGGGCCAAATCGAGCATTTTACCGGAATTTCCGATCCTTACGAGGCCCCTGAGTCTCCCGAGGTCACTGTTTATACAGACCGCGAAACGGCGGAGGAAAGCACTGGAAAGGTGATTGGCTACTTGCAGAGCATGCGATATATACCGCCTGCATAAACAGTTCAGTCAATGGAATGAATATGCGAGAGGGGGGAGCCTGGTGAATCTGATCATCTCCTCGGTACACGGACGATCAGGCTCGACGCTGCTGCAGAGAATTTTTAATTCTCGGAAGCTGACATTGATTTGGGGAGAGCATCACAAATGTCTCCGGGCCTTTCAGAACATTTTTGCATCGTTGAAAGAATGGACGCAGAGTGAGGCAGTAGCCGATCAACGGAGTCTTTATTTTGACGGCAACGAGGATCCCAATCATTGGATCGCCAACCTGATTCCCCAGCGTTCATTCCTTGAACAAGCCATGATTGCTTCTGTCCGCTCCTTTTTTGACAACTTTTATGCAGAATATCGGGAAAGCCATGATTTGATCGGTTTTAAAGAGTCGCAGTACGGATATGAGGAATTGCAGCTGTTTCGAAAAGCCTATCCTGATTGTACAATCATTCTTCTCGTCCGAAATCCGGTAAATACTTGGCAAAGCATTTCCGGAACCCACTTTCGGGCCCATTATCAATGGACAATCGAGCAGTATGTACACGATTGGAATAAAATCTCGTCTGCTTATCTGAAGCTAAGCCGGGAGGACCCCAAGGCTTATCTGATTCAGTACGAAGACCTGGTCAACAAAAACCGGGAGACTGTCAAGACGATTTGCAAGCTGGGGCGTCTCAAGCCCGCGGACGTCTTTCGCGTGTTGGACCATCCAATCGGCAGTTCAAAAACGAGGATACCGGAGGATGAGGTTTCTTACATCATGCAATCGTGCGGGGATGTTATGAAAAAAATCGATGATTTCGCGAAAAATGGAAAAAGGAGAAATCCCTTTGGCTGAAAGATCCGTCAAAGTACAAGAGCTTTTAGAAACAATACGTGGCATCGAAGGCTGGCTGACAGAGCTCGAGCAGATCGCACTCTTGCATTTGCCTGCACGGGTTGATGGCCTGCCTGGAGACATTGTGGAGATCGGCTCCTTTAAAGGAAAAAGCACAGTGGCATTGGGACTCGGCTGCTTTTTTTTAAGCGCCACGAAACGAAAGGTGTTTGCGATTGATCCGTTCGGGCCGCACGTCGATCCCGATTATCCAGATTTGTATTATACAAAAGATCCGTATTTTCATATATTCCTGGAAAATGTAAAGAGCTCGGGAGTCGGCGACATTGTACATTCAATAAGGAAACTAAGTACGGAAGCGTACGTTGATTGTCCCAATCAGATAGCAGCTTTGTTTATTGATGGGGATCACAGGTATGAAGGGGTTCAACATGATCTCCAGTTCTATTCGCCAAAGGTTGTCCGCGGAGGAATCATTGCCTGTCACGATTACGGGCACGCTGTATTTCCCGGTGTCAAGCTTGCCGTTGACGAGATTTGTGACCATCCGGATTTTGAATATGTTTGTGACTATGATAGCTTGAGGCTGATCCGGAAAATTCACTGAGGAGGTCATCCATGAACACGGAAGAATTTACCGGCCGCTATCATGATGCATGGCTTTCCAAGCGGTTTACGCTGCCGCTTCGGCATGTGAAACGAGAATCGCCCCTCATTCTTCACTGTCGCCGGTTGCCTTATCCGGAGAAATTGACGATTTCCATTTATGTAAACGGGAAATTGATACATGAAGAGAAAAATCCGGGCGGGAAATTTACGATTTCAACCTCGATCCCGGCCATGCTAAGAGGAAACCTGGAGATCATCGCCAGCGATGTTTTCGTCCCGAAAGAAAAAAAAATCAATGACGATGTAAGGAAACTATCATTTCTCGTGGACGAGTTGATTGTTCCGGGATTGCCCGATCTGATGGAGCCCTACATCCATTTGCTTGACTTCAAGCCTTCCCGAAAGGTCTATTTTCTCGACGACGAGGTATGGGATCAGCTGTCTTTTTTGCTCCCGTCCCATTACAAGGTCCCAAATAAGAAAATGGCAGGCCCTTTGAAGGATCGAGAGTGGTGGGAAAAAATCCGGCCTGAGCCGGTTTTGTTTATCAGCGGAAGAGTCTATGACAAGTTTTCCGGAGTCCCTCTGCCAAAAGCAGTCGTCCATGTCGTGGATGAAAAAAAGAACCAAATCCTGAAGACGGTTACGGATCGACAGGGAGCCTTTCATTTTTCGAAACTAAAACCAGGAAGATTTGTCGTGAAGGCCCAAGCAGATCGATACGGTCTGCAGGAAATAAACGTTGGAATCGGCGAGTTTGGAAAAATTGTTCATATGCCCATGCTTCCGCTAGTCTGAAAATGCGAACCGGCATTCTATCACGAAAAAAGAGGTGCTGTCATAAGGCAGCACCTCATTTGCATTTGTTTCGCGCCTGCTCGTATACCTCCAGCGTCCGCTTTACCATGTTGTCGGGGCTCCAGTATTTCCTTCCCCATTTTCGGCTGTTTTCGGACAATTTCGCTCTTAGCTCAGGCTCGCGCATCAGTGTCAAAATCGCTTGAAACAACTCTTCGCTGTTTCGCGGTTCGACCAGCATTCCTGTGTGCTGGTGAGTCAACAACTCCGGATTGCCTCCGACTTTTGTCGTAATAACGGGGAGACCGATCACCTGCGCTTCCATTACAGCGAGCGAATGGTTTTCAACAAGTGTCGGAAGCACGAAAATATCGGCTTGCTTCAACAAGTTGTACATATCTTTCCGGCTTCCCAGAAACTGAACATGCTCCTGGATATTCAATTGCCGGGCCAATGTCTCCAGCTCCGCTTTTTGCAACCCATCCCCGGCAAACTGGCAGACGAAGTCGTCTCTGACCGTTGCCAGCTTGGCCAGCGCCTCCAATAAATAACGCTGCCCTTTGTACGGGACAATTCGGGCGGGACAGATGATGACCAGTTTGCCGTCTGGCCGGGGAACTCGCTTCATTTTACCCGCCGTTTTGATGATGTTTTCCGCGTTCAGACCGTATGGGATGACGGTCAAATTTTCAGGAGGGACAAAAAAACGGTTGATGTATTCACGGCGGAGCCACTCGCTTGGCAGGATCGTAATATCAGCCGTGGACGCACCCAGATGTTCTTCGACAAAGCTGTACTTCCATCGCATGGACCCTTCCTTTTCAATTTCTCCCGTGACAAAAAACTCTTCCATGAGCAGCCCGTGGATCGTTGCAACATGAGGGGTTGAGGAGGGGATAACGCGTGAAAGAGCTCTCGTGGATATTACGTCATGCGTGTGAATCAGATCATAATCGTTCAAGCCGATCAAAACAGAAGCCATTTCAAACGCATAGCTTTCAATTTCGCGAAAACGTCCCCAGTCTTCGAAGTCAGGCAGCTCCTGATTAAAAAAATCCATCATCATGTCGTAAAGAGGAAACAGTATGGGCTTCTTCTCGATAAGCCGGTTTTGCTCCACCAGATAAACGTGACTCATTTCCGGGTGATGCCCCAGTACATCCACCTGGTGTCCGTGTTTTTCCAGCCCTTGCTTTAGCACCCGCAGATATGTGTCTACCCCTCCTACATGGGGCAAAAACCAAAACGTGGCAAGTAGTATTTTCATTTTACACGCCTCCACGGTTTCTTTCGCGCATTGAACAACACTGCTTATTCCGCGAGGTGAACCTTCCCGATGAGATCTACGACGGATTGTTTCAAGCGAGCAAGCTTCTGCCTGGAATCCTCCAGTGAGGCCCCCTTTACTCCACAATACAGCTTCAGTTTCGGTTCGGTTCCCGATGGGCGAAGACAAAACCATGAGCCGTCTTCCAGGTAATATTTCAGCACATCCGATCTCGGCAAAGAAATCCGCGTTACCGCCGATTGGTTCACATTCCTGGCTTCACCGTTCAGATAATCCTCGGTTTTGGTCACTTTGCTTCCATCAATGTCGGCCACATCGGTTTCCCGTAAGAAGCGTAATATTTTCCTTATTTGGTCCAAGCCTTTCTTTCCTTCTACTTGCATGGAAAATAAATCTTCACGGTAGTAGCCGTATTTCGAAAAGAGCTGAAGCAACGCTTGGTACACCGTTTTTCCCCTGGATTTATGGAAAGCGCACATGTCTGTAAACAGCACAGCTGCCTGGATGCTGTCTTTATCCCGAACGAAATCGCCGGTCACATAGCCGTTGCTTTCCTCGAAGCCAAATTGGACAGCATATTCCTTCGTATGCTCAAATTCACTCATCTTTTCTCCGATGTACTTGAAACCGGTGAGCGTATCGATCGTTTCCAGGCCGTAATTTCTCGCGATGGTTCTCGCCATTTCGGAAGACACGATTGTTTTTAGTACGACACCGTTAGCGGGAAGCAGCGCTGCCTCTTTTCTGGCCGATAAAAGGTACTCCAGCAGAAGAACACCGACCTGATTTCCTGTAAGGACAACGTACTTGTTTTGTTCGTTCTTGACGGCAACGCCCAACCGGTCAGCGTCAGGATCAGTGGCAAAGATCAGATCGGCATCCAGCCTCTCCGCGTACTCGATAGCCCGCTCGAACGCCTGGGGCTCCTCGGGATTCAAGGATACAGCATTGCTAAAATCGGGATCTGGGTATGCCTGCTCCTGGACGATGGTCACCTGATCATAGCCGAACCGGCTCATGGCTCGCATGATGGGTTCTCCGGATGTTCCGTGAAGAGGGGTAAAAACCACTTTTACTTGGGAAGAAGAAGCGACTGAGCCGGGAGGTGTTATCCGAATGGCTTCGAGACAGGAAAAATAAGCATCCAGAATGTCTTCAAAAACAAATGTCAATAAGCCCCGATTTCGCAAGGCTTGCTCATCGAGCGTGGCTACCGACAGTTCATCTTTCACTTCATTCATCTTGGCAAGCACTCGATCCGTGACGACGGGCGTAAGCTGACCGCCGTCTGGCCCATACACTTTGTACCCGTTGTATTCGCGAGGGTTGTGGCTGGCGGTAATCACGATTCCTGCAAACGCATGCAGATGGCGGATCGCAAACGAGAGAAGGGGGGTGGGGCAGAGACGGTCAAAGAGGTAACTGTGAATTCCGTGTATTCCCATCACTTTTGCCGCTTCCAAAGCAAAGTCAGCCGATTTGTACCGTGAATCATAGGCGATGACAATACCGCGGCGCATCGCTTCGTTCCCGTGCTCGGCAATGTACAGCGCCAACCCTTCGGTGACTTTGCGTACTGTGTACAAGTTCATCCGATTGGGACCAGGTCCCAATATGCCTCGTATCCCCCCTGTGCCAAATTCGAGATTTGTCTGAAAACAGTCTTCGAGGACAGACTGGTTGCCTTTCAAACGATCAAGCTCATTGCGCAGTTCACCGTCTAACTTGTCGCAATGCAGCCAACGGCGGTAATTTTCTTTCCACGTTATCATCAGACGAACCCTCCACAAATCTGTCGGCAGATGACGATCTATAGGACATAGTATGAAGCGCAGCATAAACGGCAACGGACATCTATCTATTTTCCCGACGGTTGTACAATTTTTTGTACATGGGAATACACGTACTCCGCAAGAAGTTTCCACTCTTGGACACGTCGATACACACATACCTCCTGAGGTGAGCGCACATATGGATATTACATGTGAGCAGAAAGGATCAGACAGAAATGAGGTGCTTCCCATTGAAGCTCGTCTTGCTTTCAGGAGGATCAGGGAAACGACTGTGGCCGCTTTCCAATGAATCCAGGTCGAAACAATTTTTGAAAACGATCAAGACCGAGAATGACGAGATGGAATCGATGCTGCAAAGGGTTTGGAGACAGCTGGGAAGAAAAAAGATGGTGGATGCAGCCTATATTTCGACGAGCATAGCACATGTGGACATGATTACTTGTCAGTTGGGAAACGATATACCGCTCATCATTGAACCGGAGCGGCGGGATACGTATCCGGCAATCGTTTTGGCTGCCGCCTATTTCTATTCCGAGCTAGGGGTAGACCTGAATGAAGTGATTACAGTGATGCCGGTTGATCCTTATACAGACCATCATTTCTTTGATAAAGTAAAAGAGCTGGAGGATGCAATCCGACGTACAAATGCCGATATCGCGTTGATCGGAGTCCATCCTGCCTACCCTTCCGAGAAGCATGGCTATATCATCCCCGACCGCGATGCAGCAAGCATGCACAATCCGTATATAGCGGTTCATTCCTTTAAAGAAAAGCCATCTGAAGACGAAGCCATTCAATTCATCCGGCGGAGAGCCCTGTGGAATTGCGGCGTTTTTTCATTTCGGCTCGGCTATCTCATAAAGCTTCTGGAAACGAAGAAGATTCCGCTTCGCTATGACCAACTGATCGAGCAGTACGACAAGCTTCCAAAGATAAGCTTTGACTATGAAGTAGTGGAGAAAGCCGAACGGGTCGTCGCCATCCCTTTTCAGGGGACATGGCGAGACTTGGGCACATGGGACACATTAACCTCCGATTTTCAGACGAAAGTGATCGGGAAAGGCGTTATTAGCGAAGACAGCAGCAATACCCATCTCATCAACGAGCTGGATATACCGATAGCAATTCTGGGCGTGTCGAATATTGTAGTTGCGGCAAGTCCTGACGGCGTATTGGTATCAGACAAATCGGCAAGCCATCGTGTGAAAGATTTTGTGAAACCACTCGAACAGAGGCCTATGTTTGAGGAACGGCGGTGGGGATGGTATCGCGTACTGGATTACCAAACAAGTGAAGACGGGACGGAAATAATGACGAAACGTCTGTGCATAACAGCGGGAAAAAACCTTAGCTATCAATATCATCTTATGCGAAGCGAAGTATGGACGATTGTTTCAGGAACAGGTGAATTTGTTCTGGAAGACCAGATGGTGCTGGTGAGCGCAGGGGATGTGTTCAAAATACCGACAGGAGCAAAGCACGGGATCAAGGCCATCACCGAGCTGGAGATCATTGAGGTGCAAATGGGCACAAGGCTCATCGAGGAGGATATCGTCCGCCTGTACACGGAGTGGGACGATTTGAGGAGAGCACTCGGGTGATAGCAGGTCGGAACACCGCGTGCCATGAGAGGTCCAGATTTAGAACAACGGATTGGAAAGGCCTCTTTGTACTTGAACAAGGCATGACGACAATCACGTTCTAAAAATAGCCAAACGTTAATCAGAGCAGCCCCGTATGCGGTGCTGTTTTTTGTTGTTATTTGTCGAAAAAGAATTGCATTGGTATACAATTCTCCTTATTATTAATAGCAGTCCGGAAGAAAGCATTTCCAACGGGTGAAGAAGATGCAAGCTGCCTTGCCGAAAACGCAAAAAACGAGAGGCACTGTGCGATGAAAAGGGGGATGCAAGTGTTTACAAAAAAAGCGGCGAGCGTGTTGCTTGCGGCTTCCATGCTTTTGCCGACAGCCGTTTCTGCCCAGACAGGAAGCAAGGCGCAATCATCTGTCCAGCCGGCCGACATGATCCTGCAAAACGGAGCCGTCTATACGGTAGACCGCAACCGCAACTGGGCGGAGGCAGTCGCAGTAAAGGGTGACACCATCGTATATGTCGGTTCCAGTGAAGGAGCCAAAGCGTATGCCGGGACACAGACGAAAGTAGTGGATTTGAAGGGGAAGATGGTTCTGCCGGGCTTTATCGACAGCCATACCCATGCAAGCAAGACGACCGGCATGATTTACACAGTCGACCTGTTTGATCTGGGGTCCATCGAAGAGTATGTGAAAGCTGTCAAGGAATTTGTGAAGAAGTATCCAAAGGAAACAGCGATCCAGGGACGGGGCTGGACGAACTCGGCTGCGACCGGAATTGGACCGCGTAAGGAGGCGCTCGATGAGGTATCCAGAGACATACCGATCGCCCTCACGTCGGATGATGGGCACTCCCTCTGGGTAAACTCCAAAGCGCTGGAAGTGGCGGGAATTACAAAAAGAACTCCCAATCCGGACGGAGGCCTGATTGAGCGCGATCCGTCTACGGGGGAAGCTTCGGGAACGCTGCGCGAAAAGGCGATGGACCTCGTGTTGAAAAAAATTCCGGGGCTTTCTGTCGAGCAGTATATGAATGGAATCCTGGAGTATCAGAAACTGGCAGCCGAACGAGGGGTGACGACAGCTCGCGATCCCGACATGCTGCGCTATCCCAACGTTCTTGAGGCGTACAAGCAGCTCTCCGAGGAAGACAAGCTGACCGTCCGCTTCCGCAATGCCATTACAGCAGACCCGGCGAAGGGGCCGGAGCAGGTGAAAGAATTCATCAAGCTGCGCGAAGAGAACAAGGGTCCTCATTTTCAGATCAACGCGGTGAAAATTTTCATGGACGGCGTGGTAGAGGGAGCTACCGGCTACCTGGAAGAGCCTTACAAGCACAAGCATACGAACGGCCAACTGATCTGGGACCCGAAAGTGTACAACGAGACAGCAGCCGCCGCCGATAAAGCCGGCTTCCAACTGCACGTCCACTCGATCGGAGACGCGGCGACCAGAATCACCCTCGACGGATTCGAGTATGCAGAGAAAAAGAATGGAAAGCGGGATGCGCGTCCTTCTATCGTTCATTTGCAATTATTCGATTCCAAAGATTTGGAGCGCTTTAAACGGCTGGGCGTCATCGGAATTCCGCAGCCATACTGGTTCTTGAAAGAGCCGGGATTCTTCGAAGAAATCGAGGTTCCGTACCTGGGACGCGAGCGGGCCGAGCAGGAATATCCGATGAAGAGCATGATCAACGCAGGCATCGTGATGGCTTCCGGCAGCGACTACATTGTGACCCAGGAGTTTCATCCGCTGCACGGCATTCAACAAGGCATCACCCGGATCGAAGAAGGCAAAACCGATCCTAAGGATATTGCCAACCCGGATGAACGCGCCACCCTTGCCGATATGATTGCCAGCTTTACGATTGACGGAGCTTACGCCAATTTTGTAGAGGATATTACCGGCTCTATCGAAGTCGGCAAGAAGGCGGACCTGGTCGTTCTGGATAAAAACCTGTTCACGATCCCGGCCACGGAGATCAAGAAAACGAATATTCTCTGGACGCTGTTTGAAGGAAAAGAAGTGTACCGCAGCGAGGCGTTCAAATAAAGGGAAGAGGGAACGAAACGGCATCAGTAAAAAAGCTGCTCTTCCAGTAGACGAATCTGCTGGAATGGGCAGCTTTTTTGTGTTTCGAACAAGCGCAGCGAAGTACGTTTGCCGGATCGGGCGACTGTCTTTTTTGCAAGGGGAAATGATCAAGCCGTCGAGTGATCCGCCTTCAAGTCCCTGCTTTCTTTCGCAGGCGCCTGGATCGCGAATTTCGTTTTCATTAGCGCGGCAATAATCAACAAAGCCAACCCGTTGATAATAAACACCGTTCGGATGGGAATCCAGCCTCCCAAAAACCCTCCCAATACAGGACCGATCATGTTGGCGAGCTGGGTAGAGGATTGATTGAGGCTAAACGCTCTGCCGCGGAATTCGGGGTCCGTCACTTTCACGATCAAGGCATTCAAAGACGGGTAAACAGCGGCAAAAAATAATCCGTAGACAAACCGCAGGATGCCAAAGCCGTACAGGTTGGTGAAAAAGTACTGCAGCAGGTTTCCGATCCCGCCGCCGACTAAGCCGATAAAGAGAATTTTCGAGTAGCCGATCTTGCCCCCGATCTTTCCCCACTGTGGCGCGGCCAGCACTGTGGCAATTCCGACCGCGGAAAAGATGATGCCCGAGCTGAGCGAAGCATCCTGCTGGGAAGCGCCGAGCTGCAGGACGTAGACAGTAAGCAGCGGCTCCAAAAGCATGACCGAAATCGTGACAACCATGGCCAGTCCAAGGATGGTGACAAAGGAACGGTTTGACATTGCCAAACGAATATCGTCTGCAACATGCGAACGTTCGCCTGAACGATTGAAATTCGTCTCTTTTACGAAAAACGTGGCGATAAATGCCGCAATCAAGACGACTACAGCCGAGAAGAGGAACGCCTCCCGATTTCCCCACAGATGGCTGACAAAGCCCCCAATCAAAGGCCCGATGATGCCCCCGGTAGCCCCGGAAGTCGCCATTACGCCGAGGGCATAGCCGACATGCTTGTCTGGCGTATTCGTCGCGACAAGGGCAATCGAGGCGGGGACAAACCCGGCCAGAAGGCCCTGAAGGACACGAAGTGCCAGAAACGAGTACGGATCGGTCACCAAATAGTTGAGAAAATACAAAACGGCCAAGCTGTAACCCGACCGAATCAACATGGGTTTTCTCCCGTACTTGTCAGAGAGAGACCCCCAATAGGGAGATATTAATGCACTGGCAAGGAACGTAATTCCAAATGAAATGCCCGACCATGCCTCCAAATGCTCGTTAACCCCTAAGGAAGTGTGGAGAAAGATCGGCAAAAAAGGGATGGAGATGGAATAGGCAGCGCTGCAAAAGAAGACGCCGATCCACAAGACAACCAGATTTCGTTTCCACGAGAATGACATGCTGCAACACAACCTTTTCAATAGAAAGAACAATGTTCACAATATGTTCATTTTAACATTCCTTTATCGAGGAGAGTTATCAAGAAAATACATAGTCCTATTGCAAAAGCTTAATAACTGATTCTCTGCCGGGTTGATGGTAATCAAACTTAGGCGTCTGACCCTGTCCTTTTACATGGGGGAGAGTCATTTACGGCAAGGTATCGGACTCCGCTTCGCATACAGGAAAATTTTTGAAACGTGCACTTCGCGGCGGAAAACTTTCGATAGAGTGAAATCTTTTTGCAAGTTGATCGTATTCCATAATGGATGAAGCGAAAAAAAGCAAAAAAGCCGGAACCCGAAACAGGATTGCCGGCTTTCTCATCTCCATCGCGACTGTACGACTAAGGCAAGAGGGGGAAAGAAATGGAGAGAATTATTTTACAAGCTTGTGGCGGAGTGCTAGCGCGACGGCTTGGGTTCGGTCTTCAACGCCCATTTTCTGTAAGATGCGATGAACATGGGTCTTTACGGTTCCTTCCGAAATGAACAGGTTTTGTGCGATCTGGTCGTTTCGGAATCCGTAGGCAAGCTGCTGAAGCACGTCCAATTCCCTATCGGTCAAATCTTCGAGCAATACGTACCCTTTTTCGGTTGGCTCCGCCGCCTCGGGCTGTTGGCTGCGCAGCAGCTCCGCCAACGCTTTGGCAGCGGTCCCTGTATGAAAGAGGACAGCTCCCTGATAGGCGCTGCGAATCAGTTCAAGCATTTCTTGAGAATCGGCATCCTTCAGCATATACCCGACTGCCCCGGCCCGTATCCCATCCACTACGTAATTTTGGATATCGAAGGTAGTGAGAATCAACACTTTGATGCGGGGGGATTGCTTTAGGATTTGGCGGGTTGCTTCGATTCCGGAACACTTCGGCATCTGCACATCCATCAAAATGACGTCGGGCTGGCAAGCTGCCGCTTTTTCGATCGCTTCCTCGCCATCTGCCGCCTCCCCGACGACTTCCATATCCGGCTGCATTTGAATGACATAGCCTAATCCTTGCCGGATCATGGTCTGGTCGTCGACAAGCAGCACTTTGATTTTTTTGGCGGCTTTGTTTGCATTTTGCACCATTTTTATCCCTTCCTATGCGATATCCTGGTACGGAATCACCACTTTTATTTCAAACCCATGTGGATCAATCGCGGTGCAGGAGAGGGAGCCGTTCAGCTCCGTCACGCGTTCTTTCATGCTCGATAATCCAAATCCCGGTTCAATGGTTTCATCCGGCGTCAGCTTTCCGTCGTCGCGGATGTACATGTAGCAATGGGAATCATCCTGGGTGACGATGACATCCAATTGGCTTGCTCCGGAGTGGCGCAGTGTATTTGTAACCGCTTCCTGCAAGATCCGATAAAACGCGATAGATATGGTTTGGGTCAATCCCAGTTCGGGATCGGCCGCATCCAAAGTACAGCGGAGTCCCGTATTTTTCTCTGTTTGAGAAAGGAACGCTCGCAGCGGGGCAAGGCCAAGGGAAGACTGGTCACTCGCCAGCGTGTGTACCGAGCCGCGTATGTCTTCCAGACTATGCTTGGCTACGTAAAGCATGTTCCGTACCGCTTCCTGTGCGTCGCTGGGGCCATTTTTCAGCATGAACTGCAAAGCGTGAAGCTGGACGATCAAAGAAGTGAGGGAATGGCCCAGCTGATCGTGGAGATCGCGGGCAATTCTCGTGCGTTCTTCCAGGACGGCTACCTGCATCGTATGCACGGCGGCCTCCTGCAGCTCGTTATGGGCTTCCTTCAGCTGGGCATGGGCCTTTTGCAGCTGCTCCAGATGCAGCTGGTTTTGTTCGTAGGCATCGAACTGGATGCGGTACCCTTTTGCTCCCACATAGCAGCCGATGAAGGTGAGCCCGAACGGGACCAGATGCGGCGAAAGGAACGAGTGGTCTTGGATCAGAAGCAAAAGCCCAATCAGTCCAAGGACGGTCGCGTAGATCAGAGCGCGTTTCTCTTCCATTCTGATGCCGACGAAAATGACAAGCGGGAACAGCAGCCCGATCGTTTCCGACCCTCCGACAAGCGCCTTGACGATGGTAACCAACCCGATCAAAACGGTCACGCATTCGGTGCGCAGGGGAGTCCACAGGTTTTTCGGCGTCCAGAACAGCCAGAAATGACAGACCAGGATAGCGAATGAAAAAGCGAATTGCGTCGGGGTTTCATGCATATATGAATTCGGAACCAAAATCAGGACAATCAAAGCAAGAAACCAAACGGTGAAGTATCGCTTTTGCAAGGCTTCCAGAATTCGTTTAAACAAAGCGACACCCTTCTTTCCCACACGTTTTCACACTCTTACTTTCATTCTACCATGCGATGTCATCTATCTGCAGATAGACCCGATCTGAGCGACAATCAATCCGTCGATAGATCACATACGGAAGTCCTATGTTTACAATATACGTTGTGACAATTACATCCAAAGAAAGGATGTTGTACGTTGCTCGTTTGATTAAGGGAGGCTAGGAATGAAGGAACTGATTCAGTTGGCAAAGCTGCTGCGAGAAGCAAATGCCGTATTTTCTTCCATTTCAGGAAAAGAACTGGATATGCATGACCTGACGTGGCAACAGGTTCTCATTCTGGAACAAATCAAGGATGGAGCGAAAACAATCGGCGAGATCAGCAAGGCGGTCGAACTTCCGTACAGCACCACGTCAGGGCTGGTAAACCGATTGGAGCGGGAAAGCTTGGTAAAACGGATCAGGGACGGAAACGACCGACGGATTGTCTGGGTCTCGCCGACTTTGCGAATAACCAGGGGGGAAGAGGTGGAATCTGACGACGCATACGCGGGGGCACTCGAAGGAAAAACTGCTCAGATTATCTCATCACTCCATGTCCTTCATGAGATGTATACCCATAAAAAAAGAGCTACTAGTTGACTTGGAAGAGGTGAGTGGATGTGAACCTATCTGCACTTTCGATTAAGCGGCCCGTCACGATGATCATGCTGACGGTCGCGATGATTATTTTTGGATTCGTGTCACTGCCTCGTTTGGCCATTGACCTGATGCCGGAGCTGAACTTTCCGGTAGCCGTGGTCGTGACCTCTGTTGACGGAGGTTCGCCAAGCGAAGTGGAAAAGCTGGTGACCAAGCCGATTGAAAACGCGCTGGGTACGGTTGCCGACCTGGACAGCATTTCATCGGTTTCCATGCAAGGGGCTTCGCAGGTCGTTTTGTTCTTCAAATGGGGAACAGATCTGGACCAGGCGACCCTGAACATGCGTGACAAGGTGGACCAGGTACGGGGCGCATTGCCGGATTCGGCGCATGCACCCCGCGTACTTAGAATTGATCCGAACAGTCAGCCGATCCTGACCTATGCGCTGACCGGCGATCAAGATGTAAACCAGTTGAAGAAAATCGCCGAGGATGTCATCCAATCCCGTCTGGAGCGGATTGATGGCGTCGCTTCCGTAGCGATTAGCGGCGGGCAAGGCCGGGTCGTCGATGTGACGCTTGATCCGGCGAAGCTGTCTGCCTACGGATTGACGCTGGAGCAGATCCAGCAAGCGATCGGAAGCAACAATATGTCGGGTACTGCCGGTTCTGTCCGTGAGGGCGACGGCAAAATGAACATCCGGGTACAAGGCGAGTTCGCAAGCGTCGATCAAATCGCCCTGACGCCGATCCCGGTAGGCGCCGGCTCGATTCGTTTGAAAGACATTGCGACTGTGGAAGATACACTGGAATCCATTACGCAGTTGAACTACGTGAATGGCCAGCCAAGCATCGGCTTGTCCGTTACTAAAGCCTCAGGCGGCAACACGATTGAAGTGGCGGATTCCGCAAAAAAAGAAATGGAGAAGCTGAAGAAGGACCTTCCGGAGCACATCGTCATCACCAACACGATGGATACTTCGACCTATATTAAAGACTCCATTTACACCACTGCAGAGCACGCGCTCCTGGGTGGCGGTATCGGGATTATCCTGCTGTTCTTCTTCCTGGGAAGTTTCCACTCCATGCTGATTGCAACGATTGTTCTTCCTGTTTCCATTGTTGCGACCTTCCTTCTGATGTATATGACTGGACAGACAATCAACCTGATCTCCCTGTCCGGCTTGACACTTGGGTTAGGATCGCTGATTGACTTTGCGGTTGTTATTTTGGAAAATATTTTCCGTCAGCGGGAACAAGGAAAGAGCATGATGGAAGCGGCACTTTCCGGCTCCAAAGAAGTCGGAAACGCCGTAATGGCGTCCGCTTTGGCGCAAATTTGCGTATTTTTGCCGATTGCCATGACGGAAGGAATCGCTTCAGAATTGTTCGGCCCACTGGCGCTGACAGTCGTGTACTCCCATATCGCCGCATTGGTATTCTCGCTCATGCTGGTACCGATGATGAGCTCGCGCATCTTGAAAAAAGTGCCGCATCATGGTGATATGAAAGGGTACAGAGGCGTCAATCCCGTCAAGTGGTTTAACATCGGGTTCAAGAAAGTGGAAAACGGCTATCGCGGGCTTTTGAAGTGGTCGCTCGGCCACCGAAAAACGGTCCTTTTCGTAACCATCGGAAGCATGATCGGCTCTCTGATGTTGATACCAATGATCGGTGCGGATTTTATGCCGGCCATGGATGAAGGTCAAGTATCCATTTCCATTAAAATGCCGAACGGAACGGTCGTGCAAGAAACGGAAAAGGTGGCCAAACAGGTTGAAGATATCGCAACGAAAGTGCCTGAGCTGAAAACCTTGTCCACCTCTATCGGCAGCAACGGTTCGCCAATTGCGGCCAGCGCTTCCTCAAACCGGGCTTCCGTAACCTTGCTTTTGGTCGAAGTGACCGAACGGACCCGTTCGGCGAGCGACATCGCCATCGATTTGCAAAAACAGGTGGCTTCCATACCGGGGGCTGAGATCACAATAAGCTCCTCACAAGGTTTCGCGACTGGTTCGCCGATCGAGCTTAAACTCCGCGGCGATGATCTGAACGTCCTGCAGGATATCGGCGGAATCATCAAAGAGGAAGTCAAAAGTGTTCCAGGCACTGCCAATGTAGCGACAACCATGGAAGAAACGCTGCAAGAGTTCGAAGTGCTGGTGGATGCCGAGAAAGCCAGTCTGTATGGACTTACAACGGGACAGATCCTGTCCAGCGTCCGTACGTCCTTCCAGGGACAAACGGTGACCAAGTACCGTACAGGCGACGATGAGATTGATGTGAATATCAAACTTCCCGAATCTTATCAAGAAGATATCAACTACTTGAAAAACCTGCGGATTTCGGCGCCGGGTGGAGCGCAAGTCGCTCTTACATCGGTAGCGACGATTTCCAAGGTAGAGGTGCCGGTGTCGATCAATCGCGCCAACCTCTCCCGTGAGCTCAAGATTACAAGCGATCTCGCCGGACGCGATTTGAATTCGGTAATGAGAGATATTGAAGCGAAGCTGTCGAAGCTCACGCTTCCGGATGGGTATAAAGTCAATTTTGGCGGTCAATCGGAGGATATGGTGGAGTCTTTTTCCAGCCTTGGACTGGCAATCATCCTGTCGGTCGTACTCGTGTACATGGTTATGGCGGGGCAGTTTGAATCGTTCTACACGCCGTTTATCATCATGTTCTCGGTACCGCCGACGATTACCGGTGTGCTCATCGGATTGCTGGTGACAGCGACGCCGCTCAGCGTAACCGTTCTGATTGGCTACATTCTCTTGATTGGTCTTGTCGTGAACAACGCGATCGTTTTGATCGACTACGTGAACCAACTGCGTGCGAAAGGACATTCCCTGCACGACGCGATTCTGGAAGCAGGGCCGATTCGTCTTCGCCCGATCCTGATGACATCCATGACCACCATTCTTGCTATTGGACCGCTTGCTTTCGCATCAGGCTCCGGTAGTGAATCTCAAGCGCCGATGGCCATTACCGTTATTTTTGGTCTGAGCTTCTCGACGTTGATTACATTGGTGCTGGTGCCTGTTGTTACGACATTGTTCGACGACTTCGGGAAAAAGCTTCGCGACAGACGCAACCGGAGAAGAGAAAAGCGAAAACTGAAACAAAAACAAAGCGTTCCAGTGATAGAATCGTAAGTGCATGCGGGATAAGGAGGGGAAATGATGAACGTGAGAAAACAACCGATTATTTTAGCGCTATCAGCAGTATTGTTCGTAGCGGGCTGCTCCCAACCAGATGCGGCTGCTCCGACGGATACACCAGCGGAAGAAGCGGCGACTCCCGTACAGATTGACCTGGTCAAGAAAGGATTTGTGAGCAGCGAGGCAGGGATTTCCGCCAAATTGGCTCCAAGCCAGGAAGTACAGATCAGTCCCAAAGTCACCGGGAAAATTACATCCCTGCCGGTCAAGCTAGGCCAATCCGTGAAACAGGGAGAGGTTTTGTTCAAACTGGACCAGTCGGATCTGGCTGATACAGTCGCCCAACAAGAAGCTGCCTACAAGTTGGCGCTGGCCAATCTCAAGCAGTCGGGAAACAGCACCGATCAAAGCTTGGTTGAGGCGCAAAACACTTTGAAAAAAGCGGAGCAAGCACTGGCAGATGCCCAGTTGAACCAGCAGCGCATGAAGCAGCTGTTTGATCAAGGTGCCGTCTCTTCACAAATGCTTGAGCAAGCAAACACAGAGCTGACAAACGCCCAGACTGGCTATGCAACTGCCAAGAAATCGCTGGAATCGGCCAAAGAAAAAACCACAGTGCAAGTATCGGAAGCATCTGTGAATCAAGCAGCGGTGGCTCTGCAAAGCGCGCGAGAGCAACTGGCCAACGCGGTCGTGACCGCGCCGATCAGCGGATTCGTCTCCAGCGTGAACGGAGCAGTCGGCCAGTTGGCATCGCCTTCGGCTCCCGTTGTCGTCATTGTCAACACAAACCCGCTGTTAGTCAAAGCGAACCTTTCTGAACAAGACGTTACGAAAATAAAAGTGGGGACAGCAGTGAAGATTCACATCCCGATCCTCTCGAAAGAGGTGGATGCAAAAGTAACGGCTGTCAGTCCGGTGATGGATTCGCAGCTGAAGGCATACCCGATCGAAATTTCCATTCCGAACCCTTCCAACGAGCTGAAGGCGGACATGGTCGTGAACGTCACCTTTGCCGGTCAAACAACGGGGCAGGAGGAGCAGCTTGTCATTCCGCGCAAAGCAGTGTTTGAACGAGAAGGCAAGAAATTCGTATACCGCATTGAGGATAGCGTCGCGAAGCAGGTGGAAGTCACATCGGGTGAAGAAACGAGCGACGAGATCGTGATCTTGTCCGGTTTGGCCGACGGAGATCAGGTAGTTGTCAAAGGACAAACGCTTTTACAAGACGGAAAAAAAGTCTCGATTATTAAGTAGTAGAACATTTCGGGGTAAGAAGACTCGGTCGAACACCCCGAATGGATGGGCAAGACGGGAAAGAGTTGTGCATCGCAGCCAAAAACTGCGGCACAGCTCTTTTTTTATGGGTCATTTGAACCTTGGGGAATTGCAGAAAACTCGAATCGGGGGCGACCGAATGGAATTGGCCCGGAACATCGTTGGTTTAAGCTATGCTCTGCGAAAGAAAGGCGCTCGACCGGTTCAACCGGCTTGACAGAGAAGAAGTGGCTGCGACGATCACTTCCGTTTATCGTTTAATACGCTCTCCTCCAAGACGGCAAATTTATCGCCGTACACCTTTGTAATATGCTTTTCCCCCCATGCACAGAGCGAGTCCAGTATCCCTTTCAAGCTCCACCCATACTCGCTAAGCTCGTATTCTACCTTGGGCGGAACTTGATTGTAAACAATCCGGTTGATGACGCCGTCCTCCTCCAGCTCGCGCAATTGCTGCGTCAACATCTTTTGGGTAATCGAGGGCATGAGACGTTTCAACTCGCTCGTCCGCTTTCTGCCGTAAGTCAAATGGCAGAGGATTACGCATTTCCATTTTCCTCCGATGACTTCGAGTGTCGCTTCGACGGCAATGTTGTACTTCTTCTTCTGCATGTTCTTCCTCCTGGGAAAACAGGCACCTAAAAGTGCCTATCATACTTTTAAGTGCCTATGGTACAAAAAAGTGCGTTCTTTCCTTCTTAACGCCTATCACACATAATAGCATTTGCCGGCGGAATATCACTATACTTTTTCATTTCAATTGTTATGTATCAAATAGGGCCCTAGAAAAAACTGGGATAGGAGGGGAGAGGCCATGCCTGTAGATAAAAAGCGAACTACGCTGGCGCTGCTGGCCTTGGCAGTAAGCGCATTCGCTATCGGAACAACAGAATTTATCAGCGTTGGATTGCTGCCGCTGATCGCAGAGGATTTGCACATTTCGGTCACGACTGCTGGACTCACGGTCTCGCTCTATGCGCTGGGAGTCACGATCGGGGCCCCCATCCTGACGTCGCTTGCATCCAGCATGAGACGCAAAACGCTATTGCTTTGGATTATGATCCTTTTCATTGTGGGCAACATCATCGCGGCCAGTGCGACAAACGTTGGCGTTCTGCTCGTTGCCCGGGTGTTGTCGGCTTTTTCGCACGGCGTATTCATGTCAATTGGTTCAACGATCGCCGCCAATTTGGTGTCCGAGGATCGCAGAGCAAGCGCGATCTCGATGATGTTTACGGGCCTCACAGTAGCGACCGTAACGGGGGTGCCCATCGGTACGTTTATCGGGCAGCAGCTCGGATGGAGATTCGCGTTTGCAGCGATTATTGCCGTCGGTGTCGCCGCTCTTATTGCCAACAGTATCCTGGTACCATCCCATTTGCCAAAAGGAAGGCGCACCAGTTTCCGTGATCAGCTCAAACTGGTTACTAACGGACGGTTGCTGCTCGTTTTCGCGATAACCGCCTTGGGCTACGGAGGGACGTTCGTTGTCTTCACTTATTTGTCTCCGTTGCTTCAAGATATTACAGGCTTTCAAAAAGAAACGGTCGCTGCCATATTGCTTGTGTACGGGATCGCCATAGCCATCGGCAACGTAATTGGCGGCAAGGCAGCGAATCGAAAGCCTATTGTGGCATTGTTCTACATGTTTATCGTGCAAGCGGCGGTGCTGTTTCTATTGGCATTCACAGCCCCGTCAAAGACCGCTGGCTTAATCACGATTATTCTCATGGGATTGTTCGCCTTTATGAATGTGCCTGGCTTGCAAGTATATGTCGTCATGCTCGCTGAGCGTTTCGTCCCCAGTGCGGTGGATGTCGCCTCCGCTATCAATATCGCAGCCTTTAATGCGGGTATCGCCATCGGCTCTTACTTGGGAGGTTTGATCACCGATTCGATCGGTCTGATTCACACTTCGTGGATCGGCGGCTTGATGGTGCTGGGTGCCGTCATCCTGTCAGGCTGGAGTCGGGCATTGGAAGCAATGGATCAAAAAACGCAGCGGCAATCGTCAATCGGATAAACATTCAAGGAGGACATTAATCATGGCAAAACATTTGCAGGATACAACTATTTTCCATAATGGAGTAAAAATGCCCTGGCTGGGACTGGGCGTGTTTAAGGTACAGGAAGGGCCTGAACTGGTGAACGCGGTAAAAGCTGCGCTCGCGCAAGGATACCGGAGCGTAGATACAGCAGCTATTTATGATAATGAAGCAGGCGTAGGACAAGGTATCCGCGAAGGATTGACAAAAGCGGGCATTGCAAGAGAGGAGTTGTTTGTCACCTCAAAGGTATGGAATGCCGATCTGGGATATGAATCGACGATCGCCGCCTATGAGGCAAGCCTAGGCAAGCTTGGTTTGGAATATCTCGATTTATACCTGATTCACTGGCCGGTGGCCGGGAAATACAAAGAGGCTTGGAGAGCCCTGGAGACGCTCTATAAAAAAGGGCGCGTCAGAGCGATCGGCGTCAGCAATTTTCACATTCACCACCTCGAAGACTTGATGAAGGACGCGGAGATTATACCGATGGTAAATCAGGTCGAGTACCATCCGCGCTTGACGCAAAAAGATCTCCAGGCGTTCTGTGTCAAGCACGGCATTCAGCTAGAAGCATGGTCTCCGCTCATGCAGGGGCAGCTATTAGACGATCAGGTCCTAAAGGAGATCGCAGCCAAACACGGCAAATCCGTCGCCCAGGTCGTTTTACGCTGGGACCTGCAAAACGGCGTGGTCACCATCCCGAAATCGACAAAAGAGCAGCGAATCGCCGAAAACGCCGAGGTATTTGATTTTGAACTGACAAAAGAAGAGACGGAACGAATCGACAGCATGAATGAGAATCTCAGAGTAGGTCCGGATCCGGATCACTTTGACTTTTAATAGCGGAAGCCCTCTTGTTGTATATCGCAAGAGGGCTCCTCGATTTAGGGGAGAGCGAGCATCCATCCGCCCATGGCGCCAGCAATCACCACAATCCACGGAGGGGTCTTCCAGAAGACGAGCAGGCAGAACAAGATTCCTGCCAGTGCAAAATCAGCGGGGGATAGAATCGAGCTCGTCCAGATCGGATGATAGAGAGCGGCAATCAGGATTCCCACTACTGCCGCATTGATTGCCCGCAAAGCTCCTTGTACGCGCGGATTGTTGCGCAGCGTATGCCAAAACGGCAAAGTACCGATGACGAGCAAAAATGCCGGGAGAAAGATAGCGACGGTGGCGCCGATGGCTCCTGTCCATCCTCCGATGATGGTCCCCAGGTAGGCGGCAAATGTGAAAAGCGGGCCGGGCACTGCTTGCGCGGCACCGTATCCGGCAAGAAACTGTTCCTTGGACAGATAGCCTGCACGCACCAGTTCTCCATCCAGCAGTGGCAAGACGACATGGCCGCCTCCAAACACTAACGAACCCGCCCGGTAAAAATGGTCAAACAGGCTGATCCACGAAAGCCCGTCGATCCGGCCGAGGATCGGCATGAACACAAGCAGAGCGAAAAACAGCGTCAAACAGACGAGTCCTACTGTTCGGCTGATCGGTACGCGCAGCTCGGATTCAGGGGAGGGGTCGCTGCTCTTCCACATGGAAAAACCAAGCGTTCCCGCCAGAAGGATAACGAGCACCTGGCTCGCGGCAGTTGGCCACACCAGACAAAGCGCCATGGATATTACCGCGATTGTCGCGCGAATCCGGTCGGGAGCGAGCTTTTGTCCCATCGAAAGAACGGCTTGCGCAACAACGGCGACAGCCACGAGCTTTAACCCGTGAATCCAGCCCGCATCGAGGGCAGTGGTGGCGCCCAGAAATGCAGCAAAAAGCGAGAGGAAGAGCACAGAGGGCAGTGTAAACCCAAGCCAGGCTGCCACTCCTCCCCAAATGCCGCCCCGCAGCACTCCGATCCCGATCCCTACCTGACTGCTAGCGGGTCCGGGAAGAAACTGGCAAAGGGCGACCAAGTCCGCATAAACGCGATCATCGAGCCATTTGCGCCGGCGGACGTATTCGTCCTGAAAATAACCGAGGTGTGCGACAGGGCCACCAAAAGCGGTAAGGCCCAGCTTGGCGGCGACCAGAAAAATTTCTTTCACAGATCTCCACTGATTTTGAGCTGTTTGTCGCTCTTTTGGAAGCGTAGGCCTCAAACGGTTCCCGCCTTTCATGACATGACGACCAATGATTTCGATTGACCATTTCGTCTTTATTATAACAGCCAAAAGGGACCTTGCCTCTACCTGAATCAGTCAAGCATGAGGAAAGGTCCCTTTTGAAATTCAACCCGCAGCCGTCTCTTTGCGTCTGATCATCAAAAGGTAGCACAGGATCGCGCCGATCTCTGCAAGGGCGATGACGACACCCATTGGAACGGCTGTATCGCTGCCGCCAATCCCGACGAGAGGGGCGACGATGCCACCGGAAACAAAGGAGAGCAGTCCGATCAGTGCAGAAGCGCTGCCCGCGGCTTTCGCCTGATTTTGCATGGCCAGCGAAAACGAAGTCGTACTGACGATCCCTACGCTGGACACGACGAGGAACAAAGGCAGCAGAACAGCCGCAAGTCCCGCACCGATGAGGATCATTGCAAGCAGCGAGATTCCACCGAACGCGGCGATGCCAAGACCGACGATCAAAAGCTTCCTTTCACTGACGCGTCCGGCGAGCTTGCCGGTAATTTGGCCCGCGATAATGATCCCGAGACCGTTGATGGCAAAAAACAAGCTGAACATTTGAGGCGAAGCGCCGTAAATGTTTTGGATCACAAAGGGCGAGCCGGAAATGTAGGCAAACATGGCCGCGGAAACCAGTCCGGAAGACAGCGCGTATCCCATAAAAATCCGGTCTGTCAGCAGGCCGCGAAAGGTGGAGAGCGTCTGTGCAAAGCCGCCTGGTGCGCGGCGGTCTGCCGGGAGCGTCTCGGGAAGCTTCATCAGGACCGCGATCAGCATCAGGACCCCGATTAGCGCGAGCACGATGAATACCCCTCGCCATGAGGTGACCTCCAGGAGCTGGCCGCCGAAAATCGGGGCCAGAATCGGGGCGGCACCGTTCACGAGCATCAGCAGCGAGGAGAATTTCGTCATTTCTGTACCCGAGTACATGTCGCGAACCATCGCACGGGCGATGACGATTCCGGCGGCACCGGCGACTCCCTGAATGAACCGCAGAGCCACGAATCCCCAGATCGATGGCATGAGAGCACACAGCAGCGAGGTCAGGATATAGACGATGAGTCCGATCAAAAGCGGTTTGCGTCTTCCCTGGACATCGCTGAGCGGTCCGGCCAAAAGTTGTCCGGCAGAGAGGCCGAGCAGACAGGATGTCAAGCTTAATTGGACCGAGGAGGTGCTCGTTTGCAGCTCTTCGCCGATTTTTGGCAGCGAAGGCAGGTACATATCGAGAGACAACGGTCCGAATGCCGTCAAAGAGCCGAGCACGAGAACCATCATCAGTCGGCGGGAGCGGACCGTCTCCCCTGTTGAACGGTTGTACGAAATCATTGGATCATTCACAAGTATTATTCAAACCTTTCTTTGCAAATTTCAGCCGAAGCATGACGCGACGACTGCAGTTCCTCCAAATCTGTGTGCATTTGCAGCAGCAGTCGCCGGAACAGTACCTTTTCTTCCGGAGTAAAATGGGCGAAGCATGTTTCTTCAATCTCGCGCAGCGCTTCCCTGACAGCCTTCTCGGCGCGGCGTCCTTTTTCTGTGAGAAAAACTCTGGACACCCGTTGATCCTGCGGGTCATTTCTTCTCTCGACCAGTCCTGTTTTCACCATCCGGTTGATCATGACCGTCATCGTGGCCGGCTTGATAGTCAGCTTGCGGGCCAGCTCCTGCTGAATCTGGCCGTCCGACTCAGCCAGTCGGATCAATAGCGGCGGCTGGCCAGGGTAGACGTCGTAGGCTTGAATCAAAAGGTCCACATTGTGGCGGTAGAGCTTCATCACATGACCCATCAAGTGGGTGAGGGCAGAGGAGTAGTCAAAACCCATGAAGATCTCCCTTCGTTTAGCCGACTAATGAAATTGAGTGTAAGGCTTCGCCATTTTTTTGTCAATGGCTAAACAGGCTGCGGCGAGCGCATGACTCTCCCGGCAAATGCAGGGTTGCCGCGCAGGAAGTGCGGGAACGAGATGCGGAACTGAACATGTACAGCGGAAGATGTTATTTGGCGGCATTGACAAACACACAGGAACTTCGTAAAATAATACAAATTATTCCGATAAGATAAGTGAATATAACTAATTTGTCGACTAGACCACTAGAGACAGGAATCCTGACAGGGCATTTCTGTCTCTTTCTGTTTGGAGCCAGGGGAACCATCAAGGCAGAACAAAGCCTGCAGGAAACAATCGCGTGAGGAGAGGTGCCGATGAACATCGAGAATCTGGAAGCTTTTGTTTACGTGATCCACTTCAACAGCTTTAACAAAGCAGCCGATGCCTTGTTTTTGTCGCAGCCATCCATCACGGCCCGGATTCAATCGCTGGAGCGGGAACTGGATACCAGGCTGTTTCATCGGGAGGGGAGGAATTTCACCCTTACGGAAAAGGGGAGGCAGTTTCTTCCGTACGCCCAGCAGATTTTGCAATCCTTTCAAAAAGGCAAACAACAGCTCCAGTCTAACAATTCCGAGATGAAGGAAATTCGCATCGGTTGCACCGCGTCCGTATCCCATTATATGATCCCGGAAATTTTTCCTGTCTTGAGAAAAAAATACCCCGAGCTCAAGATCAAGCTGGTGACAGGTCCCTCTGAAGCGATCCTGCAAAAGGTGACGGAAAACGAAATCGATCTGGGGCTGGTACGAAACCTTACTCATCCACGCGTCGACTCGGTGCCGTTTTATGAGGATCCGATCCGCCTTTTTGTTCACCCGGGCCATCCGTTATGGGAGAAGGATTCTGTCTCGATGGAAGAAGCAGGCAATCACTCGCTGGTCTTTTTCGAGTGCGGCTCGCTTGATTGGATCAAGCTGCATCGCTTGTTTGAAGCCTTGTCCCGGCTTCCTGCCATTGACCTGTACATCGACAATATAGAGTCAGCCAAAAAGTGCATCTGCAAGGGGCTGGGAATTGGATTTTTGCCTGAGCTATGCGCGAGGAGGGAGGTGCGGGAGAAGCGTCTTTATCCGATCGAGATACCGGCACTTGCATCGCTGACCCTGCGAACCAATCTGATCGCCCGCAAAGGAGAGGGCAACGAGATTTGGAATACGCTTCTGACGCTCAGAAAAGAGATCGATTGGAAAAGCGCAGTCGATTGATTACATGAAACTTCTCTATTGATGGATAGAAAAAGCTGATTACCCAGCCGATTGACTGCATCAAGAGGCGATGGTACATTTTTTTACAACAAATACCGATTAAACAAATCGGAATAGTGAATATTGATTAAAGCTTGCCCACAGGGAGGGAGCAACCATGAGCATTCGAGTAAGTATTTTGGATCAAAGCCCGATCGGCAAGGGGGAATCTGCGGAGGATGCGTTTCGCCATACGATCGCATTGGCCCAGACAGCGGACGAACTCGGCTACCACCGCTTCTGGGTGTCGGAGCACCACAATTCGGACGAAGTCGTCGGCTCTTCGCCCGAGGTTCTCCTGGCCTATTTGGCCGCCAAGACAAGGCGCATCCGGCTCGGTTCCGGCGGAGTCATGCTTCAGCATTACAGCCCCTACAAGGTGGCTGAAAACTTTCAGGTGCTGGCCTCGCTGGCTCCGGGGAGAATCGATCTGGGCATCGGGCGGGCGCCGGGAGGGCTCCCTTTATCCACGAGGGCCTTGCAGCAAGAGGACGGGACACCCAAGCCGCTGGAGCAAAAGCTCGCGGAATTGGACGCTTACCTTTCCAACAGGATTGAAAAGGGGCATCCACTGGATGGCTTGCGTGCAACACCGCTCCCGCGAGAACCGGCTGCGATCTACCTGCTCGGAACGAGCGTCTCCAGTGCCGAACTGGCCGCACAGGCAGGCTTGCCTTATGTGTTTGCCCAGTTTATCAACGGCGATGAGCCGGCTGCCCGAGATGCCTTTGCGCTATACCGGAATCGCTTCAGGGCAAGGTACGCCGATGATTCGGTGAAAAGCGAGGCCATTCTCGCGCTGGCTGTGATCGTGGCCGCGACCGATCAGGAGGCCAGGGAATGGGCGGCCGAGTACAAGAACGTCAAAATCCGCCTCGAAAGCGGCAGAGTTTTGACTGTGAACAGTATCGAGGCAGCGGAAGCATTTGGCGAACAATCCAGGGAAAAGTACACGATCGAGGTAAAAGAGGCAAACATCATAGCCGGATCAAGAGATACCGTACGCCAAAAGCTGCTGGAGCTTCAGCGAGCCTATCTTGTCGATGAACTCATCATCACCGTCCCGCTGAAGGACTTCCAAAGGCGTCTCGGCACATTTGTCCAGGTAAAGGAAGCGTTCGCGGACGAGTCGGTACCGAGCCGTTAGGGGAGACACCATTTTTTTTCAGAAATTTGGATGGAGGGTTGCGTGATGAAAAAATCAGCGCTGCTATCTGCATGGATCAGTACGTTATTGCTCGTATCAGGATGCTCTGCCGGCACGGTTACCCAAGGGGCGGGCGGCAGTCTGGCGAGCGCGGCTTCCGGCGTCAAAACGGTTGTGGTCGGCACGGGCACCTCATTTCCCAACATCTGCTTTATTGATGAAAACGGAAAGCTGACCGGCTATGACGTCGAACTGATCAAAGAGATCGACAAACGGCTGCCGGACTACCAATTTGAACTGAAGACGTTTGAATTCAAAAATCTCCTGCTCAGCCTGGAGACGAACAAGATCGACCTGATCGCTCACCAAATGGAAGTAAACGAAGAGAGGCAGGCCAAGTTTTTGTTCAACGATGAGGCGTACAACATTTTTCCAAGCAAGGTCGTCGTGCGCCAGGACAACGACCAGATACGCTCCATCGAGGATTTGAACGGCAAAAAGCTGATCGTCACGGCGACGAGCAACGCCGCGGTGCTAGCCGAGAAGTGGAACAAAGAACACGGCAACCCGATCGACATCGTCTACACCGGAGCTGGCGAGGATGCCACCAGCCAGATCAAGTCGGGGCGAGCCGATGCGACCATCAGTACTCAATTTGCGATCGATTTTCTCAACAAATCTGTCGATGCCCAGCTGAAAACGGTAGGGGAGCCGCTGTCGAACTCAAAGGTCTACTACATCCTGAGAAAAGACGAGACAGAGCTGAAACAGCGAATCGACGAGGCCTTGCGGGAAATCAAGGCAGACGGCACGCTGGCAATGCTGAGTACAGAATGGCTTGGCGGTGACTACACGGTTGAACAGTAAAAGGAATTACGTTGCGAGGGGGGCAGGAGCAGATGGGCAAAGTGTTTGATGCGGCATTGATCGTTGAGTTTCTCCCCAAACTGCTGGCGTATTTGCCGGTGACGATGTTCATTTTGGCCGCATCCCTCTTCTTTGGCGGATGGCTGGCGCTTTTGATCGCGTTGCCCCGGTTGTACCATGTGCCGATACTTAGCCAGCTTGCCGCCGTTTACGTTTCCTTTATCAGAGGTACGCCGGTGTTGATCCAGCTGTTTCTCGTCTTTTACGGACTGCCTGCCTTTCTGCAGCTGTTTCACCTGGATGTCTCGCGGGCCCATCCCTTGTTTTTCGTCATCGCGACGTATTCCTTGAGCAGCGCGGCCTTTTTCTCGGAGACGATCCGGGCTGCAGTAGGCAGCGTGGACCGGGGACAGCTGGAAGCGGCGTATGCGGCGGGATTGACGGGGAGGCAGGCGTTCGTGCGAATCGTACTGCCGCAAGCAGCGGTGATCGCCTTTCCGAACGCAGCGAATTCGGTGATCGGATTTCTCAAGGACACGTCGCTGGCATTCAGCGTTGGCGTCATGGATATGATGGGGCGGGGACAGACGCTCGTCTCGGCGACAGCGCATGCGCTGGAAGTGTATATCGGTCTGGCGATCATTTATTATCTCGTCGTGATCGTACTGGAAAAAGGGTTTGCCCTGGCGGAAAAAAGGCTCCAGAGGCATGAACGAACATGGGCGAGCGCTTGAGTCGGCTTGCGGAAAGGACGGAACGGATGACCATAGACATTTCCTTTATCGTTACCTGCTTCTTCGAAATTCTCGCGGCCTTGCCGCTCACGATGGTCATAACGGTCATTCCGCTGATCATCGGATTTTGGATCGGCGCGGTCACCGCGCTGATTCGCCTCTACAAGGTGCGGATACTCCATCGGCTTGCCGATTTTTACGTCTCCTTTCTGCGGGGCACGCCTGTTGTGCTGCACGTGCTGATCATCTACTTTGCGCTGCCGCTCTTGATCGCCAGGCTGTCCGAGCGTTTCGGGTGGGGCATCGACACCGCATCGATTCCGATCCTGGTTTTTGTCCTGGCCGCCTTTTCGCTGACGGCAGGCGCCTATATGTCGGAAATCATCCGCTCCGGTATTTTGTCGGTCAACCAAGGCCAGCTGGAAGCGGCTTACGCGGTCGGCATGAGCACTCCCCAGGCGCTCTGGAGAATCGTCTTGCCGCAAGCGATCGGGGTGATTTTGCCGAATCTGTGCAATCTGTTTATCGGGTTTTTGCACACGTCCACATTTGCCTTTACGGTTTCGCAAATGGAGCTGCTCGGCAAGGCGAACGTCGTCGCTTCGGTCAATCTGAAGTTTCTGGAGGCATTCATCGCGGCAGCGCTGATTTACTGGGCTATGACCATTATCGCCGAGAGGATTACCGCTTTTCTGGAAAAGCGCATCACCGCCTACAATCGGGGAGGTATCGCATGATTCAGCTGAAAAATATCCGCAAGTCGTTCGGAAGCCACGAGGTGCTGAAGGGCATCGATCTGACGGTGAACAAGGGAGACGTCGTCGTCATCCTCGGCCCCAGCGGTTCGGGGAAGACAACGCTTTTGCGCTGCGTCAATTTTTTGGAAAGACCGTCGGATGGTCAGGTGACGATCAACGACTTTACCGTCGATTGCAAGCAGCCGATGAAGCAGAGCATCCTGAAGCTTCGCAGAAAAACGGCGATGGTGTTTCAGCATTACAACCTGTTCAGGCACAAGACGGCCTTGGAAAATGTGATGGAGGGCCTCGTCGTCGCGCAAAAGCTTCCGCGAGAGCAAGCAAAGCAAAAAAGCCTCGACGTCCTGGAAAAGGTGGGCCTGTCCGACAAGATCCACCACTACCCAAGCCAGCTCTCCGGCGGGCAGCAGCAGCGCGTAGGAATCGCCCGGGCCCTGGCCTTGAATCCGGAGGTGATCCTGTTAGACGAGCCGACGTCGGCGCTGGACCCCGAGCTGGTGGGCGAGGTTTTGTCGGTCATCAAAAAAATCGCGCGGGAAGGAGTGACCATGATCGTCGTCACCCATGAGATGGGATTTGCCAGAGAGGTGGCCAACCATATCGTGTTCATGGACGGCGGAGTCATCGTCGAGGAAGGCCCGCCCGACGAAATTTTCACAAATCCGCAGGAAGAGCGAACCAAGCAGTTTGTAAAGCGGATCACGCCGGAGTGGAGCTACGTGATCTGAAACGTATGGGAGGTGTGGCCATGAGCGATTTGTTCCGTCTGGCGACAAAAAAAGATGCGGAAGCGCTGCTTGAGCTGATCAGCAGAGCGTATCAGACGATCAGGGATTTGGAGATCGAGTTTACCGCTGTCCATGCCGATTTGCCGATGATCCTGGAAAACTTGTCCGAGCATACGTGCTTTGTACATGAGCGGGAGGGGAAACTGCTTGCGGCGATTTCCCTTCGTTCCTTGGTAGAGGTGACGGAATACCCTTTTTTGTATTGGTTTGCAGTTGACCCTGATTACCAAAACCAGGGCATCGGCAGAAGAGACGGTTGTAAGAGATACCCTGCATGCCCCTTGCGCAACGCTGGCGACATCGAGAAAGCACCCGTGGCTCCTTTCGATGTATGAACGGAACGGCTACATTCCCTTCTATGAACGCGATCTGGGCCATGACGACAAGCTTGTGTTTTTGCAAAAGCAGCTCATCCGTCGTACGGCTGTCGCAAGCAAGCAAAACAGTGAGGAGGTTTCCCTTTGACCATTTCAGCAAAAGCTTTGCTTCGGGAAGCAGAAGAAATGCAAAGCAAGCTCGTAGAGATCAGGAGAGAGCTGCACAGCTACCCGGAGCTTTCATGGGAAGAGCACCGGACGACGAGGAAGATTCGAGACTTTCTCGCGGAGGCCGGGATCGGCATATTGCCGCTGGAGCTTCCGGTAGGCGTGCTGGCCGAGGTAGTGGGCGCGGAGCCGGGACCCGCCATCGCGCTGCGGGCGGATATTGACGCCCTGCCGATTCGGGAGGAGACTGGTCTTTCTTACGCTTCCGTGATCGAGGGAAGGATGCACGCATGCGGCCACGATTTTCACGCCTCGGCGATTCTGGGAGCCGCCCTGCTGCTGCAAAAACACACCGCCCTGCTGCGGGGACGCGTTCGCCTGCTGTTCCAACCGGCAGAGGAGAAGGGAACAGGCGCAAGTGCAATGATGAAAGCGGGAGCGCTGAAGGACGTAAAAGCGATTTTCGGGATGCACAATAAACCGGACTTGCCGGTCGGCACGGTCGGACTGAAAGCCGGACCTTTGATGGCGAGCGTGGACGGCTTCAAGATCACCGTGTCCGGAAAAGGAGGCCACGCCGCAGTGCCCGATGCGGCGATCGATCCGATCGTGGCAGCGAGCGCGATCGTCGGAGGCCTGCAGACGGCGGTAAGCCGCAGCATCAGTCCATTCGACAGCGCGGTTGTCAGCGTCTGCCAATTTCACGCGGGCACGTCGTGGAACGTCATCCCCGACACAGCGACTTTGGACGGGACGGTTCGCACCTTTCATCCGCAAGTAAGGAAAAAAACACCAGAGCTATTAGAGCGGATCGCTAGCGGGATCGCTGCTGGCCATGGAGCCCTGGCAAAGCTGGAATGGTTTGCTGGCATTCCGTGCGTGGATAATCACCCGGCGGCGACAGAGGTGTTGCGGAACGCCGCGGAGGCGTTGCAGCTGAGCATTGTGGAGGCGAAGCCTTCCGCAGGCGGCGAGGACTTTGCCCATTACCAGCAGGTCGTGCCAGGCAGCTTCGCCTGGATAGGAACAGGCGGGACGGAAGAATGGCATCATCCTAAGTTTACTGTTGACGAAGACGCCCTTGTGCCGAGTGCGGCATTGTTTGCGCTGGCAGCCATCTACGCGCTGGAAAAGTGGGGAGCGGAGAGAGAGCAGGAGATCGGATTGGCAGGGGGAAAGGGAATACCCCCACATTTGACTGGCGTGTAGGGAGCTTGTCAGCGGCAAGCAGTCATTGCGTTAGCAGTTGCTGACTGAATTCGGGAGTGTGTCGATGATACAAGCGGACGATTAAAACCGATTATTCCTATGCGATTAATGAAAAAGCGAATTTCCCAAAGCTTGATCAAAAAGAGGGAGGAACAGACAATGGCTCAGAAAAGACAGTTGAAGCTCGGCACCATGCTGCACGGACCGGGCGGGCATGTGGCGGCGTGGAGGCATCCGGATGCGGTCGCGGATGCCAGCGTAAACCTCGGTTTTTACAAACGGCTGGTGAAAAAAGCCGAGGATGGCAAATTCGACCTCGTCTTCGTAGCGGATGGATTGTACATCACAGAAAAGTCCCATCCCCATTTTTTGAACCGATTCGAGCCGATTACCCTGCTCGCCGCGCTGGCAGGATTCAGCACCCATATCGGCCTGGTCGGAACGCTTTCCACCTCTTACAGCGAGCCCTTTACCGTGGCCAGACAGTTTGCCTCCATCGACCTGATCAGCGACGGGCGGGCAGGATGGAATGCGGTCACTTCTCCCCTGGAAGGCTCCGCCCTGAACTACAGCAAGTCAGAGCACCCGCCGCATGAGCTTCGCTACCGGATCGCCCAGGAGTTTTTGCAAGTGACGAAGGGACTGTGGGATTCGTGGGAGGACGACGCGTTTGCGCGGGACAAGGAAACGGGTCTGTTTTTCCACCCGGAAAAAATGCATCGGCTCAATCACAAGGGAGAGTTTTTCTCCGTTCAGGGACCGCTCAATATCGGCAGGTCCAGGCAGGGGCAGCCCGTCATTTTCCAGGCAGGCTCGTCCGAAGCGGGCAAGGAGCTGGCCGCGAAGGAAGCCGACGCCGTTTTTACCAATCACGACACGATTGAGGCGGCCAAAAGCTTTTATCGGGACGTAAAGGCGAGAGCTGCTCGGTACGGCAGAGCCCCCGAAGACATTCTCATCTTTCCCGGGATCGCTCCGATTATCGGGCAAACAAAAGAGGAGGCGGAACGAAAATACGAGCAGATTGCCAGCCTGGTCAGGATTGAAGATGCTCTCAACTATTTGGGCAGATTTTTCGACCACTTCGATTTTTCACAGTTTCCGCTCGACGAGCCGCTTCCCGATCTGGGCGATTTGGGCAGCGAAGGCTTTAAAAGCACGACGGACTGGATCAAGCGACTGGCCAGAGAGGAAAATCTTACGCTTCGCCAGCTTGCGCTTCGCGTGACCACCCCGCGGATGGGCTTCATCGGAACGCCTGTGCAGGTAGCCGATGAGATCCAGGAATGGTTCGAGGCAGGAGCCGCAGACGGCTTCATGATCGGCAGCGCGGTCGTGCCAGTCGGGCTCGATGACTTTGTCGATCTGGTCTTGCCCATCCTGCAGGAGCGAGGCTTGTTCCGGACCGAGTACGAGCATGATACATTGCGGGGAAATCTCGGAATACCCGTACCGCGCAACCGATACCGTGCCGAAGCGGGAACGGCTTCCGAAACCGGCCGGGAGACGGTACTGCAGGCAGGCAAGCACTCGTAAAGCTCGATCAAAACCAGTTTTGGACGGAGGCTGCGGAAGGTTCTTTTTGCAAAGTGTTTCAAAACAGCCAGCAAACTCGGGCAGTGGAGGTACGGCAAAGGATATACGGGATACGGGTCCTGAAGGGCATAACCGCCGACAGCTCCCCGACCGCTTTCAGATTTTTGTATGAAGACGACGGATAACGTTTTCCGGAAGGATTTCATGCTTATTTAGAGGAGGAGGCAATGTGAGTCGCACAGCAATTGATACACAGCAATACCTCAATTTATATGACCAATTAACTCAGGCGGTTGATGGGTTGACCGAAGAAGCGCTTGCGTGGAAGGAGTCACCGGAAAAATGGAGCATCACCGAAGTGTTGTCGCACCTGACAGACCACAATCTGGTCGTTTCTTTCCGAATCAGGGAGATTCTCTCCGGCTCGACAGCGCAGCTGCCTCGTTTTTCACAAGACGCGTGGGTGAGCGAAACGAAGGCGAATGCGGGGACGGTAACGGATATTCTCACCGTGTATCAAGCATTGCTCGCATATAACAGCGAGCTTTTCCGCAGGCTCTCCGCGGAAGATTGGCAGAAAAGCGGAATTCAATTTAACGGCAAAGCTGTCAGATTGGCAGATGTGGTCGAGGCGTTTATCAACCATGTTCAAGTGCACCTGGCGCAAATTGACCGGATCAAGCAGGCATTTCAAGAGTTGCATGAAGAGCCGGTGGAGTAGGCTATCTGGTAGATGGAACTTTGGTTTAAGGGGTCCCGCCAACATTTTAACGAAAATATACGCTAAGGACTGTTCAATTGTTAAAAAGCCGGGTTTTCCTACTCTAAGGAATCCGGCTTTTGCTTTATGCTCGTAGTGGACGTAATGATTGTAGTGTAGTGGTCTGTTTTGCGTTAAATGTATATTCGCCGTTCCAAATGCTAATCGCGTTAATGATATTTAGAGCACCCGGACGTTGTAATTGATCCTGAATGGCACGTTCACGAAACTCGCCATGTTTCCCAAAGAAGATAGCTCGTGCTAGAGCATTCATTGCTTCTCCTTTGTTTAAACCTCGATTCATTTTACGTCTCAATGTTTCGCTGGAGCTGTAGTCCAGAATAAGACGTGGAGCAAATCGGAAGCCGAAGTAACCAGCAAGAAGAAACGGGAAATTAAGAAGAAACGGGAAATTAAAATGAAATAATTCTCCATGCTATGACCTAGACTGAAAAATAAAGCACTAGACAGGCCACGGCTGCCATACGGTTCGTTGCACTCCTGGTTGTCTTCCTGATCGATGGGCGCCGACACTCAACCGTTTGCAAAAAAATAAAGAACCGAACCTTTTTTTGATAGAGTGACAATATAGTGTGTAAGCTGCTTACTCAGGAGGGCCCTCTGAATGCAAAGTGAATATATGTACCAATTGCTCACAAAAATGAAAGATGGTGATAAACAGGCGTTTCATACGTTGTATGATGCCACCTATCAGGACGTTTACCGGACAGTCTCCTTTCTGGTGGATCATCAGCAGGATCGGGAAGATGTCATGAATGAGATCTATATGCAAATGTGGACCTCACTTGCTAACTACGATACGAACCGACCTTTCCACTTCTGGCTACACGGCTTGGTAATCCGTCAAGTGCAGAGATTTCGGGTCAAGAGCTGGCGGAGATTCCGAATTTTTGAACGCATCCGTGCCTTCTCTCGGGAAGAGCCTCATTGGGATCAACCTACTGTGTTGATGGATGGGACGAACCAAATGATATCGCAGGCAATCCAAAAACTGACCGACAAACAGCGAACGGTGATTATCCTCCGCTTTTTTCACGACTATACTCTTGAGGAAATCGCAACATTGCTCGATATTCCGCTGGGTACAGTCAAGTCCAGATATCACGCTGGCCTCCAGGCGCTTCGAAAAAACTTATGGAATCTCCCCCCAGAAAGGATGGAAAAGATCAATGACTATTGAACACAAAATCCGTGAACATCTGCACAAAGAGGCAGAAACTATTGAGTGCCCCCTGGCCATTTCCAAACGAATAGAACAATCCTATTCTCAATATTTGCAACGAAAAAGGAGCGAAATAACCATGAAAAAACGATTAATTGGTGGAATAGTAGCTGCTGCGATTTTGATTCCAACCGCAGCATTTGCGGCCCCTACCCTGATTGAAATGCTTACTAGAACACCAATGACTGCTGAACAAGTCGAGGCGGATGAGGTTGGCAAAGCAACACTTGAAAAGCTGTATAGCGCATTTCCCGAAACAAAATCGTTTGAAATTATCGATGCAAGCCACCTTGGAGGAGACCCCACTGATTCAACCAAAAAACAAGCGATCCAAACAAGCATCGTACTGCAGGAAAAAGGAGGAACCGGCAAAAAGATTAGCCTTAATATTGGTACTACGGGTAAGATTGACAACGTGATCCAAGAGAATTGGGAACCAAAGGAGAAGCCAGTCAGTTCTTTAACCGATCAGGAAATCAAGGCGAAAGTAGATTATCTCATTGATAAAATGTATGGCAACATCGAAAAGTACGAGGTTTTTATGGAGCCAATGGGGGATCCGAATCAAAAAACGTTTATGTTGGATTACACTGAAAAGGGATCAAAAAAACCGTTCTACCAGGTATTTGTTAAGGACAATCGAATCGATGTTACTCTGCACGGAAGTGAGCCTACACATTCAAACCTTATTAAAGTAGAAGGTTTTTTCTCTACAGATGGCAAGCCTGATCAAACTGCTGATAACTTTTTAAACGATGAAAAACTGTTTTCTTTACTAAAAATGAGCCCAACAGAATTAAAACAAGAATTAGCAAAAGGTAAATCTGTTGTGGAGGTGGCGGCATCTAAAAATATCTCTAAACAACAAGTGATTGATGTCATTGCAAAAACACAGGCTGAAAGAGAAGTTGAAGGTGCTGTTGTTTCAAAGAAACAAATGGAGGAACTGTTAAAAGCTGTTGAACCAAAAGTATTACAAGTTATTGAACACAAAACTGAAACACCATGGAATAAATAACAAGCCAAGGGCATGAGGTTGGCAAAACATCGCTTGAGAAGCTGCTTGGTAAAATGTATGGAAACATCGAAGAGTACGAGTGCGCTAAAGAACCAATGGATAATCCAGAACCAAAAACGATCATGTTGAATTACACCAAAAAGGACAAGGACATCAACTAAACTGTTCTACCAGGGATTTGTTCAAGGCAATACAATCGGTGTTGGAGTGGTCGGGGAATAGGAGTACAATAACCTCAACTCTGAACGGTGACCCGTAAGATGGACATTTTAAAAAAATGCCCTCCTGCGGGTCATTTGTGTTTTAAATAAAGGCGAATTTGATTTGAGCGCTTCGTACAAGATCATCAACTAGTGGATGGGGCGGTCACATGGACACGGACTGTTGCCGACAGCCGCCATGCAGAAGATTTGGTTATAAAATGCGAATTTTCTGGTAAAATGGGTACGGAGAGGAAAGTCCGCTTCGTTTCAAAATCCTCATGGTTGAGCGACCCAATCAGGACAAGCTCATCAAGCAGCTGTGCAAACGATCGATTACGAGCTGCTTGAGCTTCGATACAGCAGCCGGGAGCAGCGCTGGAAGGTAGAGATGCGCCCCGAATTACGGCGACTTCATCTGGATTTTGCTCCCGCCTGTCAAATATGCCCGAAAGCCAAGCCCTCAGGAAATACAAGATACAACCGGCATGATCAAACGTCTGGCAAGGCTGATCAAAAAAGAAGAGTGAGGTGTGTGACAAATGGGTGCAGCATCGTTTTTAACGGACCCGCAAACCATTCAGAAGATGTACATCGATGGAAGGTGGGTATTCGGTTCGGACAATCAGACGCGGGAGGTGATCAACCCAGCGAACGGGGAGGTGATCGGTCTGGTCGCCGAAGGCAGAAGGGAGGACGCGAAAACAGCGGTACTGGCGGCGCGGCGGGCTTTTGACAAGGATGGCTGGCAAGAGAGCAAAGCGCGCGACAGGGCAGTCCTTTTGCATAAGATCGCCGATCTGTTGGAGCAGCGGGTGGAAGAGTTCGCCTCTCTGGATACGCTGAACAATGGCAAGCCGCTGCGCGAGTCCCGCTATGATGTAAGCGATGCGGTGAATCAATTCCGCTACTACGCCGGACTTTGCACGAAGCCGCACGGGATTACTTACGATGTGCCGGACGCGATGCAGGCGATGGTCGTCCGGGAGCCGGTCGGTGTTGTCGGGCAGATTATCCCGTGGAATTACCCGCTGGTCATGGCGACCCAAAAAATCGCCCCTGCGATTGCCGCGGGCTGCGCCATCGTGATCAAACCCGCCGAGCAAACCCCGCTTTCCTTGATCCGCCTGTTCGAAATCATCGACCAGGTCGGTTTTCCGCCAGGCGTCATCAATCTAGTGCTGGGAGCTGGAGAAACCGTTGGAGCGGAGCTGGCAGAAAATCCGCTCGTCGATAAAGTGGCCTTTACGGGCGGAACGGATACGGGCATCAAAATCATGAAGGCCGCGGCGGATACGATTAAAAAGGTGGGGCTGGAGCTGGGCGGCAAGTCCCCCAATATCGTGTTTGCCGACGCCGACTTTGAAACGGCTGTAGACTACGCACTCTACGCCATCTTCGCCAATCAGGGCGAGGTTTGCTCAGCCGGTTCGCGACTGCTCCTGGAAGCGAGCATCTACGACCGCTTTGTCGAAGAGTTGGTCGCACGCGCCGAAAAAATCAAGGTTGGCCCGGGGACAGACGAAGAGACGGAAATGGGACCGCTGATCACCGAGGAGCACATGAACCGCGTCCTTTCCTACATTGAGATTGGCAAGCAAGAAGGAGCCACTCTGCTTTGCGGGGGCCGTCGCCTGATGGAGAACGGAATGGACCGCGGCTTCTTTGTCGAACCGACGATCTTCACGGACACGACACCCGATATGCGGATTGTGCAGGAAGAGATTTTCGGCCCCGTATTAGTCATCCAGACCTTTAGGACAGAAGAGGAAGCGATCGAGCTGGCGAACGGCACCCGCTACGGACTGGCAGGGGCCGTATTTACCTCCGATGTCGCCAAAGCGCACCGGGTGATTCGCAAACTCCGCTCCGGGATTACGTGGATCAACACATACCATCCGACGTACAACGAAGCTCCATGGGGAGGATACAAACAGAGCGGGATCGGGCGCGAACTGGGCACATACGGCTATGAGGAGTATTTGGAAATCAAACAGATTAACGTGAATTTGCAAGTCGAACCGAGCGGATGGTTTCAGAAGAGGTAACAAGTTAAGAAGCATTGTCCACAAATCGGGCTTGGCGACAAGGCTGATCTATCGTCAATGAACAAGCTTTGCGGGATAAGCTTCAAAATATGGGCGGTTGGAGCCAACCGATACGAAATCCGGACGATGACTTGCCAACCGCTATAATTATTCGTACTTCTATTGGAACGATCGGCCCTTGCTAGAAAGAGCTAGTACGGTTTTTCCTGATAGAAGAAGTTTGGCGTATGCCATGTATTGTCGTACAGCTTGTGAAAAATATGGGTCGTTGCCGGAGAAACGGGCGGAATGAGCCATGTCCAATCTCCTGTGACCGGTCGTCCGCACGCCTGCTCCTGCTGCTCGAAAAGCTTGAACTGCTGGGCGGCGGTATGGTGATCGACGATGCTCACGCCTGCTTCCTTATAGGAATGATGGACAGCCACATTTAACTCGATTAATGCTTTGTCTTTCCATAAGGACGCGTTTGTCGTCATGTCCAGATTCATATAGGAAGCGACTGTCGGCAGAAGGTTGAACCGACCCTCGTCAGCAAAATTGCGGGCACCAATCTCGGCCTCCATATACCAGCCGTTAAAAGGGGCAGCGGAGTAATGAATGCCGCCCACCTCCAGGCGCATTTCCGAGATGATCGGTACCGCGTACCATTTCAAGGAGAGCTCCTCAAACCAGGTAAACTCCGGATGCTTGATCGGAACCTCCAAAATCAGGTGCTTCGGGATCTCATACCATACGGGAGGCCGATTCCCGATCTGAATCACGAGCGGGAGAATTTCGAAAGGCTCTCGTTTTGCTTCCCAGCCTAATTCCAGACAAGCTTTTGTGAACCGAACGGAATGCGGGTCCCCGATCACGCCGTCATCGGTCTCAAAGCCTGCATACCGGATCAACTGGTGGTTCCATATCCGTATTTGCTCCGACTCGTTTTTTGCGGGCCGGAACACAGTGATCACAGGCCTGATCTTCCCGTTGTTGGTGGCGTACTCGATATGCCGGAAAAGAGCATCGCGGATTTCCGCTTCCGTAGATGCGCTTCGGGCATCAAACAGGTGGATGGTGTTCCAAAACAGCCTTCCAATGCAGCGATTGCTGTTTCTCCAGGCGGCTTTTACACCATAGTGAAGCTCTTCACCTGTATGTTCATAAGAGCCGGTCTCTTCAATTTCTCGGGCAATCTCCGCTATGCGCGCGTCCAGCTCTGTGTCCGTTTTCCCCAAAAACGCGTAGCATTCCTGGATAAACGCGCGCGCTTCTGCTGTCAGTTGATGTGTGATGGTACTCACCCCTTATGTTGAAAAAACAGTTTCAAGCATTCAAAGCGTTTTCAATCAAGCTATAGGTTAGCACGGGAGCGTGCCGACCACAAATGAAGAGACCATGAACGTTGTCCGAACTTTTTTTGACACTTGTAAAAGGAAAAGCAGACTCCCGCTTGAAATGTCAGCGAAGGGTCTGCTTTTTCCGTTACCGATATTTTGCTTACAATCGAAAACGGGTGATCTGCTCTCGCAGGTTTTCCTTTTCCAGTATTTCTTTTTGCTTCGGTCCCATCAGGTCGAAGTGGGGGAAAGGGGGACGGTCGTGGATATGGACAGGGTTCAGACCGTTGGCCAGGCACCACTTGGTCAACAGCTCCTTGTCCGCACAGCCGACCTTGGTCACCGTCCTGATGCCGGGAAAGCGGGGATCATGCCAGTAATGCGTCAAAAAGGCAATTTCGCCCCGGGACACCGACTGTTTCCACTTGTTTAATTCATCCCTGGAAATCCCAAATGCCATGCAGCGTCATCCTTTTAGTTTTGCATCACAAAATCGCGGTCCGCTTTTTCATTCTCGTGGAAAACACGCAGTATTTCGTAGCGTGTGTTGCGCTGTGCCGGAATATTCCCGGTTTCGCGGATCAGACGGAGGATCAAGTCAATATTGACCTTGTGAGTTGTCCCGGCGGCGGACACGACGTTTTCCTCGATCATCGTACTGCCGAAATCGTTAACACCGCAGGACAGTGACTGTTTGCCGATTTCAGGGCCCATCGTGACCCAGGAGGCTTGCAGGTTGTCGATATTGTCCAGCATGATCCGGCTGATCGCCACCATTTTCAAGTACTCTTCTGGTTTGGATTTCTCCCGCTGGAGATTGGTGTTTTCCGGTTGGAACGGCCAGACGATGAAAGCAGTAAAGCCTTTGGAGGAATACCCGTTGGCCTTGCACTCGTCCTGGGCATCGCGGACGCGCAGCAGATGCAGTGCCCGCTCTTCCATCGATTCGCCGAAGCCGTAGACCATCGTTGCGGTCGTATTCATGCCGATCTTGTGGGCCGCTTTCATGACATCCATCCAGTCTGTCCAGGAGCCCTTGAGTCGGCTGATTTTCTTTCTTGTGCGGTCGTCGAGGATTTCGCCGCCGCCGCCCGGCAAGGAATCAAGTCCCGCTTCATGGAGCTGGCGCAGCACTTCCTCCAGAGGCAGCCCGGAAAGCTCTTTCATTTTTTGAATTTCCGCAGGCGAGAAGGAGTGCATGATGATTTGCGGGAAGCGTTGTTTGATTTTACGCAGCAAGTCCAGGTAGTACTGGAACGGAAGATCGGGGTTCACGCCACCCTGCATCAAAATTTCGTCTCCGCCCACGTCTACGGTCTCCTGAATTTTCGTCAGAACCGTCTCGTCCGGGAGTACGTAGCCTTCCTTCGAGCCCGGTGGCCTGTAAAAGGCGCAAAAGCGGCAGTATACGTCACAAATGTTGGTGTAGTTGATGTTTCGCCCAATGTTGAAGGTCACGATCGGGTCGGGATGGCGGCGCTTTTTCAGCTCATTGGCAACATGCCCCATTTTTTCGATTTCGTCTGATTCCAAAAGTGTGATACATTCCTCAAGCCCAATGCGATCGCCACGCAGCGCTTTGTCCAGAACGCGGTCCACTGTCTGCATTTCGCTGGCCTCCTTTATTTCCTTTCAAATTTGAATCCTGCCGATTTTCTAAATCGACTTATCCTACCATACAACTCGAAATTCGTCATCCCGTATTTGACGGCCGGATGTCAAGGTACTGCTCGCGCTTCCTCAAACTCCATTATAACGCCTCTGCCTTTTCATCGAGATGAAAAAATTGTAGATATGTAGACATCCAGTCGATGTTCTTCCATTTTGCTTTCACGGCTCGCAAACAAATACAGCAAAACGGCCCTCTTTTTTCACTTGGAAACGGTCCTGGAGGGCATACTTTGATGGAGGAGGAGGTTGAAGATGGGAGCTACCGGAACCAAAGTCATCCATAAACGAAGGCGCACAAAAGATATACTGATTCGGGCTTTTTTCATCTGTTTGGGAGCCATCCTCGTCTCCGTGGCGTTGGAGATATTTTTGGTGCCGAACAACATCATTGATGGCGGAATTACCGGCATCTCGATCATGCTTTCGCATCTGACAGGCATGAAGCTGGGGGTATTTCTGTTCCTGCTCAATCTTCCCTTCCTGTTTATCGGGTACAAGCAGATCGGGATGACATTTGCGATATCCACCTTGATCGGCGTGCTGGTGATGTCGATTGGGACGGCTTTTCTCATTCCGGTCCCTGTAATTACCCACGATCTGTTGCTGTCGGCTGTTTTTGGCGGAATCATCCTGGGGATCGGCATCGGAATGGTCATACGGGCTGGCGGCTCCCTGGATGGGACAGAGATTGTGGCGATTTTGATCACCAAACAGTCGCCGTTTTCTGTGGGCGAGGTCGTAATGGTCTTCAACATTTTTATCCTGGGCAGCGCCGGCTTTATTTTCGGGTGGGACAAAGCGATGTATTCGCTGATCGCATACTACATTGCATTCAAAATGATCGACATTACCATTGAAGGGTTGGATCAATCGCGGTCAGTCTGGATTATCAGCGAGGAATATGCCGAAATTGGAGACGCGTTGACAGCGCGTTTGGGCAGGGGAGTCACATACCTGGAAGGCGAGGGCGGGTATTCAGGCGAGTACAAGAAAATCATTTTTTGCGTGATTACCAGACTGGAGGAGGCCAAACTGAAGTCGATCGTGGAAGAGATTGATTCCTCCGCCTTTCTCGCTATCGGAAATATTCACGATGTACGGGGAGGAAGGTTCAAGAAGAAGAACATCCATTAATGCGAATACGGCAGCTCGGGCGCTCCGGCTTTCACCGCAAGGGAACGAAGCAGGCAGTTGACACTCATCTGGCACTCCGATATATTGGTTGCATGAAAACGATTAAACCGTTGGAGCGACCTGTACTGCGCGACCAAATTTACGAAAATCTGAAGAAAGCCATCATTACTTTGGAACTGGAGCCTGGCCAGCGAATCAAGGACAGCGATTTGGCCGTCACGTTTGGCGTCAGCCGGACACCTGTTCGGGAAGCGCTGAAAAGATTGGAAGACGAGGGACTCGTCGAATCGGCGCCGGGTTCGCTGACCCGGATTACTCCGATCGATATAAAGGAGGCGAACCACGCTTTTACCGTCGTCGCCACGCTGCACGCATTGGCTGCCCGCTTGGCCGTGCCGGTTTTGACCGACAGCGATTATGCAGCGATGGAAGGGGAAAATCGCAAGCTTCGGCAGGCGCTCGATGAACGGGATATGGTTCAGGCGGTTGAGGCGGATGACGCCTTTCACCAAATCGTTCTCGACGGTTCGGGAAATCGCGAAATCGAACTGGCTTTGGAGCGGATCATTCCGAAAATCAGACGGCTGGAATTTGCGAAGTTCGGCTCGCTGGAAGGGCTGAACTCGGTAGATCAACACGCGGCGATCATCCGAGCATGCGAGTCCCGAGACGTCAGCGCAGCTGCTCATTTGATGGAGGAAAATTGGCTTAGCTTAGGCAGAATACTGACACATGAAGCGTAAACAGCTCCCGCCATATGGAGGGGAGCTTTTTTTGTGGGAGTTATTTTCAGTTATTTCTGAAAAATACCTTGAATTAAAAACCAATATCCGATATATTGGTTTTAGACAGAAGCCTAATACTGTAAAACTCAAATTTCGATCGGTTCCCGATCACGAAAAGAGGGATTGCGGATGGCAGCCAACAAAACTCCTGCGAAAGCTTTTGAAGTCCATGATGCGAGCGTGCTGAAGTGGGCGCGCGATGTTCTGGATCGCTGTTCTTCGCCGCGAGTGATGCAGACGGAAGTGATCCAAGCAGTGGAAAGAAACGCTGTCTGGAGGGGAGAGGAATGCCTGAATTTGCTGGCGCCGGAAGCGCCGACGAGTCCGACTGTTCGCAAGCTTTTGGCCTCAGAAGTGGGGACCCGCGCGGCCGAAGGACATATTGGCCCGACCGAGCGTTGGTTTGCCGGCACGAAGTACATCGATGAGATCGAGGCGTTATGCGTAGAGCTTTTGAAAGAGGTCTTCCAATGCAGGTACGCAGATCACCGGCTTGTCGCGAGTATGCTCGGCAATATGACGGTATACACTGCTCTGACGCAGCCGGGAGATTCGATCATGACCATTGCGCAGCCGTTTGGCGGACATTCGAGCAACCGCGTCGACGGTCCTGCGGGTATTCGCGGTCTGCGGATTCACGATGTTCCGATGGACCCTGTGGAGCTGGAAGTCGATCTGGAGGCGTTCGCGCAAGCCGCCCGAGAAGTACGGCCGCGCCTTGTTGCTTTAGGCGCCTCGATGACGCTGTTCCCTTTTCCGCTGCGGGAGATGGCGAATATCGTTTCGGAATGGGGCGGAAAGATCTTTTTTGACGGCGCCCATCAGCTTGGGCTGATCGCCGGCGGGCAGTTCCAGGACCCGTTGAAAGAGGGCGCTTGTGTTGTTACAGGTTCTGCGGGCAAAACGTTCAGCGGGCCGCAGAGCGGCATCGTCATCTGGGACGATCCCGAACTCACAAAGCCAATCACAGATGCCGTGTTCCCGGCGCTTGCAGCCACGCATCAGGTCAATCGCGTCGCTGCCTTGGCTGCTGCGGCGGCGGAATTTTTGGCCTTTGGCAAGGAGTACATGGCTCAAATCGTTGCCAACGCCCAAGCCTTGGGAAAAGCGTTGAGCGAGAGGGGCATCACCGTGCTCGGCGAGCATAAAGGATTTACCCGGACACATCAAATCATCCTCGATGTGCGGGCTTTTGGAGGCGGTATTGGGGTCGCGCAGGAATTGGCCAAAGCCAATATCATTACCAACAAAAATTTGATCCCTTGCGATAAACCGTCGGATTGGGACTATCCGAGCGGCTTGCGGATCGGGACGACCGAGGTGACCAGACTGGGCATGAAGGAAGCCGAAATGGAGTCGATTGCAGAGCTGATTGCAACCGTACTGGAAAACAGAGAGCCGCGCGAAGCAACCCGAAAGCGAGTGATCGAAATGCGTTCCGCCTATCAAAAAATCCACTACTGCTTCGATGCATAGCGGGCGCAACCGTTGCTTTGATCGGCATCTAGCGATGAAGCTTTCCGTCATTGACGACGGAAGGCTTCATTCGTTTCAACCCGCACCTGCTGGAAGCATCCACAAACCGACAAAAATTGCAGAAAGGCGCGTGTATTATCGGGACAAACGGCTGATCGCGAACCGCTGTTTCTCATGATCGAACAATGCGCCATTTACTCGGCAGCCTGTGTGGACGAAAATGGTTCACGTTCAAAGAGACAACAAATCGCGGCACTTTGACGACAGGATCGGCGAGGAGAATCAAACGGGGCACGAGTATTACGCACAGAATGACTTTGACAAAGGGCACTGACCCGAAGAAGAGACGTTTGTTGGGGCGAGCGGCGCGAGGCGGAAAGGGCCAATTACGATTCCTTCTGTTATGCCAATATCGCGCTGCAGTATCATCGCTTCAACACGGGAATTTGCTTCGGATTCAACGACCGTCAGACATTGTCCTGAACCGCAAGCAGTAACGGAAAAAGCCAAGTTCCGCTGGGAAATTGGCTTTTTTCCTTTTGCTGGTTTCGTAAATGCGGGTACCATCGCCGTTTCCAGCGAGGCCGAGCCAGGTCTTGCAGTCGCATGGAAACCACAACTCGGCGAAGGGGGAAACAGGGCTAGCCTTTGTTTGAAAATACTTTCCCGACCTCCTCGTAAAACCGGCGCCACGCTTCCGGCAGCTCGGTTTGATGCTGGTTCTGGCTTCCAGAGTGGATTTCATTGCGGCCTGTAACTGGCTGTGCACGGTCTGGAGCTGGTTGGGACGGGATGTCTTTGCGTCCAGATTCGCTTGAAAACGTTGCGCCTGTTTCCTCGGCAGGGAACCCTCCCGATTCGGTTTTAGTCTTGCTTGGTTTTCCGGATGCTTTGTCCATGCTTCACCTATCCTTTTAGATCAAGCCACTCGCTGCGGAGCAGAAACAGCTCCCGCAGCTCTTGCGTAGACAGCTCGGTTATCCAGCTTTCGCCGTTGCCGACAATCTGCTCGCTGAGGCTCAGCTTTCTTTCCATCATTTCGTCGATCCTCTCTTCGATCGTCCCGAGAGAGATAAATTTGTACACCTGTACATTGCGCTGCTGTCCGATCCGGTACGCCCGGTCTGTCGCCTGCTTTTCGACAGCGGGATTCCACCAGCGGTCGATGTGAAAGACGTGGTTGGCCTCCGTCAAATTCAGACCGGTACCACCCGCCTTGAGGGACAGGATAAAGATCGAGGCACGTTGATCGTCGGGCAAGGCGGTATCTTGAAAGCGGGAGATCATCCAGTCACGCATATCCTTTGGCGTGGAGCCGTTTAAAAACAGGACCGGCCCGTAGCCTTCTTTTTCCAGGACACGCTGCAAAAGCTTGCCCATCTCGATGTACTGGGTAAAGATCAGGCTGCGTTCGCCTTTCTGCCTGATGTCCCCGATCAGCTCCAGCAGGCGTTCCATTTTCGGCGAGCGGCTCTTTTCATCCGGCGCACCCAGTACGTTGTCGATCAGCCCGGGATGATCGCAAAGCTGCTTTAGCCGGGTGAGCGTCGTGAGAATCAGCCCGCGCCGCTGCATCGGGGAAGCCTGGTCCAGCCGATCAAACATCGACTGAATCGTACTCTCGTACAGCGCCCCTTGCTCGGGCGTCAGCGACACGTATTCCTTTCCTTCATTTAATGCAGGCAGATCCAGCTGGATTTGCGGATCTGTTTTCACCCGCCGCAGCAAAAAGGGCTGGATGAGCCGCTGCACCTGCTGAACCAGCCGCCGATCCTGATCGCGCTCGATGGGATGGACAAAGCGCCGCGAGAACTCGCGCAAACTCCCCAGGTAGCCGGGATTCAAAAAGTCGAAAATCGACCACAGCTCTGTCAATCGGTTTTCGATCGGTGTGCCGGTCAAGGCGATGCGATGCCCGGCCCGCAGGCCGCGAATGGCTGTCGCCTGTCTGGTCTGGGCGTTTTTGATATGCTGCGCCTCGTCCAGGCAGATCGAGCTCCAGGCAAGAGAAGCAAGCTCCCGCTCATCCAGATAGGAAAGAGAGTAGGAGGTGATCACGAGGTCAGCTTTCTTTGCCGCTTGTATAAAAGCCTCTTCCTTATGGCGGGCCGTTCCGTAGTGGACGTAGACGGACAGGGACGGAGCGAATCGTTGGAGCTCCTTTTGCCAGTTGCCGATCACGGAAGTCGGGCAGATCAAAAGGGAGGAGCTTTGCTGTAATCCGGTTTCCTTGAGAGAGAGCAGATAGGTGATAAACTGAATCGTTTTTCCCAGCCCCATGTCGTCCGCAAGACATGCTCCCAGGCCAAACTGCCGCAAAAAGAGCAGCCACGAGCTGCCTTCCCGTTGATAGCTGCGCAGCTTACCTTGAAACCCGGCTGGCTGTTCGACAAGCGGAATGCGTTTCGTATCCTGAAGCTTCGCCATGAGCTGAAAAAGATGCCGGTTCAGATCCACCTCGACTGGCAGGACAGTTGGTCTGTCCCAGTCCTCCCATGTCGTATCGGGCGACTCCTCCGGGCCGGCCAGATGGAGCTTCATCACCTCGCGCAGCGTGAGCGGATGTTTTCCGGTCGTCCGCTTCAGCGTTTCCTGCATCTGCGCAAACAGCGCCGGGGTTAATTGCACCCATTGTCCCTGAACCTTGAGCAAACGCTGCTTTTGGTCAAGCAATTGCTGAAACTCTGCTTCGCCGAGCTCGATCGAACCGATCGCGAGCCTCCATTCAAAATCCATCACTTGGCTGATGCCGAAATAGGCAGGACTTTTGCCTGATGAATGCCCGGACACCCTGATCTTTACTCGAGGCTTGGTCCGTTTCACCTGTTCCCACCACACAGGCAAAAAGACGTGAATGCCCGCCTGGACGAGCTGCAAACTGCTTTCTGTCAGAAATGTCCAGGCCTGCTCATTGGTCAAGCTGGCCGGAAGGGGGAGACCTGTTGCTTCATTTTGCATCCAAGGGAGGATTTCCTTGCACTTCCGGATATCGCTCATGAGACGATGGCGATACGCCCGCCACGCGTCCGGCATCGTCGTCTCGGATTCGGGATCAGCCTGGATGATCTCGTTTTGATTTTCGATCCGTAGAGGGACCGCTTGATTGTCGCCGCTGTTACCTGAGAAGATCTCGAAAACGCGGTCAGGCATTTCCCGATCCTGTAAAAGCAGCTTGAGAGACCAGTCTGCCGCTTCACCCTCTGGTTCCGTCAGCTGCAGGCATGTGCGGAAAGGGGTATCGTCGGGGCGCAAGCCGATCGTTTGCAGCCATTCCGACTCTCCCATATGCGGTGACAAGTCATCTCCCAGCACGTCCAGAGCGGGGAACTGTCTGCGCAGCCCGTGCCAGGCCGTTCGTACGCCGCCTCGTTGCGAGAGAAGGTCGTTTAAAACAAGAGTGAGCAGGCGTTCTCCCTCGGCCGACAGCGGTTCCTGCGGGTCATCCAGTCTCCACCCGTAGTTCCCCCTGTTCCATTCGGAGAAGTTCGGCAGAAAGTTGCCCGTTGCCAAAGCCTTGACGATTTGCCGGGCGACTTTTTGCCAGCGAAGCAAGTCTTCGCTCAGCGCGAAGGAGACGTGCTCAAGCCATTTCGGCGAGACCAGGAAAAACAGGGTCTCCATTGTCTCCAGCAGGATGCCCTCGTCTGTTTTTTCCAGAAACGTTCCGTAAAAAGAACGCTCATCCCATGCGAACAGACTGGCTGCCGCCCTGTCCGGATGAACGAGGTTGCCCATGCGGTCCTCCGCCTTGAGGAAAAACCGGCCGTCTGACAGGAGTCCTCCCGTAAGAAACATATGCAAGGTGACATTCATGAAATCAAATTTCCTCTCTTTAACTCCTCTTGAAACGCCCGCAGCCGACTGTGCTTGGAAGCCAGCCGATCGATGAATTGCTCCCAAACGTCAGGCTTGTCGGTTTTTTGGTAGCAGGCCCGCACTTTTTTCAGCAATTTCGCCGCTTGCCGATAGCCCGCTCGATTTCGCGTCCCGATCTGTTGATTGATCTCGCGGATCAGCATCGGCAGAAGCAGTAGCGGTTCCAGCTCCTCAATGATATTGGCCTGCTGCTGATTGATCTGTTCAGACGAGTCGTGGTAGGTCATCAGCACATCCAGGAATTGTCTGTACTGCCGGTTTTCAAACAGGTATGTGCAGTAGTCGGGGAGACTTGCCGGCAGGAACCGTTTCAGCAGGGGTCCGGCCTGGGCCGCTCTGCCCTGCTGCACCAGCGCTTCCCGCCAGATGGCGACAATCAGCCGATATTCGGGACCATTCGCCGCTCCGATCAAGCTCTCCAGCCTGTCGATCCAGTACAAGAAACGCTCCCATTCCTGATGCCGCGCGAAGGCCTTCATGTACGGCAGGTAGAAGGACAAGGGAAGCGGCTTCGCTCCTAGCCAAATACGGAGCGATTTCTCGTCCTCTCCGTTCATAAGGAAAAAATGGGCTTGCATGATCGAGAACCGTTCCCGCTCGCTGTCGGACAGGTTCCGGATCAGGCGATCAAGCTCGTCCATTTCCTCCTGCATCCACTCCGGATCATTCAATACATACGTCCACAGCAGGAGATACGCCTGTATCCAGCGAAGCCCGGCGGAATCGCAGCGCTTCCATTCCTTGGTCATCTCGCGAGTCTCTTCCAAATACGAGGGAAATTGTCGCCGCAAGCTATCCTTGTCGAGATAATAGAGGGTAGCCTCCAGCTGCTCGACGAGTCTTTCTGCCGTTTGGGTCAAGTCAAATGTCCAGTGGGAAGAGCGTGCTTCTTTTACAAACGATTGGAGCTTGCGCAAATGAAACAGGCTGGCGTGAGCGGAAAATAGCTGTGCCAGCTCTTCCGGCCAAGTGCTTGTAATCCCGAGAACGTTTTCGTAGCTGGAAAACAGCTCTGCGGACGGACGCGAGGTCTCCATGGCCAGCGGAAGGTTTCGTGTCCATTTTTCAAAGAAGATCCACCAGTCGCTCACCTTGCTTTCTAGCGGCAGGGAAGCGCTGAGCGGAGATGGGTTCGGTGAATGTGTCCCGGATTTGGTCACTCTTTTATAGGCGGGTGCCAGCATGGCGGAAGAAAAGGCGGGACTCCGCGGCTTGTGCAGTCCGTTCATAAAAACTCGCGGATTTTCAAACACGCTGTAAGCTTGAAAGAATGTGGCGGCGATATGTTTGCATAAGCGGGCATACGGACAGGTGCAGGTGCTGCTGGCAAACGCAGCGAGGTCGATTTCGACGTGATAAACGGCGGATCCCTGAACATCGCTGCAAAGGTGAATGCCATCAGCCGCTTGTACGTTAAACACCATCCCATCGGTAAAATACTGGTATCCGCGCTCGACGATATGTTCCTCCATGTTAACGAGGACTTGTTCACCCAGCTGCTTGATTTGTTCCCGCGTCAGCTCTCTTTGCAACATGGAATCATTGCCTCCGTGCGAAGTGTCATCCCTTCATTATACCGAAAACAGCGGGAGAACAAAAATCGAGCGCCGCACATGCCGTACAGGACAAGATGAAAATTGCAGCACGCCTTGACTATTTCGGCGGGTATAAGAAAATAGGAAGGAACGATACAGGAAGAGAGCGTGGAGTATATGCTGATCAATGAAAAAATCAAAGCCGCCGAAGTAGAGCTGACAGGACTTGCAGGAGAGGACTTGGGGATCGTATCTGCCAGAGAGGCGTTGCGAATGGCGAAGGAACTCAATGTCGACCTGGTTTGCCTTTCACTGGCGTCCAGTCCGCCGCCTTGCAAGCTTGTCAGTCGAGCCGATTATCAGCAGCAGCGTGTCCAGGAAAAGAAAAAAGAGCGCAAAGCCGCACAAGGACGCAAGACGAAGGAAATCCGTTTGGGAGCATATATTGAGGAGCACGATTACGATACGAAGAAAAGGCAGGCGGAGCGAATCTTGCAAGCCGGAGATGCCGTACAGCTGTGCGTTCGTCTGGAGAAAAAGGAAACACAGGCGGCGAAAGAGCTGATCGAGCGGCTCATCAAGGAGCTCGGCCACTGCGGGAAGCAGGAAAAGGGCATCCAGGTGAGCGGAAAGCAAGTGACTGCCCTGCTTCTGCCCATTTCAGAAATTGTATAGATTATTGTCGTATAATGTCCGATAGCTTGCGCTAAAGGACTTTTTTCGTTTCCATCTATTCCCTTGCAACATTTCTATTGCAACGAGCGTCAAGTAATCACCAGTTCATGAAGCGTATATACTTTTTCTAAAAGAAGCGAAAATGACAAAATTTGCGCAATGACAGATTAAGAGAAGGAAAATACATTCGTGAACAAAACGCATGAAAGCAAAACATTAAATTGAGTAATGGGGGAGTTACTTTGTATCACTTCAAAGTGTTAACAACAAAAGCAGCAAAAAAAGGAATGGCAGGCGCAATTTTGGCCGGATTGCTGGCGGTGTCGAATACCGGAATGGCCGCAAGTGCTCTTCCCTTGTCCGATATCGCAAAGAACGCCTATAAAGGAGCCATCCTGAAGCTGAATTATGCCGGCGTGCTCAAGGGCTATACGGACGGCACCTTTAAACCGGACAAAGAAGTGACGCGGGCCGAGTTTGCCAAAATCGCCGTATTGGCTATGGGCTACACAGACGAGCAGGCGAATCTGATGAAAGGGAAGACAGCGTTCAAGGATTTGCCGGCAGACCACTGGGCTACAGGCTACATAAATCTTGCCGTTTCCCAAGGAATTATCAAAGGCTACCCGGACGGCACATTCAAGCCAAACAACACCGTAAAAGTGGCAGAGGCTTTGACCGTATATGTGCAAGGCTTGAAAGTCAGTGTACCGGCTTCGACGACCGGTCAATGGTACCATCCGTATATGCTTGAAGCCAACAAGGCTGGTATTTACGATTCAAAAGAAAATCCGACTGCCGCAGCGAAGCGCGATGTCGTAGCCAAGTTTACGGACTTCTTCATGGAGACGCCCGTTTATGCCAACGGCGCCTATTACGACAAGAACGGAAATGCAAAGGGAACCATTCAAAAGCTCCCGGTCGTGAAGGGAACGGTGGATTCGTACGACAAGTCTTCGAAAAAGCTGAAGCTTTCCGGACAAAAGACAGAAGCGACGATCGCTGACAACGCACAAGTATTTGGCAACATCGTCAAAGGCGCAAAAGTCGAGTACATCGAGAAAAACGGAAAGATTGCCTTCCTGATCGTGGTGACAGCCGACACGAATATCGTAGAGGGCATCGTAAAAACGGGCTTGAATTTCAGCAGCGCCGTAGGTGACGAGAAACAATTCAAGGCGATTGTCAACGGAAAAGAGATCGTGATGGACGTTGAGGACGGGGTAACCGTTTCCCGCTCTCACATCGGCAAAAAATTCGTCGCCGTCATCGACGAAGACGGAAAGGTCGTTTCCATCACCATTTCGGATAACGCGACGAAGGGCATCGTGAAAAAGACGTCGACCGTAAGCGGCACAAAGGCCAAGAAAGAAATTCAACTGGACGATCAAACGTATGAATTGACCTCCAATGCCGTCATCAAGGGGAAAGCCCATCCGCTGGCCAAGCAAACAAGCGGATCCTTCGCTGACATTGACAAAGGGGACCTGGTAGAGCTGACGCTCGATGTAGACGGAAAAGCGTCTGCTGTCACCTATACGAAACTGAGCACCACGCAAACGATCAAAGTCGATTCGAATGACAACCTGATCAGCTTTGACGGCTATAAATACGAAGTCCTCCAGGATACGAAGCTGTACGTGGACGAGGACAAGGTATCGGAATTGGACGATCTGAAAAATAACAGCGTAGCCATCCTTACTTTCGACCAGGATGGAAATCTGATTAAAGTGGAGCAGGGAGTAGCCGCTTCGGCAGGCAAGCTGGTTGCGAAAACGACAGCGTATGAAGCGGGCAGCCCGGCAAAGCTGGCGACGATCAAGGTCGACGGCAAAACGTACAACATTTTGGCGAACGCCAAGCTGACCATTGACGGAACTTCTGTTTCCGCTACAACAATCAAGGCTGACCAGTTGAATGACTACCGGATCGTCAGCTGGAAATACAATCTGGGAACAACCGACATTGTCGAGCTGACAGCAGAAAAGCAGACTGTTGTCGGGTATGTAACGGATAAGTCGGGCAAAACCATCACAGTGAACGGAAAGAAATACGAGCTTCTGTCCGGCGTATCGATCGATTCCAATGCCGATACCAATGACAAAGAGTACACGCTCGTTCTGAACAATGACGGCAAGGTGAAGGCAGTGACAGGCGCTCCTAAAACACTCAGCGGTGTCGTCGACTCTGTCGAAGTGGTGAACGAAAACGGTTCGACGAAATCGGCCGAGATTGAAGTGAACGGCAAGACATACACGGTCCTGAATGCGGATACGGTCAAAGATGTAGACCAGTTTGAACTGGTGACCCTGACACTGAACCGCGATGGCGAGGTGACGAAGGCCGTTGCTGGGGGCAAGCTGGCCAAGGAAGAAGAGAAGTTTATCGGGATCGAATCCCGTGTGAACGGAGACAAATACGTCTTCTTCTCCAACGTCTCCACGAGCATCAAGCTGGCCAAGGACGCAAAAGTGAAATACTACGATGGTTCTGACATGGATGAAAATAAAGTCAAGTCTACAGATAAAGTCGATTTGTGGACGAATGCAGACGGTGAGGTTTATCTGATCGTTGTCAACAAACGCTAAGGCATAACCGCTTCGACCAGCATGTCGTCGGCATAACGGGAAGTCAAAAAGATTCAGGAGTCGGCTCCTTTTGCGGGGCCTGTCCTGAATCTTTTTTATGAGCGGAGAATCCAGCCGGGAAGAAAAAAGCAACGGTACCGTCAAGGTTTCTTATTTTCGCGTCTTTGATGATTGAACTTAATGATCATAGCTTCGAGTAGATAATGATGATAGAAAGAATCAGGCAGATCGCCGCTGGCAGGATCGTGACAATCGGCTGCTCAGCTCGAAACAGATGGGCATGAATAGCCCCCGCCATCAGAACGACAAAGAGGGCTCCAGAGCCAATGGCCAAAGCTCGGTTCCAGATCCCTCCGATCAAAGCGAGCGCTCCGACTGCTTCTAAAATGCCGACTGCGGACATGAACCACAGAGGATAGTGATAATGGTTCCAATGCTCGACCTGAAACGGGACACGTGCGAGCTTGATGATTCCCCCCGACAAAAGAAACAGCGCCAATACGGCTTGAATGATATTCAATCCCATCCGTTTATTCCTCCCATTTGTTAGATTGTCCAGCCTGTTTTTCACGCGGAAGCATTCCGTACATAAGCACATCGACGACCTGCTTCGCCAATTCAGCAGGCGTTTTTTTGCCTGGCAGCAGGTATGTCGCCGTCAACCGCTCTATCATTCCGATGAGGCATTCCGCAACCGTCGCCATCTCCACATCGGACCGAAAATAGCCTGCTGCCTGTTCAGCCCGCAGGTTTTCCAGCAGATGAGCAGTCAGCGCTTCTTTGATTTGTTCCGCTTGCGGCGCGAGAAAGAGGCCGATTCGCGTCTTATGCGGATTGCGGACAAGGAAACGGAAAATTTTCTCCAGCGCCTGCATGACCCGCTTTAGCAATTCCTCCGGCTCGATCCCTGGTTCCAGACGGAGAGACGCCGTAAGCTCGCCAAGATCGGACTGAAATTCCTGGACAATTTCTTCAAAGACTGCTTCTTTGCTGGGAAAGTAGAGATAAAAGGACGGCTGGGTGAAACCGGCCTGTTTCACAATCGTGCTGACCTTTGTGTCATGGAATCCTCGCAAAGCAAACTCTTCGGCAGCTGCATCCAGCAGTCGCTTCCGGCTTTCTTTGCCTTTCCAACCCTTTTCGCGAACCAACATCGTTCATCCCCTTCGATAGACTAAAAGATACTAAAAAGTAATGTTACTTAATAGTATTATTTCAAAGGGGTGTTCTTCCAGTCAAGAGGGCAGACGAAAAAAAGAAAAAGCCCTTCCAGATTACGTGACTGGAAGGACAAATGTTTCTCCTTGTTCCTCGATGACGATGCGGTTTTTCTCCTCACCGGCTGCCGCGAGCAAACGCTGGATCGGTTCATGGACAGGCTCCTCGGAGAGAACGAATGTGTTCCAATGAATGGGCACGAGCCACTTGGCACCGCTTTGCTTGAACATTTCCCAGGCTTGCTCCGGCGTACAGTGCGCAGCCTGATACGCATCCGGTTTATAGGCTCCGATCGGCATGAAGGCAATATCGATGCTTCCAAAAGCCTGCGGCAATGCTTCAAAAGAAATATAAGCTGTGTCCCCCGGATACAGGATGCGAACACCGTTTTTTTCAATGACGTAACCGTTATATCCATAGTCTGTATTCCACGGAAAGCGGTTGCCCCAATGACGAACAGGGATGGCGGTAACTTTCACCCCGTTGGCAGTGCGAACGCTTTCATGCGGAGCGATTTCTTCATACGATCCAAAGGGCATCCTGGCAATCAGTTTGCTCGTGTTTTTGGCGGTGATGACGTGAATGGATGTTCGCGCGAGCTGCCGCAAGCTGGGCAGATCGACGTGATCCATGTGGGCGTGGGAAATCAAAATGATGTCCACATCGCCGATTTCCGCAAACTCCAGAGCGGGTGGCGTATAACGGTTCGGCCCAAAATGAACCCCCGCTATCCGAAGGCCCAATTTTTCCCCCAGGACGGGGTCCGTTAAAATCTTTGTGCCAAAAAGGTTGATCAAGATAGTTGAGTGCCCGACCCAAGTAAAGGTCACTTCATCATCTCTCCAGGTCGAGGGCACCGGTTTACTCTTGAGAGACCGGGGAGTGGCTTTCGGAAGCCGCCCCATGTGATACCAATAGCGGTAAGCCACATATCCCAGCAGGATCGCGAAGAGCACAGCGAGTACCCCGCCCAGCCATGACAAAAATGTAAGCAGCATGTCAAAACTCCTTTTGCGTAGGCTCCGCTTTCACTATAGCAACGACGCAACTTTGAAGTAAAGGGACCGATGTGCATTTTCAGCAACTGCGTTATATGTCTGCAACCAGCAGTGTAAAAAGTTAAGATTGCCGGCTAGGATGGCTACTACAGAAGCATTGCGAATAATTTCCTTATTGAAGCAAAAGAGGCGCATGAACTCAATTGGATCGAGCAAAAAGACGGAACCGCTGTACTCTACACGATTACTTCGACATCTATGAATGTTGCCAAAGCGGATTTGCTGTCCGTAGCGAATCAGATGAAATAACAAACGTGAAAAAAGGCTAAGCCGTACGCAAGCCAGACTAAGCGTATGCTGCTTAGTCTTTTTTTACAACTGTTCGGCTTGCTTGTATTTTTTGAATTGGGGAGTTCGCTTATGATTCCATTGGGGACTCATTCGGAGCAAGACGCATGGATCGCCATATTGCTAAGTCTGATGGCGGGACTGCTGATTTTTCAGGTATACTTGTACCTGTACAGGCAGTATCCTGCCATCCCTCTCACGGGATACATACGAAAATCAGGCTCAGACAGTACTTGCATTGTACAAATTGACGAGAAGCCCGGTTTCCATGTATTCTGACCGTATCATGGCAAGCAGAAGGGGGATCTCCCGTGAAATACCGCAGATTGGGAAAAACGAATTTGAAGGTGTCAGTAGTCGGGATCGGGACATGGCAATTTGGCGGCGAATGGGGCATGGATTTTTCCCAGGAGGACGCAGACCAAATTTTGCATAAAGCCAAGGAATTGGGCATCAATCTGATCGATACGGCTGAATGCTACGGCGATCATTTGTCGGAGAAGCTGATTGGCGGCTTCCTGAAAAAGGATCGGCGGGAAGATTGGGTGGTGGCGACCAAGTTCGGCCATCACTTCCACGGCAAGTTTACGCGTACGAACGACTACAGTGCAGCCGATGTGCTGAAGCAGCTGGACGCATCGCTTCTGGCGCTGCAGACTGATTATATCGATTTGTATCAGTTCCACTCCGGCCCGAACGAAGCCTTTGACAACGACGAGCTGTGGACCGCGCTGGATAAACAGGTGCAAGCAGGGAAAATTCGCCATCTCGGCCTTTCGATCGCCAAGAATGACAACATCCATCAGACAGACTCGGCACCGAAAGTAAGCGCCAAGACCATACAGGTCGTATACAACCGATTGGATCGAACGCCTGAGGAGCAGGTGTTCCCCGCCTGCCGGGAACATGATCTCGGTGTGCTGGCTCGCGTACCGCTGGCAAGCGGCTATTTGAGCGGCAAGTATAAGCCCGGTTCCGTCTTTGTGGAAAACGATGTCCGCCATAATCACGATCAGGAGCGCGTGCTCTCGCTTTTGCAGCAGGTGGAGGAGATCAAGCGAAACGAAGTGCCTGCGGGAGTGGACATGGCGCAGTGGGCTTTGGCCTGGTGTTTGAAGCATCCCGCCGTGACGACGGTGATTCCCGGGTGCAAGAGTCCATCCCAGGTGGAAGCGAATGCAAAGGCAGCCGAGCTGGCAGATGTGGAACATCCGCAGTCGTGGAAGGAATGAATCGGTGCAATCCGTTCCTTTCAAGAGAGAGAATCGTCGAAACAAGGGGGTGTTTCTTTGGGTACCGTAGATTTGGCCTTATTGCCGTGGAACGTGTTTTGGATGGGCATCGCGTATTTTAGTGTGACAGGGGTTCTTTTTTGCTTCGGCTTTCTTCATCTGTTTCAAAAGAAGACGAAAAGCGGCGTTCTGTTCATGGGCGGAGCCGCCATTAGCGCCTATTTCTTCTTGTCCTATTTATTTACGCATCATTTATAGCAGCATCTTTTGCGATCAATAACAGGGTACGGCATTGCCAGGTTGCCGTATCGGCGGAGGGTGAGAAAATGGATCAGCAGCTGTAAGCGATCAGATAAAGACCATGTGGAGATGAGTAGGATGACAGCGCAAAAAATCATTGAAGAAGTTGCGAGCAGTTTGCAAGACTTACCTGGCATTGTAGGAATCGTATTGGGCGGATCTAGAGCGAGAGGAACGCACAGACCTTCTTCCGACATCGACATTGGCATTTACTACGATGAGGCGGCCGGCTTTGACGTAAACGAGATCGGCAGGATCGCCACGAAGCTGGATGACGAACATCGGCAGAATATTATTACGCCTTTGGGGGGCTGGGGACCGTGGGTCAATGGCGGAGGATGGCTCGTTGTCCACGGGTACCATGTTGACTTTATTTTTCGCGATGTGAACAGGGTCGCGCAGGTGATTGATGAATGCACGGCAGGTTCTGTCACAACGAATTATCACAGCGGACATCCCCATGCCTATTTGAATGTCATGTACATGGGCGAACTGTCGATTTGCCGGATTTTGCACGACCCGGCTAAAAGACTGGCCGCTCTGCAAGCGAAGACGAGACCCTATCCGAAGGCATTGCAGGAAGCGTTGATCGGGTATTTCATGTTTGAAGCTTCGTTCTCCTTAATGTTCGCGGACAAGAATGTCGAGAATGACGATATCACGTATGTTGCAGGGTGCTGCTATCGGACGATCGCTTGCTTGAACCAAGTCTTATTTGCCAGGAACGAAGAGTACTGCATCAATGAAAAAAAGGCTGCGGCGATGATCGACCGTTTTCCTGTCAAGCCGAATGATTACAAGGTCAGGATCGATCAGGTCATCACCCTTTTGTCTGTAGAGACGGCCAGCACAAGAAGAGCAGTGCACTTGCTTCGCGAGCTTGTAGCAGAGACGGAAGCGCTGCTTGCGGACTAGATGCCAAAGGCGTATGAAGGCGATTGCTTCATGCGCCTTTTTCTTGTGACGTGTCTCCGAGAGGCCAGCTTTCTTCGTGGACTTTTCAAACAAAGGACTACAAATTACGCAATCTTAATCTTTCAACTGTTTATTCATTTCATGGACTGGCTTACAATAAGTCTTGCAAAAAAGTTAGTGCTGTTAAAATTTGTATACCTCGAGCGAGGAGATGGTTTTCGAAAAGATAAAGCGGTTTTCGATGCATCTTTCGACGTATCGTGTTTTTCTCTGTCACTGTAAAACAAATTGAATCCCGATGGGCAACACCCGCTGCACGCGGTGTCGCCAGCGGCAAAGGTTTGGAAAGGTACGATCATGAAATCAATCGCATCCAAGGCAGCAAGCAAGCAGACGACGACCACGAAAGACTTCAATCTGTTTTTACTTACCTGGCCCATCTTTTTGGAACTGTTTTTGTTCATGCTCATGGGCAGCGCCGATACGTTCATGCTAAGCGCGGTTTCGGACAACGCCGTCTCGGCAGTTGGCGCGGCCAATCAGTACATATTTATTGCGATTTTGATTATGGAGGTCATCGGAAACGGAGCCTCCATCGTCATCGCGCAGTACATTGGCTCGAAAAAGCTGGAAGATGCGGCCAAAATATCGGCAATCGCCGTCACGTTAAACCTCATGATCGGGGTCGTGATCAGTGCCTGTTTTATCCTTTTCGGAAAAACCCTGCTCCAATCCGTCAATCTGCAAGGTGATATTCTGCATTACGCGCAAACCTATATCACAATTGTCGGCGGAGGGCTCTTTCTGCAAGCGGTCATTAATACCCTGGCCAGCATTATCCGGACGTACGGATATACAAAAGAATCGATGCTCGTTTCCCTGGGAATGAATGTGATCCACGTCGCAGGGAACTACTTGCTGATTTTTGGCCACCTCGGCTTCCCCCAGCTGGGAGTGGAAGGTGCAGCCATTTCGACAGTAGCAAGCCGTCTCATTTCCCTCTTCATCTTTTTCTGGCTGCTGTACCGCCTGATAGAAGTAAGAATAGCTGTCAGGGACTACTTCAGCTTTTCGGTGGAGTACATCAAAAAAATCTTGCGGATCGGCATTCCCTCCGCGTTTGAGCAAGTAACCTACAATACGTGTCAAACGGTATTTCTCTACTACGCGACGATTCTCGGGGCTGTGGAAATGGCGTCCCGGCAGTATGTCATGAACATCTCTACCTTCATCTATCTGTTCAGTTTGGCGATTGGGATGGGGACAGCGATCGTTACCGGCCGCATGGTGGGAGCAGGGCGGACGGAGGAAGCGTACCGGCGGGTTTGGAAAAGCTTGCGTTGGGGGCTGTTTTTGACCATCGCCGTCAACATCGTGGTCATCTTGTTCCGAGAGCCGATCATTGAGCTGTTCACTGAAGATCGGGAAATTATCGCGCTGGCGACACAAATCCTTTTGCTCAGTATTTTGCTCGAATCCGGGCGGACGTTCAACCTGATCCTGATCAATTCCTTGCGGGCGGCAGGGGACGCCAAGTTTCCGGTGTACATGGGGCTGCTCTCGATGGTCTGCATGAGCTTGCCGCTCGGCTATTTTCTCGCGTTCTCGCTCGATTTGGGCTTAGCGGGAATCTGGCTGGCGATCGCGGCGGATGAGTGGACGAGGGGAATCCTGATGTTTTTCCGCTGGAGGAGCAGAGCGTGGGAACATAAATCGTTGGTGCATCCATCGACGTAATGTCTGGAAGCGAATGGCCAGAAAAGAATGGTAAAATGAAAGAGCGTTCAAGTCCGCAAGAGGAGGAAACAGATATGGAAAACGTAATGTTTATCGAGATCGGCATGGGAATCGATTTGCATGGCCAAAACGTGACGAAGGCAGCGATAAGAGCGGTGCAAAATGCGATTCACCACAACTCGATGCCGGGTCTGCGGTCTGTTTTGCCCAACCACGATATTCACAACATGAAGGTAAATGTGCGGCTAGCTGTCCCCGCTGACAAGGACAAGCTGGATTTGGAAGCTGTTCGTGCAAAACTGCCATACGGCGAAGTGACCTTTGAGGTGGTTGACGGAGGGATGCTTACGAGTAGCGGAGTTGTTCTGGCTGACAAGGACGATCAAAATGATCTCGCTTATGTGGTCATCGCATCGGTCGAGGTCGGATATTGATCGGTTCTAGCCCTATTCATCTGGTGGTCTCATGTCCCGGGATTTTCTCAAAATGGGCAGGAGGGATCCAGAAGCAGGCTGAATCGCGACTACACCGTATCCAATCGAAATTCTGCATAAACCCCTCTCCTTTGAAAGTGGGGAAGGAACGAACCCGGCGAGCGTTTTATACCGCCGGGTTTCTTTTATTTTTCGCGGGAGAAAAACCGTCGTCCGACAAAGTCGACGATGTACCTGATTCTTTCTGGAGATCGGCAAAATATTGCACGACAAAATCCCGGAACAGCTGTGCGGCCTTGGAGAGGTAGCGCTTTTGATGCCATGCAAGCTGATACGTACGCTGGCAAACAGGAGTCTCGATTTCCAGCTTGATCAGCGGAGATTTCTTGTCGCTTTTGCAGGCTCCCACAAAGGCGACGCCGAGCCCTGCCTGCACGAGGCTGCTGATGGCGGAAGGTTCATCGACCTCGCATACAACATTCGGTTTAAAGCCTGCCTGAAGACAGAACTCGTCATTCATTTTGCGAAAAGGGTAGCCCTCCTTGTACCCGACAAAAGGATCGTGAGCCACTTCACGCAAAGGTATGCTGCGTTTGGCGGCGAAACGGTGACCGGGTGGAACAGCCAAAAAAACGTCCTCTTTGAGTACAGGCAGCCGCTGAATACATGGGACGTCGATGGGAACGGCGGTGAAACAGAAATCGACATCGCCGTTTTCCATCAGCCGGGACATTTCCTCCAGCGAAGCTTGCGTGATGCGGAAATTAACTGTAGGGTGCAGCGCCAGGAAGGCGCTCAATGGCTCGGACAAGCGGTGCAGCGTAGGCGTCGCGATAAATATGCTTCCGCGCTCCAAGCCGGCCATATCGGCCACCTCTCTGCAGCCTTCTTCCAGTGCGGTCAGCGCTGTCTCCACCTTTTTCAAAAATGCCGCGCCGTACATATTGAGCCGTATTTGCCTTCCCTGACGGTCGAATAACGGCACGCCGACATTCTCCTCAAGCCGCGAAATCGTTTTGCTGAGAGCCGGTTGTGCGATGCGCAGCTCTTGGGCCGCTTTCGTCATATGCTCCAATCTCGCTACGGTTCTGAAGTAATGCAGCTGCAGCAATTCCATATGTATCACCCCGGATTCATATACCCCAGTATATAAGGAGATATATTAATAAATATTTTTGTTTTTATAGTATCGATTGTAGAATAAAACGTGCCGGCCGACAACAGCGAAGACGAATGCAAGCGTTCCACGCGATCCAACGACACAACACATGTTCCGTTCCAGCGGATGGAAGCAGACAGAAAGGGGAGAACAGACATCAATACAGCAACACCACAACAAGCAGGAGAAAAGTTGATTCGCCTTTTGGCCGTCACACTCGTCATCTCGGTGATGAGCGCGACCATGTTCAACATCGTGCTGCCCGAGATCCGATACGAGTTTCACCTTTCCTTCGCGCAGGTGAGCTGGGTATCAGTCTCGTATATGCTGATTTATGCGATCGGAAGCGTCACCTACGGAAAGCTGGCAGACACGTACAGGCTCAAAAGCTTGCTCACCTTCGGACTGGCGGCCTTTGCGCTTGGATCGATGATCGGCCTTTTGGCCCAGGCGTTTTGGATGGTTCTGGCAGGTCGGATTTTACAGGCTGTGGGAGCTTCCGTGATTCCGGCCACAGGCATGATCATCCCGATCCGCTATTTCCCGCCGGAGAGCAGAGGACGCGCTCTCGGCATCTCGGCTACGGGACTTGCGCTGGGAGGCGCGCTCGCTCCGATTGTCGCCGCCTTCGTTGTCAGCTTTGTGCATTGGCGGTGGTTGTTTTGCATTCCTCTCCTTACTCTCATGACGCTCCCTTATTATCGAAAATACCTGGATGATGAACGCGGACAGGAAAGCAGGCTCGACTGGCTCGGCGGCGGGCTGTTGGCGGGAACAGTAGGCCTTTTGCTTTTGGCTGTAACGAACGGGAACTGGTTGCTTGCCGCGGGAGGCATGATCGTGCTGGCCTTGTTTTTAGTCCGCATCCATCATACTGCCGAGCCTTTTGTGCAGCCGAAGCTATTTCAAAACAAAAGCTACACCCTCATGCTTGTACTCGCTTTTTTCGCAAGCGGAATCGGTTACTCCCTTCCGTTTTTGAGCCCGCAAATGCTGTCTCATCTCAATCAGCTCGCTCCGGGGGGCGTCGGCTTTGTCATGGTGCCGGCAGCCATCGGATCAGCCATTCTGGGGAGGACTGGCGGAAAGCTCGCGGATTCGAAAGGAAATGCCTTTTTGTTCTTTACTGCATCGGCTTTGCTCTTTACTTGTTTTGTCTTGTTGTCGACTTTTGCAGGTTTCTCTCCCGCCTTGATCGCCGTTTTCCTGATCTTCGGCAACGTAGGGCAGACGTTCATGCTGATTGCGCTGTCCAACACGACCTCCAGGCTGCTGCCAAAGGAGCAGGTCGGAGTCGGAATGGGGATGATGTCGCTGCTCAATTTCATCGCTGTAGCAGTATTTGCAAGTGTGTACAGCAAAGTGGTCGACTTGGGAGAAGCCGGCGGGAACGTGAACGCGGCAACTTCAGCTGGAGAGGCCGGTATTTACAGCAGTATCTATTTTGTCTTGGCTTGCCTTTACATCGCCATGGTTTCGATTTCCTACACATTGACGAAGCAAAAGGCTCGGGATGGAATGTACAAGGACGGCCCGGAACAGAGGAGTCCACAAGCCAGAGAAAGTAGCACTAGTGAAAAATGATGAGAAAGGATGAACATGATGAAAGCAGCAGCATTTTCGACGTTTGGGCCGCCGGAGGTATTGCAGGTGGTGGAATTTGCCGATCCCCAGGTCGGCGCGGATCAAGTCAGGGTGCGCGTAAAGGCAGCCGGTGTCCAGCCTTTTGATTGGGCAGTGCGCAGCGGTTGGAGTCCTCCTTATTATCCGGTCAAGTTTCCGCAGATTCTCGGCAACGAGTTTGCAGGAGTCATCGATCAGGTCGGAGAAAACGTCACAGGCTATTCCGTCGGTGACGAAGTGCTCGGCTGGTCCCTGTTGTCCTGCTATGCCGAGCTTGTGGTCGTCAGTGCCGACCAGATCGTCGCAAAGCCAAAGGAAATGCCGTGGGAGACTGCGGGTGTCATGTCCGCTTCCGGGCAAACGGCCCACACTGCTCTAGAGGAATTGGGCGTGGGAGAAGGCGATACCGTTCTGATCCATGCGGCTGCGGGGGGTGTCGGAACATTCTCGGTGCAGCTGGCCCGGGCTTGGGGAGCCACCGTGATCGGCACCGCCAGCCAGATCAATCACGAGTATCTCCGTTCTCTCGGAGCGATTCCGGTAGCTTACGGTGACGGCCTTCTCGAACGGGTAAAAGCCCTCGCCCCAGGAGGCGTAGACGCTGCGCTCGATGCTGTCGGAGGCGAGGCCCTTCCCGTTTCGGTAAAACTGGTTGAAAACAAAGCGAGGATAGGGACTCTCGTCGACTTCGACAGGGCCGAAGAGCTCGGTGTCCGAAGCATTCGCAGCCAGCGGTCAAGAGCGCGGCTTCAGGAGCTGGTGGGTCTGTATACCCAAGGGTTGCTGTCCATCCATATATGGAAGTCGTTTTCGCTGGATCATGCGGCAGACGCTCATCGCGAAGCGGAAACGGGACACGTCCGCGGGAAGGTAGTCATCCGCATCGAGTAGGACGGCGTACTGTGCAAGACTCGACCTTTAATAGGTGGAATACTTTGCCAACGCTCTCGTCTCCTCAACTAGTTCTTCCATGCCCAAGAAACATATGGTAGAATAAGAGCGAACAATTGTTCTTGTTTGATTCGAGTTGCAAATTTTCAGTCTCTTATAATCCTTGTACATATATAGAGGGCAGAAAGGAAGTGTGGCTCAGGTGACGGACCGGTATCCCGAAATTGACGGCGTGATCGCATATATTCACGAAAATATTTACGACCCGCTCCCGCTGTCCAAACTGGCGCAATATGCAGGGTACAGCCCGTACCATTTCTCCCGTATTTTTAAAGAAAGAGTCGGCCTTTCTCCCTTATACTATGTTTCCTCCCACCGGCTCCAAAAGGCAAAGGATTTGCTGCTGCGCACAAATCTAAGCGTACGCGATATCGCTCTGGAGATTGGGCAGCAGAGCCTGGGGACCTTCACGACCCGGTTTACCGAGCGGGTAGGGGTGACTCCGTCCGACTTTCGGAACTCGACCGTTCAAGCAGACGACCACTTCCGTTCTCTGCAGCAGCTGAACGACTGGCCTTCGTGGCATCCGGCCTCACAGCAGTATTTTACCGTGGCGGGGACAGTCGAGGCGGAGATTCCATTTGAAGGAGTCGTCCTGATCGGCCTCTTCGCCAAGCCGATTCCCGAAGGACTTCCCCTGTATGGAACACTGCTTTCATCTTTGGGAGATTTTTGCTTTACCAACGTCAAGCCGGGCGTATACTACCTAATGGCCACATCGGTGTCCTGGGGGATGCAGGCGATGGATTTTCTGCTTCCGCAAACAACGCTGCGCACTCGATCAAAGAAGCCGATCATTGTCGGACCCCACACCACAGTCCCGCATCAGCAGGTGATGCTCCACGCGCCGCGGCTTGACGATCCGCCCATCCTGATTTCCCTGCCGCTGCTGATGAATCATTTCCTCGCGCGGGTTATGCAAGACAGCAGGGGATAAGAACATCAACAGTTTATACACGATTCGGAGGATGATCGTCAACCGGAGAGAAGAGATGCTGCCGGATACGTACGAAGAAGCCGTCCGGCAGCTTCACCTGCGGCACGAAATCTCTCCTTCGAATACGACGAGCCAAACCGCTGAGCAAAGGAGGTTACGGTAATCCGCTTACGGTTTCAATACGACTTTGATGCAACCATCCGACTTCGTATCAAAGATTTCATATCCGTGCTCTGCCCTATCCAATGGCAGAACGTGCGTCACAATGTCTCCGGGATCGACCTTTCCTTCCGCTATCAAATTGTACAGATGCGGCATGTAATGGATGACAGGCGCCTGTCCGGTTCTGATATTCACGTTCCTTTGAAAAATGTCGCCGAGAGGGAAGGCGTTGTATCTCATCCCGTACACGCCCGTAATTTGGATGGTGCCGCCTTTTCGGACTGCCTGGGTAGCGATGACGATGGCGCCCATTGCACCGCCTTGGAGCTTGAGGCCTGTCGCAATCAATTCCAGAGGCGTCATTTTTCCGTCCATGCCAACACAGTCGATCACGACATCCGCCCCGCCCTGGGTAACCTCCTTCAAGTGGTTTCCGATGTTTTCCTCCGCCTCGAAGTTGACAATTTCCACGTGGTTGGTTCGTTTGGCATGCTCCAATCGATAATCGATATAGTCAACGGCGATCACCCTTTTTGCACCTTTCAGCCAGGCAAATTTTTGCGTAAGCAGACCGACAGGCCCGCAGCCGAGGACGATGACCGTATCTCCTTTTTTCACGCCTGCATTGTCTACGCTCCAGTAAGCCGTTGACATGGCATCGGAAAGCAATACCAGTTTTTCATCCTCAATCTCGCAGTCATCGGGAATGCGAAAGGGGACGAAATTGGCGTAGGGAACACGCAACAGTTCGGCCTGCCCGCCCGCATACCCGCCGGAAGTTTCGGAATAGCCAAAAAAAGCTCCGGTTTCGCCGTGCGGGTTGGAGTTGTCGCATTGGCTTTCCAATTGGTTTTTGCAATAGAAGCATTCCCCGCAGCTGATGTTAAACGGGATGATCACACGGTCGCCCTTTTTTACTTTGGCAACGTCCGGCCCTGTTTCCACCACGACTCCCATCGGTTCGTGGCCGATGATAAAGTCTTCGGGCATGTTGGGAACCATGCCGTGAATCAAATGCAAGTCTGAGCCGCAGATCGCAGTCGTGGTCAGCCTGACGATGATGTCGTCCGGTTTTTCAATCTTCGGGTCGTGAACTTCTTTCACTTTCACATCCTTGATGCCTTGGTACGTAACAGCTTTCATAGATTCGCCTCCCGAGAGTATTATCCCCGGACGGTATGGCGTTATTCCCGATTGGCTATCCTGCAGCCGCTTGTGCTATAATCGAGCAATATGGAAAGACATTAGAATCACGGAGGAATTCATGCTTACCTTTGAAGAAAAACTCGCGATTATCGAATCGTTCCCGGAATTACATAAGAAAAAAGTCTCGCTTGGCCGTTTCAATTTTCATTATGAGCAGAGCCTTCATGACAAGAAAATAGTCGTGCAAAACCTCCATCCAAACGGCAATGGCTTCGTATATGCCGGACATCTGCCGAAAAAGGCGACAGACCCAAAAGGAATGGTTAACATTCGCGATTATTCTGCGGATGAACTTCGGGCTATTATCAGGGCATCAATCGACTATCTGTCGTGCAAGCCGGAGCCAAAAGCAGATAAAGAGTCAGCCGCGGAGCAGACGCGTGAAACCTGGGTGGGGCCAAATGGCCAAACATTGCTGCTCGTACAAGAGGATGAACTATGGAACGTTTACGCAGGCGCAAATCTGGAAGAAGCCTTTGAGTCGTATAAAGAAGCGAACCGCTATTTGCTGGAAGAAGGGTTCAAACTGCAATAACCGCATAACGCATTTCATCGCAAACGCTTTTTCCTCATGGGAAAGAGCGTTTTTTCGTTGTGCACTTCAAACGTTCGTTCAAAGCAGTATATCGGAACCATTTCAATATCTTGCTCTTCCATTCGTAAATTGCGTACAGATGACCATGAGCAAGGGTATACTGATGGTGGAGGTGATTCAAATGACAAACGTTATCAGGCAGGGAATGGCGGAACCTTCTGACACAATGTCACATGATGGGATAATAGATTCGAGCCAGCAACTGTTAACGGACGAGAAATGGCAGGCCATTATCCACAATGATGCGTCTTACGATAACCAGTTTTTTTACGCCGTCAAGACGACCAGCATTTTTTGCAGGCCGTCATGCAAGTCCAGACCTCCGAATAAACAGAATGTCCGCATCTTTCAAAATGCGCAGCAAGCGCTCAAAGCCAATTTTCGCCCATGCAAGCGATGCAAGCCGACGGGACAGCGTTTGCCGGACAGCGAGTGGGTAGCTCAAATCACGAATGTCATCGACAATCACTTCAGTGAACAAATGACGCTGGAAACATTGGCGGAAATGTGCCACGGCAGCCCGTATCATTTGCACCGCACTTTCAAGCGGATCAAAGGGATTACGCCAGGCGATTACGTTCAGCAGCTGCGAATGGACAAGGCGAAGAAGCTGCTGGCTGAAACGGATAAAACGGTTACAGATATTGCATTTGCTGTAGGTATGTCCAGCACCTCCTATTTTGTGACGCTGTTCAGGAAAGCAACCGGACAGACACCTACTGAGTATCGGCAACGACGTCAAACAGGTATCGACCAAGGGGGAATTTCACGATGAAAGGAAACACGAGCCCGACGATTTACTGGACCATGCTGGATCACGAAAACTGGAGGATATACTTGGCCGCCACTGCAAAGGGGCTTTGCTATGTGGGAACACCGAACAAACCATGGGAAGAATTGCGCGATTGGACAGAAAAGCGTTTCCCCGCCAGCTCGCTGGTTCAGGGCGATGAAAAAGTACAACCGTATGCCATCGAGCTGGTGGAGTATCTTCAAGGAACCCGAAAACGCTTTTCCATTCCGTTTGATCTTTATGGGACGCCGTTTCAGCTCGCTGTGTGGAATGTCCTCTGCCAGATACCCTACGGACAAACGAGCACCTATTCGGCCATTGCTCAGCAAATCGAGAAACCGGCTGCGGTCCGGGCGGTCGGAGCAGCTATAGGGGCAAACCCGGTGTTAATCACTGTTCCGTGCCATCGGGTAATCGGAAAAAACGGGTCGCTCACCGGTTACCGGGGCGGATTTGATGTGAAGACGAAGCTGCTCCAGCTGGAAAATGCCGAGGGGAGTGCGGCAAATGCCTGATCGCCTAAACCGGCGCATTTCCGCCCTCGATTGGACCAAGCTGCAACAGACGCTGGACGAGCAGGGGTATGCTGTGGTGCCCGGCATTCTAACAAAGGAACAATGCGATGAAATCATGGAAACATATGAAGTAGACGCCCATTTCCGAAGTACGATCAATATGGCCAGATTCCGCTTTGGGATCGGTGAGTACAAGTATTATCGGGCGCCGCTTCCGGATTTGCTGCAAACACTTCGCCACGGATTTTATCCCGAACTGGCGAAAACAGCAAATCGCTGGTGCCAGCAGCTTGGCCAAAACATTACGTATCCGGGCACCCTGCCCGAGTTTCTTGACTACTGCCATCAACACGGGCAAGTACGTCCCACGCCGCTGATCCTCAAATACGAAGCCGGCGGCTACAACTGTCTGCATCAGGATTTGTACGGGGACGTGTTCTTTCCGTTTCAGGTCGTGTTCGCCTTAAATCAAAAAGAGCTGGATTACACAGGAGGAGAATTCCTGTTGGTCGAGCAGCGGCCAAGAGCGCAAAGCAGAGGCCATGTGATTGCATTGGAACAGGGGGCAGGGCTTATTTTCCCGACGAATCATCGACCGGTCCTGGGAGCGCGCGGTTACTGCAAGACGACGCTTCGCCACGGCGTCAGCACGATAACCTCGGGAACGAGGTATAGTCTCGGAATGATTTTCCACGATGCCAAGTAATCTTGCGTTGTCGTGTATGATAAGGGGGAGGTGTATCCGGAATAGAGGAGAGTCTTTATGAAAAACGAGCTATTCTACAAGTATCCCAAGTCGCTTTTAAACAAAGGGACAGGTTTTCTTTCCGATTACAGTCATTCCCTCAATCCATATACAGGCTGCGCTTTTGGATGCTCGTACTGCTATGTGCGCCAGATGCCGGTCTCGACATTCCGCGGCGCAGAATGGGGAACCTGGGTTGACATCAAAAAGGACGCTGCCGCGATGTTGAGCAAGGAGCTTCGAAGAGCAAAGGCGAGAGGCAAGGTAACGATTTTCATGTCGTCGAGCACTGATCCGTACCAGCCTGTCGAGTATCGCGAAAAGGTGACGAGATCCTTGCTGGAGGTCATGACAGAGGACCCGCCCGATTTTCTTTTCGTGCAAACCCGCAGCCCACTCGTTGCAAGAGATGTCGATCTGTTCTTGCAGCTAAAGGATAAAGTCCGGGTAAGCATGACGGTTGAAACAGACCTGGAGGAAATACGCAAGCACTTTACACCAAACGCTCCGCCGATCAAAGCCAGGTTAAAAGCGCTGCAGGATTTAGCCAATGCCGGTGTGCCCACACAGGCGACCATTGCGCCGGTCCTTCCGAGCAGCGAAGATTTCCCCGAAACGTTAAAGTCGTTAGTCAGCCGCGTCTGTGTCGATGATTACTTTATGGGAGACGGAAGCGGCGGGAGGCGTACAGAACGATTGCGAATCCACGCTTTGTACAAAGTGCTTGGTCTGGAAGAATGGTACGATCCTGCGGCATATCGAATCGTCTATGATCGATTGAAACGCGTTTTTCCCGAAGATCAGGTTTTGGTAAGCCAGAGTGGTTTTGCCCCATTTTGAACAGCATGCCTATCCGTACGGCATTGTATGAGGAACAGCTTTGGGTCAGTCCGTCTTGATCAGCCTTTTCGCAGGAAGCGATATTTCGTAAAATAGAGTGTGAAAGGAATCGAAGAAGCTGAAAGCGAGGGTACCCACATGGAGGATAAACAAACGCCGCTCGTTCCAGAGCTTGAGGAGCTCCTCTACAAGTTCACGGAACTGCTGACGGGAGAAGCCACTCCAGAACGAGTGGAAATGGTCAAGATCTGGTGCCTCTATACACATATGTCAAAAGCGATGCCGCCTCTGGTTCAGCATTGGGCAAGCGAGCCGGAACACTTCGAAGCGCGTGACCAGATTCGGGGAATCATTGAACAAATCAAGCAGTGGAACCAGACAAAAAACCAGAAGCATTAGGAGCATGGGAAATGGCAACGGAAAAAGGCTTGGTGCAAGCTGCCAAGCCTTTTGCTGTATGTAGGCGAACGCTTCGATCACCTGCTTCCTCAGCGATGCCGTCCGATGAAAGGAAAGCTCCAGACCGAGTAAAGGCCATTAGCTGACGAGCAAGATACCGAAGCGATGAGACGGGTGAGGCTAAGGGTCTTGGTTCAAAAAGGAACAATCACGGGTTCGGTTCCATATCGGATCGGGAAATCATGACTTTCGGAATATCATTCATGCGTTTGGCGATAGCCCGCTCCAACGAATCGGACGAATGCTCCGCCTGCTGCCAATGCTGCGCCAACGAGGAATAAGAGTTTCTTCCAACGACAATCGTATCAACCGTCATATCGCCTATTCCAGCATTTCTTATCGATTGCGGACTTGGCAATTCTTCGGCTGGCCTATGGGAGGCTGCTTTCTCATTTCCACCAGCTGTCAAAAGGTGTAACAGGCAAGTGGCGTTTGTGCCTGGTTGCGTCATATTGCCGTTCAATCTTGTCTCTTACTTCGCTCGAAACAGCTTGATTCGTCAAATATTTATCGAGATCGTCGTAAGAGAATCCAAGGGCCTCCTCATCAGGAAGCTGCGGCCTGTTGTCTTCCAGATCGGCAGTAGGGGTCTTCTTGTACAGCTCTTCCGTTGCTCCGAGTTGTTGAAGGATTTGGCGCACCTGTCCTTTCGTCAGTCCGGTGATTGGGGCGACATCAGCCGCGCCGTCTCCGAATTTCGTGAAAAAGCCCGTAGCGGCTTCCGGTGCCTGATCCGTTCCCAGGACGAGAAGACCGAAATGAGCGGCAATATCGTATTGGACCTTCATGCGTTCACGCGCTTTTGTATTCCCCTTGTGAAAATCGGAGAGAGCGGCGCCGGTCGCCAGCTGGAATTGCTCAACGGATGCGTCTACAGCGGCTTTTATGTTTACCGTAATCATATTATGTGGACGGATGAGCTTTACGGCTTCTTGCGCAACATCCTCATCCAGCTGTTTGCCGTAGGGGAGGCGAACCGCAAAAAAACGGAATTCCTTACCGGTTTCTTGGGCTGCTTCATCGCAAGCGATCCGGGCCATATAGCCGGTCAGCGTGGAATCGACCCCGCCGCTGATCCCCAATACATACCCGTTCGCACCCGTGTTCAGGAGATAATTTTTGAGAAAATCCACCCGGAAGCGCAGTTCTTCCGCCACATCAATGCTTGCCCGGACATGCAAGCTCTCGATGATCTTCTCTTGCTTCGTCATGTTGGTATTCATCAGCGACCAACCTCTTTCGTGTACAGCTCATTTTTATAAATGTAGTCCAGCACTTGATCGGGAAGCAGGAAGCTGGGGTCCCCGCCATTGCGTATTTCCCCGCGGATATAGCTGGAGCTGATGCCCATGCTGATGCCTTTTGACATCGTGAGGAAATTTTCGTCGTTGTTTCTGAGCAGCGGGTCCTTGGCGATCAAGTCATCCATATGATAGCCTTCCCGCGCCATCACAATGAACTTGTGGTTTTTGACCAATTTTTCGGCGTTCCCCCACCGGGACAGCCCTTCGAGCAGGTCGGCTCCCATGATAAAGAAAATCTCATCCTCCGGAAACTGCTTGCGAAAGTACTCCATTGTATCGTACGTATACGTCTCGCCCGGCAGCGCGTTCAACTCGACCAAAGAGATTTCGAACAATGGCTCTCCGAATCGGTTGGTTTTGTTTTTGCAGGTTTCCAAAGCAAGCTCAAGCATTTTTACGCGATGCCGGTCGTTCGTTTGCAGAATCTTGTCTCTGCGCTTGGAGGAGCAGGGGGTAAAGAACACCTTATCGAGGCGCTTGCGGCTCGCTACCGCTGCTGCCGTAAACATGTGAGAATACGTAATGGGGTCAAAGCTGCTGCCGTATATACCGATTCGTTTCATCCTTCGGTTCCTCCCTTATTCCGTAAGCGCAAATTGCCTTTTTTCGTGAATCAGCTTTTCTTTCAACGCTTTCAATTGGTCAGACAACGATACAGGGTACACCTCCGGGTTGTCGAGACGCAAATACTCTTCCCAAAACGTATTCTTCTGGGCCAGATGGAAACGGCGGGATTGTTCGAGCGTCGGAGTTGTGTAAACCCGTTTTCCTTGTTCAAAGATCGGGACAAGCAGCGGGACAGCCTGAAAGTTGACTACGCGCTTGCTCTTTAACGGGTTGGTCGGATGCTTCAGCACAATCTCTTTGACATGCTCGATATTTTCATGTTCCAGGCAAATGTAGTCGCCTTTTGCCATCCCGTCCTGATCGTAGAGACGATAGACCTTCTTAATACCCGGATTAAGGATTTTGTCGATATTTTCGGAGATTTTGATCAACGCCATCCATTCCGTTTCGGTTTTGCGAGCGACTATTTTGTGAACGCCGCCGAGCGCCGGGCTGTCATAGGCCGTAATGTACTTGGTGCCGATGCCCCAGATGTCGATTTTGGCTCCTTGGTACTTGAGCGAAGTGATCGTGTGCTCGTCGAGATCGCTGGATGCGGCAATCTTGACATCGTGCAGGCCGGCGTTATCGAGCATTTTCCGCGCCCGTTTGGAAAAGAAGGCCAGGTCCCCGCTGTCGAGGCGAATGCCAGTCAGCTTGTGGCCGCGTTCTTCCATAATTTTGCCGACCCGGATCGCGTTTGGTATTCCCGATCCGAGCACATCGAAGGTATCGACCAGCAATATGCTTTTCGCCGGAAACACCTCGGCGAAAGCGAGGAAAGCTTCCAGTTCGTTCGGGAAAAATTGCACGAACAGGTGTGCATGGGTTCCGGTTGTCGGGACGCCGTATTTTTTTCCCGCCTTCATGTTGGAGGAAAAATCGAATCCGGCTATATAGGCAGCACGTGCTCCTTGTATGGAGGCATCCCGTCCTTGGGCTCTTCTTTTGCCCATTTCGATAACCGTTTGTCCTTCGGCCGCAGTCATAATCCGGGAGGCCTTGGTCATCAGAAGCGATTCGCTGTTTACGGTATTCAAGAGCTGGGCCTCGATCCAGACGCATTCCATGATCGGGGCGATGATGCGGATATACGGCGTGTTCGGAAAGACGATCTGGCCTTCTTCCATGGCGTACAGCTGGCCGGTGAATCGCAGCGTGCGCAGTTCATTTAGAAATTCTTCGTCATACAGGTTTTTCTCGCGAAGGTATTCGATGTCGCTTTCATTGAAGTAGAGGTTTTCCACAATGTCGATCAGCTGGTGCAGTCCGCAAAAGGCAACGTACCCGCCAAGTTCTCCCGTATGGTCGCCAACGGGTTTTACAAAGGGAGCTTTGCGATAAAAGTCGTCGAAAACGACAGGCGTTCGGTGCAAGCCCTGCTTGTAGAGGGCGTACATCATGTTGATCGCGTATTCGTCCACGTCGAGGCCGTAGTCCCTGGAAGGATCGAAGAAGGGCAGAATCTCGAAGTCTTCTGTCTGGCCGCATGAGAAGCAAGGGTTCACCTGATCCGAGTTGCGAAAATTTGGCTGCTTGCAGGAATTGCAGATATGAACAAAACGATATACCTTCGGATCGATTGCGTCAAAAATGGTCTTTTTCATCGATTCCCAATCCTTTCTGCTCCTCGCAAAGGGAGAGTGTAAGAGAAGGGAGTGGAGACTCCCTGGGTTATGCTTGCGATACGACCTTCATGCCCATCTGGTGTTTGAAGTGCCCCAATGCCCACTCATGGCCGGCAGGATTGAAGCTCGCCACTGCATCCTCGTGAATGATGACCTCAAAACCCAGGTACCAGGCGGATACGGCGGTGTGGAGAACGCAAATGTCCGTGCAGACGCCGACCAGGTGGATTTCGCGAATGCCTCTCGCCTGAAGCTGGAGGGCCAGATCCGTCCCTTCGAAGGAGCTGTATCGGGTTTTGTCCATCCAGTAGATCGCCGCTTCATTTTCCAGATAGAGCCCGTGCAGAGCCCCATAAAGATGACGCCCTTTCGTGCCCATGATATTGTGCGGGGGGTAGAGGGCGGCTTCCGGATGGTAGGGATCGTTTTCCTTGTGGGCATCTACGGCCATGACGACGTAATCGCCATTTTGCAGAAACTCATTTGTCAGCTCGCAAATTCGCTTCTCGATGTTTTGTCCGGGCTCTCCGCAAGTCAGGGCCCCGTCCGCGGCGACGAAATCATTCGTATAGTCGATAACAATCAACGCTTTTTTGCTCATGATAGGACCTCCAAAAAGTATTTTTGATATTGTCAAAATCACCTTATCAAACCTTAAAAAAAGATGCGCTAGTAAATCGTCAAAAAGGGAACGTAGTCGGTGAAGCGGTACAGCTTCGCCTTGTTTTGCGAGTATTCATTGGAGTATTTGATCCGGTCTTGCGAGTCCCGGGCTACTTCAATGATTCCCTTTCTCGTCTTTGTGCCCACCAATTTTTTCTCGAAGTTTGATCTATCCACTGTATATGTCGGCACGACGGTTTCGATGACCTGAAGCAGCTCGGATAACGTGAATTCTTCCGGCAGGAATTCCTTGGCGATGTTGGTTTGCAGCATTTTTTCCTGGATTCGCTTGAGAGCATCCTCCAAAATCCGGTTATGGTCAAAGGCAAGCTTCATCGACAAGGCTTCTTCCACTGTAAACAACCGAGCATCTACCGCATCGTCATCCGCCTTCAAACCGGAAAGGCTTTTCTCATTCACCAGAGCGTAGTAGGCAACGGTGGGTATCCAGCCTCCGGGGTCTCTTCCGGGTGTATAGTAGGCTTTCAGCTGTTCAATATGAACATTTTCGTTCAGGATGTGGGTTTCTTCTCTGAGCTCCCGCTCCGCACAGGCATCGAGCGTCTCGTGTTCTGTGGAAAAGCCGCCGGGAAAAGCCCAGTAGCCAGGGAACCGATCGCTGCTCGGGTCGCGTTGAATGAGCAGGATTTTCAGCTTTCGCTCCGGAAGCGACTTGTTCTTTGTATCTTTTCTCGGTTCTGATGTGATTGTAAATATGCATATATCGGTAGGCAGACCATCCGGTGAACGATAGACCGGCTTTGAAACGGATGAGAAGTTCAATTCCGCTTCCTCCTTTCTGCATCATCTTGGCTTTATTTTACAGGGTGAAAATTACCTTGTCAATATGATATGGTGAAATTAACTATATGAATTTCGGCGATCAGTCGCTTTTGATGCTGCACTTTCTGCGATGCATCTGGTTGTCATCCACACCTCATCCCAGCCAGTCGATTTGCGAATTTTTCGGCATGCAGAGCATCAGGGCGTTATGGCTAGAGAGGGAGACATACAAATTGCCCCCGCATGAGAACATGTTTTGCCAGTGGAAACAGCCGATCAGTTTTTTGAAACTGGAAATTGCTCCGGACTTTTTGGATAAAGTTGCGGAGGAACCAGGGGCCGCCAATCGTGCCAATCTGAGATTGACGAGTACTTTTCTTGTGCGAGACAGGAAGCTGCTGCAGCTCGGCGAATGGATGCTGGCAGAATTGCAGAGTGGCGGAGCAAGCGGGAAGCTCTATCGCGATTCATTGGCCAATCTGCTCGCCATCCATTGCTGAATCAGCACACGACAAGCTCACTAGAGACCATCGGGTCCGGCAAGCTGACAAATTCGCAACTCTCACATGTTGTTGAATTCATGCACGCTCACCTTGAGCAGGACTTGTCGTTGGAGGATTTGGCAGCAGTTGCAAACGCGAGCATTTCTCATCTCGTGCGTCAATGGAAACAGCAAACGGGATTGCCCCCGCACCAATACCTGTTGCGACTGCGTGTCGAACGTGCAAAAATGCTGATTCACTGTGGCAGCATGAGCCTAAAAGAGATCGCCCATCGACTGGGGTTTGCCGATCAAGCGCATTTTACGAAGAAGTTTAAACGAATGACCGGGGAGACACCGATGCAATACTCCAAACGCTGACGCGACACGAAGTACATGGTCGTCGGCGTTTTCTTTTCCATTCAGCCTGCGCATTTTTGACAAGTATCAGCTCATTTTGTCCAATCCTTCTCCATTCTCGTCAAGTTACACTTGCCATAGATTTTGAAAAAGGAGTGGATGATCATGGCCGATATTGTACAATGTGGTGCGGTCGTTCAGAACGATGTATTCGGAACGAATGGAAAAGATATTGTTGCGAAATTACTCGAGGGAGAAGCAACCCGGGATATTTCACTTATGGCCGCATTATTGGCAGACGACTTTGTCTATGAAACACCGTTTGCATTGCCGGGGGCACCAGCTCGGGTCGAGGGGAAAGCGGCATTTACCGACATGCTGGAACAGTTTATTGGCAAGAATCACGGGATTTACATTACATGGGCGATTTACAATGTACGGATTTATTCAGGCGGTGAACCTGGGCTGTTTTTTGCCGAAATGGACGCTCTCGGAGTCGTTGCCCAAAACGGCTATCAATACCGGCAGTCCTACATCAGTTTGTTCCAGGTTACCGACGGATATGTCAGCTTTTGGCGTGAATATTTCAATCCGATTCCATTGCAAGAAGCGCTTGGGTTTTTGGAGCATTCCGGAGGAGATAAACGATAAGCGGAGCAAAAGTGACCATTCTCTATTACAGTGCTACGGGAACAAACTACCGCATGGCAAAAAGCAGCGGAGGAAGCAGCCTTGGAAATGGGAGCGGAGCTTGCGCCCGGAGAGGCTATCCGTAAAAACCCCCCCCCCCCTGGAAAGCCTATCTGGAAGAAACAGCAAGCGTTCCAATTGCTTCCTTGGATGATATTGACTGAGCAGATGCGGATAAACAGTTGCGATAGGATAGAATGAATACTAGTAAACGCAAAAGGAAGGCTGTGATCAGCAGCCCCTGTCCTGTTGCGCTTTGCCGAAGAAAGCAACAGCGATCTCATCATCATGGGAAACCGGGGATGACACAGATCTTTTGCCTGGCACAAAAAAGCGCCGTCCTTTACAACAAGGAGGCGTTTTTTTGTGGTCTATCAACAAGAAATTAAGAGCTTTCGCATTGCTGATAGAGTGTGCCATCTTATTTATGGTATAATAAAGAGCGCCTAGCTCGACTGGGCATGCACAGCTGTCCGGTTTGATGGCCAAACACATCAATGACGGCGTTGTTGCATAATTTCCTCTTGTGAACGGGTTCTCTTTCATTTAGTATTTTTTTGTCAGCAACCATTTCGTTGCAATGGAACCTCATGTTGAGGAAAAGCAGCTTTCATTTTGAAACAGTCGAAAGAGAGTGGGACATTATGGGTCGTAAGTGGAACAATATCAAGGAAAAGAAAGCGTCAAAGGATGCAAATACCAGTCGGATATATGCCAAGTTCGGCAAAGAAATTTACGTTGCCGCCAAGCAAGGCGAGCCTGATCCGGAATCCAACCGGGCCTTGAAGGTAGTGCTTGAGCGTGCAAAAACGTACAGCGTGCCGAAAGCGATTATCGACCGTGCCATCGAAAAAGCGAAAGGCGGTTCCGAAGAAAACTACGACGATCTTCGTTACGAAGGCTTTGGACCAAATGGATCGATGATCATTGTCGATGCCCTGACGAACAATGTAAACCGTACCGCTTCAGAAGTACGTGCTGCCTTTAACAAAAACGGCGGCAACATGGGAGTGAGCGGTTCGGTAGCCTACATGTTCGACGCAACTGCCGTTATCGGCGTCGAAGGCAAAACAGCGGAAGAAGTTCTGGAGCTGCTGATGGAAGCGGATGTGGACGTCCGGGACATTTTGGAAGAAGACGGGTCGGTTATCGTTTACGCTGAGCCTGATCAGTTCCACGCTGTACAGGAAGCCTTCAAAAATGTCGGCGTTACCGAGTTTACTGTTGCAGAACTGACCATGCTTGCGCAAAATGAAGTAACACTTCCCGAAGATGCGCAAGCGCAGTTTGAAAAACTGGTCGATGCTCTGGAAGATCTGGAAGATGTTCAGCAAGTGTACCACAACGTCGATTTGGCTGAATAACTCCTCGGCTGTGGTGCTGGCAAAAGAGCCGGCTGCCAAGTCAGTCGGATGAACTCCATATTCCTTGCAATGAATCGGTCTTTGAAAAAACGTCCCTGGATGGAAGAAGGGACGTTTTTTTCATTATACCTGGCATAAAGAATAGAACTTGCAAACATTGGTTACTGTATAAACAAAATGGAAAGGGCAGGTGTCAAGCATTGCAAAATTACCAGGACTTGAAAAATGCACTATCCTATATCAACTCGGAGCTGAATCGAATCGAAACGATGGCCGGATCGCTGTCGACTATTGAACATGACCATTACAAAAAGCTGACCAATTACGACGACCGCGGGTTAATCGATATCGCCGTGGAGGAACAGAATGCTGCCCGCCAGCTTGGAACCATGAAGCACATGTGTTTGGCAATGGCGCAAAAAATAGAAGGGATCATGAGCGCGATTGACGGTGGTGAGTCGGGGGAGAGTGGGCAGCGTGCTGAGACTCATTGAGAACTTCATCCGTTCGGCTATTAACGAATCGGTTGATAAAGCGGTAACAAGAATGATCAGGGATCAATATATTGAAAACCTGTTTGAGATGGTGCCGGCCACCAAAAAGGTTGGTCCTATCAATCTTATGGAAATCGCCATGCGGGCTGCGCAGGGAACGCCCGTTTCCCGCCCGCTCGGCAGTCATCTCCACCTTTCCCCGTGGGAGAAAATCTTGTTTAATCCCGTACATTTGTTTCGTTTTCCCACACCTGAAAACGTGGGCATCCGCACCTCCGTCACGATCGGGCACCGCGCCCGCAAGCCGTTAACCCTCTCCATCCCCATTATGATTGCGGCCATGTCATTTGGGGGGGCCCTTAGCAAAAGTACAAAAATCGCCTTGGCAAAAGCGGCAACGGCTGCGGGAACCGCCACGAATACGGGGGAGGCGGGACTGCTTGAAGAAGAACGGGAAGCTGCGCGATTGCTGATCGGCCAATACAATCGCGGCGGCTGGATGAATTCGCCTGACAAGTACAAGCGATTGGACGCGATCGAGATTCAATTGGGTCAAGGCGCGCAAGGCTCAACTTATCAGCGGACAGCGGCGAAAAACATCGGTGAGGATTACCGGAAGGCTTTTGAACTTCGCGAAGGAGAGGATGCGCTGATTCATTCGCGTCTTCCCGGGGTAAACACGAAGGACGAGTTTATCCAACTGGTCAGGCGGCTTCGGGACGAGACTGGCGTACCGGTCGGCCTAAAAATCGCGGCCACCCATCACCTTGAAAAAGAACTGCAGATCGCGATAGATGCCGGGGTGGATTTCGTCACCTTGGACGGCGCTGAGGGAGGAACACATGGAGGAGCTCCAACGCTGCAGGATGATGTGGGCTTGCCAACTCTCTTCGCCATCACACGGGCAACGGAATTTTTTGCCCGCAAAGGCGTTACCCAAGATGTCAGTTTACTGGCAACAGGCGGACTTGTAACCCCCGGACACATGCTCAAAGCCATCGCCTTGGGGGCAGATGCTGTGTATATCGGTACAGCGGCTCTGATGGCGCTTGTCAGTGAACAGATGGTCAAGTCCGTTCCGTTTGAACCGCCTACCAGTTTGCTGGTTTACACGGGAAAAATGACGGATCAGCTGGATATCGAACAGGCTGCAACCAACTTGTTCCGGTATTTGAACGCATGTGTCACAGAGATGGAAATGGTAGCGGTCTCAGCGGGAAAAACTGCTTTATCCGACATCACGAAAGCCGACCTTTGCACGCTTGACCCATTTATCGCAAAAGCAACCGGAATCCAGCTGGGGTACGTAGCTCCGGAGAAGCAAGAGCGTTTTTTCGAAGAGACCAAGCCTGTATTCGTTCAAGCGGCAGAGCAATTGGCAGAGACGCAGCCTTCGACGCTGCACTAGAACAGCAAATCACCTTTTTACCAAAAGAGCATGCGAAAATGGCGGAATTTCCTTACATGCAGATACATAAAGGTAAATTTCTCCGGGCAGTCTATGGTGGGATGTACGATGTACACCAAAAAACATTGAGGAGGTGCATATATGCAACGGTTTGCCGCACATGAATTTTTGGAGACACAAGAAGCTCTTCGCTCCAAACATGCTGGGATCGAAATGCATGGCTTATTTGCAGAGATGGCACAAGACCCGCAACTGAAGAACATGATTCAAAACCATCAACGCTTGATCATGAATGCCTATCAGCAAGGGATAAATCTGCTGATGGGGAAGGGTGTAAACATCACGGCAACACCCCCAATGACTCAGATCCGGGCAGCAGGGCAACCAACTGTCGGACTGAATCAGCCACAAATGATGGCGCCGAATCCGCATCCAACCCGTCTTTCCGATATGACCATCTCGACAATCATGCTCAACTGGCACAAAGCGGGTTCTGCCATTGGCATGCTTTGGGCCAGCGAATGCGTAGACCCGCAAATCAGGCAATATCATGTCAACGGAGCCAATCTGTGCCAGCAAATGGCTTATGAAACATGGCAGTATATGAACGCCAAAGGGTTCTACCAAGCGCCGCAACTGGCAGACCATACCATGAACACGATGATCAACGCTTACCAGCAGCAGCCAGCGATGGTTTAAATCATGGACAACAAGAAAAAGGAGGAATAGCTCATGTTTACAAATCAACCATTTTCCAATGCAGGTGGAGCGCAAGCGGTGTTCCAGCAAGGTTTTGCAGGAACCAACCCGCAGCAAGTAAGGCAAGACATCGCCCGTGAAGGCGGATTTGGTCAACAAGCTGGCTTCTCTGGCGGTTTCACCCAGCAACAAGCTTCCCCGGCAGCATTCGGCGGAGCGCAAGCGGTGTTCCAGCCTGGCTTTGCCGGCACCAACCCGCAGCAAGTCAGACAAGACATCGCCCGTGAAGGCGGATTCGGACAAGCTGGCTTCACCGGCGGTTTCACCCAGCAACAAGCTTCCCCGGCAGCATTCGGCGGAGCGCAAGCGGTGTTCCAGCAAGGTTTTGCCGGCACCAACCCGCAGCAAGTCAGACAAGACATCGCCCGTGAAGGCGGTTTCCTGGTGTAACCAATGTGTTGAGCCAGATTTGAATAAAGCCAGTACCAGCCAGTGTGCAGAGATTTTTATCGAACACACTGGTTTCTCCATTTACAGGTGAGAGCAGAACGGATGTGTTTTACGATCACTTTCGGAATTCGTTCCGCTTTGCAGAACAAAATCAAGAATAAAGAGCGTTATCTATCACCGGAAAGGAGGATTTCATTGAAAAAAACAGACAAGAAACAGAACGGAAATGAAGAACTAAGCGTACTCGGCACGCATGCTGCGGGAGCAACCGATCTTTTCCAAACCAGTAAAACGCAAAAAAACAGTGAAGTACAGCCGCCTGAACACCCGGGTGGAGCGGGTACCGGATAAATACGAAAAGCAGTAAGACAACCAGGTCTTGTACGGCCTGGTTTTGTCGTGCAAGCAGACCGCCTTATCGATGCTTCAGTCTGCTTGGCTGACCTCGTAGGCCGCGCGGATTCCTGATTCGATCGCTCCTTGTATCCAACTGCGATAATGAGAAGTATGTTCCCCGGCAAAGTGTATCTTCCCCTCTGCTGCTCCGATATAGGGGGAAAGCTCCTTTTCCTGATTTGGTTTAAACATGGAGAAAGCCCCTGCGGCATAAGGATCCATGGCCCAGTTCTGAACATATCCGGCTACATAATCCCGCTTGATCCGTTGTCCGTAAATTGCCGCCAGGTCACCCAGCGCTTCTTTCACTTGTTCTTCCTTGCTCATGCTGATCCAGGGCAACGCGTCATCCTCCCACGTGTAGCTTGCAAGCACAACACCCTTTGAGTCCCTTGAATGGTGACTGGGGTAGTATGCAAAGCGGATCGGCAAGTCTGTAATGGTTTGTCCTCCAAAAATTCCTTCCTCTTCCCAGAAACGATGCGAAAATTCGATCCCGATTTTGGTGGAGGACACATAGTGAAGCTGGTGAATGGCCTTCCATTTTTAATAGGAAAAAAGGTCGTAGGGCTGCACCTCGATGAAGTTCATGAGCGAAAAGGGGATTGTCAGTATGAGACGATCAGCGGAGAACTCCAGCTTTTTCATCGTTTTCGTATCGATTGTGCTCAACACGAGGCGATTGCCGCGAAGCGAAATGCCGGTCATTTTCGTTGAAAAGATAATATGTTCGCGCAATTGGCTCAGAAAAGCATTGGGAAGCTGATCGTTCCCGCCAGTAATTTCATAAAACGCTGTCCTCGGATCAAACACGATGATGTCGCGCAACAGTTCTAGGAAGCTTAGCTCGGGGAAGCCCTCGAAAGCAAGGAGGACCTTGATCATATCTACAGCACCGGGAGAAAGGGAAGGTCCGAGGGGATTGTAGCGCAGAAATGTCTCCATGGAATACCTGTCAAACGCGTTTATCACACGGGGCCAATTTTTTTCAGGATTTTGCCTGATGTAATCGATAACGGGCTGGATAACGAGACGCGTCAAATCCTCTGCGGTCTTTCCGCGTTCCGTTTGGGTGACAGGAAAGCGCAAAATGTCCGGGTTTCTTTCATAAACTTTTCGACGTGTCTTGACGCCGTTTACATAGATCACATCTTGAGGGGTTTGATTCACAAACCTGTTCATCGGAAGCCTGTATTTTCGTATATAGGCCAAAGTAAGCGGGTGGAAGTGTGGGATTCGCATCGCCCCTGCCTCCATGTAGCGACCTTCGGAAAAAGGAGATCGGACCGTAAAAATACGTCCTCCTACTCGCTGAGATGCTTCCAAAACGAGTACGTCATGACCCGCTTCCTTCACTAAGGAAGCGGCGACCAATCCTGCCATGCCTGCTCCAACGATTACTACCCTCTGAGGATTTTCGGAATAGCCAAGTCCATGGTGAATGATGTGGATCATCTGGTCAAGAGAAAGTCCATTTGGAACAGGCATGACATTTCCCCTCTTTTATCACAATAAAATTGCCCTTATATGTTTATGACCCGTACTGCAGCATTTATTCTGAAACATTCCGAAACGCCGCTTTTTTCCGGCAACCATGCAGAAAGAACGTCCCAGGCGGCAAGCAGGGGCGCTGACGCAGTCAAGCTTCGAACCGACTGAAAAAAGAGCGCTCAAACCGAGCGCTCCGGTGCAAATCAGTGGGAGGCGAATATCAGGGACTCTATCGGTTTTCCTGGGTGCTGTAGGTACCAGATGTCGTCTTTTTCATCTCCGCGTTTTTTTCTTCCGGTTCGTGTGCTACTTTTTCCGCGCTTTTGGAAAATCCCTCCGCCTTTAGCCTCTCGACTACATGTTCCTTGTTATTCATCATTTCACTCCCTTACTAAGCGGTGTAGGGGAAAGCGATTTCCTCCTCGCTATCTATCATGAACGAGGATGCCTTCATTCATGTTTCCCTGAACATATTTTCGTAACCGGTACGAGGAAGGTCAACACTCTCTTCACCGGCATTAGCGTCAATCTTTCCGTCATTTGTCCCTTCCATGTAGTCATCGCTAACCTGTTCATGTGTCAATGCCAAGCCTTTTTCGGTGAAGGAATTGCTTTTGTAATCAGATGGCTCATACATTTTATCGGCAATATCGCTGGCGGTGTTTTGCAATCCGTCGTTGTGCAATCCGTCGTTGTTGTTATCCATGGGTATTCCTCCTTACGCAGATACGCTTAAATTGGGTGAAAATGAACGAAATTATGCACCCGTGATCAGCTGTGGGGCCGGATAGTGGTATGTACTTGGTCATCAGATTGGTGAAAATCCCGCGCTTGGCATATAACAGCTTCGGTTGGAGCACATTATAATGACGATTTTTACAGGAAAGAGGCGTGGAGCAATGGCAGAGGAAATAAAGCAGGATATTCAAACCATTCACATTCCGGCAACCGGCGAAACGATCGAAGCCAAGACCTATACGGGCAAAGAGCTTTTTTTGAGAGAAGACACTGACGAGAAGGGCGAAGAGTACGCAAAGCAGTGGGAAGATGACAGATTGTAACCGTACGTGGCTTGGGTGGTTTGTACCGACCAGTGGACGGATTCGTGACTATTTTTTTGCAAAGGGGTGAGAATCCATGGACAAGGACCTTGAACTCATGAGGGACCTGACTGAGACGGCAGGACCGCCTGGCTTCGAAGTCAGGGTACATCGCTTGATGAAGCGCAAGCTATCTGAATTTACCCAGGAATTGATTACAGACAATTTGGGAAGCATCGTAGGGAAGCACGGGGATTCAGGTCCGAAAATCCTCCTGGCTGCACATATGGACGAAGTGGCGTTTATGGTAACGCATATCACGAAAGACGGGTTTCTCCGCATGCAGCCTCTCGGAGGATGGTGGGGGCACGTCATGCTGGCTCAGCGGGTGAAGGTGCTTTCGCGCAATGGCGATCTGACAGGCGTGATCGGCTCAAAAGCGCCACATATTTTGTCGATTGAAGAAAGAAAAAACGTCTTGGAAATCAGCAGTATCTTTGTCGACATTGGTGCGTCGAGCAAGGAGGAAGCAGAAGAATTCGGAGTCGAGGTAGGCGACCCGATTATTCCGATTTGTCCGTTCGAAGTTTTGCCGAATCCAAAAATGCTCATGGCAAAAGCCTGGGATAATCGAGCCGGCTGCTTCGTGACTCTGCAGGTATTGGAACAAATTTGCCGAGAAACGCACCCCAATACGGTATTTTGCGGGGCTACGGTACAGGAGGAGGTAGGGCTGCGGGGCGCAGTCACCTTGTCTCACAAAGTTTCTCCGGATATCGCGTTTGCCCTGGATGTCGGCGTTGCCGGCGATACGCCCGGAATGAGCCACAAGGAAGGGCATTCCAGATTGGGAGCCGGTCCGCTTCTCGGTTTTTATGACAGCAGCATGATTCCTCATTTAAACCTTCGGGACTTTGTCATAGACACTGCCAAAGAAAACAAGATTCCTTATCAGACGGATATCATGCCCGGTGGAGGTACAGACGCCGGAAAAATACATATGGCACACAATGGAGTGCCGTCCATGGTGATCAGCGTTCCAGCCCGCTACATTCACAGTCATGTGTCCATTGTGCACCGCGATGATTTGGATAATGCCATCAAGCTGCTGGTCAGTCTGATCAAGAAGCTTGATGAGGAAACGGTCGGGAAGATGAAAGGAATGGATGCGCGGGGTCTATAGGATGCGTTCCTTTACTCTCAAAACGTAACCGCAGTAACTCGCCATGACAAAGATTTTCCCCCAAGGGCTAACGATGGACATCGTGTTTATTGTTGGCCCTTTTTTATCGCGAGAGAGAACAATCCCCCCAAGAATTGCGCTGCTGAGCGACGTTGTATAATTTCTACCGATAGATTGACGATTCTGGTTGTCGGACCTTTCAAACATGGTTGTTGCCAGCAGTTCGTTGCATGTCAGGGTTCACTGATCGTTCACCAGTTTGACAGAACCATGCATGTTTCAAGGTGCCAAAAGCATTTATAATGAAAGAGAAAGAAAAATACCAAGGGGGAACTCGCTTATGTCAACCGGTTTTCTTGGTGTTCTGGTGATTGTGTCCATCTTGATTATTTGGGTCACCATCTGGGTCACGAACAAAGCTTATGGCCGTAAGCCTGATGTCGTTGACCCGATACAATCGCCGGCAAAAAATGATGCGTTCAAAAAAGAACTTGATCAAAAACGATAAACGAACTGCAGTTATGTTTTATGGCTCCAGCTTCATCTCAAGATGCGTAAAATGCCCCTCGTTTTTCCCATACATTCTTTCCTTGCACTTTTCAAATAGTTCATTCAAGCACAAATGACCCAAGCGGGTCATTTTTTCTATTTTAAGGATCAGCGTTCTGCCTTGGAGAGACCATTTTTCTCCATTTCTTTACGGACCCAAATCATCTGAGATCTAGAATCAAGCGAAAATTGAAATTTACCTTTTTCACTGTGTATATATTGCTATCTTTATTCCAAAGATACCTAATGTATAAAGTGGAGCGAGGTGTAATGCCATGGAACAACAAAGTGAAGACTTGGACTCCTTAATCATCGGGATTGACGTTGGGTCAACCACGGTCAAGGCGACCGTTGTAAACCCGAAAAACAAAGAAATCCTATGGTCAGACTACCAGCGTCATCATACAAAGCAAGCTGAGAAGGTCCTTGAGTTTTTGATCACGATCGGGAATGAATTTTCCCACGTGGACCGGAAAGACATTCGCATATTTGTGACAGGATCGGGGGGTGGCCCTATTGTCGAGCATATTGGGGCCAAGTTTGTCCAGGAAGTGAATGCCGTCACGATGGCGGTGGAACATCTCCACCCCGACGTAGGCAGTGTCATCGAACTGGGCGGTCAAGATGCGAAAATCATTATTTTCAAAGCGAATGAGGAAACAGGGGACAAGCAGGCGCTTACCTCGATGAACGACAAGTGCGCATCCGGGACCGGTGCGACCATTGACAAGTGCATGATTAAAGTGGGCATGCCGATGGAGGACGTTGGCAAGCTGCACTTTGACGACAGCAAATTGCACCATGTGGCCGCCAAGTGCGGGGTCTTTGCGGAAACTGACATTGTCAATCTGGTGAAAAGCGGCATTCCATCTTCGGAGATCATGTGTTCACTCGCGGATGCCATCGTGATGCAAAATCTGTCTGTTCTTACCCGCGGCAATACACTGCGGCACCGCGTGCTCTTACTCGGAGGTCCCAATACATACCTGCCGTTCCTGCAAGAGTGCTGGCGAAAGCGGATTCCTGCCACATGGGACGAACGAGGCTACGATTATCCCAAGGACATACCGATCGAAGAGCTGATCTTCGTACCGGACAATTCGCAGTACTATGCCGCTTTCGGAGCCGTCATGTACGGTATGCACGAACCGGCAGACGTCGGGACATATACCGGGCTGGAGAGGCTGAAGGAATTTATTGCGCATGGACGCAAGGCAAAATTGGGCGAAAATGCGGGCCCGCCGCTGGTAAGCAGCGAAGCCGAATTGGAAGAGTTCCGCCGGTTGTACAGCATTCCGCGCTTTACGCCAGCTTCGATTGAAGCAGGTCAAAAGGTGCGAGCAGTCATCGGATTGGACGGTGGTTCCACTTCCTCCAAAGCGGTGCTCGTCGATGAGGGTGGCACGATTTTGCTCAAGGAGTATCAGCTGTCCAAGGGCAATCCGCTGGAAGACACCAAAGAAATGCTGAAGCGTATCGACGAAATAGTGAGGTCGCAGGGCGCCGAGCTTGAGATCATCGGCTTCGGCGCCACAGGATACGCAGCAGATGTTCTGGAAAAAACGCTCAAAGCAGACGTCAACATCGTGGAAACCGTCGCCCATATGATGAGCGCTGTTCATGAGTTTGGCGATATCGATGTGATCTGCGATATCGGCGGTCAGGATATTAAAGTCCTCTTTTTGAAAAACGGTGACATCCGGAACTTCCGATTGTCCAACCAATGCTCGGCAGGAAACGGAATGCTGCTGCAAGCGATGGCAGACCAGTTCGGCATACCGGTTCAAGAGTATGCGGAAACGGCGTTCAAAGCCGACCTCTCGCCCAAGTATTCGTATGGATGCGCGGTGTTTCTGGATGCCGACCGCGTCAATTTTCAAAAGGAAGGCTATTCAAAAGAAGAATTGTTGGCCGGTCTCGCTCTCGTGTTGCCGAAAAACGTCTGGCAGTACGTCGTTCAAATACCGCGGATGGCCGAGTTGGGACGCAAGTTCGTCCTCCAAGGCGGTACTCAATACAATCTCGCGGCCGTCAAGGCCCAGGTCGATTATATCAAGCAGCGCGTTCCCGACGCGGAAGTGTACGTAAACCCGCATCCGGGAGAGGCGGGAGCGATCGGCGTGGCCATGGAAACCTTGCGCGTAGTGAAGCGGCGGGGGTACTCCACGTTTTTGGGTCTGGATGCGGCGATCAACTTGCGCTACATCTCCCGAAACGACGAATCCACCCGCTGCAATTTCTGTCCCAATCACTGTAGCCGAACCTTCATCGACTCGCAAACGCCAGATGGACAGACAGCCCGCTATATTTCCGGATTCAGCTGCGAAAAGGGAACGGTGGAAGACAAGGAAGCCGTCATCCAACTGACCCGGAAACGGCAAGAACTGAAAAAACACTATCCGAATCTGGTGGAATACGAAGCGCAGCGGATGTACCAGCACTTCTACGATCCAGAGCCTCTCCCCGATACGGATGCAATCGTCGAAGATGTTCAATTGAAGCGAACATGGCTCGGTCTGGGCGGGATACGCAAAACAACATACCAGCGCACTTTCCAGCGCTCTCCGGTGGAAACCGCGGAGCGGCGAAGACAGATTCGCGTCGGGATTCCCCGTGTCCTTAATATCTGGTCGACGGCCCCTTTCTGGCGAACCTATTTCGAAGCGCTCGGCATCGATAAAAGCAACATTGTTTTCAGCGATTTTACGAGCGAGGAAATGTGGCAGGAGGGAGGCAAGTACGGCTCGATCGACCCCTGTTATCCGTCAAAGGTGGCTCAGGCGCATATCCACAATTTATTGTTTAAGCACCATGAGAAAAAGCCGCTTGACTACATCTTTTTCCCATGCATTACCCATATCCCGACACATCTGCAAAACGTGATGGATTCTTCCAGCTGTCCGATCGTGGCGGGAGCGCCAAACGTGATCAAGGCCGCCTTTACAAAAGAAGTGAACTTCTTTGAGACAAAAGGGGTTGCTTATCTCGATCCGGCCGTTACATTTACGGAACGGCACATGATGAAGAAGCAGTTGTTTGAGGCATTACGGGACAATCTAGAAATAACGGAGGACGAAAACGATTTTGCCGTGGAACAGGGTTGGCGCGCAATGAATATTTTCGACGCCGAGATGCAGGAGCGGGGAAAAATGATCCTGGAACAGGTGGAACAGGAAAACCGCCTTGCCATCTTGATGATCGGCCGTCCCTACCATTCCGATCCCGGTCTCAATCACTCTGTATTGGAGGAGTTCCAGGTCCTGGGCTATCCCATTCTCTCGATGCGCTCTATTCCCAAAGACGAAGAGTGGCTGCGTCGCTTTTTCAAGTCCGATCTCGAAAGCGGCCGCGTGCAGCACGCGTTGGAAGTGAGCGATGTATGGCCCGAAAACTTTAGTTCCAACAGCGTACAAAAGGTGTGGGCGGCCAAATTTGCTGCGCGTCATCCGAATGTTGCCGTATTGGACCTGTCCAGCTTCAAATGCGGACACGATGCGCCAACCTATGGCTTGATTGACTCGATCATCTCGGCGGCGGGAACTCCTTACTCCGCCCTGCACGACATCGATGCGAACAAACCGAGCGGATCGATCAAGATACGCGTGAAAACGTATGCCCACAGCCTGAGCCTGCATGAAGAACGTCTGGAGGATTTGGCCCGGAAAAAAGCGGAACTGCAGCAGCGGTTGGAGCAAAAACGGCTGGAACTGCTCGGTCTGCAATCAACAGACACTTCCCGTGAAGAGATCAACCTTCCTCAAACAGGCAATTAAAAACACAACTTCTACAGAAAGAAGGCGAACATTCGATGTCCACGACGAAAGAAACACCCGTTGCGAGCGACTCCTTTGAAAATGAATTGCTGCGTTATCAGGAAGAGCAGGCTCTGGCACTCGGGCTGCAGCCGGAACAGAAAGCACAGTGGTTTGATCCGGTTCCCCGCCAATTTTTGGCAAAGGATAAGGCGAGCACGACCATCCTGTTCGGCGGATTGACCATGGCGCATGACTACCTGGTGGAGGGAGCTTTGGGGGGACTCGGTTACACGGTTCAGCACATGGATTGTCCAGATAACGAGTCGCTTCGCTTCGGCAAAGAGTTCGGCAACCGGGGCCAATGCAATCCGACGTATTTCACAGTGGGGAATCTGATCAAATACCTTACTCATTTGCGTGATGTAGAAGGCAAAACCAAAGAGGAGATCGTTCGCAATTATTTGTTCGTGACGAGCGGTTCCTGCGGGCCATGCCGCTTCGGCACGTATGTCACCGAATACCGCAAAGCGCTCCGCGATGCCGGTTTTGACGGATTCCGCGTGCTTTTGTTCCAGCAGCAAAGCGGGTTAAAACAGGCAACTGGCGGGGAGTCCGCGCTGAAATTGGATTCCTCGTTCTTTATCAGCTTCGTCAAAGCGTTTCTCTTGGGAGATATACTGAACGCGCTGGCTTACCGTATCCGCCCGTACGAAGTGGAGGCAGGTGCGACTGATGCTGCTATGGAGCGCTGCAAAAAGATATTGTACGATGCATTGCGCGATCGGAAATGGCTGATTCCCGCGTTGATCAAATGCCGAAAAGAACTGGAGAGCATTCAAGTAGACCGTACGCGTGTCAAGCCGAAAGTGAGCATCATCGGTGAATTTTGGGCGATGACCACCGAAGGAGACGGAAATTATCAGCTCCAGCGTTTTCTGGAAAAGGAAGGAGCTGAAGTGGATGTGCAATCGCTGACAGCCTGGGTCCTCTACCTGATTTGGGAAGGCCGCTACGATACTCTGAAGCGTATGAAGCTCCGGGGAGAAGACGCCGGGCGTTACGGGCTGGAAGGCAAGAACCCTGTCAAACGCCTGCGTTTGCTCTGGGTTGCAGACCGTGTTCTGCGCGTCATGTTCCAGACCTATGCCAAGGCAATCGGTCTTCATGGCTATCACCTGCCTGACATGGACGAGGTTGCCCGTGTCGCCCATGACCATTACAACAATCATCTGCGCGGCGGCGAGGGACATATGGAAGTAGGCAAGCTGATTCTCAATGTGAAAAAACGGAAAGTAAACATGACCATTTCCGTCAAACCGTTTGGCTGCATGCCTTCTTCCGGCGTTTCCGACGGGGTGCAATCGTTGATCACGGAAAAATATCCCGACGCCATTTTCCTCCCGATCGAAACGACCGGAGATGGAGCGATCAACGTTTACAGCCGCGTTCAGATGATGCTGTTCAAGGCCAAACAGGCTGCTCAGAAGGAGTTTGATGAAGCCTTGGCCAAAAAAGGGGTAACAGCGAAGCAGCTTCAAAAGTTCATGCTTCGTACACCATTTGCGCGTCCATTGCAAATCAGCCCGCACGTCGTTGCATGTACGGCGGCAAATGCAGTCTACAGCCTGAAAAAATACAACGGATTTTTCTTTCGGAGAAGCAATAAGGTGATAGAAGAAGTTTCTCATTGATCATTTTGGGCATCCTACTCATGGAGGACCAAATAATGATCCATGGGAGGTGTAGATGTCTATGGCACCAGAAAGAAATTACCCGGAGACCATGCGTGGTATCGGGGTCCCGAGTGAAATGAGTCCAATCCGGGAGACGAATGATGCTCCTTTCGTGGAAATCAGGGAGCCGCTGCGTTTTGGTGAATCTGTAGAAAACAGCGACCCTTCGTCCCAACCAGCTGCGCAGGAAGAGCAATTTGAAATCGAGTAATGCGGTGACTGCCTCAACGCTCCAGAGGCAGTCTTCTTTCATCTTTTGCTTCGAGCAATATTGACAAGAACCTGTCAAAATGGAATAATATTGTCATGGACAAATTAAATCCCAATGGAAAAATATTCACTGAACTTGTACTTGAAATTTTTCGCCTGAATGGACGCTTGCTTGAGGCAGGGGATCGACTGACACAGCCTGTTGGACTTAGCAGCGCCCGCTGGCAAATACTTGGCGTTGTGGAGCATGGTCCGATCACCGTTTCACAAGTCGCCCGAGTAATGGGATTAACCCGTCAAAGCGTGCAGCAAACCGCCAATTCCATGGAAAAAGATGGTCTTATCGAGTTTCTCGACAATCCTCTTCACCGTCGTTCCAAGCTGATGACATTGACTTCAGTTGGACGAAAATCTCTTGATTACACGCAAGAACAGCATGCGGTGTGGGCAAACCGGATTGGACGAGAACATTCGTTGGAATGCTTGCGGGCAGCCGTCGAGGTGCTGCGACAAGTGAGCAAAAGCCTCGAACATGACACACCCCTGCCAGCGGATACGGCTGAATTGGATACGGATACTACGGATACTACGGATACACACCATGAACGAGTTTGAATCAGCTCTTGTTCGTGCCGGTAGCTCCAAAAGACGCATGACGTTTGTTTGATTCTGTAACCTGAGAGCTTTTTCATACGCCCGAATCCATTTGTAAAGGTTGCTTGAAGGAGTTGCCACTGCAACTCCTTTTTCCATTCGCCAAAGCAAAGGATAGTTGAAAGTGAATCGTCTGAAAAAGGAGTTCAATATGACTGAACAAAAATTCCTTGAAGACGTGGTCAATCGGCTTCGGAGTGTCGCTGGATTGGAAGGAATTGTGTTGAGAAATGCAGGAATGAGAGAAAGCCATGTCCCGGATTCCGGCACGACTATGATCATTTATTACGATAGCCACTCCGGAATGGATGTTCATGACATCCTCAAAACCGCAACAACCGTGGATACGATGCAGGGGAAGTTATCGCTTTCTTCGGTAGGCGAGTGGAGTCCATGGGTCAGCGACGGTGTCGCGATAACCGTTCAACAACGCACAGCAAAACTTTTGCTGAGGGATGTCTGCAAGCTTTCGGAAACGATCGACGAATGCAGTCAGGGAATAGTCAAAATTGACTATCAAATCGGCTATGCGCATTGTTTTAGTCCCGTCATGTATATGGGGGAAATCTCCCTTGGCGACATACTATGGGACCGCAACGGGAAACTTGCTGAATTGAAGGAAAGGACAAAAGCGTATCCTGCGGCATTAAAGCAAACTATGATCGAGAGATTTTTGTGGGAGGCGTCCTATTCACTCAGAGCAGCATCCAAAAGCGCATCGAAAAAAGACCTTTCCTATACGGCGGGCATCTGCTACCGAGTCGTTTCCTGCCTGCATCAAGTGCTGTTTGCCTTAAATGAATCGTACTGGCCAGATGAGATGGACACGGCGGATCTGGCAGGGTCTTTGAAGATAGCCCCCGCCAATTACATTGGCAGAGTAAACGAGGCCTTTCGACTGTTGAACGCGAATCACAAACAAACAGAAGCCGCTCTGGATATTCTCCGCAGCTTGTTGGATGAAACGGTTTTACGTATATAGAGGAGGAGACGATCAAACCTGGAGAATCATTTGCCTAACTTTGGAAAAAATCAGTCAACATAAGAAAGCGAGGATTCATGATGTCAGCAGAGCAACGCAAAAAGATGGTCATCCTGATGATCAATATGTTTATCGCGATTGGAAGTTTTGGCATTATCATTCCCATTTTGCCTGCTTATTTGGAGTCGATTCACCAGGGAGGGACCGCCGCCGGACTGATGATCGCCATTTTTGCAGGCTCGCAGTTCATCTTTTCGCCGATCGCGGGAAAATGGGCCGATCAATACGGCCGCCGAAAAATGATTATATACGGACTGACCGGCTTGACGCTTTCCATGTTCGTCTTTTACGCTTTTGATTCTATCTGGTGGCTCTACGCTTCGCGAGTCATTGGAGGCATTGGCGCGGCGCTGCTGATCCCGGCCATCTTCGCCTATATCGCCGATATTACAACCCTGGAGCAACGAGCAAAAGGAAACAGTCTGGTATCTGCAGCCATGTCGCTAGGAATCGTGATTGGACCCGGTATCGGAGGTTTTTTGGCGGATTACGGTCTGAAAACTCCATTTTTAATCTCTGCAATCGTTTCCCTTGTTGCCGTCATTTTTTCCGTTGTTGTGCTGAAGGAAAGTGCTGCCAAACTGGCTTTCGGAGACACAGGCGCAGCACGCGACAACGAATCAATGGCCAGAAAAATAGTCCGTTCGGTAAAAATGCCATTTTTTATCCCATTGGTGATTACCCTCGTGATGAGCTTCGGTTTGATGTCATATGAATCCGTTCTCGGTCTTTTTGTCGACAAGCAATACGGCGCAACACCGCAGGAAATTGCGTTAATGGTTACGACAACCGGTATTGTCAGCGTCATTGTACAACTCTTCATCGTCGATCGGCTCGTTCGTCGCTACGGAGAAGGAACTGTTCTAAATATCTTTTTGGGAGTAGCCGCCACCGGCTTCCTCCTTTCGTTATTGGCTTCCAGCTATTCGTTGTTTTTCGGCATTACGCTCTTGATCTTCCTGGCAACATCCATCCTCCGCCCTGTTTTGAACACGCTCATATCCAAGCTGGCCGGGGATGAGCAAGGCTTTGCCATGGGGATGAACAATGCCTATATGAGCATCGGGAATGTGCTCGGGCCTACGCTGGCAGGTACGTTGTATGATATTCGAATCACTTATCCTTTTATGTTAGGTCTTGTCCTCCTGGTTTTGACGTTAGTTACAACCAGAGTATGGCAGAGGCGTTTTTTGAAGCAAAATGCTGTGAATTAAACGTTTCTGATTTGCCACAGTGAAGAGGACGGCTTCATCGGACACATTGTCTAATGGAGCGATTGTCTCCCGGAAACAGGGCTGCTCTATAAGAAATTGAAAAAGCCGCTCCTACTAGCAGGAGTGGCTTTTTCGCGTGAACTACATAACAGGAGAAAACCGACATAGAGAAGGCTGGCCGCTCGACTCCAATATAGCTGATACTCGTCGAGAGATGCTTGTGCCAGATCGGATAGTACCGCCACCCGTCATTTGAAATTAACAACAAATTTTACAACGAAGGCAAAGTAAATATTTAATCAATCTTAAAAAATTTACTGCTAATTTTGTCCAATGTCACGAATTGTGCTTCTCCAATCGTTATAGTTATGTAGCCGGCACACAAGGAGGTAATCATTTGAAACAGCCAAGCCCCGGGGAAAAAGGCATAGACAACGGCCAGAAGATGATTGAATCTATTGTCGCTCAAGTGAAATCGGGTGACAATCAAGCATACACAATTGTTATTCAGCAATTCGAAAAGAAAATCTATACCTATTGCTACTGTATCCTGAAAAGTCGTGAAGAAGCTGAAGACGCTGTGCAGGAAATATTCATCAAGGTTTATCAGGAGTTAGATCGTTATGAAAGTAGGGTGTCCTTTTCAGCGTGGCTCTACAAAATCGCTTACCATCACTGCTTGGATCAGATTAGAAAGCAGAGTCGCTGGAAGAAGGTCGTATCCCTTTACCAGGAACTGCAGTCTCTCGCTTTTTACAAGCACGATCAGCATGTTGTTGAAGGGCTTCTCTCTTCCTTAAACCGGGAAGAGAGAACGATTTTGCTCCTCAAAGTAGTCGAACAATACACGTTCGAAGAAATGGGCCAGATCATGGATTGCAAGCCAGCAACACTACGCAAGAAGTTTGAACGACTCCGAAAAAAACTGATTGAGCAAAAGAATCAAAAAGGGGGTATTGTCCATGAAAAAGTTGCCAGTCCAAACTGAAACACGGGATTTGGAGGACATCCGGCAGGCAATCCTACAGATCGATATGCCTGTGAGCAGTTATAGCGACAACATTATGAAGCGCTTGGGAGAGAAACATCAAAAGAACCATAAAAGGAACCTGATGAAAAAAGCTTTGGCTGCTGCTTCTACCGCAGCAGCACTGGGAGTTTTTATCATAGGCAGCGGCTTTGTTTCTCCAGCCATGGCCGAATCCCTGAAACGCATCCCAATGGTAAACAGCGTTTTCGAACTGGCGGGCGATTGGGGACTGCGCACTGCTGATGAAAAAGGACTGTCAATAAAAGTACTCCAAAGCAATACACATGAAGGCATTACTCTTAGCGTTCCGGAGGTGATCAATGACGGGACCCGCTTCGCCATTGGTGTTCACCGCGAGGCGCCGGGCTTGACGAGCTATCTAAACGGTGTAAAAACGAATGCAGACGGTACAGCGGCATACCAGCCTGAGAGCACAAAAGGAGCCATAAAACAGGTCGACCTGTTCGTAAACGGAAAGCCGCTGAATGTGAAAACCGACTCATTGGCGCACCAGGTCATCCCTGTTGTCAGTCCGGGTGCCGATAAAAATTCCGCGATCATCATGTTTTCTGACCTGTCCAACAATGGGCTTGGAGATCCGGCTCTTCCGGATGAATTCGATTTAACAGTTAAACTGACACTTGATGGAGTTCAAGAACCGTTTAACATGGAGATTCCAGTCAAGAAAAACACGAAAAACAATATCGTCTTGTCACCGGATGTGACCAGGGAGTTCGATCATATCCGTATCACCTTGGAAAAAGCCGAGCTTACACCGATCACAACGAGATTGGCGATTGTGGTAGACGGAACATCTGAGAAAATTCCCAAAAAATATAGAGCAGACAAAGGAATCAGTGCTGAAAACGCTGGTTTGCCTTCCAATCAGTTTACTCAAACAAAATTACTGGGATTGAATTACGATCTATTCGATGATCAAGGAAACATTGTGAGCGAAGTAAGTGGTTTTGGCCACGATGAAAAGCGCAAGGGTCTTGCTTTCTATGATTTGGTATATGAGCCATTTAAGCAGACACCGAAATTTTTTACTTTGAAGCCGTATTTTTATGTATTAAAGGATCAAAGCAAAATTAGCGGCGAGTATCTGTATGACAGCAACGGAGAGCCGGTTAAAGTGTATATGAAAGAATTGGAAATGACTATTCCTGTTACAAAATAGCAAAAGCTTTTTTTGTGATAACAGGAAAGATTGAAGGATGGCAGGACAACGCATTTCAGAGATCATATTGATCGGTGTTTTTCCTTTCACTAAAAAGGACTTGCCACAAGTTAAGTATACTGTTCTACAGAGCAGGCGTGAGAGATGACAGTACCACGCTTGCTCGGGTAGAACCTGCCAACTATTCAAATAGGTGTTTGGAGAATGCCCGCATCGTTTTACAAGCAGATGGCCGTCTCAGATTTTCTACATTTACAGTTCTTGAGGTGTGTTATGAAATTTGGTAAGTGGATCGTAAAGCTTTTCATCTCTCTGAAAGTTTTTGTATTAATCTTGTGTCTGTTTAACTATGTTATAGATCCGTTTGGGGTTTTTGGGGATAAATTTTTGAAATGGTATTCGTACAATATGATAAATAATCAGAATATTGCTAAAATTTCATATCTAGATCAATTTCATGATCATTACGATTCCTATATAATCGGAGGTTCACCATCAAGCTCCTTGTCTCCCGAATTGCTGAATAAATATTACAGCGATGCGAAATTTTACAGCATGCTTATGAATGAAAGGGATTTTTCCGATTACGAAAAGACTCTTTATTATCTGGTGGAGAACTATCATGTAAAACATATGATCCTTCATGTGAGCCTGAATGATTTAGCCCAACACCGGTACGATTCTTCCAACGTGAAAGAGTATCTGCATGCCAAAGTTTCAGGCGATTCCCTTGGGTTATTTTATACAAGGTTTCTTACGCTTAACCCGAAATACGGTTTGGCAAAGTTAAAAGAATGGGTTAAAAGTATGAACGAGCCAATGGAGTTTGCCGACACCGATCTGGGGGCCGGAGTATACCATAAAGCTGGACGGGACTCCGAGAAACTGAATGACCTAGAATATTACTTGGCACGCCATCCAGAATTTACGAAACCCAAGGAGAAAATGTCGGCTGCAAGGATGGATCAAAATATTGCCTCTGTTAAACGAATGAAGGAATATTGCGAGAAAAGGGGCATTTATTTTACCGTTGTTACCGGAGCTGCCTATTATACGGAAGTCGATCGATACAACACTCAGGACTTGAAGACTTACTGGAGGAAATTGGCGGCCGTAACGGACTTTTGGGATTTCTCGGGATACAATACCATCAGTCAGGATCCGCGGCATTTCTATGATCCTACCCATTACCGCGATAGCGTTGGTCAAATGATGATGGCATGTATGTTTGGAGACAATGATGTGTACGTACCGAAAAATTTCTGTCACTATACGACTCGTAGGAATGTTGACGAGCATATCGAGAAAGTCTTCAAGAAACCGCAAAATTTAGCGGTATCAGCCACTGAAGAAAAGAAGGTACCTATTATTACGTACCATCATATTGTGACCGATAAAAACATGTTAAGTGCGAGCATCACATCGTTGGACAAATTCAAAGAGGATATGCTTGCACTAAAGCAGGCTGGTTATCAAACGGTATTCTTAAAAGATCTGATAGATTACGTTGAAACAGGGAAAGAGCTGCCTGAGAGACCGGTTGTTGTAACCTTGGATGACGGGTATTTGAGCAATTATCAATATGCTTACCCCGTTTTGAAAGAACTTGGAATGAAAGCCACAATTTCCGTGATTGGTTGGTCTGTTGGACAAACGAAATATCGAAAAACGGATAAAGATATCATTCCCCATTTTACATGGCAGCAAGCTAGGGACATGTACGAATCAGGCCTGATCGATATTCAAAGCCACACCTATGATATGCACAATACGAATGAAGCGGAGTTTCCATTCCGACGGGGAGTTTTGCAGAACAAAGATGAGCTGAGTGGATCTTACTACATAGCCTTGGCACAGGATGTCCGCAAAATCCAGAGTCTCATTGAAAAGCATGTGGGCAATCAAGTGCTTGCCTTGACATATCCAATGGGTGAGTACAGCTTTCTTTCCGAACAAATTTTGGCGGAATTGGGTTATAAGGTGACCTTAACGACCAAGCATGGAGTCAATACAATCAAAAAAGGACAGCCCCAGACTCTATTCGCCATGAAGCGTATCAACGCCGACCCTAATATAGCCAGCGAAGACTTGATTGAAATGCTGGGGAAATAGGGAGAGTACATTGCATCCCGTGTCAAAGAGTCAAATTCGTCTAACCACACTGATTTTTGGTGTAAAGCGCGTGCAAAGCTTGCCGCGAAGCGCCACTGAATTTTTCTGATAGACGGATGCGTACAATCGGAGTTTTTCAGATCATCGGGCATAAGCATTGTGATTATCGACGCCGGTTTTAAGTCCGGCGTCTTTTTTGCGTTCAGCGTGCCCAATGCTGAGAAAGGAGTTAACGGAACTGGGGAGAGCCTCCCCGGAAGTAAAGCGGAAGCCTATACCAAAAAGGAAGTGGTGGATGGCAAGAAGGGAGTCGAAGGGTTCATAGTAACGATGAAGCGGAGACAGCCGAGGCTCTCTTGTCTGAAAACAGCTGGCTTCCATGCTTGCAACCTCGCAAACCGGCCCGGCAAGAGAATAAACGGCCTCGAAAATGCTGCCTGTCATCGGTTGTCTCCATCGAGATTTCCTTTTGCGGATAAGGCGAAAATTGTCGATTAAAAAATTTTGTTTGTAAGCAGGAATCTTTGAAGAGAAAACAAAATATACAAAATAGTGTAATTTTACCAAATTATACAAAATTGGAGGATTGATGTTGGCATGAAAAAATCATGGAAAAAAGGTTTTGCGTTGACTGTCGCCCTGACTACCACCGCTTTTGTCCCACTGGCCCAGCCTATGTCAGCAATGGCTAAGTCCGACGAGGTTCAATTCAGCAAGGAATTCGACACACCCGAGTTTATCGGAGAGCCGTTCGAAGCAGATGGCTTGGACGGCGAAGATCTCATCTGGTCATACCTGGAGACGTACCAGGATGACTTCCAGATCGAAGGAGATGTCAAGGAGCACTTCAAGCTGCTGGAAGAAGTGGAGAATGACGAGACCAATACGAAGCACTACCGTCTGCAGGAAATGTACAACGGCATCCCGGTCTTCGGATACCAGCAAACCATTCACGTCGATGAGGACGGCAATGTCACCTCGTTTCTCGGACAGTTCGTCCCGAATCTAAGCAGCGACAAAAAAATGAGCAGGAAGGCAAAGCTGAGCGAAGAAAAAGCGTTGAAGCAAGCGCTGGCCGATCTGGAAGACGAAGTGGGAGAAGTGGAGGAATTCGAAGTCGAGCCGCAGCCGGAGCAGTATATTTATGTACATGAAGGAGAAGCTTATCTGGCGTACGCGATCGAGCTGAACTTCCTGGATCCGGTGCCGGGCCGCTGGATGTACTTTGTGGACGCTAACACGGGCGACATCATCAACAAGTACAACATGATTGATACGGTGACGGGCACAGGTAAAGGCGTACTGGGAGACGAGAAGAGCTTTGAGACGACAAAACAAAGCAGCACCAGCTATGTCATGAGAGATACGACGAGGGGCAGCGGCATCGAAACATACACAACGGCCAACTCTACCCGCCTGCCAGGCACTCTGATGTCTGACAGCGACAACTACTGGACAGATGGAGCAGCCGTCGATGCCCACGCTTACGCCCAGCAAACGTATGATTACTATAAAAATACCCATGGACGCAACAGCTTCGATGGCAATGGTGCGAAAATTCGCTCAACTGTCCATTACTCCCGCAGCTACAACAACGCCTTCTGGAACGGTTCGCAAATGGTGTATGGCGACGGCGACGGAAGAACCTTCCTCCCTCTGTCGGGCGCTCTCGATGTCGTTGCGCATGAGCTGACCCATGCCGTCACAGAACGGACTGCCGGTTTGATTTATCAAAATGAGTCGGGAGCCCTGAATGAATCGATGTCGGATATTTTTGGAGCCATGGTCGATGACGATGATTGGCTGATGGGAGAAGACGTTTACACGCCCGGAACCCCAGGCGACGCGCTCCGCTCCCTGGAAGATCCGACGGCATACGGCGACCCCGACCACTACAGCAAGCGCTACACAGGCTCTCAGGACAACGGCGGCGTACACACCAACAGCGGAATCAACAACAAGGCCGCCTACCTGCTGGCGGAAGGCGGTACGCATTACGGTGTAACCGTACGGGGCATCGGGCGCGAAGATACGGCAAAAATTTACTACCACGCACTGACGCACTACCTGACTCCGTACTCCAACTTCTCCGCTATGCGCCGTGCAGCGATCCAAGCCGCAACCGATCTGTTCGGGGCGAACTCGGAGCAGGTGCGGTCGGTACAAGCGGCTTACGATGCCGTAGGCGTAAAATAAAGCTGAAACACTAGAAAAGACAGGCGGCATTTGGCTGCCTGTCTTTCTTATAGACAAAAAAGCCCATGATCGATTCGTGTAAAAGGCGGACACCTCACCGCCATCTGCACAGAAGATTCAATCATGGGTGAAAAACACATTTCCTACGATGTTAAAGTCACCGGGAACTTTTCTATCGCCACAATGGGCCATCAACAAGAACAAACTCTTTTGCCCTCAAGTCATTCCCGGATTCTGCCCGTGCTTGCCCTGACAATTGGCCTTGTCAAAAAGGAATTCGTTCCGAAGTCATTACGTAACCGTATTTTGCTGCCCAATCCACGAGGCCATTCCAGAAATCCTCGCAGACGGTTACGATTTTCGACGGCTCTGCCAATTCGCCGGACATAACCAGCCCGGCTACGTTATCAAATCCTGCCGGACGATCCGGTAGCTGCACTGACTCGGGGAGAACCATTGAGCCAGTGGAGAATAGCTTTCGATTGTGAAGTCCGATCAGCATGGCTCCGGACTGGGCAAACTGCATGGCCAAAAAGGGCAAGTAGGTGTGTGGGCCGTTTAGACTTGCATTTCTAAGCTTTCCAATGAATTCGCACATTTCACCTACGAGGACTTCCTTGATTGTATAGTCGAAGTCATCCTTTGACGGCGATTCTGCCGCTTTTCTTAGCGCCGGAAAAAAGCCTTCCGGATCGTATAAACTGAGCTGGGAAAAGAATGGGCCATGCGTCAGCGGCCATTGCTCTTCAACAGTTGCGGCCATTTTCAAAATAACGTCCGCGCTGCAGACATTCACTTCGGCTTTCCATGGTCCGGTCGACCATTCATGGGTAAATTCAACAGGTTCATTTGATTCGCGCAATACGCAAAACATCTCAATGTCTGAGAAAGGGCCGTCCGTACCTCTGGAGACCGATCCGTAGACCCCGATGGCCAGAAGCTGTTCTCCGTATACCTCGTGCATTCTCGCGGCAATTTCCTGGCACGTTAGAAGCCTTGCCGTTCGAGAAATTTTAACAGGACCATTCATGTTCATTAGCGTACATCTCCCTTTTGTATTTTTTGGCGAGCTGACTCTAACGGCATGAATGGAGGACCACGGGCTTAACGGGGGACTTTCTTTGGATGCATGAGAATTCCTCCTGCGGATCATTTTGTCTAATGGGGATTGTAACCAATCAATGCGACAAAAGCAAGGAAAGTGTCCACTCCATAGAACGAGTCCCAGGTGATTCAGTCTTTGCCTCAATAATTTATTGACTAGCATAAAAACTTTACCCATAATCAAAATTAGGAAAAACAGGAACTATTCCCCTTGATTGAGAAGTTCTTTATTTTGAATCCAATTTAAAATGTGGGGTTGATGTCGACATGATATCCATTGACAGCATTGAGTCAGTCATTCAAAGGACGTTTGACCAAAAAAAGGTCCCGGGCTTTGCCATAGCCGTTGTCAAGGGCGAGGAAATCGTCTACGCCAAAGGCTTCGGCAGCACCAATGTGGAGGAAGGCGGCACACCTGTCACTCCCGATACGATTTTCCGCATCGGCTCTGTAAGCAAGCCGCTCACGGGAAGCGCGATCATGCGGCTGGTCGAAGCAGGGAAGGTGGACCTGGATCAGCCGATCGTGAGCTACATACCCGAATTCCGCCTAAGCGATCCGGAAGCGGCCGGGAAAGTCACCTTGCGGATGCTGCTGAACCACACGGCCGGGTTGCCGGACGGGGGCGACATGGTCGGCAAGAGAGACCCGGAAGCGCTGGAGGAGTACGTGCGGGAAGTCATTCCTCAGCTATCTATGATTGCTCCGCCCGGATTTTTGCACTCGTACAGCAACCACCATCTGAATCTGGCCGGATATGTAGCCGAACGTGTGACAGGTCAGCTTTTTCCCGCGTTCATGAAAGAATGGCTCTTCGACCCGCTCCACATGACCCGGACCATGTACGATCCTCTGGTTGCGATGACATATCCTTTGGCGCTTCCCCATGATCGCCATCCGGACGGAACTTTGCGCGTTCAGCATCACTTCCCGGAAAACGCAGCGAACTACCCGTCCTATTTTGGAATGTCCACGGTTCGCGACATGGCTGCATTCGCCATGATGCAGCTGAACATGGGGCGCGTCGGCGATGTCCAATTTTTGTCTCCCCAGTCCATCGAGGAGATGCATTCGTTCCAGGCGGATCGCTTCACGCTGTCCGGACTCGCGAGCGGGCTGACGTTTTTCAAGGACACCTACAAGGGCGTTTCCATTATCAAGCACGCAGGAGCCATCAGTACGTACAACAGCGCGCTTCTGCTTCAGCCGGAGCATAAAATCGGTATCGTAACGCTCTCGTCCCAAGATTACGGCTGGGATGAGGCGCATGAGATTCTCAGCCTGCTGCTCGAACTGCCTGAAGAGACACCGCAGGTATTCGCGGCAGCGAGCTTCCGAAGGCCGTCTGTGGATCAATCGCGTTGGCAAAGCTATGAGGGGGCATATATCGGTTTTCTCCGGGGCGCGGCCCTTGTCTCCATGTCCGACGCCCAGCTGTTCTTGACATTGAACGGGGAAGAAAGGCCGCTGAATTACGTCAGGGAACATTTCTTCGTCACCTGCGATGACGATAACAACCCGCTTGACAATGTCGGCTTTATTACCGGCGAAGGAGAAGCCGCCCCGTTCATCATGATCAACGGGTCTCCGTGCCAGAGAACGACAGAGGAGCTGTTTCAGTTCGATCCGTCCGTATGGCATGCGTTTGAAGGGAGCTACACAAACGACGTGCTCCATTTTTCGTTCCGTCTCAGGGACAACACACCCGTCTTCATCGATGAAGATACGGAGATCGTCTGTGTACCACTCAAGGACAACCTGTTCTTCGCGGACGGATTTGGGCTTTTGGAGTTTACGGAAGAAAACGGCGCCATGCTCCTGACCATTCAGAACACGTGGCGTTTCTCCAAAGCTTTGTGATTTGACATTTTGTGAAAACTCGTGTAGAAAGGATGTAACTGAATAACTTGACAAAATTCATTGACGAGAAAGAGTAAGCTACTTCCTTGTTCCCCAGAGAGTTGGCCTCGTGCTGAAAGCCAACGTTCAAGACTTAGCCGAAAATCCTCTCCGAGAAGGAAGGCTGAAGATGATCTAGTAAGCTGACCCGGGATCCCGCCGTTAAAAGGGACGCGTATGATGGTACGTAGTATGAGGTGCCGAGAGATTGTATGTCTATGATCATCTCGGAACAAGGGTGGTATCGCGAGATGAAATCTCGTCCCTTATGGGGCGGGATTTTTTGTTTTTCTCGGCTTTCTGAAGTATCGATTTGGATTTGAGAAAGGATGAGAGAGATGAGAAAAGTGGATGGCAAAGAAAAAGCCAGGGCTCGCGACCAGCGGATCCTGAATCAATGGAAACAAGACGGGACTTTTCGAAAATCGATTGACAATCGCGTGGGCAATCCAAACTTTGTGTTTTACGAAGGGCCGCCCACAGCCAATGGACAGCCGCATATCGGCCACGTACTGGGACGCGTCATCAAGGATTTTATCGGGCGTTATAAAACGATGTCCGGGTACAGAGTCGTGCGCAAAGCCGGATGGGACACGCACGGCCTTCCCGTAGAGCTCGGCGTTGAAAAGCAGCTGGGCATTTCCGGGAAACAGGCGATTGAAAACTACGGAGTCGCCAAGTTTGTGGAACAGTGCAAAAGCAGTGTGTTCGAATATGAAAAGCAGTGGCGCGAGCTTACGGAAGGGATCGCGTATTGGACTGACATGGACGATCCTTATGTCACGCTGACCAATGACTACATCGAAACTGTCTGGCAGATTTTGTCCACCATCCATCAAAAGGGACTATTGTACAAAGGGCATCGGGTCAGCCCATATTGTCCTGACTGCCAAACGACGCTAAGCTCCCATGAAGTGGCGCAAGGCTATGAAGACGTGAAAGATTTGAGTGCCACAGTGAAATTCAAAAGCAAAAACGGGAAGGAAATCTTTCTTGCGTGGACGACAACGCCATGGACGCTTCCAGCCAACGTGGCTTTGGCAATCAACAAAGAGATCGACTATGTGCGGGTTAGACAAAACGATGAGGTTTACGTGGTAGCTAAAAACCTTGTGGAAAAAGTCCTGAAAGAGAACTACGAAATCTTGTCTACTCACAAAGGTTCGGAATTCGTAGGAACAGCTTACGAGCCACCGTTTGGATATATCAGGGTAGACAAAGGACATATCGTCGTCGATGCCGGATATGTCAGCGATACAAGCGGTACGGGTATCGTCCATATTGCACCGGCGCACGGAGAAGAAGATTATCGTGCAAGCCGTCAGCACGGGCTGGATTTTGCAAACGTTGTAGACCACGCTGGACGATATGTCGGTCAGGTCACAGATTATGCTGGCCGCTTCGTCAAAGATTGCGACGTCGATATTGTGAAAGACTTGGCGCGTAGAAATTTGCTGTACGCCAAGGAACGCTACGAGCATAGCTATCCTTTTTGCTGGCGCTGCAAATCGCCTCTTCTTTACTACGCTACGGAAAGCTGGTTCATCAAAACGACCGCGATCAAAGAACAGCTTATCGAAAACAACAACAAGATTGATTGGTATCCTTCCCATTTGCGCGAAGGGCGTTTTGGCAAATTTCTGGAGGAGCTCGTCGATTGGAATATCAGCAGGAACCGATACTGGGGAACGCCGCTTAACATCTGGATGTGTCAGGATTGCGGGACCGAGTATGCTCCCGGCAGCGTGAAAGATCTGCGCGAAAAGTCAGTCAGGACAGTAGAGGAAAACCTGGAGCTGCATAAACCTTTTGTGGATGAAGTCAAATTGCGCTGCTCATGTGGTGGAATCATGGAAAGAACGCCCGAGGTGATCGATGTTTGGTTTGACAGCGGATCGATGCCGTTTGCCCAGTATCATCACCCATTCGGCGACGAGAAGCTGTTTCAGGAGCAATACCCTGCCGATATGATCTCCGAAGGGATCGACCAGACGAGAGGCTGGTTTTTCAGCCTGCTGACAGTTTCCACCCTCTACAACGGCAAATCGCCATACAAAGCCGTGATTTCAACGGGGCACGTACTGGATGAGAACGGTCAAAAGATGTCCAAGAGCAAAGGGAATGGCATTAACCCGTGGGAGGTGATCGATGAATTCGGTGCGGATGCGTTCCGCTGGGCTTTCCTGTCCGACAGTGCGCCGTGGAGCAGCAAGCGTTTTTCGAAACGGATCGTGGCCGAAGCGAAGCACAAAGTGATCGATACGATTCATAATGCGCACGCTTTCTACTCGCTGTACGCGACCATCGATGATTACAATCCGGCGGACTACCCGGAGCGAAGGGTAAAAAACGAATTAGATCGCTGGGTGCTTTCGAGGCTCCATTCGACCTTGCAAAATGTCGTAAGCGGTCTGGAAGCATACGACTTTTTGAATCCGGCAAAGAATATAGAAACATTCGTCGACGAGTTGAGCAACTGGTACATCCGGCGCTCACGCGACCGTTTCTGGAGCAGCGGAATGACGGAAGACAAGGTGTCCGCATATCAAACGCTGCACAAAGTGTTAACAACGCTGTCCCGGATGATCGCACCGTATGCCCCGCTTATCGCAGATGACATCTATGGCAATCTCGCCGGGGAGGGAAGCGTTCATCTCACCGACTATCCAAGGGTGGACGCGCAAGCGATCGACAAAACGCTTGAAAGCGACATGGAAACGGCGCGACGCATTGTGGAGCTTGCCCGAAATATACGAAACGAAACCGGAATCAAGACGCGCCAGCCTCTGGCAGAGCTGATCGTTTCCATTGACCGTCCGTTCCATATGAGCAGGTTCGAAAGCATCGTCAAAGATGAACTAAACGTAAAAGAAATCCGGGTCGAGCAAAGCGACAGCAGCTTTACTGCCTACCAGCTTAAACTGAATGCAAGGGTTGCCGGTAAAAAATACGGGAAACTCGCGGGACCGATTCAGCATCATCTGAAACAGCTGTCTGAAGCTGAAGCAAAACATGTCGTGGACAGCGGCTTCTTGGATATCGCTTTATCTGACGAAGCCGTACGTGTTGCACTAGATGAACTGCTTGTAGAAAAGCAGGGCAAGCATGGCTTTGCTTCCGCTTCGGGATACCAATTGCATGTCGCGTTGAATACGACAATCACGGAAGAACTGAAACAAGAGGGGATTGTTCGGGAAGTAGTCCGGGCAATTCAAGATTATCGCAAAAAAATGGATTTGCCGATTGATAAACGAGTGATCCTTACGCTTGATGTCGATGCCGAGCTGAAAGAGGCATTGGAGCGTTTTGATCATGTATTGCGGGAGAACGTGTTGCTTTCGGATGTGAGATTTGCGAAAGAAACGGAGATGGAGACAGTGTCGATCGGCTCCAAAAACTTCCGGTTGCTGATAAGCTGAGAGAGTATAAAAGACTACGCCTCTGTTTTGCAACTGACTTTGAAACCACTGCGGCAAACCAGTCCAACACTTTCTTTTCATGGTGTGGACTGGTTTTCTCAAATACTTCTTTTATATGACAGCCGCTTGCAAACAATATCGACCACAGATACGCTCCCGCGGTCAGAGAGCCAAGCCTCCCGTTGATGGCTGGCGCTCTTTACTTTTGATTGATCTGATCAAACATCGAAATCGTATCGATCAAATGATTGTTAAAGATTCGACGGGCGACAGCCAAAAGTTCAATGATCATCGGATCGCGAAGCGAGTACATCACTTTGTTGCCGTCTTTCGTTCCGTACACGATGTTCTTGCTGCGCAAAACCGCCAGCTGCTGTGAAACCGCGGAGCCCTCCGTCCTCAATAGCTCTTGCAGCGCATTGACGTTTTTGTCACCGTCACAGAGCAGTTCCAGGATACGAATCCGCAAGGAGCGGGGGCCGACATCAGAGCGCAATCCCGGAAGGCAAAATGCCGGCACCCTACACACTTGTTATGACCCAAGTTCGCAAGCGCAAAGTCAATGGCTTCTCCCGTTTGCTCAAAGAAATGTTCTTCCCCGATGTATTCATAAAGTCCAGTGCGCCGAACCACTTCCAGCGGCTCACGGCAATCCCGGCGGTGAACCCGATGGTTACGGGTCGAGGGATAAATTTGATCAAAGCCCCCAGCTTGAAAATCCCCATCAAAACAAGCATAATTCCGGCCAATATCCCGGCAATCAACAAGTTTTCATAGCCGTACTGCATGACAGTGCCAAACAAAATAGGGATAAATGCGCCAGTGGGTCCCCCGATCTGGAATCTCGAGCCCCCCAGCATGGAAATCAAAATTCCTGCGACGATCGTAGTGTAGATGCATACTCCGGTTTCACCCCAGACGCAATAGCAAATTTAGAATATTTGATTATTTGAATATACATAAATATTACGCTTCGTATGCAATGACTGTCAATTCCGACTGCAAGATAAGGGAACCCACCTATACAGGAAAGAGTTTGCGGAGATTACGATAGATGTTGTCCGTCCCGGTCCCGATCGCCATTGTCGGGCGGCTGGGGATTGGTGAAAATGTCCGCAGCTTGGCATAAAATGACTGTAAAAAACTGGTTTCCCCAAAAGCCAATGAACATGGAGGTCCGCCATGCATCGAAGTCCGACTTTGCTTGAACAGTATGCAAAAGAAGGAAAGGAGCTGGAAAGCGGTTATTTGAAGCAAATCTTCGACCACCTGCAGGACGGGATCATCCTCATGGATCAGGAAAGGAGGATTCTGGTGATGAATCCGTCTTCAGAAAAAATGACGGGATGGAAAGTAGGAGAGCAGGTTCCGTACTGTTCTTTCTGTCAGACGCGGAAGCTGGAGGCAGGCGAAGATCGCTGTTACCTAATGGCAAAACGGGAGGTGCCTTACTTTCTTTCGTCGATGCCGACCTATGAGGGGCGATTCGTCGACATGGAAATGAGTACGGCCGTCATTTATGAAAACCGTCAACAAATGAAGCAGGAAGTCCTTTTGGTTCTAAAAGATTTAACAGTAAAGAAAAAAGAAGAGGAAGCCAGGATCTCCAAGCTGGTTCTGCAAAAAACGTTGGAAGCCCAGGAAAACGAACATAAGCGACTGGCTCAGGAACTGCATGATGGTTTGGGACAATCGCTTTATTCTGTTTCTGTGGGCATACAAGCGATTCAATCGCGCATCAAGCAGGAAGGAAAATTCAACGAGTATATGCAGGAGATCGTGGATGAACTGGAAAAAGCGATACGAGACGTCAAGCTCTATTCTCTCCAGCTTCGCCCGCATAGCCTCGATCAGCTCGGTCTGATCCCGACCGTCAAGCACCTTGTCTCCAGCCTGAACAAAACGCATAAAAATGTTTCTATTACGTTTTCTTGCAGTAATGTCTGCGATCGCTTGCAGCCGATTTTGGAAATCAATTTGTACCGGGTCATTCAGGAGGCGCTGCATAATGCCTTGAAATATTCAAAAGCGACTCTGATTGAAGTCATCCTCTCCAAAGAAGAGGCCGACCTGATCCTGATCATTCGGGACAACGGCATCGGGTTTGCCCGCGACCAAGTGCAGGCCGGCCTCGGACTCAAGCATATGGAAGAGAGAGTGGATCAGATGGAGGGCTGCCTCGAGATTCAGTCCGTACTGCAGAGAGGCACGGCGATTCAAGTAAAAGTTGCTTGCAAGGAGGGAGCGGACAGTGATACGGGTACTGCTGGTTGATGACCACACGATGATTCGGAAGGGATTGCGCGTCCTGCTGGAGGGATACCCCGAAATTAAAATTGTCGGAGAAAGCCACAATGGCAGCGACGCCATCCTAAAAACCAGCCAGCTGCAACCGGATGTCGTCTTGATGGATTTGTCGATGCCGAATGGATTGGATGGATTTACAGCCAGCAAACAGATCCGGAATCAGCATCCATCCGTAAAAATTGTCATGTTAACCATGCATGACGAAGAAATTTTCGTCCAGCAAGCTGTCAAGGTTGGCGCTCACGGGTACATACTCAAGAACAGCCATGGCGAGCTGCTTTTTCAAGCGATTGTTGGAGTGTACCAGGGAAAGCACTTTTACAAAACATCCATTTCGCAAGAGATCATCAGGCAGTGGTTCCGGTCACAGTCCAAAGAGCCGTCTTCCGTATTGACCATTCGGGAAAAGGAAATCGTCAGGCTGATCGCATTGGGCTACAGCAACAAAGAGATTGCCGAAAAACTGGCGATCAGCGTCAAAACCGTGGAAAATCACAAGTCAAACATCAAGCAGAAATTGCAGGTGGATTCGAAACATGAACTGATCCTGTACGCGCTCAAAAACAAATATCTGGAACTTGCTCTATAGTCGTATTGCCCCTCTCCGTTTGCCACGGCAAATAAGAGGGCTTTTCTTTTTGCCGACAGGACGTGCGTGAATGTAGGGGAGTTCCCCTATATGGAACTGACAAACCCGAAAATAAACTGGAGAAAGAGATGTACATCTCATCATCCAAGCATAGACACAAATCAAAAAAAGCGTGCCAAGGGAGGGAAACATGACAAGCCAAATGCATTATTCTGTTGTCGTTGTAGGGGCCGGGACCGCTGGCATCTCCGTGGCTGCCCGTTTTATCAGGGGCGCCAGGAAGCTCAAAGGACGCATCGCCGTCATTGATCCAGAAACAAAGCACTATTATCAGCCCTTGTGGACATTGGTCGGGGGAGGAGCCGCGAAGAAGGAGGAGTCGGAGCGCGAACTAGCCTCCCTGATCCCCCGTGGCGTCGATTGGATTCGCGATGCGGTCACAGAGTTTCAACCACAGCAGAATACGCTGCTTACGAAACAGGGAACGGTTTACTCCTACGATTATCTCGTCGTGTCCGCCGGGCTCCAAATCAATTGGGACGGGGTCAAAGGATTAAGGGACGCTGTCGGGAAAAACGGCGTTTGCAGCAACTACTCGTACCAAACGGTCGACAGCACATGGGAAAGCATCAGGAACTTCAAAGGCGGCACCGCCATTTTTACGCATCCGAATTCTCCCGTGAAGTGCGGGGGAGCGCCGCAGAAAATTATGTACTTGGCCGATGACTTTTTCCGCAGGACGAATGTCCGCAATCAGTCGCAAATTATTTTTGCCTCGGCGAAGTCAACCATTTTCGATGTCGCGAAATACGCAAATACACTTGACAAGGTCGTCCAGCGCAAGAACATACGCACAATGTACAAAAGAAACCTGATCGAAGTGCGTCCGGGAACAAGAGAAGCCGTGTTTGAGAACCTGGATACCAAGGAACAGGAAGTAGTGAAGTACGACATGCTCCATGCGACCCCGCCGATGAAAGCGCCCGATTTCATAGAGGACAGCCCATTGGCGGATGCGGGAGGCTGGGTCGACGTCGATCCGTACACGCTGCAGCACAAAACATTTGCCAATGTATTCGGTATTGGCGACTGTGCCAATCTCCCGACCTCCAAAACAGGGGCGGCGATTCGCAAACAAGCTCCGGTTGTTGTCCAAAACATTCTTTCTTTGATGAACGGCGCACCTTTGCACGCGAAGTACGACGGGTATACCTCTTGTCCGCTGGTCACGGGGTACAACAAATTGGTGCTGGCCGAATTTGACTACAATCAGGAGCCGCGAGAAACGTTTCCGTTTGATCAGTCCAAGGAGCGGTTCAGCATGTACCTGCTGAAAAGAAATGTGCTTCCCATTATGTACTGGAATGGCATGTTGAAAGGGCTGATGTAAGAGACAGTTTTCCATTCTTGCGGAAAATAAGACGAAGAAAGAAGGGAAATACACCATGCTGTTGCGTTACTTTTACGACGACAAACTGGCCCATGCATCCTATTTGGTGGGCTGTCAAAAAACTGGAGAAGCGATTGTGATCGACCCGAGCCGCCATTTGGAACCATACGTTCAAGCAGCCAAAGCGGAAGGAGTGACGATCGTAGCAGCCACAGAAACGCATATTCACGCCGACTTTGTCTCAGGTGTCCGCGAGCTTGGCGTTGCTCACAAAGCGAAGCTGTATCTTTCCGATGAAGGCGGAGCGGACTGGAAATATCAATATGCCGATAGCCTCAACCACCAGTTCCTGCGGGATGGGGATCGTTTCACGGTCGGCAATCTCCTTTTCGAGGTCATGCACACGCCGGGCCACACACCGGAAAGCATTTCATTCCTGTTGACGGACCGCGGAGGAAATGCCGATCGTCCCATTGGCATTTTTACCGGGGACTTCGTCTTTGCAGGAGATATCGGAAGACCCGACTTGCTCGAGAAAGCGGCGGGCGTCAAGGGAGCCTCCGACTCGGGGGCCAGAGCAATGTTCAAATCCTTGTCGAAGTTTAAGCAGCTGCCGGATTATCTGCAGGTTTGGCCGGCTCATGGCGCAGGCAGCGCTTGCGGCAAAGCGTTGGGGGCCGTCCCGTCTTCGACCGTGGGTTACGAAAAGCTGTTTAACTGGGCGATGTCTTACACGGACGAGGAGGAATTCGTACAAGCGCTGCTTGATGGACAACCGGAGCCTCCCAAATATTTTGCCGTGATGAAGCGCGTCAATAAAGAAGGCCCTGCGTTGCTTGAAGATCTTTTTTCTGTGACGGAAATTGCATCGCTGGAAGAGATAAAAAAGCTGCTCGGAGCCGAACAAATTGTAGATACGCGCAACGCGCAGGAATTTGCACAGGGGCATGTTGAAGGAACACTAAACATTCCTTGGAACAAGAGCTTTGCCAATTGGGCTGGGTGGATTATCGATTATGACCGTCCGTTGTACCTGCTGACCAGTCCGGACCAACTCGATCAAATCCTGAGAGCGCTGCGTTCAGTGGGGATTGACAATGTAGCAGGATATATCGAATTTGGGAAAGTTCTCTCCAGCGGTGCCTTTTCGCACGAATCGTACGCCGAGGTTACCCCCCTGGAGATCGCAAAAGACGTGGAGTCAGGAAACGTACACGTCATCGATGTACGAAGTCTGAGCGAATGGAAGGAAGGCCACATTCCAAATGCGCAGCATATCATGCTCGGAACGCTGCCAAGACGTCTGGATGAAATCCCCAAGGATAAGCCCATTCTCATGCAATGCCGTTCAGGCGCTCGTTCCGCCATCGCCGCAAGCATCCTGCAGGCAAACGGATTCAAGCAAGTGTTGAACTTGGGCGGTGGCTTCTTGCAATGGCAAAGAGACGGTTTGGTTCATGTGTAACCGGTGTCCAGCCGGGTAAACTTGACTGGGGATCATTGGATAAGCAAGAAGCAGGTATCTGCAGCTCCAGACCCTTCTTGGCCGCATGTGCTTCGACCACTGCCATGCAGCACCCCCAACGTCGCAGGGGGACGCTCACGTTCAGAAAGAGTCGGTGGAACCCTTTGGGGGGAAACCGACTTATGCTTCTTCCAACGTGCGAAAAAAAGGCATACCTGTTTTTGGCCAAAATCTTTAATGGGCGGGCCTCGTCCTTGTTCATGGGTGATTGACTTTTGCGAATCCACACGATAAAATGAATGATGTTCAGTCATTTTTGTTGGAGGTTCAGCAATATGGACAAAAAGGAAAAGATCGTTCAAGCGTCCATCGAGGTTTTTAAAGAGAAAGGCATTGAAAAAACCAAAATAGCAGACATTGTAAAAAAAGCGGAGATTGCCCAGGGGACGTTTTATCTCTATTTTCCCTCTAAGTTATCTGTGATGCCTGCAATTGCGGAGAAAATCGTTTTGCAATTTATGAAAAAAATTGAAGCTGCCGTTTCCGTTGAAGATCCTTTAAAAGAACAACTGAGCCAATTGGTGGATGCCATCTTTCAGGTGACGGGTGAATTTCGCGATGTGACCGTTCTTGTCTATGCAGGTCTGTCAACAACAGAACATATAAGCGAGTGGGAGACAATATACACGTCGCTGTACGATTTGGTAGCTTCCCTGATCGAAACAAGCAAAGAACGCCGTCTGGTTCGCGAAACGGTAGATGCAGCCCGTACGGCCAGACTAGTGCTTGGGCTGATTGAATCAGCCGCGGAGCAAGTGTTTTTGTATGATGCGTACGACCCTCAAAACGAAGCCAATCAAAAGGCTGAATTACTGACATTTTTAGAGCATGCTTTGCGCCCATAAAGTGTGCCGAATCTTAAACAAAAATGACTGAATATCATTCATTTGGAGGTGCTTGGAATTGAATAAATACTGGATGTATGTCGTCATTACGTGTTTGCTCGAGATGGTTTGGGTTTTTGGATTTCGTACAGCGGAATCTTCATGGCAATGGGCACTTGTGGTAGGTGTGATTTTCATCGATTTTTATTTTCTTTCAAAATCCTGTGAACAGTTGCCGACCGGAACCGTCTATGCGGTATTCGCTGGGGTAGGATCTATCGGGACTGTATTGATGGATTCCTTCTTCTTTGGCGGAAGTTTGAATGTGCTCACATTGATTTTTATCGGGCTGCTTGTGACTGGAGTTGTTGGTTTAAAGCTGGCGGATAATAAAGGGGAAGAAAGGATGCATGCATAATGGGGTGGTTGTTTGTTACGATTGCTGCAATCAGTGAAATCGTCGGTGTCGTCGGCTTGAAGCTGTTCAGCCAGAGAAAGAACCTCCGCAATGGGGGACTATTCGTCGGCGGGTTTGCCTTGTCATTTGCCTTCCTGTATCAGGCATTTGGTTACTTGCAATTGAGTATCGCTTATGCTGTCTGGATTGGTATCGGAACAGCAGGTGCCGTCCTGATCAATATGATCTTTTTCGGCGAATCCAGAAGCGCGACGCGCATTGTCAGCTTGCTGCTCATCATTATTGGCGTTACAGGTTTGAAGCTTGTTTCTTAAAAGAACAAACAAGAAATTTTGCACCAATACTGCTGTAATTGACATGAGCATTCCAACATTCAACCCTTTGAAATTCAAGGGTTGTTTCTTTTTTGTTGCAGCGTCTTGCTCATTTTATATTTGATAGAAACATCGTAGCATACTCAGCCGATGAGTATCAGAAGTCGATATCTGTGCAACATTTTGAAAAAACTTCGACTTATTTAAAACTTTCTTTGACTGGCGTCAAACTATTCCTGGACTTTTTACGGATATACTTTCAGGAGGCCATGAATCAACGAAAGAAGCATGAGGTGAAGTATGGATAGTGAAATGCGCTGGATTGAAAGAATTAAGAATGACGCCAGCCGGTCTGCGGCGAACAAACTCGTTTCGAAATATTACAAAGAAATGTACGCGTTTATTTATAAACAAACACTAGATGGTGAGTTGTCCCTTGATCTCACTCAGGAAATTTTTATTAGCGTCCTGAAGTCAATCAAGAATTACGACAGTGAGAAGGCCTCATTCCGAACTTGGCTCTACAAGCTGGCATCCAACCGGCTGATCGATTTTTACAGGTCGCGCAGCTACAAAGATGCGAAACTCGTCCAACCGATCGAAGATTACGAGTTTGAAGATGACCAGGATATGGCCGTTTCGCTTGAGTACAAAGAGGATTTTGCGAAAATCACAGCGCTTGTCAATGAGCTGGATGCAGCCTCGCAGCATATCGTCCGGCTTAAGCTGTTCGGGGAATACACGTTTCAGGAAATCGCTGCCATCGAGAAAATCCCGCAGTCGACGGTAAAAACGAAGTACTATGGCGCCTTGAAGCAGATTAGAAAGGGGATGGAGGAACACCATGGATAAGGAAAAATTTCATATTCCCATGCCGGATGAACGGACGATACAAGCTCAAATCGAGCAAATTGTGATGGGAGGCGTCAAACCAAAGGAAACGTTTTTCTCTTATCTGAGAGAAATGTACGGGCGAGTCGGGATCAGACACTTGTTTTGGGACCGTACAGAACTCGTTGTCATCCTGGTTGCGGCTATCGCCTTATTAAGTGCAAGTACTGCTTTCATTGGCCTTGAACCAGTCCGTGCAAGGGTGCATGATATGTACGCTTTTATCTTTTTGGTCTCGCCTGTCTTGTTTCTGAGCCTTTCGCTCTATACGTATGCAACGAAAATCAGGAATGGCACCTACGAAGTTGAAATGTCGTGCAGATATCATGTGTACCAAGTCATCGCCTTCCGGATGCTGTTTTTCAGCGTAGTATCCATTTTGGTCAATACGGTGATGATTTCTTTCATGGCCATGGTGTATGACATTTCATTTTTCCGAGCATTTATGGTTTCCATTACAGGACTGTTCATCTTTTCCATCCTGTTCCTGTACGCCATGATGCAGCGGCGTTCGACGGCTGTCCTGGCCGCGACGATTCTCGTGTGGACCTTCGGCAATCTGCTCCTGCAATATGTGGACCACAAGCTGTACAGCGAGGTTCTCCTTAACTTGCCGCTGTTTGTCTATGCGCTTGTCATCATCGGAAGCATTTTGATTTATGGGAAGTATTTGAATACATTCGTTCATCGCAAGCATATGGAGGAGGCTTTCTGAACATGATCATCGTGAAAAACGTGAGCAAACACTATGGGAACTTCTGTGCCCTGCAGCATATTCAGTTGGAGTTGAAAAACGGAGTATATGGGCTGTTGGCTCCAAATGGCGCCGGGAAAACGACGTTAATCAAGATGCTGGCGACCCTGATTTCGCCAAGCGAAGGGGAAATTCTTTATGACGGGAAAAACATCTTTGATTTGGATGAAGAGTACCGCGCATTGCTCGGGTACCTGCCGCAGCAGTTCGGCTACTACAAAAACTATTCGCCAAAACAATACTTACTGTACTTGGCCGCATTAAAGGGAATTGGGAAAAAAGAGGCGGATCGGATGATAGCGGAACTGTTGGAGAAAGTGGCATTAAGCGATGTAGTCAATAAAAAAATGAGAAAATTTTCAGGGGGGATGATTCAGCGTGTCGGAATCGCGCAGGCTCTCTTAAATAACCCGAAAATCCTTATCTTGGACGAGCCTACCGCAGGACTGGACCCAAAAGAGCGGGCCAGATTCCGGAACCTGCTCACGGGGCTTGCAAGAGATCGGCTCGTAATCATCTCGACTCACATCGTATCGGACATTGAATCGATCGCCAACGAAGTGATTATGATTAAAAATCGGCAAATTCGTTATAAAGACTCGGTGGCAAACATTTGCGAGACACTTGACGGGCATGTTTATGAGACATCCATCGATTTCGAGCGGTTAGACGAGTTCAGAAAGCTGTATGTCGTACTGTCTGAGAAACAGGAACGCGGAAAAATGATCATCCGGTTTATCCATAAAGGCAGGGCAGAAGCAGAGTGGAGGCCGGCAGCGCCTAGCCTGGAAGATGTTTTCCTTTACGAATACGGCGATGAATTACCCGCGAAAGTGTGATCGCAATGAGAATCATTTTTCACGAATGCAAAAAAGCGTTTTCGTCGCCGATTCTGGTTGCACTGCTCCTTTTATTTGCGAGCTTCAACATATTTTTGATTTTCAGTCATTCTGATCTGAAGGAAGAATTGCAGGTCGCCAATGAATTGACAGAAACCTATGGAGGGAAGATTACTCCCGAGTCCTGGCACCGGTTCAAACAGGATTTGCAAGCGGATCTTGTCAAGCTGAATGAAATCACCCGAAAAAAATCCGGGCGCGATTTTCATAGCGTTCATGAATTTTTAGACAGCTTGCATAGTAAAGACCGTGATCTTTACAGCCGACAAGAATGGACTTTCTTTACTCGATTACAGGTAAAGGAGATGTATTTCGCTCTGGCAAACAGTATCGACAGCCAATACAGCCAGCTTGATTGGAGAAAGATTGCCGAGTTGGAAGTGGAGAAGTACCAATTGAGCGGAAGCGCGGCAATGGCATTGTTAGATGGATACGATCAACTTTCGCAGCGGTTTGAACAAATGAAAGAAAATGGCGAGCATAAACAGTGGTTTTTGGCAGGCAAGCCGTATAGGATGCACAGCTTTTTGTTTCGAACCATGTTCGGGCATCTGATCTTTGAAGCGCTGATATTGATTGTCCTGGCGACGGCTTTGATCAGTAATTTCGAGTTTGAAAACGGAACGCATCTTGTCACCTACTCAACAAAAAGAGGGCGTGGCTTGATGCCAGATAAACTGGCCGCTTCTTTATTAACGGCAACCGCAATTACCGCTATTTTGTTATTCGGGACCCTCGGTGCTTTTTTCTCGGTGTTCGATTACTCCAGTCTTTGGGGAAGTTCGATAAGCAGCGCGTTTAACTGGGAGTATAATCTCCCTTATGTGTCCTGGTGGAATATGTCATTTGCAACGTTTCTTTTTTGTAGCATTCTGCTCGTCTATGCGTGCATGCTTTTATTTTCTGCCATTGCGTTTGCCATCTCGCTTTTTGTGAAGAACAATTATTTCACATTCTTCCTCTGTGCCGCCGGCTTTGCGATTGCTCTTTTGCTCCCGGGCTTTATGCCTTCTTTTGCGAGTTTGATGCTAATCACTGGATTCAATCCAGCCGTGCTGGTGATGAACCCGCATATGTTCTTTATGGGCAACAGCGGTCTTACGATGTTTAAGCATTATGAAACGATTACGGTCGGTGTTTGGACGATGATCGCCAGCGCTTTCTGCTGCATCAGCGTGAAGACATGCAAGAAACAAGATATACAGTAAGGAGAAAAGTCATGCCCATTTTATTCCATGAAATAAAGAAAATACTTACGTGGAAAATACTGCTCTTGCTTTTCATCGCGAATTCTCTTGTGTATTTCCTTTTCATAGACTTTTATCTTGCTTATTTCCCTAATGGAAGACCGTCTCTTGACTCGTATCGGATAGGGGTCGAGATGATTGAAAAGTACGGAACTCAGATGGATGAACAAGAATTCGCGGATTTCAAAAAAATCTATGATGAGCGAGTAAAGCAAGCGGATCAGTATGTGCAATCCAGAAAAGAATTTACGGATGCAGGCATTCAATCTTATGCAGACTTTTTGAAGATTGATCTGGACAACAAAGAGCAAGACGCACTGTTTACGAAAGTCATGTTCAAAGATAAAGTCGATTTGTTTTGGGAGCTTACAGAGAGAGGGAGATTGATAGAGTTTTACGAAACCCGGGAAAAGAGCCTGGATGGTTATCTAAATAAGGCATCTTCACAGCAAAAGGAACGGTTCCTTGCATTGAAGGAAGCAGAGCACTATCCAGTCTATCCAGAAGTGGCAATCGAGAACTTCAAAAGCTATATTTCGCGTGTCGCGATTGCTGTTATTTTGAGCGTGGTACTGGTCATTTCACCGGTTTTTTTGAAAGATCGTTCGAATCGGGTGCTGGAATTGCAGTATGCAACGAAAAAGGGACGGAATGTATATAAAACCAAAGCTGCCGCAGGAATGATTTCCGCCTTTATCGTGATGACAACCTTGCTGCTTATTTATTTCGGTCTTTACTCGTTAAACCGTACATCCATGTTTTTCAAAGTTCCGCTCCATATGTTTATTGAAAATTACTCCTGGTACGATCCGACGTTTTTCCAGTATATGATATTGTCAGCCGTTGGAGTCTACATTCTCGGGTTCGTTTTCGCTCTGCTGGCTATGTCCTTTTCAAGCATCATGCCGAATTTTGTTTCCTTGATTGCCATACAAATTCCGTTTTTTATTGCCATGATCGCCTACGGGCTGTCTTATTTGATCGTACGCATCATAAGTATATGGGTACCTAAATGGGTAGTTCCCACCTCGTACTTTGCGATGGGTGCAATCAGCGTCCTCTTTCTTATTCTCATGTGGAAGCGAGAGGAGAAGAGGGATATCGTTATCTAACGAAGAACAGCACAGATTCGGAGCGGCAACTTATACCCTATACGGTCGACAATGCATTTATTCGTTCTGCTCCAAGCCGCAACCGATCTGTTCGGGGCAATTGTTCGGTTTTACGACTAATTGTGCACAGCAGTTTGTGGAAACGATCAAATCCAGTCTGTTTTTGGCGTGCGAATGCCAGCTATATCTGTCCCCCATACCACCTAGAACAACCGGGTGGTTTTTTCATATTTACGAGCAGGAACCCTTCCTTGCTTGCAGGTCTGGGATAAATCTAAGAATGAAAGGGGCCCTATTACTAGCGACCGCTGTCAGATTTTGACTAAAAGTTTCAAAGGGAAATTTATTTACAATAAATAAATGGTATATTTTGTATATTGTCTACGAAATCGCCGTACACATTATGTATGTACATTTGGGGATTTATCTTTTCTACACGATTCAATATGCGATGCTGGCCGTGCTGGGCGCGATGCTCGATACCGGCGTCCCGAGTATTGTGTACGCAATCTGCTCTTACGCAGTGGTGATCCAATTCTTCGCGATTCTCCACGCGATCATACGGACGTTTCCCTATCACAACCATTTTTGCTTGCGCTCTTGTCAGTTGTTCTAGTAAAAACAGCCCCAAACCGCTTGTGCCCCCTGTAAGCACTACCACCTTGTGTTTCCAAAAAGACACGGCTGCAACACACCACTTTCTATTGGAAGAAATTGTATATCTCAATATTATACATAAGGGTCAACCCTCCGCAAGCGTAAAAACGATAGAGGAGAAATAAAAGGTAGGTCATGGACAGTAGATTTGGCCCATGCATAATTTCATATAGGTAAATCGGCAGGAGCTAGTAATCTAACGAATCATTCTATCCTTGCAGCTAACACATCAGATTTGACAGAAACTTACTGGCAGGGCCAGAATTTAATCAAAAAGAACATTTTGAAAATAAAGACTTTTTATCGCCATGTTGTAATATAATGGGATTCGTTGTAAATTTAACCCAACATTGTAAGTTGGAGTTAAGTGCTGACTTACGAAAGGAGGGGATGTGAATCATTCGGATTCATGGCTTTTACCATGCTTCATGACCCTCTTTGGCGACATTCGTGAATACACCTCTATGCATGGGTAGCAACCTTCCAGTCAGAATGATCAACTCTGGACCATGCTTCCTTGTCGCGCACAAACATGAAAAAAGTTTGAAAAATGGCATGACGAAAAAAGTAGCGCAGCAACTTTCTATCTTCGAAAGGGCATTAGGGAGGGAAATTCTTGTTAAGCGGACTGAAGACTCCGGACCATGTCGAACTGGAAGCATCACTGCTTGCTTTTATCTGTACCGAAACGGACTATCCACGCGATAAGACCATTCATCAACTATTTGAGGAGCAGGTAGAACGGACTCCGGACCGTGTCGCGCTCGTTTTTGAAAATGTGCGGCTTACCTACCGCCAGTTGAATGTCAAAGCAAATCAACTGGCGAGAATTCTACAGGAAAAAGGCGTCCACCGCGACCAAGTCGTCGGCATTATGGTCGAGCGATCCAGCGAAATGGTGATCGGCATTTTGGCTGTGCTAAAAGCGGGAGGAGCGTATCTTCCCATTGACGTCGAGTATCCGCTGGACCGCATTGAATATATTTTACAGGACAGTCAAACAAAAGTGGTCCTTACGCAAAAACACCTGGTCGATCTCGTCCTCGGAGCGGGGTTCAAGGACAGCCTCGTGTTATTGGATGAGCAGACCTCTTCCTCCCAGCCAAAAACCAATCTGGATGTGGATAGCAAACCAGACGATCTGGCCTATGTCATCTATACTTCCGGCACAACCGGCAAGCCGAAAGGAACGCTGCTGGAACATAAGGGTATCGCCAATGTGATCCCTTTCTATCAAAAAATACTGGAGATTACAAGCGAAGACAGGATTGGGCAATTTGCCAGCATCTCGTTTGATGCGTCAGTGTCCGAATTTTTTATGGCCTTATTTACAGGTGCCAGCCTGCACATCATTCCGAAGGATACGATTAACGATCTGCCGAGATTTGAGGAATACATGAATCAACATGCAATCACGATCATTACCTTGCCGCCGACGTATCTGGTTCACCTGGCGCCAGAGCGGATCACCACGCTGCGCAAGCTGATCACCGCAGGTTCCGCCACTTCCGTTCCCCTGATCGATCGCTGGAAGGATCGGGTAACATATATCAACGCCTATGGTCCTACCGAGGCCAGCATATGCGCGACTGCCTGGGTGGCCACCTCCGATGAGCCCCACTACCGCTTGGTTCCGATTGGCAAGCCGATTCAGAACACCAAAATTTACATTGTCGATGAACAGCTTGCGCCTCAACCGATTGGCGAGGCTGGCGAGCTGTGCATCAGCGGTGTAGGCTTGGCCAGAGGGTATTGGAATCGACCGGATTTGACCGCGGAGAAATTTGTCGATAATCCGTTCGAACCAGGTAAAAAAATGTATCGAACCGGCGATTTGGCGAGATGGCTGCCCGATGGGAACATTCAATTTTTGGGCAGAAGCGATGACCAGGTGAAGATCAGAGGCCATCGGATCGAATTGGGGGAAATCGAAAAAGTCCTCGTCAAGCATGAACGGATCAAAGAAGCAGCTGTCGTCGCGCGTGAAGATCATCTTGGGCAGCAATGCCTATGCGCGTACTTTGTGCCGACAGCGCCAGTCACTTCAGCCGAACTGCGGGAGTTTGCGACGAGAGAATTGCCTGTGTACATGATCCCCGCCCATTTCGTGAAGCTGGACAAAATGCCCCTTACCCCCAACGACAAAGTGGATCGAAAAGCTTTGCCGGAACCCGATCCTACGCAAACCGAACACGAATATGAAGCCCCTCAAAACCCAACACAAGAAATCCTTGCAACGATTTGGCAGGATGTTTTAGGCGTCAAAAGAGTGGGAATCCGGGACAGTTTTTTCGCACTTGGGGGAGATTCCATCAAGGCGATACAAGTGGCTGCCCGCCTGCACGCCCACCAGTTAAAAGTGGAGACCCGATTCTTGCTGAAATACCCGACGATCGAACAGGTCGCTCCCTACGTGACACATATCGGCAGAAAATCCGAGCAAGGCATCGTTAGCGGACACGTTCCGTTTACACCGATTCAGCATTGGTTCTTTGAACGGAATTTTGCGAGTATGCATCATTGGAACCAATCCTATATGCTGTATCGCGCACACGGTTTTGATGAAGCGGCACTGCGGAAGGCAATCGCCAAGCTTGTCGAACACCACGATGCGCTGCGAATGGTATACCGCTCTGAGAACGGCAAGATTCTTCAGGTTAATCGCGGCCTGGAAGGAGAATGGTACGACTTTTTGACCTATGATTTCCGAACGCACGACAACGAAGAGCAGGCAATCGAGAAAGAGACGAAACGATTGCACAGCTGCATCCGCCTGGACGAAGGCCCCTTGGTAAAAGCAGCGCTGTTTCAAACATCTCGCGGCGACCATCTGTTCATTGTGATCCATCATCTGGTGGCGGATGGAGTTTCGTGGAGAATCCTGCTGGAGGATCTGGCTTCGGCTTATACCCAGGCGCTGGAACAGGAAGACATCGTCCTGCCGGAAAAAACGGACTCCTTCAAAGACTGGTCAATCCGGTTGCAGGAGTATGCCAATCAGGGCGAGGCTGTCAGGGAGCTTCCGTATTGGCAGGCGGTCGTTTCCGAGGCGGCACATGTCGCGCTCCCCAAAGATTTTGACAGCATCGACTGCAGGCAAAGCAGCATTCGAAATGCTCGGATGGAGTTGTCCGTCGAAGCGACGGAGCAGCTGTTAAAGCGCGTCAATCAGGCATATAGCACGGAAATCAACGATATCTTGCTGTCGGCCTTGGGTCTTGCCGTCAGGAAATGGGCCGGGATGGAGAAAATCGTCATCAATCTGGAGGGCCACGGGAGAGAGGATATCGTCGAACAGGCGAATGTGTCGCGGACGGTGGGTTGGTTTACGGCGCAGTATCCCGTTGTGCTTCCCATTACCGAAACGGAAGATTTGTCCCTTTTCATCAAAAGGACAAAGGAGCATTTGCGGAAAATCCCGTATAAGGGCATCGGCTATGAGATTCTCAAGTACCTGACGGCGGAGATGCCGCGTTCGTCCCTTTCATGCCTGCCCAAGCCGGAGATCAACTTCAACTATTTGGGGCAGTTTGACTCCGATCTGAAAAGTGAAGTCTTTACCCGCTCTCCCTACAGCGGGGGAAATACATTGGGACCGGATGGAAAAAACAACATCAGTCCCGATAACGAGAGCTATGTAACGCTAAACATAACCGGGTTGATCGAAGACGCAAAGCTGGTGACAACATTCTCGTACAGCGACCGGCAATACAGGGAAGAAACCGTAAGAAAATTGAGTGAGCTTTACCAAAAGCATCTAATCGCCATTATTGATCATTGTCTGAATAAAAAAGAGACCGAACGCACACCGAGCGATTTCAGTTTCAAGGGACTGGACATGGAAGAGGTCGACGATATTTTTTCACAGCTGGCTGATTCACTCGTGCGAAAGTAACGGGAGGATCGCTTCCAGAGGGCGAAGCTTTGGTTTTCATATCCATAATCATACATTTATGGTTATAACATCCTTACGCGAGGTGCCATAATGAACGCATTTACAAGAGAACAGGTTCAAGATATGTATTTGCTGTCCCCCATGCAGCAGGGCATGTTATTTCACGCCCTGCTTGACAAGGAGAAAAACACGCATCTGGTACAAATGTCGATCTCTCTGCAGGGAGATGTGGACATGGACCTGTTCATCAAAAGCTTGAACATGCTGGTAGAGAGATACGATGTATTTCGGACGACGTTTCTGTTCGACAAAGTAAAACAGCCGCTTCAAATCGTGTTAAAAGAACGGCCTGTTCCCATCCATTATCACGATCTGTCGTCTCTGGATGAACAGGAAAAGGAGAAGCTGGTCGCCCAGCATAAACGACAGGATCAAGCTATCGTTTTCGACCTGACAAAAGATCCGTTGATGCGAATTGCCATTCTGCAATTGGCGAAGGACGACTATTTGGTTCTCTGGAGTTTTCATCATATCGTCATGGATGGTTGGTGCTTTCAGATCATTTTTGACGATCTGCTTGCCATCTACCTTGCTCTCAAGAGCGGAAAGCCTGTGCAATTGGAGCCTGCCCTGCCCTACAGCAGCTATATCAATTGGCTGGAGAAGCAAGACAAACAAGCAGCCCGTCGCTTTTGGAGAGGGTATCTCCAGGATTACGAGCAAAAGGCGGCGCTGCCGAAAAGGAGCGCTTTCGATGCGGAAGCCTTCCGTCCCGTTCAATATCATTTTTCGATCGATCGCAATCTTACCCGGCAGCTGCAACAGATCGCTCATCAGCATCAGGTTACGCTCACCACTGTTTTTCAAACGATCTGGGGCATTGTCCTCCAATCATACAACGCTTGCAGTGACGTCGTGTTTGGTTCCGTCATAGCGGGACGTCCCCCTGAAATCATCGGGATCGAGAAAATGGTTGGCTTGTTTATCAACACCGTTCCTTGCAGAATCAAGTCGAATAAAGAACAAACGTTCGCACAACTGGTGCAAGAGACCCATCAGAGAACGCTTCACTCGCAACCATATGAGCATTTGCCTCTGTATGACATCCAAAATGAGACCGAACTGAAGCAGGACTTGTTCGATCATATTATGGTGGTCGAAAATTATCCGCTGCTGGAGGGCCTACAGAAAAATATACGGATGCAGCAGGTAGGTTTCACCATTCGTGAAGTTGCTCTTTTTGAACCGACGAACTATGACATGACGATCATGGTTTATCCGAGGGACGAGATCCATGTTCGCCTCGATTACAATGCGGTCGCGTACGATGAAGCGTTCATCAAACGAATCGAAGGCCACATCAAGGAAGCAAGTGCGTGTGTCGCTACCAATCCGCAGATTCCGTTGGGCAGCATCACACTGCTTTCACCGGCGGAGAAGGAAAAGCTTACAACCGGATTGCGCGGACAGACGGAAGCCGTTCCGGAGAAAACGATTCATCAGTTGTTTGTGGAACAGGCAGAGAAAACACCGGAGAAAACAGCAGTCGTCTTCGGAAATCGGCGGATGACCTACCGGGAATTGGATGAGCGCTCCAATCAGATTGCCAGATTTTTGCGCAAAAAAGGCATCTCAGCGGATCGTCTGATCGGCGTATTGATGGATCGTTCGATCGAAATGATTGCAGGCATTCTGGGTGTGTTAAAAGCAGGCGGAGCGTTTGTCCCGATTAACCCTGAGTTCCCTGCTGAAAGGATCGCTGTTTTGCTGGAGGACAGCGGCGCACAGCTTTTGCTGACGCAGCCTCATCTGTTTCATAAGGTTGTCGCCGCCATCGAGAAGGTAGATGTTTTGGACCAGGCTATCCTCGGTGAAAGCTCGCAGCCTGTAGAGAATATCAATCAACCCGACGACTTGTTTTATATCATTTATACTTCAGGAACTACAGGCAAGCCAAAGGGTGTCATGCTTGAGCACCGGAATATGGCGAACCTGATGCATGATTCATTCCGTCATACCAGCATCAGTTTTCATGAGAGAGTACTGCAATACACCAGCTGCAGCTTTGACGTGTGCTATCAGGAAATATTCTCCACCCTGCTCGCCGGAGGAGAATTGCACCTGATCAGCGCTGAAACGAGACAAAACGTGGAAGAACTGTTTGCGCTCATCAAGCGCGAAGAGATCAGCATCTTGTTTCTGCCGGTCGCTTTTTTGAAGCTTGTCTTCAACGAAAAGGAGTTTGTCGATCGTTTCCCGTCCTGCGTGAAACACATCGTCACAGCAGGGGAACAACTGGTCGTATCCAAGGAATTCCAACGCTTTTTACGTACGCATGGCGTCTATTTGCACAATCATTACGGACCATCTGAGACCCATGTCGTCACGACGTACACGATTGACCCGCAAGCGGAGATTCCGGAGCTGCCTCCCATCGGCAAACCCATTTCCAATACCGGCATTTACATATTGGATCAAGCACAGCAACTACTGCCGGAGGGGATCGTCGGGGAATTGTATATTTCCGGTGCGAACGTTGGGAGAGGCTATTTGCATAATCCGGAATTGACGGCATCCAGGTTTCTCGCAAACCCGTATGAGCCGCAGGAACGAATGTATCGAACAGGCGATCTGGCCCGCTGGCTGCCTGACGGGAATATCGAATACCTGGGGCGAATCGATCACCAGGTGAAAATCAGAGGGCATCGCATTGAACTGGGTGAAATCGAGTCGCATTTGCTCAACCATCCCGGTGTCAAAGATGCGGTGGTCATCGATCGTGCGGATGAAGCGGGCGGGAAGTATTTGTGCGCCTACGTGGTTCCGCAAACAGACGTGGATAATGAGATTCTGCGGGATTATCTGGCTCGACTCCTGCCCGACTACATGATTCCATCCTTTTTCATGATGTTGGAGCGAATTCCGGTCACGCCGAATGGAAAAACCGACAGAAGGGCCTTTCCAAAGCCGGAGGGGAGCAGAGGCACCGGCAATGCTTTTGTCGCCCCGACGAACGATCTGGAGAAAAAAATGGCCCGCATCTGGGAAGAGATTCTCGGGGCAGCGCCCATCGGGATCCAGGATAGCTTCTTTTCCCTGGGAGGACACTCGCTGAAAGCCATTCTGCTTGTCTCCCGCATCAAAAAAGAGTTCAGCGTTGAGGTTCCGCTGCCTTTGCTGTTTCAGACGCCGACGATTCAAGCCGTTGCCCGTTATATCCAGGGGGCAAGCAAAGAGAGCTTTGCAGCCATTCCGGCTGCCTCCAAGCAGGCGTTTTATCCGGTTTCGTCCGCACAAAAAAGAATGATGATCTTAAATCAGCTGGATCATGCTGGCACAGTCTACAATCTTCCTGCCATGATGCTGATCGATGGGGAACTGGATCAGGAACGATTGGAGCGGGCCATAGCCGAGCTGGTCGATCGGCATGAATCCCTGCGGACGTCGTTCCATACGGTTGATGGAGAAGCAGTACAGCGCATCCACGAAAAGGTAAAAGTGCCCGTCGACTATTTTGAATCGGCCGAAGATCAGATGGAGCAGATCATTGAACAGTTTATCCGTCCTTTTGATCTCGAAGTGGCCCCGCTGATACGGGCAGGACTCGTCCGGCTGGGCGAGCAGCGGCAGCTTTTGATGATCGATATGCACCATGCGATCTCCGACGGCGTATCTACCAACCTCTTCATGAAGGAATGGGCTGAATTGTATCAAGGAAAGGCTCTTCCTCAGCCCCGCATCCACTACAAGGACTTTGCTATCTGGCAGAACGAATTTTTCCAGACGGAAGCAGCGAGGAAGCAGGAAGCCTACTGGATCAGCACGTTCTCGACCGAAATTCCGGGTGAAGGAATTCCGACCGATTACCCAAGGCCAGCCGTGCAAAGCTATGAAGGAGCGCGGTTTGCCTTCCGTGCAGAAAAGCAGCTTCTGGAGGCCCTCTACAGGGTTGGGGCGGAGTCGGGCGCAACGCTCTATATGGTTCTCTTGGCCGCTTACAATGTGCTTCTCTCCAGGTATTCCGGGCAAGAAAACATCGTTGTCGGGACGCCGATTGCGGGAAGAACGCATGCAGACACGGAATCCATGCTGGGGATGTTTGTCAATACGCTGGCTATGCGCAACAAGCCGGTCAGAAACAAAACATTCAAAGCATTCCTGCAAGAGGTGAAACAGCAGGCGCTGCAAGCCTTCGAACATGCGGATTACCCGTTTGAAGCGCTTGTCGATAAGCTGGGGATCCCAAGGGATGTCAGCCGAAATCCGCTGTTTGATACGATGTTTATCCTGCAAAACACGGATACCCGTCCTTTCCGGATCGGACAGACGACGTTTACGCCTTATGTGCCAAATGGGAAGCATGCCAAGTTTGATCTCACCCTGGAGGCAAACGAGAGGCCGACAGAAATCGAATTTACAGTGGAGTATTGCACAAAATTGTTCAAGCGAAAGACCATCGAAAGGCTGTCCGGGCATTTCCTGCAAATTTTGCACGCCGTGACCAAGAATCCGGAGCAGGCGCTGCATGAGATCGAGATGCTCACGGAAGCGGAAAAGCAGGAGCTGCTCGTTGCCTTCAACGATACGGAAGGCGAGTACCTCAAGGAGCGGACCATCCCGCAGCTGTTTGAAGAGCAGGCACAGAAAAGTCCCGGACAGATCGCAGCGGTCTATGGCGAAGAGCGCCTCACGTATCGGGAGCTGAACGAAAAAGCGAATCGCCTCGCCGTCCGGCTGCGGGAACAAGGAGTCAAGCCGGAACAGATCGTGGCGATCATGGTGGAGCGCTCGCTCGAGATGGTAGTCGGTACACTCGCCATTCTCAAGGCAGGCGGAGCCTTCTTGCCGATCGACCCGGAATATCCGGAAGAACGCATCCGCTACATGCTGCAAGATAGCGGCGCAAAGCTGGTGCTGACTCAATCGCAGCTGTTTGCAAAAGTCGGCGGGGACGTCCAGTTGATTGATCTCGGAGACGAACGGAACTATACCGGTGACGGCGAAAATCCCGTCTCCGTCAACCAGCCTTCCGAACTGGCTTATATCATCTACACCTCGGGTACGACCGGCCAGCCAAAAGGAGTCATGCTGGAACACAAAGGGATCGCCAACCTGAAAGCATTTTTTGAAAAGCAGCTGAAAGTCACCCCGGCTGATCGGGTCGGGCAGTTTGCCAGCCCCTCGTTTGACGCCTCGATGTGGGAAATGTGCATGGCGCTGACGGTAGGCGCCAGCCTGTATATCATCCCGAAAGAGACGATCAACGACTTCGTGAAATTTGAAGAATACGTAAACCGGCAGGGAATCACCATCCTGACGCTGCCGCCGACGTACCTGATCCACCTGGCACCGGAGCGGCTTTCCTCCGTCCAAAAGCTGGTCACGGCCGGTTCCGCCACCACCCGCGCACTGGTCGACAAATGGAAAGACAAGGTCACCTACATCAATGCCTACGGACCGACAGAAACGACCATTTGCGCCACGATCTGGACAGCCAATGCCGATTCCACAGTTTCAGGCAGCGCCTCTGTGCCGATCGGCGGCCCGATCCTCAACACCCGCGCTTTTATTGTGGATGAACACCTTCACCTGGTGCCGATTGGGCAGGTGGGCGAGTTGTGCGTCAGCGGCGCCGGGCTGGCGAGAGGGTATTGGAACAGGCCGGAGCTGACGGCGGAAAAATTCGTCGACAACCCGCTGATTCCGGGAGAGAAGATGTACATGACAGGGGACCTGGCCAGATGGCTGCCGAACGGCCAGATCGAGTACCTAGGCCGGATCGACCATCAAGTAAAAATTCGCGGCCACCGCGTGGAGCCGGGCGAAATCGAGAGCCTGCTGCTGCGGCATCCAGCGGTTAGGGAGACCGCCGTCATCGCCCGCGAAGATCACCATGGGCAAGCATATTTATGCGCCTACTACGTACCGGAAGGGGATGTCACCCCGGCACAGCTCAGGGAATATGCGGCAAAAGAACTGCCCGCCTACATGATTCCGACTTACTTTGTCGCACTGGAAAAAATGCCGCTGACCCCGAACGACAAGATCGACCGCAAAGCCCTGCCGGAACCGGAGCGCGAGCAAAGCACGGGAAGAGAGTATGAGCCGCCAAGAGACGAGAGGGAGCAGCTGCTGGCGGCGATCTGGCAGGAAGTATTGGGGCTTGATCGGATCGGCATCAAGGACAATTTCTTTGAATGCGGCGGACATTCGCTGAAGGCGATGGCCGTAATTACCCGTGTGCATAAAGAGCTTGATGTGGAGATTCCATTAAAAGCGCTGTTTGAATCGCCGACCATCGCTGAGATGGCCAGCTACATCGCCGCTGCCGGCAAAACGTCCTATGCCTCTATTCAACCGGCCGAACAGCGGGATCACTACCCGGTTTCCTCTGCGCAAAAGCGGATGTATCTGCTCTATCAGCTTGAAGGTGCAGGCATCAGCTACAACATGCCCGGCATGATGATATTGGATGGAGTGCTGGAACGGGAAAGGTTCGAAGCGGCTCTGCAAAAACTGATCGAACGGCACGAAATATTGAGAACCTCCTATGAGATGATCGGGGAAGAATTGATTCAGAAAATCCATGAACGGGTGGGGGTCCCCATCGAATACATGGAAGCCCGGGAAGAGGAGATTGATCAGGTTTTCCGGTCGTTTGTGCGCCCATTCGATCTGGCCGTGCCGCCTCTTCTACGCGCTGGACTGGTAAAGGTTGCCGAAAATCGCCATTATTTCCTTTATGACTTCCATCATATCGCGGTAGACGGTGAGTCTATGGCGATGTTTACCAGAGAGTTTATCGAGTGCTATCAGGGACTAAGCCTCCCGGAACCAAGCATCCAGTATAAAGATTACGCCGTTTGGCAAAAGGATTGGCTTCGCAGCGATGCGTTCAAGAAGCAGGAAACGTACTGGCTGAATGCCTTTGCGGGAGAGCTCCCGGTTGTCAACCTGCCGACAGACTTCGCCCGGCCATCCGTGCAGAGCTTTGAAGGAGATCAAGTCACCGCCGCAACCGGAAAGCAGCTAATGGATGACCTCTACCGGATTGCCAACCAAACCGGAACGACGCTCTATATGGTTCTGCTTGCCGCCTACAATGTTCTGCTCTCCAAGTATTCCGGCCAGGAAGAGATTGTGGTGGGAACGCCGATCTCGGGAAGGTCGCACCCTGACCTGGCCCATGTCGTCGGGATGTTTGTCAACACGCTGGCTATGCGCAACAGACCGGCAAAAACGAAAACATTTACGGAATTCCTATCGGAAGTTAAAGAACATGCCCTGCAAGCGTACGAGAACCAGGAGTATCCGTTTGAAACGCTCGTCGAAAAACTGGGCATCGCCAGGGACCCGAGCAGGAATCCCCTGTTTGACACGATGTTTATTCTGGAGAACGACGAAACCGTAACGGAAGAGACCGATCAGTTGCGATTCAACCCGTATGAACCGGCGGACGATTTGCCAGTAGCGAAATTTGACTTGGCCTTCCATATGACGGAAAGTCCGGCTGATCTCCTGTTCCGCATCGAATATGCTACGAAGCTGTTTACCCGCTCTACCATCGAGAGAATGTCCCGTCATTTCCTGCAAATCCTGCACGCCGTGACCAAGAATCCGGAGCAGGCGCTGCATGAGATCGAGATGCTCACGGAAGCGGAGAAGCAGGAGCTGCTCGTTGCCTTCAACGATACGGAAGGCGAGTACCTCAAGGAACGGACCATCCCGCAGCTGTTTGAAGAGCAGGCACAGAAAAGTCCCGGACAGATCGCAGCGGTCTATGGCGAAGAGCGCCTCACGTATCGGGAGCTGAACGAAAAAGCGAATCGCCTCGCCGTCCGGCTGCGGGAACAAGGAGTCAAGCCGGAACAGATCGTGGCGATCATGGTGGAGCGCTCGCTCGAGATGGTAGTCGGTACGCTCGCCATTCTCAAGGCAGGCGGAGCCTTCTTGCCGATCGACCCGGAATATCCGGAAGAGCGCATCCGCTACATGCTGCAAGATAGCGGCGCAAAGCTGGTGCTGACTCAATCGCAGCTGTTTGCAAAAGTCGGCGGGGACGTCCAGTTGATTGATCTCGGAGACGAACGGAACTATACCGGTGACGGCGAAAATCCCGTCTCCGTCAACCAGCCTTCCGATCTGGCTTATATCATCTACACCTCGGGTACGACCGGCCAGCCAAAAGGAGTCATGCTGGAACACAAAGGGATCGCCAACCTGAAAGCATTTTTTGAAAAGCAGCTGAAAGTCACCCCGGCTGATCGGGTCGGGCAGTTTGCCAGCCCCTCGTTTGACGCCTCGATGTGGGAAATGTGCATGGCGCTGACGGTAGGCGCCAGCCTGCATATCATCCCGAAAGAGACGATCAACGACTTCGTGAAATTTGAAGAATACGTAAACCGGCAGGGAATCACCATCCTGACGCTGCCGCCGACGTACCTGATCCACCTGGCACCGGAGCGGCTTTCCTCCGTCCAAAAGCTGGTCACGGCCGGTTCCGCCACCACCCGCGCACTGGTCGACAAATGGAAAGACAAGGTGACCTACATCAATGCCTATGGACCGACGGAGACCACCATTTGCGCGACGATCTGGACAGCCAATGCCGATCCCGCAGATTCGGGCAGCGCCTCTGTGCCGATCGGCGGCCCGATCCTCAACACCCGCGCTTTTATTGTGGATGAACACCTTCACCTGGTGCCGATTGGGCAGGTGGGCGAGTTGTGCGTCAGCGGCGCCGGGCTGGCGAGAGGGTATTGGAACAGGCCGGAGCTGACGGCGGAAAAATTCGTCGACAACCCGCTGATTCCGGGAGAGAAGATGTACCGGACAGGGGACCTGGCCAGATGGCTGCCGAACGGCCAGATCGAGTACCTAGGCCGGATCGACCATCAAGTAAAAATTCGCGGCCACCGCGTGGAGCCGGGCGAAATCGAGAGCCTGCTGCTGCGGCATCCAGCGGTTAGGGAGACCGCCGTCATCGCCCGCGAAGATCACCATGGGCAAGCATATTTATGCGCCTACTACGTACCGGAAGGGGATGTCACCCCGGCACAGCTCAGGGAATATGCGGCAAAAGAACTGCCCGCCTACATGATTCCGTCTTACTTTGTCGCACTGGAAAAAATGCCGCTGACCCCGAACGACAAGATCGACCGCAAAGCCTTGCCGGAGCCGGAGCGCGAGCAAAGCACGGGAAGAGAGTATGAGCCGCCAAGAGACGAGCGGGAACAGCTGCTGGCCGCGATCTGGCAGGAAGTATTGGGGCTTGAGCGGATCGGCATCAAGGACAATTTCTTTGAGTGCGGGGGAGATTCGATTAAAGCGATTCAGGCTTCCACTCGTCTGCACACAGCCGGCTGGAAGCTGGACATGAGAGATTTGTTCCAGTATCCGACGATTGAGCAGGTAGCTCCTTATGTCACCCCTAACCGAAGAAAAATCGATCAGGGGCTTGTTGAGGGAGAAGTGGAGCTGACGCCAATCCAGCACTGGTTCTTTGAACAGAACTATGCCGACATGCATCACTGGAATCAGGCGGTCATGCTCTATCGGGCAGATGGCTTCGATGAAGAGCTGATTCAGCAAGCGTTCCGGAAAATTGTGGAACACCACGACGGACTTCGGATGGTCTATCGGCAGAAGAATGGAAAAATCAGGCAGGTGAATCGTGGACTTGCGGGCGATTTGTTCCACTTCCACTGCTTTGATTTGACCAGGGACCGGAACATCAGCGAAACCATCCCGGCCCTGGCCACCGAAGTGCAGGCAAGCATCGATCTGGCCGAGGGACCTTTGGTCAAGCTGGCTCTGTTTCAAACAAACGATGGCGACCACTTGCTGATTGCGATCCATCACCTGGTGATAGACGGCGTGTCTTGGCGCATTTTGTTTGAGGATTTTGCGACTGCCTACACGCAAGCCCTGCACAACGAGGACATCGTCTTGCCGGAAAAGACGGATTCTTTCAAAGACTGGTCTGCGCAGCTTCAGGAATACGCGTTCAGCGATGAGCTGCTGAGAGAAACGGCGTATTGGGAACAGCTGGAACGCACAGCGAAATGCAAGCCGCTGTCTACAGATATGTCCAGTACGGAAAATCTGCAAAAGCATTCCCGTACGGTGAAAACGTCATTGACACTCGAACAGACCGAAAACCTGCTGCGTCACGTCAATCACGCGTACCGTACCGAGACGCATGACATCTTGCTGACAGCGCTGGGCCTCTCCATCAAGGAATGGCTGCAAGCAAAGCAGATCGTCGTCAACCTGGAGGGACATGGGCGCGAAGACATCCTGCCCCGCATAAACATCTCCAGAACGGTCGGCTGGTTTACGTCCCAATATCCGGTGGTTCTGGATATGGAAAAATCGGATGACATGCCGCTGCAGATCAAACTGGTGAAAGAAAACCTGCGGCGTATCCCGAAAAAAGGGATTGGCTACGACATCCTTCGCTATTTGACAGCAAGAGAATTCCGCCCTGCCCTGCAGTTCAGCCTGCGACCGGAAATCAATTTCAACTATTTGGGACAATTTGATTCCGATCAGAAGCAGGGGGCATTTGGCCTTTCCCCCATCCAGCCGGGACACTTCTTTAGCCCGCAATCACAACGTCCATTTGTTCTCGACATCTCGGCCGTTGTGGAAGAGGGGCAGCTGCATATCAGCTTCCATTACAACAGCGAGCAGTATGTGGAAGATACCATTGTGGCCCTTGCGGAAAGCTATCGCAAGCACCTGCTAGTTCTCATGGAACACTGCATGTCCATAAAGGAAGGAGAGCTTACTCCGAGCGACCTGGCAGACGACGATCTTTCCATGGAAGAATTGGCGAACATACTTGAACTGATCTAACCACGCGTACGGCGGCTTTCGTTCCTCCAATAAAAGCAGCGCGGACAAACGCTTTTGTTGGAGGAACATCCTAGTTTTGACGAAGCGGAGGGTACAAATGAAAAAGCAGGAAAATATCGCGAAAATTTATCCGTTAACGCCATTGCAAGAAGGGATGTTGTTTCATTCCGTCAAGGATGAGAACTCCAACGCCTACTACCTCCAGATTTTCGCCACGATTGAGGGCGACTTTCAGCTTTCCCTGTTGGAGCAAAGCATCATCAAGCTGATCGAGCACTATGACGTTTTACGGACGGTTTTCGTCTATCAGAACCTGCAGCGTCCCAGACAGATCGTCTTTAAGCAGCGGACAACAAAGGTTCATTTTGAAGACATATCGCATCTTGCTGCCGACCGGCAAAAAGAGATCGTGAAAGCTTACTCCCTGCAACAACAGCAGCAGGGGTTTGATTTGTCGAAGGATATCCTCATGCGTGCTGCCGTTTTCAGGACGGGCGAACAGACCTATCAATTCGTCTGGGCGTTCCACCATATTATCGTAGACGGATGGGGATTGGGCGTACTCATTGACAAACTATTAACCTATTATGCGGCATTAAAAAAGCACGGGTCCATACCGGCTGAACCGGTCAAGCCCTTTAGCGAATATATCAAATGGCTGGAAAAACAGGACAAGGAAGAGGCCCTGTCTTACTGGAAGGACTATCTTTCCGGCTATGAACAGCCAGCGCATTTCCCGAAAACGAGGGTGCGTTCCGGGGAGACGCACTACCGCCAGGTCGAGAAAATGTTCTCGCTGGACGCGAACATTACCCATGCGTTGATGCGAATCGCCACCCGCAATCAGGCCACCCTGAACAATGTATTCCAGTCGATTTGGGGCGTGCTCGTGAGCAAGTACAAAAACACCGATGACGTCATATTCGGCTCCGTCGTCTCCGGGCGGCCGCCGGAAATCGAGGGCGTCGAGAGCATGGTAGGGCTGTTTATCAACACGATTCCCACCCGCATCCAAAGCAGCGGACAGCAATCGTTCAGCGCATTGCTGAAAGATGTTCAGCGCCGCTCCCTGATGTCGGCCAGATACGATTTCGCTCCTCTATATGAAGTGCAGGGTCAAACTTCACGAAAACAGGAGCTGATCGACCATCTCGTCACATTTGAAAACTATCCCGATTCCGAGCGGGAAGAGCTGCAGGAAGCGTTGGGCTTCCGCATCAGCATCGACGAAGGGGAGGAGCAGACGACCTATGATTTGAACGTGGTCGTGGCCGTCGTCCCCGGAAACGACATGCTGATCAAAATAAGCTACAACGCCGGCGTGTACGATTCCGCTTTTATCGAGGGGATCGAAGGTCATCTCAGACAGGTTGTCAATCAAGTCATCCACAATCCTGACATACTTTTAAAGGATATCGGCGTTGTCACGGAAGAAGAGAAACAGCAGCTTCTGGCGGCTGCGGCGGGCAGGCAAATGGACTATCCCCGCGATCAAACGATTTACGCCCTTCTCGAATCGGTTGCTGCAAAGTACCCGGAACAAGTGGCAGTCGTGGCTGGCAAAAAGCAAATTACGTACCGCGAGCTGCTTGACCGGGCACGGCATGTGACTGCTGTGTTGCGGGAAAGAGGCGTTGGCGCAAATCGCATCGTCGGGATCATGACCCCGCCGTCACTGGAAATGGTCATCGGAATGATCGGTATCTGGGGAGCAGGCGGCGCCTATTTGCCAATCGATCCGGAAGCGCCAGAAGAACGCATCCGCTATATGCTGGAAAACAGCGGCGTTGGCCAGGTGCTTGCTGTTTCCGCCATTTCCGACCAGATTCCGTCTATTGTAGAAACGCTGGAACTGGATAACCTCCCGCCGGTTCAAGCTTCGAATCTGCCAGAGGGAGACAACCGCAGCTCGGAGGATCTGGCCTACGTCATTTATACGTCCGGTACGACCGGTTTGCCGAAAGGTGTGCAAGTGACCAACAGGAATGTGCTCAACTACGTCACGTCCTTTGTCGATCAAGCGGCGATCACCCCGGATGATAAGACGATGCTCGTCTCCTCCTATGCTTTTGATTTAGGCTATACCGCCTTGTTTTCCGCGTTGCTCGCGGGATGCCAGCTGCATCTGCTGACAAAAGAGGAGTATACCCGTATTGATCAGCTTTTAGCTTATGTAAACAAACATCAAATCACGTATGCAAAAATGACGCCGTCGCTGTTCAGCGTCATCGTTCAGCAGGATTCCTTCCTCAAGTCCGATCACGACAGCTCGCTGCGGTTGATTGTGCTTGGAGGAGAACCGATCAGAACGGCGGATGTCCGCAAGTTTTTCGCCCGCTATCCGCGTGCGCAGATCATGAACCACTACGGTCCAACGGAGACAACCATTGGCTGCATTACCCATCTTTTCGACGCGAACAGCATGGATGATTTTGCCCATCGTCCCTTCATTGGAAAACCGATCGCCAATACCCAGGTGTACGTACTGGACGGCAATCAGCAGCTGCTGCCGATTGGCGCAGCCGGTGAACTGTGCATTAGCGGCGACGGCCTGACCAACGGCTATCTGAATCGGCCCGAGTTGACCGAAGAGAAGTTCATCCCCAATCCGTTTGTACCGGGTACCCGCATGTACCGTACAGGCGATATGGCCAGATGTCTTCCCGACGGCAATATCGAGTTTTTGGGCCGGGTGGATCAGCAAGTCAAAATCATGGGCTACCGGATCGAACCGGGCGAGATTGAAAAGCAGCTGGCCGAGCATGCGCAGATCAAAGAGGCAGTGGTGATTGCCATTCAGGATGAAGAGACCCAGCAGTTGTCAGCCTACTATGTTTCCGAAGAGGAGCTGACGGTAGCGGAATTGCGGAGCCATTTGTCCAAAACGTTGCCAGCCTATATGATTCCGGCTTATTTTATACGCGTGGAAAGAATCCCGCTGACTGCGAACGGAAAGATTGACCGCGGCGCGTTGCCGAAGCCGGATGGCGCTATGGTGACAGGGAAAGAGTATCTGGCCCCTCGCAATGAGACGGAAGCAAAGCTGGCAGAGATTTGGCGTGAAGTGCTGCCTGTCGACAAGATCGGGGTCATGGACCATTTCTTTGAAATAGGCGGACATTCGCTCAAGGCGATGATCGTCGTTTCCAAACTGGAAAAGCAATTTGAAGTCAGCATCCCCCTGAAGATCCTGTTTGAGAAGCCGACCATCGCTGACCTTGCAGCGTATATCGCTGAGGCGGAAAAGGGCAGCTACGCGGCTATCGAGCCGGTCTCTTTGCAGGAATACTATCCGGTTTCATCGGCGCAAAAAAGGATGTACTTCCTCCGCCAGCATGAGGGCGTGGAGCTCAGCTACAATATGCCCGGCGTTATGCAGATCGACGGCAACCTGGATGTTTCCCGCCTGAAGCAAGTAATGAAAACACTCGTTCGCCGGCACGAATCGCTGCGGACATCGTTTCACACCGTTAAGGGAGAAATCGTTCAGCGCGTGCATGAGGATGTCGAGCTGGACATCAGCTATGCGGAAGCGGAAGAAAATCAGGCGGAGGAGATCATCAAACGGTTCATCCGGCCATTTGATCTGGAAACCGCCCCGCTGATTCGGGCCGGATTGGTGAAATTGGCTCCGGAACGGCATCTTTTCCTGGTGGATATGCATCATATTATCGCAGACGGAACCTCCATCGGGATCTTATTCAACGAATTGATTCAATTGTATCGCGGTGAACATCTGCCCGAATTGCGCATCCAGTACAAGGATTTCTCCGTCTGGCAAAATGAGCGGTTTCAATCGGAGCTGTTTTCCAAGCAAGAGGCTTACTGGTTGAACGCTTTTAGCGGCGACGTTCCCGTTTTGACCCTTCCGACGGATTACCCGCGTCCGCTCACGCAAAGCTTCGAGGGAGATCAACTGATCCTGCGCACCGACAAGCAGCTCCTGGCCGATTTGAACAAGGTGGCAAATGAAACAGGCAGCACGCTCTATATGGTTCTTTTGGCAGCTTATACAGTTCTGTTGTCAAAGTACTCCGGCCAGGAAGATATTGTCGTGGGGACCCCGATCGCCGGCAGACCGCATGCCGATGTGGAAAAGATCATCGGGATGTTCGTCAACACGCTCGCCTTGCGGAACTATCCGAGTGGAGCCAAGTCCTTCCGGGGATATGTGGCGGAGGTCAAGCAAAATACGCTGCAAGCCTTTGAGAATCAGGATTATCCGTTCGAAGAGCTGGTCGAAAAGACCAATGCCCATCGGGACGCCAGCCGAAATCCGTTATTTGACACAGTCTTTATTTTGCAAAACATGGATTTGAATCTGGATATCAAATCCTTCCAAGTCGATCAGCTGACCTTTACCTCGCGGCTTTTGGATGTCAAACAGGCAAAAGTTGACCTTTCCCTGGAGGCGAGCGAGGAAAACGGGGAGCTCGTGTTCTACCTGGAATACGGCAGCAAGCTGTTCAAGCGGGAAACGATCGAAAAAATGGCGAACCATTTCCTGCAAATCCTGCGCGTCGTAGCGAAAAGTCCGGAGATTCGCTTAGCGGAAATCCCGATGCTCGGTGAGGATGAGCGCCACCAGCTGTTGGTGGAGTTCAACGATACCCGGCAAGACTTCTGCCGGGAGAAGACGCTGCAAGCCATGTTTGAAGAACAAGCGGCCCGGACACCAGAGCAAATCGCCGTTGAATGCGGCGAGCGCAGTCTCACCTACCGCGAGTTTAATGAGAGAGCCAATCAACTCGCGCATCTGTTGCGGCAAAAAGGAGTCGTCCCGAATCAAATCGTCGCCATCATGGCTAACCGCTCGCTGGAGAAGCTGGTCGGGATATTGGCTGTGCTGAAAGCCGGGGGAGCCTACCTGCCGATCGATCCTGACTATCCGCAAGAACGGATCTCGTACATGCTTGAAGACAGCGGAGCCCGCTTGATTCTGACCCAAGCGAGATACGTTGGAAAGGCCACGGGAGTCGTGGAATGCATCCATTTGGAAGAGGCAGCCTGCGATGCACCTGACCTGGAAAATCCGAAGCCTGTGAATCAGACCTCTGATATGGCTTATGTCATCTACACCTCAGGTTCGACAGGAAAGCCAAAGGGCGTCATCGTGGAGCATCGTTCCATCGCCAATACGATTCAGTGGAAACAAGCGGAAATGGGCTATGGCGTCCAGGATAAATCGCTTGTGTTGCTGTCCTTTGCCTTTGATGCCTTTGTTCTCAGTTTCTTTGCACCGCTTGGATCGGGAGCAACGGTGGTGATCGCGCCTGACGAGGCGGCCAAAGATCCGGTCGCCCTGAAAAAAGTGATACTTTCTTCAGGCATCAACCATGTAGCGACTGTGCCAAGCTTATACCAAGCCATTCTTGAGTGCAGCTCTTCCGGGGAAATGAGTCAGCTTCAGACGGTGACGCTCGGAGGAGAGAAGATTAGCGGACAGCTTGTCGAAAAAAGCAAACAAAAATATCCGCAGGTGGATATCATCAACGAATACGGACCGACGGAGTGCAGCGTAGCCGCTACTTTTGTCCGCAACCAGAAGCCGGATTCCTTCATCACCATCGGCCGTCCGATCGCGAACACCGCCATTTACATCGTGAATCCCTACGATCAGCTGCAGCCGGTTGGTGTCGTGGGCGAGCTGTCCATCGGCGGCCTGGGAGTGGCAAGAGGGTATTTGAACCAGCCTGAGCTGACAAAAGAAAAATTTGTTCCCAATCCGTTCGCGCCTGGTGAGCGCATGTACAAAACGGGCGACCTGGCCAAGTGGCATCCGGACGGAACGATTGAGTTCATCGGGCGGATCGATGAGCAGGTCAAAGTAAGAGGGTACCGGATCGAAATCGGCGAGATCGAATCTGTACTGGCAGACTTCGCTTCTATCCGGGAAGCCGTAGTGGCTGTCCCAGAGGATGAGAGCGGTCATCAGCACCTGATCGGCTATTTTACCGCCAAGACCGAGATCGTCGTGTCAGAGCTGTGGGCGCATATGTCCAAACGGCTTCCTCTCTACATGGTCCCAACCTATTTTGTCCAGCTGGAGCGATTCCCGCTTACGCCCAATGGCAAGATTGACCGGAAAGCCCTGCCGAAACCGGAAGGCAAGCCCGTGACAGGAGCGCAATATATCCCGCCGCACAGCGATACCGAGAAAAAACTCGCCAAGATCTGGGAAAACGTGCTGGGAATATCCAATGTCGGCGTCTTGGATAACTTCTTTGAATTGGGCGGCCATTCGCTGCGAGCCATGAACGTCATCGCCCAGGTGCACAGGGAATTCCAGGTGGAGCTGCCGTTGAAGGTTCTGTTTGCATCGCCTGCCATCCGGGAGCTGGCCGTCTGCATTGACGCCGGCGAAAAAGGCGATTTCCTTTCCATTCAACCTGTCGAGCCGCAGGAGTACTATCCGGTTTCTTCGGCGCAAAAGAGGATGTTCATCCTTCGCCAATTGGCCGGAGCTGACACCATCTATAACATGCCAAGCGCGATGTATATAGAGGGCAAGCTGGATGTGGAGCGCTTTGACTTCGCCGTTCAAGGCTTGGTCAAACGGCATGAAGCGCTGAGAACATCCTTCCACACCGTAAACGGAGAGCCTGTACAGCGCATCCATCAGGACGTCGAGCTGGAAGTGATGTATAAAGAAGCGACAGAGGACCAGGCGGGCAAGATCGTGGAAGAGTTTGTCCGGCCCTTTGACCTGGAGGCGGCTCCGCTGTTTCGGGTGGGACTCGTCAAGCTGGAAGCGGAACGTCACCTGTTTTTGATGGATATGCACCACATTATTTCCGATGGCGTTTCCGCCGGAATCGTAGCCGAAGAGTTTGCCCGCCTGTATCGCGGCGAACAGCTTCCCGAACTGCGCATTCAGTACAAGGACTTCGCCGTCTGGCAAAACGAGTTGTTCCAGACGGAGCTTTTTGCCAAGCAGGAAGCCCACTGGGTAAATACCTTTGCGGAAGAAATCCCGGTATTGAACCTGCCGACGGATTTTGTCCGGCCGACTGTGCAAAGCTTCGCGGGCGACCGGGTGCTGTTTGACACCGACAAGCAGCTGATGGACGACTTGCGCGCGCTGGCCGCTCAATCGGGGACGACGCTTTTCATGGTGCTGCTTGCGGCGTACAATCTGTTCCTCGCAAAGTACAGCGGGCAGGAAGATATTGTCGTGGGAACCACCATTGCCGGCAGATCCCATGCCGATGTGGAGAAAGTGATGGGGATGTTCGTCAATACGCTGGCGCTCAGAAACCGGCCAGCCGGAACGAAATCCTTCCTGGAGTTTCTCGATGAAGTCAAGCAAAACACGCTCCAAGCCTATGAGAACCAGGACTATCCCTTTGAAGCGTTGGTCGAGAAGCTGGAGATCCAACGCGACATGAGCAGAAATCCGCTTTTCGACACGATTTTCCTCCTGCAGAACATGGATAAAACAGCGTATGCGATCGACGGGCTGACGTTTGAGCCGTACCTTCCGGGAAAAGGCTTCGCCAAGTTTGATCTCATGCTGGAAGCGGATGAAACCGCTTCGGGAATCCAATTTTGTCTGGTTTACGCTACCCGCTTGTTCACACAAGAGACAGCAGAGCGAATGGCCCGTCACTTCCTGGAAGTCGTTCGTGCCGTCGCCGCAAAACCGTCAGCCTTGCTGTCCGAAATCGGAATCTTGTCTGAAGAAGAACGGCAACTGGTCAGCGTTCAATTTAATGACACCCGCTCGCTCTATCCACGAGAGAAGGCGATCGACGAGATTTTTGCCGAGCAGGTCGAGCGGACGCCGAATCGCGTTGCGGTGGTGGCGGACGGACGAACGCTGACGTACCGGGAACTGAATGACAGAGCCAATCACGTGGCACAGGTTCTGCGCGGGAAAGGAATCGGAGAGGGCCGCATCGTCGGGCTGCTGGCGGATCGCTCGCTGGCGATGATCGTCGGCATCATGGGCATCCTCAAAGCGGGTGGAGCCTATCTCGGCATCGATCCCGAGCATCCTGCTGACCGAATCTCCTACATGCTGGAAGACGGCGGTGTGAAGGTCATCCTGTCCAAACACAAGTTCGGTCATCTGATCACCGAAGCGTATGATCCCGTCTACCTGGACGATGAAAACCTGTACCAAGGAAATGCACCCGAGCTGCCCAACAACAGCAATCCGAATGATCTCGCCTATGTGATGTACACCTCCGGCTCAACCGGCAAACCCAAAGGGGTGATGGTGGAGCATCGCAACGTGATTCGCCTGGTAAAAAACACCAATTACATCCGGGTGGGCGAAGACGACCGGATGATCCAGACAGGAGCCATCGGCTTCGATGCGATGACGTTCGAGATCTTTGGCGCATTGCTGAACGGGGCCAGCCTCTATCTCGCGAACAAGGATACGCTCGTGGACGGCAGGAAACTAGGCCATTTCCTGCGAGAAAACGAGATTACCGTCATGTGGCTGACCTCGCCGCTGTTTAACCAGCTGTCGCAGCAAAACGAGGCCATGTTTGCCACCCTGCGCCATCTCATCGTCGGCGGGGACGTCTTGTCGCCGAAGCATATCAACCAGGTAAAGCAGGCAAATCCGGACCTGGCGATCTGGAACGGCTACGGCCCGACGGAAAACACGACCTTCTCCACGTGCCACCTGATCGAGCAGGAGTATGAGGAAAATATTCCGATCGGCAAACCGATCAGCAACTCCACCGCCTACATCCTGGATCGGCACAATCAGCTTCAGCCGGTGGGTGTGCCTGGAGAGCTGTGCGTGGGCGGTGACGGGGTAGCCAGAGGGTACTTGAACAAGCAGGAGCTGACCGCCGAGAAGTTTGTGCCCAATCCGTTCGTTCCCGGAGAAATGATGTATCGCACCGGTGATTTGGCAAGATGGCGGGAGGACGGCAGCATTGAGTACCTGGGCCGGATCGACCAGCAGGTAAAAATCAGAGGGTTCCGCATCGAGCTGGGAGAAATTGAAGCCGTGCTCGCCAGTCAGAAAGGGGTCAAAGAGGCAGTTGTCACTGTGATCAAGGAGCCGCAAGGGCAAGATGTCCTCTGCGCCTACTATGTCGCGGAAGCAGGTACAGCCTTGACCGACGTAAGAGAAGGCCTTTCCAAAGAACTGCCTTCCTACATGCTGCCCGCCTACTATGTACACCTGGATAAACTGCCGCTGACACAAAACGGAAAGGTGGATCGCAAGGCGTTGCCCAAACCCGATGGCCAACTGGCCGGAGGAGCCGGATATGTGGCGCCGGAGAACGAGGTAGAAAGGCAATTGGCGGACATTTGGCAGGAGGTTTTGGGAATCGAGCGGGTGGGGGCGACAGACAGCTTCTTCGAGCTGGGTGGACATTCGTTGAAGGCTATGACCGTCATCCATCTGGTGCATAAAGCGTTTCATGTGGAGCTGCCGCTGAGGGTCCTCTTTGAATGCCCCACGATCCGGGAGATGGCTGCTTACATTGACGCCGGAGAGAAAGCGGAGTACGAATCGATTCGGCCCGCCGCGCCGCAGGAATTCTATCCGGTATCCTCAGCGCAAAAGAGAATGTATATCCTTCATCAATTCGAAGGAAGCGGCATCAGCTATAACGTCCCGGGGGTCATGCTGCTGGAAGGAAAGCTTGACGACCGCCGCTTCGCGCATGCCCTCAGAAGTCTGGTTGACCGGCATGAGTCTCTCAGGACTTCTTTCCACTCCATCAACGGTGAGCCGGTCCAAAAGGTGCATGAGCATGTGGAGCTGGAGATCGTCTATGACGAAACAACGGAAGATCAGATCGAGAACACGATAAAATCTTTCATCGGTCCGTTCGATCTGGAGACGGCCCCGCTGTTCCGGGCAGGACTGGTGAAGCTGGGACCGGAAAAGCATCTGCTGCTGCTGGATATGCATCACATCATTATGGACGGGGTTTCGCTGGAAATCCTGATCGAAGAATTTGCCGCCTTGTATGAGGAGAAAGAGCTTTCCCCGCTGCGCATCCAGTATAAAGACTACGCTGCATGGCAAGCCGGAGTGTATCAAACCGAAGCTTTCCGGAAACAGGAGGCTTACTGGCTCGATGCCTTTGCCGGGGAAATTCCGCTCTTGAACGTGCCGACGGATTTCCCCAGACCTACCGTCCAAAGCTTTGCGGGCGACAACATCCAGCTCGGTTCCGGAAAACAGCTCACGGAAGATTTGCGCCGCCTGGCCGCCGAAACGGGAACCACGCTCTATATGGTGCTGCTTGCCGCCTACAACGTGCTGCTGTCCAAGTATTCCGGGCAGGAAGAGATCGTGGTCGGTACGCCAGTTGCAGGTCGATCGCATGCGGATTTGCAGCCGATTGTCGGGATGTTTGTCAATACGCTTGCGCTGAAAAACAAGCCTGTGGGTCAGCTGTCATTCCGCGAGTTTTTAGGGGACGTGAAGCAAAATGCGCTGGCAGCCTTCCAGAATCAGGACTATCCCTTTGAGAACCTGGTGGAGAAACTGCAAGTCCAGCGCGATCTGAGCCGAAATCCACTGTTTGATACGATGTTCAGCTTAGGGAACGGGAATACGGAAGGAATCGCAATCGACGGGCTGCGCCTTGTCCCTTACGAGGTTGAAGGGAAAGTGGCGAAGTTTGACATTACCCTTGACGCAGTAGAGCTGCAGGATGAGATTGTCTTCCAATTTGGCTACAGCACGATGCTGTTTGCCAGAAGCACGATGGAGTCCTGGACTGCCCATTACCTACAGATCCTGCAAACGATTGTCGCCGATCCTGACAGGAAGCTGTCTGCCATCAGCATGCTGACAGCAGAAGAAAAGCGCCAGTTGCAAGACTTCACTTCCAACGAAGCCAACTATCCGACAGACCGGATGTTCCACCAGCTGTTCGAGCAGCAGGTAGAAAAAACGCCGGATCAGGTGGCGGTCATCGATGCAGCTGAACAGATCACCTATCGGGAGTTGAATAGGAGAGCAAACCAGTTAGCGCGGATTCTGCGGGAGAAGGGCGTGCAGCCGGAAAGCACCGTGGGCATCCTGGTTGACCGTTCGCTGTACATGGTAGTGGGCATGCTGGCGGTGTTCAAGGCCGGCGGAGCCTATGTGCCGATTGATGCCGACTATCCGCAGGAGCGCAAGGAGTTCATGCTGGCGGACAGCGATGCAAAGCTTCTATTGACCCTGAAAAAGATGGAGAACCAAGTCCGGTTCGACGGCGAAATCCTGTACCTCGACCAAGAGGAGCTGTATCAGGGGGATGACGCGAATTTGGCGAGCGTAACCCGGCCGGAGCATGCGGCTTATATCATTTACACGTCGGGGACGACCGGAAAGCCGAAAGGGGTCGTCATTGAGCATCGCAGCTATGTCAATATCGCCTTTGCCTGGAAAGAAGAGTATCACCTGGATTCCTTCCCGGTTCGTCTACTGCAGATGGCCAGCTTTGCCTTTGACGTATCGGCCGGAGATTTTGCCAGAGCTTTGCTTTCCGGCGGGCAATTGGTGATCTGCCCGAGCGATGTGAGAGTGGACCCTGCTTCCTTGTACGACATCATCCACAAACACGAGATTACCATCTTTGAATCCACACCCGCTTTGGCCGTGCCGCTGATGCAGTATATTTTCGAGCAGAACCTGGATATCAGCCAGCTGCGGCTGCTGATCCTAGGATCGGACAGCTGCTCCATGGAAGATTTCAAAACCTTGCTGGCCCGATTCGGCTCGTCGATGCGAATCATCAACAGCTATGGCGTCACTGAAGCATGCATTGACTCCAGCTATTACGAGCAGCCGCTTTCCGCTTTGCACCAGGTCGGAACGGTCCCGATCGGGAAACCGCTGCCCAATACGAAGATGTACATTCTCGATCGGCATCTAGAGCCGCAACCAGTGGGTGTGGTCGGGGAATTGTGCATCGGCGGAAGCGGAGTGGCCCGCGGCTATTTAAACAGACCGGAGCTGAACGCCGAGAAGTTTGTGGATAATCCGTTTGCGCCCGGCGAGAAGTTGTATCGAACAGGCGATCTGGCGAAATGGCTGCCGGATGGAAATATTGAGTTTCTCGGACGCAACGATCACCAGGTAAAAATTCGGGGAATACGGATTGAGCTGGGGGAAATCGAAGCCAGGCTGCGGCAGTGCGACGGTATCAGGGAAGCAGTCGTCATCGCGAGAGAAGACCACTTGCAGGAAAAACAGCTGTGCGCCTATCTCGTCGCGGACCGGGAAGTTACTGCGGCCGGATTGCGCACCGAACTGGCGGCGCATTTGCCTGCCGCGATGATCCCGTCGTATTTCGTCACGCTTGAGGACTTGCCGCTCACCTCGAACGGGAAAATCGACAAGCGCTCTTTGCCAGCGCCTGATCCAACATTGCGGACAGGAGCCGAATACACCCCGCCCTGCACGATGCTGGAGTCTCGTTTGGCTGCCGTTTGGGAAAACGTGCTGGGCCTTGAGCGGATCGGCATCCATGACGATTTCTTTGCCATCGGCGGACATTCCCTGCGTGCGATGATGGTCATCACGCAGCTGCATCAAAAACATCAGATCGACGTGCCCCTTCGCGTACTGTTTGAGAAACCGACCATTCATCTGATGGCCGCCCACATCGAGCAAGCAGCCGGGGAACGCTTCAAGTCGATCCAGCCCGTACCGAGCCAGGAGCATTATCCGGTCTCGTCTGCGCAAAGAAGAATGTACATTCTCAGCCAGTTTGAAGGCGTGGGCACCACGTACAACATGCCATCCGCACTCCTGATCGACGGAAAGCTGGAACCGGAGCGACTCGAAGCCGCGTTCAAAAAATTGATCGACCGCCATGAAAGCCTGCGGACTGCTTTCGAGCTCGTAAATGGCGAGCCAGTGCAGCGGATTCACCAGGACGTGCCGTTTTCCATGCCGGATCAAACAGTGGCCGAAGAGCAGGTTCCGCAGATAGCTGCCGACTTTGTTCAGCCGTTTGATTTGAGCGTCGCTCCGCTGATGCGCGTGCAGCTTGTGAAAATGGCGGAACATCGCCATGCTTTGCTGATCGATATGCACCATATTATTTCCGACGGCGTCTCTTCCGGCATTTTGCTTGGAGAATTGATCAAGCTGTACCACGGCGAGGCTTTACCGGAGCTTCGCATCCAGTACAAGGATTTCTCCGTGTGGCAGCAGGAGTTTTTCCGCTCCGACGCGTTCAAAAAGCAGGAAGCGTACTGGCTCCAAGCCTTTGCTGGCGAAATCCCGGTGCTGCAGCTGCCAACCGATTACGCGCGGCCGACGGCAAAAAGCTTTGAAGGCGATCTGTTCGCATTCGGGACAGGAAAAGAGCTGTGCGACGGTTTGAACCGCGTAGCGGCGGAAACAGGAACCACTCTCTACATGGTGCTGCTCGCAGCGTACAACGTACTCTTGTCCAAATACTCGGGCCAGGAAGACATCATCGTGGGAACGCCGATTACCGGCAGGTCGCATGTCGACCTCGGCAATATCGTCGGAATGTTTGTCAATACCCTGGCGATGAGAAACAAGCCGGAAGGAGCAAAATCGTTCAAGGAGTTCCTTCTGGAGGTAAAAGAGAACGCCCTGCAAGCTTACGATCACCAGGATTATCCGTTTGAAGAGCTTGTGGAGAAGCTGGCGATTCCCCGGGACTTGAGCCGAAATCCTTTGTTCGACACCCTGTTTGCCGTCCAGAACTGGGGTGAAGAGAGCGGCGATCAGACAACTGATCAGTCTACGCTAACCTTTGCCCCACTCGAGTCGGAAAGCGCGGCCAAGCAAGCCAAATTCGACCTGTCCTTCATGTCAACGGAAGAAAAAGGAGAGCTTCTGTTCGGTGTCGAGTACAGTACGAGATTGTTCCGGAAAGAGACCATCGCCCGGTTAACCCGGCATTTTATGCGGATTATGCAAGCAATTGTGGAGAATCCCGACGTCAGACTTTCCGACATCCAAATGCTGTCCGACGAAGAAAAGCATCAGATCGTGAGCGAGTTCAATGATTCGCAATTGGTCTATCCAAGGGCTGCGAGCATTACCGAATTGTTTGCCGAGCAGGTCGTGCGGACGCCGAATCGCGTTGCGGTAGTGGCGGATGGCAAAACGCTGACGTACCGGGAGCTGGATGACAGAGCCAATCACGTGGCACAGGTTCTGCGCGGGAAAGGAATCGGAGAGGGCCGCATCGTCGGGCTGCTGGCGGATCGTTCGCTTGAGATGATCGTCGGCATCATGGGTATCCTCAAAGCGGGAGGAGCCTATCTCGGGATCGATCCCGAGCATCCGGCGGACCGCATCTCCTATATGCTGGAAGACGGCGCGGTAAAGGTCATCCTGTCCAAACGCGAATTTGGCCACCTGATCACCGAAACGTATGATCCCGTCTACCTGGACGCCGAAAGCTTGTACCACGGGGAAGCGCCCGTGGTGCCAAACAACAGCAGGCCGCATGATCTCGCCTATGTGATGTACACCTCCGGCTCAACCGGCAAACCAAAAGGGGTGATGGTGGAGCATCGCAATGTGATTCGATTGGTAAAAAACGCCAGTTACATCCAGGTGGTCGAAAACGACCGGATGATCCAGACAGGAGCCATCGGATTCGATGCAATGACGTTTGAAATCTTTGGGGCGCTGCTGAACGGGGCCAGCCTCTATCTGGTGAACAAGGATACGCTCTTGGACGGCAGGAAACTGGGCCATTTCCTGCGGAAACACGTGATTACCGTCATGTGGCTGACTTCGCCGCTGTTTAACCAGCTGTCGCAGCAAAACGAGTCCATGTTTGCCACCCTGCGCCACCTGATCGTCGGCGGCGATGTCCTGTCGCCAAAGCATATCAATCAGGTAAAACGGGCCAATCCGCAACTGGCGATTTGGAACGGCTACGGCCCGACGGAAAACACGACCTTCTCCACCTGCCACTTGATCGAGCAGGAGTACGAGGACCATATCCCGATCGGCAAACCGATCAGCAACTCCACCGCCTATATCCTGGATCGGCACAATCAGCTTCAGCCCGTCGGTGTGCCGGGAGAGCTGTGCGTGGGCGGCGACGGGGTGGCCAGAGGGTACCTGAACAAGCCGGAGCTGACCGCTGAGAAATTTGTGCCCAATCCGTTCGTTCCGGGTGAAATGATGTACCGGACCGGAGACTTGGCGAGATGGCGGGAAGACGGCAGCATTGAATACCTCGGCCGCATCGACCAGCAGGTAAAAATCAGAGGGTTCCGCATCGAGCTCGGGGAAATTGAAGCGGCAATAGGCAATCTCAAGATGGTGAAGGAAGCGATCGTCACAGTAGGGGAAGGCACAGATGGAGAAAAAGTCCTGAACGCCTACTACGTCGCTGAAGAGGACGTCACCCAAGCCGAGGTACGGGAGTACGCCGCAATAGAGCTTCCGTCCTATATGGTTCCGACCTATTATGTGCGCATGGAAAAGCTTCCCTTGACGCCAAATGGAAAAGTGGACCGGGCAGCATTGCCCCAGCCGCAGCGATTCGATCTGGCAGCAAGAGAATATGTGGCTCCGAGAAATGAGACAGAAGCGCAGCTCGCAACTATTTGGCAGGATGTGCTGGGAGTCGAAACGATTGGGGTCACCGATGATTTCTTCGAACTCGGAGGACACTCGTTAAAAGCGACGCTGCTGGTTGCCAAGCTGTATGAATCGATGCAGGTCGAACTGCCGTTGAAGCTCGTCTTCATGCATCCGACGATCGAAAAACTGGCCGAATTTGTCATGCATCGACCGTTCGAACAGCACGCCGGACAGCTGCTGCTGTTAAACGACGAAACACCGAGACGCGTGTTCGGTTTTACGCCTATCGGCGCCCAAGGCGTCTTCTACAAGAAGCTGGCCGATGAATTGAAGGACTTCTCTTTGTACAGCTTTGATTTCATTGAGGAAGAGAACCGCTTGCAGCAATACGTGGAGGCCATCGTGAAAACAGACCCAGCCGGCCCGTATACGCTTCTCGGTTATTCCTCCGGAGGCAATCTCGCGTTTGAAGTCGCGAAAGAGCTGGAAAAACAGGGGTACGCCGTGTCTGACATCATTTTGTTCGACTCCTATTGGAAGGACACCGTGATCGAACAAACACGGGCGGATGCTGAAAAAGATGTCCGGAAGCTTTTTGCACAAATGGAAGAAAACACGGAGTTTTTTAACGTCACCAAAGAAGAGCTGACCGAATACGAAGCAAATGAATTCGTCAGAGAAAGCTACACACGCAAAACGGTCAACTATCTCCTGTTCTTCAATCAAATGATCAACACAGATAAAACAAACGCAGCCGTTCACCTCATCCAGGAAGAGAACGGGTCCACAGATGACGAGGCGATCCAGTCGGCGAACATGAATGTATCCGCATGGGAGAAGGCGTCCCGGCAACTCATCAAACACCACGGATACGGCATCCATTCGAGAATGCTCGGAGGCGAGCATGCAGGCAGAAACGCTGCTCTTCTCCGGGAGATTCTCCAGGAAATTTTCGTTTCCAAAGAAGTATAAGCTTGTCGATGATTCCCCCTGCCAGGGTTCTCCTGATGCAGGGGGAATCAACAAATCATCGCGGGAGAGGAGAAACGCATGGATGTAACCACGAAAGAGCGTCCCCCCGGAAACAAGTCCATTTTCAGATGGATCATCTCCTACATCAAGCCGTATCGCCGCTGGGTCCTGCTGAGCATCGTGACCGCCTTGCTGGTAGCCGTCACAGAAATCTGGATGGGCCTATTGATCCAACGCATGGTGGAAAACCTCAGCGTATACGGGAAACTGCTCGGTATCGCTTCTCTGATCTTCGGTTTGACGATCGTGGGCTTTTTCTCCAAGTATTTGATGAAATATTCTGCTGCGAGATTTAGTTCAAATGCGATTCGGGACCTGAAAACCGGCATTACCGTTCACATTGAAAAATTGCCGATTTCCACAATGGAGAAATACCATTCGGGTGACGTCGTTTCACGTTTAACGAACGACGCTATGCTGATCCAAAACTTTTTTCACCAACATTTTTACCAGCTTTTTTATCTGCCCGTCGTATTTGTCGGGGCATTGACGGTGCTGCTGGTAATCAACTGGAAGCTGATTCTGATCAGCATTGCCATCCTGCCAGCCGCCATATGGCTGATGGAAAAAATAAGCAAGCCGCTCAAGAAAAACATCGAGGAATTGCAGGAGAATCTCGGAGCCGCCAATGCCGTCGCGCAGGATACCATCTCCGGAATCCATATGGTCAAAGCATTCCAGCTCCATGACGTACTCCTGCACAAATATGAAACGGCGATGACAAACGTCTTGAGAAGCGGAATCAAAGCGGAAAAAAGGCGTGCATGGATGACTGCTCCGGGTATTTTGCTGTTTTCTTCCCCTATCTTGGTTTTTACCGCATACGGCGGGTACCAGCTTCAAACCGGGGAATTAAGTCTGGGCAGCCTGGTCATCTTTAGCTACTTGCTCCCGTTCATCATCCAACCGTTGTCGCTGACGCCGATGCTGTTTGCCCAGGTGCAAGAGACAACCGGCGCATCGAAACGCCTGTTCGACATCTATGTGCAAAGTGTCGAACAAGACGGCAACCCACCCTTTGCCATTGATCCTGACGCCGTTCCCGTTGTCTTTGATGAGGTGACGTTTGCATACGACGGTAAATCTAGAATACTGAATGGCGTATCCTTCACCTTGGAAAAAAACAAGACTATCGCGCTGGTGGGAGCCAGCGGAAGCGGAAAAAGCACCATCATGAAGCTGTTGTGCGGCTTCTATCAGATTCCTCCCCAAAACGGGCGCATAAACGTGTTCGGACACCCGCTGCAGGAGTGGAATCTGGCAGAAATGAGAAACCATATCTCGCTCGTCTCGCAGGAAACCACTCTGTTTCCCGTTACCATCGCCGAAAACATCTCGTATGGCCGGCTGGATGCGACGCGGGAGGAAATCATCACGGCGGCAAAGGCGGCCAATGCCCACGATTTCATCATGGACCTCCCCAACGGGTATGAAACGGTTTTGGGGGAACGCGGCTCGCGCATCTCCGGCGGACAAAAGCAGCGTATTGCGATTGCGAGAGCGATCCTGAAAGACGCGCCGATTCTCTTGCTGGATGAACCGACATCCGCCCTGGATACGCAGTCCGAGGCGCTTGTTCAGGAAGCGCTGGATTATGTGATGCGAAACCGGACGGTATTGGTCATTGCCCACCGGCTGTCCACGATCAAGGAGGCGGATGAGGTGCTGGTTCTGGAGCAGGGACGAATTGTGGAGAGCGGAACCCATGATGAATTGCTGGCCCAAAATGGACTCTACACCAAGCTGTACAAACAGCAATTTGCCACGGAAGAAAGCGCTGAACTGGTTGTCGAGGGGGCATCATGATGTTTTTCCGTACAGTGGGAAGCGAAATTCTTCAGCTTTTCTCTTTTTTCCAGGGAAAGAAGCGAACGTATTTTTTGGGCTTGTTCGGGGATGCGGCAGGCCAAGCCGGCACACTCGTCTGTCTGCCGTTTGTGTTTAAGGATTTGACCGATTTTGCCATCTCGAAAGATCCGGCACTGCTGTCGAGAGCGATTGTGCTGATGAGCGTGACGTTTCTTGTGCTTAGCATCTTGTCTCCGACTTTTTGCTATTTCTATCGGCGTACGGTCAGGGAGGTCATCAAGAACGTCCGGCTCGCCATCTTCCGTCGCATGGTCCATCTTCCGTCCGGTTTCTACGAACGGCAGCACAGCGGAGAAATCATGTCGCGACTCGGGAACGATGTTCAAGTCATGGAACAGGCCTACTTTGAACATCTCAAATCGATGAGCGTCATCGTCGTGACGCTTATCGGCTCACTGGCAGGCATGTTTTTATTGGACTGGCGGTTTGCATCCGTTCTGGTCTTCTTCAGTACGGCTACCCTTTATCTGAATTCCCGCGTCGCCCGCTCTGTCAGAGCCATCGCGGATCAGATGCAGCAGCAAATGGGGGTTCAGACGGAGCGGTTGACCGACCTGTTGTCCGGATTGCCCGTCATAAAGATGTTCCAGTTACATAAGGTGGTCACGCAGCGCTATACCGAAGTGAACGAAGAAATCACAGTCTCTGCCGTCAAACAGGGACACAAGAGCGCACTTTTGGAGAGTATGAACTTTCTGATTCACTTTCTCAGTTTTGGAGGAACGCTGGTATGCGGAATCATCATGGCCGCCAAAGGATTCGTCCAAATGGGGTCGCTGGTCGCGATTGTCCAGCAGCAGTTGCTGGTGACGATGTCATTTCTTCAATTGGGCCAGGTGATCACAGCCCTGCAAGGCTCATTGGCGGGCGCCTTTCGCATCCAACAGTTTTTGGAGCAGCCGCCGGAGCCGGAACGCTATGACACGCTCACTGGCGAACAACAGTCAAATGGCAGCGCGCTGAATCTGCAGCATGTCGTCTTTGGCTATGAGGACGGCCCCAAGGTGCTTGACGGCATTTCGCTCACGGTCGACCAGGGGCAAACGGCCGCTTTGGTCGGAGCGAGCGGAAGCGGGAAAAGTACAGTCTTCAAACTACTCCTGGGATATTATCCTCCGCAGGACGGCGGGATTCACCTGCTGGGCAAGCCGCTTGGGGCGTATACACTCGCGGAAACAAGGCAGATGATCGCTTATGTGCCGCAAGACGCCTATCTGTTCGCGGGAACCATCGAAGAAAATATTCGCTACGGGTGCCGGAACGCGTCCGAGCAGGAATTAATCGAAGCTTGCAAGGCGGCCTATGCCCACGACTTCATCACAGAGCTGCCCGAAGGCTATCAGACTCGGGTAGGGGAGCGCGGAGCGATGCTGTCGGGCGGTCAGCGGCAGCGCATCGCCATTGCCCGGGCGATCCTGAAAAATGCGCCCATCCTCCTGTTGGATGAGGCAACTTCGGCCTTGGATGCGGAATCGGAATACTGGGTGCAGCAAGCCTTGAACGTACTGATGAAAAACCGGACCACCTTGGTTATCGCACACCGTCTGTCAACCATCCAGCAAGCGGATATCATCTACGTCATGGATCGGGGGAAAGTCGTGGAACAAGGCAGGCACCAGGAACTGCTGTCCCTGCATGGCGCATACGCCCGTTTGTATGAAGGGCAAAAAAGTCAAGAACACGAACGAGAACAAGAATACGAAGTGTCCGTGAAAATGTAAGGGAGAGGGTGTCTCATGATGGGAAAAATTCAATTGTTTTGCATCCCCTATGCCGGCGGTTCCGGGATCGTTTACGATAAATGGGCATCCTTTCTGCATCCATCCATCGAGTATGTGCCGATTGAGCTGGCCGGCAGGGGAAGACGGTTCAAGGATCGCCTCTATCAAGATTGGGATGAGGCGATAGCTGATATTTCCTCGCTGATCGCCAGCAAACGGGACGGCTCTCCGTTTGTTTTTTTCGGCCATAGCATGGGGGGACTCTTAGCCTATGAGCTCTATTACACGTTTCTTGCGCAAGGGGAAACGACTCCGGAGGTCTTGTTTGTTTCCGGGAAAAACCCTCCTCACAAAGACATGATCAAAAACAGGCATACGTTGTCAGACGAGGAGCTGATCCTGGAACTGAAGGAGTTGGGCGGGACACCGGAGGAGATCCTGCAAAACCGGGAGCTGCTCGATATCGTTTTGCCGATTATCCGTTCGGATTTTGCCATGCTCGAACGTTATGACTATACGCCGAAAAAGACACCGCTGGGCAAGAATCTGGTTGTGCTAAGCGGAAGCGGGGATCAAATGACCAAAGAGGTCGCCGAATGGAAAGAGTATACCAGCGAGGAGTGCACCTTTTATTCTTTTGAGGGCGGACATTTTTTTCTGCATGACTTTACGGAACAAATTGTCCAGATCATCAATCACCATGTGGTCGCTCTCCTAAAAGAGCCGGACTATTCCGTGTAACATGACTACCAGCAATACACGATCGGTCCACAATATAAACTGTCCCTCTACACTACGAATGAAAACAGTTTTCCCGATGAACCCATACTGGTAGACATCCTTGCCGCTATTTCCATTTTTAAAGACAAAGGACAGCCGAACATCCCGGCAGGCAAGAGGTAGACTATGAGGGAATGAGAACAAAGGGATTACAAGAGGACCGCATGACCATAATGAACAGCTGGCGCGAATGTGGCGCCGGCTGTTTTGTTTGCCCGGGCATGTACACAGCGAGAAAGCGCGATAGGTAAGATGGAGTCTAATGAACGATCACATTTGACAGAAGGGAAAAGCATGATATAATTTGATTGATCGTTCAATGAATTAACTGGATGGAAAATCAGTTTTTGGGGTGATCTGTATGGATGGCAAGCATTCATTTATAGCAGAAGCGAGAAGGGAACAAATTATGAAAGCCGCGATCGAAGCTCTTGGTGAGGTAGGATATGCGAATGTAAGTTTGTCCCAAATAGCAAAGAAAGCAAACATTAGCACTGGGCTGATCTCTTATCATTTTTCCGGCAAAGAAGACTTGATTAACAATACGTTAATGTATTTGTCTCAACAAGAATGGTTTTACATTCGTGGAAAAGTAGAATCAAAGCAGACTCCCACAGAAAAGTTAATCGCTTTTATTGAAGCAAGTTTAGCGTATCAAGCTACAAACCAAGTAAACAACATTGCTTTAATTGAGATTGTGTTTAATGCCCGGACGCCGGATCATGTCCCTTATTACAAGTTGGAAGACCATGAAGAAGATTTCGTATCTAACCTATTGCAAGAAATACTTCACAAAGGACAGGAATCAAAAGAATTCCGTGATTTTCATCCTCGGGTGGCTGCAACTGTCATAAAAGGAGCCATTTCAGAATCGCTGTTATCTTCTCACATAAATTTGGAGGAATATAGCGAAGAACTCATTCACATGATCTTGACCATGGTGAAATGACGGGAAGGAATCAGCGTTTATGACGCGTCGGGGTGGAGGAGTCGACTGATGGAAAAAAACACAACGGTTTTAGGTATGAGCAAGTCTGAAAAATCACTTATCATTGTGGTTTGCATCATACTCGGAGCGGCAATTGGATGGTTTCTGCCAATCATTGCAGATTGGGTGTTAAAGCTGCCGGTTGTCCCCTTTGAGAAATTGTTCATATTCATCGCTTCCTTTCATCATTTTTGGGTTTCAGTCGTCGCTTCAATCGTCGGCGTTATCGCTGGTTTCATTCTTTCGCTAATTGTCTTTAGCGAGAGCCTGACGGCAACGGTATCGGATCATCAATTGAAGTTAGTGCTGGGAGATTCGGAAAAAATCATTGAGAAAAAAGACATTTATGCCGTGTATATGGACAATAAGAATCTTGTAGTTCTTGGACAAAGCAGTCAAGAGTTGTACAGGGAAGTGTTTGAAATAAAATCGGATGCCGTGCGGGGAGCCTTTCATAAGCATGGATACCCTTGGCACGAAGGAGATCCCTTCATTTCTGAATATCAAAGATGGGCGGATGGCCACCCTGATTTTCCTTCGGGTATAAATGCACTGCTAGGTGTTCGGGAGCGCGCCTTGAAAGAAGAGGATAAGAAGACCGCAAAGTATTTACGAGAAGATTTGGCCCAGCTAGGAGTCGTTATTCGGGACGATAGGAATGGTCAATACGTGAGGTTGAGTCAGGGAACCGACAGGTGCGCAAAATGAGCGATCATTATAAAACTATTGCCGAGTCAACCCGTATCTAATATAAGTAAACGTTACCCGTGAATGTTCCTTAGATGGGTGCTGAACTCCTCCGCTAAAACCCGAAGGATAAACGGACCATGCTGGTTCAGTTGAGCTATTAATTTATTTACTGGATCAATCGAGTGTATGGCGGAACAGGTGAAAAACAAGCTGACCCTGGCGAGGGCTGCAGGAAGAGCATGCTTCTCTTCTTCTGTCAGTTCTCCGTAACCGTTAAGAAATATTCTGTCAAACGATTTGGAGGCGTGATCGGCCAACAATATATAGATAACCCACAACGCATAGGCAACGTCATGAACGCGAGGGCCGTATTGAAGATAATCAAAGTCCATGATACAAGCGATTTCACCGTTTTCCTTGAAAAGCTGATTCCAAAAATGCCAATCGTTATGAATGACCGTGTGCGGCAACCCATCCTGCACCGTTTTCCATTTACCAATTACCAGATCAAACAATTGCTGGAGTTGGTGAATATGAGGCGAAGAAGTGGGGAATAAGCTTTTTAATTGATTTATGTTGCTTTCGAGAGACGAGATGGAAGCATCAAACAGGGGAGAGGACGTCGGAACGAAAGTGGCATGTTTCGTTGCTTCGTGAAATCTCCTCAACATAACTGCACTTTCATGTACTTGCTTAGAATCGAGAGTAAATGTATGAGCATGATAAAAGGATAGGCTTGCACCTTAAGCCCGCGGTATCTCCAATACGGTTTTCCTTTGTCCGTATGCAGGGGCATAAGCACTGGCAATTGAGCTTGTTGCAGGATGGATAGTACGCGTTCGCTCATCAATAAATTTCCACTGGCAATGACCCTATTTTCATGCACACATTATTTTGAATGGGGATCCCTGACCATGAGAAGGTTCAACACAGAATTGTTGAGAATGCCGGGTATTTTTCTTTTCTGAGCCCATTTCCGGAAGCCATGACTAATGCGTCATTTCCTCCCTCACAAGATCCACTTGGTTTTAATCGCGAGAGTTTCCAGCATGAACTAAACGAGGAGATTACAGATTTTTTGTTGCGCAACACATAACAACGATACAATACTGTAGGCAAATCTTCTTTCATTTCCAAGCATACATTTACATCAGCAACCCGCGAAAATACAACGAACGCCGCCGGTCCCTGATTGTGCAGAGGACGGGCGGCGTTCAAGCTAAAGAGAACACAAAAAATTTTCCTTTCCATGGAATTGACAATGGAAGAGAACGTTGATACAATATCGGTTGTTAAATTTCATTAATATCCAATTTAACAATATCACAAAAGAAGAATGAAGTCAATCTTTTTTTTAAAACTTTTTGCTTTAGGCAAAAATCAACTCCCGTGGGGGAAGCCGCATGATACTATCCCGAATCTTCAAATCCGTAAGCGTTGCTGCTCAAGAGCAGCGCACTATCCTCGAACTGCTTGAACTGAATGAGAAGACGAAAGCAAGCGGCCTGATGCTGGCTCCTGAAGAAATCAATTGCATGATGACCGCAAGAAACCAATTGCTGCAGAATTGCGGGCGGCTAGAGTTGGGAATAGAAGTGACGAAGGAGCTCATTGAGGTTTTTTCCGCGTCCCCCTACATCAGCCAAGATCATTACGCTTCTACGCTAATTGAACTTCACGAGATCTTCTATTACGCAAAGAACGAAACCGAAGACAGGATCGGCGATTTCAAGCTGATCGGGATCATGAAAGATCACTTCGACAATGAATGCGGGGGTTCCTTGGAACTGCTAAGAAGCAAACTTGAAGAGTTCGCTGTTACTTTCAGAATCGAAGCAATGCGTAATGGTTTCGAAGGAGATGATGACTAGTGGATACTGACAACGCCCGCAATGCCGCAAGCGATAACCAGTCGCTGGTTTCCGAAAGCGGCATCAATCCATCTTTTTTGAATAAAAGCCGGTATACGCTGTCTCTATTGAGCGAAGGACATCGTGCAGGCATCTTCAACAATCAGGAAATCTACAGCATCCAGAATCAAATCCTGGTTATCCTCCAGGATTTGATCAAGCGGTATACCCAAGGAGAAAGCTCTTCCGTTACCACCGAAACGGCGGAAGGCATCATGACCTCGGTATTGTATGCCTTGGACGCGTATTTATTAAACGTCGAGCATCACGACAAAGCGATCGCCTATTTGAAAACAGTTGATATGGCAAAACTGTATGAAAAAGGGCTTGAACGGGTAAGTCAAACCTTCGAAGAAGCGAAACTGCTCTACCAGGAGATCAAACAGCATAAATTGGACGTTCCGGTCGATGCCTACAACCTGACAATTGAGGAATCACTGCCCGTCTTTATGAAAAAATACGGAATCATATTCGATGCACACAATACGATGGCCAGCATTGACTATCCCTTGGCGATCGACGACATGCGTCTGCAGGGCGTCTTCTACATGAAGCAGTATATGGAACGTCTGAAACTCGAAAACGAGTTCTGTTTCAAATTCAAAAACGAAGATCTGCTCAATTTGCTGAAAAACTTCGGAAGAATGTGCAGATTCGATTATCGTATTGAGTTATTCAACATTTTTATGCTTGTCCTAAATCATTCTTTATTTTCAATTTTATCAGGAGGCGATACAGACCAGGTAAGAATTTCAGCTTATCAATTCGAGCGGTTGGAACGGATGTTCACCCATTCGGACGCTTCTGGGATCGGCACAATGATACGGAAAGCGATGCACCTGTTGAAGGGGGATTTGCAGATCGACGACAAAACGGCGAACTACATGAATCAATGCAGCAAAGAACTTGTATGGCGCATAATCAACGCCGCAGAACACAACAACCTTCACTCGGTCATTATTACGGACGTTGAAGAGAAAATAAAACCCGTTGTCATTTCATTGAATACAGGAGACAAGATGAGCGATGTCCGGCTTAGAACTTTGCTTGAGGAAATCATTCGCGGCCAAACGAAAGAGGAGAAGGCCCGGCTCATCAAATCCAACTTTTTCTCCCTGCACGATTATTTGGATATGTTAGAAAGCGAATGCCTGTATGGAGATGAATATGAAGCTCTGTACGCCTCCTTCGGCGACATGGAGCTTGCGATCCTGGCGAAGATCGTATTTTACCAAGAATTGCGGGGCGGTGACATGAATCTTCACACCATCGTTTCGGAGAAGGGAGATGCGGAACCGGCATGGCAGATGCGCTTGATCGGGTTCATGAAAGGCTTGAGCGCTTTACGGATACGCGAGATTGAGAAGCTGATCGACAATATTGATTATGAAGAAATCAAGTTTTATTGAATCTGGATAAATCTATCGCGCTGCTTGAGCAGCAGGGTATTGTCAATTAAAACATTACTGATTTTGAATTATTGTATTTTCCCTAAAGCCCCATAATTGGATTTAAGTCATAACCCCTTATCTTGTAAATAACAAGAACGCACACATCGAATCATTTCAAAGCATTCTGGAGAAAGAGTGTCTGGGGGTGGCATGAGTTTGAGAATTACCGGGATGCCTATGAAACGGTTACGAATGATCTGCTCTTTTACAACGGAAGTCTGTATGGCCTTTCACCAGCAGAATTCATGAAGGATTTAACACCGCAACGGATAAAATGGATGGTTGTGAAAGTGTAAAGTGGCAAGACCATTAGGGTAAAGCTTTTCTCATCCTGCACTCTCCACTGTCAGAAGAAAAGAAAGAAACATTGCGGCAAATCGAGAATAAGGGAGATTGGTTCCACTATTAAGGGGTTAAACCGATTTTTGTACCGAGTGATAACATAATTCGTCCAATTTTAAAATACCCATAACCATAGACTGTATTCTGAAGGGAGGGACATGGAGATTTTGAAAGCGATTCAATTCGAAGCCAACATCCCGCATTATCTCTTTAGTAAAGCGATCGGACGTTTTTTTCCATCTGCGTTTTTCGGACCGATGTCATGTCTTTCGTGGCGGGATGTAGAAGAGCCAGCTTTACCCACGCAAGAATGGGTAAAGATCCGCGTGAAGTATTGCGGTATTTGCGGAAGTGATCTCAACTTGATTTTTCTTCACGACAGCCCTTCTACTTCACCCTTCGCTTCTTTCCCCTTTACGATCGGCCATGAAATAGTGGGTATTATCGAGGAAGTAGGAAGAGATGTAGCACATTTATCCGTAGGGGATCGGATTGTCGTCGATCCGATTCTGTCATGCCAATCACGAGGCTTTCGCGAGCCTTGTGTGTCTTGTCAGCGGGGAGATTTTAGCCTCTGTGAGCGGATGACCGCAGGTGACGTCTCACCGGGTTTACTGATTGGCTCCTGCCGGGATACGGGGGGAGGTTGGAGTTCACGCTTGGTTGCTCATCATAGTCAAATTCTCAAGCTGCCTGCAGAAGTAAGTGATGTGAATGCAGTTATGATCGATCCCTTTGCTACAGCCTTGCATAGTGTCATGCGCGATCCACCACGAAAAGGCGAAACGGTACTGATTGTCGGCGCAGGAGTAATTGGCATTTGCGTATTGACAGCAATTCGCTCACTTGATATCGATGCGCGTGTAGTTGTTCTAGCCAAGCACCCGTTTCAGGCGGAATTGGTACGTCGATACGGTGCAGATGAAGTTGTTCTTCTTCGTTCCACAGTGGACTACGATCAACAGTTGGCTGGTATTCTTGGAGCAAAAGTACTCAAGCCGCTCTTCGGAAGTCCGGTAATTCAAGGGGGAGCTGACGTCGTTTACGAGTGCGTCGGCAAAGACCAAAGTATAAACGATGCATTACGCTTCACAAAAAGCAAAGGAAAAGTAAATTTGCTGGGCGTAGCCAGTATCCCTCGGAAAGTAGATTGGACTCCGATTTGGTTAAATGAACTAGAAGTAAAGGGGAGCTTTTCCGTTAGTACGGAAGAATACAAGGGAGAGCGGCACCGCACCTATGCCGTAGCCATAGACTTACTGAAGTCGGGAAAAGCGGACCTCGCTTCCTTGGTAACCCACCGGTTCACGTTGGATCAATACCGCGCAGCGATTGCCACCGCTGCCGGAAAACGAAAGAGCAGAGCGATGAAAGTTATTTTTGAGCCGTAAGCGTTTTTTCCGTCAACTAATGAATGAGAGAAGGAATGGGGATGAATTTTACTTTTATCAATGAGTTATCCAGTCCCTTTTTGAAATGGTTTTCCAATGGAATCAAAACGGAATTAGTCTCCAACGGATTTGTTTTTTGCGAACAACCCGTTGATAACATTCGAGTTGTTTTTAATTTTCTCCAAACAGACGATAGGAAACCTTACCGTAGAAAAGCGCAAGCTACTTTTTGTGTGGCAATTGCGGAAACTCATACAGCCCCTCCGGACATCCTGAAGGAAAGCTACCCGATATTAATCCGAACACTCTCAAACCTTTTGTTATACATTGTACATGGCGAAGAAACGGTCGATCTCTATTTCATTACCCTGGAGCGCGGATGTTATTCTGTTACGTGCGAGCCGGAAAACGAGCAGGCTTTTATTTGCAGCGTGACGAAGAGGCTGATTCCCATAATCTCTTCTCGCTTAGTGATCAACAATGAATTTCACTACGATTTGCCAGAAACACTGTGGAACGGAGATGAGCTAACCGCAGAGCTGAGGGAGTCTGGGAGAAAACTGGACGCACTTAATCTTTTACCGACTCCCTTTCCCTTAGAAGAGCTGCTTACGCCGCAAGATATACGACACGTAAAGCGTCTGTTCGGAGTTGGGGGATTAAGTTACGGCAATCTTAGCGTACGAAAGGACCAACAGCAGTTCTGGATGAGCGCAAGCGGAGTGAATAAGGGAGATATGCGGGTGATCGGACGGGACATCCTGCTCGTAATGGATTACAGTGCAGAACGGAATGCAATACTGCTCAATGTGCCTCCAAACGTGGAACCAAGACGGGTGTCGGTCGATGCGATCGAACATTGGATGATTTACACCCGGCATCCTGACGTGAAGGCGATCGTGCATATTCACGCCTGGATAGACGGAGTTCCTTCTACGGAGTGTAACTATCCATGCGGAACCTGGGAATTGGCGAAAGCCGTATCCGATCTAATCAGCCGATCAAACGATCCTTCCAGGGCGATCATTGGGCTGAAGAACCATGGTTTAACGATTACAGGGCATAGTCTGGAAGATATTTTTCAGCGCATCGACGGACGCATCATGCGACAAGTACCGATGTCGTGAGAAGTAAACCCATGGGAGTATGTTCTCACGGGTTGATGTTCTGCAGATTTACAGGCGGGCTGCTATCCATTGAAAAATATTGTTTACAGCTTCGTCCCTACATGATTCGTACAAAGGTCTGTGACGCCCCTCTGGAAAGACAATGTACGTTTTGTCGTTGTTAGCAATCGATTGAAAGAAATTCTCAACCATTCCCAGATGAGTCAAGGGGTCATTTTGACCGCAAAGGCACAAGGTTGGTGAAGCGCATTTTGCAGCTTCCGATATGGCATGGGCGCCATTGTGCAGAAATTCGTTGAACCAGCGCGGAGTATATTGGGTTGTAAACAAAGGGTCGCGTTTATCGTCAGAGGGATTGGACAACAAGATTGTTTTTAACCAGTTCCATTTAAACGGATCGACTGTCAGGGTCGGGGTTACCCAGGAAAGTAGCTTGGCTAATTTTTTCAAAGGGTAGGGGAGGGGAATACGGATTCCAAGTGCCGGCGAAGACAAAATCACTCCCTTTACCAGAAGAGGGTATTCTTGTACATAACGTATCGCGATCAAACCGCCAAAACTGTGACCGAGCAAGAAAAGCGGCACGGCGGGAAACTGTTTCAGCAATCGGCTGTTCAACGTTGCCAAATCATCCAGGTATTCTCGAAAATGATTAATATGACCACGAGTTCCATCGGATTTACCAAACCCTCGCATGTCTGGTGCAACGAGACCGATCTGACGATGCAGACATTCCTCGCCGATATCGGTATAAAAACCTGAATGTTCTCCGGCTCCATGAAGCAATATCATCAGTGCGAGGGGTTCTTTTGGAAGCCACTCTTGATAGTACAGATTATCTCCGTGTGTACCTGCATAATACCCGCTCTTATAGCACTGCGTATTCATTGGCCCTCCCAACAATGTTCGGCTTTTAGATATGTACCCATCATCCCATGTATGAACGCAACTGAAAGGTCGGAGAGAGTGGGTAAATCAGTGGATTTACAACTGCAGTATTTTCATAATCGATTCGATACTGGCTAACGGATCGATTCGTTGGACATACTGTCCGATTCTATCCTGAAACAATTGAATTTCCTGCGGATGAAAAAGCAATTTATGTACCCATTCGTCCGCCTCGTCTTCACTCTCAATTCGTTCAGCTAGATTATTTTTTATCAGATAATCGCAATTTTTCTCTTCATGCCCAGGAATCGGTTGGTATAACAGTATCGGAATGCCTTTACACAATGCTTCGAAACACGTTAAACCACCTGGCTTGGTAATCAGTAAATCGGTTGCATCCATCCATTTGTCAATAATGTCGACAAATCCTAAAACACGAATATGAGGGTGGCGAAAGTTTGTGTGCTTGGATAACGTTTGTTTCAGCGACTCATTGTGTCCAGCACATATGACCAACTGTAATGATTCTTTCCATTTTGCAAGTGCGTGGGCAAGCCGCTCAATACCGCCCAATCCAAATCCCCCGCCCATGAGCATCACGGTAGGCATGTCCTTTAGTAGTAAATTCCGCCGGACTTCCTGTTTGTCGTGTTTTGACCAAAAAATCGATTTTGTTGGGATGCCGGTGATCCGAATCCTGCTGCGGTCCACCCCCAGATTGACTAATTCATGCTGAACAGCCTCGCTTGAAACCAAGTAGAGGTCTACCTCCGGATGAGCATATACTCCATGAGCGTGAAAATCGGTAATCACTGTACACAAGCTTATTGGATACCCCAACCTTTTTAATCTGGCCATGGATGAGCCGGTAAAGGGGTGGGTACAGATCACCAGGTTTGGTTTTTCCCGATCAAGCAGATTGTTCACATTACGGTGAAACAGGTGGTAAATAAAAAATTGCAGCAACTTGGAAACGGGCTGGCTATGTTTATTCAAATACAGTTTTCGCCAGGCTGAAGGGAATGCCTTGATGAGTTGGACGTAAAATTGAAACAGGAGAGCCGTTGTTGTCGGGTGTAATTCCCGCCCTGCTTCGACAATCTGTGTTCGCACAGTAGGTGCCAATCGAGCAAGACCCTGTGCCAATGCTTGTGCAGCTGCTGTATGACCATTCCCGAACGCTTCCGAGAGAATGAGGACCTTCTTGTTCATCATGGTACTCCCTCGCTAGATTAAACAATGTAAAGACCCTCTTGTTTGATGGTCAGTTCAAGTGGAGTTTGACCCAGAACCTCGCCGTCTCCATGAGCGGTCAATGGCTTCGACGATACAATCTTCATCCATCGTCCAGTTAAGGTGGTAACAGCCGGGTCGTAAATATGCGTTCCACGGAAGACACGAGGCAATAAGGTAACCAGCTTCCAACGGGAAATACCGTGAACGATGCAGACGTCAAGCAGGCCGTCGTCGGATTGAGCGTATGGGCAGATCATCATGCCTCCGCCATAGAACGGAATATTGGCGACGGCAACTAACCACACGTTGGAAAAGATATGGCTTTGCTCATCGACGACCAGTTGTACTTCCGCAGGTTGATAGCGAACCAGCACCTTAAAAAAACTGAGGACGTAACATAAATGACCCAGCCCCAAATTGTTTAACCATTTTTTATACTTCGCGTTGTTGGTCACTTTTGCTACCTGACCGTCAAAGCCAACTCCCGCGGCATTAATGAACACTTCATCGTGAATACGGACGATGTCAATTTTTCGTTTTTGGCCAGACAACACTTTCTCCAGCGCTTGTCTACTTTGTTTGGGGATTCGCAATCCTCTAGCAAAATCGTTCCCTGATCCAGCCGGAATAGAGCCCAGCGGGATTTCTGAACCTGCTAATCCATTGGCTACTTCGTGAAGGGTGCCGTCTCCGCCAATGGCGATCACAACACTCGTTTCTTCTTGCTTCGCCAGTTCCCTTGCAATCTGGGTGGCATGTCTTGGATGTTCCGTAAATACGACATTGTAATGAATTTGTTTTTCCAAAAGAATGCGCTCTACATGCTTCCATACCCTACATCCCTTTCCATTACCTGCAACCCGATTAACGATAAACCAGATCATAGCATTTCCCTCTTTGCGTTTTTATCATTTATTTTCTCCCATCTTCCCGTTCTCTAAACGATTAGGGCTCGTTTGGTTTGCCTTTCATCTACAGCAAAAGATGGAATGAGCTTCATTTCTAAAAAAAGTGGCCGTGCAGCGAATCATTTGTCTTTCAAATGGCAAACATACCCCTGTGACAAAAACAAACAATCTCATTAGGGAGGTAACAAACATGCCTGAAAATCAAGATCAATCAGTTGTAGGGGAAACCTCTGATATGGTTAAAAGAGGCATTGAAAATGCAACGGATGCCGTACAGAGTGCTGTAGAAACTGCCGGTGATGCTACGAAAGCCACTGTTGAGGCAACAACTGAAACTTTAAATAATGCGACTGAAAATCAAGAACGTTAGCTGATGAAAACTTCTTTCAGCCATTAAGGGAATGTGCTTTTCACCGAATCGCTATTTCCACTTCAAAATTCCCTTGATGGATCTGCAACAATTACCTTTCCGGATCGCTTTTATGGCGTTATGCGAGAGAGGAAATATAGTTGTCTCTTATCATCATAGAAAAAAGTCTCTTTTTTAATGAAAAGGGACTTTTTTCATCTTTGTAGATTGGATCCTTCCATTCGGCAAAGGGCAGAATGAAAAGAATAGGTCTGGAAAATTGGGGAAATGTATGGATATATATCCTGTTTTCCTTCGCTTGATCATAAAGATGAGTACTGGCTGCAACGGCAGCTAGAACTATAAGATATACAAAATTGAAGAACATTTTTTAGGCTGCTGTGAGAGATATTGACTATTCGTTGACAGTTGATACCGGTGATGGCAAGGAATTACACTTTGAAAGTTAATTCAAGTAATCACTTTATCATCACTTGGCAAATAATGCTCCAACAATTTTTCTTTCGACATGACCAAGAATTTTGGAACCATGTCTTTATCTTTTGCCATGTTTCTCCAATTCGGATGACATAAAAGAAACATTGGTTTTAAATAGGCTTGTTTTAGGTGGAGGTAAAATGGATTGCGTATTTCTCTAACCTCAAATCCAAGCTTTCTTACTCCTCTCGTTAAAAGGGTAACCCCAAGGATTCCCTTGATTTGCTTTTCTTTCGGGTGGCTGGCGACGTATTGAGCCAAACCAGGAAGAGATTTTTCTACCCGATCGTACACATACAGTGCCCGCTTTACGTCATTTTGTATCGTCATCATTTCCTTTAAAAGCTGGCAGTTATGCAAGTGGATCTTGAGTAGCAGATCATTATGGTGAAATGCGAATCCGTCTGACAGTGAAAGGGTATCGCCTCGAAAGTATAGAGGTTTTACGCGAAAAATATTTTTCTCGGATTGATTTACATACTCTAGACGAGTTAAACAAAAATAGAGCTTATCTACAAGTGACCATGTGTGAATGAAGGTTTTCATCATCTTTTATCTCCATGTGAAAATGTATGGAATACTCCCAGATGAAATATAGGTTCAGCGGATGAGAAAAAAGATATTCTTCTCATGGGATGGAAAAGAGAGGGAAACCATAACAAAAGGTAGGGGAGCAGCATTCATTTTTGTTCTGCGCATGAAAATATTTGCCGTCTAGGGAGAGGGCACCATGGAACCGAATAAAGCAAGCCTTCGCCATAGCAAATCCCCCTATTAGGTTAATCGACTAACCCTAGGGGGATTGTTCAACGTCTACTTTATTGGATGCCAGCGTGTTAGTTCAAACGCATATGCGTTGTAGCCATCCAGGTTCCAGACTCACCTGCTCGTATAGAGCCTGGTTTCATCCTAACATTTCCTCTTAACATATAATGCCGCATGTTAATTTGGGGCTCATCAAAATACGTCAAGTTGCCACTGAAAAATGCATAAGGCGATTCAAACGTGATTTGCCTGGTGCTCTCCTCCCAATTTCCTTGAATGGGTATAACGGAACCACGAAAATTGACTGATCCACTGACAATGTTATTGGTTACATCATGAATCAGCAGTGTTCCTAAAGATGTCGGTCTACCACTGATACTCGCGCTAATCTCCCATTGCGATGGGTAAGGTAGACTAGCCCTGGTTAATTGTCCGGTTGCCACGGTCGACCTCTCCTTCATTGTGAACGTAAGGTAACAAAAGGGGTACCATACAGTATATGTACCCATAGAGAACGGTCCATTAGGCATTTGCACAATTATCTTTCAGCGGTTAGACAAAAAAGCAAGGAAAGAACCGTCTAGATGTCTAGATATGATAAACTGGAAAAGGTTGTATATGAGGCTATGAAAGAACCGTTTGGGGAGTTCATGGCAAAAGCAGGTTCTAAAGCAATAAGATAATCGAATTTTTCAGCCAAGTTTAAGCAAATATATATTGGAGGCGGTAAACATGGAAATTGAAAACACAGAAGAAGTGCTACATAAATTAAATAATCAAATAAAACGCTTGGATGAAGCAGTTTTCAACATGGGTTCTAAGATTGAACTTTTAGAAAATCTTTTGATGAAAATTGTTGGTGACCAAAGTATATCTTCAGAACTGCTTTTTGATATTAATTACATTGTTTTGAAGAAAGATTTAAGTGGACTAGAGAGACATGAAATTGGATTTTTTCTCATCAAAACCGCAGGGGAATATTTGCAAGAAGGTAAAGTGCCTAGCTTAGAAGAATTCCATGATAAATTGCTACAAGTTTTGAGAGTTGATCAAAACGAGAAAGCAAATTACCCAATTGAAATTTCAATACAACTGATTCAAAAGCATATGCGATTAGGTGATTTTCTAGTTGGAAAAGAGATACTTGCTAAAGGATAAAGTTTGTGTCGCGAATAAATGACACAAACTTGATGTTTCAGTGAATCCGTTTAATGACTGATTCCTTTATCGATCAGGAGAATTTGCAGGAGTATTATACAGCGGGTAATGGATTTACGGAGTCACTTCTCTTTCATTATGAAAAGGGCGCATATGATGCCAGAACCACGATTCTCGAGCAACCCCCCAGCGGATTGTCGGTCAAGACCATGTTGTTCGCCAACGAATTGAGCAGCGGTTATTATGAGATCAGCACACTGTAAAAAACGGCGATCGATGGATAGTGGAGGAAAAAAATCCGAGGATATCCCTGAGCTCGGTTTTCAACTGACGCCTGAGGAAGCGACCATTTATATGAAAAGCTACCCCAATTACGGCAGACCGGTGTCGACCGTCACGTTCGTCGGGACGAAAACGCTGGAAAGCTCATCTGTCTACGGTCAATTTTACGAAATCAACTGTGATGGGACGGCCTACTATATTTCCCCTGTGGATGGCTATGTTCTGGCAGCCAACCAGGAGTAATCCTAAGAGACAATTAAACCTTGAGAAATCAAGGTTTTTTTGTGTTTTCGGGACATGCGGCTGAGATAGAAGGTTGGAAAAATCAATAGATGCCGCCAGAAGCTTGAGGCGGCGAGGTTTCTTTTGTACATGAAAAAAGCCGCCATGGCAGCCTTTTGTCCGAATGACGATCGGCAGCGCGAGCGCATTGGCAAGCTCGCGCAGGTCGGGATATTCCTTGTGGAGCTTCAAGTGTGTATGTCGAGCCACCTACACCACAGATATGCAAATCAATCAGATACTCGTCATCCCGGGTCTCCTCCCAGAGCGCACGGGCCAGTTGCAGTGTCGGGCTGCCCTCTGTACTCCCGGGAAAGAGGCGGTTCATATCGATGCCATCAAACGGGGAGTATCGGGTATTGTTGAGGATGCGGGATTGTCTTCTTTCGATTGTCGGTCTTCCAAAATTCAGCAGCGACCAAAACGTTTCCTGTCGGAGCATCGCGAACAGAGGACATCTTTTCGTTGTTTTTCGGACATTCAGAAAATTCGGGAAAGAGTATTCCTTTACTGATGTGTTTATGGTATAAAGAAATCGAAGCGAATGATTCTTCGTTTTAAAATTATGAAGTATTTAGTTCTTCGCAATTTTTATTCAATGTAACTGTAAGGGCTTTCATGTTCAGGAGGAGTTTCTTTCACAAAAAAAGAGAGAACCGCTTCTGGCTTGGGTTCGTACAAATGCTGCCATGTTTTACGGATAAAGAAGGAGGGCTTTGGATTGAAAAAAAATCATCGAACGCGATTTCTCAAAGCGGGCTCACTCGCTTTGGCTACCACGCTGATGGTGAGTGCATGTTCAAGCGGCGGTGATGCGCCTCAGCAAAACAAGGGGGATTCCGCCGAAAATCAGGCAAGCGGCCAGCCAGTCACGGGTGGCACCATCACCGTGGCATTCGACCGGGAGCCGGATACACTTGATTTGCACAAGTCAACAGGGGCAAGTGTAGTGGATGAGATTGCCCAGTTCATGGGTGGCGCGCTTCTTTATACGGACCCGGTTTCCCATGAGGTTAAGCCGTATTTGGCGGAGAGCTACAACATTTCCAAAGATGGCAAAACATGGACGTTTACCATTCGTTCCGGGATTACGTTTCAGGATGGGACGCCGTTTACGGCAGGCGCCTACAAGGCGACGCTCGACCGCATTCTAGATCCGAAAACTGAAGCAAAGGGCACGCTCGCTTTGGTCGATACCATCAAAGAAGTGAAGGCGCCGAATGACAATACGCTGATTCTGGAATTGAAAGAGCCGTTCGCGCCGCTTTTGGGCAACTTGACGGTTAATGGTTGGCTGCAGCCTTTGTCCATGCAGGCAATTGAAAAGGGCGGCGCAAATTACGGCCGCAATCCGGTTGGGCTCGGCCCGTGGAAGTTCGAGAGCTGGCAGCCGGGCGAATCGATCACGTTTACGCGCAACGATCAGTTCAAATGGCCAGAACCATTCTATACGAACAAAGGGGCGGTCTACCCGGACAAGCTGGTTGCCAAGTTCATCAAAAACCGACAGACGATGATGGCTGCGCTTGATAGCGGTTCCATCGATGTAGCGACGCTCGTACCCGCCAAGGATGCGAAAAAGTATAAAGACAAGGAAAATTTCGAAGTGCTGGAACAGATGAAGTCCGGCATGGGCATGTATTTGCACATGAATCAGAATAATGAAATGCTGCATGACCTGCAAGTTCGCAGGGCGCTCAACATGGCGATCAACAAGGACGCGATCATCCAGTCGGCGCTTCAGGGAGAAGGCGTGCCCGCTTATGGTCCGCTGCCGCCAACCATTATGGGTTATGACAAAGCCGTCGAATCCTATGGCTACAAGTACAACATGGACGAAGCGAAAAAGCTGCTCGATGCGGCAGGCTATTTGCCGAACGCATCGGGAGTGAGGGAAAAGAACGGCAAAGAGATGCAGTTCATGATGCTGTCGGTGGAAGCCCGATCAAAGGAATCGCAGCTCGTGCAGGCGATGCTGGGTGAGCTCGGCATCAAGGTGAAGATCAACACGATGGAGCAGGGCGCGATGATGGAAGCAGAGCTGAAAGGCGATTTCGATCTGGCAGTAGGCGGTTATTCTTACTTTGATCCGGACATTTTGTACCTGTTTTTCCACTCCAGCCAGATCGGCAGCTTCAATTTTGCATCCATCAAAGATGAGACACTTGACCAACTGGTTGTATCCGGACGCACCATCATTGATCCGGAAGAGCGCAAAAAGATTTACGCAGAAGCACAAAAGCGGATGATCGATCAGGCGTATCTCGTACCAATCTACGTGGACAAACAATTTACGGTTGTGAACAAGCGAGTAAAAGGCGTGAAATACAGTATCGACCGTTTGCAACTAAACGATAGCTGGGTGAGCCAACAATGAAGCAATACCTCTTGAAGCGATTGATGTCCGGACTCATCGTTCTGGTCGGGGTTTCCCTCTTCTCGTTCGCATTGATTCACTTGATTCCCGGCGATCCGGTGCGGATTATGCTGGGTGAAAAGGCGACGAAAGAGCGGGTCGAGCAATTGCGGGAGCAGATGGGGCTAAACAAGCCTCTCGTGGTTCAATATGTCAATTATGCGACTGGCGTATTAAAAGGCGACCTGGGTACATCGCTGAAAACGAGCCGACCTGTCAGCATGGAAATCGCCCAGCGTTTTCCGGCGACGTTGAAAATGGCGGTATCCGGCATTGTCGTCGCGATCGTATCGGGGGTCATCATGGGCATTTTGGCGGCAAAATACAAAGATACGTTCATTGATTATGCCATCATGAGCATGGCTACGCTGGGTATGTCTCTGCCGAGCTTTTGGCTGGGCCTCCTTGTGATTATGGTGTTCGCAGTTAAGCTGGGGTGGTTTCCAGTCGCGGGCGGCACAGGCTTTATCGATCTTGTCATGCCAGCCCTTACCCTTGGGGTGCTGTTGTCGACGACGATCAGCCGCCTGACGAGATCCGGCATGGTCGAGGTGCTGTCCAACGATTATATCCGTACGGCGCGGGCCAAGGGGATGAGCGAGGGGATCGTGCTGTTCCGCCACGCCTTTCGCAATGTGATGATCCCAGTGGTCGCCGTGGTTGGCTTGCAGATCGCCGCATTGCTCGGCGGCGCAGTCATCGTGGAGCAGGTTTTTAACTGGCCGGGAATCGGCACACTTGCGATCGAGGCGATCAGCTCAAGGGACTTTCCGATGATTCAGGGGATTGTCCTGTTCATGGGCGCGATCTATGTGATTGTCAACATCTGTGTCGATCTGCTGTATGCCGTTTTGGATCCGCGCATCGACTACAGTACATCGAAAGGGGGCATGTAGAGTGAGCGGGCTCAGCCGTAATGCACAACTTCAAGCCTTGCAGCAACAGGAGTGGCAAGCGCCGCGCTTTCAACTGCTCCGGAAGCTATGGCAAAAGCGAACGGCCCGATATAGTCTGATGGTTCTGCTTGCGATCGTCATTCTGGGCATCATCGGGCCGTGGATCGCCCCATACGATCCAACAGAAACCTATTACGATGCCTTTTTGGAGGGACCGTCCAAAGACCATCTGCTCGGAACGGATGCGATCGGCAGGGATTTACTCTCCCGCATGCTGTATGGCACGCGGGTGACCTTGATGGTAGCGGTCATGGCAGTCGGCATCACGTTTGTGCTGGGGACCTTGATCGGCGTCGTCAGCGCGTACTTGGGCGGAATTGTCGACAACATTTTGATGCGGATCATGGAGGTGCTGCTCGCCTTGCCGGGCATCATCCTGGCGCTCGCGATCGTGGCGGTGCTTGGGCCGAGCCAGACGAATGCAATGATTGCGATCGGCATCGCCTCGATTCCCGCTTTTGCGATTCTGATCAGGGGTGCAGCCCTGACGATCAAGTCGTCCGGCTATGTCGAGGCCAGCAGATCGATCGGCAGCTCCAACTGGTGGATTATTACAAACCAGGTGATTCCAAATATTTTCAACGTTCTGATCGTCTACACCACTTTGTTCGTCGGTGGCGCCATTTTGGAGACTTCCGCCCTGGGCTTCATCGGGTTGGGTGCCCAGCCGCCTACGCCGGAGTGGGGCACCATGCTCAACGAAGGCAAGGATTACCTGTCGGACGCATGGTGGCTGGCGACCTTCCCGGGGCTCGCGATTACGATCATCGTGTTTACGGTTAATATTTTGGGCGATGCCCTGCGCGACATATTTGATCCCAAATCACAAGGGAAGTAGACGGCGTGAATGAAAGGAGGGAGCTTCTGATGACAAATGTGCTGGATGTCACAGGGCTGACAACACAGTTTACCAAAAAAGGTGCGGCTTTCACGGTCGTCGACGAGCTGAGCCTTCATGTGAAAAAAGGGGAGGCGCTGGGAATCGTCGGCGAATCGGGCTGCGGCAAAAGCGTAGCCTCGCTCTCCATCATGCAGCTTTTGGGGGCAAATGGCAAAATCCGGCAGGGAAGCGTCCGGCTAAACGGTCGTGACCTACTCGCCCTTACGCAAAAGGAAATGCAACGTATCCGGGGCAAGGAGATGGCGATGATCTTTCAAGAGCCGATGACCTCCCTAAACCCGGTGCTCACAATCGGAAAGCAGATGAGCGAAGTGTTGGAGAAGCATGAGGGATATAGCAAGCAACAAGCCCGGGAGCGGGTGATTGAGCTTCTCACACTCGTCGGAATACCACGCGCGAGTGAAATTTTTGCCGAGTATCCCCATCGACTGTCCGGCGGAATGCGCCAGCGGGTGATGATCGCCATGGCGATCTCGTGCAACCCGGCACTCTTGATCGCAGACGAGCCGACGACAGCGCTGGATGTGACGATTCAGGCGCAAATTCTCGATCTGATCACAAAAATTCGCAAGGAGCTGGGGATGGCGATGATCATGATCACGCACGATCTGGGCGTTGTGGCCGAAACATGCGACAGGGTGATGGTGATGTATGCCGGACAGGTGATCGAGCAGGCTGATGTCCGCACCTTGCTCCGCACTCCCAAGCATCCTTATACAATCGGCCTGATCAATTCCACGCCTCACAAGTCAAAAGGTGCAAGGCGGCTCAACAGCATCGCGGGGAGCGTGCCGTCCCCCGATGAATATCCGGTGGGCTGCCGCTTTGCCCCGCGCTGTGACAAGGCGATGCCGATCTGTTCGACACAGCGTCCCCCGCTGCTTGAGCTGGATCAAGAAGCCTCCTGCCGCTGCTGGCTGTATGAGGAGAAGGCAGAACCATCGGCGGTGATCCTATGAATCCGGTACTTTTGGAAATAAAAGGACTGCAAAAACGCTTTCCTGTGAAAAAAGGCCTGTTCAAAGAGGCGAGCTATGTGCATGCAGTCAACGGCATTGATCTGACTATCCACGAGGGAGAAACGCTGGGGATCGTAGGCGAATCCGGCTGTGGCAAATCGACCCTTGGCCGCTGCATTCTCAGGCTAGTGGAGCCTTCAGGCGGAGAAATCGTATTTCAGGGTGAACCGCTGCATCGCTTTGGCAAAAAGGAAATGAAGGCGGCCAGACGGAACATGCAGATGGTTTTCCAAAACCCGTTCGATACGCTGAATCCGAAACTGACGATCAAGCAAATCCTCATGGAGCCGCTGATTGCCCATCGGGTACCACATGAAGAGCGGGAACGCTTGATCGAGGAGACCATAGAGATCGTGGGCCTCAGCAAACGCTATCTGCTCCGCTATCCACATGAGTTTTCCGGCGGCCAGCGGCAGCGCATTGGCATCGCGCGCGCACTGATGCTGCGCCCAAAGCTGATCATCGCCGATGAACCGGTTTCGGCGCTCGATGTTTCCATTCAGTCGCAGATCCTCAATCTGATGCAGGATTTGCAGGAACAGTTCGCGCTCACCTATGTGTTCATCTCGCACGATCTCGGTGTAGTCGAGCACATTGCAGACAGGGTCGCCGTTATGTATCTCGGTGAGATCGTTGAGCTGGCAACGAAGGAAGCGTTGTTCCAGCGGGCGCTGCACCCGTATTCGCAAGCGCTTTTGTCGGCCGTGCCGGTACAGGATCCCGATGATCGCCGTGAGCGGATCATTTTGAAGGGGGACCTTCCATCGCCGTCCAATCCACCGACTGGTTGCAAGTTCCATCCGCGCTGTCATGCTTGCATGGACATTTGCAAAACGAAGGCACCGCGTCCTCGCGAGGTAGAGGGCAGGCTTGTTGCATGTCATCTCTATGAGTAAGTAGGAACCATAACGTTTGACAACTGGCCGGCAACAGAAGGCATGTGAAAATGATCAAATTGGAGGCGGGCGTGATGAATGTGAATCAAAGGCTGGTTACAGCAGAAGACATTGTCAAGTTCCAATGGCCGAGCAATCCGACAATTTCACCCGATGGCAAACTGGTTGTCTACGAAAAAACAGTGGTTCGCGAGAAGGAAGACGATTATGACACACAATTGTATTTGACAGACATTCGCGGCACAAAGAGTCGCGTCCTGACGAATGCGGGGAGCCGTAATCTGGCACCGGCCTGGTCGCCCGACAGCAGAGCGATCGCCTTTTTGTCCAATCGCGAAAACGGAGTGCAGGCATGGCTGCTGCCGCTTGACGGCGGCGAGGCTGTGCGGCTCACACGGTTTCGGCATGGGATCAGCTCGCTCTTCTGGTCGCCGGATAGGCAGTACATCTATGGGCTCGTACCCGTGCATACCAAGACGAAGAACGTCGAGGTATTCGCTTGGGATAAAACGACAGGCGAGATTGATGAACAGATCGCTCGGGAGAACAAGGCGTGGATGGCGGGTCCGAAGCGATATGATCAGCCTTATTACAAGCTGGATGGCGCCGGGATGCATCAGGACCTGACGCGGCAGCTGGTCGCGATTCATGTGGAGACAGGCGAGTGGAAGCAGTTGACGAAAGAACCATACGACATCAGCGATCCGACCATTTCTCCGGATGGAACATCCATCGCCTTTACCGCCAATCGTGATGAGCCACTCATCTTTGGCGGACAGATTTTACACGTACCGACAGCAGGCGGTGAAGTGGAAACGCTCTACTCCAATCAAGATGCGCGTGTTCCGGCCTATTCTCCGGATGGCAACCAGATTGCCTTTCTGGGAAATGAGGAGCACTGCCAGTTGTTTGTAATGGATTGTGCTGGCGGCAATGTGCGCCTCCTTTCAGACGAGTATCCTTTTTCGCTGGAGGATTATTCCTTTACAGATATGTACCATCTGCGCTATCCACTTCGTCCGCATTGGTCGCGTGACGGTGAATGGGTCTATGCGCTAAGCACGCGGGAAGGGAAGAACGAGATTATCCGTTTCTCTCGGGAACAAAACGCCGCATCTCCTGAGGTTGTGGCGGGCGGTCAAAGGACGATCTTTCATTTCTCTTATGATGGGCAGGACTCGCTTGTCATTGCCTGCTCCACTCCCAACCATCCGGGCCAAATTGCGTTCATCGACCAAACAGGCGAGGAGCTGAGGTTGGATGATTGCAGTGACGAGCTGATGCAAGAGCTGATCGTCTCCTGGCCGGAGGAGTTCACCTATACGTCTGTCGATGATTGGCAGATCCAGGGCTTTTTGCTGAAGCCGGCCCAGTTCACGTTGGGCAAAAAATATCCGGTTTTGCTCGATATTCACGGTGGCCCGCACTCCATGTTCAGCTTTGCCTATTTTCATCAGATGCAGTTGTTTGCAGCCCAAGGCTTTGCGGTTCTGTACCTCAATCCGCGCGGCAGCTCAGGATTTGGCAAGGAATTTTCCGAGGCGGTGCATGGCGATTACGGCGGAAAGGACCATCTGGACCTTTTGAATGGCTTGGCAGAGGCGCTGCGTCGCTACGATTTTCTTGACGAAAGCCGCGTAGCGGTCAATGGCATCAGCTATGGCGGCTTCATGGTCAACTGGCTTTTGACCAAAACTGATCGGTTCTTTGCGGCGATTTCGGAAGGCTGCATCTCCAACTGGATTTCCATGTACGGCACAAGCGATATTTGCCCGACCTTTGTCGATCGCGAGTTTTTGGGTAAGACGGATCTTGAGACTCTCTGGAGACACTCGCCGCTCGCCTATGTTGACAAGGTGAAAACGCCGCTTTTGCTCATGCATGCGGAGCAAGACCTGCGCTGCCCGATGGAGCAAGCGGAGCAGTTTTTTGCCCATCTGAAGCGACAGGGTAACGAGGTGGAACTGCTGCAGATGCCGGATTCTAGCCATGGGCTGCTGCAAATCGGCAAGCCGTCCCTGCGCAAGGCACGGTTGCAGGCAATGGTTGAATTCGTCACGGCACGGCTTCCGCAGGGCTGACTGAAATATGTTTGCATAAACATTGAGAGGCAGAATGCTTGAGAAAAGGGCAGCTTCGGCTTTGCCATGATCCAGAAGGCCCGGCAAAGCCAAGTTTTCGGTGAGAGGAGTGCAATTGAGATGTCATTGATTATCGATGGTCACTTTGACCTCTTGATGGACGTTGCCATTCAACGTGAACGCGGAAAGCAAAAAGTGATCGAAACCGATTATTTGCCCGGTTTTCACGAGGGCGGAGTGGGGGCCGTCGTTTCCGCCATCTTTGTCGACAACAGTTTTTTACCGGAAATGGGACTGCGCAAAGCACTCCAGCAAATCAGCGCGCTTCATATGGAAGCTGCCGAATCTCCTGACAAAATCATGATTTGCAAAAACGTCGATGATCTGCTAGCAGCGCAGCAGGCGGGAAAGGTTGGGTTTGTGCTCTCCCTGGAGGGCGCCGAGCCGCTGTATGACGATCTCAGCATGCTACCCATTTTTTATGAGCTCGGGGTCCGTTTTCTCGGATTTACCTGGAGCCGGCGCAATTTCGTCGCTGATGGGAGCCATTTCTCGCTGATGCGCGAGGGGCGTCCGGGCGGGATTACAGAATTCGGCGTTCGTCTGATCGAAGCGGCGGAAGTAATGGGCATCATTATCGACGTCAGCCATATAAACGATGAAGGCTTTTGGGATGTGATTTCGTTCGCCAAAAAGCCAGTTATCGCCTCCCATTCCAATTGCCGTGCACTAGCATCCTCCATGCGTAATCTCACGGATGAACAAATCAAGGCGATCGCCTGCACAGGCGGTGTCATTGGCATGAATGCGGTCAATTTCTTTGTCTCTGAACGAGACGAGGAGGCCGATGTGGAGCATCTGATCGACCATGTGGACCATATCGTCAAGCTGGCCGGCGTGGAGCATGTGGGTATAGGGCTAGATATTACGGACGAGTTCATGAAGTATGTCTCTCCCGACAGCATTGCAGCGATGCCCCGCAAGCCGTTTGATGTCGTGAAGCGGCATGCCAGCATCCCCGAGATCATCCGCGCACTCGAAAAAAGAGGCTATACGCACAAGGCGATCGAGCTGATCATGGGGCACAATTTCCTCAATGTGTATCGGGAGGTTTGGCGATAAGCGCGGCCTATGGAATAGGAAAGGAGATGGGATAGGAGATGGGAAAAGCGATGGAATCGATTGATCTGAACGGACAGAAATTCAAGCTTTATGAATCGGGCATTCATCTCGCCGATTTGTATGTGTCAGACGAGGGATGGCTTCACCGGAGAAGAACGCTGGAGTGTGACGGTTGGACCGAGCTTGCAGCGCTGCCAGCGGACAATCACGGGTATGGTCTGCCGCTGCAGGTGATCGCAGAGCGGCTGCGTGAGTGGAATGAGACAGATTGGGAAGCGGCCGATGATGTGGTGACGAGCTGGGGCGGACATTATCAGCGGTATTTTCAAGTGGCGGGAAATGTCGACGGCGAACGAAAAACGGCTTGGGTATGGGCTCTGCGTAACGAGAAGATGCCGATCGACCTGGTTGTACTGGATCGGCAAATCGTCGCTTTTTTGCTCAGCGGAAGAGGAGAGAGTACGATACTGGTTCAGTCTGGATATGAAGCGTTCACGCCGATGTCAGACTGGAATGATCCGCTCCTTTCCAAGGCAGCATATGGCGTCACCCAACTAGGCAGACACGATGTTGTCATGCGCGACGGAATCAAGCTTGCGACAGAAGTCTGGCTGCCGAGCGGACTGCCGGAGGGAAGCCGTGTTCCGACCATTCTGATTCGGACGCCGTATGGCAGAGTAGCCGAACATTTCGGCGGTTCTCACTGGCTGCGGTTTGTGAGAAAAGGCTATGCCCTTGTTTCGCAGGATACGCGCGGGCGTGAGGATTCCGAGGGCGAATGGCTGCCATGCGCAAATGAAATGGAGGATGGCGACGACACGCTGAACTGGATCGCCGCCCAATCATGGTCCGATGGCAAAGTGGGGATGATCGGTGGTTCGTACGGCGGCTACGTTCAATGGGCGGCTGCCGCATCGGGTAACCCGCATTTGAAAGCAATCGTCAGCTACGTGACCGCCGGAACGCCGTTTGGCGATCTGCCGCGAAAAGGTGGGACCATTCTCTCCGGTACCTTGGCCTGGGCTTTCGCCATGGCAGATCGACAGAAAAATTTGGAAGCAGCAGTCCGCGACGACTGGGACGAGGTGCTTGCGATCCGTCCGCTAACCGATATTCCGGCAAAAGCATTGGGCAAAGACGTCCATTTCTGGAATGAGTGGATGAGCCATCCGGACAACGATGAATTCTGGGCGAGAGCCGATTGGGCTCAGTACGGTGATAAGGTGAACGTACCCGCGCTGCTTGTCTCCGGCTGGTACGATGACAACGGAGCAGGAACGACGGAGGCGTGGGAAATGTGTGAACGGCAGGGGCGTGAAAACCTGAAGATGATCCTCGGACCCTGGTACCATCAGGCGAATACGACCCGTTCGATTCACAATGTGCAGTTTGGCAACAATGCCATCCGCTATGATCTGGATGTTTTGCAGCAGCGCTGGTTTGACCGGTTTTTGAAGGGAATCGACAACGGTGTTGAAGCAGGGGAGCGCGTCCAGTATTACATGGTGGGCGAGGATGAATGGAAAACAAGCCAGAACTGGCCACCGCAAGAGGTTGTGTATACACCTTATTATTTGCAAAGCGGCGGACACGCCAAGACAAGCAGCGGCGATGGTACGCTTTCGACACAAGTGACTGAGGATCAGCAGCACGACAGCTACCGGTTTGACCCGCAGGACGCTGCCCCCTTCCTCATCGACATGTCGGAAAACGAGTGCAGCGTTCCGGAGAATTACCGCGATGTGGAGCTGCGCGAAGATGTGCTGGTCTACACGTCCCCGCCGCTCGAGGAGGAACTTGCGATCGCCGGGGATGTGTATGCGGTGCTCTACGCATCCAGCTCGGCGCGGGATACAGATTGGCTGGTCCGGCTCACCGATGTGGATGAAGAGGGGAATTCCATCCGCCTCTCGGACGGGTTAATTCGCGCCCGCTACCGCCATTCCACCAAGCACCCGGATTTGCTCGAGCCAGGCAAGATAGAGCGCTACGAAATCAAAATGAGCAAAATAGCCAACCTGTTCAAAAAGGGACACCGTATCCGTGTATCGGTCACCTCGGGAGCAAAAAATCTGGTCTTTCCCAACCATAATACTGGCAATGATCCGGCAACCGATACAGCGTTTATCGTCGCAATACAGCAGGTTTATCATGATGCACAGCATCCCAGCCATGTGAAGCTTCCCGTATTGCCGTCCAAGCAAAACGGCTCGTGCGGACCAGGCCGGTAAGTAATGTGCGGTGAGTCGGGGAAACGGGATCAGACCACAGCTGCTCCTGTTTCTTTTTTTCATAGATTGACCGTTCATACGATTCGACTCTCTTATCATGCAGGGAGGGCAGCTTGCCACAAAGGAGCTTTGGGCAACCGGCGTTCTCATATTTTGGCCTCGACAGTCAATGCGTTACGTCCCATGTTCCGAGTGGCTCACCCGATAAGCGGCACTATTCTAGGAGAAGATGAAAGAGACTTGAAAAAAAGCAGCTTGACACGATCGGAGCGCAAACCCAATAGTAGAAGCATACTGGATAGGAAGCTGAAAACGATGGCGGGGCAAAACCAATCGCAAGCAACCGTAATTTATGAATCGACGGGGGACATATATGCAGGAACATTCATCATTCGAAAATCTGGTAAAAGAAAAATTTAACGGGCTATCCGCCGCCCAGAGAAAAGTAGCCGCTCATCTGCTGCAGCATCTGGATCAAGCCGCATTCAACACGGTAGTCCAGATCGCGCGCGAAGCGGAGGTAAGTGAGACAACCGTGATTCGTTTGTCCTATGCGCTCGGGTTTAGCGGCTTTACCGAGATGCAAGGGAAAATTCAGCAGCAAATCGTGCTTGGGAACGCCCACGCACAACCAACCAATCGTCTGCAAAACCCGATTGAATCGGGCGAGGAGAATCTGTTCAGACGGACGATGGAAAATGAAATCGCGATCATGCAGCATAATCTGGCCCAGCTGAATGAAGCGGAAATGTGGAAGGCCGTCGATGTTTTGGAGCAGGCCGACCATATTCTCGTCATCGGTCATCGCGGATCTCACGCTGCGGCGTACTGGATTTCCTTCATGCTCGGCATGATGCGAGAAAATGTGCATTTGTGCCCGACAGGAGGCAATTCCTACGAGAAGCTGTTTAGTATGAATGAAAAATCAGCCGTCATCGTCATCTCTTTTCCGCGTTACTCCAAAGAGTCCTACAAAATTGCAGAGGCGGCCAAAATGCTGGGCAGCAAGCTGATCGCCATCACCGATCGCGTGCTGTCGCCGGTCGGTCGCATCAGCGACATTACGTTTTTATCAGAAGTAAATGTAGACATCAATACGGGAAACAGCTCCATGGCGGCCGTCCACAGCATTTTGCATTTGCTTAGCCTGGGGCTTCTGGTTAAGAACCGGGAGACGATGCAAGCACGGCAGGAGCGTTTGGAACAGATCTACAGCAGTCAGGATGTCTTTATCGAATAAATGCGCTTTCTTCACTCGCTTGCTTGCAAAATGACCTTCCCCTGGCTCTGTTTGCTCTCTACCAGCCGATGAAAGAAAACGCCTTGCGAAAGCCGAAAAACCCCTATCTACGAACCCATTCGGTTTTGGACAGAGAAGGGGTTTTTGTCATGTTTAGGCAATCAGCGCCTGATCCAGACATCGTATATTGGATGCTGAAAACTGTTCATTTCAGTGGACATGGAAGGAATTTCGGGAATCCATGACTGGGACGATACTCTTCCTGAAGGCAGCTCGTACCAATTTGCACGGACGCTGTTGACAAAGGATGTCAACGCTGCGATTGAAGGTGCAATTCAGGCTGGCGCAAGTGAAATTGTCGTCAATGAATCGAATGGCCCGTCCTGGTCGATCAGCTTCATCCGAAAGCTTCTTTTGAAGTGGCATATTGTCACAAACTATCGATTGAATCTCCTCTTACTGGAGGTTTTATAATCGGGACAAGGAGGTGCTGAAACGTTGGATTCACATGCAAAAGCGGGAGAGGGAAGGTTTTCGATCGGGGAAGTGGCAAAAAGTACGGGAACAACGGTCAAAACCGTCCGTTACTATGATGAAATTGGCCTGCTCAAACCGACCATGCATACCGAAGGAGGGCATCGGCTCTATACGACGGAGGAAATATGGCGGCTCGAGCTGATTCTGACCCTTCGCTACCTGAACTTTGGCATTGATGAAATTCGCAAGATTATCTCGGGGGAAATCTCCGTTTCCATGGCGCTTGATTGGCAAATCGAGGCATTGAGCGCACAACAGCGCACGTTGGGCAATATGATCACGATTTTGCAAAGGGCCAAGGAGAGCGGCATTGGCGAAGATTCGCTGCGTCATATCCACGATTTGGTAGAGTCTGTCAGTGCGAATACGGAAGAACGAAAGCAATTTATTTTTGAGAAAATCAAAGAGTCGATGATCATCGATCAGTTTCCTTACGATTGGAAGGAGCCCCTGATTCAAAGCATCGAAGAAATTTTTCCAAAAAACAAAAAAATAACCTCACTGCAATCTGCCGCATGGAATGAAATGGAAGAGCTGTTGAAGGACCCTCAGTTTCACACGGAGTTTCGCCAGAGTATGGAGGACTGCATGAATGCGGTACATCAGTATTCCGTAAATCAGGAATTGTGGGACAGAAAGACAGTCGAAATCTATAATCGGGTGATCGACGCATTAAAGGCACAGCAGTCCCCGGAAAGTCCTGCCGTACAAGAAATTGTTGAGTATTATGCATCGAAGTTTGCGCAATTGCTGCAGGTTCCCATCACACCCGATCTGCTTCGCTACTTTATGAAAGTGGCTAGAATATCGGGCACTGATCGCGTCCTGCGATTCTGGGAATTGCGGTCGATTCTGAACCCTGACATGGAATGCGTGTTAAAAGCCAAAAAGCTGCTCTATCAAGGAATCATGTGGAAGATCGCGCAGTTGGAAGCAGTCCAAATCGAGAAGTAGTTGATGCAAATCTGTTACAGTTATCTATTTCATAAAGAAAACAGGCAATTTCGATATTAAAAAGGAGATCGATACGATGAAACTTTTACTTGCAGATCGCGTGATTATCGGAGATGGCGAACAGGTTATTGAAGAGGCTGCGGTCACTATCGACGAATCTGGCCGCATTGTGGCAGTGGACACGGAAGAGGAAGCGCTGAAGAAATATTCGCAAGCAGATGTGAATCGCTACAGCGGATGTACCATTTTGCCGGGCTTGATCGATTTGCATGTACATATCGGTTACTGGTGGAGCAAGCCAGATGCCGCACAATACACAGACGGAATGATCGCTCTCTTGGCGGCAAGCAACTTGCGAGAGGCGCTTTCACTTGGTGTGACCACCATAAGGGATGTAGCGGCGCCGGATGGACTTTGCGGCACATTGAAGCGTGCGGTAAATAAGAAAATGATCGTCTCACCCCGTCTTTTTGAGGTAAACCAGGGCATTATCATGACAGGCGGGCATGGCTGGCCGCTGAAAGGAGGCTTGCGGGAGGCAAATGGGCCATGGGAGGTTCGTACTGCCGTACGTGAACAGGTGAAGGCAGGCGCTGACTGGATCAAGCTGATGACCAGCGATCGGACACCGACTCCGGAGTTCACGCAGGAAGAACTGGATGCCGCCGTGGACGAAGCGCATCGGCTGGGCCGAAAATGTTGTGTACACGCCTCGCTGCAGCCTGCAATCCAGATGGCGATTGATGCAGGATTCGATACCATCGAGCACGCGACATTCCTGACGGTGGAACAAGCAAGACAAATGACGGAAAAAGGACAAGTATGGGTGCCGACTATGGTCACGTTCTTTCAAATAGCCGATCATTTCAAAAAAGCCGCTGAAGAACAAGCAGTCGTCAAAGGACTTGTAAATGAACAATTCATGAAGCAGGCTGAGTTTTTTCTCGAATCGCAAAAAGCGTACCGCGAAAATTTCGCCAAATTGATGGAAACAGGGATAAAGATCGCTACAGGCACAGATATTGTGCTGGATGGCTATCCAATTACACCAGTGGCAGAAGAAATCCGGTTGATGGTCGAATTAGGCATGCACCCACTTAAAGCGATACAGGCAGCTACACAAAATGCCGCTGAAGTACTCGACCAAGGCGATAAATTCGGAATAGTCAAAACGGGCTATCTCGCAGACTTGTTGGTGGTGAAGGGCGATCCTTCGGCTGATTGTACAGCGTTATCGCAGGTGCAGGAAGTTTTTCTGGAAGGGGTCTCTGTATTTTCAAAAACATAATCTCCGTTCAAAACGTGAGTTTCACCTGTTGTAGAAGGTTCTTTTGTATGAAGAGCCGATGAATTGTCGAAATTGTATGGCGTTTTTGAGACCGCTTTCTCCAATGGAACACAAATGAACTGTGATTTTGGGTGCGGATAAAATTTGGGGGTGGTGTAGCCATGAAACAAGCAATAAGCCGTGAACAGTATCAACGGGCAGAGAAACTTATGGCGACGAATACAGGCAAATACGTCTTTAACAGTCTGATCAAGGCACACTGGCTAGGGCAGACAGAGAGTTTTTGGTACAAAAGAGAGCTGCGAATCGCAAGCGGCCGCGGCAAGCAGTTCATTCGGGTTGATTCACGACAAAATACGAGTCGGTTGGCATTTGATCATCAAAAATTGGCGGAAACCCTATCACATGTCTTGGGGAAAGCGTGTGATCCCGACAATTTGCCGTTCGAGCAGTTTGCGTTCGAACACGATGAGCAAGCGATTGTATTTCACGTTGAAGGAGAGCCATGGATTTCCAAGCTGGACGACTACACATGTGCACCTCTTGCAACAAAAGATGCAAAAACCGCAGGGTCCCACCAATCAGTAAGAAAGGACGAGCTTCCTTCTCCAGACGGTCGTTGGGCTGCATTTGTCACAGAACACAATCTGTACGTTCGTTCTCTTGAGACTGGTGAAATTGTCCAGCTTACGTATGATGGACAACCTTATTACGATTACGCAACCCAGCCCGAGTCCAGGACAACGGCGGTTACCGAGCGATTGCATGGGGTCAAGCATCCGCCGACCGCGCTCTGGTCTCCAGACTCAAAAAAACTGATGACCTATCGGCTGGATCAACGATTCGTCCGTGACCTGCATCTGGTCCAGTCTGTACCATCAGGAGAAGATGTGCGTCCTGTCCTGCATTCCTACCGGTATCCTTTTCCGGGCGATGAGCACATCGCACAGATGGAACTGCTCTGTATCGATATCGAACAAGGAACCATTGTGCCGCTGGATGCAAAGCCCCAGCCCGTCCCTTTTCTCTTTACCTTGTTGAGTGAGGGCTTTCGACTGGCCGGTTGGTCGAGCGATAGTAAGAAAGCCTACTTTGTGCGCATGTCGCGCGATTGCAAAACTGCTCAATTCGTCATTGCAGACCCACAAACGGGGAAGCACTGCACGCTTTTGGAAGAACATTCTGAAACTTTCCTGAACACCGATATTGGTCATCTCAGCGAAGTGGCTGATCGCTCGGTTGTCTATGAGCCAAACATTCGTCTGATAAAGGATGGTACGTCATTCATCTGGCAATCGGAGCGAGATGGTTGGGCCCATCTTTATCTCTATGACGCACAGTCAGGTGAACTCAAAAACCGCTTGACACAAGGTCCATGGGCAGTTCGCAACATTAAAGCGATCGACGAGGAAAGAGGCTGGCTATATTTTACCGCTGGAGGGCGTGAGGAAGGGCGTGACCCTTATTACCTGCATCTCTACCGCGTTCGCTTAGACGGGTCTGAATTGACTTTGCTTACACCAGAAGATGCCATGCACATGGTCTCCTTCTCGCCTGGCCTCGACTATTTCGTCGATGTCTTTTCGCGGGTCGACTTGCCGCCGGTGTCTGTTCTGCGAGCTGCAGACGGCCGACTGATCCGCGAGCTGGAAAAGGCAGATATTGAGCTCCTTCTGGCCCAAGGGTATCAGATGCCGCAGAGAATCACCGTCAAGGCACACGATGGCATAACCGATCTTTATGGTGTTTTGGTCCGGCCGGCCGATTTTGATCCTGCGCGGAAATACCCGGTGATCGACTATTTTTACGGAGGCGTCCAGCGGATCAATACGCCGAAGTTTTTTTGCGCAGAGGCGTATGCAGGGGGCTTGGACCTGCTTGGCGACGCTCAACCATTTGCCCAGTTGGGTTTCGCAACCGTCATAATGGACGGGATGGGCACCCCTTTTCGCTCCAAAGCGTTCCACGACGTTTCCTACGGTAACCTCCAGGGTGCGGCCGGTTTGATTGACCATGTGGCTGGAATGAAGCAACTGGCGGAGCACTATTCATTTTTAGACTTGGATCGGGTCGGTATTTGGGGCGTATCGGGCGGCGGATACGGTTCTGTTAGGGCTATACTCACTTATCCGGATGTTTATAAAGTTGCGGTAGCGGGTTGCGGTAACCACGATCAGCGCCTGTATGTACACGCCTGGGGTGAAAGATACCATGGAGCCTACGATGCAGATTTGTATCGGGAGCAGGACAATGCCTCTCTCGCCAAAAATCTGTGCGGTCATTTGCTGCTCGCCCACGGCGATCTCGATGACAACGTGCATCCGGCTCACACCTTGAGATTGGTCGATGCTCTCATCAAAGCGAACAAAGATTTCGATCTGCTGATCATGCCGAACAAAGATCATCGCTTCTACACCGATTGCTATTTTATCCGGAGGAAATGGGACTATTTCGTCAAGCATTTGCTCGGCGCAGAGCCACCAAAGGGCTACATGATCGGAGAAGCCAATTAGCAGTAGGCGCATATAGACAAACAGAAAAATCAAAATCGATTCGCAGTAAGGGGGATAATCATGAGAAACCAATTTTTTCGGAGGGCCTTATGGACGGTAATGGGGATGATGCTGGTCATGAGTGGGTGCAGCGGAGGCGGCACCGAGGGGAGCACAGAAATTCCGGCGCCTGAAAAATCCGGTCCTCCAAAGCAGGGCGGCACGATCACGATCGCCTACAAGCAAGAGCCGGATACCTTTGACGTTCACAAGTCAAACGGGGCGAGTGTGACAGACGAGCTTGCAGGCCTTATGGGCGGAACACTTGTCTATGTGGACCCGGTCACGCGGGAAATCAAGCCTTATCTGGCCGAAAGCTACAAAATTTCTCCGGATGGAAAAATGTGGACCTTTACCATACGCTCCGGCATTACGTTTAGCGACGGGACGCCACTGACCGCTAAAACGTTCAAGGAGACATTCGATCGTATTCTCGATCCGAAAACCCAGGCAAAAGCTACGCAGGCAATGCTGGAATCGCTGAAGGAAGTAAAAGCACCCGATGATCAGACGCTCATTTTGGAATTGAAGGAACCGTTTGCCCCATTGCTTCTCAACCTTTCCGTACCGGGCTGGTTACAGCCACTTTCTGTAAAAGCAATCGAGGAAGCGGGTCCCGACTACGGCAGGCATCCACTGGGGGTAGGACCGTGGAAATTGGAAAGCTGGCAGCCTGGTCAGTCCATTACTTTTGCACGCAATGACAAATTCAAATGGCCTGAGCCGTTTTATGAAAATCAAGGCCCGGTTCGACCGGACAAGCTTGTTGCCAAATTCATTATCGATTATCAAACGACGATGGCAGCACTGGACAGTGGTACGATCGATGTCGCGTTAAACGTTCAAGCAAAAGACGCGAAAAAATATCGAAATAGCGACAAATTTGAGGTTCTGGAGAAAATGAGAAGCGGGATCGGTCTGTTTCTGGAGATGAATATGAAGACGGAAGCACTCCGGGATGTCCAGGTACGCAAAGCGCTGAATATGGCCATCAACAAGCAAGCGATCATCCAGGCTGCTCTGCAGGGGGAGGGAGAAGTCGCACACAGCTTGTTGCCTCCAACTTTCTTTGGCTTCGACAAAGCGGTTGAAGAGCTGGATTACAAGTTCAACCAGGAGGAAGCGAAAAAGCTGCTGGATAAAGCAGGTTGGAAAGTGAATGCAGAAGGAATACGAGAAAAGAACGGGCAAACGCTTAGCCTAACGTTGCTCTCCAGAGAAAGACAAGCCAAAGAATCGCAGCTCGTGCAATCGATGCTTGGAGAACTCGGGATCAAAGTCAAGATCAACAGTATGGAACCCGGGGCCATGCTGGATACTGCGATCAAAGGGGATTTCGATCTCACAGTTATGGCTTATGACCATATTGATCCAGATATATTCTACATGTTCTTCCACTCGAGCCAAATCGGCGGATTCAATTTCTCGTCGATCAAAGACGCTAAACTGGATGAATTGGCTGAGCTCGGCCGCCGAACGGTAGATCCGGAGGCGAGAAAGCAGGTTTACTCGGAAGCGCAGCGATATATGATCGAGCAAGCGTACATCATTCCGATCTACATCGATAAGCAGTTTTTTGTGGTGAACAAGCGCGTGAAGGGAATCAAGGTAAGTCAAGATCGCCTGCTTTTTAACGACGCTTGGGTTGATCAGTAAGACGGATCGCAGAAAAGGTAGGTAATCAATCAATACGGCACCATTCCCAACCTTATAAAACGAAACAATCCGTCGACTGCAAATCGTCCATGGATTGTTTTCATTTGTTGAAAGCACAACCGTCTACCCGACCTTATCCCATCCCAAAAATTCTCCCAAATGCTTTGCATTTGCTGGTTTTTGTCTTCTTAATGGAGTAATATTTCTACTTCTTTATATTTTGGTAAATTTACACTGTTTAGAGCCGTGAATTGAACAGCGTGGTGAACGTACTGCAAGATTGAGGTTAAAAAGGAACATAAGACTGTCTACAACTTTAAGGTAAAGGACTTCCATACGTACTTTGTTTCCAATCTTAGGATCTGGACACATAATAGTTGTGGTTGGTTCGCTGATATCAGCAAGTATAAAAAATGGACGCATGTTGGTGGGAAGGATAGTTGGCTAAAAGATAAAGATTTTACGGAGGGCGGACAGTATAGGACGGATATATTGAAAGCTGATGTAACCGATGCTAATGGTAACAAAATCGGAGAAGTCCAGTACTTTCAGAAAGATGTTAAAGACCCAACTAAATATACGCCACCTCATTTCCAGTACATTGATCCTAAAACTGGAAAAATGACGGGAGACACTGTTATTTTGATGTTGATTAGGGGATAAAAAAATGCAGGTACAATTTAAACCAGGCTATGGATTAATAGCGCATAACGAATCTATCGATGGAATAGCTGATATTTTAAGATGCTTTCTTTGCGAAGATGAACAATTATTGTTTTGCTTCTATGAAAGAAATATTGATTTAATTAATAAGCCTGATAAGGAATTCATTCTTAAAAGGCAAGTATTCACCAATTCCAATTGGGTATTGCCTTGGGAAGAATCTATTCCCCATTGGGATGCTCCAAATAACACCCCCCCAAAATTAATATGGTTTTGGGCCAATGAGAAACAAGACATAAAAAAAGCAATTGGAATTGATTTTCTCTTTAGATGTGTAACAGTAAAAAAGGGTAATCGTTTTGAACAATATTCCAACGTTCTCTTTCAAGAAGAATATTATGTAACTGTTGATGAGACAGAGGAGTACGATTATTGTATTGGTTTCACTGAAAAAAAAGACGACTTTCTATCCAAAACATTGCCAATACTAAGAAGTAATATTTCTGCAAAAATTGATGTATTACACTCTTAAATCATTGACCTTGAGGGGGCTTCCTTTGAGGTCTTACTTTTCCTACCCAGTACTGAATGAATTGGGCGGCTATCGATCGATCGAACTAACCTTTTGATATACAAGATTGAAAGAGCAGTAACAAGAGTTCCGAATAAATGGAGAGTAAACTTATGTAAGGAGAGTAATGACATGAATCTAAAATCTATTCTCATCGATACGAACTTTTGCAATGATACGAATGGTGAGCCCGCAATATCACCCGTTGTTGTTGAAATATTTGACTTAACCGTCGGTGAAAACGTAATTGTTTATCAAGATGAAGACGAATGGAGAGGGATTGTTAGATTTGACCCTTTACAGAGGATAGATAAACAATGGTTTATTGAAATCGTGAACGATTCGCATCAAGAAATATCACCTGAGAGACAAAAGGGACAAAATGAAGGTTATTATAACGGAAGATGGAGTGGTAAGTTATCTGCTAGAATTGAAATTGCAGAAGAAATGATTCGAGATGGATTAGACCTTTCATTCGTACAAAAATACACAAAATTATCAAAAGAGCGACTGTTACAACTAATATAAATGGATGTGAGGAGCGATCAAGTTTCCGAATTAAACAACTCTCCGATCCATGCCAGCGATAAAGGTACTACTAGCACAAATCAATAACGTTCCTCTTGCGTACAACCTTATTTCGGTCATCGGACTGGAGTAAGGTTGTTATTGTTTGATCATAGACTAGGCGCATTCGTCCGTTGTGACATTTTGTTTACATCTTGATCAAATTTTAGCGACATCTGCCCTCTATAGTGGAATAAGCATGACGACACACACCTAAAGAAATATCCATTTTGAGGAGGAGTGCTAATTGTCAGTC
>NZ_JAUMSJ010000004.1:0-257207 GCF_037834415.1 Brevibacillus borstelensis | reverse complement strand
AAGCAAAAACCCTTCCCGATTGGGAAGGGTTTTTCTTGTCGCGCAGCAAAGGTTAACCACTTTACGATGTTGCACCTTTCCGGAAACGCATAAAAAGCTTTTCTGCCAAAGAGCCAGCTTGTTTCGAAAGAGCTGCCATTCCAGCTTTTTTATGGATGGCGGCCTGCTTGCCCTCCTATCATCGGAAGTAAAAGAACGTAGGAACCACGAGGGCGGCGATCATAATAAAAACCATAATTTTTACCAGTGTCGATTGTTTCGGCATACCGAACCTCCTGAATAGCGCGATTGAAAAATTTACTGAACGAAAAGTGGAAATTGTCGCGTTATTGTGTAACCCGCTGTGCTAGAATTATTGGAAGGGGGAGAAGTTCCTTCCTTCGTTTCAACAATCGGTCATTACCATGGAAAACGGGGTGTTCGCAGGTGACTACTAAAGATTGTACCGAACTGTACCGAAAGTGGCAACAAGAGCTGAATGAACGGCTGGCCAAGTCGCCCGAAAGAAAGCAGCAGTTTGCCACCTCGTCCGCTATCGAGATCGATCCGCTGTACATGCCGGATCAAATCGATGATGCTTATATGGAGAAAGTAGGATTTCCGGGTGCGTATCCTTTTACGCGGGGCGTTCAGCCCAACATGTATCGAGGCAGGCTGTGGACGATGCGGCAATATGCCGGCTTTGGTTCCGCGGAAGAAACCAACAAACGGTTTCGCTATCTCCTCGAACAAGGACAGACAGGGTTGAGTGTCGCCTTTGACCTGCCGACGCAGATCGGCTACGACTCGGATGACCCGATGGCTACGGGAGAAGTCGGGAAGGTCGGTGTGGCGATCGATTCCCTGGAAGACATGGAAGTGCTGCTCGACAAGATCCCGCTCGACAAGGTGAGCACTTCGATGACCATTAATGCACCGGCATCCGTATTGCTCGCCATGTATATCGTAGTGGGAGAAAAACAGGGAGTACCGGCGGAGAAGCTGTCAGGAACGATTCAAAACGACATTTTGAAGGAATACATTGCCCGGGGCACGTACATTTTTCCGCCTCAGCCTTCGATGCGGCTGATTACCGATATCTTCGCCTACTGTGCGGAAAATGTGCCCAAGTGGAATACGATTTCCATCAGCGGCTATCACATTCGGGAAGCCGGATCGACCGCGGTGCAGGAAGTGGCGTTCACGATTGCGGACGGCATTGCATATGTGGAGGCTGCGCTCAAGGCCGGTCTTGACATTGACCGTTTTGCTCCGCAGCTGTCGTTCTTCTTCAACGGACACAATCATTTTTTTGAAGAAATCGCCAAATTCCGCGCGGCCAGGAGAATGTGGGCCCGCTTGATGAAGGAGAAATACGGAGCGAAAAATCCGAAGTCCTGGCAGTTCCGGGTGCATACGCAAACGGGCGGTTCTACGCTGACGGCGCAGCAGCCAGACAATAATATCGTCCGAGTAACCTTGCAGGCATTGGCCGCAGTCCTTGGCGGTACGCAAAGCTTGCATACGAATTCACGCGACGAGGCACTGGCGCTGCCGACGGAAGAATCAGCCCGCATCGCGCTGCGCACGCAGCAGATCATCGCCTTTGAAAGCGGCGTGACGGATACGGTCGACCCGCTGGCAGGCTCCTACTTTGTTGAGTATTTGACGGACCAGGTGGAGGCCAAGGCCCTTGCCTATTTGGAAAAAATCGAGCAAATCGGCGGCGCGGTAGCTGCCGTGGAAGCGGGCTATATGCAGCGGGAAATTCACAAGCAGGCCTATGAAACGCAGCGAAAAATCGAATCCGGCGAGGAAAAGGTAGTGGGAATGAACTGTTTTCAGCTCGACAACGAGCCTCAGCCTGAGCTTCTTCGCGTGGATCCCGAGCTTGGCAGGAAGCAGAAAGAGCGGCTGGACCTACTCCGTGCAAAGCGGGATCAACAGCAAATTGAACAAACGCTCAATCAGTTGCGGGCTGCGGCTCAAGGGACTGACAACCTGATGCCGTACATTATCGAGTGCGTACGGCACTACGCCACGATCGGAGAAATCTGCGGGGTATTGCGAAGCGTATTTGGCGAGTACCGAGCAGTGTAGCGAAGAGCAGGAAGGTTCAAATGACAAGGGGGAGCTATTGATGGAACAGAGAATTCGCGTGCTGGTTGCCAAACCGGGACTCGACGGGCATGATCGGGGGGCCTTGGTTGTGGCGCAGGCGCTTCGCGATGAGGGGATGGAAGTGGTATACACGGGACTCCGTCAGACGCCGGCGCAGATTGCGGCGGCAGCGGTTCAGGAAGACGTGGACTGCGTGGGCCTCTCTTGTCTGTCAGGGGCCCACAATGAGCTGTTTCCGGAGGTTGTCCGCCTGCTGAAGGAACAGGGAGCGGATGACATATTGGTCGTCGGGGGAGGCGTAATCCCTCAGGAAGACATTCCCTTTTTAAAAGAACATGGAGTTGCGGAAGTTTTCACTCCGGGGACGCCTACCAGCATCACCGCCGACTTTATCCGCGCCCACGTAAAAAGAAAGCGCATGACCTTTCAGAAGGCGCCAAAAAAGATTGCCCATATCGGTATAGCAGTCAAAAATCTGGAGGCGGCCCTGCCCTTTTACATCCAGCATCTGGGGCTGACCCTGCTCGGGACGGAAACGGTAGAAAGCGAGCAGGTGCGCGTCGCTTTCCTTGGAATCGGAGGAAGCCGGATCGAATTGCTGGAGCCGACGAGTGCAGACAGCCCGATTGCCAAATTCATTGACAAGCGCGGAGAAGGGATTCACCATATTGCGCTTGATGTGGAGGACGTGGAGGAGCGTCTGCGGAGCTTGCAAACAAATGGCATTCCGCTGATCAACGAGACGCCCAAACCGGGAGCGCACGGCTCGCAAATCGGCTTTATCCATCCGAGGGCAGCAGGGGGAGTCCTGTTCGAATTGTGTCAATATCCGGATGCAGCTGCGGGCAAGGAGGAAGGCAAGCATGAGTGAAGCGATGTTCGAAAAAATCGATGAGATGTACGAGCGCAAGCGGAAGGTGGAGCTGGGCGGCGGAGACGAGCGGATCGCTGCCCAGCACAATCGCGGAAAGCTGACAGCGCGGGAACGGATTTCCCTTCTGCTCGACCCTGATACATTTGTCGAGCTGCAGCCCTTTGTCAAACACCGGGCGAGCAACTTCGGCATGGACAAATTGGACGCGCCGGGCGAAGGGGTCGTGACGGGATACGGCAAAATCAAAGGCCGGCTGGTCTACCTCTTTGCACAGGACTTTACGGTCTTTGGCGGAGCCCTTGGCGAGATGCACGCCAAAAAGATCGCCAACATCATGGATCTGGCGGCCAAAAACGGCGCTCCTGTCATTGGTCTGAACGACTCCGGCGGAGCGCGGATTCAGGAGGGGGTCGTTTCCCTCGACGGATACGGGCACATCTTTTACCGCAACTCGATCTATTCGGGCGTGATTCCGCAAATCTCGGTGATTCTGGGCCCTTGCGCAGGCGGAGCGGTTTATTCCCCGGCGATTACCGATTTCGTGTTTATGGTGGAAAAGACCTCGCAGATGTTTATTACGGGACCGAAAGTGATTGAAACCGTGACCGGCGAAAAAATTTCCAGCGAAGATTTGGGCGGCGCTTCTGTCCATTCGGCGATCAGCGGAAACGCGCATTTTACTGCCGCTACTGAGGAGGAGGTCCTGCTGCAGGTACGCAACCTGCTGAGCTTCTTGCCGCAAAATTACCGGGAGGAGCCGCCGGTCAAAACGTACAGCGGGCCAGACGGCGATTGGCTGGAAGAGCTGATCGATCTGGTCCCGGTAGCGGGCACGAAGGTGTACGATGCAAAAAAAGTGCTGGAAAAAATCGTGGACGGTGGCGAGTTTTTAGAGGTGCAGCCTGATTTTGCGCGCAATATCGTGGTAGGCTTCGGGCGCATTGACGGACAGAGCGTGGGCCTTATCGCCAACCAGCCGAAAGTGATGGCTGGCGGCCTGGATATCGACTCGTCTGACAAGCTGGCGCGGTTTATTCGGACCTGTGACTGCTACAATATTCCGTTGATCACATTTGTCGATGTGACGGGTTTCTTTCCCGGCATCAATCAGGAGCATGGCGGGATTATCAGGCATGGGGCCAAAATTTTATTTGCCTACTCCGAGGCGACTGTTCCCAAGATCAGCGTCATTACGCGAAAAGCATACGGCGGGGCTTATGTCGCGCTCAATTCGAAGGCGATCGGCGCCGACGTCGTCTACGCCTGGCCGAATGCCGAGATTGCCGTGATGGGGCCGGAAGGAGCAGCAAACGTCATCTTTGCCCGCGACATCGAGCAGAGCGCGGACCCGGTTGCAACCCGCCAGGCCAAAATCGCGGAATATCGCGAGCGCTTTGCCAATCCGTATGTGGCAGCGGAAAACGGCATGGTTGACGATGTGATCGACCCGAGGGAAACAAGAAAGTATCTAAAGCGATCGCTGGAAATGCTGAGAAACAAAGAAGAGCGCCGGCCTTCCAAGAAGCACGGAAACATCCCGCTGTAAAAGAAGCAAAAAAGGCTGGCACGACATGGTAGAAAAAATTTTTTTGCTGTATACTTGTAACGTGCAGACTATGCGATCATTTGGCATTTTCATTAGACAAGCCCTGCGGCCGCCATCCCGGCTCAGCGGGGGCTTTATTCGGGAGGAATCGTCGTGATCAACCAGGAGCGATTGCTGAACGAGTTTTTGGAGCTCGTCCAAATCGACAGTGAAACGAAAAACGAAGCGCAAATCAACAAAGTGCTGAAGGACAAGCTGATGGAAATGGGCTTCACCGTTGAGGAAGACGATGCAGCGGCCAAGACAGGCCACGGCGGGAACAACCTCATCGCCACGCTGGAAGGCACCGCAAAAGGACCGGCTATCCTGTTCAGCAGCCACATGGATACAGTCGTTCCCGGCAACGGCGTCAAGCCGCAGGTGCGGGACGGCTACGTGTACTCGGACGGAACCACGATTCTGGGAGCGGACGACAAGGCCGGGATTGCTGCGATTTTTGAAGCCATGCGTACACTAAAGGAGCAAAACCTTCCGCATCCGACGATTCAGATAGTCCTGACGGTCGGCGAAGAATCCGGTTTGGTTGGTTCCCGTGCGATGGATTCCAGCTTGCTCAAGGCAGAGATGGGCTTTATCCTCGACTCGGAAGGACCTGTGGGAGCCATTACCGTAGCGGGAGCCGGACAGTATCGAATCGTAACGAAAATTCACGGAAAAGCTGCTCACGCAGGAGTAAACCCCGAAGACGGAATCAGTGCGATCACCATTGCCAGCAAAGCAATTTCCCGCATGTCTCTGGGCCGCATTGACGCCGATACGACAGCCAATATCGGCCGGTTTGAGGGGGGCAAGGCCTACAACATCGTAACCGACTACGTGGAAGTATGGTCGGAAGCGCGCAGCCTGGTGATGGACAAGCTGGAGGCGCAGGTAAAAAGCATGACCACCGCATTTGAAGAAGCGGCCGCAGAGATGGGCGGTCAATGCGAAAACGATGTGATCTTCATGTATCACGGGTACAAGTTTAACGAAGAGACGCCAGTCGTTCAAAAAGCGATCGGCGCAGTGAAACGCATCGGACGCAATCCCGAGCTGGTATCGAGCGGCGGCGGCAGCGACGGCAACGTCTTTAACGGCTACAACATCCCGAGTGTTAACTTTGCGATCGGCTATGAAGAAATCCATACCAAGAACGAGCGGATGCCGATTGCTGAGTTGAACAAAGCTTCCGAGCTGGTGCTGGCCGTGATTGCCGAGGTGCTGGAATAAAGCGCGAACAGAACAGCGTAATACTCGCGTGAGTACCGGGTCTTCCAATAGGGAGACCTGGTTCTTTTTTTTGCCAAATTCCCATAATTTATCAAAAAAGGTACTAGTCTTTAGTGGACGGATGCCTGATCAGAAAGACTGGCGAAAGCGGGGGGATGCACAGTGCTTCGCCTGGAATCGGGGATTGTAAGGCAGGTTTTGCAAAAGCGGCAGGGCATGCAGATACTGGAATTGTATTTGCCGGAAACCGGTTTGATCGAAAACGCCGTCTCATACTCGGAAGAGCAGTATGAGGAGGGCGAAGAGCTTCTGATGAATACGACCGCCATTCGACTCCAGTTAGGCACAGGCGGGTATCATATTGTAGTGGGAAAACGATCAGAGAAAAACGTGGTCGATGTATATCCAAGCACATGGGGTCACGTCATGAAAATGCGCTATTCCCCGTGGCAAATGGCCGTGGATGCCGTGGAGGAGCAGCATAGCCCTTATCATCAGCTTTTTAGCAATGAACGAGCTTCCCTCGAAGGGACACCTGTGTTGATCGGAGAGCTCCACAGTCTGCTTCCGGCAGTTGCTTCAGCGGTGAAGCAAGCGGCCTCTGAGGTCAGAGCGGTCTATGTCATGCCGGATGGGGCATCCTTGCCGATCGCTTTAAGTCACCAGGCAGACCATCTCAAGCGAACAGGGCTGCTGAGCGGAACGATAACGACCGGACATGCGTGGGGGGGAGACTGGGAAAGCGTTTCGATTCACAATGGATTGTTGGCCGCCCGTCACGTAGCTCGTGCCGACATTATCCTTTGCATTCTCGGGCCCGGTGTTGCGGGGACAGCCACTCCATTCGGCTTTTCAGGGATGCAGCTGGCGGAAGTCATTCATGCGGTCAGCTTACTCGGAGGCGTCCCGTTTTTTATCCCGAGGATCAGCTTTTCCGATCCGCGCGAGCGGCATCTGGGCGTGAGCCATCATACCATTACTGTGTTGAAAAGGTTTGCCCTTCGACCGGTTTTCGTACCGGTACCTGTATGGGATGATGAACGCGACGAACGAATCGCCAGGCAAATGGAAGGCATCTGTCAGCAGACAGACCATATGCTCATGCATGCGGCAGCGCCAGACGAGGCCATACTGGAACGGCTGGAGTGCCTGCACGAGCTGCATTTCTCCACGATGGGCAGAAGCTGGCGGCAAGACCCGACCCCGTTTCAGACAGCCGTTTTGGCCGGGATGCTTGCGGCAAAGAGCATCCCTTGCATAAAAGATTTCTTTACCGGCGAGGCCGGTTGGTCCGCCGGGCGAGATATTCTTGCAAAGTTAGGTCTTTTTTTGACCAGGACCGAAGGGTAGCGCGAATTTCCCAGGCTTTTCCCACCATCCGAATCTGCTTTTCGTCAACGTAGGTTTTCATCCTCTCTCTCCTCCTATACAATATGGATGGGACAAGTGTCTTGCTCAAAGCATATGGGGAGCCATCCCCGTTTAGAACCAGCCCATAGGCAAAGGATGATGAACCGATGAAGGATACACAGCATTTGTATGAGAAAACGATTTCCAGTCAAACGATTTATGAAGGGAAAATTATCACGCTGAAAGTGGATGAAGTGCTGCTTCCCAATGGAAACACAGCGAAGCGGGAAATTGTCACCCACCAGGGAGCCGTTGCCGTCATGGCTTTGACGGATGAAGGCAAACTTGTGGCGGTCCGCCAGTTCCGAAAACCGTTGGAGCAAGTCATTGTGGAGCTTCCGGCCGGAAAGTTGGAGCCGGGCGAAGAGCCGCTGGCATGTGCCAAGCGTGAATTGCAGGAAGAGACAGGGTACCAGGCAAAAAGCTATACGCATCTCAGCTCCTTTTATACCTCTCCGGGATTTGCCAACGAAATTCTCCACCTCTACATGGCAACCGAACTGACAAAGGGAGAGAGCCAACCGGATGAAGACGAATTTGTCGAAGTGCTCGAGCTGACCTTGGAAGAGGCACATGAGCTCCATCGCCGCGGCGAGATCCGGGATGCGAAAACAGTAGCGGCATTGTTCGCGTGGGAAAACCGGTTGTTGCATGGAAAGAAATAAACCGGACGCGTTGCCGACGTTCTTTTGCGACATGCATATCCACGTCGGTGGAACGTGGAGCGGAAAGCCCGTCAAAATTACGGCTTCGCGCCACATGACATTGACGCGAATTCTGGAAGAGGCGTCAGAGCGGAAAGGCATGGATATGATCGGGATTATCGATGCCCACTCGCCGGAGGTGCAAGACGAGCTCCAGTATCTCATCGACGTGGGTCATGCATCGGAGCATAAAGATGGCGGTGTGCTGTACAAACAGACGATGCTGATTCTCGGCTGCGAGGTGGAGATCAGGGAGACAGCCAGGGGAGAAGCCCATTTTCTCTGCTATTTGCCGGATTTGGCAAGGATGCGGCTGTTTACAGAATGGCTTTCCAAGCGCTGCAAAAATGTGCAGCTCAGCTCACAGCGTATTCAAACCACGTTGCGGGAGCTTCAGCAGGTCGTGGCCGATGGGGGCGGAGTAGTTGTGCCCGCACATATTTTTACGCCGCATAAAGGGCTATACGGAAGCTGCACGGATTCATTGGCCGAATTGATCGATCCGAGCCTGATTGATGCAGTGGAATTGGGGCTTAGCGCCAATACAGACATGGCGGATCGTCTGCTTGAGCTGCACGGGAAGACGTTCTTGACCAATTCCGATGCGCATTCATTGGCCAAAATCGGAAGGGAATACCAATCGATTGCCATGGGAGAAAGATCGTTCCGAGAGTGGGTAAAGGCATTGCGCCGGGAAGAAGGACGCGGTGTCAGCGTAAACTACGGTCTGCATCCTCAGCTCGGCAAGTACCATCAGACAGCCTGTCAGTCCTGTCAATCGACTGAGCCGGCGGACGAGCATGGGCGCTGTCCGCAATGCGGATTCAAGCGAGTGGTTCGGGGCGTTTACGACCGGATCGCCCAGTTGGCTGATGCCCCTCTTGGAGTGCACCCGCCGTTTCGGCCGCCATATGTAGAGCAGGTGCCGCTCGAATTTATCCCGGGAGTGGGGCCGAAGCTCCGCGAAAAGCTTTACCAACGGTTTGGCACGGAAATGTCTATCCTGCATCGAACAGAGCAGGAACAGTTGGCAGCTATAACAGGAGACCGAATCGCGGAGCTGATCGTTCTGGCCAGAGAAGGGCGGCTGCAGGTAAAAGCGGGAGGAGCGGGTACGTACGGCAAGATCCTCCCGCTTCATGAGGACAAGTCATAGGCGACAGCCCGTCCGCATAAGCTGTAAAAGAATCAGCGAAGCGGGAGGCGAGCTGCTGTGCGGTCGCGAATTGGACAAACAATCCAGCTATATGCCAAAGAGCACCAATCACTATACTGGTTTACAATCGTTCTGTTTACGATGGGAATTATTTTCGGCGCGGTCATCGTCAATTCACTGCCGCTCGCGCAGAGGCAGGAGCTGTTCGGATTTCTCCAGTTCTTTTTCAGCAGTATGGGAGAAAAAGGCATCCCCGAGCCGAATGCGCACTTTCAGCAGTCGCTCGGCTACTACGCAAAAACAGTCGGCATCATGTGGGTATTGGGACTATCCATTATCGGCCTGCCGATGATTTTGCTCCTTCTGTTTTTAAAAGGAGTGGTCATCGGCTTTACGGTCGGCTTTCTGGTCAATCAGCTGCAATGGCAAGGAGTCACGTTTGCGCTCATGGGCGTATTGCCGCAAAACCTGCTGGTCGTCCCCGCTTTGATGATCGTGGGCGTAAGCGGAATTTCATTTTCTCTTCGGCTGATCAGAACCAGGCTGCTGAGCAAGCGGGATGTGATCATGCCCCATTTTATGGGGTATTCCTTGCTGGTGCTCGCCATGCTTTTAGTCCTGACAATGGCGGCGATGTTCGAGACGTTTGTCTCGCCCAAGCTGATGCAGATCGTCCTCAATCAATAATTATTCTCAAGTAAGAACTTATGTATTTGACTTCTTGGATGCCCCTCTACTATAATAGGAGCAGGTTTCGTGTGAGCGGGGAGGGGCACGCATGTTGGAAGAAAAGTTAGAGAAGATCAAGCAGCAGCTTCATTCCAAAAACTATAAACTGACGCCACAACGTGAAGCCACTGTTCGCGTGTTGTTGGAGAACGAGGAAGATCATCTGAGTGCCGAAGACGTCTATCTGCTCGTCAAAGAGAAGGCCCCTGAAATAGGCTTGGCTACTGTGTACCGCACATTGGAATTGCTGAGTGAGCTGAAAATCATCCACAAGATGAACTTTGGCGATGGAGTCGCCAGGTACGACCTTCGTGACGATAATTCCGAGTATCATCACCATCACTTGATCTGCAACAATTGTGGCTCGGTGGATGAAATTTTTGAAGACCTGCTCGTATCCGCAGAAGAAAAGGTAAAGAATGTTTACAACTTTTATATTACCGATCACCGCCTGTCGTTTTACGGCATTTGCAGCCGCTGTATCGACAAGGTCAACGTGGAGGACTTCAAGTAAAAAACTTCTCTTTAAACAGGAGAAGTTTTTCTTGTTTTAACGCTTTTTGGCTGTTAGAGATTCACTCCCGGAGGCATGATAAGGAAAGCGGAATGCCAAGCGGAGGAGGCTTGAAAGCGTGATTATTGGAGTTCCAAAAGAGCTGAAGAACAACGAGAACAGGGTGGGGCTTACCCCGGCGGGCGTAAGCGCGTACAGGCAGGCAGGACATCGGGTACTCGTGGAGACACAAGCTGGAGCGGGCTCTGGCTTTTTTGATGAGGACTATCTCGCCGCCGGAGCGGAAATATTCCACCGTGCGTCGGAAGTGTGGCAGCATGCGGATATGATTTGCAAGGTAAAGGAACCGCTTCCGGAGGAATACGGTTATTTTCGCGAAAATCTGATCTTGTTTACATATTTGCATCTCGCTCCGGAAAGGGAACTGACAGCAGAGCTGTGTGCCAAAAAAGTGGTGGCGATCGCTTACGAAACGATCCAGACAGATGACGGGTCGCTGCCGCTGCTCATGCCGATGAGCGAAGTGGCAGGACGGATGTCAGTGCAGATCGGAGCCCAATTTTTGGAAAAGCCCCATGGTGGAAAGGGCGTCCTTTTGGGAGGAGTGCCAGGCGTTCCTCCGGCGCACGTAGTCATTGTCGGAGGCGGGATTGTCGGAACGAACGCGGCAAAAATGGCCGTGGGGATGGGAGCCAAGGTGACGCTGCTGGATATTAATGCCGGCAGGCTTCGCGAACTGGATGATCTTTTCCAGGGCCGACTGCATACGCTTATGTCCAATCACTATAATATTGCCGAGGCAGTGCGAACCGCGGATCTTCTAATCGGCGCCGTCCTGATACCGGGAGCGAGGGCACCCAAGCTAGTTACAGAGGAAATGGTGAAATCCATGGCGCCTGGCTCTGTCATCGTAGATGTGGCGATCGACCAGGGGGGGTCGATCGAAACGATCGACCGGATTACGACTCACAGTGAGCCGACCTATGTTAAGCACGGAGTTGTCCATTATGCGGTTGCCAACATGCCTGGAGCTGTTCCCCGGACCTCGACAATCGCCTTGACGAATGTCACGATTCCTTATGGCTTGATGCTTGCGAACAAAGGCTACCGGTCTGCCATTGCGCAAAGCCGCGCGCTGGCTCGCGGGGTCAATGTGCTGAATGGACAAGTCGTGTACGAAGCCGTGGCGAAATCATTGGGTGTGCCTTTTGTGCCGCTGGACGACGTTCTGCAGGACCTGCCTACGTAAGCGGCCGAATGGATTTGCCAAAGACGCATATAATGGAAGGAACGATAACGGGAAGGAAGTCGGCACATGAGAATACCGGTTCGACGATTCATGGAGATATTGCGCGTTTTTCTCCTGTTTGTCACCTGCACGCTCATTTCCTACGGGATCATCACTCTCCTTACCGATAAGCTATGGTCGGGCAACCATTACAAGGAACCAAACGGGAACGCGGTGAAAGTGGTAAAGCTCGTCAACACATCGGCCCCCAAGGATCTGGACGGGTACATGGCCAGGCTGGAGCTGTTCTATCTGACAGGGGAATAGTGGGGCAATTTTCCTCCAAAAAGAGGACTTTTCCTTTTCGTGTGGAAAGCAATACAAGATACTTTTCACCTGAAGGGGACAACTTCATGGACATGCTGATTGATCATTTTATCCATTTTCTTTCCGTCGAAAAAGGGCTTTCGCCTAATACGCTCGAATCCTATCAGCGGGATATGGTTGCCTTTACCGCCTACCTGCAGGAGCAGGGAGTCTCCCGGATCGAGGACTCCACCCGGACGCAAATCATCGGATATTTGATGAGCTTGCAGGAAAAAGGCAGGGCTACAGCGACACTTTCGCGAAATATGGCATCGATTCGGGCCTTTTATCAATTTCTCGTACGTGACAAGTACATTGACAAAGATCCGTCGATCCATTTGGAAACGCCCAAAATTGAAAAAAGGCTGCCCAAGGTGCTATCGGTGGAAGAAGTGGAGCGTCTGCTTGACAGTCCGGCCATGAATCATCCCGCAGGTCTTCGCGACAAGGCGATGCTGGAGCTCTTGTATGCGACAGGCATCCGTGTATCGGAATTAGTGAACCTTAGCGTCACGGATGTGAATCTGGAAATGGGATTTGTCAAATGCATGGGGAAAGGGTCAAAGGAGCGCATCATCCCGCTCGGTTCCGTCGCCATTCAAATCGTCCGCCACTACTTGCAGGCGGGGCGTCCGCGTCTGGTGAAAGAACAGGGGGAGACGGCGCTGTTCCTGAACCATGTGGGCAAGCAGATCACCAGGCAGGGCTTCTGGAAAATTATCAAGCGATATGCACAGAAAGCAAACGTCAGAGCCGAGATCACCCCGCATACGCTGCGCCATTCCTTTGCCACCCACCTGCTGGAGAACGGTGCGGATCTCCGCTCCGTACAGGAAATGCTCGGCCATGCGGACATTTCGACGACCCAGATTTATACGCACGTGACCAGAACCAGGATCAAGGATATTTACGCAAAAACACACCCGAGAGCATAGTCTCTCTTTTTTTCCTCGTCAGACGTCTGACGACCTATCCTTACACCTGGGTACTTCAACATACTTACTTGTAGGAGGCGGTTGCATTGCCACGTTTTTCTCGTGTTTTCTTAATTGTCATGGACAGCGTCGGGATTGGTGAATTGCCTGATGCTCCCCGTTTTCAAGACGAGGGTGCCCATACGCTCGGACACATTGCCGAACGAGTAGAAGGCTTCGCTCTTCCGCATTTGCAGGCATTGGGCCTGGGGAATATTGCTCCTTTGGCAAAGGTTCCCGCAGCTGATCATCCAAAAGCCCATTATGGAAAAATGAATGAGGTTTCCATCGGCAAGGACACAACGACCGGACATTGGGAGATCATGGGCCTTCACGTATCGACTCCATTCCGTACGTATCCGGATGGATTTCCGGCCGAGCTGATCCGGGAGTTCGAAGAGCGGATCGGACGAAAGGTGCTGGGAAATAAAGTCGCTTCCGGCACAGACATCCTGGATGAGCTGGGCGAAGAGCATATGCGGACCGGCAACGTCATCGTGTACACTTCAGCGGACAGCGTGTTCCAGGTTGCGGCCCACGAGGAAGTCGTCCCGCTGGAGGAATTGTACCGCATTTGTCAGGTGGCCCGGGAGCTGACCTTGCGCGATAAGTTTGCCGTCACCCGCGTCATTGCGCGCCCGTTTGTGGGGCAGCCGGGGGCTTTTGTGCGAACGGCCAATCGTCATGATTACTCGGTAAAGCCGTTCTCGCCGACAGTGATGAATCGTTTGCAGGATGCCGGACTCGCTTCCATCGCGATCGGGAAAATCAGCGACATCTACGCGGATGAAGGGGTAACGAAGGCGATTCGGACAAAGGACAATATGGACGGCGTAGATCAAATACTGGGTACGATGAAAGAGCCATTCACCGGTCTGAGCTTTGTCAATCTGGTCGACTTTGATGCGAAATACGGACATCGCCGCGATCCGAAAGGGTACGGACGGGCGTTGATGGAATTTGACGCACGTATCCCTGAGCTGATGTCGGCTTTAACCGGTGACGATCTGCTGATCATCACGGCCGATCACGGGAATGACCCGGTTCACCACGGAACCGATCACACGCGCGAATACGTTCCGCTGCTCGTTTATCACAAAGGAATTGCCAGCGGCAGCAATTTGGGCATTCGCAACACATTCGCCGACATTGGCGCAACGATCGCCGACAATTTTAGCGTCCAGCTCCCAGCTATCGGGGAAAGCTTTCTTTCCAAGCTGTAAATACGGGCATTCCATTCAGCGCCATATCATTTCAAGAGTTTGAGAGGAGTTAGACAGATGACAACATATCAAGATGCAGTCCGTTATATTGAACCAAAACTGAGCGAAAAGCCTGCAATTGGGCTTGTTTTGGGCTCTGGCCTGGGGGTATTGGCAGATGAGATCGAAAATCCGGTGATCATTCCCTATCACGAGATTCCCGGCTTTACGGCTTCTACCGTCGTCGGCCACAAAGGCCAGCTGGTAATCGGCAAGCTGCGGGGGAAACAGGTGGTCGCGATGCAGGGCCGCTTCCATTATTACGAGGGGCATGACCTTGATGCGGTCGTCTTTCCGATCCGCGTCATGAAAATGCTCGGGGTGGAAACGATCATCGTGACGAATGCGGCGGGCGGCATTAATGAAACCTATCAGCCCGGAAACCTGATGCTGATCGCCGACCATATCAATATGACGTTCCGCAACCCGCTCATCGGTCAAAACGACGAGCAGCTGGGAGCCCGTTTCCCGGATATGTCGGAGGCTTATTCGAAATCGCTGCGCGGTCTGGCGAAAGAAGTGGCTGCCGAACAAGGCATCGAGCTGAAGGAAGGGGTATATGTCGGCCTGCTCGGTCCGTCCTACGAGACACCGGCTGAAATCCGCATGCTGCGCATTCTCGGCGGTGACGCGGTCGGAATGTCGACGGTACCGGAAGTAATCGCGGCGAAGCACATGAAGATGAATGTGCTCGGCATTTCCTGCATCAGCAATATGGCTGCCGGCATACTGGAGCAGCCGCTGTCCCACGAGGAAGTCATGGAGACGACGGAAAAAGTAAAAGCGCAGTTCCTGTCGCTGGTAAACGGGATTGTCGCAAAGCTGTAGGCACGGTTGGCAGGAGGGTATGTTATGAGACCATACCCTTCTTTACTGTTGCTCACATCGTTTGGAAGAAAGATTGTTCACGAGGTGAATAAATGATGCGTATGGTAGATATCATCGCGAAAAAAAGGGATGGCCTGGGGCTTTCCAGCGAGGAAATTCAATTTTTGGTTCGCGGTTACACAGACGGCAGCATTCCCGACTATCAGATGGCGGCTTGGGCGATGGCCGTCCTGCTCCGCGGCATGACGCCGCGTGAAACAGGGGACTTGACACTGGCGATGGCCGGTTCGGGAGAGCAGCTGGACCTGAGTTCACTGAAAGGAATCAAGGTCGACAAGCACAGTACAGGCGGCGTAGGGGATAAAACGACGCTTGTCGTGGCGCCTCTCGTGGCTGCAGCGGGGATTCCCGTCGCCAAAATGTCGGGGCGAGGTCTGGGGCACTCCGGCGGAACGATCGACAAGCTGGAGTCGTTTGCCGGCTTTCAGGTGGAGCGGACGAGGGAGCAATTTTTGCAGCAAGTCCGGGAGATCGGCGTATCGGTGATCGGGCAATCGGGCAACCTGACGCCGGCGGACAAAAAGCTCTACGCCCTGCGGGATGTGACCGCTACGGTAGAGGCGGTTCCGCTGATTGCCAGCTCGATCATGTCCAAGAAGATAGCAGCGGGTGCGGACGCAATCCTGCTCGACGTAAAAGTGGGCAAAGGCGCCTTCATGAAGACGCTGGAACAGGCGGAAACACTTGCATCTGCCATGGTTCAGATCGGGACGCAAGTAGGGAGAAAGACGGTTGCTGTCATCAGCGACATGAATCAACCCCTCGGCTTTGCTGTGGGCAACGCGCTGGAAGTCAAGGAGGCGATTGACACGCTTGCCGGTAGAGGGCCGAAGGATTTGACGGAGCTTGCGCTTGCCATCGGGGCTCATATGCTCGTACTGGGCGAGCTCGCGGCGGATGTCGAAGAGGGCCGGAAGCGTCTGGAAGGAATTATGAGGAGAGGGGAAGCTGTGGAAAAGCTTGCTCAAATGATCGAGGCACAGGGCGGCAACAAAGAAGACGTATACAATCCTGACCGTCTGCCGAAGGCGTCATTGACAGCGGAAGTTACAGCGAGCCAGGACGGCTATATTACTGCAATCGATGCCGAGACGGTTGGGCATGCGTCCGTCGTGTTGGGTGCGGGCAGGCTGACCAAGGAAATGCCGATTGATCTGGCGGTGGGCATTGCACTGACTAAGAAACGCGGGGATCAGGTGCGCAAGGGCGATGTACTGGCCACGGTACATGCCAATGACGAGAAATTGCTCCAGCAGGCAGTGGAAGAGCTGGCGGGTGCTTATGCCTACGACAGCAAGTCATTGAACAGTCAACCATTAATATACAAAATCATAACTGAATAGGTTTTCGGCAGCATCCTAACGTCGGACGCAATGTCCGGCGTTTCCCCTGCCGGAAAACTTGCTGAAAGCGTTTTCTTGAAGTGTGAAAAAGTGAGTCTGAATAGCGATTGATAAGTATTTGGCGGGCCCAATGATGGAAAAACGGCATCGTTCGGAAATAAATATACCGGCACTCGATAAAAAATACGTCTTTCTCGATAAATTTTTATTGATTAATCAACTGAATTGCGGTTCAATAGAAGAAATGATAGCTAGTGTGAAATGTTAAAAAATTATTTATTGTTCGGATTCGCTTTATAATTTTTTATAATTCTACTTGTCAAATTTCGTTGACACCGCTATCATTTCGGATTATGTTTAAAGTGACAGGCAAATTGTAAAAGATTTTTGCGAATTTCGTAAAAAACAAATGGAGGTTCTTAAAAAATCGTATTTATGAAAAAGCTGGACCATGTTGATAAGCAGATCTTGCAAATCCTACAGGAAGACGGAAGACGAGCATATACCGACATTGCTCATCAACTTGGCTTGAGCGAAGGGACCATCCGTTCACGGATTACGCGCCTGTTACAAGATGGAGTGTTTCAGTTTGTCATCCACCCTGACCCAGAAAAGCTGGGCTTGCATGTACAGGCGATCATCGGATTGACGACCAAGCTCGGGCTGCAAAACAGCGTCGCCGAGGAGCTGAGCAAATTTCCGGAGGTACGCTTTGTGGGTGCATTCAGCGGTAAGCACGACTTGATCATTCAAGCGTGTTTCCATAATAATGAAGAATTGATCACCTTTGTCAACGAACGCCTCTCACAATGTGAAGGAATTCTGGCGGCTGATGTGTCGCTGGAACTAAAACAATATAAAGATTCCTTCTCGTTCGTTCGTGATGAAGATGTGGCCATATAAGGAAAGGGGTTGGTAAGTCGGCGAAAGCAAAGCGGGGAAAGAACAGCTTTTTACTTTTCCAATTTTCTGAAAACATACAAAAAAAGAAACAGACAAAAAAGACAATGACATTGGGGGTTATTGCGTTGAAAAAAAGCGTATTTGCTCTTGTCAGCTCCGTTGCCGTTCTCGGTGCAGCATTGGCTGGTTGCGGTGGAGGCCAACAGGCTGCCACAGAACAGAAGCCGGCTGAGAACACCGGCCAGACCCAACAGCCAGCAGCGGCGCCTGCGGAGAAAAAGCCGCAAGTGCTGAAATTGAATCTCCACTCCGAACCGCCTACGGCAGACCCGGGAATCTCTGAAGATACGACATCTGCCGCAATTATCCGCGCCACCTTCGACGGTCTCACCCGCGTAGGTCCGGATAACAAGCCGCAGCCGTCTGTGGCTGAAAGCTACAAGATTTCCGATGACATGTTGACGTATACGTTCAAACTGCGTGACACGAAATGGGCAAATGGCGAACCGTTGACGGCACATGACTTCGAATACGCATGGAAACGCGCTTTGGATCCAAACACGGCATCCAACTACGCTTATCAGCTGTACTATGTGAAAAATGGTGAAGCCTACAACAAAGGCAAAGCAGGTCGCGACGATGTAGGTGTGAAGGCGCTTGACGACAAAACATTGGAAGTAAAACTGGAAAACCCGACTCCATTCTTCCTGGAACTGACCGCATTCCCAACCTATTTCCCTGTGAACAAAGCCCTGATCGAATCCAATCCGAAGTGGGCCGGGGAAGCAAAGACTCACATGGGCAACGGTCCGTTCAAGATGGAGACCTGGGAACATAAGAGCAAGCTAGTGCTCGTCAAAAACGAAAATTACTGGGACAAAGATAACGTAAAGCTCGATCGCATCGAGTTTGCCATGGTAGAAGACGAGAACACCGAGCTGTCCATGTTTGAAAACGGCGAAATTGATTGGGCTGGAGCTCCGACGAGCGCGCTGCCTACGGATGCCATCCCGGCTCTGAAAGCGCAAAATAAAATTACCACCCAGCCTATCGCGGGTACGTACTGGTACAAATTCAACGTAGAAAAAGCGCCGTTTAACAACGTGAAGATTCGCAAGGCGTTCGCGTACGCTATTGATCGTCAGTCCCTGATTGACAATATCCTGCAAACTGGCCAAATACCTGCCACAGGCGCAGTGCCGCCGTCCATGGCGCTAAAGCCTGATGGCTACTTCAAGGACAAAGATTTGGAAACAGCGAAGAAGCTGTTGGAAGAAGGCATGAAGGAGCTCGGTATCTCGAAGCTTCCGCCAATCACACTGTCCTACAATACGTCTGAGGGCCACCAAAAGATTGCGGCAGCAATCCAGGATCAGTGGAAGAAGAACCTCGGCGTCGAAGTGAAGCTGGAAAACAAAGAATGGAAAGTCTACCTCGAAGACATGCACCAAGGAAATTACCAGGTTGGCCGTATGGGATGGCTGGGCGACTTTAACGACCCGATCAACTTCCTTGAGCTTTACAGAGACAAGGATGGCGGAAACAACGATACGCGTTGGGAGCATCCAAAGTACAAGGAATTGTTGATTAAATCCAACACGGAAGGCGATCCGGAAGCGCGCAAGAAGATTTTGGCGGAAGCAGAGCAAATCCTCATGGATGAAATGCCAATTATGCCGATCTACTTCTACACCAACTCTTGGGTGCAAAAAGAGAACGTCAAAGGCGTCGTTATTGGCGGCTTGGGCGACGTCGACTGGAAATGGGCTTCGGTAGAGTAAGTTTGTTTTCCGCATTGGCATAAAGGAAATCGGTTTGCAGAGATAGGGTATATGGTCGTCCATATACCCTATCTTATGCCAACCGTTCCGATATATAAAACAGATGGCGCACAGCCACAAAAAAAGAGAGAGAAATCCGCAAGAGATTCGAACAACGGGGAATTATTTACACAGTCGATTTTTGCACTGTAACAGGCAAGCCGCAGTGTAAAGATGGGACGTGAAAGCAAAAAAATTGTAAGGGGGTAAGTTTGTTGATCCGTTATCTTGGTAAGCGTATCATTTTCATGATCATTTCGCTTTTCTTGATCGTAACGGCCACCTTCTTCATTATGAAAGCGGTGCCGGGCGGTCCATTCACTTCCGAAAAGAACGTACCCGATGAAATCAAGGCAGCTTTGGAAGCGAAGTACAAATTGAACCTGCCGCTCCACGAGCAGTATCTGGACTACTTGAAAGGTGTCATTACGTGGGATTTGGGACCATCCTTTGTTGAGAAGTCTTCCAACGTAAATGACATGATCAGCCGGGGCTTCCCAGTATCCGCCCATTTAGGAGCACAAGCCTTGCTGCTCGCGATCTTCGGAGGAATTACGCTTGGAGTAGTCGCAGCGCTCAAGCACAACAAATGGCAGGACTATTCAGCGATGCTTATCGCCGTTCTCGGCCTATCCGTCCCTGGATTTATCTTGGCATCATTTTATCAATATTTCTTTGCAATCAAGTGGGGCATCTTTCCCATTGCAAAGTGGGAAGGTTTTGAATATACCGTACTGCCTTCCTTGGCCCTCGCCGCGATGCCGATCGCTTTCATCGCCCGTCTGACACGTTCAAACATGTTGGAGGTTCTCGGGCAAGACTACATCAAAACGGCTAAAGCCAAAGGTTTAAATACAGTTACGATCACCGTTAAACACGCGATTCGAAACGCTCTTCTGCCTGTTATTACTTATCTCGGGCCGCTGCTTGCAAACATCCTGACCGGCGCATTCGTAATCGAGCGAATCTTCGGTATCCCTGGTTTGGGCCGTGAGTTTGTCATCTCGATTACAAACCGTGACTACACCGTTATTATGGGAACCACGGTGTTCTACGCGATCATCCTGGTTGTAGGAATTTTGCTGGTAGATATCGCTTATACGCTGGTTGACCCGCGGATCAAGCTAAGCGATGCAGGAAGGGAGTAATGATACATGCAACTGACGAAAGAGCATTTTGAGCCGATTTCTGTCGACCTTCGCCAGGCAGAATCCATTAAACGCCCAAGCCTTTCCTTCTGGGCGGACGTATGGCGCCGATTGAAAATGAACAAGGTAGCGATGGTTTCCCTTGTCTTTATCTTGATTTTGGTCGCGTGTGCGATCTTCATTCCGATCCTTAGCTCCAATGACTATTTTACGACTGATTTGGCAGGTAAGAACAAGAAACCTTCCGCTGAACACTGGTTTGGTACGGATGACCTAGGCCGTGACGTCTTTGTTCGCGTATGGTACGGAGCGCGCATTTCTTTGGAAGTAGGCTTTGCCGCAGCGTTTATCGACCTGATTATTGGCGTCATTTGGGGCGGCCTCGCAGGTTTCTACGGCGGCAAAGTCGATGAGATCATGATGCGTATTGCCGATATTCTGTATGCCATTCCGTATCTTCTCGTGGTCATTTTGCTGATGGTCGTCTTGGACCCCGGGGTCGGGACGATTATTATCGCCTTAACGATAACGGGATGGATTGGAATGGCCCGGATCGTCCGCGGTCAGATTCTCCAGCTGAAAGCGCAGGAATTCGTGTTGGCAGCCCGTTCTCTCGGAGCTGACAACAACCGCCTGATCTTCAAGCATTTGATCCCGAACGCTTTGGGCCCGATCATCGTTACTCTCAGCTTGACTGTGCCATCTGCCATTTTTGCCGAGTCGTTCCTCTCCTTTATCGGTCTTGGGGTATCCGCTCCGGTAGCATCCTGGGGAACTATGTCCAACGAAGGCTTGTCGGCGATGAAATACTATCCGTGGCGCTTGATGTTCCCGGCGCTTTTCATCTCGATTACGATGTTGGCATTTAACTTGCTTGGCGACGGTCTGCGTGACGCCGTAGACCCACGCTTGCGGAAATAGGAGGGACCACAGTTATGGATGAACGCATTCTAGAAGTAAATGACTTGCACGTCTCCTTCCACACCTATGCGGGGGAAGTCAAAGCTGTACGCGGCGTCAATTTTCACGTCAATCGCGGAGAAGCCGTTGCCATCGTAGGGGAGTCCGGCTGCGGAAAGTCTGTAACAGCCCAAACCTTGATGAAGCTTATCCCGATGCCGCCAGGCCAGATCAAAAAAGGAGAAATTTTCTTTAACGGAGAGAATCTTGTCAATAAATCCAACAAGGAAATGGAAGCCATCCGCGGGAAGGATATCGGGATGATCTTCCAGGACCCGATGACTTCGTTGAACCCGACTTTAACGATCGGCAACCAGATCATGGAGGGCTTGATCAAGCACCAGAACATGTCGCGCTCCGATGCCCGCAATCGTGCGATTGAACTCTTGACTTTGGTAGGAATTCCGCAACCGGAAAAACGTGTCGATCAATACCCGCACGAATTCTCCGGAGGGATGCGCCAGCGTGCGATGATTGCGATCGCTCTGGCTTGCTCTCCGCAGCTTCTGATCGCCGACGAGCCGACAACGGCGCTCGACGTGACGATCCAGGCGCAAATCCTGGATCTGATGAAAGAACTGCAAAAGAAAATGAATACATCGATTATCCTGATTACGCACGACCTTGGCGTCGTCGCCGAAATGTGCGATCGCGTCATCGTTATGTACGCAGGCAAGGTAATCGAGACAGGTACCGTTGACGACATCTTCTACAACCCGCAGCACCCTTACACAAAAGGCTTGCTGCGTTCGGTACCTCGACTGGACTTGAACCGCGACGAACCGCTCACTCCGATCTTCGGTACGCCGCCGGATCTGCTTCGTCCACCGGTTGGATGCGGCTTTACCGCACGCTGTGAATCAGCGATGCGCGTCTGCCAGGAGTACGATCCTGAATTGAATGACGTCAGCTCAACGCAGCGGGCTGCTTGCTGGCTCCAGCACCCGTTGGCACAGAATCGCGCAGGATCGTAAGAGGGGGAAAGACAAGTGGATAATCGTGATACATTGTTGGAAGTTCGCAACCTGAAAAAATTCTTCAAAATCGGCGACAATACGTTGAAAGCCGTTAACGACATCTCGTTCGAAATCAAGCGCGGGGAAACTCTTGGGGTGGTAGGGGAGTCCGGCTGCGGAAAATCGACAGCCGGGCGTACCATTCTTCGTTTGTACGATGCTACTGCAGGGGACGTTTTGTTCGAAGGCCAAAGCATCATGAAGCTCAACAACCAAGAGATGAAAGCCATGCGGCGCAACATGCAAATGATCTTCCAAGACCCGTATGCTTCGTTGAACCCGCGGATGACGGTTGGCGATATCATCGGGGAAGCGCTGGATATCCACGGTCTCGCCGCCGGACAAAAGCGCAAAGAGCGGATCCAGGAGCTGCTTTCCCTGGTCAGCTTGAACCCTGAGCATATGAACCGCTTCCCGCATGAGTTTTCCGGCGGACAACGCCAGCGGATCGGGATCGCCCGTGCACTGGCGGTTGAGCCGAAGTTCATCGTTTGTGACGAACCGATCTCCGCCCTCGACGTTTCCGTACAAGCGCAGGTCGTGAACCTCCTGGAGCAGCTTCAGGAAAAAATGGGACTCACTTACATGTTCATCGCGCACGACTTGTCGATGGTAAAATACATTTCCGACCGTGTGGCAGTTATGTACCTCGGCAAAATGGTAGAGCTTGCCGAAAGTGACAAGCTGTACGAAAAGCCGCTTCATCCATATACGCAAGCGCTTCTGTCTGCTATTCCGATCCCGGATCCGGAAGTAGAGCGCCAGCGTGAGCGCATCGTGTTGCAAGGGGATGTACCAAGCCCGATGAATCCTCCGAGCGGCTGCCACTTCCGTACGCGTTGCCCAAAAGCGATGCCTGAATGCGCTGCTGCCGAGCCGGTTTGGAAAGAAGTAGAGCCTGGCCATTTCGCTGCCTGCCATTTGTACAACTAGATTACAATGACAGGATTTCCAAACAGATTGGGAATCCTGTCTTTCCATCATGCGAGATACTGTGGCCTCCGCGAATGGATGGGGTAAATCACCCCGTTGTTTGCGTCCGAGGTCTCTTTTTCGTTTGCCATCTATGTGATCAAGACGTCAAAAGAGAGAAGGGGGTAGTTGCCATGCGGAAAGTTGGATTGCCGCATTTCCGCCCGAAAGATCTGTCGGCAGCCAAAAAGCTGAGTGGGCTGGTTGGCCTTCTAAACAGACAGCTGCAGGGTTCAATGGCCAAAAAAATGATTACCTTTGGAATTATTCTTGTTATCGTGATCATTGGTGCATTGCAATACATAGCGCTTTCCTATTCGAAAAACACCTTGATTGAGATTACGTCCAACCAGGCAAAGATGCTGGCCGAGCAGTATGCCGAAAGCATGCAAGACTGGATCGAAGACTTGAAGAGTTCATCTCTGGAAACCGCGTCCAAACGAGTGATGGCGACGGATCTTGAGCCGCTCATCATGGAACAATTCCGGCTCTTGCGCCAAGGCCATAAAGAAGTCTCGAAAATTTATCTGGTCGATTCGAGCACGGGCAAGTCGCTGTATTCGTTGACCGGAAAAAATGAAATCGACTTCAAGCAGAAGCAGTATGTGCAGAATGCTTTATCTTCCGGGGAGCCCGTTTTCTCCGATGAGGAAGTCGTGCTTGGCGCCGAAAGAAGCTTCATCTATCTGGCTGCTCCGATCGGGGAGAAAAACAAGGATACTTCCCGTTTGCTTGTCGTCGGCTTCCAGATTGACCCGATAGTCAAGAAGGCGGAAGAGATTCCGTTCATGCAAAATGGCTACGCGTTTGTCGTTCGCAAGGATGGCTTGGTCGTCGCCCACAAGGATTCGTCGCAAAATAACAGGCTGTCGCTTGCGGAAAATGGGGATTATGCCGATTTACTTGCGCTTGTGCAAAACGGGACCAGCCAGAGTCTGGAGTATGAAGCGGATGGCGTGGATTCATTCGCGGCCGTCGCTCCGATCCCCTCGTTGGGCTGGGCACTTGTCATGACGACCGCTTCCGCCGAGGTCTACGGCGAATTGAACGGAATGGGGATTACGTTTGGACTCATCAGCCTCCCCATCATTGTCTTGGCCGCCCTCTCCATCTGGTGGTTTGCGCAAAGAATTCGCAAGTCGCTCTTGGCGATAGCCCAAGACATGGAGAAAATCGGATCAGGCCATTTTGACGTACAGGTGCAGGTGAGAGGAAAAGACGAGCTGGCGTTGGTCGGGCACAAAATGAATGAAATGGCAGGCGAATTGAGAAAGCTTGTATCCCTTGTTCAAGGACAAGCCAGCCGCCTGAATACCGCCGCCGAAGAGCTAAATTTGTCGGCACAGGAAAACACCGGATCGATCCATTTCATTACGGAAAATATCTCAACGATTTCCGAAAGAGTTTCCCTACAGACAAAAGAGGTGCTTTCGGCTGCCACTACCGTCTCTGAGATTTCTCAAGGTGTGGAGCAGGTCGCGATAGCGGCAGAATCGACAACAAGGGCAACGAGCCGCACCTTTGAGCGTGCCCAGGACGGAATGAAGCTCGTCGAGAGCGTTATTTCCACCGTCAGACAGGCGAACGGAGAAGTAGAGAGGACGGCCCAGCAGATGCATGGACTGCGGGATCGTGCGAAACAAATTACGAGCATCGTAGAAATGATCAGCAGTATCGCCTCCCAGACCAACCTCTTGGCCTTGAATGCGGCGATTGAGGCAGCCCGGGCAGGAGAAGCTGGCCGAGGTTTCTCCGTTGTCGCTACCGAAGTGAGGAAATTGGCGGAGGAGAGCAGCTCCTTCTCTGAACGGATCGCGTCGATCGCACACTCAATCAACGATGAGGCAATGGACATGAGCAAGCATATGGATGAGATCGTTGCGATGGTCAGCACAGGCCTTCAGTCAGTCGAGACAGTCGGTACGGCGTTCCAGCATATCGTCGCGGACATTCAATCTGCTGCAGAGCAGAGCGAGTCCATGTCTGCCGCCTCCGAAGAGATGGCCGCGGGCAATCAGGTCGTGACGAGCTCGATGCAGAGACTTTCCTCGGTATCGGATGAAATCAACCAGTCACTGGGGGGCGTCGTGGCAACAGTCGATGAGCAGCTGAAGTCGATCGTGAGGATCAGTGAAAATGTGGAAGAACTGAAAAAACTGGCGGATGATTTGTCGGAGAATGTCAGCAAGTTTAAAATATAACAACAGACTCATTGCCAAACGAGGGCTCCCTTCTGTCTTTCAGGAGGGAGTTTTTTCCTGTGAATATTTTCCTGTTCATTTGGTGAGAATAAAACCATGAATGGAGGGAAGAGTTTGCTATGAAAAGGAGTCTGTATCTGAGCTTATGCTTTATCTTGTGCGTTGCGTTCATTTCTCCGATAGCGAAGGCAGCCAAGGAAAACGCGCCTGCGAAAGACGGACAGATGAATTTTGCGCCGCATGCGACCTCCGCCATATTGATGGAAGCGGATACGGGAACCGTTTTATTTGAAAAAAACGCAAGCGCAAAGCTGCCTCCTGCTAGTATTACCAAGGTCATGACGCTTCTATTGATCATGGAAGCGCTTGAGCGCGGAGAAATCAAACTATCGGACAAAGTCCGCACGAGCGAACGTGCGGCTTCCATGGGAGGTTCGCAAATTTTTCTCCAGCCGGGCGAAGAAATGACGGTGGAAGACATGATCAAAGGAATCGCGATTGCTTCGGGGAACGATGCCTCCGTGGCGATGGCCGAGCATTTGTCGGGGACGGAAGAAGCGTTCGTTGCGAAGATGAACGAACGGGCGAAACAGTTGGGAATGAAGCAGACCCATTTCGTCAATTCCAACGGGTTGCCTGCGCCTGAGCATGTTTCTTCAGCGCTGGACATTGCGATCATGTCCCGCGAACTTTTGAAGCACGAAACGATTACCAAATATACCGGAATTTATCAGGACTATTTGCGAAAAGAAACGTCCAACCCGTTCTGGTTGGTCAATACGAACCGTCTCGTGCGCTTTTACGAGGGCGTGGACGGATTGAAAACAGGCTATACAAGCGAAGCCAAATACTGTTTGACGGCCACCGCCAAACGGAACAACATGAGGGTCATTACTGTCGTCATGGGCGAGCCGGATACGAAAACGAGGAATGCGGAAGTGTCGACACTGTTTAATTACGCCTTCGCGCATTATCAGGTAGCGCCCCTGTACAAAAAAGGGGAGGTTGTGCAAGGGCTGAACGTCGACAAAGGCAAACAGCCGACTGTTAACGCGGTTACGCCGCATGCCGTCAGTCTGTTGATGAAGCGCGGGGAGTCCGCCGATCAGTTTGAACGCGAAGTCGTCTTGCAGTCGGACATCAGCGCGCCTCTCAGCAAGCAACAAGTGGTCGGACATATTTTTATCCGGACAAAAGACGGCACGGAAGTAAACCGGATCGACCTGTTCCCGGACCAGACGGTCGATAAGGCAGGCATGTGGGAGATTCTCAAGCGGACAACGAGAAACGTTTTGATTAGCTATTGAACCGACAGCGAGAACGCGAAAAGAATCGAGTTGCCTCGAATTGTACGATGTGGCCGCTCGATTTTTTTGTTCTTTTGTCGGCTGGCAGGAAATGGAACAAAGAGAGAAGAAAAGAGAGTGTACTACGGGATGAAGGAGTGTTTCGAGCCATGAGTCTGCGCATTATCATGGAAACCAAACAGGACGTTTTGGTTGTCCGTTTGCAAGGAGAACTTGACCATCATACAGCCGAGGAATTGCGTGGTAAAGTAGATGATCTGTTGCGCCAATCGTCGATTCGCCATATCGTCCTCAGCCTGGCGGAGCTTTCTTTTATGGACAGCTCTGGCATTGGAGTCATCCTGGGGCGGTACAAGCAGATATCGGCTCGCTCGGGGGAAATGGTCGTTTGCTCGATCAATCCGACCATTTACCGGATTTTCGAAATGTCTGGCTTGTTTAAGGTCATCAAGTTCCGCGAAAACGAAGCGGAAGCCCTGCACGTACTGGGGGTGGCGTAAACATGGCTAAACGCAATTTCATGAGCGTGGCGTTTGCTGCCCAAAGCCAGAATGAAGCGTTCGCCCGCGTCGCGGTGGCCTCGTTCATTTCACAGCTTGACATTTCGGTCGAGGAGCTGGAAGAGATCAAGACGGTCGTTTCCGAAGCAGTGACCAACTCCATCATCCACGGCTACGATGAAAATCCGGATGGCGTTGTCCGCATCTCGGTCAGCATCGATGACGGTGCCGTGGAATTGGTTGTGGAGGATGAAGGAAAGGGAATCGAGGACGTCGATCAGGCGATGCAGCCTCTGTTCACCAGCAAGCCTGAGCTGGAGCGCTCGGGAATGGGTTTTACGATTATGGAAAACTTTATGGACTCGCTTGAAGTGGCAACTGCTGTCGGGAAAGGGACGACCGTCCGCCTGACAAAACGCCTTTCCTTTGCCAAAGCATTACAGAATTAGGAGTAGTGCCTATGGGTGCCGATATTAAAAACGCCAGTCAGCCGTTTCTTACCAATGACCAAGTAAAAGAATTGATCGCCCAGAGCCAGGATGGCGATGCACAAGCACGCGAAACGCTTGTGAACAGCAATATTCGGCTTGTTTGGTCGGTTGTGCAGCGTTTCATCAATCGAGGCTATGAAGCCGACGACCTGTTCCAAATCGGGTGTATCGGTCTTTTGAAAGCCGTAGACAAGTTTGACCTCAATTACGACGTGAAGTTTTCCACGTATGCCGTTCCCATGATTATCGGTGAGATCCAGCGTTTCTTGCGGGACGACGGCACCGTAAAAGTAAGCCGGTCGCTCAAGGAGACAGCCAACAGAGTCAGGCGGGCCAAAGACGAACTATATAAACAGTTCGGGCGGGCTCCTACCATCTCGGAAGTGGCGGAAGCGGTCGGGATCACACCAGAGGAAGTGGTGTTTGCCCAGGAGGCAAGCAGAGCGCCCTCCTCGATCCATGAAACGGTTTTTGAAAACGACGGCGATCCGATTACATTAATCGATCAGATCGCAGACGAAAGCGTCAACAAGTGGTTTGAGAAAATTGCGTTGAAGGATGCAATCAGCCGATTGACGGAAAGAGAACAGCTCATCGTCTACTTGCGCTACTACAAGGATCAGACCCAATCAGAGGTAGCGGAGCGGCTAGGCATCTCACAGGTTCAGGTGTCGCGGCTGGAAAAGCGAATCCTGCAGACGATCAAAGACCAGATTGAGCATTAGCTCATCTAGGTCTTTTTTTCTTTCTATGCATGGCTTTTCGCGACACGCGCATACTAGCAAAAGCGACTTAGCGTTGGAAAGGAGGGAGCTGATGAACCAGCCGCTGTTTCTCAAGCTGCGCAAACGCTTGGCGGTCAAGCCGGATGCGACGATTACGCTGGGAGATATCTGTCAGCTGTACTGGGATGGCTCCCGCGAGAAAGCGTTGGCCCGTCTGCCTGTCTACCAGGTGAAGCCAGCAGACGGAAACCTCATCATCATCGATATTATGCAGGTCATCAAACAAATCCGCCGCGTGCATCCCGAGCTGGCGTTGGAAGTACAGGGTGCGGCTCATATTATCGTAGAAGTTTTGAACCCTCGAAAAAAAGCAAACTTCCTCATGGTCACGCTGGTATGGGTCCTGCTTTTCGTCGGTGCTGGCCTTGCCATCATGAACTTTCACGCAGACGTCAGCATGCTCCAGGTCCATCAGCGCATCCACTATTTAATCACCGGACGGACAAACGACCAGCCCCTTTGGCTGCAAATCCCTTATTCTATCGGGATCGGCCTGGGGATGATTCTGTTTTTCAACCACATCTTTCAAAAGCGAATCAACGAAGAACCCAGTCCGTTGGAGGTTGAGCTGTTCTTATACCAGCAAAACCTCGATCAATATTACATTCAGCATGAAAACAAGGAAAATGAACGGATAAAGTCATGAGCCTGTGGCAACACATCATGCTCGCAATCGTCGGACTGGGTGGAGGACTCGCTGTGGGCAGCGGGTTTGTTGCTTTTATCACGGTACTGGACATCATCCCCCGGCTTGCTCAGCTATCGAACGCGCATCGGCACATTCGCGCATTTGAGTGGGCACTAGTGAGCGGTGCCCTGTTTTTTACAACGGCGGACTTTTTCCAATGGGTTGCGAGATTACCCATTTTGTTTACTTCGATTTACGGCATTTTTGCCGGTGTCTTTGTTGGGACGCTGGCTGCTGGACTGACCGAAGTACTGAATGTCTTTCCGATCCTGGCGAAACGGCTCAACATGGACTCGAAAATACTTTTCTTGTTGATGGCGATGGTCTTCGGCAAAATAATCGGGTCGCTTCTGCAGTGGTGGCTGAAGCTATAGCCAGGCCGGTGGCAAATTCAGCCATTCATAGAATGAGGCCGGAGAGACAAGATATGGATATGTGGGCATGTTGACCAGACAGGACGAGTGGGAGGAACAACGATGGCGACGAAAGCAAAGTCCAATGGTTCGAATCAAATGACCAAACAGCTTTATAAGCAGCAAGCAGCAAAGTACCAACCCAAGCGGAATGTTCTGCTCAACTCGATTCGTGCTTTTTGGGTTGGGGGTTCTATCTGTCTATTGGGCCAGGCAATCCAAAACATCTATATCAACTTCTTCGGATTTACCGAAAAGACTGCGAGCAATCCGACCGTTGCCACGCTTATTTTTCTCTCTGTGCTTCTGACCGGACTAGGAGTCTACGACAACATTGGACAGTATGCGGGAGCGGGGTCAGCAGTCCCTGTTACCGGCTTCGCCAATTCCATCGCTTCTGCCGCGATTGAGCATCGGAGCGAAGGATTTGTCCTTGGAGTAGGAGGAAACATGTTCAAGCTGGCCGGTTCCGTCATTGTTTTTGGCGTAGTCGCCGCTTTCATAGCCGGTATTATCAAAACGGTCTGGAAGATGATCGTGTGAGGGGAGTTTGCCATGAATAATCGACCATCCGATTTTCGTGTAAGCAGACAGACCTGGCACTTCCCGAATGACGTTCGTATTCTGTCTACGGCTACCGCGGTCGGACCTAAAGAAGGAGAAGGACCTCTCGGAGCGTTGTTTGACAAGGTGTACGACGACATGTATGCAGGTCAGGACTCCTGGGAAAACGCGGAGAGACAGCTGCTCGAAGACGCGGTAAACCTCGCCTTGAAAAAAGCAAATGTGACGGGGCAGGAAATAGACGTGTTTTTCGCGGGGGATTTGCTCAATCAAAACATTACGACCAACTTTACGGCCGAGAAAGTGTCGATTCCGCTCATGGGCATGTACGGAGCATGCTCGACTTCCATGCTGACTCTGGCCAACGCCGCTGCCCAGGTCAACTCGGGGTATGCGAATAAAGCATTGGCCGCATGCAGCAGTCACAACGCGACGGCCGAGAGACAATACCGGTATCCGACCGAGTACGGCGGACAGAAGCCGCCGTCGGCACAATGGACGGTCACTGGAGCGGGGGCGGCGGTTGTCGGTACAGGTGGAAGCGGCCCGCGGATCACGTATGCGACCATCGGCAAAGTCGTCGATATGGGGATCAAGGACCCGTTTGACATGGGGTCGGCTATGGCGCCGGCAGCGGCATCTACCTTGCAGGCCCACTTTTCCGACACTGGCCGGAGCCCGAATGATTACGATTTGATTGTAACCGGAGATTTGGCGGCTGTGGGCTTTCCTATCCTCAAGGATTTGATGAAGACGGATGGATATGACATGGATCGGGTGTACAACGACTGCGGGCTGATGGTGTACTCGGCTGACCAGGATGTGTTTGCCGGCGGCAGCGGATGCGCCAGCAGTGCAGTGGTGACCTACAGCTATCTCGTCGATCAGGTAAAACGAGGCCAATTGAAAAAGGTTTTGGTTTGTGCAACCGGCGCATTGCTCAGTCCGGTCAGTTATCAGCAGGGCAACTCGATTCCCTGCATAGCCCATGCGGTGGCGATTGAAGGAGGAGGAAGCTGATGGAATATGTGATCGCCTTTGTTGTTGGCGGATTGATTTGCGTGATCGGCCAACTGTTGTTGGATGTCGGGAAGCTGACGCCTGCCCATGTAATGAGTACACTGGTCGTCGCGGGGGTTGCCCTCGATTTTATTGGCGTCTACGACAAGCTGATTGACTTTGCCGGTGCCGGTGTGACTGTTCCGATCACCAGCTTTGGCCATTCCCTTTACCATGGAGCCATATCGGAAGCGGAGCAGCACGGGTTGATCGGGATCGTCACAGGGATATTTGAAGTAACGAGTGCAGGGATCTCCGCAGCCATCGCGTTTGGATTTTTGGCGTCGCTAGTCTTTAAGCCAAAGGGATGAGCCCATTACCCCGCGCAGAGGAAGGGGGAGAAGCGCATGCCGGAAAAGCGGCGGAAGGTCATTCTCATTACGGATGGCGATCATGTGGCGCAAAAAGTGGTGGAAACGATAGCGAGAAAAATTGGGGGACGAGCGATTTCTCTGTCAGCGGGGAATCCGACGTCGCTCAGCGGCAGCCAAATGGTCGAACTGATCCAAATGACGCCGCAAGACCCCGTACTGATCATGTTTGACGACAATGGAGACAGAGGACGCGGCCGGGGGGAACAGGCTCTGGAATACGTTGTCAACCATCCCGGCATCGAGGTGTTGGGGGCGATTGCCGTAGCCTCCAATACAAAATGGGTAAAAGGCGCGACCGTAAAGGTTTCCGTGGACAACCTCGGCCGGATCGTGAATGAGGCCGTGGACAAACACGGATTCGCCGAAACGGAGCTGGGGAACCGCATCTACGGTGATACTGTCGATATCCTGAACAAGCTGAAGGTGCCCAATATCATCGGGGTAGGCGACATCGGAAAAATGCAAGGGAGGGATAGCTTGCGGAATGGTTGTCCGATCACCATGGCAGCAGTGAATTGGATACTGGAAAGGAGCGCGTTCCATGCCACAAACCAAAAGTGAAAAGAAGCGTCTGATCGTGGAAGACCTGGATGAAAACAAGGAGTACCTGAATGACAGGCTTGGCATCGGTGTAAACTTTGACGTCGGAGTCCACGAATTTACAGTCGGCCGGACCCGCGTTTTGTTGTACTACATCAACGGATTTGCCAGCGACAACGTCGTTACTCAGGTTTTGCGGGATTTGAACGACCTGCGGGAAAGAGATCTTCCAAACGATGTCTTTGAGCACTTGTATCACAAATATATACCTTACTTTCAACTGTCCAATGTGGCAACAGCCAATGAGTTTATTGACAAATTGCTCGTCGGTCAGGTTGGGCTCGTGATCGAGGGCGCACAGCGGGCCATTCTGATGGACGCAAAGGTATTGCCTACCCGCACACCGGCGGAACCGGACACCGAGCGGATTGTCCGCGGCGCTCATGACGGGTTTACGGAAACGCTTGTGATCAACACCGTATTGACCCGCAGACGCATCCGGGATGAGCGTTTGCGCTTTGAGATCATGCAGATCGGGGAACGGACAAAGACGGACGTAGCGATCGCCTATCTCAAGGACGTTGCCAATACAGAGCTGATCGAAAAATTGAAGCACCGTCTGCAAAATATTCAAATCGACGGAATTCCGATGGCAGAAAAAACGGTAGAAGAGTTTATTATCGGCAAGACGTATAATCCGTTCCCGCTCGTGCGCTATACAGAGAGGCCTGACGTAGCTGCGGTCCATCTCCTGGAGGGACACGTCCTGATCTATGTCGATACCTCGCCAAGTGTCATGATCACACCGGCCACGTACTTTCACCATGTACAGCATGCCGAAGAGTACAGGCAAACCCCGGTCGTTGGCGCGTACCTGCGTTGGGTGCGTTTTTTTGGCATCTTTGCTTCGGTATTGCTGCTGCCGATCTGGCTGCTATTGGCCATGCACCCGTCTCTCATACCTGAACCGCTTGATTTCATCGGGATCAAGAACAAAGGCAGCATCCCTTTGCTGGCACAATTTTTAATGGCTGAAGTCGGGCTTGACCTGATGAGGATGGCTGCGATTCACACGCCGTCGCCGTTGTCCATTGCCATGGGCCTCCTTGCAGCGATTCTGGTCGGCGAAGTCGCCATCAAGGTCGGGCTGTTTGCTCCAGAAGTCATTTTGTACCTGGCTGTGGCAGCAATCGGCATGTATGCCACTCCCAGCTACGAGTTAAGCCTGGCAAATCGGCTGGTTCGAATCTTTTTAGTCCTGATGGTCGGATTTTTCTCGATTCCGGGCTTGATGATCGGCCTGCTTGTCGTACTCATCGGTCTTGCGGTTACACGCTCCCTCGACACTCCTTATCTGTGGCCGTTCATTCCATTCAATTTCAAGGCGATGAAGGACGTCCTGGTCAGGATGGCCGTCCCAATGAAAAACAAGCGACCGAGTATTGTTCGTTCGCCAAACTCTTCCCGTCAATAAATATTCTGACAATGAGGGCTCCACCCATTGTCAAATACGCTTTATTATAGTAAATTGATTGATAAGCCAAAGTAAGGTAGATGCGGCAACTGTCAGGTCGTACAGTTGCCTTTCTGTATAGAGAAATGGCGCTACACACTCATTTATTCAGCAGCGTATTGGGGAGGATTTGGGGATGTATTTACACGGAACGAGTCGAGTCAATGAGAAGGGCCACCTGGAAATAGGAGGTTGCGACGTTACGGATTTGGCTGCTGAGTATGGAACGCCATTGTACGTGTATGACGAAGCGTTGATCCGCAGCAAGTGTAGAGCCTTTGTCGACGCATTTCGCGAATCGGGCTTCGCCTTTCAGGTAGCATACGCCAGCAAAGCTTTTTGTACGATGGCGATGTGCAAGCTGGTGGAAGAGGAGGGATTGTCCCTTGATGTCGTTTCGGGGGGAGAATTGTACACGGCCCTTCAGGCAGGCTTTCCTGTGGAGCGGATTCACTTTCACGGCAACAACAAGTCGCCGGAAGAGATTGTAATGGCTCTGGATGCCAGGATCGGCTGCTTTGTGGTCGACAACTTTTACGAGCTTTCGCTGCTGGCCGAGCTTGGCGAGGAAAGACAGGAAAAAGTGTCTGTGCTGCTGCGCGTGACTCCAGGTGTGGAAGCGCATACGCATGAGTACATCTCCACAGGGCAGCAGGATTCCAAATTCGGATTTGACGTAAAGAGCGGGCACGCTTTGGAAGCGATCCGCCAAGCTCACGAAAGCGAGTGGCTGCACCTGCTTGGCGTCCATAGCCATATCGGTTCCCAGATTTTTGAAACAGACGGATTTTTGATCGCCATCAAACGTTTGGCGGAATTGCTCGAAGAAGCACAGGAAAAGTTTGGCTTTGTTTCCCAGGTGCTGAACGTCGGCGGCGGGTTTGGCATTCGCTATGTGGAAGGCGATACCCCGCTTGCCCCGGGCGATTATGTAAAAGCGATCGCGGCAGCGGTGCGGGCAGAGCTGTCCGACCGTCAAATGCCTCTCCCTGAGCTGTGGATTGAACCGGGCCGAAGCATTATCGGCGATGCGGGAACCACTTTGTATCACATCGGGTCGCAAAAGGAAATTCCCCATGTCCGCAAGTATGTGGCAGTGAATGGCGGGATGACCGACAACCTGAGGCCCGCTCTCTACCAGGCGCAGTATGAAGCGGCGATCGCCAATCGGATGAACGAGCCCGATACCGAGACGGTCTCCATCGCGGGAAAATGCTGCGAAACCGGCGATATGCTCATCCGGGACGTTTCCTTGCCGAGGGCAAAAGCCGGTGACATACTCGCGGTCAGCAGCACAGGAGCATATGGCTACGCCATGTCCAACAATTACAATCGCATTCCGCGTCCGGCCGTTGTCTTCGTTCATGACGGCACTGCGGAACTGGTCGTGAAACGGGAAACATTTGCCGATATGGTAAGTCAGGACGTGCTCCCCAAAGGCTCGAAAGTGCTGCGCTAAATCTGAATCAGAACAGAACCTTCCCTCATCAACAGGGGAAGGTTTTTTCGCTAATGATCACCCAGGAAGTGGGTAAAGGCGCGACGGTTGTCCTGTTTTACGTAGACATTGTCAAATTGACGGACATAGAAAATCGTTATGGGGATTTGACCGCGAAAAGAGCGCTGCATATATTTGAGTGCACCTTGCCTGTGGTCTGCTTCCCGCCATCTACGTTTCGTTTCCCAAAGGTTCGCATGAGGAGGAATGCCGGCTGCTCTCGATCAGCTTTCAGGAGCAGGCCGAGGATCTGCGCGTCCATATCGGGTATGCGTCATTTCCCGGCCAAGACGTCGTAAAAGAGATGTACACATCTGTCAAGCATGCCGTCCATATGGCAAAATACGGAATTTCTTCTGAAAAGTACACATTTGTTACGCAGCATCACAGGCTGCTTCAAAATGAGGACATTCACACCCAGTTCATGCCGATCGTGGATCTGCGTGACGGCATGCCGCTTGGATGGGAGGCGCTTGCCCAGCAAGCCGCGTTGATGAAGAAAATGGCCAAAAGCATGCCGGGTACCGTATTTGTAGCCGACGAAGGTGGGCCGCACGGGCCGCATTTGCCTGGCGCAGTTCGGGAGTGCCGAGGCGGCTCCGGATGCATCCAACTGCTCCCCCGCCCGTGACAAGACGGGCAATCAGCAGGCCGCTGCACATGACCGTCTCACACCGCTGATCTACTGTTTTCCTTTTCTGTCCGATTCGCGTATAATCGTAGTCGTACATATTCGATACTGAAAGGGGTCCTTACATATGAGCAAGTATGCAACGATCGAATTGGAAAACGGGGGAACTGTGAAACTGGAGCTGTTCGAAAACGAAGCGCCCGGAACGGTAGCCAACTTTGAAAAATTGTCCAAAGAGGGCTTCTACAACGGACTGACGTTCCACCGAGTGGTCCCCGGCTTCGTTGCCCAAGGCGGCTGCCCGTATGGCACCGGTACTGGCGGACCAGGCTACACCATCAAATGCGAGACCCAAGGAAACCCGCACAAGCACGTTCGCGGCGCTCTGTCCATGGCGCATGCAGGCAAGGATACAGGCGGCAGCCAATTCTTCATCTGCTACGATGCTTTCCCGCATCTGGACGGCGTTCATACCGTTTTCGGACAGGTAGTGGAAGGCATGGAGCACGTGGACAAAATCAAGCAAGGCGACAAAATGAAGGAAGTTAAGGTATCGGAAGAATAGTCTTCCCTTTTTCCTGGATGTAACATGCAATATGTTTATGCCTTACTAATTAAATCGGACTACCTCAATGAGAAACTGCTTGAGAGGTAGTCCGATTTGCTTTGTAAAAGCCAGTGTCATAAAAAATCTAGCCTGATTACCATTCGGGATCTACAGACATTTTGACTGATGGAGTTTTAGTCGAAGTTTGCTCAATAACAGGGTATGAGGAGAAAAATCCTAAGAGTAAAACGGATAATAACAGGGCAAAGAACTTTTGCATATAATCACTCCTTTCTTTATTTACTATCATTGCATATATTTGAAATTTTTTCTATGATCTGAGATGAAATTCCTCTGTCATTCTCATCAATTGACCTCAATGCCAATCCAACACAATTCATCGTCTCTTTATGTTGACCTATTTGCTTAAAGATAGCTGCACTGTCCAATGTGTGATGAATTCCTTCTTCAAATTTTTCAATCGAGAAGTTATAAAAACCTTTCAGTTTATAATATTTTGCCAACTTCTCCAAGCGTCTGGGATTCTTAATGGGAGTGGAGGGGAGAAAGGAGGTCTCAGAAGCGATAAGCTCCCTTACTGTATCCGTATTTCCAACACGTAAGCAATCCTCTATGAGATCGACTACTATTGATATTCGACGTTCTTTATCAACCGAATTGAGCAGTTCTTTGTACAATTTGATAGATTTATCATACTGACCGTTCTTTGAATGGATCATCGCTTGTATATGATTCTGTTTAAAATCGGCAAATTGACTCTTTTTATACTCTTTCAGGTATACCTCAGCCAATATAGTGTCGTCTAAGTACAAATAAGCTCCTATGACCGCAGTTAAAGCTTCAGCCCTCAATGGATTGTCTGACTCGTCTCGCTCAAAAGCGTTTTTACAAAAGTGAATGCATTCATCGTATTTCTGAAGTGCATAAGCGTGTATGCCAATACGATAATGGAATTGGATATAATCGTGCGGGTGTAGGTGCTCGGAATAATGAGTTAACTCTATTCCTCGCTGGTATGTTTCTTCGAGGCAAGAAAAATCATCTCGCTCAAGTAAATATCGTTCTGATAGTGTTTTGGCAAGGTATAAAGGTATTCCATGACTTCTTGAATAGGTAATAATCGTTTCAAAGAGAAGTGATTTGATCTTTGTGTTATCTAACGTAATGGATCGCTGGAGAACGTAGTCAAGAGCTATAAAGGTATCGATTTTGGGGGATTCGAACAATGCTTTGGCACTCTTTTGGGCCAATGTCTCGTAATGGTTTTGGATGGATTCTTCTAATAGCAGCTTTAATGTTTCGGGATTGTCTGTCGTCTCAATGAAAGAAATGATGATAAAGGGATAGGGAATTTCTAATACACCGCATAGCTTCTTCCAAGTATGGAACGCTGGCTGTTTTGTTTCTCCTTTCTCGATTTTTGAGAGCACATCCTTTCTTACGCCTGATAACTCTGCCAATTGACTTAACGTAACATTTTCCTTCTGTCGATATTGATTAATAAAATCTCCTAGGGATAACAAAGTCATTTCCACACCACCTATCAATACCATTTACAAATCCAACTTACCATATATAGTAAATATTGTAAATATTTGTCGTCAATTTTTTTTAATCGATAAATTCGCTTTATTCCTGCTGCTCCGAATGTAAACTACACCCTCGCAAACTTATCGCGGTTCTTTTCATTTTTGTGACAGATCATTGTGATCAGGCAGTGCGACAACCCGGAATCGCCTATCATGCAACAAAAACCAGACCAAGGATTGACACATATTGACTGCATGTGATAAATAGTAGTTATAAATCAAACTACTAACGGGGTAAACATGGAAAAAATCTACAGAGAGCTGCAAAAACTGAACTTTTCCCTGTACGAGTGCAAAGCCTACGTAGGCTTGCTGCAAGGCTCGCCCGTTACCGGATACGAGCTAAGCAAGCGCACCGGAGTGCCTCGATCCATGATTTACGAGGTTCTCGGCAAGCTTTTGGACAGAGAGGCGGTACACATCGTTCCTTCCGATCCGGTCAAATACGCTCCGGTCCCGGCCAAGGAGATGATTGGCCGCCTGCGAAAAGGCATGGAAGAGACGCTCGATTACCTGGAGCAAGCCTTGGATTCCGTAGGGCATACGACGGAAATGGACGTGGTCTGGCATATTCGCGGTAAGCAGGCCGTGCTGAACGAGATGCTCGCGGTGATGGAGCGGAGCAAGCAGGAATGCTGGCTGTCGGTCTGGGAGCAGCAGTACGAGGCTTTGCTTCCTTGCGTTCAGGAGCTGCTCGAGCAGGGCATCTCGGTATACTCGATCCTGTTCGGCAGCGAGGATAAGCGCTTGGGGAGTACCTTCCACCACAACTACATGCCGCCCGAGGTGGTAGAGGAGCGGATGGGCGGAAGGCTCACGATCGCAGCACGGGACGGAGAAGAGGTGGTTATTGCCCACTTTTCCGAAAAGGGCTTGGCTTGGGCGGTCAAAACGACCGATCCGGCACTCGTACAGGTTGCTGTCGAATACATCAGGCACGACATCATGATCGAAGAATTGACAAGAGAGTTTGGGGCTGAAAGGCTGGAAAAGCTTTGGCGCAGCAATCGGATTTTGTCCGAGGTAGTGACCGGCAAGCGGTTCACCGAAGAGTGAACCGTTTTTTACCGGCAGATTATTAGTCGTTAGTATACTAACTTCATAAATAGGAGGAAGCAAAAATGACCAGGGCATTGTTTTTGGAGGACAGCTACAATCAGGAATGCGCTGTTTTGATCAAAGGGGTGGACGGAGAAAAAGTTATCATGGACCAGACCGTCTTTTACCCGACAGGCGGCGGCCAGGAATGCGATACGGGGGTATTGATTCAAAATGGCAGCGTCTATGAAGTCTATCAGGTCAAAAAGGAAGCGGGCCAAATCGTCCATTGCGTGAAAGGCGCCGAGACGCTGCGCGAAGGCGAGGCAGTCGCGAAGATCGACTGGCAGCGCCGGTACGGGCTCATGCGCCACCACACTCTTTTGCACGTGCTCGGAGCGGTTGTTTACGAAAATTACGGCGCGCTATGCACCGGGAACCAAATCTATCCCGAGCGCGCACGCATTGATTTCAACCAGCTGCAGGACTTGTCTCCGGACGAGGTGGAGGGGATCGTCCGAGAGGCGAACCGCATCATTGCCGAAGATCATCCGATCGCGTACCGGACGGTCAGCAGGGAGGAGGCCGAGGCGACTTCCGGCATGATTAAAACGATGATCAGCCTGCTGCCGCCCGCTGTCCGCGAGGTGCGTCTCGTGGCGATCGGCTCCATCGATGAACAGGCATGCGGAGGCACGCATGTAAAGCGGACGAGGGAAATCGGGTCTCTTGTTATTGACGATATAAAAAGCAAGGGAAAAAACAACAAGCGAATGGAAGTGCGGGCCGTCCTGCCAGCCGCGGTGGAAAGCTGATGAACAAGCAAAACCATATGGCCTCGTGGAAGCAGGGGATCCGGGATTCGGTTCCCATTGGCATGAGCTTTCTGGTCTTTGGCGGGATATTCGGAATGATGGCGCTGCAGGCAGGGATGTCCAGCGGAGAAAGCGTGCTGATGTCGTTCTTTGTCCACGCGGGCTCATCGCAATTTGCGGTTCTGCCCATGCTGGTGGAAGGAGCAGGCTTTTGGACCATGGTCATGGTCACCTTTTTCATGAATTCGAGGCATTTGCTGATGGCGATGTCTCTGGCCCCCTACTATTCCAGGCATAACCGGAGATTCGCCGATTTGATCGCCTTTTTCCTGTCTGACGAGCAGTATGCGATTACCTACAACCGGATTCGCCAGGCCGGTTTTGACAAAGCCTATATTCTTTCCGTCAGCATATTTCTCCACCTGTTCTGGGCACTCGGGACCTGGCTGGGGAGCTTGTTTGGGCAATTTCTGCCTGACCCGGAGCGGTTTGGACTTGAGTTCAGCTTTACCGCCATGTTTCTCGCGCTGACCGTCGGTCTCTTGACTTCGCCGATGCGAATCGCTGTCTTCGTTGGCTGCGGTGCGGTTGCCTGCCTTTTCAGCCTGGTGGCAGACAGTGGCCTGCACGTTCTTGGAGCGGGGCTGCTCGCGTTCGCGGTCGGATACATGCGGAAACCCGCAGCCGGAAGCAGGGAAACTGAGGAAAAGGAGAGGGTGGCTGGATGAACGGCGATGTGCGCATGCTATTGCTTATTTTGGCGATGGGTATCGTAACCTATATCTCGCGCAGGGCATTTCTCACCTTGCCGGCGTCTTTTTTCACGGCGCGGCTGAAAAACGGACTGGACATGATACCATTGGGTATTTTCGCAGCCTTGATCTTCCCCTCTCTTTTTGTCAAGGGAGGGGAGTGGACCATTAACCCGCTCTATGCGGCGGCAAGCGTGGTATGTGTGCTTGTGATGCTCCGCTGGCGAAATGTGTTTCTCGGTTTCGGGATCAGCTTGCTGCTCGTGCTCGTCGTCAAAGCTCTCGCTGCAGTTTAAGTGGTTCCGTCTCCTCCGCAAACAGACAGGCTTGTAAGCCCGGCGCTCTGCTGGTATGCTAGAAGATAGCCTTTTTACGGAGGAGAACGGAATGGACTTTGGAAATTTGTTTCACTTCGATTGGGAGACGGTGCCCTTTCGCCTGATCGCGTTTGTCATCGCTTTTACGCTGCATGAATGGGCACACGCCTTTGTCGCCTGGAAGCTGGGGGACGACACCGCCAAGCAGCTTGGGCGGCTTACAGTCAACCCGATTCCGCACATCGATCCGTTCGGATTGATCTTGATCTTGTTCGGTCCCTTTGGATGGGCCAAGCCTGTACCGTTTAATCCGTTAAACTTTCGCGGCAACAAGCGGCTGGGAATTGTCTATGTAGCTGCAGCAGGGCCATTGGTAAACTTTCTTTTGGCTATTTTTTTCATGGTCGTCTACGTCGTGGTGATGCAATCCGGCGTGCTGCTGGACATGGGCGACAAGCTAAGTCTGGCGATCAGATTGACGCTCGCCAACTGTGTCATCATCAATTGCGCGCTGTTTGTGTTTAACTTGCTGCCGATTCACCCGCTGGACGGGTCGAAGATCGTCCGGTTTCTTTCGCCGCGCCGATGGGACAGCTTTTTTTACAAGTGGGAGGTTTACGGTCCGTGGCTGTTGCTGCTGTTGATTTTCTTGCCAGCGATCAGGGGGCTGATCCTGGGTGCTCCTCTGCAATGGGCCCTTGCGAGCGTGGAAGAAATCGCCTTTTCAATCTTATCGCTGTTCTAGTCGAGAAACGAGGGAGAAGTCGTGTCATACAGCATCAAACTGGATTCCTTTGAAGGGCCGCTTGACCTCCTCTTGCATCTGATTGACAAGGCGGAAGTGGACATATACGACATTCCTATCGCGGAGATCACCGAACAGTACTTGGCAACGATCGACACGATGCAGGAGCTTCAGCTCGACGTGGCGAGCGAGTTTGTGGTAATGGCGGCGACGCTATTGTCGATCAAAAGCAAGATGCTCTTGCCGCGCAAGGAAGAACTCGTTTTCCAGCCTCATCTGGACATGGATATGGAAGAAATCGATCCTCGTGAAGAGCTCGTTCAGCGGCTATTGGAGTACAAGCGCTATAAACTGCTGGCGGAGAATTTGCGCGAGATGGAGGTCGGCCGCAACCAGGTATTTACCCGTCCGGCGGAGAATTTGGCTCCTTATGTTCGCGAAGAGGAGAACACCGTAAAAGACGTAACCTTGTACGATTTGCTGCATGCTCTGGAGAAGCTGGTCAAGCGGGTCACCCAGACAGACCCGGTGGCCAAAGTATCCCGTGATGAGATTTCGATCAAGGACAGAATGCAAGAAATCCGCCAGCTGCTGAAAGTCGGCGGCGGGATGGTGCGTTTCTTTCAGCTGTTTTCGGCGAACGCCACGCGAACGGAGATCGTCACGACTTTTCTCGCCTTGTTGGAGCTGATGAAGTCCAAGCACGTGACTTGCGTGCAGAGCAAGCTGTTTCACGACATCATGATCTGTGAACAATCGAAAGAAGGAGGCCTTTAGCTGATGGATTACGACAAGCTGAAAGGCGTCATTGAGGGGTTGCTTTTCATTTCGGGCGATGAAGGAATCGACGCCAAGCAAATTAGCGAAATCGTGGAAGTTCCTGAGGAGACGATTGTGGATCTGATCGAGGACATGAAGGCTGACTTTCGCCGCGCCGGACGTGGCATCCAGATCGTGGAGGTAGCCAGAGCGTATCAATTGACGACGCTGCCCGAGCATGTTCCCTACTTTGAACGGCTCGCTACTTCGCCCAGCCAGTCGACCCTGTCCCAGGCCGCTTTGGAGACGTTGGCGATCATCGCTTACAGACAGCCGATTACGCGCTCGGAAATCGAGGAAATTCGCGGGGTAAAATGCGAGAAAGCGCTGAATACGCTGCTTTCCAAGCAGTTGATCCGCGAAGCCGGTAGGGCGGAAGGCGTCGGCAGGCCCATCTTGTATGCCACGACCAAGGAATTTCTCGAACATTTCGGGCTGCGCGAACTGGCTGACTTGCCGGAACCGCCAGTCAGTCTGAACATCGAGGAAGCGAGAATGGAAGCCGCCGCTCTCTTTGGCAACCCGGAAGAACCTGCAAACGACTAGCCGCCACTACGGCAGATTCGGTACTAACGAATGACTCGTCCCCATATACTGGTACAAACACTGGTAACGCAAATGGGGAGGACGTTATGAACGTACGGAAAAATCTGTCCGGCGCGCTCGTCGTTTTTCTTTTTTTCCTGCTGTGGATCCCGAATGAAGCAAACGGGAAAGCCGCTTCCGCAGCGCCTGCCATTTCCGCGGAAGCGGCAGCCTTGATTGATGTAGCGAGCGGCCGTATTCTGTTTTCCAAAAACGGTTCGAAAAAAATGAGGATTGCCAGTCTGACGAAGACGATGACCGCCATCGTGGCTATTGAGCAAGGCCGGATGGAAGATATCGTTACCGTGCCAAAGGAAGCTGTCGGTGTGGAGGGCTCCTCCATTTATTTAAAGAATGGCGAGAAGCTCACTTTGGAGGAACTGCTGTACGGCTTGATGCTGCGCTCCGGAAATGACGCTGCCGTCACCATCGCGCACCATGTAGGGGGTTCTGTGCAAGGCTTTGTCTATCTGATGAATGAGAAGGCAGCGATGATCGGAATGAGCCATACCAATTTCACCAATCCACACGGTCTGGATGACAGCAACATGCATTACTCTACGGCGGAAGACATGGCAAAGCTCTCCGCCTATGCGTTGAAAAATCCGCTCTTCCGCCAGATTGTTTCCACGAAGGTGAAAAACATCTCATGGGAGGGAGAAGAGTACGACCGCCGGTTGCAGAACAAAAACAAACTCCTCCATTTATACCAGGGAGCCGACGGAGTGAAGACCGGGTATACAAAGCTGGCGAAAAGATGCCTCGCATCCTCCGCGACCAGAGACGGCAGGCAGCTGGCGACGATTACGCTGAATGCGCCTGATGACTGGAATGACTCGATGGCGTTGATGGATTGGGGCTTTCAGCAGTTTTCCAATGTCACTTTGGTCGGAAAGGGAGAGGTGATCGAAACAGCGCTGTCTGCCAAGGGGGAGGTAATCAGGCTGTCGGCGGTAAACGAGTGGGTCTATCCGCTGCGCAAAGAAGAGACCGGACAGATTCGGAAAGAGATCATGCTGACAGAGAAAAAAGTCAACCCAAAGCTTGCGGGGAGTCACGTCGGCTTTCTGCAAATATTCATCGGCGACAGTCTGATCGGGCGCGTGCCGCTCACCGTTCTGGGAGAAGCCGCGACAATGGCAAAGAGCAAGCAGCATGTGACCTTCTGGGAGCGGCTGTGGGAGATCATGGCAGGGGGGATGTGGAGTGCTTAACTTCATCTGGCTTGCCCTGATCGTGATCAGTATTGTCGTAGGAGCGCTAAACGGTCGTATCGAGGCGGTGAACCAGGCTGCCTTTGAGGGGGCCAAGACAGGTGTGACGGTTTGCTTTGGTCTGTTGAGCATTCTTGCTTTTTGGATGGGAATGATGCGGGTTGCCGAAAAGGCCGGTCTGTTGGAAGGGCTGGCCAGGCTGCTCTCGCCCATCATCGGCCGCCTGTTTCCCGACGTACCGAAAGGCCATCCGGCGCTCGGGTATATTCTCTCCAATATGAGCGCCAATTTGCTGGGCTTGGGAAACGCCGCTACACCGATGGGGCTGAAGGCCATGGAAGAGCTGCAGAAGCTGAATCCAGACAAGCAAAAGGCCACTCCGGCGATGTGCACGCTCCTTGCGATAAATACGGCCAGTATCACGCTGATCCCCACGACGATGATTGCCATTCGCATACAATACGGTTCGGCGAATCCTGTGGAAATCGTCGGTACGACGCTGCTCGCTTCGTTTGGCGCAACGCTTGTCGCTCTCGCTCTTGACCGCCTGTACCGCCACCGATACAAGCGCAAAACAAGATAAGGGGGCTCCACCATGTACCAATGGATTTCCATGATCTCACTGTGGGCCATCCCGGTCATGATCGCCTTTATTCTCGTTTTGGGCTGGAGCAGGAGCGTTCCCGTATATGAGACATTTGTAGAAGGGGCAAAGGGAGGGCTTACCACTACGATCCGGATATTGCCCCACCTGGTTGCGATGATGGTGGCGGTCACGATGTTTCGCCAGTCGGGCGCTCTTGAATGGCTGCTCTCGCTTCTCGCGCCGCTGCTGCACATCCTTCACATCCCGGAAGAAATCGTCCCGCTCGCCTTGCTTCGTCCCATAACCGGGACGGGTTCGCTTGCCGTCGCTACAGATATGATTGCGCAATACGGCCCGGACTCTTTTCTGGGCAGATTAGCCGCGACTATGCAAGGCAGTACAGATACGACCCTTTATGTTTTGACGGTCTATTTTGGAGCGGTGGGGATTCGAAATTCGGCTTACGCTCTCCGGGTCGGCCTGTGGTCCGACCTAGCCGGGGTCATTTTTTCTTTGATCATCGTATCCTACGTGTTTGGGTAAAAGGCTGGTGGGATCGGTGGTTGGTTCAGTCAGTCGCCCTTTTTAGATCGAAAAAAGGAAAGCCAAACACTCTAGCGGAATATAGAGCGTTTGGCTTTGTGCGCGAAAGCGATCAGTGGCGGGCGAAAAAACGAATCAGCTGCGCTGATTGACTGCTTTTGCGATATCGACAAGCTTTTTCATCGTCCGTACCACCTGTCGAAGCTCGTCGAGATCGACCTTTGAATAATAGCTGTTGATGAGTCGGTTATCGATAGACTCCAGCACCTTTTTATATTGCTCTCCCTCCTGGGTCAGCTTGAGAAAAAACTCGCGCTTGTTGGCGGGATTGGGCTCGCGGTAGATGAGCTGACGGCTTTCCAGCTTGGAAATGACCTGGCTGACAGCGCTTTTGGAGATGTTGAAGCTGTTTGCCAGTTCATTGGACGTAATCGACTCCCTTTGAATGATTTGGAGCATGATTATCTCTTGCTGGGTAGTCAGCTTGTACTGATCCAGCTCTTTGGTATCGTTCAAAATCAATGCGTTGAACTCGTCCATCATCTTGTGCAATTCCGCTGTTACCTGCTGATAGTGCTCGAACATCCGCAACACTCCTGAAAAAGTAGAATGAACGGCATGAATAAGGAATATGAACCATCCTTCTTATTGTAACGGCACGGTCATGAATCGTACAGCTGTTCCAAAGAAACGACGCTGGACCGAAGACAGTGCGATGCTCCGCTTTACTGATCGGGGGTCGTGCCCGCAGCGACGTTGGGAACGGCCGGCACTGGCAGCTGCAGCCGGTTCATGCAAGCAACAGCGAGAGCGGTAACTCCCTGGACGACAGGGTAGACAAGCCAGATGCCGATGACTCCGAACCATTTTGGCAAAATCCACAGGAAGGGAGGAACGAGAAGCAATCCCTGGCTGGCTATGATCAGCAGCGATTTTTTGATTTGCCCGACAGACTGGAAATACTCGGCGTAAACCAGGTTGTAACCGAGAAAGAGGTACGCCAGAAAGAACAGGCCCATCCCTTCGACGGTAAGGGTAAACAGCTCTTTAGACTGGACATCGAACATGTGGACAAGCGGGCCGGCAAAAACAAATCCGCAGCAGACAGCGAAAAGACCGGCGACCAAAGCTGTCCGCACGCTCAGCTTCAGGCTCTTTTGCAGGCGCCCGAACAGCCCCGCTCCATAATGGAAGCTGGAGATTGGCTGCAGGGCGGCGCCAATGCCGAGGAACAAAAGAACCATGACAGCGTGGATATAATTGACGATCGCATAGGAAGCGACACCCGTTTCGCCAAGCAGGTTCATGAAGGCAATGTTAAATCCGATGGTTACAACTGCCGTCGACACCTCCGCGACAAAGCTGGGAAACCCGATGCTCAAAATATCGATCAAGATTTTCGGCTGCGGGCGGAAGGAGATGACGCGGAGCGTACTGTTCTTTTTGAGAAAATGGGTCAGCAAGACGAGAAAACCAACAGCTGCAGACAGGACAGTGGCGGCTGCGGCCCCTTTTACACCCATGCCCCAGATGAAAATAAAGACGTAGTTGAATACAACATTCAGGACGGCTGTCACGATCAGGGAAGCCATCGAAAGGGTCGGGTTGCCGTCATTGCGCACAAAGACACTCAGTATATTTTCCATGACGTACACAAAGCCGAATGCAAGGAGCACAGTCAAGTAATCCTGGACATAGGGAAGGATTACTTCATTGGCTCCGAAAAGATAGGCGATCTCATCGAGCTTCCACAGACAAAGCGCGGTAATGGCAGCTACGAGCAGAACAGCAAGTGTGATGGCATGGGAAAAAATCGTTCGCGCGTGTCTGGTCTCATCTTGTCCCAACGCTATCGAATACATCGTAGCTCCGCCAATCCCGATCCAGAGGGAAATGGAAAGAAAGATGGAGAAGGCGGGAACCGCGATGTTGACTCCGGCCAAACCGTCAGGCCCTACGCCGTGACCAACGAAAATGCCGTCGACGACGATATTGACCGACATCAGCAGCATGCCGAGGACGGAGGGGATCAAATACGAAATGAAGAGCTTTCTGATAGGTGTTTCTCTTAGTTTTACGCTAGTTTCTGTCATAATGATGTAGCTCCTGTGCAAATTAGTTAAGTTAACTTAACTAAACTATAGTCTGTTTTCCCGCGCTTGTCAACCAGTTGAAAGAAACTGCCGGCAAGCAGGGAGATTTTCCGATGTTCTTGTCCACAATGGTAAGAATGGGTATGATGTTGTAGAGGTGATTCGACATGGAACGTCTACAGAAGGTGCTGGCTAATGCAGGAGTTGCCTCTCGTCGACATTGCGAGGAGCTGATCGTCCAGGGAAGAGTGCAGGTGAACGGTCAGGTAGTGAAAGAGCTGGGGACACGCGTTGATCCGGACAGAGACAAGATCAAGGTCGATGGAAAGCTGGTGCATCTGGAGAGAAAAATATACGTCCTGCTGTATAAGCCCACCGGCTATATCACCAGTGTCTCAGACCCCCAGGGAAGACGGGTCGTTGTCGATTTGCTAAAGGGGATCAAGGAGCGCGTCTACCCTGTCGGTCGTCTCGATTACGACACGTCCGGTCTGCTGCTCTTGACGAACGATGGGGAAATGGCCCATATGCTCACCCACCCCTCCTACGAGATGGACAAAGTGTACAGAGCATGGGTAAAAGGGGTTCCGACCAAAGAAAAAGTGAGCCAGCTGGAGAGCGGCATCAGACTGGAGGACGGAATGACGGCACCGGCACAGGCGAAGCTGCTGAAAACAACGCCGGCCCGTGACCGTTCCCTGCTGGAGCTGACTATCCGCGAAGGGCGAAATCGCCAGGTTCGACGGATGTGCGAGGCGATAGGCCATCCGGTATTGAAGCTGGAACGCGTCCAGTTGGGTTTTTTAACGCTGGAAGGGTTGCAGCCGGGGCAATACCGCCCGCTTACCTCGGCTGAGGTAGAGAAAATAAAGAGCGGACTTTCAGCTGATCCAAAGAGAAGGAAGCGGCATCGTTAAGCCGTTTTTTCAGACGTTCAAAATCTGTTCATATGTTGTAGGCTGTCTGAAAAAAAAGCAAGGCTATAATAGAAGGGAAATATGGGTAACATAGAGAGTTGCACACAGCCATGCCGTAAATCCGGTTACCCAAAAGATGCAAGATGGGAGCTAGGGCAGAATGGACAAAAAGAACCGTACATACATCAGGGTGGCGATCCTGGGTGTTTTGCTGGCGGCGCTCGTCTTTGCCGTCTATACCAGTTTCGTCAAGGACCCCAACGCGGTCAAAGTGGGGAGAGAAGCACCCAATTTCAGCCTGGAGCAGTTGAACGGCTCGGCTGTCACCTTGTCGGATTATAGAGGAAAAGGCGTCATCCTCAACTTCTGGGGCACCTGGTGCGAGCCTTGCAAAAAAGAAATGCCGGACCTTCAGCGGCAGTATGAAGCATACAAGGACAAGGGATTGGTCGTCCTCGGGGTGAATATCGGCGAATCCCCCGTTACCGTTGAGCCATTTACCAAACAATTCGGGATTACGTTTCCGATCCTGATGGATAAGCAATCAGAGATTACCAAGCTGTACCGGATTGTTCCGATTCCCAGCACATTTTTCATCGATCCGGATGGAAAAGTGAAGGAAATCTTTTTAGGGCCGCTCAATGAAGACATGATTACAGAAAAAGTGGCAAAAATCTTGCCTAAGTGAGGAGCAATATGGATCAGATAAAATGCAAATGCGGTCACGCCAATCCGGTCGGAACCATGCTCTGCGAGTCGTGCGGCAGACCGCTGGAATTGGAGATCAAAGGAGAAGCATCGTTCCCGGACATGCGCTATGAAGGGATGGCTCGCCGTTCACAGACGTATTCCCGGACAATCATTGACCGTATCTGGAACTACTTCTCCTCGGTAAAGGTAGCCATCGGTATTATCGTCATTCTTTTGGTCGCCTCGGCAATTGGAACCGTTTTCCCGCAACAGCAGTATATTCCTGTCCCTGCTCCGACAGAGCCTGACGTTGCCAGATTTTACACGGACACGTACGGAAAGCTGGGCACGATCTACTACACACTGGGCTTTCACAATATGTATTCTTCCTGGTGGTTCGTCACGCTTTTGGTAGCGCTTGGGACATCGCTTGTGATCTGCAGCCTGGACAGGGTTGTTCCCTTGTACAAGGCGCTAAGCAAGCCGCGCGTCAATCAGCACAAGTCGTTTTTAAAGGGACAAAAGTTTTACGGAGAAGCAGAATTATCCCCGGAAACCGATACGGCCGCATTGGTGGAAGCAGCTTCGGCAGCGCTGCGGAAAAGGGGATACCGGATTTTCCGCAACGATCAAGCGATGATGGCGGAGAAGGGCCGGTTCAGCCGTTGGGGCCCGTACATCAACCACATCGGTCTGATTATCTTTTTGCTGGGCGTGTTGCTTCGGAATGTCCCGGGCTTCTATCTGGACGAATTCGTTTGGGTGCGGGAGGGGCAGACCGTAGCCATACCGGACACGCCATACTACGTCAAAAACGTGCAATACCACACGGAGTACTGGAAAGAGGAGGAGATGGCTCAGGAGCTTGATCTCAAGGGCGGGGCTATCGTAAAAAGCTATCAGACAGACGCCATCCTCTACCTCAACAAAAATGCCGATCTTCCGGGATCCACACCGGATCTGGTCGAGATCAAAAGCGGACCGATTGTCGTCAACCATCCGATGGAGCATGAAGGACTCGCCCTCTATCAAACCGGTGTTCAGGAGATGCAGCTGGGAGCCTTGAATTTTGTTCTGGTGGACAAAAAGGCTGGCAACAAGGAAGTCGGGCCGATCAAGCTGGATCTTTACAATGTATCGGCTGAGCAGCAGGTGGCGGAAGGCGTCAAGGTTCGTGTCCTGGACTATTTCCCTGACTTTGTGATGGGCAAGGACGGAAAACCGGCGACCCAGACCAACCTGCCGAAAAACCCGATGTTTGCCCTCGAAGTCGTTTCGGAGGAGGACAACACGTCAGAAAAGCTGGTCTATCTAAGCGGATCGGTGATTACGGGAAAGGAAGACTCCCGCTATACACTTGATTTCAAAATGCCGGATCTGATCGACATCAGCGGCTTGATGGTTCGCAAGGATAAAGCTGTTCCGCTCATTTATTTCGGCTCCTTTATCTTCATGGTCGGCGTGGCGATGGGCTTCTTTTGGCAGCACCGACGCATCTGGCTCCAGTTCCACGGCACCAGAGTCATGTTGGCCGGACATACCAACAAGAACTGGTACGGTTTGAAACAGGAAGCGGGATCGATGATCGAACAAGTCAAACTGCCGATCACAATCGAAGATAAATCAAAAGCGTAAACAGCTTTGAGGAGGGTTTTAGACGTGCAGCTTGTACAATTAAGTGATTGGTTGCTGGATATTGCTTTCGTGCTGTACGTGTTGGCGTCCATTGTTTTTGTCGTGGCCATGACGGGGAAAAATTGGGCGGGACGCGATCCCAAGCAGCATGAATTAAAATACGGCCGGATCGCCTATTGGCTGGCGCTCATCGGCTTTATCGCACAGACGGGTTACGTCGTTTTCCGCTGGGTTGCGGGGGGACACAGCCCGACCAGCAACATGTTTGAATTTATGGCCTTCCTGGACTACTGTATTATCCTTGCGTATCTGATTATTTACCGCATTTACAAGCTTACCGTGATCGGCGCGTTCGTCCTGCCGCTCGGTGTGATCATGCTGGCCTATTCCTACGTTTTCCCGAAGGAAATCACACCCTTGATTCCTGCCTTGCAAAGCTATTGGCTTCACATCCACGTAACGACGGCAGCTTTGGGAGAAGGCATCCTCGCCGTCGGCTTTGCCGCGGGCTTGATGTATCTCGTGCGCACGGTACCGCAAGATGTCGCGACCAAGAGCACGTACTGGCTTGAAATCGTTTTGGCGGTCGTCATGATGCTGGCTGGGTTTATCGGAATGGAATCTACGTTTTCCCGCCTGGATCACAAAACAGTATTCGAATTGTCAAAAGAACAATTGAATTTTCAGGGTGAAATGGAGAAAATGAAGGTAGAGTACACGCTGCCTGCAATCGTCGCTCCGGAAGGGTCGAAGATCGTCCAGGCAGGTCCCATGGCACCGCTGTTTACCGCTCCAAGCTGGATGGAAGGAAAGGACGCGGCGCGAAAGCTCAATACGATGATTTGGTCCGTGATCTCCGGTTTAGTCTTGTACGGGGCACTTCGCTTGATCCTGCGCAAACGGTTGGGCGCAGCGATGCAGCCGGCCGTGAAAGACATCGACCCTGAGCTGATCGATGAAATCAGCTACCGTGCGATCAGTATCGGATATCCCGTCTTTACGCTGGGGGCCCTGATTTTCGCGATGATCTGGGCTGAAGAAGCGTGGGGCCGTTTCTGGGGCTGGGACCCCAAAGAAGTGTGGGCCCTGATCGTATGGCTGTTCTACAGCGCATACCTGCATCTGCGCTTGTCGCGGGGATGGATCGGCGCCAAGTCCGCATGGATGTCCGTCATCGGATTCGTCATCATTTTGATAACGCTTGTCGTGGTCAACCTGGTTATTGCCGGACTGCACTCTTACGCTGGCGTGTAAAGAAAATCAGAAGTCTGAAAAGCTGGTTTTGACGCCAGCTTTTTAGACTATCATCCGAGCAATCGGAAAAAGATCGAAAACAAAGGGAGCCACGAGGTGATCTTATGGAGAAAAAAGCAAGCATTTTGGTTGTAGATGATGAGGAGCGCATTCGTCGTCTGCTGAGAATGTATCTGGAGCGCGAATCTTTTCTGATTGATGAGGCCGATAACGGCGAGCAGGCGTTGGAGATGGCGTTGACGTCTGATTACGATATTATTTTGCTGGATCTGATGCTGCCGGGCATGGATGGAATTGAAGTATGTCAAAAGATCCGCGAGCGAAAAGCGACGCCGATAGTCATGCTTACGGCAAAAGGCGAGGAAACCAATCGCGTGCACGGCTTCGAGGCAGGGGTGGACGACTATGTCATCAAACCTTTTAGCCCGCGCGAAGTTGTGTACCGTGTGAAAGCGATCCTGCGCAGGTCCTCGGCAACGGCGTATCTCAAGACGGAAACCTACAACAGCCACTCGGTTCTCGTCTTTCCCGAGCTGACGATCGATCACGACGCCCATAAGGTGATTGCCAGCGGACAGGAAGTCAGCTTGACACCGAAGGAATACGAGCTGCTGCACTATTTGGCGCTTTCTCCCGACAAGGTCTTCACTCGCGAGGAACTTCTGAAGGACGTCTGGCACTACGAGTTTTTCGGAGATTTGCGAACAGTGGACACGCATATCAAGCGTCTGAGAGAAAAACTGAACCGCGTCTCGCCGGCAGCCGCACAGATGATCGCGACGGTCTGGGGCGTCGGCTACAAGCTAGAGGTGCCAAAGTAAGTGGATATTGTTCGCAGCGTAGTTGGAAAACTATGGATGACCATCATCGCGCTTTTTGCTCTGGTCCTTACGCTGTTCAGCCTGATGATTGTGCAGTCCTTTGACAGCTTTTACTTTCAGCGCCAAACGAAAAATTTGCAAAACGTGGCGGAAGGCCTCTCGCAAACCTTGTCCACGTATGCCGACAAAACAACGGCGCTCTCGGTAGCCGCCAGTTTTTCTGCCGTGCATCGCACCGGATTGATCATGGTGGATGAAAAGGGGAAGCCAATCGGGGCGAGAGCGGGCAGTGATTTTTCGTTTATCTCGGTTGAACAGCTGCTGCAAGCGCCTGAACTGAAGCTGGGCGAAGCGCTGCAAGGAAAGCACCACACGCCTGAGCGAATTATTTTTTCTCACAGCCCGGGGGATCGCAGCGGGACTGTCCAGCTTCTGGCTGTAGCTGTCCCGATCGAGCTGTCGAAGGACAAGCAGGGCGCACTTGTTATGTACCAGGCGATTGAAGATTTTGACGATACCGTGAAGGAAGTCAGGAAGCTGATATTCGTCGTGGGAGTGATTGGCTTTATTTCCACCACGGTCTTCGCCTTCTTTTTATCGTCGCGGATTACGTTTCCGCTTCGCCAAATGAAAGAGACTGCACACCGGATCGCAGAGGGCGACTTCCACGCCGAAATCCCGATCCGAACCAATGATGAGATCGGGGAATTGGCGGCTTCGTTCAACAGTATGGCCAGCCATCTGAACAAGCTGGTCGACGCCCTGTCCAAAGAAAAGGAACAGCTGGCCAGCGTTTTGCGGAGCATGGTCGACGGGGTCATCATGATCGACGAGCAAGGAAAAATCGCTGTCACGAACCCGCCTGCCGAGCACTTTTTGCGGGACTGGACGTATGAGCATCCAGACGAGCCGGTCCCGCTGCACCCGTTCTATCAAATGGTCGTCCAGACAGGGCAGGAGGTGACGGATGAAATCCCGGCACAGGGACGTATTTGGTCGCTTGTCATGATCCCGCTCACAGACCGCGAACAAATCCGCGGAGCGGTTGCGGTTGTCCGCGAGGTGACCCGTGAGCGCAAGCTGGACAAGATGCGGAATGACTTCGTGGCGAATGTTTCCCATGAGCTGCGGACGCCGCTGTCCATGCTGCAAGGGTATAGCGAGGCCATCGTGGATGATATCGCTGCCACTCCCGAAGAGCACAAGGAACTGGCACAAATTATTTATGACGAATCAGTGCGTATGACCAAGCTGGTCAATGAGCTGCTCAATCTGGCCCGGATGGAGGCGGGGCATGTGGAGGTCTCGCTGGAACAGGTCGAGGTCAGTCCGTATCTGGAACGGATTCAGCGCAAGTTTGTCAATCTGGCAAGAGAGCAAAAGAGTAACCTCCTCCTGGAAATCAACACATCGGTCACCAGCATTTGGATCGATCCGGACAAAATGGAGCAAGTCCTCACCAATTTGATCGACAACGCGATCCGGCATACGCCGGAAAACGGAATTGTCACGTTGCGGGCCCGCGGCGACCAGACACTCCTTCTGGAGGTAAACGATACAGGCAGCGGCATTCCCCAGGAAGATCTGCCGTTTGTTTTCGAACGCTTTTACAAGGCAGACAAGGCACGTACCCGCGGCAAGGCGGGCGGGACAGGCCTTGGCCTCGCGATCGCCAAAAACATTGTCGAGGCGCACGGAGGCACAATCGGCGTGCAGAGCAAGCTGGGCGAAGGGACAACGTTTACGATTGCCCTGCCTGATAAACAGAAACAGAAATAATTGGAGGAGTGAGAGAGAATGATCAAAACCATCCTGTTTGATGTAGACGGTGTCATGCTGAGCGAAGAGCGGTATTTTGACGCTTCGGCTTTAACCGTGTGGGAGTTTCTGCATAGCCCTCGCTATCTCGGTCTCGCAGGTGACGTCTTTACGGCATCCCCGGAAGAAAAAGAAATCCGCAGGGTCCGTGAACTGGTTTTTGCCAATGATGAGGTGCTCAACTTCATTAAATCGCGCGGAATCAACTCTAACTGGGATATGGTCTACCTGACTGTTGCCTATCAGATCATCCGACTCTGTGAACAGCTGAAGGCTACATTGGGGCAGAAGGTTACTGATCTGTTGACAGGGCAAATCAATCGTGCGGAGCTGGCCCGTTTGGCCGAGTGGACAAAGGAATACGCCCCGGACTTTGCGATCGAATACGCGAAGCTTACCGCCGACTTTTCGCGAGGGAATGCCCAGAAAGCGGAAATGCTGCTCTATCTCAATCAGATCGCCCGGGAACGATGCGGCATTGTCACCAATGTCTTTTCCAGAAACAGCGACCTGTGGCAGCTGTGCCAGGAGACCTTTCAGGAATGGTACCTGGGTGATGAGCGTGTAGCGGCTTCGATTGGCCGTGAAACGATGCAGCCCGGAAAGAAAGGCTTCCTGAATGATGAAATCCCGATTGTCAGCCCGGAAGAAATGATCGAGCTGTTTCGCACACTCAAGGAGAAGGGCTATACGCTGGGAATCGGGACGGGACGGCCGTCCATCGAGACTCATGTGCCGCTGGGAGAAATGAAGATACTGGAGTGGTTTGATCCCAACCGGATCGTGACGGCGAGCCATGTGCTGGAAGCGGAAAAGGAATCTCCGGCTCATGCGCCTCTATCCAAGCCGCATCCATTCTGCTATGTAAAAGGGCTGCTTGGCCTGGATACACCGAACAGCGATGTCCACAACTACGCGCTGCCTATCCCGAACGGGGAAGAAGTGCTTATCGTCGGTGATTCCCCGGCGGATTTACTGGCGGCACAGGCGATGGGATGCCGTTTCGCTGCAACGCTGACAGGGTTGTCAGGAAAGGCGGCCCGGAGCAAATTCGAAAGCGCGAAGGCAGATTTTATTTTGGACGATGTTCGAGACATTCTCTCGATTCTTGAATAAGCAAAAGCAAGTGGCCCCGTCAGCGGTATTGGTTGATGGGGCTGTTTTCATGGAAGATAAGACTCTTATGAGCAATGAGAAATCGTCGAGCCGATTCGGCGGTTCCAGCGAGTGTTGAAATGAATAGCAGGGATATTTCGATTGAAAGAAAGCATAGAAAAAAGCCGGCTCATTAGAGAACCGGCTCTTCGTTGTTTCAGATCTAGAGTAATTTCGTGCCTCATTTCCATTGAAGCGACTCCAGACAGCGGAAGCGGAAGGCTTGTACGAGGAAAGGGAGTACGGTGTCGTTGCGCACAATTACCTCGTAGCGGCCATCTTGACGGGAGTAGAAAAAGGCATCGGTATAATCCTGGTTGTTCTCAAAATAAGCCCGGACTTGCTTGAGGCGGTTGCGCATCTCTTCGGACTTCACTTCAATGGAGAAGGTGACATCGTTTTCGTTCCGCGTTTCCTGAATCTCGATCAGGCTCTGATCAAACGTGTATGTAACCATTCGTGTTCCTCCTTATTAGAAAAAGTAGCGCAGGAAAATGTAGGCGTGCGACAGGATGATGGACATGATCATCAGCGGGAAAGCCAGCTTCAAGAAGCCGAGAAAGCTGATATGGTGTCCTTCCTTTGCAGCCAAACCGGCCACAATCACGTTGGCGCTGGCGCCAATCAGCGTCCCGTTGCCGCCCAGACATGCACCGAGTGCCAAACTCCACCAAAGCGGTTCCAGATTGGTAATCCCCAATGCGCCCATTTCCTTGATCATCGGAATCATCGTGGCGACGAACGGGATGTTATCGACGAAAGCTGAAGCAATCGCGCTTAACCAGAGAATCAAAAACGATGTCTTCATGGCGTCTCCGCCGGTCAGCTTGATCGCTTCTTCGGCCAGCTTCGCGATGACGCCTGTCTCAACCAATCCGGAGACGAGCACGAACAGTCCTACGAAGAAGAAGATGGTTGTCCACTCCACTTTGCTGATCGCCTCTTCCAGATAGTGCTCTCCTGTGATGAGCAGGAGCAGGAAAGCGCCGGTAAGGGCAATCGTTGCCGACTCGAGATGCAGCATTCCGTGGAGCATAAAGCCGACAATGGTGAGGCCGAGGACAGTAAGCGATTTCTTGAGCAGCTTGGAGTCCGTGATCTCATCAAGCTCATTTAAGCTCATGATTTTGGCTTTCAGTTCTGGCGTCGTCTTGAGATCTTTTCGATAGATCAAAGCAAAACAGAAAACGGTTGCAATCATAATGACGATAACAATTGGGGCCAAGTTTGTCAGAAACGCCATGAAATCCAGCTCAGGCACCGAGCTTCCGATCATGATGTTCGGAGGATCGCCGATCAGCGTTGCCGTTCCTCCGACGTTGGACGCGATGATTTCCGAGATCAGATAGGGGAGCGGGTTCACCTGCAGCTGTCTGGCGATGCTGAATGTGACCGGTACGATCAAAAGAACCGTTGTCACATTATCGAGGAAGGCAGAAGCGACTGCTGTAATGATGCTCAGATAGATCAGGATGCGCAGCGGTTCGCCCTTTGCGGCTTTGGCGGCACGAATCGCCATGTACTTGAACACGCCCGTTTGGGCAGTAATGGCGACAAGGATCATCATGCCGATCAACAAACCGAGCGTGTTGAAGTCAATGTGCTCGACGGCCTGTTCCTGGGTGATGACGCCAAACAGGATCATCAGGATACCGCCAAACATGGCTACGATGGTTCGATGCAGCTTTTCGCTGATGATAAAGGCATATGTAACCAAAAAAATGCCGATTGCGAATATAGCTTGTGTGGCCATAAGGATCTCCTCTCGGTGAATGGATTAGTCTGGTTATAATTATAGCGATAACTTTACTAGGGGTAAAGGAAGAGCCTGGTCCAAGGACCAGGCTTCGTAACAGGAAAGCTGTCAGGAATCCTACAGCTCGATCTGGGTCACGCTTTTTACTTCCGGAAGCTCGCCCATCGTATCCAACAGCTCGGCTGTAAGCGGTTTGTCTACAGATAGCATCATGATCGCATCTCCGCCGATGTCACGGCGTCCCACCTGCATTGTTGCGATGTTGACTCCGTTTTCGCCGAGAATGGAGCCGACTCGTCCGATGACGCCTGGCCGGTCGTTGTGGTGGATGTAGAGCAGATACCCTTCGGGAGCCACGTCGATGGCAAACTCATCGATTTTCACGATACGCGCACCGTACCCGTTAAGCCGGGTTCCGGCCACCTTGCGCGACTGCTGCGTCGTTTTGAGGGTCACAGTTAAAAGGTTGGTAAACCCCCGGTTTTGCGCCGTTTTCTGTTCGGTCACTGTTATATCGCGAACCTTTGCAAGCAGAGGGGCATTGACAAAATTGACTTCTTCGCCAAGGTGGAAGGAGAGCACCCCTTTTACGACGGTACGGGTGAGCGGAGCCGTATCAACCTCGGTCAAATCTCCGCTGTACGTGATGGCAATCTCCTGAACGGAGCCGACAGTCACCTGTGCCAGGAAATGGCCCAGTTTTTCACCCAATGTGAAATACGGCTGGAGGCGCTCCATCACATGCGGCGGGATCGAAGGCAGGTTGACCGCATTTTTGAACGGCTCGCCGCGAAGCACCTTTAAGATTTCACCGGACACATCGACAGCGACGTTTTCCTGCGCTTCTACGGTAGATGCCCCCAAGTGAGGTGTAACCACTACCTGGGGCAATCCGATCAACGGGTTGTCGACAGGCGGTTCCACTTCAAAGACGTCAAGTGCCGCTCCGGCTACTTTGCCAATAAGGATCGCTTCATACAGCGCTTTTTCATCGATAATGCCGCCGCGTGCGCAGTTGATAATGCGAACGCCATTCTTCATTTTGGCAAATTCTCTGCTGCCGATCAGGTAGCGCGTTTCTTTTGTCAGCGGGGTGTGAACGGTGATGAAATCAGCCTGACGGCAAATTTCGTCTACCGTTGCGTTTGTAACCCCAAGCTTTTGGGCGCGTTCCTCGGTCAGGAACGGATCATAGCCCAGAACAGTCATCCCAAATGCTTTCGCACGTTTGGCTACCTCGGTTCCGATGCGTCCCATGCCAATGACGCCGATTACCTTGTTGTTCAGTTCAACCCCCTGGAAGCTTTTCCGATCCCACGTACCGTCGGCCAGTTTGCGGTAGGCCTGCGGAATGTTGCGGGCCATGGCCATCAGCATGGCAAAGGAGTGCTCCGCGGTAGAAATCGTATTGCCGTCCGGAGCGTTGATGACGACGACGCCTGCTTCTGTGGCCGCGTTGATGTCGATATTGTCGACACCGACGCCAGCGCGTCCGACAGCTTTCAATCGTTTGCCGGCTGCGAGCACCTCACCCGTGACTTGAGTCTGGCTGCGAACGAGCAGCGCGTCGTAGTCACCGATGACGGCAAGAAGGTCGGTAGGGGAGAGGTTTGTATTTCGGACGACTTCAACATCAGGAGCGTCCAGCAGCTGTTGGATGCCGTATTCGCTGAGCGGATCTGTAATCAATACTTTATACATGAGCAAGTAGCACCTCCTGGGCAGCTTTTACACCGGCCCCCAATTCAACGGGAGCACCGATCTGGCGAAGCGACAATTCGATGGCGGCAACGACCTGAAGGACGTCAAGGGGTTCGCAGTACCCCATGTGGCCAATACGGAAGATCTTTCCTTTCAAGTGCTGCTGACCGCCGGCGATTACGATGTTGTGATTGTTTCTCAATACCTTCCTCAGCTGCTCGGGATCGAAAGCGTCCTGCGGGTGGCAAGAAGTGACGGTAGCGGCGGCGAATTCATCCTGGGCCATCAACGGAATATTCAGCGCGCGCATCGCGGCACGGGTCATATCCCGCATGATCTCGTGGCGTTTGATGATGGCCGGCAGCCCTTCCTCCTCAAGCATCTTGCACACCTCGGCGAGGCCGAAAACGAGCGAGACAGCTGGCGTATAAGGGGTTGTCTGATCGGCAAAGCTGTTGCGATACGCTTTGAGATCAAGGTAAAAGGCGAGCGGCTTTTTCCTGTCGATCACTTCCCATGCCCGCTTGCTCGCTGCGAGGAAAGCCAATCCGGCAGGCAGCATAAATGCCTTTTGAGAACCGGTGACCACGATGTCGACGCCCCATTCGTCCATTTGGAAAGGGACTGCACCAAGGCAGCTGACCGCATCGACGATAAAGAGGGCATCGGATTTTTCGCGTACCACTTTTGCCAGCTCGCGGATCGGGTTTTGAACCCCTGTAGAAGTTTCGCAATACGTTGCAAAGACAGCTTGCACAGACGGCTTATCGGCGAGAAAGGTCGCCAGCTTTTCCGGAGTGACAGCTTCTCCCCAAGGAACATCCAGACGGTGGACGATGATGCCGTATCGCTCGCATATTTTGGCGAAACGCTCGCCAAATGCGCCGCTGACCAGTACGGCAGCTTCTTCGCCAGGCTGAAGCGTGTTCACAACGCTCATTTCCAGCGTGCTCGTTCCGCTTCCCGCCAAAACAAAGACGTCTTGCGATGTTCCGAAATAGGGACGCAGCCGATGGGCCGTACTGGCAAACAAGTCGGAAAACTGGCCGCTCCGATGGCCGATCATCGGCTGGTTCATCGCTTGCTGGACGCGAGGCGGGACCGGAGTGGGCCCGGGTATTCTCAAAATGATTTTGTCTGCAAACATGGTTATCTCTCCTCCTTGTAATCATCCATTGCGTGGAATGTAAGGAACATGACAATTGAAATGAAGTACGAAGTCAAGCCAAGGAAAATGGCAAGTGAAGGCAGCGTTTGCCGAATGCAAAAAAGCCTCCCGTTCCCACACTGCTCCCAGCTTGGAAACAGTGAGGGACGAGAGGCTTAGCTTCGCGGTGCCACCCTCATTTGTCCTTCTTTTCGCAAAGAAGAACCTTGGCAGGTACGTGACCTGAGAGATAACGGATCAACCGTTCACGCCTACTGTGATACCCGGGACATCGGTTCGGCGCAACAACTCGGAAGTGCTCATCCTAGCGCGGAACCACCGATTCGCAGCAACCATCGGCTCTCTGAGGGTTTCCAGGCTAGGCGTATCTTCGTCAACGTTGTTGAAGTATTCGCTAAGATTTGTATCTACGATAACACGGGCAATTCTAAGCGTCAAGCATAAAAAACAGAAAAAAAGAACATTGGATTTAAAAAACAACATATAGTTCGTGAAATAAAGTAATTTCGGATAGTTGAAATGTGTAAAATTAACCTAAAAACGAACGTTAAGATTTAAGTTTCCTAAAAACTGGATATTTCTGCGAAAAATGTTCGGTTTTTACCGCTCGATGCGGCGTGGAAACAAAATGCCCAGTACCGGCATTGAGGGTAAAGGGCATGTTGAATGTAGATTAGATTATGAGACAAAGCAATCGTTGAGGGGGGCAATCCTTACATGCCGCCCAGCGTATCGGTGAGCACAGGCACGATTTGTTTTTTTCGAGACACGACGCCTTTCAGCACTGCTTTGTTATCGACAAGGTTCACGTTGTAAGCTTTTTCCACTGCATGGGCTGCGCGGCCGAGAGCCAGGCCGATGGAGTCGTTGTTCAAAATATCGGTTACGACGAAGAGGAACAAATCCAGGCCCTTGTCGGAAATAATCGCAGAGAGCGAAGCTTCAAGCTCAGTCTGGCGTGCAAGCACGTCATTCACATCGACTGCGTTCACCTGAGCGATTTCCACCTTGTAGCTGCCCATTTGGAATTCTTTTGAGTCAAGGGAGATCAGCTGAGCGATCGTTTTCTCGCTCAAATCGGCACCGGCCTTTAGCATATCCAGGCCGTACGCATTCAAATCTACTCCGGCAATCTCCGCAAGTTCATGTGCGGCGGCGACGTCTTGCTCCGTACACGTTGGAGACTTCAGCAGAAGCGTGTCGGAAATGATCGCGGACAGCATCAGGCCAGCCATCGTCTGGGAAATTTCAACGCCGTTCTCCTTGTACATTTTTTTCAGGATCGTCGTTGTGCAGCCAACTGGTTCCGCGCGGTAATACAGGGGATTGCTCGTTTCAAAATTGGCGATCCGATGGTGGTCGATCACTTCTGTGACTTGCACTTTCTCAATGTCGGTAGCACTTTGCTGGCGCTCATTATGATCGACCAGGATGACCTCGCTCACTTCGTTTGCGACGGTTTCGACCAGGCGGGGGGCATCCACTTTGAATGTATCCAGCACAAATTTCGTTTCACTGCTGATCTCTCCCAAACGAACAGGCTCTACATCTGCACCCAGCTTGGTTTTGAGATCCGCATATACAATTGCAGAACAAATGGAATCAGTGTCCGGATTTTTATGTCCGAAAATAAGTGTTTTTCCCATTCTTAATGCTCCTTCGTTGTTTTTGGCGAGAAAATTATACCATGAAAAGGGGGAGAAATGCGATGAAAATGAAAAAACCCCCCACAGCTGAAGAGCAGTGAGCGGTTTTTTGTGAGCTGGGAATCTTACTCTTCCACTTTAATGGAATCGGTAGGGCATCCTTCAGCCGCGTCACGTACGTCGTCAAAAAGGATGTCCGGAATCTCAGCGCTATTGGTGTTATCGTCGAGCTTGTTGAAAGCAAGGCCTTCGTCGTCGTAATCGAAAACGTCAGGAGCCGTTGCGCCACAAGCACCGCAAGCGATACAGGTTTCTTTATCTACCCATGTGGTCATCGTGGTTTCACCTCCCATACCTGATGGTACGTCCACTGTCATAACTCATTGTATGCTCTGTCTGGAAAGATTTCAAGAATGAATCGTATCTAAAAATGTACGACTATCGATAAAGCGGTATTTCAGGTGCCTTCAGGCTGCTGTAATGCTTGCCTTGAACCTCTTTGAAATCACCGTTGTGCACCGCATCTGTAGCTGTCAGAAGGCGTACGGCAGCGTCGGCGTCTTTTATTCCCAGGTTCTTGGCATCGTCAGAGCCAAACAGCAAGTCGATGCGGGCGGTCAAATCCTCGGGGTTGTAATCCCCCCATTTCTTGTGACCGGCGATGGAAACAGCCGCGATGTAAGTCTTGTAGTGGAACGGCAGCTGCCTCCACTGATCTGCGCTCACATTGGCAGGGACCTCTTTTGGCAGCGACTGCTTGGTAACATACGCAGACTCCCAAATGGCCAGGGAATGGTAAACCTGCTCGCTTGCCTTGTACCAGTTGGTCAAGGACAGTCGGGCAGAGATATCAGCCGGACTGAGAGCATTACTATTCTGATCGGAGAGCAATTGCTTCATACTATCCAAATAAGCCCGCACGCCAGCCTGAAATTGGCTGTGGGCTTCGACGAGCAGCGGAGACGTTGGCAGGGGAACTTCCTTGCCCAGCTGTTTGTCGGTTTGCTTGGCGGCCTGGAGCAGCTGCTCGAGAGCATCCTTTTTGGCTGACCTGTCCAGATTCGGCCAAGCCTCCATCTTCTCGAAATGAGCCCGTTTCAAGTCGAGCACAGGGGCGTAAACGGCGTAGTAAAAACGGATAAAGTCCTGCTCGCTGTAAAGCTTTTGCTCGCGCAGTTGGCGTTCCCGCTCTGCTTCCAGCTTCTGTTGTTCGAGAGCGGCCGTTTGCTGTGCATCTATTTTTGATTTCATATAGTAAGCACCGAAAAAAAATCCGCCAACAAAGCAAGCAAGTGTTATGATGATCATGTAGGCAAAGATAAATTCTGACTTCGACAGACGCTTGTTCATACAATCCTCCACAGTTGTTACGATTAAGGGATAATTCGAGCTGCTGCAATTTGCGCGGCAGTATTCCGATATGCAAAAGGAGTACCCATGAGCAGTCCATCTCTTATTGAGCGGGAATGGGCTTTTATACGTTCGCTGACCGTTACCGGGATGCTTCCCTTGGCAGGCGAGCGGACAGTCCAGGCCCTGTATTACATATTGCGAGGCAGAAAAGCAAACCAGACCCTGCAGGACGTTCATTTATACAGCCTTTATCCGTATTATCGGATGTTTCCCCGTCTTTTGAAAGAGGAATGGGAGAAAATTGTTTATAAATTGCAAGAGGATCAATTGCTAATCCCGATCCCTGCAGCGCAAAACGCCAGAAAACCGTCATTTTTTCTGACGGAAAAAGCCCGGCAGATCGCAGCCGAAGGGGAAAGGGAGTACACCTTTTCGTACTGGTTTGAGCCATTTTCTCAGGCAGATGTCGCAGAACAGGTTGAGTCGTTTTGGCTGCGGCTGCATCTGGTTGTTCAAACAGTCTCACACCTGCTGGAACGTGATTTGTCCTTCCAGCCGATCGTGCAGGAAAAACGGACGCAGCGTTGGGTAAAAGAGCGTCTGGCGGAAAAAGCGCAGAGAGCCCGCTGGACCGAGGGCCTGGCTAAGGAGTTGTTTCACTCCCTGACTGGGCTGCCCGAACCAGTCCAGGAAATGATCTTTCGCCGTTTTTCAGGCGTTTCCCAATCAGGACTTACACTGGCTCAGCTCAGCCTGTTGAATCGCGAGGCTCCTTCTTATATTCACGTGCAGTTCCGCTCGGGCCTGGCCCGGATGATTCGTGCGATCCAGGAAAAACGCGCAGACTTCCCCTTGTTGTCGACACTCTTGGAAAACGAAGGAGACAAGGACCCCCGCCTGACCGAAAGCGCTTCGTTGACGTACGTTTTGGCCAAGCGGGGATACAGCATCGACCAGATCGCCAAAAGGCGGAACATCAAGCCGAGTACAGTTGAAGACCACTTGGTGGAAATCGCGTTGCGCTGTCCGGAGTGGGACTCTTCCCGCTATCTTTCAGCCGATCTGGCAGAAAAAATTGTCGAAGTCAGCAACAGACTGGAGACGAGCAGGTTGAGGCTGGTCAAGGACCAGCTTGGAGCTGGCGTGTCGTACCTGCAGATCCGGCTGGCCCTGGCGAGAAAGAAAGGAGGAGAAGAGCATGCAAAAGGAGACGCCTGACCACAGAATCAGGGATCTTCTGCGGCGTCATTTCGGCTTTTCCTCCTTCCGGCCGGGGCAGCGGGAAATCATCAAACGGATTCTTCAGGGCCAAAACGTGCTGGGACTGATGGCCACCGGCGGGGGCAAATCGGTCACGTACCAGCTTCCGGCCCTGTTTCTTCCTGGGACTGCGGTGGTCGTGTCACCGCTCATTTCTTTAATGGTGGACCAGGTGCAGCAGCTACGCGGAAAACGAAAAATTCCGGCTGCTTATATCAACAGCACCATGGACCCTGCGGAGACAAGAGAGCGCCTTTTGGAGATTGGACGAGGCGTGTACAAGCTTGTCTATGTATCGCCTGAAAAATTGCAAAGTCATGCAGTTCAAAAGGCGCTGATCAGAGCCGGAGTGTCGATGCTGGCGATAGACGAAGCCCACTGCGTTTCTCAATGGGGCCACGATTTCCGCACAGACTATCTGCGTCTGCCGCAGGTGGTGAAACGGTTGGGCTCTCCCCCCGTGTTGGCGGTGACGGCTACGGCAACGCCGGGGGTTACGGATGAGATTCGCGAACTGTTTGGAATCAAGCCGGAAAATGTCGTTGCTCAGCCGCTTAATCGCGGGAATATAGCCATGGACATCATCTTTGCCGAGAACGAAGCAGAGCGAAGGCGGATGGTGGTGAATGCGATCGAGGAACTGCAAGGTCCCGGCATCGTCTATTGCAGTACCCGGCAATCGGTGGAGGTGCTTGCAGCGGAGTATCAGCTTTTTGGGAAAAACAGGGTGCACGCCTATCACGGCGGAATGAACAGCATGGACAGAATGGTCGTGCAAACGCAGTTTTTGCGGGGAGAGCTGGATGTGATCATCGCTACCAATGCGTTTGGCATGGGGATCGACAAAGCAGATATTCGCTATGTGCTGCACTATCATTTTCCGGCAAGCCTGGAAGCCTATGCACAGGAGATCGGGAGAGCCGGAAGGGATGGACAAGCTGGTTATGCCGGGCTGTACTACGTCCCGGAAGACCGGTTGATTCATACCCATTTGCTGGAAAAGGAGTACCCCACTCAGGATCAGGCTCTCCGTTTCTTGCAAGGCTTGTCGCAAGCCGGGGCAAAGTCCGTCTCCGAACTGGCGATGGACGAAATCCCTGAAGAGATGGCGTCTCTGTTGTTTTTCTATGCCGAGCAGTCAGGGATCGTCAGCGGCGTCGCCGCGGGACGCGCGGAATACCGCTACGAACTAAAGGAAGCCTCCGAGCAGCCGAGCCTCCAAGAGAAAGCGGCCCGGATGATCCAGACGATGGAGAAGCCGAAGCGGCTAAAGCGCCAAAAGCTTCTGGAAATGCTTCGCTGGCTTGCGGGAACGGAATGCTATCGGATGCGGCTCAATGAATACTTTGGTGAACGCGATCACTCTTTTCTGGCTGCCTGCTGCAGTCACTGCGGTCTGGACTGGGCTGTCTATTTGAATAAGGCTGCTTCCCGCGGTAAAACAACAGAGAAAAACGAATGGAATCTGAGGGAGGCATTGGAAACGCTTTTGCCGAATAAAAAGGGAGGAACCATCTTTTGAAGCAAGCGCACCATGACCTTGACGATGCGACACTGCGATTCAATCTTTGGCTGACGCAAGTCGTCGTAATTGGTGTCGCCCTGTTCGGCAGCCTGTTTGTTCACGGGTGGGCAGGCACTCTGGACTTGTTCCGCTTGCCGGCCCCTGGAGCATTTCTTTGGGCGATTCTCGTTGCTGCATTGGTCGTCGGGTCAAGTATCGTCATGGATCGTTTTTTGCCCCGCAGCTGGCAGGACGACGGGAGTATCAATGAACGTATATTTACCGGCCTCTCCATCGGCAGGACTGTCATTCTTTGCTGCTTGATCGGCTTTGGCGAGGAATGGCTGTTTCGCGGCGTCATACAGGCGTTCATCGGAAACCTGTGGACGAGTGTCTTCTTTACGCTGGTTCACGTTCGCTATTTGTCCAAACCGCTGCTTGTCGGGAGCGTCTTCGTCACCAGCTGGCTGTTGGGCTGGCTGCTCGAGGCAAGCGGCTGCCTGCTGCCGTCCATCCTGGCCCACATTGTCATAGACCTTCTGCTGGCCCTGTATATTCAACATGGATGTTCCGTGAGAGGAGGAACCTGGAATGACACTGGACGAGAATAAAGCACAGCCCGTGAGCACTGAAAGCTCGGAGCTGGGAGCAAATAGTCAGCAGCGAGGATTGCCTCCGCGTAGAACTAGGCATAAGCAAGCCGGAGTGTTGAGGATGCCTGCTCTTTCATTCAGGACTGTCCTTCAATCGGGGCTTGCCGTTTTTGGAACCTTGTTTCTGATTTTAATCGGCTTTGAATTGTACAAGGCGTCGCAGACCGTACCAGGAGCTGTTTCCATAAAAGAAAAAGCGACAGGGTCAGACGCTTCCCGAGCCGAGACAAGTCCAATCGCGGCCTCTTCAGAAGCAAGGGTACATACTCCATCAACTTCAGGCCAAGCGGAAGGAGTGGAAAATGCCGGGCAGCAGGCAAATACAGTAACAAAGCCGAGTGCCGAAACAAAGCAGGATGCCTCCCAACGTGCGGGTGAAGCAAGCAGGTCTCCTACCGCAAACAAGTCCAAAGCCAGTACCTCCACGATAAAAGACAAGCAGGCAGAAAATAACGTACAAGGTGAGGCTCCGGGGAGCAAACAGACAGCTGCACCAGCAGCAAAGCCTGGGGACGGGGAGAAGCAACAAGGTTCCTCGCCGCAGCCTGAAGTGAAGCAGCATAAGGTAAAAAAGGGAGAGACGCTTTTTCAGCTTTCCCGTCTTTACTACGGTCATAACAGCGGGGTAAAGAAAATAGCGGGCTTCAACGGCATCAGTGCAGAAGCGCAGCTGATGGAAGGGCAAATCGTAAAAATTCCGCTTTCCCGGTAATGAGCCGGGAACGTCTGGGGAAACATAACCGGAAACCAGACAGACAAGGTGGAGTGACCATTGACATTTGACACCGTGATCATTGGTGGCGGAATCGCAGGTTGGCAGGCTGCCATTCAATTGAGCCGATGCCTGCGCAAGGTAGCGGTGATCGATGACGGTGGGGGGCGGTCGTCCGCGGCCAAAATGTACCGAAACCTGTTAGGATTCCCCTCCGGGATAAGCGGCGATGAATTGCGCCAGGCAGGACGCAGCCACGCTGTTCGTTTCGGAGCGGAACATTTCGAGGATCAGGTCATTTCGCTGACGCAGGATGCAGATCAGCTCTTTCGCGTGGAAACAAAGCGGGGACGAAACGCGATTCAGGCGCGAACAATCGTCTTGGCAACCGGAATTGCCGACCCCTTCCCTGAAATCGCCGGTTTACAGGAGTGTCTGGGCATTTCCGTTTTCATCTGTCCCGATTGCGACGGGTTTGAAACCGTCCGGAAGAAAACAGCGGTGATCGGCAAGGCAAAGCAGGCAGTCCGGATGGCAGATGAGCTTTTTTACTATACGGACAAGCTGCACCTCTTCATCTCGGTTGAGGGGGAAGAGAAATCAGAGCTGGACAGTGTCAAGGATTGCCCGTATCCGTTTTGGCTGGAACCGGTAGCGACGCTCGAACACCGAGATGGGGAAGTGAGCTGTTTGCATTTGGCGAACGGTGAACAGTTCGCGCTGTCGAGAGTTTTCCTCGCATTCCCCGGTGCGCGTGTGGAATCCCATCTGCTGCGGGCGTTTCCGGTTGAGATGAATGAAAAAGGGCATGTACTGGTAAATCCCCGGACCAAAGAGACCAGCTATCCCGGCATCTGGGCGATCGGGGATGTGGCCGCCCATTCGCAGCAGGTAGCCATTGCGATGGGAGATGGATCTCAGGCGGCGATATGGATACATAAACGATTATTACAACAGGATTCTAAATAGAAGGATTGCATGGTTTCAAGTGCAATCTTTTTTTATGGGTTGATAGGCACAAGTGAATAGGAAAGCCATATACTTTGATAGCAAGTGAGGCTTGAGGAGGATGGGGGAGAAATGACGGCGTATTTCAAGGATTTGCTGGCCGGCGTTCTTGCCTGGTGGTCTATAAACGGTGCTTACAAATTGTTCCCAGTCAAGGGAATGGATGAACGGGGATGGGAAGACGGGATGGCATTGCTGATGTTTAAACCGATTGAATTGATCATCTCTGTGTCCCTGTTTTTCATTGCTTCGTTTTTGTGGGGAAACCCATTTTTAACCCATTTTCTCCAGATGCCGCTGCGGACGTTTTCGATGGATGGTCTTTTGCATCTGATCATGTGCGGGTATTTCGCGTTTATCGCCTACATCCAGTATGTGAAGATGCCGTTTCCGACATCTGGTTTGCTGGTCATTCTCGCGCTTGTTGCGATCATCAAGTTCAAGCGACAGCGGGCGCACTATACCGAAATTGCGCAGCTGTGGCGAAAGAAGTGAAAACGCAAATCTTTCCTGGGAAAGCGCAGGAAGCGACACCCCCTAACATGGCAAAGGAGCCCGTTCGCCAGTTTTCGACACGCCCGAAGTGTCTCTGCGTTTGAAAAGACGGGCAGAGAACTATATACTTGTCCATAAATGTGATATGATATGAGTATGACCGAAATGAAGGAAAATGGGTAATCTGCTGCCAGGTATTCGTCGGAAAATGCGGAGAACTCTTACAGGCTTTCATTCATAATTTGTAGTACGACTGGATGGCGAGGAGGGACGGTCATGCGTGTTGAACGCCTTGGTCAAGACAAAATACGAATCTTTCTCACGTTCGACGATTTGTCAGAACGAGGAATCGAAAAAGAGGACATGTGGCGTGACATTCCCAAAGTTCATGAACTGTTCAACGATATGATGGAGCAGGCTTACCAGGAGCTTGGTTTCGAAGTGTCGGGTCCTGTGGCCGTTGAAGTGTTTGCCTTGCCAGCTCAGGGGATGGTCGTAATCGTAACTCGCGGAAAAACAGGCTCAAAGAGCGAGAAAGAAGAGGAAGAGTACGACGAGGATGAAGTGTACGAACTCGAGGTTACCCTCGAGGAGAGCGATCTCGTCATTTATTCCTTCCGCGACTTTGAGCATCTGGTTGAAGCAGCTCATCGGATAAACGCATTTCTGATCAACGGAGGTTCGGCTTATTTCTACCAAGGGAAATACTATTTGGTCCTCGAGGAGCTCGACTTGGATCAGGAGCGCTACCAGAAAATGATTGCGATCCTCTCTGAATACGGAGAGGCGACACCTACTACCGTATATGTTTTGGAAGAATACGGAAAAGTTGTCGTCGCAGACGATGCTGTCAAGGAAATATGCAGGCACTTTACCTAAATACATTGCGTCGCATATGCGCGTTTAAGAGCACCTAGTTACGTGAACTAGGTGCTTTTCCTGTTTTGCTGTTTCGCCAAAAAAATACGGCCGCTATGTGGCGATCCCGCTGAAAAGGTCTGTTTCTTTTTCCCCGTCTGCGGCTTTCAGGTGAGGGCTGCCGACAAGAATAAAATGATTGACTGAGCGGACATATGTCGTGTCACCCTGCAGGACGCCGGGAAAAACTCGATTGACTGACAGATGCTGTGTCCGATGGGCAGTCAGAGCTTGCGCCACCTGCGACACATAAGCCGGAGCGGAAATGATCGTGGTAATGTTCTCAATCGGATCGGTATGGGGAGGAGATGCAACGCCAAAACGCTGTTCCGCAGCGTGTGTGACGTAATACAGTTTCTGCGTCGTGGAACCGGCAGGCAAAGCTTGGACAGCCCTGGTCGTCGCTTCAGATATCGCCTGATGGTCCGGGTGTCCGGAGATGCCGTGGGGTGCAAACGTAATCACAATCTGCGGCTTGATTCGTTCGATCGCTTCCGTTATTTTCTGCACCCGCTCATCCAGAGGAGCATGGGATACTTCTTTATCCCGGTAGCCCATGAATTCCACATTGGAAATACCGAGGATAGAAGCGGCCTTGCGCAGCTCGGCTTCCCGAACAGCAGGCAGCTCTGCCATCGTGCAGATCGGCGGATCTCCAGGTTTGCCTGCCTCGCCTCTGGTTGCAGACAAAAGGTGAATGGATACGTCAGGCTCGGCAGCGTACTTGCAGATGGTGACGCCAGAGGTAAAGGTTTCATCATCGGGATGAGCAAAAACGAACAGGATTTTTTTCTCTTTCATGATAAACCTCCGATTGGCAGCATGGGATGCAATATTTATTATGGCATAGAAAAGCGGATTTGACAGTCGGCGAAGTGCATCCAAGGTAATGTTTGTTGGATAGAATGGGCAAGCTAACGACACGTCTGACAGGAGAGTCAGCTTCCTCAAGTTGCTGTCAGGACAGGCTTTCAAGCATATGCAGCTGCTGCATAATCTGCTGAAAAAAACGTGTCGGGACTAGCCTGAAAGTGCCTCTTCCGCATGAAAAGGGAATTTTCATCTTCTCATCCCTGATACAAGCGTGTATACTTAACGATGGGTTTACCGACAACTATTTTGAGGTGAATAAGTAATGGGTAATCACGAAGTGGTAACCGAAAACACCCAAGGGAAAAAAGAACAACAAGAAAGCATGAACTTGCTGCACTCGACCCAAACGGTGATCAAAGAAGCATTGGAAAAGCTAGGTTACCAGGAAGCAATGTACGAACTCTTGAAGGAGCCGTTGCGCGTTCTGACCGTACGTATCCCGGTTCGCATGGACAACGGAGAAGTAAAGGTCTTTACAGGCTATCGTTCTCAGCATAATGATGCAGTGGGTCCTGCCAAGGGGGGCATTCGTTTCCACCCGGATGTTACAGAGGATGAAGTTAAAGCGCTTTCCATTTGGATGAGTTTGAAAGCGGGTATCGTCGATCTGCCGTATGGCGGCGGTAAAGGCGGTATCATTTGTGACCCGCGTGAAATGTCGTTCCGCGAACTGGAGCGCCTGAGCCGCGGTTACGTTCGCGCGATCAGCCAAATCGTAGGGCCGACAAAAGACATTCCAGCACCAGACGTGTTCACCAACTCGCAAATTATGGCCTGGATGATGGACGAGTACAGCCGCATCCGCGAGTTCGATTCGCCAGGTTTCATTACAGGAAAACCGATTGCACTGGGCGGTTCCCACGGCCGCGAAACAGCTACCGCGAAGGGTGTGACCATTTGCATTCGCGAAGCTGCAAAACGCCGCGGCATTAAACTCGAAGGCGCTCGCGTGGTCGTTCAAGGCTTTGGCAATGCCGGAAGCTACCTGTCCAAATTCATGCACGATGCGGGCGCGAAAGTCGTCGGTATCTCTGATGCTTACGGTGCCCTGTACGATCCGAACGGTCTGGACATTGATTACCTCCTCGACCGTCGCGATTCTTTCGGCACAGTTACCAAGTTGTTTACCAACACCATTTCCAACAAAGAATTGCTGGAATTGGAATGCGATATTCTCGTTCCTGCTGCGATTGAAAACCAGATCACGGCTCAAAATGCACACAATATCAAGGCGCAGATCGTGGTCGAAGCAGCAAACGGACCAACTACTCTCGAAGCTACAAAAATTCTCACAGAACGTGGAATCCTGCTGGTACCGGACGTATTGGCAAGCTCCGGCGGGGTTACGGTTTCTTACTTCGAGTGGGTGCAAAACAACCAGGGCTACTACTGGTCTGAAGAAGAAGTCATTGAAAAGCTGGAAAAAGTACTGGTTAAAGCGTTTGAGAATGTATACTCTCTCGCGCAAACACGCCGCGTCGACATGCGGCTGGCCGCCTACATGGTGGGCGTACGCAAAATGGCTGAAGCTTCCCGCTTCCGCGGTTGGGTGTAAGACCGGCTTTCCTCCGCAAAAAACCTCCTTGCTTTATACGCAAGGAGGTTTTTTTCATTGCTCGAACAATTGCTGAAGTTCCTGAAAGTCTCTGGTTTGCTGCAGGGCAACCATCAACTTGAGACGTGCCTTTTGCCCGTTCAAACCGTTTGAAAACAGGATGCCCATCTCCTTTAGCTGGCGGCCGCCGCCTTCGTATGCGTAAACATCCTGCACCTGCCCATTGAAGCAGCGCGAGACGAGGACGACCGGGACGTTTTTGTCCAGCAGTTCCTGGAGGACGGGAATGATGGCGGGTGGCAGGTTTCCCAGGCCGAACGCTTCTATGACGACACCGTCGACCGGCTGCTCCAGCAAAAAGCCGAGCCAGCGGGGGTCCATCCCAGAGACAGCCTTGAGGAGCGGCACATTGGCTTCAGCGCTGGCGATCGGGTAGTACTCCCTGACCAGTGGAGCGTGGTGATAGCTGACGCTTTTCTTTGAAATGGTTCCGATTGGACCGTATTGCGGCGATTGAAAGGTAGCCACGTTGCTGGTATGGGTTTTAGTGACGTGTCTGGCAGCGTGAATCTCATCGTTAAACACAACCAGGACACCCTTGTTCCTGCTTTGCGGGTCAGCGACCGTTCTTACGGCGGAGATCAGGTTTACCGGTCCGTCCGCTCCGAGCTCGTTGCTGCTTCGCATCGCCCCCGTCACGACGATCGGCACGGTCACAGGCAAGGTAAGGTCGAGGAAATAGGCGGTTTCTTCCAGTGTATCGGTTCCGTGTGTGATGACGACCCCGTCGTAGCCGTGCTGGCTCAACTCTTGTTGAATGAAGAGGCGCAGCTGATTCATAATGGCAGGAGTAATATGAGGACTTGGCAAATTGATATGGTTGATCATCGTTACGTCAGCGTGGTGATCCAAAAAAGGCAAAATTTTTTCTACGGCATGATCTTCCAGAGGCTTGACTCCATCGGATGCGTCAACGGACATGGCGATTGTACCGCCTGTGTTAATGACTAAAATTTTCTTTTGCATAAAGTCTCTCTCCTGTAGCGGTTTTCAAGTAACCAGTATTCATGGTACGATGAATACTAGTCTTGTGTAAAGGAGCAATACTCAGATGCTTGCTGTCATCGGGGCAGCCATAGCCCCAGGTATCGCCATCCTGAGTTATTTTTATCTCCGAGACAATCTGGAGCCCGAGCCGATCTCGATGGTAATTCGTTCCTTTGTTTTCGGGGTTCTTCTAGTCTTTCCGGTTATGGTCCTGCAGCATATTATGCAGACCGAGTGGAACTGGCAAAATGAGTTGGTTGCAAGTATTTTTCAGTCAGCGGTGGTAGAAGAATTTTTCAAGTGGATGGTTGTGTATTTCACTGTTTATAAACACGTAGAGTTTGACGAGCCCTATGACGGGATCGTGTATGCGGTAGCTATCTCCCTCGGATTCGCTACGCTGGAAAACCTGTTTTATCTGGTGCTAAATGGGCTGGACATTGCGTTCTGGCGCGCTTTTTTGCCCGTTTCCAGTCACGCTCTTTTCGGGGTGTGGATGGGATATTACTTGGGAAAAGCCAAGTTTTCGGGAAAAGCAAGCCTCGAGCTGAAGCGGCTAATCGTTTCGCTTGCATTGCCGATCATTTTGCACGCGCTGTACAACACCATCTTTTTGACGACAGAGTACTGGATCTGGATTATCGTTCCCTTTATGCTGCTTTTATGGTGGCAAGGGCTGAAAAAAGTGCAGCGCGCCCACGATTTCGGTTCTAAAACACTGACTTCCCGTCCACAATAAATAGCGAGGAGGAGAAGTAATGTGCCTAGGAGCCAACGAACCAAAGTGACGATTCGCTGCAACGAATGTGGAGAAAAGTTTACGCTCCGTGGACGGCGGGAGCCGGGCGGAGAAATTGAGACGGGCTTTAAACAATGCCTTTGTAACAACGACAGACATTTCAGTATACAGGAACAGCCCTGACAGCCAGCGTTCAATCCCTAATCCAATACCTTCCGCCTCGTATCTGAATAGAGGCACAGAGAATCGGCACAAGGATGCCGGTTCTTTTTTTCTGTGCAGGTCGGATGGAATCGTGCATAAACATTTCCGGCTCCACTAACACTATGCAAAGATTGCATGATATGTCAAGGAAATCGGCAGACATATATTTTGTCGTTAAAAAGTGAAAGGGGGACTGTTACAAGATGGTTTATGGAGCGATTGCACGTGTTGCCTTGCCAGTCGCACTGGTTGGTTTGGTGGGAGCCGGAATGTGGGGCTACCAGGAGCACAATGAAAAGAACTCGGTGCTGATCAAGGCGGAAAACCAGTATCAGCGCGCATTTCATGATTTAAACCACCATATTGACAAGCTTCATGATGAACTGGGGAAATCTCTGGTGATCAACTCGCGGCGTCAGATGACCCCTACCTTGACAAATGTTTGGCGCCTGGCTTACGCGGCTCAATCAGATGTAGGGCAACTGCCCCTTACGTTGATGCCATTTAACAATACGGAAGAATTTCTGTCCAAAGTTGCAGATTTCTCTTACAGGGTAGCCGTTCGCGATCTGGAGAAAAATCCGCTCACTGATCAGGAATACAAGACGTTGAAGAGCCTGTACAGCAATGCCAAAAGCATACAGAAGCAGCTTTTGCACGTTCAGACCAAGGTGATAGACAAACGACTGCGCTGGATGGATGTTGAGACCGCGCTCGCATCCGATGACAAGAAGTCCGATAACACCATTATCGACGGCTTCCGAACGATCGAAAAGAGGGTTCAGGAATTTCCCGAAGTAGACTGGGGCGTAGGCATCAAGAGTCTGGACAAGAAAAAGCAGCAGCGCATCAAAGGAATCGACGGCAAACCGGTTTCCAAGGAAGAAGCGCAAAAAATCGCGCTGGCCTTCACGGGGTTGGATCCGTCCACGACAAAGGTCGAAGTCGATGAGAACGGCAAGGCTGAGTCGTATTCCGCATACAGCGTCAGATTGACCTCCTCCAAATCGCCGACGCCCATTCAAATGGACGTCACGAAGCGCGGCGGCAAGGTAGCCTGGCTAATGAATGAGCGGGATGTGGGCGACCAGCGGATGTCGATGGAGCAGGCTGAAGCAAGTGCCAAGAAATTTTTGGCGGCCCATGGGTTTTCGAATATGGTGGTAGCCGAAAAAGACGGCTATCAAGGCATGGCTGTCATGACCTTTGTACCTGAGCAAAATGGCGTCCGCATCTACCCGGATGCAGTCACGGTGAAAACCGCGCTGGACAATGGCAGCGTAGTCAGCTTCAATTCTACCGAATACCTGTACAACCATAAACAGCGGATCCTCTCCAAGCCGAAGGTGACTGCAGAAGAAGCGAAGAAAAAAGTGAACCCAAGTGTGAAAGTCACCGACCAGCGGCTTGCGCTCATCGAGGGAAAGAACGATGGAAATGAAGTAATGTGCTGGGAGCTTTCCTGCAGCTTTGAAGGAAACTCGTACATGGTCTACATCAACGCAAATACCGGCGAAGAGGAAGAAATTGTAAAAATGACCACGGGAAAAGAAAGCCCGTATACACAATAGGAGCGACGCAAAGGGAAAGCCGAACGGCAGCGGTTTTCCCTATTTGCCGTTTGTCGGCCCCGCGGGTTATAATGGAAGGCATGAGGAGAAAAAGGGGGATACGCATAATCATGTTGCTGCCTAGAATCGGACAAACACTCCGCCTTAACCTCGTCGATGCCTGGGATGAGAACCGCGATCATACATTAAAAACGAGAGTGGCCGACCTCAAGGGCGACACCGCTCTCATTGAGCTTCCGATCAGCGAGAAGACAGGGCGAATGGCCCCTTTGTCGGCCGGTATGGAATGTGATGTATGGTACATAGGAGAAGACGGCTCTCGCTATGAGTTCCGCTCGACAATTATCGGCAGGCAAACGGATAACATCCCGGTCCTGCTGCTCAGCCTCCCCAGTAAAGATGCGGTCATACGAAGTCAAAGGCGCAATTACCTTCGCATTCAAACGGCTGTCGAGATCGCGGTAAAAATGAACGACCCGCTGAGGCAATACCATTTTCTCGCCCGCACAGTTGATTTGAGCGGGGGCGGACTCTCCTTTACGTGCGAAGACAACATGCGTCTTCAGGAGAAAGACAGCCTGGAGTTATGGCTGTCGCTCCCAAGCAAAGCAGGTCAAGTGCACCACGCCTTTGCCGAAGTGGAAATCGTACGTCAGAAACCCGCGGATGAAAAGGGCAAGCATCAATGGATTTCGGTGAAATATACCAAAATCAGCGAAGCAGACCGGGCAAAAATTGTTCGCACTTGTTACGAGAGACAGTTGGAAATGAGAAAAAAAGGCGTACTGGAATAACAACTGCTGAAAGGTGATGCCGAATGGCCGACGACTTCGACCAGCAATATGCCCGTTTCTCGAGACGAATCGAAAAAGCAATGATCCTCCTTATTTTTATCTGCGCATTTTTAGTCTTGTCTGGCGAATTGCTGCTTTCGTTTGATCCGGTGCGCGCCTTCCTGTTGGAAACAGAACGTCTGGAAGGCGTGTCGCATATTCCATAAGGGTTTGCGCATGCTTCCATACTATGGTACTATTATAGACAACATAGAGAGTTGAGAAAGTTATGAAAGGGCTTCGACAGAAGCTTTTCTTGTTTTTGTATCTTTCCGGCACTCATACATAGCGGGTGAGCACAGAATGAACATTGCAATAGACGGCCCGGCGGGAGCAGGGAAAAGTACTGTTGCCAGGATGGTTGCAGAGAAGCTCGGTTACCTGTACATCGACACGGGCTCTATGTACCGGGCTTTGGCCTGGGCTGCCTTGGAGCATCGGGTTGAGATAGAAGACGAGCAAGCTGTCTCGGAGTTGTTGAAAAACAACGGTATTCGCCTGAAGCGAGATTCTTCCCAGCAGCGCGTTTTTTGGAACGAGGACGATATTACCGATCACATCCGGACACCGCACGTAAGCCAATACGCATCGATCGTGGCCAGCTATGGTTCGGTTCGAGAGCAGATGCTCGTTTTGCAGCGGCAACTGGCCCGCGTCGGCAACGTCGTCATGGATGGGCGAGACATCGGGACGCATGTACTGCCCGATGCGGAAGTCAAGATTTTTTTAACCGCGTCCATACGCGAGCGTGCCGAGCGGAGATTGAAGGAATTGCTGCAAAAAGGGCACCAGACTGATCTTGCCGAGCTGGAGGACGAGATAGCGGAGCGGGATAAACGCGATATGGAGCGGGAGGTTGCTCCACTGCGGCAGGCAGAGGATGCGGTTCTCGTAGATACAACAGGAATGACCATTCCTCAGGTTGTCGATCGAATTCTACAAATTTGCAAGCGATCGGGTGTGTAGGAAAGTGAGTTACTATCGTGCTTTTCGAGGCTTGTTCCGCTTCATATTTTCTACATTTTACCGTTGGCAAGTGATCGGTGTCGAACATATACCTAAGGAAGGGCCTGTAATTCTTTGCTCCAACCACCTCTCATTGTGGGACCCGCCGCTACTCGGAAGCGGGATCGACCGACAGGTGCATTTCATGGCAAAGGAAGAGCTGTTCCGAATCCCGGTGTTTTCCTTTCTGATCACAAAATTCGGCGCCTTTCCTGTAAAAAGGGGAGCTGGCGACCGTGGAGCGATCCGTGCGACTCTCAAATTGCTGGAAGAGGGAAAAATCTTTGGAATTTTCCCGGAAGGCACTCGCAGCAAGACGGGAGAGTTGGGTACCGGCATGCCCGGTGTCTCCATGTTTGCCCTGAAATCCGAGGCGGTTGTCATACCAGTGGCCATCATCGGGCCATACAAGTTGTTTCGGCCGATCAAGATCGTCTACGGAAAGCCGCTAGACCTCTCGTCGCTGCGGGAGAGAAAGACGGACTCCGAAACGCTGCGCGAGACGACCGAATTGATTATGAGCCACATAAAATCGCTGCTGGAACAACATCGTTCTGCGTAAGGCGGAATAGAAACAGCAAAGGGTAGAATACTAACTTTGCTGGAACTTCCTGGCTTGTCAGCTAACTGTCAGCCATTTGGCGTCAGTTACAAATATACATGCTCCCGGTTCTTATACAGTGGAGGTTTAAAAAGGAGGATAAACCGGCTGGAATGACAGCCTGTTTCCTGCAATCATGCAAACCTTATGGTTGTCTCGCTTTTTAAACCGCCTCTTGCTAGACGCTTGGGACTTGATGGTATCGAAGGAGGTTTTACTCATGATGGAAGAAAGCAACGTAAGCCTGACGGATGCAACAGTTATTTCCGTTGGTGATGTAGTTAAGGCTACGGTTACCAAGGTGGAAGAAAAACAGGCATTGGTAGACGTGGGCTACAAATACGACGGGCTGATTCCGATCAGCGAACTTTCTCCGCTGCACGTGGAAAAGGTGTCCGATGTCGTTTCGGTAGGGGACACGTTTGACGTAAAGGTAATCAAGCTTAACGATGAAAAAGAAGAGCTGGTTGTGTCCAAAAAGGCAGTCGCCATGGAAACGGCATGGAGCGATCTTGAGCAAAAAATGGCTTCTGGCGAAGTGATCGAAGCCGTCGTTAAAGAAATCGTCAAGGGCGGACTCGTCGTTGACGTAGGGGTGCGCGGATTTATCCCGGCCTCTATGGTGGAGCGCCACTTTGTCGAAGATTTCAGCGAGTACAAGGGCAAAAACCTTCGCTTGAAGGTCGTTGAAATGGATAAAGAAAAAAATAAAGTGATCCTCTCCCATAAAGCTGTTCTGGAGGATGAGGCGAAACAGCAAAAGAGCGCTGTTCTGGATCAACTGCAACCGGGTCAGGTGCTGGAAGGCACCGTGCAGCGCATGACCGACTTTGGCGTATTCGTGGATATCGGCGGGGTTGACGGACTGGTGCACGTGTCCGAGCTGGCATGGAACCGTGTCGAAAAGCCTTCTGATGTCGTGAAAGAGGGCGACAAGGTACAGGTAAAGATTTTGAAGATTGACAAGGAAAATGAACGGATCAGCCTGAGCATCAAGGAAACGCAGCCAGGGCCTTGGGCTGAAGCCGCCGAAAAATTCAAGGCTGGCGACGTGGTTACCGGTACGGTAAAGCGCCTTGTTTCCTTTGGCGCATTCGTAGAAGTGGCGCCGGGCATTGAAGGTCTCGTTCATATTTCCCAGATCGCGAACCGCCGCGTAGCGACTCCAGGCGAAGTGCTGAAGGAAGGCCAAGCGGTCCAAGTGAAAATTCTCGACGTTGTGCCAAAAGAACAGCGCATCAGTCTCAGCATCCGAGCGGTGGAAGAAGACCGTGTAGAGCAGGCAGAGCGTGCAAGCAAACGAGAGCAGCAGCAGTTCCAGCAAGAAAACAACCAACCTCTTGGTGTGACACTTGGCGAGCTGTTTGGGGATCTGAAAGAAAAACTGAAGTAAAAAACAAGGGGATGCGCCTGGGCGTGTCCCCTTTGTTTATGACTGGGAGGCAATCATGGACCGTTCGAGCCGGAAAATGGACCACATACAGTTTGCGATGGAGTCCAGAGAGGAAAGGAAAACGATCTGGGATGACATATCCTTTGTACCCAACAGTTTACCGAATATACATTATGGCAACTGCAATCTTGCTGCCTCCCTGCCTCCCTTTCATCTGGCTTCTCCCTTGCTGATAAATGCGATGACCGGAGGCGCGGCTGCAACCATTGCGATTAACCAAAAGCTGGCCGAGATCGCCCGCGAAAGAGGCTTGGCCATGGCTGTGGGCTCGCAGATGGCTGCTTTGCGCGATCCATCCGTCAAAGAAAGCTACCGGATCGTGCGACGCGAAAATCCTTCGGGAGTCGTCTTTGCAAATCTCGGAGCAGAAGCAACTGTTGAACAGGCTCTGCAGGCCGTAGAGATGATCGAGGCCAACGGCATTCAGATTCACCTCAACGTTATGCAGGAGCTGCTGATGCCGGAGGGAGACCGCGACTTCCGCGGGTATCTGGACAACATCCGGCGGATCAATGAACAGGTGGGAGTACCCGTGATTGTCAAAGAAGTCGGATTTGGCATGTCCAGAGAAAGTATGGAAAAACTCGCGGAAGCCGGTATTTCCATTATGGATGTGGGAGGCAGGGGAGGCACCAATTTCGCCAGGGTTGAGAACCGGCGCCACCACATGCCGATGTCCATGTTCGAGGAATGGGGCTTTACCACCCCGGAAAGTCTGCTGGAGTCTGCTGCCCTTCAATCAAGGGGAATCTCCTTTATCGCTACGGGAGGAATACGTCACGGGCTGGATGCAGTCAAAGGAATTGCATTGGGAGCGGCCGCTGTCGGCATGGCCGGTTCTTTGTTGCGGCTGGTTCAGACGACGTCGCTGAAGGAGTGCCTGGAGACAGTCGATCTTTGGCATCACCAGATCCGCGTGGCCATGACGGCGCTTGGGGCGGCATCTATCGCCGAGCTGCAGCGGGTACCTGTCTTGGTCACCGGAAGAACAGCAGAACGTGCCCGCCTCCGTGGATGCATCCCAGAGAATTACGCCAGAACAAGAGAGGGCATGCGAGATTCCTGATTCATGAAAGCGAGAGAAATGAGGCATACTTGGGGAAGACAACCGCACCTAGAGGGAGATGAACATGAACGACGGAACGCTGGCGATCCTTACCCAGTGGTGCTTCCTCTGCCTGATTTGGATGGGTGTTTTCGACGGAGCGCTGCATCGCTGGGGGATCAAGAGAGCTGGAGCATTGGCAGTAGTGACCCTTTTTCTAGTCTGTACGTTTGTCAACTGGCGGCTCTATGTTTTTCCAGCCATAAGCGTCAGCATCAGCGGAGCGATCCTGCCCTTTCTTTGCGCTGGATGGCTTTATTCGCGCCAGCAGAACGGGCCCAAAAGAATGTACGTGATTATCGGAGCAGGCGTCGGGACAGTGCTGTTCTGGTTTCGCTGGCTGCTCTTCACAGATCCGATTCTCGCGATATGGGATGTGAGATGGATGCTGCCTGTGTGTGCTGTTTTCGCCGCTTTGACAGTCAGTCGTTCAGGAGTGACGCAGATGTTCTTGCTCCTCCTTTCCTTGTCCCTAAGTGATTTGCTGTACTCGCTCTACGAGTGGAAGCTCACGGGCTCCTGCCTAGTCGGCAACGAGTATGCCCACGATCTTTTATGGAGCGCGTTCTCGCTGTGGGGAGTGTGTGCGGCAAGCTGGGCATTGGCGAGATTGCTCTTCCGCTTTGCGGGGAGGAACACTTCCAATTCAGACAGGAACAGGTGATGCTCATTGTTTCAAGAACTGCTCTCCAACGAATATGCAATCCCTCTCTCTTTAGGCATTGGGTTCGGCATCGTCTGCCGGGTCTATTTGCTGCAGACCGACTACCGGCAGTATCCAACCTATCCGCATGGCAAAATTATACACATCGCGCTTGGGGTCATTGCCGCCGCTCTCGGAGCTGTGGCGGTTCCCGCCCTGTTGAAACAAAATTACACAGCGGTAACCTTTTTAACGGTCGCTGCCCAGCAGTTTCGCGACGTGCGCAACATGGAGCGGACCACTCTGACCGAGATCGACAAGCGGGAGATGATCCCCCGCGGAGGTCCTTATATCGAAGGGATCGCCATGGTGTTCGAAGGCAGAAACTACCTGGTGATCTTCACTTCCCTGATCACGACCTTTGCCACCGTCTTCTTCAACTGGTGGGGAGGAGCATTGGCCGGGCTTGGAGCATTGCTTGTCTCAAGATGGCTGAAGTCGGGCAAATATCTGTCCCACATCGTCGAGGTAGTGCCGGCGGAGGTGAAAATCGATGGAAAAGACTTGTATGTCGGCGATATTTATATAATGAACGTAGGGCTGCGCGATTCGCAGGAAATTATCAAGAAACACGGGGTAGGGTTTATCCTCGTGCCAAAGGATGCGAATGCCAGCGTCACAATCGCTCACCCCGGACAGCGCCAGGCCATTCTGCATGATGTTGCCGTGCAAATGGGGCTGTTCACCGATGAGGGAGAGCCATCCCTGACCCCGCTGATCAAAAGAGATCTGTCAAGCGGGCGCTTGGGCGTATTTTTGCTTCCCCAAGTCCTTGACCACGAGCGGACAAAAATCGTGATCGAGTCTGTGCCGATCTTGGAAAGTGTGTTCCGAAAGCCGCTTGAATCGCCGGCTGCGGCAGAGGGAGGCGTTCATGGCGGGTAATATTATGGCCATCGTTACGACGAAAAAAGAGCAAGTGGCTGGAGGAGCGCCCATTTTCGCGGTGGAAGACAAGGAAAAAATGCAGCAGACGGCCTTTACCCTGGAAAAAATTTTGAATGCCATGGTACACGAGTTGAATGAGGATACCCTAATCATTGTGAGTCACAAGTAGTGTGTGGTATGATTGTCTAGTTAAAAACAGATACGAGAGAGAGTGTTGTCAACTATGGGATTGCCAGTGGTAGCCATTGTGGGGAGACCCAACGTGGGCAAATCCACGATATTTAATCGATTGGTCGGAGAACGGATTGCCATTGTAGAGGACAAGCCAGGCGTTACCCGGGACCGTTTGTACGGGAAAGGCGAGTGGCTCAATCAATATTTTCACGTGATTGACACGGGAGGTATTGAATTCGGAGAGACCGACGAAATCCTGACGCAAATGCGTTATCAGGCCGAGCTTGCCATTGATGAGGCGGATGTCATCATCATGGTCACGGACAGCCGCACAGGCGCGACGGATGCCGATCTGGAGCTGGCGCGCATGCTGAACCGTACGAAAAAACCGGTCGTGTTGGCCGTCAATAAGGTAGACAATCCGGAAATGCGTGCCGAGATATACGAGTTCTATACATTGGGTATTGGAGAACCATTTCCCGTATCCGGCAGCCATGGTTTGGGACTGGGAGATGTCCTGGAGGAAGTCGTCCGTCACTTCCCTGCGAGGGAAGAAGAGGACCAGGCAGACGACGTCATCCGCGTCTCGATCATCGGACGCCCGAATGTGGGCAAGTCATCCTTGACGAACGCCATTCTCGGCGAAGAACGCGTAATTGTCAGCGACGTTGCCGGAACTACGCGCGATGCGATTGATACGCCGTTTGAACGCGACGGACAGCAGTACATTCTCGTGGATACGGCTGGTATGCGCAAGCGTGGAAAAGTGTACGAGACCACGGAAAAATACAGTGTGATGCGGGCGATGCGTGCGATTGAGGAATCTGACGTGGTACTCGTGGTTCTGAACGGGGAAGAGGGGATTATCGAGCAGGACAAAAAAATTGCCGGATATGCGCACGAGGCTGGGCGCGCCGTCATTATCGTCGTGAACAAATGGGATGCGCTCGAAAAAGACGACAAGACCATGAATCGTTTTACGGAGCTGATCCGCGAAGAGTTTAAATACCTCGACTACGCTCCGATCTTGTACGTGTCGGCGAAGACGAAACAGCGCGTTCACACCATTTTGCCAAAGGTAAACCAAGTGGCGGAAGCCCATTCGATGAGGGTCCCGACGTCGGTTCTCAACGATCTGGTGACAGATGCCACGATCATGACACCGCCCCCATCGGATCGCGGAAAGCGCCTGAAAATCAACTACGCGACGCAGGCGACGGTCAAACCGCCTACTTTTATCCTATTCGTCAACGATCCGGAACTCATGCATTTCTCCTATGAGCGTTATATAGAAAACAAAATACGGGAAGCGTTCGTCTTTGAAGGGACGCCGATTCGTATCTGGACGCGCAAAAAAACATAGGGAGAGGGAACTACCATGGTGTATTTGTCCTTGCTGATCAGTTATTTGATCGGGTCAGTCAGCTTCAGTTATCTCATTGCCAAAAAAATTGCGGGTATCGATATACGTTCGCACGGCAGCGGCAACGCCGGCGCTACCAACACGTTGCGTGTTCTGGGGAGGGGGCCGGCTATAACCGTGTTGGTTTTGGATGCTTTGAAAGGTCTGGCCGCAATGGGAATTACCCATTTGTTGACTGATGGCAATGCACTGGCGTACGCTTTGTCTGGCTTGTTTGCCATCATTGGACATAATTGGCCTGTCTTTTTCGGATTCCGCGGAGGAAAAGGGATTGCCACAACAGTAGGTGTGGCATTTGGCTTTTCTCCGCTTGCCTTTCTGACTTCGGTCATTATTACGATTATTGTTATTGCAATCACGCGCTATGTTTCACTCGGTTCACTCGTATTGGTAACCATGCTCCCCATCTTTCTTTACGTATTTTCCAAGGAGCCTGCATTTATATGGGTGAGCACGGTATTAGCGATCTTCGCTTACATTCGGCATTACAACAATATCCGAAATCTTCTCTCAGGCAAGGAACGAAAGCTGGGGGAATCTGCCCAGCGTCCGCTTAAATAAGTTTCAAGACAATATCCAAAGTGGAGGGGGAACTATTGAGTTTACAAGTTGCAGTTATTGGTGCGGGAAGTTGGGGAACGGCCCTCGCATCCGTTTTTGCTTACAACGGCCACCATGTCACTTTGTGGATGCGGGATGCAAAGCTGGCTGAGAAAGTAAATACATTGCATGTGAACGAGAAGTATTTGCCGGAGACTCGCCTTTCCTCGGAAATCGTTGCGACGACAGACATAAAAGAAGCGGTGCAGGGGAAGCCGGTCGTCTTGCTTGCGGTCCCTTCGCATGCCATGCGCCAGGTGACCCGGGAACTGGCCCCCTATCTCGAACCGGACGTATTGCTGATCCACGCGACGAAAGGCTTTGAGATGGAAACGCTGAAGAGAATGTCGGAGGTGATCGGTGAAGAGGTGTCGGAAGCGATCTCCAGAGGGCTCGTCGTACTGAGCGGCCCGAGCCATGCGGAGGAGGTTATCCTCCGATCGCCGACGACCGTGGTGGTGGCGTCCGCTTCCGAAGAGAATATGCTCCGGGCCCAGGACCTTTTGATGAACAACTATTTCCGCGTGTACACGAACCCGGACCTGGTCGGGGCAGAGATTGCCGGCGCACTGAAGAACATCATCGCTCTCGGAGCGGGGATGTCGGACGGATTGGGGTTTGGAGACAACGCAAAGGCGGCTTTGCTGACGCGGGGATTGGCTGAAATCACGAGGCTGGGCATACAGCTCGGCGCGATGCCGCTCACCTTTGCCGGCCTTGCGGGGATTGGCGATCTCGTCGTTACGTGTACCAGCAAACACAGCCGAAATTGGCGGGCCGGGTATTTGCTCGGGCAAGGAAAGCCGCTCGATCAGGTGCTGGAACAGATGGGGATGGTCGTCGAAGGCGTGCGAACGACCAATGCCGCGCATGCCCTCGCCGAGCGGGAAAACGTAAGCATGCCGATTACAAGCGTCCTGTACCGGATCTTGTTTGAGGGAACTTCTCCCCGTCAAGGGGTGGAGGAATTGATGGGCCGCGGCCGCACACGCGAAAATGAATACCTTGGCCCGTATAGTATCTGACCTGAACCCTTCACCTTTTTAGGCTCCTGCACATACGTTAATGGTGTAATCCAAATGTCGCAAGGAGGGCTAAGGGTGATGGGTAACAGCATTTCTCGCCGTTTTTTGGAGAGGCTGCAAAAGCAGGGTTCAGATAAAGTGGATGAAGGGAAACTGCGCTCGCTCGCGGGGCAATTCCAGCGAAGCGATTTTGAGGATGAAGCGAAGCTTCGTCAAATCATTCGCACGCTTGCTGCAATGAGCGGGAAAACGATAGATGAAGAGCGGGAAACCAAGATCGTGGAAATGTTCCAGAATCAGGAGATCAGTCTAAACGACATACAGTCCCTGACGAAGCTGTTGCGCACGTAGAGAAATGGGCGGTTATGCCCGTTGCATGCTTGACAAATTGTCATACAGTATGACTAGGAACAATCATGGCTCTACAGGGGCATGGCTGGTCTGCAGGATCAAGAAAAAAAGAGGGAGATCATCCCTCTTTTTTTCGTTTTGCCGAACCGTTTGCCGATTGATTCAGCAGGTTTTGAACGAGAGGAGATTGCAAAAGCCCCAGAAGCTGTCCGATATCGATGTTGGCCAAAGGGTTTGACCCGCTGTTTTCCGCTTCTTCCCGAACGTCTTCAGGTTCGTGGGCGCTCTCTGCGGCTTGCTTTTTGGAAACCGATCGTTCCGCCGGTTTTTCCGCGGTTTTTTCTGACGAGCTTCCTTTTGCGCTGCGCTTGCCGAGCGACTCAAACATCTCCATGGCACCGTACAGTGTATCCATCGTCTCTTCGACTTGACGGATCGTGCTGCTGATTCCTTTGATATTGGTTCGCATTTTTGAGACGGATGTCCGCAGATCGACCGTTTGCACTACTTTTTTTGGCGTCACGGCCAAAGAAACATCCGTTATTTGGTCATTGAGCTTTTTGCTCGGTATGGGGGCATAAGGATTGCGCCATTTTTTTGTACTCATCAGTATCCCTCCATTGGGCGGATTCATCAGAATAGTCTATGCGAGCGTCTAGTGCGTGGTTCAGATGAAAAAGTGTGGAATGCCGGAAGTATGGTATAATAAAGCAAAACCTAAAGAGAAAAGGATGCTGTCTAGACAATGCCTATCGATCCGATGACCAAGATGAACATCTCCCTGGCGGCAATTGCCCTGATGTTCATCTGCAATTTTCTGATGATTTTTGCACGAAAAACCGCTAACAGCCTGGTTCGCTTCTTGTTGAAGACGATTGGCTTTCTCATGCTATTGGTGACCTTCGTCATGATCATCATCGTCATTTTTGCGTAGGGGAGTGTCCAGAATTGGAAAAACTTACATTACATACACGATCAGGAACGCATCAGGTGCCTCTTGAGCTGGGGAAAACAATCGTTTCCATCGCAAAATCCCAGAAGCTGGGCTGGGGATATTCATGTGAGCGTGGAATATGCGCGCAGTGTCGAACGCTTGTTGAAGAGGGCGCGGAACACCTAAATGACATTACGGAGGCGGAAAAGCTTCGCTTGAGAAAAGCGGAGCGAGCCGAAGGGTATCGGCTCGGCTGTCAAATCAAAGTGATTTACGAGGGCAAGATTACTCTGGCTCACCGTCCGTATTGACCGGAGAGTGGATAATATGGCGAAGATAACGTTTTTGCCCGCAGGCAAGACGATGAAAGCGAGGCCGGGCCAATCTATTATGAGCGTGGCGAAGGCAGCCAGAATTGTCATCCCGCAAAGATGCGGGGGGCATGCGTCCTGCCTGATGTGCCGGGTGGTCGTCGTGAGCGGGCAAGTGAGCGAGCCTAGTGCGCTGGAGAAGCGGAAGATGCCCGAGGCCGATCTGGGCAACGCGATCCGGCTGGCTTGTCAGACAAAAGTGACGGACAAGGATTGCACGGTGCGAATTCCGGAAAGCAAGTGGAAGTCAGTCGTACAGGCGGCGCTGGAGAAGCAGCGTCTTGAGGAAGAAGAATGGTAGCTAGAGGGGTAGCGAGAGATGTTGCAAAAAATGCGAAGGAATGTACTTTTGGCCGCGGTGCTGATGACCATTTCGGCACTGCTGGGCGGCTGCATGTATCCAGAGGAAAAAAAGCTGGAAAACCAGGTACCGAGTGAATTTTATTTGGATGCCACCCAAAAGGCTGTAGAGCAGTTTCAGAAGGATACCGGCGTGCTTCCAATCGTGACCAAGGATATCAATACGCCGATCTTTGAGAAGTATGAAATCGATTTTCGAAAAATGATGCCCAAATATTTGCCGGACGTCCCTGCCAATGCTTTTGAAAAGGGAGGCATCTACATGTACGTACTGATCGATGTGGAGACGAAGCCTACGGTGAGATTGATTCATCTGGGTTCCGTCAGCAAGGTGGCCGACATTCAGGCAGCTGTCATGCGTTTCCAGCGAAATTACGAAAAGCTGCCAGTCAAAGCGGACATCGGGAACGGCTACTATTCCATTGACTTTTCGAAGCTGAGCATGAAGGAAGTTCAGGTTCCGGGCACGGCAGGAAATTACCTCTTGCCTTTGGTGATGAACGAAAAGGGAGAAGTAGGGATTGACTATGCGGCGGACATTGCGACCGTCCTACGAAATTCAAAGGCAGAAGTACCGAATGCGACAGACCCGAGATATGTCATGGCTAGGGAGTCCATGTTTGTCCCGGCGAAATCCTTCCCCTATGAAATGGTCGATGGGGAACCAAAATTGCTGAAATTGCCATGAACGAGGCAGCTCAAGTTGAGCTGCTTTTTTTGTTCTACGGTACCGATTCTCACATATATTTGTATTGTCCAAGATTCTAGTACGAGATTCACGGGAAAATACTGGCGGTCAGGGATAATTCGGAAAAACGGTCATAGTGTAAAAATAGACAAATAGAAGGAGGTCATCGATGGTGGAACGAGTCGATATCTTTAAAGACATTGCCGAACGGACGGGCGGGGATATCTACCTGGGGGTAGTTGGCCCGGTTCGCACGGGTAAATCGACCTTTATCAAAAGGTTTATGGAACAGGTCGTCATCCCCAACATTCACTCGGAGGCAGAGAGAATTCGAGCAACAGATGAACTGCCGCAGAGCGCTTCCGGGCGAACAATCATGACTACGGAACCGAAATTCGTTCCGAATCAAGCCGTCCAGGTAGACGTTACAGAAGGGCTCAGCATCAACGTTCGCCTCGTTGACTGCGTCGGCTATACGGTTCAAGGGGCCAAAGGCTTCGAGGACGATAACGGACCGCGAATGGTTCATACTCCCTGGTATGAAGAGCCGGTGCCTTTTGAGGAAGCGGCGGAAGTGGGAACGCGAAAAGTGATCCAGGAGCACTCCACCATCGGCATTGTGGTCACGACAGATGGCAGTATCGCGGAAATTCCGAGGGCCGGCTATATTGAAGCCGAGGAGCGGGTCGTCAGCGAGCTGAAGGAAGTGGGGAAACCCTTTGTCATCGTGGTAAACTCGACACGGCCTCGCTCGGAAGAAACACAGAACCTGCGGCTGGAGCTGCAGGAGAAATACGACGTGCCGGTCTTGGCTCTGTCCGTGGACCACATGTCGGAGCAGGAAGTACTGCTGCTCATGAGAGAAGTGCTGTTTGAATTCCCTGTTCATGAAGTAAACGTGAATCTGCCCAGTTGGGTCATGGTACTGGAAAATGGACACTGGCTCCGTCAAAACTACGAGGAAGCCGTCAGGGAAACCGTACAGGACATCCGGCGCCTGCGCGATGTTGACAGGGTCGTAGGGTTCTTTAATGACTACGACTTTGTAGAGCGGGCTTCGCTTGCCGGCATGCATATGGGCCAGGGCATAGCGGAAATTGACCTGTATGCGCCAGATGAGCTGTACGATCGCATTCTGATGGAAATCGTGGGTGTGGAGATAAACGGGAAAGACCACCTTTTGACGATCATGCAGGATTTCGCTCATGCAAAACGCGAGTACGACCAGGTGGCCGAAGCGCTTCATATGGTTCGTACTACAGGCTACGGGATCGCGGCGCCGTCCTTGCATGAGATGACCTTGGACGAACCTGAGCTTATCCGACAAGGGCCGCGCTTCGGAGTGAGGCTGAAAGCGACTGCACCGTCGATTCACATGATCCGCGTCGATGTCGAATCGGAGTTTGCCCCGATCATCGGAACGGAAAAACAGAGTGAAGAACTCGTGCGTTACCTGATGCAGGATTTCGATAAAGATCCGCTCTCCATCTGGAATTCGGATATATTTGGACGTTCGCTCCATTCGATTGTCAGGGAAGGAATCCAGGCGAAAATCACGATGATGCCGGACAATGCCCGATACAAGCTGCAGGAAACATTGGGCCGCATTATCAACGAAGGTTCAGGCGGACTGATCGCGATCATCCTGTAAAAATGGGTATTAAGAACTAGAATATAGACAGGCAAAGGAGGCTCCCGCTATGACGGGAAGCCTTTTTTTCTTGGATTTCGCTTAAATTCGACAGCAGGGGGCTTGAATTTACAAAGACGGTGTATTACTATAAGCTTGTCAGAGCGGTAAAAACACCCAATCGCGTATAAAACGCCGGGTTTCGGTAAAGAAAAGTAATACCTACGACTCAACCGTCATTGAGGGGAGGTGAACAAAATGAACAAAACAGAACTGATCGCAAAAGTGGCTGAGACCACCGAGCTCACAAAGAAAGATGCAACGAAAGCTGTTGACGCGGTTCTCGATGCAATCGCTGAAGCGCTGAAAGACGGTGATAAAGTCCAACTGATCGGCTTCGGTAACTTCGAAGTTCGCGAGCGCGCGGCTCGTAAAGGCCGTAACCCGCAAACTGGTGAAGAAATCGAAATCGCATCCAGCAAAGTCCCTGCCTTCAAACCTGGCAAACAACTCAAGGACTCTATCAAGTAATCGTTACGTCAGTTAACGCATCACTTACATAAAAATCCACATTGAATAAATGTGGATTTTTTCATGTTTTTGGGCCTTTTAAGCAAAGTGCTTCATATGCACGATTCGTTTTGTCTTTTCCGAGGTAATGTGATAAGATGGGCTTGTTTCGCTGTGTGAAAAGGAGGTACGAGAATGAACGTCGATCAAGAGAAGATTCAGTCAGCCGTCCGCATGATACTGGAAGCAATTGGTGAAAATCCAGATCGTGAAGGCTTGCTGGACACACCGAAGCGCGTAGCGAAAATGTATGCGGAAGTATTCGAGGGCCTTGTCATAGATGAAGAGAAGTATTTCGAGACCGTCTTTAGCGAAGACCACGAGGAGATGGTGCTCGTCAAAGATATCCCGTTTTATTCCATGTGTGAACATCATCTGGTTCCGTTTTTCGGGAAAGCGCATGTTGCCTACATTCCTCGCGGAGGTCGTGTCGTCGGGCTGAGCAAGCTGGCTCGCGCCGTCGAGACAGTCGCACGCAGGCCGCAGCTGCAAGAGCGGATTACGGCCACGGTAGCGGATGCCATTGTCCGCAAGCTGGACCCTCACGGAGTAGTCGTTGTCGTGGAAGCTGAGCATATGTGCATGACGATGCGCGGAGTGAGGAAGCCCGGGTCCAAGACAGTCACTTCAGCTGTGAGGGGAATCTTTGCCAACGACCCTGCGGCACGGGCCGAAGTGTTCAGTCTGATCAAGTAGAGCGAAGGCTTGGTGGATGTAAGGAAAAAATTTCTTGACAGTCTAACTAAAATTCTGTATAGTATTGATGTACAGTCGGGATGTGGCGCAGCCCGGTAGCGCGCACCCTTGGGGTGGGTGAGGTCCAGGGTTCAAATCCCTGCATTCCGACCATTCGATACATGATGCGTTAACGATCTTTGACGTAGATGAATGAAAGTACATAACTGTATCTTCAAATATTCCGGGTTGCAAGCCGGATATGCAAGTGTGTGTAATACTAACAGGAACGCTTCTCGCCGATCAGCACGATCATAGAGAGGTGTTTTTTATTTTTCGCAAGGGACAAAAACATATCTTCATAGAATTAGAACGGTCCCGTTGTTTTTGGTATAATCTGAAAGAAACGGGAGGGGAACACATGCGTTTTAGACCCGTGTGCCGAAACTGCCAACATGAGGGCGGTTATGATCTCCACAGCATATGTTCCTGATGTAATCCATGCTTACCAGTATTTGCATGTTGACAGACTGCCATCCAAAGTTCGATTTGGCATCATCTCCTTTGAGGAAAAAGAGGAGTAGTCCAACTCGAAAACGGAGATGGATACATGGGTCGGACATGGTTCAAGCAAAGCAGGTTTCGGGCTTCCTTTTTTTGAACACTGGGGATTTCCACACAAAAAAATCGATTTATACTTACCTTTTACAATTGACTGAGTCCACGGACTATATGGGAGCCTGATTATCGTTAAGAGAGAACTCTTGCCGATAATCAGGCTCCTTACTGTTTTTATTAGGGCATGAAAAAGGGGATCGCTCCTAAATCCCCATCAGCCCAAAAAACGGAAGGAGTGACCGGTGTGAGAGAGGTTTTTGGCAATCGGAATTTTTGCAGGCTGTTCTTTTCTAATTTGTTTTCCGGCTTTGGACAGGGAATGACGATGATTGGGATTTCATGGTACCTGGTTGAATCGACAGGTTCCGCCAGCTTGCTTGGTACCACGATGCTTGTTTCCTCTGTGTTGGCGTTTCTCATCGGACCTTATTCGGGTACATTGATTGACCGCTTTTCCCGCAAGGCGATTCTGCAGATAGAACAGCTGGGAGGTTTTACGGTTCTGGCCATTTTGACGGCATGGGGGTTTTGGAATTCCTATCATGAATGGATAATGGTCTTTATTTTTTTGGCCGCAACGTTCATGTTTCAGATTCACGAGCCAGCGCAAGCTGCCTTCGTACAGGAGACCTTCGACAAAAAGCATTACAACGCGATCAACTCTTTGCTGGAGATCGAAAACCAAACAGCACTGGTGTTGGCTGGTGCGTTAGCCGGTCTGCTTCTGGAGAAGTTCGGACTGCATGCGGTACTGCTGCTCAATTCATTGACCTATTTGGCTGCCTTTCAGATGCTGTCAGGAATACGCTATGTTTCGGCTCTGGAACGACAAGGGAAACAGGAGCCTCGGACAACTTGGGTGGATCAATTCCGGCAGAGCTGGCTCTACATCAAGGGAAGGCCAGGCTTCTTAATGTTTGGAATTTCCGCACTTATGCCATTTATAGCTGTTTTGCTGGTGAACCTTCTCAACCCCGTCTTCGTCAGCCAAGTATTGGGAGGCGATGTGAAGATTTATTCACTAGGAGAGGTTACGTATTCATTTGGTGCTGTAGTGGCAGGTATGGCGGTTGCTTTGATTTGCCGGAAGCTTGGTGAATTTCCGTATATGGTATTTGCCTTTTTGCTGATGGCGGCCGCTCTGATTCTGACGGTAGCGATACCAAAAGCGTGGATATTTGTGCTCCTTTCTGCCTTTTTGGGCTGGTGCAACGTTTCGACTCGGCTTATCCGACAAACCCTGTATATGGAGCTGGTGCCCAACCGATTTATGGGGAGGGTCATGAGCTTTTTAAAATCGATCGGTATGCTGATGAGACTGCTGCTCATCGCGCTGTTCACTGTCCTGATCGATTCGATCGGCGCAGCAGTGGGCTATCTCATATTGGCGGGGCTGCTGGTTGTTGCGATGCTGGGTATCGTCGTTTCCATGCGGAGTTTGATCGGGCAGGCGCACACCTCGGATAAAGAGGCAATCGGCAGCATGCCGGAGCAAGAAAGAGAAGCGAATGCTGTAATAGGGAAATAAAGAATGACGAGCCGGTCAAACGCGCTTTTATTTGCGTTCCTTGGCCGGCTCTTTTTGGTACAGGTTGTAGGTTTGGCAGTCGGCCAACATAGCAGATGTACCAGCGGATCAAATCAGGTACGCTTTTTTACTTGCATGAGCGGTGGGCTGTATGATAGAATGAAGCTCGGAAAAGGTGACGGCAAGCACGAATCGTTTTAGACTTTGCTCCAATCCATTTTGTTAAGACATTTGCATGAAACTTCGGGATGTGGCGCAGCCCGGTAGCGCGCACCCTTGGGGTGGGTGAGGTCCAGGGTTCAAATCCCTGCATTCCGACCATACGTACACGAGATTCTCAATTCTCGTTGAAAAGAAGCCGCTGATCGAATGCCGATCAGTTGGGCTTCTTTTTTTCTGTCAGACAAAAATGCCTATTGGCTTCCTTTTTTTTCTTCCCTATAATATGATAAGTAGAAAGACAAGCAGAAAGGTTGTTCACTGATGAAGATGTCACCGCTTATTCAACCCTATCTGTCGGCAATCAACAGCTATGATCTGAGCGAAAGCTCGCCTGGTTCCTACGTGCCTGCGGCAGAGATGCCTTTTTCAGATATTCTTCAAGCAGAGCTTGCAAACGGTCAAAGGGTTATTCGCGCCGAGCAGATATTGGCAGAGCTTGATGGTTCAACAGACTGGAATTTTGGTGATGCTTCCGATACATACACCGCGCAATCGAGCAGTCAAACACCACAGAACGTCCAAGGCATCCTGGACAAGATCAGTCAGGTCGCACGCAAGCATGGTGTGGATGAGAATCTTGTTCGCGAAGTAGTTCGCGCAGAATCCAACTTCAATCCGAACGCCGTCTCTCGGGCAGGGGCCAAAGGCTTGATGCAGTTGATGGACGCGACAGCCAGATCGTTGCACGTGCGCAACGTCTATAGTCCGGAAGACAATTTGGCTGGCGGGACAAAATACTTGCGAGGTTTGCTCGACCGGTACGACGGCAATGTAAAAGTGGCGCTGGCCGCTTACAATGCCGGTCCTGGCCGAATCAGCCGCCTGGGTATTGATACGGATGAAGAACTGGAGCAAAAATACGAGCTTCTTCCTCAGGAAACCCAGAGATACGTAGACAAGATCATGAAACGCTTGGAACCGGGTGGGACATCCTAGAAACGAAAAACAACAGCGTTGCCAGTTAGGAGGAGCTTAGGTGGCACAATCACCGAATGGACAGCAAGAATACTTTGTAGTAAAGGCGAAAGAAAACGGGGTTCACGTGATCGGGTTGACCAGAGGTTCCGACACTCGTTTCCATCATACGGAGAAATTGGACAAGGGCGAGGTCATGCTGGCCCAGTTTACCGAGCATACCTCTGCGATTAAGGTAAGGGGAAAAGCAGTGATCTATACGCATCACGGGATTATCGATACATCGGATGAAAAGCAGGCATAGCCTGCTTTTTTTATTTGTACAATGGTGGTGAGGAGGGATGTCTATGCCGCGCAGACTGTTTGTCGCCATTGCCGTATCCGCATTCTTGGCCGCCATGCTCTCTTGGGTTCCGACGCTGTCGTGGAAACAGGTGGATGTGCCTGCTTTTCAAGCCGCCAGGCCGGTAGAACTGAGCGAACAAAATGTAGTGGATTTATTTACATTCCTATCGACTCATTATAATATTAAGCGTGTAAAATGGGAAAATCCGTCGGTTTTTGTCGATCTGGCGGTACATCCAAAAGATCGATTGGACGCAAATCGCGTGTTTCACGATTTTTACGCTGTGACTTACGATTTGTTTCGATTAACCGGTAATGTGCAGCATGTATATTTTCGCTTGCTGGAAAAAGAGGAGCGAGAAAAGGCGAGCAAACTGCTCGTAGCAATCGAAGCGAATCGTCCGGATCGGTCCGCCTACGCGGTGTCTCCAACTGAAGTAGCCGATTATGAAACATACGTCAAGGCAAGATTCCCGGTGCGGGTGGAGCCTTATTTTTATGAGAGAGTTAGTCCTTGACGGGTGAAGTATGGTATGATGGTAGGGATGGTATTTTGCCGACAATCGGTAAAAGCATGAAACCGAACGGAACAGGTAATGACCAGGTTGTGGAGGAGGACGCATGAGCAAAGAAAAAAACCCATTCATAGACGAGATCCGTGTTATTATCGATCAGATCTACCAGCGAATGTCCATTTCCTATGTAGAACAATACGTAGACGTACCAGCAATGGCGGAGAATCGCCTTGCGCTGTTGTACCTTTTTTTGTTGAATCGGGGAATGGGCAAGGAACGCGCACGGACGTTCTCAATTACAACCGGCCTCATGCAATTAGGATTGGACATGCATGAAACTGTCAAAAATGCTTATGGCGATACACTAGTGGAAGAACGGAACAGGCAATTAACTGTTTTGGCAGGCGATTATTACAGCAGCCGCTACTACCAATTGCTCGCTCATGCCGGTGAAGTTGAAGCCATTCGCGTCCTGGCGGATGCCATTCAGCATGTAAACGAGGCCAAGATGAAGCTCTATCTGGCGGAAAAAGAAGGGAAATTGTCATCTGAAGCGTATATGGAGCTGCGGACAGTGATTGATACGGGCTTGTACGTAGCTATGGTTGACAAGTATGCCGAGTCGGAGGAAGACCGCCGCTTCTGGACATCGCTGCTAAAGGACACGGCGACGGTCGAGAGCATGATAGCCGAATGGGAACAGTTGAAGTGGCAAGATCAGGCTCCAGCCGGCTTGGCTCGTTTTTTGCTGCAAAAACCAGGTGCGACGCTTGCTCAGGTGGTGGCCGGGATCGAAACGAAAGCCACTGAACTGATCGGCATGTGCGAACAGCTGTTGCGAACCTTGCACCAGACCGAAGCCCAGGACGTGCTCGCTTGGTTTACATCGCGATATTCTCACCGTGTCAATCGTTTGAAACGGGTTATTGAGGAGATGTGATGATAAGTGAGCGAGACACAAATGAATGAAAAAGCGCAATACGTGCATCACGTGTTTGAAAGCATTGCGGATCAGTACGACAAAATGAACAATGTCATCAGCTTTGGCAGCCATGTGGCCTGGCGAAACTACACGATGAAACGCATGGGCATCAAGCCGGGACAAGCCGCGATCGACGTGGCGTGCGGCACCTGTGACTGGACGATTGCGCTGGCCGATGCCGTCGGCAAGGATGGCCGCGTCGTCGGGCTTGACTTCAGCCAGAACATGCTGGATGTAGGCGCATACAAGGTCGAGCAGCGGGGCGTCGGCGAGGTCGTACAGCTGGTGAACGGCGACGCCATGAAACTGCCCTATGAGGATAACTCCTTTGACTTTGCAACGATCGGGTTCGCGCTCCGGAACGTTCCCGATATCCAAACCGTTTTAAAAGAAATGGCGAGAGTCGTCAAGCCCGGTGGCAAAGTCGTATCATTGGAGGTGTCCAAGCCTCCTTTTTATCCGTATCGCCAGCTTTTTTACCTGTATTTCTACAAGATTTTGCCGCTGATCGCCAAATGGACTGTGAACAAGTATGAGGAGTACGCCTGGCTGCCGCAATCACTAACCAACTTTCCCGATAGCCGCGAGCTTGCCCGCATGTTTCAGCAGGCAGGCCTTGATCCGGTTGAAGTAAAATTGTTCATGGGCGGAGTGGCTGCACTCCATATCGGGACCAAGCCCTGATCTTTCTTCGGGCATCTCTTCAGTGGATAGGAAGTGTATGTTGTGAGTCTCCGTAAATTAAAAATTATCTTGGAAATGATTAAATTCGAGCACTCCATTTTTGCTCTGCCGTTTGCTTTTATGGGTGCGGTATTGGGTAATATTGTAGTAGAGCAAACCTGGCCGACCTGGATGGAAATTTTATGGGTGACTGTTGCGATGGTAGGCGCACGAAGCGCCGCCATGTCGCTGAATCGATTGATTGACCGTTTCATCGACGCGAAGAACCCGCGAACCGCGAACAGGGCGATTCCTGCCGGTCTGATCTCGATTGCGGAAGTCGTCATCTTTATTGTCGTGTCCTTTGCCGTTTTGTTTTTTGCGGCTTTTCAACTGAATCCTCTTGCTGTAAAACTGCTGCCTTTGGCTGTTTTTGTACTCATTTTGTACTCCTATACGAAACGCTTCACCTGGCTCTGCCATTTCGTGCTGGGCGTAGCAATCGGGTTTGGGCCTTTGGGCGGTTGGGTGGCAACGACAGGCCAGGTAGACGGCACCGGTCTTCTGCTGTTTATCAGCGTGCTGTTCTGGACCGCCGGATTTGATATTATGTACGCCTGTCAGGATACAGATTTTGACCGCAAGGAAGGACTGTACTCCATGCCAAGCCGGTTTGGCATCGGCAAGGCACTGATGATCGCCAGAGGCTGTCATGTGATTACGTTCTTCGGGCTTTTGTCGCTGTACATGATTGCGGATTTGTCGATTTGGTTTTTGGTCGGTGTTTTGATCTCGGGCGCGATTTTGCTGTACGAGCACAGCCTGGTGAAGCCGACAGACTTGTCCAAGCTCGACGTAGCCTTTTTCAACATGAACGGGATTTTGAGTATGGTCATGTTTACTTTTACCATGCTTGATCTGGTGATATCATGAGTACGCAAGCATGGGCTGTTGGAATCACAGGTGCAAGCGGCGCGATATACGGGGTGAGGCTCGTTCAGGAGCTCTTGAGATGCGGACACACCGTACACTTAATGGTGACGGAGGCAGGCTGGCAGGTGTTTCACGACGAGCTGGACTGGAATACGGAAAATCGGGAGAGCCTGCTGGCGGAAAAATTCCAGCAGGATTTTCCCGGAGAGCTGCGTTACTGGGGCTTGCGCGATTTTAATTGTCCTGCCGCAAGCGGGTCTTACCGCTGCCAAGGGATGATAGTCGTGCCTTGCTCGATGGGAACCCTCTCCGGCATTGCTCACGGAGCCTCCGGCAATCTGCTGGAGCGTGTTGCCGATGTGATGCTGAAAGAAGGGCGCAAGCTCGTGCTCGTTCCCAGGGAAACGCCATTAAATGCGATCCAGCTGGAGAACATGCTTCGGCTGAGCAGGCTCGGCGTCAAAATTTTGCCGGCCATGCCGGGATTTTATCAAAAACCGCAGACCATGGATGATCTTGTCAATTTTGTCGTAGGCAAAGCCCTGGACGCGCTGGATGTCCCGCACGCTTTGTTTCGACGCTGGGGGGAATAAGAACATGCAAAAGTCCTTGCGCATTGGGCAAATTTTATACACCAACACACTCCCTGTCTATTTTCATTTCGACCAATTACGTTTTGAAGATCGGATATCGTTTGTCAGGCAGGTTCCTGCCCAGTTGAATGAAGCGATGGCACGCGGCGAAATTGACCTTGGCCCCATCTCTTCGTTCAGCTACGCGGAGCACGCAGCGGATTACCTGGTGCTGCCAGACCTGTCAGTCAGCGCCAAGGGACGAGTCGGCTCGATCTTCCTGTTCAGCAAAAAGCCGATCGAAGAACTGGATGAAGCGCTCATCGCCTTGACGAATACTTCGGCTACTTCTATCAATTTGCTGAAAGTGATCCTGCAAAAGTTTTACGGGCTGCATGTCTCTTACTCCATGCAAGCGCCTGTGTTGGCAGATATGATGCGTGACGCCGATGCGGCACTGCTGATCGGAGACGACGCGATCATGGCCATTCGCCAGCGCGTTCCTTATATGATTTACGATCTTGGCGAGCTTTGGTATCGCTTCACCGGATATTCCATGACCTTTGCGTTGTGGGCCGTCCGCAAAGCGGTTTTGGCCGAACACGCCGAGCTGCTTGGCGAAGTGCACAGCGCCTTTTTGGAGAGCAAACAGAAGCATCTGAGCAATCCGGAACCGTTGATCGAGTACGTTCATGCTCATTACGGCGGAGAAAAAGCTGATTGGCGTCAATACTTTCAAGGGCTTCAGCACGTCTTTGGCGATGAGCAAAGAATAGGGCTGGAGTATTACTACCGCTGTGCGGCGGAGCAGGGGCTGCTTCCGGGGCCGGTTGCTGTGGAAGTGTGGGAGAAGTCCGGACGGCAAAAACTACGTTGAACGAAAATAGGTGGAGCGGATGAACCTAGTCGATATATATTTTGAAATGAAAAAAGATGTGGAGTACATCGAAAAGCAATTGGAACTATCCATCGATACGGGAGTGCGGGAGCTGTACCAGTCATCTACGCACCTTTTGAAGGCGGGCGGGAAACGTATGCGTCCCGTATTTGTGTTGCTTGGCGGGAAATGGGGGTCCTATGATGTGACCCGCCTGAAATACGTGGCGGTTCCGCTCGAACTGATTCATATGGCTACTCTGGTGCATGACGATGTCGTCGACAATGCCGACAAGCGCAGAGGCCGGGACACAGTCAAAACAAAATGGGACAACAAAGTAGCGATGTACACGGGGGACTATATTCTCGCCCGGGCGCTGTCGATTGTGACTGAACTGAAAATTCCTCAGCTCCACCAGATTTTGGCCAATGCGATCGTCGAAATGGTAAAGGGAGAGATTGAGCAGGTTCGCGCCCTCCACAGCTGGGATCAAAATTTTCGCATGTACCTGCGCAGAATTAAGCGGAAGACCGCTTTGTTGATCGCGATCAGCTGTCAGATGGGGGCGATTGCGAGCGGTGCGACAGAGGAGCTCGTCCGCAAGATGTACTGGTACGGATACAACGTCGGGATGGCATTTCAAATCACCGATGACATCCTTGACTTTACCGGTACAGAAAAGCAGTTGGGCAAGCCTGCCGGCAGCGACTTGCGCCAAGGCAACATTACGCTTCCCGCGATGTACACGGCTCATCACGGGAGTGCTCGGGAACAGTTTCAAAAGTGGATTCGCGAGGATACCTTCTGGAACCATGTGGACGAGGCGATTCAGCTGGTGCGGAAAGATGAGGGGATCGCTTTTTCACAAAGACTGGCAGAGCGCTATATTGCCAGAGCGCGCAGTATTATCGCTGACCTGCCGGACAATTCAACGAAAAAATCGCTGATCGGTGTGGCAAATTTTGTTCTCGATCGTAAATTTTAATGTTTTTCGCAGAGGAGCATGTTGATTGCCCCTCTATCTTTTGATAAAATTTCTGTTGGTGTGTAAATACCAATACATAGCTATACTGGAGGCAACCTTACGATGGAAAAAACGTTTCTGATGGTAAAACCTGATGGCGTACAGCGCAACCTGATCGGAGAGATCATTTCCCGCTTTGAGAAAAAAGGCTTCCAACTCGTTGGCGCTAAGCTGATGACTGTTAGCCGCGAGCTGGCTGAGCAGCACTATGCTGAACATAAAGAGCGCCCGTTCTTTGGCGAACTCGTGGACTTCATCACGTCCGGACCTGTATTCGCCATGGTATGGCAAGGCAACAACGTGATTTCTACCGCTCGTTCCATGATGGGCAAAACCAACCCTGCTGACGCTGCATCCGGTACAATCCGCGGCGACTTCGCAACTTCCGTTGGCATGAACATCATCCACGGTTCTGACTCTCCAGAAAGCGCTGAGCGTGAAATTGCTCTCTGGTTTGGCCAAGGAGAAGTTCTTTCCTACGAAAAAACAATCCAACGCTGGATGTAAGCTCTGGAAACAGAGTCAAATGGTAAAAGACTCCGCAAAGGGGTCTTTTTCTTTTATTCGCGAATCTACAACAAATTTCGGCAGGATTTTGTCAAAAAACCGCGAATCGCATGAGTAAGTCGTCGAAAGGGGATTTCGAAGTATGGAAGACAAGGATTTTCTCCAATTCATCGCCAGCGTAAAAAAAATGACAGGAATTGACCTCGCACTCTATAAGGAAGCACAGATGAAACGGCGGCTTACTTCGCTCCGCTTGAAACGGGGGTATACGACTTTTGCCCAGTACTTTGAGGCGATCGCTAAAGACAAGGAGCTGTTTTACGAGTTTCTGGACCGCATGACGATCAACGTGTCGGAGTTTTTCCGCAATCCGGGGCGGTGGGAAGTGCTTGAGAATAAGATCTTGCCCAGGCTGGTGCGTCAGTCTCCGCGTCTAAAATGCTGGAGTGCCGCATGCTCGACGGGAGAAGAGCCTTACACACTGTCGCTTCTGCTGCTGCGCCATCGTTGGGATGCTTCGGTACTGGCATCGGATATTGACGAAGGGGCAATTGCCAAAGCGAAACAAGGCGTGTACACGGACAGAGCCCTGCAGGACTGCCCAAAAGATTTGCTTTCCAAGTACTTCCAAAAAGACAGCTTGAGCTACCGCATTTCGGATGAAGTGAAAAACCGTGTGAATTTCCGCAAGCACAACCTTCTGGCGGATACATTCGAGTCCGGATTTGACCTGATTATTTGCCGCAACGTCATGATCTATTTTACGGAAGAGGCCAAGCATGAGCTCTACCATAAATTCAGCCGTGCGTTGAAGCCGGGCGGCGTCCTGTTCGTCGGCAGTACGGAGCAGATTTTCCAGCCACAGCAATACCAGTTTGAAACAGAGGATACATTCTTTTACCGAAAATTAGGGTAAAAGAAATCTATCGGGTATATCCATGCTGTTTTTTCCCAAGACTATGAATAACAAGCCGATAGGGAGGAAGCAGATGGATAAGCAAAAGGTCATCGAGGCATATCGAAGAGGCTTGATCACTCTCCAGGAGTGCGGGCAAATTCTTGGAGCGGAAAAAACACAGGTGGATGACCTCGTCCGGGCGCATCATAGCCGCCGCTCGAATCCTTCGAATTCCTGGATGATGGCTGACCATTACTAAACAGGATATGACAGCGGACGCTTCTCAAGTCGAGAAGCGTTTTGTCTAGATTCAGAAAGTTTCCCACTTTTGTATTTCCTCGGGGTAAGAGGTATGATATTATAACGCTTAAAAGTGATAAAGGACAGCGCCCCGGATCGAGGGAAAAGAAAGTGCTGCCTGGAGGATGGAGGAAGCGAGAGATGCGTTATTTATCAGCGGGGGAATCGCACGGCCCGCAATTGACGGCCATTATCGAAGGGATTCCAAGCAACCTGCCGTTCTCTGTCGAGGCGATCAACGAACAATTGGCGAGACGGCAAAAAGGCCATGGACGTGGCCGAAGAATGCAGATTGAAAAAGACCAGGTAAAGGTGCTTTCCGGGGTCAGGCACGGTTATACGACCGGGGCCCCGATTACACTGGTTGTCGAAAATAAAGACTGGGCGCATTGGCAAGGCATCATGAGCGTCGAGCCAGTCGAGGGCGCAGATGAAAAACGGCGTGTATCCCGTCCGCGCCCGGGACATGCGGATTTGAATGGAGCGATCAAGTACCATCAGCGCGATATGCGCAATATTCTTGAGCGATCAAGCGCTCGCGAGACGACGATTCGTGTTGCTGTCGGGGCTGTCGCCAGACAATTGCTGGAGGCGTTCGGCATCCGAATAGGCGGACAGGTGCTGCAGATCGGAAATGTCGTTGCCAAAAAAATCGACGTACCTCTGGAAGAGCTGATTGCCCGGACCGAAGAATCGCCTGTCCGCTGTCTAGATGAAGAGGCGGCACAGCTGATGATGGCTGCGATCGATCAGGCCAAGCAGGACGGTGATTCGCTCGGCGGGATCGTCGAGGTCGTCGTTGAAGGCGTTCCGATCGGCCTGGGCAGCCACGTTCAGTGGGATCGAAAATTGGATGGACGCTTGGCGCAGGCAGTGATGAGCATTCAGGCGTTCAAAGGGGTAGAAATCGGGATCGGATTTGAAGCGGCTGGACAGCCGGGGTCACAGGTCCATGATGAAATCGTCTGGAACGAAGAGAAGGGATACAGCCGGAAATCCAACCGGGCGGGAGGGCTGGAAGGCGGCATGACAACGGGAATGCCTGTCGTCGTACGCGGCGTCATGAAGCCGATTCCGACTCTGTACAAGCCATTGATGAGCGTCGATATCGATAGTCGCGAAGCGTTTTCGGCGAGCATTGAGCGCTCCGACAGCTGCGCGGTCCCGGCTGCGAGCGTAGTGGCTGAAGCGGTGGTTGCTTGGGAGATTGCCCAAGCCATGTGCGAGAAGTTTCCTTCCGATTCGCTGGACGACATGCTTGAAAATGTTCGGCAATACCGGGCTTATACGGAGAAATTCTGATGAAGAAAGAGACGCTGACAGTAGAGCTGGGCGAGCGCTCGTATCCGATCATCATTGGCGACGGCCTCTTGCAGCAGGCGGGACCTCTGCTGCGGGAGGCGGGGCTTGCCCCTGCGTCCAAGCTGCTCGTGGTCACGGATGAAAATGTGGCACCACGCTATCTGCAGCCGCTGAAAGCTGCCTTGGAGGCGGCCGGATACGCCGTTCATTCGTTTGTGATTGGGCCTGGCGAGCAATCAAAAAGCCTTGCCGTGTATGAAGCCGTAATGACCGAGGCGATTTCCGCCGGATTGGACCGCAAATCGGCAATCCTCGCGCTTGGCGGCGGAGTGGTCGGCGATTTGGCTGGCTTTGTTGCCGCCACCTACATGCGCGGTATCGCTTTCGTCCAAGTGCCGACAACGCTGCTTGCACACGACAGCTCTGTCGGGGGGAAAGTGGCGATCAACCATCCATTGGGGAAAAATCTGATCGGGGCCTTCCACCAGCCTCGTCTGGTGTTGTACGATACATCGGCCATTCGGACTTTGCCCGAGAGAGAACGCGCCGCCGGGTTCGCGGAAGTGCTCAAGCACGGTTTAATAGCTGACGAGAGCTTTGTCTCCTGGCTGGAGGCAAACGCGGAAAAGCTTTGGCAGCTGGATTCTGAATTGTTGAGCAAAGCCATTTGCCGCGGCTGCGAAGTGAAGGCCAGCATCGTGTCGGCAGACGAAACCGAGCAAAACCAAAGAGCGCTGCTGAATTTGGGCCATACGTTTGGACACGCTTTTGAGGCGCTTTGCGAGTATTCGAGGCTCAATCACGGCGAAGCGATCTCAATCGGGATGTGCCTTGCGGCGAAGGTGGCAGAACGCATAGGTGTTGCACAGGATGGCGTGTATGAGCGAACCAGGCAGCTTCTGCGGCAGTACCAGCTGCCAACAGAGTGGCCGCACGCGCTCGATCCGAAAGATGTTTTGGAAGTCATGAAACGCGATAAAAAGGCAGTCGGCGGCAAACTGGCGCTCGTTTTGCCGCGGGCAATCGGCACAGTCGAGCTGTTTGCCCGGGTGGACGAAGAGCTTGTTTTGACAGTCATGAAAGAAGAAGCGGGGGCTTAGAGTAAATGGGAGTGCGAGGCATACGAGGAGCCATTACGATAGAACAAGATACAAAAGAAGAGATCATTTCTGCGACCAAGCTGCTGCTCGAAGAGATGGTCCGGCGAAATCATGTCGTGCCGGATGATATCGCCAGTATTTTGATCACGACCACGGATGATGTAAAGGCGGCGTTTCCCGCACAGGGAGCCAGGCTGATCGAGGGGTGGCAATACGTCCCGTTGATGTGCGCCAGAGAGATCCCTGTTCCGGGAAGCCTGCCTTCCTGTATCCGTGTCATGATGCTGGTCAACACGGAGAAGAAAGCGTCCGAGATCGAGCATGTCTTTATGCGGGAAGCGGTAAAATTGCGGCCGGATTTGGTAAAGAAAGATTGACATCATGGGCACCCTCTTTTAGTATAGTAAAAAACGAGGGTGCCTCGTTTTTCCGGTAATAAGCAAAACCGGCAGAGAAGAGATTGAGCAGAGTTGAGTGAAGAAGAGTTAGGCTGAGGAGAGAAGAGCAAGCTGGGATTGTGAATGCGTACACAATCAATCCAGGGATCTTCCTGGATTTTTTATTCTCCCCCTATCTCTTCCTCTACACACGCAGGTGTCAAAAGAGGAAGAGGATTCAAAAGCCGCGTCGGTATCTGCCCACGCCCCCTGGCAGCATCGGCTGTTGCACGCCTTGTGCATCGCAGCAGACAGCATACACGGATCGAACAGACGCGCCATTTCGGCGTTGTCCTTGGCTATCCGTATTGTCTGCGGCGAAGGCTTGTTCCCCTTTACTCATTTGCCACCTCGACAAAAGAGGTGAGAGTCCATGTTTACCCCATCCTTGACAGAAGTCCAGTCACTGGCGCAGTCATACTCGCTGATTCCGGTTCGCATGACACTGCTGGCTGACCAAGAAACCCCCATTCGCTTGTATCAGAAGATTCGCACACCTCAGTCCTTTCTGCTGGAAAGTGTGGAGGGAGGCTCCCGCTGGGCCCGCTATTCGTTCATCGGGCTTAATCCGTTTCAGACTGTGGAGGCCACCGGCAATCAGATTGCAGTCAAGAAACGCGACGGTGGGCAGTTTACGCTCCAAGGAAACCCTGTTCATTACCTGCGGAAGGAAATGGAGCGCTACAAAAGTCCGAAGCTGAGCAATTTTCCCCGCCTCAGTGGCGGAGCGGTCGGTTTTTTCGGCTACAATACCCTGCATTACTTCGAGCAGCTTCCGCGCCATCGGAAAGACAGCCTGGAGCTGCCGGATATGCGCTTTTTGTTTGCTGACGAGATCATCGCGTTCGACCACTTGAAGCAGGAGATCCAGCTGATCGTCAACCTTCACGCGGAAACGGGAGATACCACCGAGTGCATCCGTCAAAAGTATGAGGCAGTGTGTGACAGGCTGGAACAGCTGGCCGTCCAGGTGACAGCTCCGGGACACGATGTGAATCAACGGCTTCCGCTAGGCGAAACGCCTGCACGGAAAGTAGCGGTTGAGAGCAATATGAGCCGCGAAGCCTACGAGAAGATGGTGGAGGCGGCGAAGTCGTATATAGCCGCGGGAGACATTTTCCAGGTGGTGCTCTCCCAGCGCTTTCGGGCTGCCACCGAGGTTGATCCGTTTTCCGTCTACAGGGTGCTGCGCACGCTAAATCCTTCCCCGTACATGTACGTTCTGCAGTACGATCAGGAAATGATCGTCGGAACGTCGCCAGAGCTCTTGGTGAGAGTGGAAGATGGCAAGGTGGAAATGCGCCCGATCGCCGGTACGCGAAAAAGAGGCGGTTCTCCCGAGGAAGACGCAAGGCTGGCGGAAGATCTCTTGAACGACCCGAAAGAGCGTGCCGAGCATTACATGCTGCTGGATCTCGGCAGAAATGACGTGGGGCGGGTCTCGCGCTACGGCAGCGTTCAGGTGGAAGAGTCACTGGTTATTGAAAACTATTCGCATGTCATGCACATGGTGTCGCACGTAACGGGACAGCTGCGCGAGGACGCCCATCCCTTTGACGCTCTGCTGTCTGCTTTTCCGGCCGGAACGGTGTCGGGCGCTCCCAAGCTCAGAGCAATGGAAATCATCGCCGAGCTGGAGCCTGATTCCCGTCACCTGTACGCAGGAGCGATTGGATATTTGGCATTTGACGGGACGATGGATACGTGCATTACGATCCGGACGCTGCTGTTCCAGGGGGGATACGCTTACGTCCAGGCTGGAGCCGGGATCGTAGCCGATTCCGATCCTGCCGCAGAGTACCAGGAATCCGTAAACAAGGCAGCGGCGATGCTGGCGGCTTTGGAAAAGGCGGAGCAGCTTTTTGCGCGGAAGGAGGAGCGTGTATGCTAAAGACAGCTTTGGAAAAAATCATAGGCGGATGCGATCTCGATCGAGTGCATGCGGAAGCGGCCATGGGTGAGATCATGGACGGAAAGGCGACGGCAGCCCAGATCGGTGCGTTTATGGCTGGCATGCGGATGAAAGGGGAGCGAGCCGAGGAAATCATCGGATTTGCCAAGGCGATGAGAGAGCGGGCGGTTCGATTGCCGCTTGATGTGCCCGGTATGGTCGATACATGCGGCACAGGCGGGGACGGCAGCCACACCTTCAACATCTCGACCGCAGCGGCAATTGTGGCTGCGAGTGCCGGCGTACCGATTGCCAAGCACGGAAACCGCGCGGTATCGAGCAAAAGCGGAAGCGCCGATGTGCTGGAGGCGCTAGGCGTGCCGATCACCCTTTCCCCGGAAGATGCGGCCGACTGCTTGCGAGCGACTAACCTCTGCTTTTTGTTTGCTCCGCTCTACCACCAGGCGATGAAGCATGCGGCTGGCCCGCGAAGAGAGCTGGCGGTCAGAACTGTCTTCAATTTGCTTGGGCCGCTGACGAACCCGGCGGAAGCAAAGTACCAGCTGCTCGGTATATACGACGCCAAGCTCTTGCATACCGTTGCCGAAGTATTGCGGGAATTGGGTGTCGAACGGGCGCTGGTCGTGGCAGGCGCGGATGGTCTGGACGAACTCACAGTGACCGGGCCCAGCTTTGTCTCCGAGCTTCGGGACGGCATCATTACCGATTACGAAATCGAGCCGGAGCAATTCGGATTGAAACGGCACTCCCTGGATGCCCTGCGCGGCGGGGACGCCAAGGAAAACGCGAAAATCGTGGAGGACATCTACAGCGGGAAGCGAGGCGCAGCCCGCGACATCGTGCTCTTGAATGCCGGGGCAATCCTCTATCTTTCCGGCAAAGTCAGCAGTATCGGACACGGAGTCATCACCGCGGCTGAATTGATCGACGACGGAATCGTGAAAGAAAAATTGGAACAATTTCGGCAAGTGGCGGGAGGGTTGATCCATGCTTCGTAAGATTGTGGAACGGAAACGGGAGGAAGTGGCAGAGCTTCGGGCCGCCACGAGCATCGCGAAACTGCTGGAGGAGGCAAGGGAAATGCGGCCGGCCAAGGGCTTCGGCAATGCCTTGCTGCAGAGCAGCCGCCCTGTCAGTGTCATTGCCGAGGTGAAAAAGGCTTCGCCGTCCAAAGGATTGATCCGGCCCGATTTTGAGCCTGTGGCCATAGCGCAAAGCTACGCTGCCGCCGAGGTTGAATGCATGTCGGTTCTGACCGATGCTCCCTTTTTCCAGGGGAGCAAAGCGTATCTGAAGGAGATCAGAAAGGCCGTTTCCCAGCCTTTGCTGCGCAAGGATTTTATGATTGACACATTGCAGGTAGTCGAAGCGAGAGCCTGCGGTGCCGATTGCATTTTGCTCATCGCCGCCATCCTTGAAGGACCTCAGCTAAAGGAGCTCGCCCAGACAGCGACCGAGCTTGGCATGGACATTCTGATCGAGGTGCACGACAGAAGTGAGCTGGATGCGGTATTGCGCGTAGTCACACCGACCTTGCTCGGCATCAACAACCGTAACCTGCACACGTTTCGCACGGATCTGGCTGCCACCAAAGAGCTTGCGGCGCTGGTGCCTGCCGGGATTCCGATCATCAGCGAAAGCGGGATAAACAGCGTGGAGGACGTGGCTTTCGTACAGGAAGCAGGGGCCCGTGCCATACTCGTGGGCGAACATTTTATGCGCCAGCAAAACGTCACCCAGGCCGTGATTGATCTGGTGGGGGAAAAAGCGGGGCGCAGCGAGCGGGTGAAATCATGACACAGATCAAGATTTGCGGGATAAAACGAGCAGAGACACTCGCTTGTCTCACACAATTGGCTGTCGACTACGTCGGCTTTGTGTTTGCTTTCAGCAAGCGCCAAGTCACGGGGCAGCAGGCTGAAGCAGTACTTCGGGCAGTGCCGGGGCATCCCCCCGCTGTCGGGGTATTTGTTAATCCATCTCTGGCTGAACTGGAAGAAGTCCTTGACCAAGCCCAGCTTTCCGTGATCCAGCTTCACGGCCGTGAAACTCCGGATTTTTGCCACGAAGTGCAGGAGCGTTTTTCACTGCCGGTCTGGAAAGCAATGGCGGTCGGAAGCGACAAGGGTGGCGATACGGAGGCAGAACAGATAAAAGCGTACCGCGGCGTGACCAATGCCCTGCTGTTCGATACGTATGATCCGGCGCTGGCAGGAGGGACGGGGAAACGCTTTTCCTGGGAGCAAATCCCGTTTCTGCAGAAATGCGCATCGCCGCTCCCGTGCATTATCGCTGGCGGGATTCACGGTGAAAACGTCGGCGAGCTCATCAGGAACTACCGGCCGTCTGTCATTGACGTTTCAAGCGGTGTAGAGACCGAGGGAGAAAAGGACGAGCAGAAAATACGAGAATTTGTGGGAAGGGTGAGAGAGGCATGACAACGACTGGAACAAAGGCAAAGCAAGTGCCCGATCAGCACGGACGGTTTGGGGCTTTCGGGGGGAAGTACGTTCCGGAGACACTGATGAACGCTCTGGCCGAGCTGGAGGCGGCCTTTTCCGATGCGCAGGCTGACCCGACATTCCGAAAGGAGCTCAGCGATTTGCTGCGAGAGTATGCCGGCAGGCCGACACCGCTTACGTACGCGGATAAACTGACCGCGCATCTCGGGGGAGCCCGCATCTATTTGAAACGGGAGGATTTGAACCATACCGGCGCCCACAAGCTGAACAACGCGCTGGGGCAAGGGCTTTTGGCGAAGAGGATGGGGAAGACCTCCATCATCGCGGAAACGGGCGCGGGCCAGCACGGTGTTGCCAGTGCCACGGTAGCTGCAAAGCTGGGCTTGTCCTGCAAAGTGTTTATGGGCACCGAAGACATCAAACGGCAAGCGCTGAACGTATTTCGGATGAAGATGCTGGGAGCCGAAGTGATCCCGGCGGAGTCAGGCTCGCGAACGCTGAAGGATGCCACCAATGAAGCGATCCGCTACTGGGTTTCTCATGTGGATGAAACCTTTTACGTCATCGGATCGGTTGTCGGTCCACATCCATATCCTTACATGGTTCGAGAATTTCAAAAAATTATCGGCGAAGAGACCCGTGGACAGATTATGGAGATGCTTGGCCGGCTTCCCGACGAAGTGATTGCGTGCGTCGGCGGGGGAAGCAACGCGATCGGGATGTTCTATCCGTTCATCCAGGACGCGGCTGTTTCTTTGCGCGGAGTAGAAGCGGCAGGACACGGCATCGGGACTGACAAGCACGCCGCTACGCTCAGTCTCGGCCGGCCGGGCGTCATCCACGGCGCGATGACCTATCTCTTGCAGGATGAATACGGCCAGGTTCAGGAGGCGCACTCCATCTCTGCCGGGCTGGATTACCCGGGCGTGGGGCCGGAGCACGCATATTTGAAGGATACGGGACGGGTTCGTTACACGTCCGTCACGGATGACGAAGCTTTGCAGGCGGTAGAGCTGTTGTGCCGTACAGAAGGGATTATCCCGGCGCTGGAGAGCGCCCATGCGGTGGCGGAAGCAATCAAGCGGGCGCCGCAAATGAAATCTGGCCAAATCCTGGTTATTTGTCTGTCGGGAAGAGGCGATAAAGACGTGGAAACGATTCAAACTGCATTGGAGACGAGAGTTGCAGGAGGGGAAGCGAAATGAGCCGGACAGAAAATCGAATCGACCACCTGTTTGCCGACCGTACACGCAAACGGTTCATCCCTTTTCTGACCGTAGGCGACCCTGGCCTGGAGGCTACGTTTCAACTGGCGCACGGTCTCGTAGAAGCAGGGGCGGACCTTTTGGAGCTTGGCGTTCCCTACTCCGATCCGCTGGCTGACGGACCTACGATCCAAAGAGCCTCGCAAAGGGCACTGGCCAACGGGGTGACGATCAAGGACGCCCTTGAACTGGTGGCGCGTCTGCGTCAATCCGGTATGGAGACGCCGCTCGTGCTCTTCACCTACGTCAACCCGGTCCTGCAATACGGGATCGATCGCCTGTTTGCCGATTTGGCGGCGAAAGGAGCTGACGGGATCGTCATTCCCGATTTGCCCGTGGAGGAAAACGGTCCTGTTGTAAAGGCGGCTTCCGAGCATGGGCTCCACGTCATTTCACTGGTTGCTCCAACCTCGGATGAACGCGTCCGAACGATCGGCGAACAGGCCACCGGCTTTTTGTACTGCGTTTCCTCGCTCGGCGTTACCGGCGCAAGAGCAAGCCTGAGCGAGGATTTGGCTGATTTCCTTCAGCGGGTCCGCTCTTCGACGCAAGCGCCAACGGCTGTCGGTTTCGGGATTTCTACGCCGGAGCAGATAAAGGCGGTCGCTCCCTACACGGACGGGATTATTGTCGGCAGCGCCATCGTCACGGAAATCGAGCGTCAGGGCGAGCTGCTCGCAGACCCGGAGCAGCTTGCAGAAGGAGTCAAAAGAATAAAAAACTTTGTACATCAGCTGACGAGTGCGCTACAATAAGGGGAAAAATGTGACTGGAGTGAAGTGTGGATGCGACCGAAGCAGCGTATTCTTAGCGCACCCGTTTACCAGCCAGGAAAGCCGATCGAAGATGTGAAGCGAGAATTCGGCTTGACCGAAGTAATCAAGCTGGCGTCCAACGAAAATCCATACGGCTGTTCGCCCAAGGCGAAAGAAGCGATCGCGGCACAGTTGGATTCGCTCGCGCTTTACCCGGATGGAGCAAGTCTTCAGCTTCGCTGGGACTTGGCAGACTTTCTCGGCGTAAAGCCAGAGCAGCTGATGTTTGGAAACGGATCGGATGAGATTGTCCTGATGATTTCCCGCGCCTACCTGGAACCGGGAACGAATACGGTGATGGCGACTCCGACGTTCTCCCAATACCGTTCCAACGCAATCGTGGAGGGCGCCGAACTGATCGAGGTGCCGCTGAAAGAGGGCGTGCACGATCTGGAGGCGATGGCTGCCGCGATCAACGATCAGACGAAGGTGGTCTGGGTGTGCAACCCGAACAACCCGTCCGGTACGATTGTCGGCACAACCGAGCTGGAGGCGTTCCTGAAAAAGGTGCCAAAAGAGGTTCTGGTAGTGATGGATGAAGCCTACTACGAGTATGTCGTCGATGAAGCGTATCCGCAGACAATCCCGCTGCTCGCCCAGTATCCAAACCTGATCATTCTTCGCACGTTCTCCAAGATTTACGGTCTGGCCACGCTGCGCGTAGGCTACGGAATCGCTTCCGAAGAGATCATCAGCCATTTGGACCACGTCCGCGAGCCGTTCAACACCAGCTCGCTTGGCCAGGCTGCCGCTCGTGCCGCATTGAAGGACCAGGAGTTCGTCAACGAATGCAGCAGGCGAAACCGGGAAGGTTTGAAACAGCTGACAGACCGCTTTGACGAGTGGGGACTGTCGTACTATCCGTCTCAGACAAATTTCGTCCTGGTCAACCTGAACCTTGATTCCGACGAGGTGTTCAAAAAGCTTCTGCAGCAAGGAATTATCGTTCGCTCCGGCAGGGCGCTTGGCTTCCCAGGGTATCAGCGGATCACGGTGGGGACGACCGAGCAGAATGAAAAGGTGCTGCAGGCTTTGGCAGGCATCGTCGTGGGAGCAGGAAAATAAAAGCAAAAATGCCGGAGTCCAGCATCCGGCATTTTTGTCTAGACATATACAGAAGGGGATAGAGTGTGGAGATGAATACCACCATCGCAATCATTGGGGTCGGCTTGATCGGCGGGTCTATCGCGCTGTCGCTGCGCCAAGACCCGCAGGTGCGCGTCGTCGGTTTCGACGTCCGTCAGGAGTGCCTGGACAAGGCGCTTACTTCCGGCGTCATTCATGCCGGGACGACTGATCTGCAGACCGCTGTCAGAGAAGCAAACGTCATTTTTATCGCCGCACCGGTGGAACAAATTTACGCTACGCTGGACAGGCTGCCTGCCTTGTCCCTGCAGCCGGGCGTGATCGTCACGGACGTGGGGAGCACGAAGTCTGGCATTATCCGTTATGCACGGGAGAAAATGCCCAAGGCTGTCACCTTCATCGGCGGGCATCCGATGGCAGGATCGCATAAATCAGGAGTCGAGGCGGCTTCAGACCGGCTGTTTGAAAATGCCTATTATGTACTGACTCCGGCATCCGATGTGCCGGAGGATCAGTTGGAAAGATTGGTCAGCATTTTGTCTTTGACGCGGGCCAACGTGATTCGGATGGACCCGGACGAGCACGATCAGGTGGTCGGTTCTGTCAGTCATTTTCCGCATATTTTGGCGTCAGCTCTGGTAAATGTGGTGGCGGGCTACGACGAACGCAATCCGTGGCACCATCGCTTGGCCGCAGGCGGATTTCGCGACATTACGCGGATCGCATCGAGCAATCCGAGAATGTGGCGCGACGTTTTGTTGAACAACAGAGAGCACCTTCTGCGCATTGCGGAGGATTGGTCAAAAGCGCTCGAGGATGTCATGGCGCTCGTAAAAGAAGGAGAGGCAGAACAGATCGAGCATTTTTTCCGGACGGCCCGCGATTTCCGAGACGGTCTTCCCGAACGAAAAAAAGGAGCAATGCCTCCGCTGTACGATTTGTACATCGATATACCGGACCATCCGGGAGAAATCGGCCGAATTACAACCCTTCTTGGCGCAAAAAACATCAACATCACCAACCTCCAGATTCGGGAGACGCGTGAAGATATTCTCGGTGTCCTGCGGATTACGTTTCGCAGCCAGCTTGAGTTGGAGAAGGGCGAAGAGTTGCTCCGGTACTTCGGGTATAACGTGTATAGACGGGAGTAAATTGCTCATACCATCCCGCTTTGGGGCATAGACGCTTTGCTGTGCGAATGCACATGCATACGGGCATGCTTTGACAGGTTCGAGTCAGGAAATGTTCGAAATACAGAGCAGAAAAAGGAGAGAGTCGCTGTGCTACGCGTTCAACGTGCAAGTCAGATCAAGGGAACCGTCCGGGTACCAGGAGATAAGTCCATTTCCCATCGTGCCGTCATGTTTGGTGCGCTGGCTGAAGGAACGACAAATATCGAAGGCTTCCTTCCGGGGGCCGACTGCTTGAGTACGATCAGCTGTTTTCGCAGGATGGGCGTGGAAATCGTTCAGGATAAAGACCGGGTGACGGTTCACGGCAAAGGCTGGTACGGACCTCAAGAGCCATCCCAGCATCTTGATGTAGGAAACTCCGGTACGACCATTCGACTGATGTCTGGAATTCTCGCCACGCAGCCGTTTCACAGTGTGATGGAAGGAGACGAATCCATCGCAAAACGGCCGATGCGCCGAGTGATTGGACCGCTGCGCCAGATGGGTGCCAAAATCGACGGGCGGAAAGATGGGGAATTCACGCCGCTTTCCATCCGCGGAGGGGAGCTGCAGGCGATGTCGTATCAATCGCCTGTTGCCAGCGCCCAGATCAAATCGGCGATTCTGCTCGCAGGTATGCAGGCAAACGGAGTGACCAGCGTGACCGAACCGCAATTGTCCCGCGACCACACGGAGAGGATGCTGCAAGCCTTCGGCGTGAAGCTCGTCCGAAATGGCCTGACCGTTTCGATCGAGGGCGGACAGAAGCTGAAAGGGAGAGCCATTCAGGTGCCGGGAGACATTTCATCCGCGGCTTACATGATTGCGGCAGTGATGATGGTGCCGGGAAGCTCTCTTTTGATCGAAAACGTGGGTATCAACCCGAGCCGTACCGGTATTTTGGATGTCGTAAACATGATGGGGGGAAAAATTGAGCTCATCAATGAACGAGTAGTCAATGAAGAGCCGGTTGCAGATCTGCTTGTGACCTATTCCGAACTGAAGGGGACGGAGATTTGCGGCGACATCATTCCCCGGCTGATCGATGAAATTCCGGTCATTGCGGTAATGGCCACGCAAGCATACGGACGTACGGTGATCAAGGACGCAGAGGAGTTAAAGGTAAAAGAAACAGACAGAATCGCTACAGTAGTGAGCGAACTGACGAAGCTCGGGGCCAATATCATCCCTACGGATGACGGCATGATCATCGAAGGCCCGACCCCGTTGAGAGGGGCTGTTATCGACAGTTTTGGCGATCATCGGATCGGGATGGCAATGGCGGTCGCCGGATTGGCGGCGGAAGGCGAGACGCTGATCGACAACGACGATGCGATTCTGGTATCCTTCCCTGGCTTCCCCGATATCCTGCAGAGCATCATCAGCAACTGACGAGGGAAGCAACTATCGAACGAACCCGTGATTTCAGCGGGTTCGTTTTTTTTCGCCAAGGAACAAAGATGCGCCCAGAAGAGAAAAGGAATGAAAAAGGTAAAAAGTGTTTGACAAGCGCTTACATTCAGATATAATAAAAGTACAGTATGGTTTCTCTCCACTCCTATCCAATATAATAAAGCACAGATGTGCTGCCACCGTTTGAATGCGCTTACATCGACGGTGGCCTTTTTTTGTCCTTTTTTCCCCGTTCGGTGCATATGCTCGTACCAAAGAGAGCGTCCATCTGCGGATGGGGGAGGGACGAGCTATGGCAATGGAAGAAATGGTCATTCGGAATGGAACGGTTGTGACCGCAAGCGGTATTGTCGAAGCGGACATTTGGATAGAAGGGGGAAAAATCAAACGGGTTGCAAAGGACCGGTTGAGCTCGTACAGGAAAAACGGGCAGCCGCCGCAAGAGTGGGACGCAGCCGGTATGTACATCCTGCCTGGTTTTCTTTCGCTGCCTGATAAAGCCTTTACCAAAATCAGAAGCCCCCAGGATTATTTGAGTGCCGTCCGTTCCCTGGTTGCATTCGGGTATACCAGCATGGCTGATCTGCTGCAAATCGATTCGTGGAAGAAGCCGGACCAATGGTGCTATCAAGCGGCGGTTCATTACAATAATGTCATCGACTACACGATCGTGGTCGAGATTCCCGCTCGGCAAATGACGCACGGCCTGATCCGTCAGCTGTGCGCGGAGGGATACAGATCGATCAGGATGACTGTTCACAAGCCTGAAGAAATATTTCGCCTGGAATGGGAAACGTTTTCCCCCTTGCTTGCGTCTTATAAAGTGCTGCTGACCCTGCATATACCGGACGATACCGGCATAACCCGAGAGGAGAAACGAAACATCCTCAGGCACTGGCTGCGGCACTGTCGCGTTTGGCATATCCGCACCTGGGTCAAGGCCGATTGGACTCTGGCTGTAGAGGCGCCTCATAGCTTTTACCATCTGTATCAGATAAAAGGAATGGCCGTCGATCACGCCCTTCGCCTCTTGCATGAGCAGCCCTTCCGTCCGCTTGCGGTCATGGCATCGCTGGAGGCGGTCCAGGTAGATTTGAAGCGCAAGAGGTGGCAGGAAGCGGAATTGCTTCGTTTACTCGTCAAACTTTGTTCGACAAATACCGCCAAGGCACTGGGGCTTTACCCTAGAAAAGGATGCATTGTTCCGGGGGCTGATGCGGATCTTTTATTCCTGAAAAAAGAACAACTGTTGACAAAATTTGATCTTTACACTATTCTCAATTTTAGCGAATTGCGTCTTCCAACTTCTGTTATGTCGAACGGAAAGTGGATTTTTGCCCAGCAGGAATATGCAGCAACCATAGGGATGGGACGATGTCATCGGGACATCAAGCCATATAATTTTGTCATGTAACCCCAAATCTGGGGGTTTTTTCGTAAAGGATTCCAGGTACCTGACGAGAAAAAGATTCGTCAGACCAGCGCAACTTTTTACATCCCTGGCAGTCTAAACATACAAAGGCTGCGGAGGGATCGGAATCGCAAGGAGGTAATCCTGATCATGACCGATTCCCAGCTTATCCGCGAAATAAAAGAAGGAAATGTCGAATGCTATGCCGAGCTGATACGCCGGTACGAAAAAAAGATTCTCGCATTTGTCACGCACTTGCTGCGCCAGGCGCATCTGGAGCACGTGGCGGAAGATTTGTGTCAGGAGACTTTTTACAAGGCGTATAAGAGCATTCATTCGTTCCGTGATGTAGAAGCGACCTTTTCTACCTGGCTCTACACCATTGCCCGCAATTCCGTATTGAGCGAACTGCGCAAGAGCCGGAATTCGGATGTGTATCTCGAAGACACCTTGCAGGTCCCGTTGGCCTCGTTTGAACGCTTGCCGGAGCAAGTGCTGCTCCGCAATGAGCGCGAGCATCTCGTTCGTCAGGCGATTAACAATTTGCCTGAAAAACAGCGCTCCGCCCTGATTTTGCGGGAATACGAGCAGATGGACTACAATGAGATAGCCGTGATTCTCGATTTAACAGTGAGTTCCGTGAAATCTTTGCTGTTTCGAGCGCGGCAGAGCATCAAGACTCAATTGGAAGCCTACATCCTGGACCCTCATTTGGATGAAGCTGAAGGGATGAATCGATGATGAGATGTGAAGATGTGCAAGATAAGTTGCCGGATTACGCAGATGGCCAACTGCCCGATGTAACGCGGCGGCGCGTGGATCATCATTTGGCTGTTTGTTCTTCCTGCCGTTCGGACTATGCACTGTGGAAGGACAGCAGTGAGTGGATGGAGACTGACAAAGAGCGCTACCATTCCATCACGCCTGCCAAGTCAATTGTCGATGCCGTCATGGCGCGTATTTTGTCAGAGGAGAAGTGGGCTATTCCTTTTGGCAAAAAAGTGTTTTCGGTTACAGCGAGAATGCGTCGCATCGGTGCGAGCGCCGCTGTCATTTTGCTGATGCTTTGTACGTTTACGCTGTATGTAAACACAAGCAATGCTGAACAGGCCAACTCTCTTTTGATTGGGGGCGAGGTTTTGGCTATGGGCAAACAGGCACAAGTCGTTACCTCCTCCACGCAGACAGAAGACGGCACATATATCGTCGAATCGAATCAGTTAGTGTCCGAAGGGCAGCCGCTGGCCAATGCGACAGCGTCCATTGCACCTTTGGACGGAAAGCAGGGACCGAGCCAGATGGAAGGTCCTAATTACGGCGTGGTCCTCAGTGTGTTTGGCATTTTGGTCACCGTTTTGACAATGAGCTGGTTTACGCGGGCATAATGGTTTATCTTTATAGTACGTCCTTTGCAGGGAGACCGTCTTCGGACGGTCTTTTGCAGCTTGTTCAGGCGAGTGACTTGTACATATGAATTTCCACCATATAGACGAGGTGAATAAGTTGACGAAACAATGGCTGTATGTAATAGACGAAGCGATCAAGCGGATTGAAAACGATGAAGTGGAACTGGGTCTGCAAGCGCTCCAAAAAGTCCAGGAGCATGGCAAGGACCTGCCGGAGGTCATGCTGTATCTGTCGGAGGTGTGGTATCGATTGGGCCATCTTGATGAGGCATCGGAACTGCTTGCTGAAATCATGGAGGCCAACCCTGAGCTTGACCCGCCTCTGCGGCGGGAGTGCCAGATGCTCTTGGCGGAGATCGCGCTGGATGGAAATGATTTTGAGACCGCTCAGCACATTTTATACGAGTTAAAGGAGTCCGGGTATGAGAGCTTGCGCCTGGACCTTTTGCTGACGGATCTGTACGCCATGCAAGGACTGGATGAAGTCGCCATCAAGTACCTGGAGCAGGCCCGCCAGAAGGAACCCGGCAACAAAGAGATACTGACTGCGCTCGGCAACATGTACTTCCAGATTGGCAGAGATGATGAGGCCATGACTGCTCTGGAGCAGGCAGGGGAACAGAGTGTAGAGCTGCTTCTCTCCAAGTCCCGCGTGCTCGCGCAAAATGGCAACTTTGAGCAAGCCTATCATTTGTATCAGCACGCGCTGGAGCAGGAGCAGAGCGCAGAGATTTTGTACGGCTGCGCACTGATGGCTTTTCACACCGGGAACGTCGAAGAGGCGGCCGATTACGTGGGCAGGTTGCTTGCGGTGGATGAAGAGTACGTGGCCGGGTATCCGCTCTCTGCCGATATTTACCTTTCGATGGGGAAGACGGAAAAATCGATCGAAGCACTTGAGCAATACGTGGAGCTATCGGGCTTTGACCTCGACCAAATCCGCAGGCTGGTCGCCCTGTTGACGCAATCCGGGCGCTATGAGGACGCAAAAGAATACCAGAAGCTGCTCGATGCTTGGAACGGAGACGAAGATCAGCTGTGAGCGGATTGCTTTATTTCAAGGGAAGTCACAATCGTGGCTTCCTGTTTATTTTGCCGTAAATTGGCAAGAATGGTGGGTAACAAAAGCCTTCGTTAAGGAAGGGATGCCCAGATGAACTTGGCTGAGATTTTAGTCTACACCGACATCCGGCAGCTCACTCAGATGGCCGACCACTACGGCTGCGATTGCAATCCCCACTCAAAAAACGAACTGATTACCACATTGCTGGCAAGCTTGCGGCACAAGCAGACAATCTCCCGTGAGATCGAGCAGCTTTCACCGGAAGAGACGCATTTTTTCCTGCTCCTGTTTCTGGATAAGCGCACAGAGATGTCCTTGGAGGATTTGCTGGCTAAGGCAGGCCTGGCACTGGATGCGAAGAAGGAGCGCAAGCAGGAGGAAGCTCGCAAATACATAGCCAGCTCGATGAAGCGCGGCTGGATTTTTCCCGCCAAAAGCAAAGCGATCGGACAGTATCAAGTGCCGCTGGACATAAGGGAGCCGCTGCTCTGCACGTGGCTGCAAAAATGGCAGAATGAAGAGGGCGCATTTGTATCGGAGCCGGAGGCGTATCGGGATGAAGGGACAGCCCTTGTTGACGATATTATGCAATTTTTGCGATTTCTGCAGCGGGAGCCTGTGCCTTTGACCGCAGACGGCGGGATGTACAAGCGGTATCAGCAACAGGTGCTGCAGTTTTTGCAGGTGAAGGAGGAGCCCCTTGCTCCCGAGCGATGGCGTTTTGGCTACGGTTTGCATTTCGACCTTTATCCGGACAGGTTTTCCCTTATCTACGATTTCTGCTATTACCAAAGGTGGATCGAAGAGATTCCGGGCCAGGTGTCGATTACGGAAGCGGGGAATGAGCAGCTGCAAAAAACGTACAGCGATGGGCTGTACCACGACGTCATACGCTTTTGGATGAGATTGTACAAGCGTGCCGTCCCCAATTTGCCGATGCTTGTCCAACTGATACCGATGATGGCGGCCAGCGGTTGGGTCACCCAGACGGTGCTTGCGAGAAGTCTCCTTCCCTGGATTCGCGCTTTTTACTACGATGAACCCAGCAATATTCTGGTGAATCGGATCTTGAAAATGATGGTGCACCTCGGATTGATCCGCGTCGGTCAGTCAGGTGAAGAATGGATTTACTCCGGAACGTACGCCAGCCAATCTTGGCTTCGCAAATACAATGGTTTTACAGAATCTACCATTTTATTGAAGTGAGGGATGTGCATGGAGTGGCCAAATTTTTATTCCAATACATATGGGACAAACAATCAGCAGGTGTCGGGCTTGCTTTCCGAAATGCTGATCGACGAGCAGGTTCGCCTGTACCGCAAGCGGACGCTGTACCTGGAAATTGACGAAGCCCTTGCCGAGAAAAACAAGGAGCGTTTCCTCGTCCTGACGAACGAACTGCGCGAAATCATGGCTTACGAAGCTACGTAGGCTCGAGAAGACAAGGATATTTGCCTGATCAGCCGGGTTCGTGATACGCTAGTCTCCAGAAAAAAATGGGAAAGAGGAGACTGCTATGCAATGGAACATACAGGAAATGGAAAAATGGGAGGAGCTGCAGCCCTATGTGGATACTGCGCTGCTCCCTCTTTATTTGTACCGTCCGGAATTGAAGCTCGCGGATCATGTGGTGCGGATGAGCTATCTGATGAATGTGGCAGCTTCGATCGAGCAGAAGCTGAAAGGAAGAGTGCTGCTGTTTCCGCTCTGTTACCAATTCGGGAATGAACCGGCTGCCCAGCAGTTTTCCGAGAGCTTCGAGCATTGCATCCTGCTCCAGTTCAGCGGCGATGGCATCAAGCTGGTCGGTCCGCAAGCCAGAATGCTGACAGTGGGCGACGAAGACCTCGATTCTCCCCTCCGCTTTGAGGTCACAGTAGATATTTTGACCCGGGAAATCATTCGCATGTGGCAGGAAAAATAGGGGGCATTAGCCCTTGATATTTTTGGAGACACTAGGAAAAACAGAGAGACAAGATGGGATATTTGACAAAATGGTAACAATATCATCTACTTGCGCGATTGCCAAGCGGCATGTCTCTTGGACATTCTTGACATCTTTATAGGCGTTAGCTATGATTGGGATTGACCTAGTGTATATGTATTGAAAACGCCATCGTTGTGCGATTCTACAGGATAAGGAGGGAAAAAAGAGATGGGCGATAACAGGGAAATTTCCAGGCGAACATTTCTAAACTACGCACTTATGGGAACTGGCGGGTTCCTTGCTGCGGGTATGATCACACCTATGATCCGTTTTGCGGTCGACCCCTTGCTCAAGGGCCATGCGGGTGGAGATACAGTAGCTGTTGGTAGTGTCGATGATTTTGGCCCAGAGCCAAAGCTTGTGGAATTTAAGGTACATACCAAGGACGGTTGGTATGAATCCGAATCGACCTTGTCTGCATGGGTAACCAAAAACGAGAAGGGTGAGATTCTCGCTCTGTCCCCAATCTGTAAGCACTTGGGCTGCACGGTTAACTGGAATACGGATCCGAATCATCCAAACGAGTATTTCTGTCCGTGCCACCTTGGACGCTATGACATTGAAGGGGCACACGTTCTGGGTACACCGCCGACAGCATCCCTCGATGAATACGAGACGGAAGTAAAAGAAGGAAAGCTCTATCTGGGCAAACTGAAACCAAATCCACGTCCGGGGGTGAGTGGCTAACATGTTGCAAAAAATGTATGACTGGGTCGATGAACGCTTGAACATCACTCCGATGTGGCGGGATTTGGCCGACCATGAAGTGCCGGAGCACGTAAACCCTGCTCACCATTTCTCCGCATTTGTTTACTGCTTTGGTGGCCTTACGTTCTTTATTACAGTCATTCAAATTTTGTCTGGTATGTTTTTGACCATGTACTATGTACCAGATATCATCAATGCGTACGAATCGGTAAAATACTTGCAAAACGAAGTTGCCTTCGGGGTAATCGTTCGCGGTATGCACCACTGGGGTGCCAGCTTGGTTATCGTAATGATGTTCTTACATACATTGCGTGTATTCTTTACCGGTTCCTACAAAAAGCCGCGTGAAATGAACTGGGTAGTCGGCGTTCTGATTTTCTTCGTGATGCTCGGCCTCGGCTTCACCGGATATCTGCTGCCTTGGGACAACACCGCTTATTTCGCGACGAAGGTAGGTCTGGAGATCGCAAACTCCGTACCGCTCATCGGACCATATGCGAAGACGCTGTTGACCGGCGGCGACATCGTAGGGGCGACAACGCTTTCTCGCTTCTTCGCGATTCACGTGTTCTTCCTTCCAGGAGCACTGCTTGGACTGTTGGGAGCTCACTTTGTTATGATTCGGGTGCAAGGTATTTCGGGCCCACTATAAGTTTTCGATACTAAGGAGGTATTAGCATGGCAAAACAGGACAAAGATGCTACCTTCGTCGGAGACTCCCGAATATCGGCGAAGCGCATCCCGAATATTGCTCCATCTTATGCGGATTTTCCGGGGAAATCCGAGCCGTTTTGGCCGAACTTCCTGCTGAAAGAGTGGATGGTTGCAGCTGTTTGTTTGGTCGGCTTTCTGGTACTGACGGTTTCACATCCGTCGCCTTTGACCGATCTCGCAAACCCGAACGACACCTCGTTCGTCCCGCTGCCTGACTGGTACTTCTTGTTCCTGTACCAAATGCTCAAGTATCCTTGGGCTGCAGGGGACTGGATCGTCCTCGGGACAGTGATCATCCCGGGTATCGCGTTCGGCGCTCTGATGCTGGCGCCTTGGCTGGACACCGGCAAAGACCGCCGTCCGTCTCGTCGCCCTGTCGCAACAGGTCTGATGCTGACCGCATTGGTTGGGATCTTTTACCTGACCTGGGCGGCTGACCATGAGCATTCCCTGAACCACGCTTCCAGCAAGGGCGGAAGCGGCGGACATGACGGTGGCTCCAGCGCTGCTGCTCCGGCGGCACCTGCTGACCCAAGCTTCAAAGCTGACGCCGTCTGGACCGCACAGACCGGTTGCATGGGCTGCCACGGCAAGAACATGGAAGGCGCATTGGGACCGAATCTGCAAAAGATCGGCGGAAAGTATGACGAAGCGAAGATTGCTGAAATCATCAAAAACGGATTGCCGCCTGACATGCCTGGCGGTTTGATCCAAGATGAAGCAGAACTCAAAAAGCTTGCAGAGTACCTAGCATCCTTGAAATAAGCCTATAAAGAAAAAGCTGACTGTCGTTTCGGTCAGCTTTTTCTTTAGCGGCGAACATAGCGGGAGACGATTTTCATGAGCTTGTTATGGGAGTGGTTTTGGCAGTCATTAGGGAAAAGGTGGTTTCTCTGGACTCTGCTTGTCGTCAACTTGCTAGGAACCATTTATGGATTCATCTGGTACGGCAATCAATTAGCCGAGACACCGGCGTATCTTCGCTTGTTCGTCCCGGACAGTCCGACAGGCAGTGGTTTGTTTACCCTAGTGTTGCTTACGTATTTATTGGGCCGTAACATTCCTGTTTTGGAAGCCCTCGCTGGCATTACCAATTTTAAATACGGCATATGGGCGGTAGGAATTATTCTTGCTGGCTGGATGATGGGAAATCCCGTCCGTGGAACCGATATTATGCTGTTGGTTTCTCATACGGGAATGGCTGCCGAATCCGTGTTGTATGCTCGATTTTATAAATTGAGCTGGCTCCCTGTGGGAATTACGGCACTATGGACGCTGAACAACGACTTCCTCGATTACGTAATGGATATTCATCCGTGGCTGCCTGCTGTACTCGACCCCTATACGGGTATCATCGGTTTTTGCACTGTGCTGCTCAGTATCATTTCCATCGCGGTGATTTGGTTCGCCAATATGCGATTCGGCAGAAACAAGGTCTAAACATGTCCTCCTTTCCATAGGTTGAACTAAGGGAAGGAGGGTTTTTGTGTTGAAAAAAAACATCCGGTTTTTGCTGTTCTTCCTGGTGATCGGCTTGCTGCTTTCCTGGCCGATTCATACGCTACTGACGAATGTTGAACGCCCAGCGGAAAAAGAGCAGCTTGCCGCATTGGATGACATAGCCCATCACTTGTTGGATGCAGCCAGAAAAGGAGACCTTGAATCGGCCCAGCGGCAGATTCGCATGCTGGCAGATCAGTTTCCTCATCTGAAGCTGCCGGAAACGCTGAGAATCGAAAGCTTGAACGCGGTCACGCAATCGATACTGGCTGCCAGAAACAATTTGAACAATTCCGAAGTCAGCGAGCAGCAGCTGTTATGGCATGCCACCCGCGTGCGAGTAGTCGTTGACGCGTTGACTCATGAGCATCAGCCGATGTGGCGCGGCTACTACACATCCGTCGCTGCTCAACTCCAGGATTTGCTCGAAGCCGCTGTCAAGCGTGATTACGTTCATTTCCGCGAGCAATTTGAAGAAAACTCTCGCTTGTATCATGTGATCAGACCGGCGATGACGATACATCTTCCTGAGTCACAGCTAAAGAAAATTGATACGGCTTATGATGCCATCTCCAAGGATTTGCGGAACAGCAAGATCGAATGGAATCAAATTCGAAGCTCGCTCAGGGAGCTGCAAACCAGCATGCAGGAGGCGTTTATAGGGGAAGACAAAAGCACGATTGCTTACCTGATCGGCAGCGAATCGCCATTTGGGATGATATTCAGCATCGTGGCGGCTGTTGTGATGGCTTTGGCATATGTCGCGTGGAAAAAGTATCAGGGCCAATTTCGAACAGTATCGTAGCAGTTCAGACCTTTCTTGCCTTACAAAGAAAAACACCTCGGGATTTGGCGAACAATCCGCGAGGTGTTTTGTCGTTGCGTAATGCAAGGGAATTAACTACGCAGAGGCTGTTTGTTTTCATCCAAAGTAAAGCCCTCGCCCAGCACTTCATGAACATCGTTGACGATCACGAATGCGTGGGGGTCGATTCCCTGGACGATGCTCTTGTAGCGCATGACTTCGTTTCGGCTCACGACGACATAGACGACTTGCTTTTCCGCACCGGAAAACGCGCCTTTTCCCGCCAAAAGTGTAACGCCGCGTCCCAGCTCCAGAATCTGTTTGGCAATATCGTCCGCATGGTCGGAAATGATGGTGAGCGCTTTGCCTGCATAGGCCCCATCCTGAAAGAAGTCGATTACTCTCGCCGCAATAAATACGGCGACGAGCGTGTACATCGCGCTTTCCACGCTGAGGTAGACGAGAGATGCGCCGATGACGAGTATATCTCCAAAAAAGAGCGTACGCCCCATGCTGATCCCCATGTATTTTTGCAGCAGCCGGGCGATAATGTCGACGCCACCCGTTGTGCCGTCATATCGGAAAATTATCCCCAGACCGACACCGACAGCCACTCCTGCGAAAAGGGAAGCGAGCAGACGGTCCTGCATCGGCATCGGATAGATTCCTTCAAACAAGGAAAGAAAGACAGATAATGAAACCGTTCCCAGAATGGTATAGAAGAAAGCAGTCCTGCCCAGAACTTTCCACCCGAGGATAAACAGGGGGATGTTAAGCAAGAAAAACACAACACCCTGGTCTACGCTCGGAAAGAGCAGCTTGATCAAAATGCTGATCCCGGTGATGCCGCCCTCTGCCAGGTTGTTGGGAATATTAAAGGCGTTAATGCCAAACCCCATGATGGCAGAACCGATGATGATGGCAATAATGCTTTTCAACCGAATTTTCATAAAGTCCTCCTTAAACTGGCGAAACTGCGTCGAACAGGGTTCCCTGCGCAGCCAGATCCCGTGCCCTCGGGTGCCTTCTTGTTCCTTTCGAAAGCTGCAGCGAAAAACCTTTCATATCCTTGATGTATACGACTGCCATTATAATGGAACGCGAATGGAAATGTCCATATGCTGCCAGTAGCAGCGTATTGAGATTTGGCAAAATACCGTATTTCGGTTACGATAAAGGCAATGGCAAAACAAGGCTGCTAAAGGAGTGACCCGATGAATCAGCGTAAAACACTGGAGGAAATCCAGCAAGAGGTGGATCAATACATATCGCAGTTTAAAGAAGGCTATTTTTCTCCTTTGGCGATGATGGCCCGGATGACCGAAGAAGTGGGCGAGCTGGCAAGGGAGATCAACCATTTTTACGGAGAAAAGCCGAAAAAGATGGATGAGGATGCGAAAACGGTCGAAGAGGAACTGGGCGACGTTTTCTTTATTGTGCTCTGTTTTGCAAACTCGCTCGGGATCGACCTGCAAGAAGCGTTTGACCGCATCATGCACAAGTTTAACACGCGGGATAAAGACCGGTGGACAAGAATAGAGGAGACGGAAAAATAATGGAAAAGCAGATTCGCGTCGCCGTTGCTGGCGCAAAAGGTCGAATGGGACAAGAAGTAGTCAAAATGCTCGGCGAGGACCAGGAGCTTGTCTACACAGGAGCATTGGATACCAGGGCGGACGATGAAAAAATTGACCGACAGCTGAGAGAAATGAAGCCGGATGTGCTGGTCGACTTTACGACTCCCCATACGGTTTATCGGCATATGGAGCTTTGCTTGCGTCACAGCGTAAGGCCGGTTGTCGGGACGACCGGACTGTCTCCGGAGCAATTGGAAGACTTGACTGCCCGCTACAAAGAAGCGGGGCTGGGAGCCATTATTGCCCCGAACTTTGCGATCGGGGCCATTTTGTGCATGAAATTCGCAGCGATGGCAGCAAAATACATGCCGCATGTGGAAATCATTGAGCTGCACCACGATAAAAAGCTGGATGCGCCAAGCGGAACAGCGCTGAAGACAGCAGAAATGATCGCTGCCTCCCGGGAGAAAATGAAGCAAGGGCATCCCGAGGAAAAGGAAACGATCCCTGGGGCACGCGGCGCAGACTACGACGGCTTTCGCATTCACAGTGTCCGTCTGCCGGGGATGGTGGCACATCAGGAAGTGCTGTTTGGAGCAACTGGTCAGACTCTTTCGATTCGCCACGATTCCATCAACCGCGAATCTTTTATGCCAGGTGTGAGCATGGCCGTGAAAGCCGTAATGAACCTGGATCACTTGATCTACGGACTGGAGCATTTGATCGACTAGACATATTCTTGTTAAACGATCGTTTAATTCCTACTGATAGCAAGGGAGAGGTCTGCTTGAAAATCGCATTGATTGCCCATGATCGAATGAAAGAAGAGATTGTCAACTTATCCATGGCGTACGAAGCCATTTTGACGGAACACGAGCTGTATGCAACAGGTACGACAGGTCTTCGAATCATGGAGGCGACCTCCTTGAAACTGATCCGTTTCCTCTCAGGACCACTGGGTGGGGATCAACAGATCGGAGCCATGATCGCACGCAATGAAATGGACCTGATCATCTTCCTGCGCGACCCGCTGACCGCCCAGCCTCATGAGCCCGATATTATCGCGCTGCTGAGACTTTGCGATGTGCACAAAATCCCGTTTGCCACCAATTTGGGAACGGCTGAGGTATTATTGAAAGCGCTGGAACGCGGCGAACTAAGCTGGCGGGAAGTCGTTCATAAGGAGTGAAACCTATGAATAGCCTGGACATCCTGGCGATCGGAGCCCATCCGGATGACGTGGAAATTGGCGCGGCAGGAACATTGTTGCTTGCCGCAAAACGCGGAGAGCGTGTCGGAATACTGGACATGACTTATGCGGAGCTCTCTTCGAACGGAACAGTCGAACGGAGGCAGCAGGAGGCGGCAGCGGCTGATCAGGCACTAGGGGGAGTTGCGAGGTATAATTTCGGATTTCCCGACCGCAGCCTGGAAGCGGTGGCTGCTGAGGCTATCAGCCGGACGGTTGACCTGATTCGGCAGACCAGGCCTCGTGTCGTACTGGCCCCTTATTGGCAAGACCGGCATCCCGATCACGAGAGCGTGAGCAGAATCGTTCGGGAAGCTGTATTTTCTTCCGGGATTCGCAAGTATGCGGCTGGAATGTCGCTGCCTGCCTACCGTCCGGAAAAACTGTTATACTACTTTATCAATACGACCGTGACACCGAGCGTCGTTGTAGATATCACATCTGTCTACAAGGAAAAAATCGAGGTGCTGCGCTGTTACCGTAGCCAATTTGAACGGGAAGAGGGCACTGTCGCTACTCCTTTGAACAACGGCTATCTGGAAGCGGTGGAATACCGGGAGCGGTTATTCGGACAGCAGTCCGGTGTTATGTATGCCGAAGGGTTTGTCAGCGCAGTGCCCTATGTGCTGGATCGTTTGTAAACAGAGGTGAAAACACGAATGAACATCGGTATTACGTGCTATCCGTCATTGGGAGGTTCTGGCGTCGTGGCGACGGAGCTTGGAAAGCTTCTTGCCGAGCGCGGGCATCAGGTGCACTTTATCACATCAAGTATGCCGTTTCGCCTCGGAAAATTTCACCCCAACATCTTTTATCACGAGGTGGAAGTCAGTCATTACGACGTGTTCAAATATCCGCCGTATGATCTGACGCTGGCGAACCGCATGGCTCAAGTAGCGAAGAACGAAAAGCTCGATGTGCTGCATGTGCACTACGCCGTGCCGCACGCGCTTTGCGCCTATCTGGCCAAACAGATGGTGGGCGAGCAGCTCAAGATTGTCACGACTTTGCACGGCACCGATATTACCGTTCTCGGATATGACTCGAGCTTGAGCAGCCTCATCCGCTTTGGAATCGAGCAGAGCGACATGGTCACGGCTGTATCGAATGACTTGATTCGTCAGACAAAGGAACTTCTCGACGTCGAGAAAGACATTGTTCCCGTCTATAATTTTGTCGATAAACGCCGTTACTACCGGAAGGAAGTAAGCGAGATCAAGCGGGTATTCGCTCCGAACGGCGAGAAAATCATCATGCACATTTCCAATTTCCGTCCTGTCAAGCGCACGCAGGATGTCATCGAAGTATTTGCCCGGGTCCGCGAACGGATGAAGGTAAAGCTGCTTTTGATCGGAGAGGGTCCGGACCTGAGCATGGTCCGCCAAAAGATTAGTGAAAAAGGGCTTGAGGGCGACGTCCATTTCCTCGGCAAGCAGGAGGATGTCGCGGAAGTCATCTCGATGGCAGATGTGATGCTGCTCCCCTCCGAAAAAGAGAGCTTTGGACTGGTAGCCTTGGAAGCAATGGCTTGTGGGGTGCCCGTCGTCGCTTCGCTGGCCGGGGGACTGCCGGAAGTCGTACTGGACGGCGTATGCGGGTTTCTCCGTCCGATCGGCGATGTGGCCGGCATGGCTGAACAGACGTTGCTCTTGCTTCAGGACGAAGAGCTGTACGCCCGTTTTTCCCGCAGCAGCATCGAGCGCTCGTGTGAAACATTTTGTCATGACAAGATCGCTTCGGAATACGAGTCCCTTTATGTTCAGTTAATCAAGCAATCTTGATTTACGGCCGGTTCGGACCGCTTTTTACAAGCTGGAACAGCTTCGAAATCATAATAAACAAACCCATCAGAAATCTCATCAATTACGCCTCCTCCTAACCAGGGCGGACGAAAACGGAGTGTAGCGTGTGGGCAAGAAACAGGCTGAAAGCATATTAAAAACACTGGAGGAAAACGGGTACGAGGCTTATTTTGTAGGCGGTTGCGTCCGCGACTGGCTGTTGAATAGACCTGTTCATGATATAGATATATGCACGAATGCCCATCCAGGCGACGTGATGCGCCTGTTTCCCGACCATGTGCCGACAGGACTCAAGCACGGGACGGTTTCTGTCAAACTGGACGGCTCGCTTTATGAGGTGACAACGTATCGCACGGAAGGAGAGTACGAAGATTTTCGCCGGCCGAGCGAGGTCAGCTTTGTCACAGAGCTGAGAATCGATCTGGAGCGACGGGACTTCACGATGAATGCGATTGCCATGGACCGGCATGGGCGATTGAAAGATCCGCTCCAGGGAAAACGCGATCTGGAAAACGGCCTGATCCGCGCCGTAGGAACACCTGTCCAGCGTTTTCGGGAGGACGCGCTGCGTATTTTACGGGCAATCCGCTTTGCAGCCCAATTAAACTTTCAGATTGAGCCGGAAACGTTGGAAGCGATGAGCGTCACTTCCTCGCTTCTCTCTCATATCGCGATCGAGAGAGTCCGCGATGAATTGCATAAAATCCTGGACAGTCCGGCGCCGGAAACAGGGGTGCGGCTGTTGTCCGAGACGGGGGCGCTTCACACATCCCCGCTCTTGCAGCGCCTTTTTTCAGTCGGACAGGAGCAGGCGGCACGATTGCCTTTTCTTGCGAGCCTTCCGCAAAAGTGGGCGCTGCTCATGTACGCCGCCGGATTCCTTCCCGAAGAAGCGCGAGAGGTTTGCAACGAGCTTAGGCTGTCAAAGCGGGAAACGGAAGCAGTCTGCTCCTTTATCCAGTATGTTGCTCTTCTGCAGCCAAAGTGGGATGAGCCGTCCGGGGTGGACTGGAGGCCCCTGCTCCTTCAAACAGGCTTGCCGTTCTGTCTGGAGCTCGCGACACTTCTTCAGGCCGTTTGGAAAGACAATCCAGCACGTGATCTGAAACAGTCATTGGAAGCTACATACGAGCAGATGCCTGTCAAATCGATGCAGGAGCTGGCAGTAAGCGGCAAGGACTTGTATACGTTGCTGGGCAAAAAGCCGGGGCAGTGGGTGCATCAAATTCTGCAGCATCTGTGGGAGCAGACGGCGTTTTACGGTTTGGCGAATACCCCGGAGGCATTGCTTGAGGAAGCGAAGAAAGAGGTTGCCCGTCATGAATATTAAAGAAGAAATCATCAAGGCGTTTCATGCCAAGCCCGGAGAGTTTATTTCCGGAGAAGAGCTAAGCCAGACCTGTGGATGTTCACGGACAGCGATCTGGAAGCATATCGAAGAGCTGCGCAAGGACGGCTATGAGTTTGAGGCATTGAGGAAAGCGGGATATCGCTTGATCGCTGCCCCGGACCGACTTTCTGCCGAGGAGGTCAAAGCCGGACTCGCGACTTATCGCATCGGGCAGCATGTTCTCGCGTATGATACGGTTTTGTCGACGCAGCCATTGGCCCACGAGGCTGCCGCCAAAGGAGCGCCGGAGGGGACGCTGGTCATCGCCGAACAGCAAACGGGCGGCAAGGGACGCCTCGGCCGTCCGTGGCACTCTCCAAAGGGTACCGGTATCTGGATGAGCTTGATTATCAGGCCGGAGATTCCGCTCCCGAAAACGCCGCAGATGACACTTCTGGCTGCAGTGGCGTTGGCCAAGACGATGTGGGAAGAAACGGGCGTTGAGATCAAAATCAAGTGGCCCAATGATATCTTTATCGGAGACAAAAAAGTCAGCGGCGTTTTGACCGAATTGAATGCGGAGTCGGATCGCGTCAACTACCTCGTCATCGGGATGGGGATCAACGCCAACCTGGAGCAAAAGGATATCCCGCCGGAGTTGTCCTCGATCGCGACTTCCCTACGGATCGAAGCAGGCAAGCCGATCAAGCGCGTCGCTTTTATCCGGCGTTTTTGCGAGAACTTTGAGCGTGAGTACGATCATTATTTGCAGGAAGGCTTTGAGCGGGTCAAAGCGGAATGGGAGCAGCACTCCTATACGATCGGCAAATGGATTACGGTGAGCACGATTCAACAAACGCTCGAAGGCAGGGCGATTGGCCTTGACGAGGAGGGCGTGCTGATCCTTGAAGACGCCTCCGGAAAGCGGCACAAGGTGTACTCCGCTGATGTCGATTATGGTGCAAATTCCTGATTGTTTTGATATACTCCATGAGTGGAGGCTGTATCGGGTTTTCGAACGGCACTCCCGCATTTGGGGTTTTTCTTTTCATTCTGTGTAATGCTATGGACAACAATCTGCTCAGAGCCTGTGTGGACCGAGACAGAAGGAATCCGGCAGCATTTTGAATGTTGCCAGTATTTGCGTGGACAACCTTCTCCCTTTTTCGGCGAGAAGGTTTTTTATTTCCGTACTGGTCTCACGGGGAAGGGCGCATGTAGAGGTGGGAGAGAGATGACAAACAACCTGGCGCCGATCACGACATCGGATCTGCGCGCAAAAAAACATGCGGGCGAGCCAATCGCCATGATTACCGCTTATGATTTTCCCTCGGCCAAGCTGGCGGAGGAAGCCGGGGCTGACATGCTCCTCGTCGGAGACTCGCTGGGCATGGTCGTACTCGGATACGACTCGACGCTGCCGGTGACGATGGACGATATGCTCCATCATACAAAAGCTGTGACGAGAGCTGCCAAAAGAGCATTCGTCGTTGCGGATTTACCGTTTCTCAGCTACCACGGCACCGTGGAAGAAGGCGTGAAAAACGCGGGCAGGCTTTTGCAGGAAGGATTGGCAAAAGCCGTCAAAATGGAGGGGGGCACTGAACTGGCTCCGCTCGTAAAGCGCTGTGTACAGGCAGGCATTCCCGTGATGGGCCATATCGGATTGACTCCCCAGGCCGTTCATCAGTTAGGCGGCTACAAAGTCCAGGGCAGAGATCTGGAAGCGGCGAGACGGCTGATGGACGAGGCGGAAGCCTTGCAGGAAGCCGGCGTGTTCTCCCTCGTGCTGGAATGCGTGCCGGAAGAAGTCGCAGCGCTCATTTCAGCCAAACTGGAAATACCGGTCATCGGCATCGGAGCCGGAGCTTCATGCGATGGACAAGTACTTGTTTTCCATGATTTGGTTGGATATGCGTCTCAGCTGCAGCCGAAGTTCGTCAAACGGTATGCCGATGTCGGCACATCCATCCGGGATGCTGTGCGTGATTATGTAAGGGAAGTAAAGGAACGTCGTTTCCCGGCGCCCGAACATGTTTTTCACGCAAAAGAAGAAGTAGTTTCACAGTTGTACGGAGGAGGGGGAGTGCGGTCATGATGCAGACTGTCCAGCAGATTGAAACGATCGCCGAGCTTCGGCGGCAATTGCGGGAGCCACGCCGTCAGGGGAGACGGATTGGATTCGTACCGACGATGGGCTATTTGCACGAGGGGCATCTCAGTTTGGTAAACGAGGCCAAAAAGCATTGCGATCTCGTCGTCATGAGCATTTTCGTCAACCCTCTCCAGTTTGGACCAAACGAGGATTTCGACCGCTATCCGCGCGATCTGGAGCGGGATCTTCAACTGGCGGCATCGGTTGGAGTCGATATGGTGTTCACGCCCAGCGTGGCGGAAATGTATCCGCAGCAAGTGAAAACGAACGTGTCAGTGGCGGGTGTTTCGGAACCGCTCTGCGGACGCTCCCGTCCCGGTCATTTCGACGGCGTCGCTACGGTCGTCTTGAAGCTGCTTCAGATCGTGCAGCCCGATTACGCCTTTTTCGGGCAAAAGGACGCGCAGCAGGTAGCCGTTGTCGAGCAGATGGTGCAAGACCTTTCTGTTCCGGTGAAAATCGTCCCGTGCCCGATTGTTCGCGAAGCGGACGGCCTCGCTATGAGCTCGCGCAATGTGTATCTCAATCCGGAGGAAAGAAAGCAGGCAACGGTGTTATTCCGCAGCCTGCAGCTGGCCAAGCAGCGGTTGGCGGGGGGAGAAGAGCTTGAGAGCATACGGGATGAGATCGTGCGGAGCATACAGGCCGAGCCGCTGGCGGATATTGATTATGTGGAACTGCTGAGATACCCCGATTTGGCGCAGCTGGACTCCGTTGAAAAGGGTGAGCGGGTGTTGGTCGCTCTGGCTGTGCGATTTGGCAAAACAAGGCTGATCGACAACATGATGGTAACAGTCTGAACCCGGAAAAGGAGGATTTCCCTGTGTTTCGTACGATGATGAAAGCGAAAATTCACCGGGCGACCGTTACGGAAGCCAACCTGAATTACGTAGGCAGCATTACGATCGATAAAAATATTATCGATGCCCTGGACATTTTGCCCAACGAAAAAGTGCAGATCGTCAACAACAACAACGGGGCCCGTCTGGAGACATACGTGATCGAAGGAGAGCCGGGCAGCGGCGTTATTTGCCTGAACGGAGCCGCAGCCCGCTTGGTACAGCCAGGCGACATTGTCATCATCATCTCTTATGTGCTGGTCAGCGACGAGCAAGCCCGCAGCCACAAACCGCGGGTGGCGATCATGGATGAACATAATAGAATTGCGGAGCTGCTCGCCGAGGAAGTACACGCGACCGTCTATTAATCGGGAATATCTGCATAGAGGCCCATCCCTTGTGAAACAATGAGACTACACACGCCTCACAGGGGGTGGCTTTTTTTTGAAGCTGGAAGAATGGTTTGATACACTGCAAACAAAGGCGGAAACAATTGAACAAAAGTGGCCGCAGGCTTCCGAGCATGAAAAGCTTCAGCTGGCGGATCAGTTGTTTCAGCTTCGCCAGGTGAGCGACCGCGTCGTCGATCTGTGGCTGCAGTTTGAAGAGAAGCTGTCTTCTGCCATTCGGCAGATTAAACGGCTGGAGGGCCAGGAAGACGGCCAGGACGAGGATTTTGCGGAGTTGAATGGGTATAAACACGAACCTCATGACAACGGCAAGCCGGAAGCAGAGGGAGTTTATGCAAAGACAGGCCAAAGCTCATCTATATCTGCACAGAAGGAGCTGAAAGCAGCCCTGGCAAACGACGGGAACGCTGCCGAAGAGCATGTTCCTGCGTCGGCTGCTTCCATGCAAAAGCAGAGTTATCTCGATTCGCATCGGGAATATGAACACATGTTTCGAAAAGGCGAGGGCTTTTACCACCTCCGGATGTACCAGGATGCTAGGCGCTGTTTTGCCGAGCTGCTAAACGAATCTCCTGACTGGGAAAGCGGCCGGTTGTATTACGGCTACAGTCTGTTGTTTTGCGGTGAGAAAGAAGCGGCGCTGCGGGAATTCCGGCTGCTCAGCAGGTCAGCCAGTTCTCCCGTCGTCACGGCCATTAGCTACAATGCGATTGGATGCATCCTGGCGGAAGAACGGCAGTGGCTTGAGGCGGCGCAAGCGTTCAAGGAAGCTGTAGCAATCAAGCCTAATCAACGGGATGCCTGGTTTAATCTGGCGCTATGCTATCTGGAGGACGGATACGTCCACGAGGCGATGGAGACTATCGAAAAGGTGCTTGACGAGGAAAGTCAGGATTGGGAGGCCCAGATGCTTTGGCTGCGGGCTGCCCGCTTGCTGCAGATGAGCGATCCGGCGGCGGAGCTTGCGCCCCCGAGCGGCTTGCGGCTCCCCAACCGCGACTTGGATAGCGCCACGCTGCAGGAAATGGCATCTCTCTATGAATCGCTCGGGAACTATCACCGGGCCCAGATCTGCTATCATTTCCTGACCGAACGTCATCCCCGGGAAGGCCTTGCCTGGCATGGACTGGCCTGGAACACTTGGCTGATCGCCGGAACGCGCCGCGCTTTGACATTGATGAAAAAGGCGATCAGCCTGGCCCCCGACCAGCTTGATTTTACCTTTAGCTACGGCTGGATGCTGTTATTTGACGGAAAAATCGAAGAGTCGCTGGCGGCCTTCCGGTTCATTCTGCTGAAGCAGCGGGATCATCGTCTGGCTCAATCGGGAATGATCACGGCCTATGAATGGATGGGGGATATTTTAGCGGCGAAACAACTCGCCAAGCCGTTTACCGAGGATCAAGACCCATACGTCCGTTCACTTGGTTATTACCACCTCGGCCGGATCGCCTTGGCGGAGGAAAATTGGCGGCTGGCCGAGCAGTATTTCCGCCGGGTATTGCCGCATAGCGATCACTTCAGGGAAATACCGATTTATCTTCAAATGTGCGCAGGCAAGCTGGGGGAGCCCATCACGAAGAGCGAGCTGTTGTATCCTTGATCAGGGAGCAGGAAATTTCCCGGTCTTTGCCGAAGTGTTAGGGAAGCGGACATGATACGGGCCGCGCAAGTACGAGGTGACCATAGCTTGAATCGTTTCATCGTTGTAGACTTCGAAACCACGGGGAGCCACCCGAGACAGGGAGACAGCATCATTCAGATCGGAGCCGTCACGATTGACGACGGACACATCACCGAGTCTTTTTCCACCCTGATCAATCCGGGCCAGGCGATTCCCCCTTTTATTAAGCAGTTGACCGGTATAACCGACGAGATGGTGGCGGACGCCCCAACGCTGGAAGAGGTGCTGCCCCGTTTTCTTCGCATGCTGGAAGGACGGACCTTCGTCGCGCATAATGCCAGCTTTGATCTTCAATTTTTGCAAGAAGCCCTGCTTAGCCAGGGCTATTATACGTTTGACGGTTATGTGCTGGATACAGTCGAGCTCTCACGTTTCCTCATGCCGATGCAGGGCAGCTACCGGCTCGGGGAATTAGCCGATGACCTGCAAATCGAGCATGACCGTCCCCATCAGGCGGACAGTGACGCTTTGGCAACTGCCCAGCTGTTTTTGCATTTGCTGGACATTTTGAATGAACTTCCGCTGGTGACGATCCAGCGCTTGCAGATTCTGGTCTCTTCTTTCCGTTCCGATATTTCGGAGCTCTTGCGGTTCTTTGAGATAAAGAAGTGGGAAGCGGTGGGGCAGCTTGAGACTTCCGAACGCGAGACTGCCGGTTTTTCCGATCCGAGCGATTCCGAAAAATGGGATGTGTACAGGCAGCTTGCCTTGCGCAAAAAGCCGGAGCGCCTGCGGGCGTCGCTTAAGCGCGAAGAACAGGCGGTACATTCCTCGTTTGAGGAAATGCTGGAACGAATGGTCGGGGAAGAAGCCGCCTTTTCCCGCAACCTTCCCGGCTACCAGCGAAGGGAAGCCCAGGAGTCGATGATGCGGGCTATTTTTGACTCGTTGGAAAAGGGTTCGCACCTGCTTGTCGAAGCGGGTACAGGCACCGGCAAATCACTCGCGTACCTTTTGCCCGCCATTCTCTGGTCCAAACAGCGGCGCGAGCCCGTCGTCATCAGCACGAATACCATTCAACTGCAGGAGCAGCTGTTCCACAAGGAAATTCCCGCGCTGCAGCAGTCGCTGCCTTTTCCGTTCCGCGCCTCTACGCTGAAAGGGAGGGGCAATTACCTCTGTCTGCGAAAATTCGAGCAGAGCCTGGAAGAGTCCATGGAAGGCAGCAGCCAGGAGCTCAGGCTGGTGAAAGGTCAGATGGTGACCTGGCTGACGCAGACCGAGACCGGGGATGTCGAAGAATTGAGCATGCCGTCAACCGGCCAGCTTTACTGGCAGCAGGTGAAAAGCGATACGGACTCATGCCTTCACCGGAACTGTCCCTGGTTTAGCCGCTGCTATTATTTCCAGGCGCGCGAAAGAGCCAGCGAGGCAGACGTGTTGATCGTGAATCACGCATTGCTCGTCAGCGATTTGCAGGCTGAGAAGCGCATTCTGCCAGCACATGATATCGCCATTATTGACGAGGCCCATCATTTGGAAAGTGTGGCGACCCATCATCTGGGCAAGCAGTTTTCGACGGCCCAGCTGTTGTTCCTTTTGGATCGGGCGAATCCGCAGGAAGGGAGTTATCTTCACAGATTTGCCGAGGAACTTCTCGCTTTGCCTGGGAATGGACAGTCATCGCCGGTCAGCTCTGTGCTGACAAGCATGAACGGACACTTTCTCCAGTTAAAAGAAAAGTCGCAGCAGTTGGCTCAGCTATTGTATCAATGGGCGTCAGAACGGGGGGAAGAAACCTCTGATACGGGAAGGGATACCGTACGCTACCGGACGACCTCGTTCTCCGGCAAGCATGAGCGCATTCGCAAGACCGCCCGGCGCGTCATCGAATCCATGTCTTTGTTCGCGTCAGACCTGGACTCGCTGTTGGCATGCATGTCAGCGGATGAAAAACCGTCATTTGAGTGGCGCAGTCTCTATACCGATGCCGCAGGCTTGCTGAAGGAGTGGCAAGAGGGGATGGAGCTGGTTCACTTCTTTCTCTTGGAGCCAGGCGACGAGTATGTGTGCTGGATGGAAATCGAGTCGCGGACTCCAAAAAAGCAGGTGTATTTCCATGCCGCGCCGCTGCAAGTGGCAACGCGCCTGGCGGAACCGCTTTTTGAGGAGCGCAGAAGCGTCATTCTCACTTCGGCAACACTGACGGTCAAAGACAGTTTTTCGTACATCATGGAAAGAATGGGGCTTGACCATCTGCCCGAGGAGCGAGTGCGAACGCTCCAGCTGCCGTCGCCCTTTTGTTACGAACAGCAGGGACTTCTGCTGATTCCGTCCGATTTGCCTACGCTCGGAAAAGATAGCGAACAGCAGTACATAGAGGCAGTGGTTCAAGGCTGCGTGGACGCCATTCGGGCAGCGGGGGGCCGGACGATGATCCTGTTCACCTCGTACTCCATGCTCCGGCAGGTATATCAGGGCCTGAAGGAACAGGTGGGCGACGAGCCCTACACACTGCTTGGACACGGAATCGACAGCAACAACCGGACCAAGCTCGTCCGCATGTTTCAGAGAGAGGCGAATAGCGTACTCTTGGGGACGAGCAGCTTTTGGGAAGGTGTAGATATTCAGGGCGAGGCGTTAAGCTGTCTGGTAATCGTGCGGCTTCCGTTTACCCCGCCGAACCACCCGGTATATCAGGCGAGGGCAGAGCAGGTGAAGGAGCAGGGCAAGAACGCGTTTATGTCAATCGCTTTGCCTCAGGCTGTCATCCAGTTCAAGCAGGGGGTCGGCAGACTGATCCGCCACCACGACGATCGCGGAGTCGTAGTTGTCCTTGATGCGCGTATCGTGGAATCCCGCTACGGACGTTCGTTTCTCAAATCGCTTCCTCCGTTCGATACGAGAAGCGGCCCCTGGACAGTCCTTCGCGAAGACATCTCGCCGTTTCTTCGGGGCATGCAATCCCTATCTGATTCATAAAATGAAGCAATAGTCTCACAGGGATATAGGTGATAAAATAAATGCTGTGGAAAGCGGGAAGAGCTTGGCTGTTGGTGTTGGCTGTCACGATCCTCTTGGTGCCCGGCTGCTCGATCGACAACCACTTGCAGAAGGCGGTAAAGGTGGAAGATCCGTTCGCAAGTGAAAATGAGAGCGAATTCGTAGGTCTTGTCATCAACTATCTGGAGCTGCCCCACGGGGAGGCGACCTTGGTTCGACTGCCGAATGGAAAGAACATGCTTATCGATACCGGAAGTGCCGAAGATTGGCCTCGTTTGTTTGCAGTGCTGACGGAGCGGAAAATTACCCGACTCGATTACGTAGTCCTGACGAACGATTTGCCTGAGCATGCAGGCGGCTTTGCTTTTCTTGTGGAGCGGGTGCTTGTGGAAAGCGTCATTTTGCCCCGTCCGATTGAGTCTTCGATTCGCAGCGCAGCACCGCTCAAATCAGCCAAAAAGACAGTGCCTGTCACAGACGGAGAAGCAATCAGACTGGACGAAAACGTGACGCTTCAGGTACTGCACCCGAGTGAACCATTGTTTTTGTCTCCGCAGGACAACTCCTTGGTCTTTCAGCTGCGCCATGACAAGCTGCCCTTTCTTTTTGCGAGTGCGATGAACGAGAAGGCAGAAGAACGGCTGCTTGAAAAACACGGAGGACAATTGAAAGCGGCGGTCTTGAAGGTGGCCGCTCAAGGAAGCAATCAGGCTTCGTCTCAGCCATTTTTGGGCAAGGTGGATCCGCAGGTAGCGGTCATTTTGACCGGAAAATCGAGAGAGAAACTGAAGGACGGCCAGGAAGAGGTGCTGGAGAGACTCGGCGAATCCTGGGCCGAGACCTACATTACCAGCCAGCACGGAACCATTACCATCCTCTCCAATGGAAAGGATTACCGTGTGCTGAAAAGTAAAAAGTAAAGGAGGATCGACCGTACGTGGCCAAAAGTGAAAAGATTTCGGAAGCGGTTGTACGCCGACTGCCGATTTATCTGCGCTACTTAAGTTATCTGCAGCAAGTGGGCGTGACGACGGTGTCCTCCCAGCAGATGGGCAAAAATCTCGACGTCAACCCGGCACAAATCAGAAAGGACCTTTCTTCTTTTGGAGATTTCGGCAAAAAGGGCATCGGGTATGACGTGAACTATTTGGTGGAAAAAATTCGTCAGATTCTAAAGTTGAGCGAAGAAATCCGCGTAGCGTTGATTGGGGCCGGACATCTGGGGCACGCGATCAGCAACTACAATGCGCAGGTGGAAGATTACATGCGGATTGCGGCCATCTTTGACAACGATCCGGCAAAATGCGGAAAAGTACTCGCGGGCATCACCATCCAGCCGCTGGAAGAGCTGAAACAGACGGTGAAAGAGCAGAAGATTCGGCTCGCCATCATCACCGTCCCAGCCGCAGCGGCCCAGTCGGTCGCCAACCTTTTATTCGAAGCTGGGATTGAAGGGATTTTAAATTTTGCTCCCACCACGATCCGGGCCGACCGTGATGTCAGAATCCACTATGCGGATGTGACATCCAGTTTGCAGAGCCTTGCCTATTATTTAACGTAAGAACGGAGTGTAATTGATGAAAAAGACGATCTTGACCCATGCTACGGTAATTACGGCAAACGACCGGAATGAAGTGATTCAGGACGGGGCAGTCGGGTTTGAAGGAAACACAATCACTTATGTCGGTCCGACACCGGAAGATCTCTCCGGCTACGATGAAGTGATCGATCAGAAAGGGGATTATGTGCTGCCGGGCTTCATCAATACACACGGACACGCAGGCATGTCCTTGCTTCGCGGCTATGCCGACGATTTGCCGCTTCAGCAGTGGCTGGAAGACAAAATGTGGCCGCTGGAGGCACAATTTACGTCCGAGCATGTGAAATGGGGCACATATATATCGCTGATCGAAATGATTCGGACGGGTACGACTACCTTCGTAGACATGTATGACCATATGGACGAAGTGGCAAAAGCGGTACAAGCATCCGGGATGAGAGCACGTCTCTGCCGCGGGATGATTGGCCTTTGCTCCGAGGAAGAGCGCCAGGCGAAGCTGCGGGATGCCGTTTCGTTCGCACGCGAATGGCATAACCAGGCGGATGGACGCGTCACCGTCATGATGGCGCCGCATGCTCCGTACACGTGCCCGCCGGAATTTATCACACAAATTGTGGAAAAAGCGGAGGAACTGTCGCTGCCGATCCATATTCACATGTCCGAAACAGAGTGGGAAGTTGGCCAGAATGTAAAGGATTACGGGGTCCGCCCAGTTGCTCATCTGGAGAATCTTGGCGTTTTCAACCGGCCAACTTTGCTCGCCCATGCCGTCCACCTTATGGATGAAGAAATCGACGTGTTGGCAAACTATCAAGTAAAGGTATCGCACAATGTCATCAGCAACCTGAAGCTGGCGAGTGGAGTAGCGCCTGTGCCGAAAATGCTGGCAAAAGGAATTCACGTTTCCCTGGGAACAGACAGCAGTGCGAGCAATAACAATCTCAACCTGTTTGAAGAACTGAAGCTGGCTGCCATCCTGCACAAAGGAGTAAACTACGACCCTGTCGCTGTTCCAGCCGAAGAAGCGCTGCGCATGGCAACCCGTTACGGTGCCGAAGGCGTATTCCAGCCGGATTCGCTCGGAACCATCGAGGTAGGGAAACAAGCCGATTTGATTGTGCTCGACAGCCGTCAGGCGCACTTCCATCCCGCACATGATCCCGTCTCTCATGTCGTGTATGCGGCAAATGGACGGGATGTAAAGGATACGATCGTGGCCGGGTCCTTCCTGATGCGCAATAAAGAGCTTCTCACCATCGACGAAGAGCGGGTTATTTTTGAAGCCAACCGGATGTTCCAGCAATTGAACCGATAAGGGAAAAGGCTCCTGTCATGGGGGACAGGAGAAAAGGTTTGTAGGTGTAGGTAGAGGGATTTTGATTGGCCACCATGCCGACTTATTTTCGCCATACTTCCGCAAGAGAGGTATGGCGAAATTCCAGTGGGGATGTGTGAGACGATGCTCTTAGAGGTGAAGACAATGCTGCCCAGGAGACGCGATAGTCCTGCAGCATGGACCCTAAGAGGTCAGGAGATGTCGTTTGGTTTGACAGCTTCACGCGCTCACCTCCTCGGGGTGTATCAGTAGTATGGCCCAGGTGCCAGGTCGTATGTTTAGCAAGTTTTCCGTCCTGTTCTAAAACCTTCCCACCGTTCATACGCATAAGGAAAAAGGGACAGGGGTGAACGGACTTGTATATCAAGCCCAAACAGCTTTGGTGGCTTCCGTCTTTGTTTCTCGTCCTGTTTGCCTTGGGCACCTTGCTTGGCGAGCTTCACAATCGTTTGGACATAAAAGAAGCCCATGTGATATCGACGACGCAGCGGGAAGAAGCTGACCGGGCGATCGTTGCCAGTCTGCTGGATCAGGCAACCAAAGATACGGAGCGTCCTTTCTCCGTTTTCGTTAAGGATTACGTATTAAGCGGAAAATACAAGGGAGAAAATTTTCAGCTGGCCGGAGACATAGCCGGACATCGCTTTGAACTGCAAAAAGCAGACGAGCAGGTCAATGTGGCGATAGACGGTGAGCTCCAGGACCATATGGGACTGCCGTATTCGCTCTATACGCCCCATCAGCACGCGGCTATTCTGAAGAGCAAGCTTGAGCGCGTAGCGCCGCTGCCTGTCGCGGACGGCTCCGGTCAGGGCTGGCAAGGGTATCGTTTAAATGTGCCTCCGAATGAAATTACAGATCTGCTCTCGATGTGGCTGGGCCCATCCTTTCCGATCCAGGACATGACGCCGCGGCTGGCCAATCAGATTGCCGTCGAGTATCAATTATGGTACGATGGACCGACACGTGTACTGCGTCAATTGGAGGTTTATTTACAGATGCAGACAGCAGCCGGACTCAAGCAGGACCAGCTTCGTTTTCGGTTGTAATGTAAAGGGGAAAAGGAGTTAAACCCGTGTATGCGAGAATCATTACAGGAATAGTCGCAGTTATTCTGCTAATTGTGCTCGGCTCGGCCTATCACCTGGGGGCAACGGTTCGGGGAAAACAGAATGATTTCGAGGCCCAGGTACGACAATGGGTCAAAGATCGAACAACAATCGAACAAATCGATTCCATAGACGAGTATCGCGGAAACCAGTCATATGCGGTGGTGCTGGGCAAAAACCAGGCCGGAACCCCTGTAGTCGTCTGGTTGACAGCAGATACGATCGCTTTTGATTCCCTGGAGAAAGCCGTAACCCGCGAAAGTGTGGAAACTGCCGTAAAAAAAGGTTTTCCCGGTGGCACTGTACGTCATATTGTACCGGGAATTGACGAAAAAAACCGCTTTTGGGAGGTAACGCTGCAGGATGAAAAAGGGCGTTTTCACTACTTGCATTACCATCTGTTTACTGGCGCCCTCCTTACGTCCTACGTCGTTTCTCCATAGTCAGACGAGCTGCCCTTCCATGTCGGAAGGGCTTTTTTCTTTCCCAGCAACTGTAAGCAAAAAATGATATATCGATATGATATACTAAAACCGTTGACAAAAGAGATAAAGGCGACAGATCATAGACATTCTTTGATAGTTTGGGGGGAAAACTGTGCAAATGCGCAAAGGAGCGATTGGACTCTCACTGCTGGCGACGCTGCTTCTTTTGTTCGGCGGTTGGTTCTTGTATCAAAAAATAGAAGTGGAAGAGCCCATTCGCAGCCAGATCGGACAATTGCAATCAGCAAAGCTGGCTGACATACATGTTGGCAAGGAAAACATTCAAATAGATTTGAACGTAACGCATCCGGAGCTGTTTCCGCAGGAATATCGCAAGCTGATGCAGCAAGCAAAAGAAATGGCAGGGGGAAAAGAGATTCAAATCACCCTTGGCAACCAGTCGAAAGAGCTGGAAAAAGTCTGGATGAACGGTTTGTTTTCGTTTACGGAAGCGGTTGATTTGCATCAGTACAGCCGGATTCCGCAATTGGTGAGCGACTGGAAAGCAGCCTATCAATTGGACGAAGCGGCGGCCCAGATGGATGCAGACAATGTATACGTATACCTGAAACGGGGGGCGGACGACTACTATGCGATCGTCCCTCGTTCGTCCGGAAGTGAGGTGGCGATTCGTGGGTAAGGAAATTGTTTGCGGTGCGATACCGGCCATACTTGTTTTTCTGTGGTTCCTAGGCATTAATATAACGCCCCTGCTCGTTTTCGGGGTCGTGCTGCTTGCCCTCTACTTTTTGGTCGTCCGGCAAGGCCAAGGGAACATCTCGTTTGGCGGAAAGGGGAAGCAAACGAAAAACCTGGTTCCGAAGTCAACCGTTCAGTTTGCCGAGATCGGCGGTCAGGAGAGAGCAAAAAACGAGCTGAAGGAAGCGCTTGATTTTTTGAAGCACAGGGATCAAATCGCCCAGTACGGCATTCGTCCGCTGAAAGGCGTGCTGATGACAGGCCCGCCCGGGACAGGGAAGACATTGATGGCAAAAGCGGCGGCAAACTATACCAATTCTGCCTTTGTCGCTGCATCCGGTTCACAGTTTGTGGAGATGTACGTCGGTGTCGGGGCCCAGCGTGTCCGCGATCTGTTTAAAGAAGTAAAGGCGCTGGCTGAAAAGAACGGTCAGGACAGCGGCATCATCTTCATCGACGAGATCGATGTCATCGGCGGTAAGCGCGACGGGCAGCAGCAGCGCGAGTACGACCAGACCTTGAACCAGCTGCTGACCGAGATGGATGGCATCGGCACGAGCGAAAAGCCCCGCATTCTGATGATTGCGGCGACGAACCGAAAAGACATGCTCGATTCGGCGCTGCTTCGTCCCGGACGTTTCGACCGCCATATCAGTGTAGATTTGCCGGACAAGACGGCACGGGAGCAAATATTGGAGATTCATACAGCCAATAAACCGCTTGCGCCCGATGTTTCTCTGGAGCAAGTGGCTCAGGAGACATTCGGATTTTCGGGAGCGCAGCTTGAAAGTGTAGCCAATGAAGCGGCTATCTACGCCATGCGTGAGAAAAGCAAACAAATCGAAGCGCGTCATTTTGCCTTTGCCGTGGACAAAGTGATGATGGGGGAAAAAGTCGACCGGGAAGCTTCGGCAGAAGAGAAAAAGCGCGTCGCCCTGCACGAATTGGGCCATGCGATTGTAAGCGAGACGGTTCGACCCGGCTCGGTCTCCCAGGTGACACTCAGCCCTCGCGGAAAAGCATTGGGATACGTCCGGCAAAATCCGATGGAAGATCGGTACTTGTACACCAAGGAAGCTTTGGAAAAGCAGATCATGGTTTGCCTGGGCGGGGCCGTCGCTGAAGAGATTTACTACGGCGGACGCAGCACCGGTTCCAAAAACGATTTCGAGCAAGCGCTGAATATGGCGCAGGAAATTGTCCAGAGCGGCATGTCCAACCTGGGTATTGTTCACCTGCAGTTTGTAGCCAAGGAACGGATTCACGATGAGGTCGAACGCATACTGGAAGACCTTCTGGAGAAAACCCGAACGTTACTCAACAAGTACGACTCTGTTTTTCAAGAGGGTCTCCATACTTTGCTGAAGGCAGAAGTCCTGCATGGCGATGCATTCCGCGGCTTGCTTGCTTCTGTTTCCACCTCCAAAAAGGAGCTGGCGGTATAACGCCGGCTTCTTTTTTCTTTGCATTATTTTACGTAGACGGTGCCCAATTGGCCCTAAGGTGAATATCCTACAACAGGACATGGACGATTTCAGGAGGGAAGAATATACCATGGCGAAGGTGAACCGTCGAAAAACAAGCAAAACGTTGGGGAAAAGGTCTGACAGGCTGGAACTCCCTTTGCTGCAAACCGATATGGACGTGGACTGGCTGGAGGATTTGGAGGCCGACCGGCCAATAGCAAGCGGGGGACAAGAGGCATTCACAGTGTCAACCGTGAAAAAAGAGCCTGATGCTGTAAAGCCGCCGCTGCAAAAAATTCCGAAACAGCAAGTGAATTCAAATCAGACTACTTTTTCGAAAGTACTCAGGGAGCGCCGGGACGAGACGAACAATTCGGTTATCTATACGGATGATTTGACCGATCAGGCTGTCACAACCGAAAAAATCGCCAATCGGGCCGTAGACGCATCCAAAATCAAGCCGGGGACAATCGATAACAATTTGCTGAAGGATTACGCCGTAGACAGTTCCAAGCTGGCTGACCGGGCTGTAACCTCGAACAAGATTGCGCCGGAAGCGATCCAGGCTGCGCATATCGGCAAAAATGTGATCAATGGCGAAATGCTGCAGGATCGCTCCATTTCGGGCGACAAGCTGCAGAACAACAGCATTGCAGCCGACAAGCTTGCCGACAAGACGATTGACTCAATCAAATTTGCCGAAAATGCGATCCAGACAAAACACATACAGGAGCAAGCCATCACGACCGAACTTATCCAGGATCAGGCGATTACCGCAGAAAAAATCAAGATGGGAACCATTCAAAAAGGAAATTTGGCCAACTATATCATCAACTCCGTCAAATTGGAGGACAACGCGGTCAGCAATGAAAAAATTCGCGATGGAGCTGTGACCAGCAGCAAGATCGACGAGGATGCGATCGAGCCGCACCACATCAAGCGCGGTGCGATCCAGCACGAACATTTGAATGAGCGAGCCGTTGACGCCAGCAATATCATGCCGGGCAGCATTCAAGAGCAGCATCTGGGTTCATTCAGTGTCCAATCGCAGCACTTGTCGCCAGAGTCAGTGACGGGCCAAAAAGTGGCGCCGTATGCAATCACAACCGAACACCTCGACGAGAATAGCATCACCTCCAGTAAATTGGCCAAAGAGTCTGTAAGCGGCGTTCATCTGCAAGCATCAGCCATTCAGACGGCCCACTTGCAAGATAATTGCGTCACGCAAAAGAAAATCGGCGATGCGCAGGTCACGACCAGCAAGCTTGCCGACAAGGCTGTCAATGCCGACAAATTGGCTCCGCGTGCTGTCAACAGTCATCATTTGGGCGAGGGAACAGTTGATTCGAAACATTTGGCTGATGGCTCCGTGACCAAGGAAAAGCTGGCAAAGGGGGTCGTCGATGCTTCTCATCTCAGTGAGCGCGTTATCAGCAATGTCCATTTAAAGGACAATATCGTTCAAACCCATAATTTGGCCGACCACGTCATTACCACTTCCAAGCTTGCGGCAGAATCCGTTTCGACCGACAAGGTAACCGAACTGAGCATAACGACGACCAAATTGGCCGACGGAGCTGTCACCTCCGCCAAACTGGGCAGCGAGTCGATCAAAACAAGGCATCTTTCCCGAAATATCGTCACGGATGAGAAGCTGGCCGATAAATCTGTACATTCAAAACACCTGACCAACAACGCCGTCCAAACCGAACACTTGCAAAATCAGGCGGTCACTTCTGAAAAGCTTGCTCCCAGCAGCGTGACCCGTGAAAAACTGGTCGCGCGGAGTGTGGACGGCACGAGACTTGAGCTTCAATCGGTATCAGGCGGGCACGTGGAGAAAAACACGCTTACCGGAGAGCATCTGATCGCCGGTTCCATTACGACCGACCATCTGTCTCCCGGCAGCGTACAGGGCATTCACATCGCCAACAGAGCCGTCGACTCGCAGCATGTAAAACCGCTGTCTATTACAACAGAGAAGCTTTGCGAGGAGGCAATCGTCACCTCCAAAATAGCGATACGCAGCGTGACCAGCGAAAAAATCGGCTTGTTTGCCATCTCCACGGATCACATCGAGGATCGCTCGATCACAAGGGACAAAATTACTCCGGGAGCGATCAGGGCGGAACATCTCCTGGATAATTCGATCGGCAGCGGTCATCTGATGGAAAAAAGCGTGGGTGCCAAACATCTGATGCCTGACAGCGTAACGGGCGAACACATCGGCGAAGGAACAATCACCGCCGGCCATTTGGCGGATGGCGCGATCACAGCCGATAAACTGGCGTTTGCACCGGTCGAGGCCAGTCGGCCGCAAGGGGTGACGCTGCAGCAGTTCGGTTTCCTTTCCTTCCGGCTGCCTGCCAGCAAAAAGTCGGTTGACGTCACGATACGGCTCGACGCCCCGTTCGCAAATGCCGACTACTGCCTGGTGGCAATGACAAACCGGATGGGCTGTCAGGTTTCATTCAAATACGGAAATCGGACTTCGGCAGTCGTCACTGTGTACCGAACTCGTTCCGGACAAGAGGAAAAAGGAGTGATCCAGTGGATAGCAATCGGTGAAAAGGGTGGAGCCATCACAGGCGAGATGAGAGAATTTTTTGAACAAGATATTGATGAAGATCATCTGTTTGAAGGGGTCGAAGAGGAGAGCGACGCGGTGGATGGAGCAAATGCGGAAGATAATGACGATGATGAGAAGGCCGTGCTGTATGTGCATGAAGCCGGCGATCGGGAGGCAGACCTGGAGATCGATCAAGAGTTTCCAAATGAAAGTGCTGTCGAAACGAAAGGGGCTTCGGGAAAGAATAAGAACAGGACCGATGACCACGAGGAGCTCATCTTTGACGAAACCCTTGCAGAAGAATTTGATGAGGAGTACGAAGACTAGAAGCGGAAGTTGTGAGCAGGAAACAGCCCCCTTCTCGGTTCTCGGTAAACGGTACGTGAATAGACAGCTGTGCAAAGGCCTTCTCTCTCAGCGGAGCAAGGCCTTTCGCTTTGCATGGATGAAAGTGAATTTTGTTACCATAAAAAAATTACGGTAAACCTTTGCGTTCAGACTCTCATTGAATTCAGCTACGGTGGATAGTATAATTGATTCGGTATCAAGTAGTATGGATTTTGTGTTTTGATGGCAAATGGAGGGAAACTAGCCGATGATGACGACCATTGCCCAGTTGGGGCAGCATGTGGGACAAGAAGTACGTTTGGGCTGTTGGCTTTTTAACAAGCGAAGCAGCGGAAAAATACAGTTTTTGCAGCTGCGAGACGGATCCGGATTCGTTCAAGGGGTAGTCGTGAAAGCAGAAGTACCGGAAGACGTATGGGAAGCTGCAACCCAATTGACACAAGAAAGCTCTTTGTACATAAACGGTATCGTTCGTGCCGATGACCGCGCACCGAGTGGCTACGAATTGACTGTGACTGGTATTGAACTCATTCAAATCTCCCACGATTACCCGATTTCCTTGAAGGAGCACGGGGTTGACTTCCTGATGGATCACCGCCACCTGTGGTTGAGAAGCCCTCGCCAGCGAGCGGTAATGGCGATCCGTTCCGAGGTAATTCGTGCGATGAACGAATATTTTCACCAAAACGGATTCTACAAGGTGGATCCGCCCATTTTGACCCCTACCTCTGCGGAAGGAACGACAAACCTCTTCCACACGAAGTACTTTGATGAGGATGCCTACCTTTCCCAATCCGGGCAGCTGTATATGGAAGCTGTAGCAATGGCGCTCGGCCGGGTGTATTCCTTTGGACCGACCTTCCGTGCGGAAAAATCCAAAACGCGCCGCCATTTGATCGAGTTTTGGATGATTGAGCCTGAGATGGCGTTCGTCGACCACGAGGAGAATCTCCGCATCCAGGAAGCGTTTGTTTCCCACGTCGCTCAGTCAGTCTTGAAGAATTGCCAGCGCGAGCTGAAGACGCTGGAACGCGACACGACGAAGCTGCAAAATGTTGTCGGGCCTTTCCCGCGAATTTCTTATGACGATGCGATCAAAATGCTTCAGGAAAAAGGAAGCGAGATCAAGTGGGGCGACGATTTCGGAGCACCGGATGAGACGGCGATTGCCGAGCACTTCGACAAGCCGGTCTTCATTACCCACTATCCGACAGAAATCAAAGCGTTCTATATGAAGCCCGATCCGAATCGACCAGAGGTCGTTCTCTGTGCCGATTTGATCGCCCCGGAAGGATATGGAGAGATTATCGGCGGTAGCCAGCGCATCGACGATCCGGTCCTTTTGGAAGAGCGATTCAAGGAACACCAGCTTTCGGAAGAAGCGTATAAATGGTATCTTGATCTGCGCAAATACGGTACTGTGCCTCACTCCGGATTTGGTCTGGGACTGGAGCGCACAATCGCTTGGATTTGCGGTTTGGATCACGTCCGCGAAACGATTCCGTTCCCGCGCATGCTTTATCGTCTCTACCCGTAACCATTCCCAGTATCTTACACCCTGCTGCCGGAGGGCGGCAGGGTATTTCCGTTTTTTAAAACCAATGCGAACAGCACGCCAGTTATGGCGATGAGGTGAAAATGTCTCATGGAATCACAACTATTACAGATCTTGCAAGAGGGAGCCACATCGATTTCCAATCTCCTTTTGAAAATGTACAAGCAGACATCGCTATCTGATGAGGAAATGATTTTGATTATCCATTTATTATCCTTTCAGCAAGAGGGAAATCGCTTTCCGACCATTCAGGAGCTGGAAGATCGGATGTCCATGTCGCCGACCAGACTGATCCAGACATTGCAAAAGCTATTAAAGGAAGAATGGATCAGCATTGATGAGTACGTCGATCCTGAGACAGGAATGCGTCACGAACTGTACAACCTGACGCCCTTGTACCGCAAGCTCTATCAAAGCTGGCGCGAGCAGCGCAGCGTGTCCCGGATGATTGATCCGGTCGTAGAGCCTTTTGCCGAAAAGGCCAGTACGCTGGAAGGTGAGCAGACAGGATTGTACACCCGGTTTGAGCAGGCGTTTGGCCGTCCCTTATCGCCTTTTGAGGTAGAGATGCTCCACATCTGGACCAATAAGGACGGCTACACGGACGAATTGATTTTGACGGCATTGCGGGAAGCGGCAACCGTCGGTAAGCTGCATATCCGCTATATCGACCGAATCCTGTTGGAATGGCAAAAACAGAAGATTACGAGTGTAGAAGAAGCACGTCACTACAGTCTCCGCTTCAGGCGCCATATGCCTGTGAGCGATCAGCGTCAACCGTTGTGAGGGAATCCCTCGCAGCGGTTTTTCTTTTCCCCTGTACACGTACCTAAACAAAGTCTTGTTCATACGATAAAAAGAGCGAAAGCCGTCGGAAATATTGGCTTGGTCATGCGAATCTGATGTCGGATTGGTCTGGAGGTTATGTGACATGGAAAAGCGAAAAAAAGGCGAAAACACGCATTGGATTATGCCGGGAGTGTTTTCTGGCGAATTCGTGGTGGAAGAGGCTGTTGAACGCGTTCAATTGAAAAAACAGGAAGACCATCGGGCCGTCGTGGAGGCGTTGTGGCGGGAGCAGTCGGCAGAGATTCAACATGAATTGGCTGCTATCAAAGAGGAGCTTACACGCTGGGAGGAACGCTTCAAAGCCTTGCAGGAGGAGCAGAAGCGGGAACGCGAGTACCTCTACCAGGTCGTACTCTCTTTAAAACAGGAGTGGGAGCGGGAGCGAAATGAAAATCGCCATCATTAGTCCCGGGCCGTTTTCTGTCCCGCCGGTCAAAGGCAGCTCGGTGGAGCATGATATCGATGAAGTGAGCAAGATGTTCGGCCCGGAGCATGAAGTCACCATCTACACGAGAACGTGTCCGACTTACCCCCGATCCGGCTTTGAAGAGGGGAGGGACATTGTCCGTATTCCCTATAAAGGACCAGGTCCTTATCTGAAGCGGATCATCGGGGACCTGAAGAAGCGAAGCCCTGACGTGATTCTTGTGGAAAATCGCCCCAATTTCGTTCCTGCTTTGCGAAAAAGATTTCCGTTGGTACCGATCTATGTGAACATGCACTCTCATGTGTATGCAGCCAAATGGTTCATCAGTCCGGAAAAGATGAGACAAATCGGACGGCTTGCTGACGGTTTTATAACGAACAGCGAATACTTGCGTCGGCATTTTATCGAGAAGCACCAGATTTCGCCTGATAAAGTCCATGCTGTTCATCTGGGTGTAGACGTAACTCCTTATCAAGTGGCGAAAATCCATTACGGGGTGCGAAAGCTGAGGCGGCAACTGGGACTGAGGCACGATGACCGGGTCATGTTCTACGCAGGGAGACTGATCAAGGCGAAGGGCGTACACGTGCTGTTACAGGCATTTCGGAAAATAAGCGAACGGGATCCGAAGGCCAGGCTCATTATCGTAGGCGGAACCGGCTATGGCAGCAATCGGGTGAATCCGTATGTCCGGCACTTGCATCAGCTGGCGAAGCCGATGGGCGATCGGGTGAAATTTGTGAATTTCATCCCGAGCAAAGAGATGCCTCTGTACTACCAGATCGGAGATGTCGTGGCGACTCCTTCCGTTTGGCAGGAGCCGTTTTGCCGGGTCAATCTGGAGGCGATGGCTTCCGGAAAGCCGGTCATTACGACTCCGAGAGGGGGGATTGGCGAGGTGGTTTTGCACGAGGAATCAGGGTTCGTCATCCCGCCCAAAAACTGGCAATCGGAGCTGCCCAAAATATGGGATGCGCTGTGGAACATTCCCCATTTGCGCAATCAAATGGGCAAGCAGGCATTGGTGCGGGCGAAGGAGTTTTCCTGGTACGCAACGGCGCAAGGCTATTTGCAAGTTTTTGAAAAAGGAGCAGCCAAACGCTCCAAAGTCGCATCAGCCGTCAAAAAGGCTGGATAATCAAGAAAAAACTTAAATAGGTGGTCGCCTTTTCTGCCCCAGTTGTGGACTTCTGCCCTGTCCAGATTCGACAGGACGCATACCTTATAAGTATCGCTAGAAGCACAACTGGGGAGTGATATTTGTGAAAGGGTTAATTTTATGCGCCGGACGTGGTACGAGACTCCATCCTTTTTCCTATTCGCAACCCAAAACCCTCCTCCCTGTGGCTAATCAACCGGTTCTCTTCTACTGCATCCGCAAGCTGATTGAAGTGGGTGTTCGTGACATCGGAATTGTCATTCACCCTTCCCAAGTGCAGATTTCTGAATTCGTGGGCGATGGTAGTCGATTTGGGGCTACCATTACCTATATTGAGCAGGAATCGCCACTGGGGATTGCACATGCAGTGAATATTTCAAGGCCATTCCTCCAAGATGAACCGTTTATCCTTTTGCTAGGCGATAACTTGCTTATGGATTCCTTGCACAATCTCGTTCGCAGATTCCAGGACAATCGTGCAGACGGGGTCGTGATGCTGAGCGAGGTAGATAAGCCGCAGGACTACGGGATCGCAGAGGTACACGAGGGGCGTCTTGTCTCCGTGGTGGAAAAACCTGTCGTGCCAAAAAGCAATCTCGCAGTGATCGGTGCTTATTTGTTTACGAAGCCGATCTTTGAGGCAGTTGACTCGCTGAGCCCGTCCGCTCGGGGAGAATACGAAATCACGGACGCGATCCAGACGATGATTGATCATGGATATTTCATTGCGCATACGAAGACAAACGGGAAATACACCGACGTAGGAACGATAGAGCGTTGGCTGGAGGCGAATCGGTGGATGCTTACCCGGGAGTTGGGAGAAACATTGGGAGTAGGAGATGGCAGTGTCGTACAAAATTGCGAGATTGTCGGTCCGGTTCTGATAGGAAATGGTTGTCATATTGAAAATTGCCGATTAGGACCGTACGTGTCCATTCAAGATGGTGTTCGCTTATCGAATTGCGCCCATATCGAGAACAGTATTTTATTGGAGAACAGCACCATTCACGATGTGGATTGGAGAATGAAGGATAGTGTCTTCGGGCGCTCTTCTTTTCTCCAAGGGAGCTGCAATAAGAAAACAGGCATGGTCATTCTGAGCGACAAATCCGCGATCCAGCTTCCCTCCAAGGGAGGTGACGGCACATGACCAACCAAACACCGTTATTTACTGTGGTAATCCCTGCCTACAACCGCGCCAAGTATATCCGAAAGGCTATTTCCAGTGTCATGAAGCAGACCTGCAAGGACTGGAAGCTGCTGATCATGGATGATGCGTCGACCGATAAAACGAGACACAAGGTGGAGCGCTACCTGTTCAATCCAAACGTCCAATACTATTGCATGGAAGAGAACTCCGGAATATCCAAAGTGATGAACAAAGCACTCTCCATGGTCGACACACCTTTTCTCGTTCAGCTTGATTCAGATGACTGGCTCCCGAAACGCTCGCTTGCAACGTTGAAAAAGCATATTTTGCGCGACAAGAGGAACAAGTGCGCCCTTTTCTACGGTAACGTCAAGATTTGGCGGGTGAGAAGGGGGAGGTACGTCAATCCTTTTCTGGTCAAACACAAGCAATTCAAAACCAAATACCAATTTCTCAAATACAACCACTGGATGGTGGCTCCGCGGTGTTACCGCGTTTCGGCCCTGAAGAAAGTGGGAGGCTGGGACACCTCCGACAAATACGAAGGCAGAATCATGGAGGACAGAAGGATTATCCTCCGCCTGATCGAGCGGTATCGGGTGAAATGGATCAATAAAAAGCTGTACAATCGGACGAAGCACCGCGGCCAGCTGACAGACAACAAAATGAAGCGGAAACGCAACGAGCTGCGCCGAAAAACGTTCCGGTATTATCTGAAACGCTGGGGAAACAAGTACAAGGCCGTGTACAGCTATAAAAACGGGTACTTGGTTATAAAGCGACTGAAGAAGAAAAAGGGAAGGAGACGGCGGCGATGAGTAAAGCGCTGATTACGGGCTGTGCTGGATTTATCGGGTCTCATTTGACTCAGCGCCTGCTGCAGGAGGGGCATCAAGTCGTCGGAGTCGACGGTTTTATCGACAATTATGATGTAGCCTGCAAGTTACGCAATCTCTCGCTGATCGGTCAACATTCCCTGTTTGCGTTTCACTCCGCACTGCTTTCCGAAAAGCGCTGGGAGGAATGGCTGGATGGGGTTGATCTCGTCTTCCACCTTGCTGCTCTTCCCGGTGTTCGCACCAGCTGGGGCAAAGCATTTTCGGATTATCTTGCGCACAACGTGCTGGCTACCCAAGAATTGCTCGATGCCTGTACACGGCTCAAAACGGCTCCCAAGGTGATCATTTCCTCCTCCTCCTCCGTCTATGGGACGATGCGGGAAGGAATGACCGACGAGCAATCGCCGATTCAACCAATCTCCCCGTACGGTGTGACCAAGGCAGCCATGGAGCAGATTTGTCGCGTTTACGTCGAGGCGTACAGTCTTCCTGTCGTGCTGCTGAGATATTTTACCGTCTACGGCCCAAGACAGCGGCCGGACATGGCGTTTCACCGGTTTTTCAAGCAAATGCTGCATGGGGAGCCGATAACCGTTTACGGGGACGGCCTTCAGAGTCGCGACTTTACATTTGTCGCAGATGCGGTGGAGGCCAATTTGCTGGCGGCAAAACACGCGGGGCCCGGCGACGTGTACAACATCGGGGGAGACCGGGAAATCAAGCTGATGGAAGTGCTGGAGCTGATGGGCAAATTGACGAAAAGAGCCCCTGCTGTCGTACATTTGCCTGCGATCGCCGGAGATTCCCTGCGTACAAGCGCTGACATCCGACTGGCCCAAGCCAAATTGGGGTATCGCCCTCAGGTGAAGCTGGAAGAGGGGCTGAGGCTGCAGCTGGAAGACATTTGTGCCCAGATGAAAGGGTAATATGGGAGGGTTGACATGCAACGGGTTCTTGTGTACCGCCGCAAGTTTCTCCCGAAAAGCGAAACCTTTATCTATGAACAATTGATCGGACACAGGCGGGTACAGACAGCTGTATTGACTCGGCAAAAGCATTTTAATCGGAAACAGTTTCCCTTCTCGCCCGTATATGTTCGCAAGCGGTTCAATGGACTTGCAGGCTGGCTGAAAAAAAAGAAGTTCGGCTGCTTGCACGCCCGGTTCGGTCCGGCTGGAGTGGAGCTTCTCCCTTATGCTCGCAAGGCAAAACTGCCGCTGATCACCTCCTTTCACGGCTTCGATGCGACGAAGCGCGTCAGGGAAAGCAGCTCCTACCGCAGGAAGTTAAAAAAGTTGTTTCGCAAAGGAACGGCATTTACCGTTGTCAGCAACCACATGAAAAAGCGGCTTGTTCGGCTCGGTTGTCCGAAACACAAAATCACGTTGATTCGCTCCGGCATCGACCTCAATAAATTCCCGATGCAGCCGCAGCATCCGGTCAGGAATGGAGCCTTTCGCCTGTTGAGTGTTGGCCGTCTGACAGAAAAAAAGGGCATGGATACGCTGATCAAAGCGTTTTCCCGTGTACTGCGCCAATTTCCGAACGCTACGCTGACGATTGTCGGCGACGGCGAAGAGAAGCAGAAGCTGCGGCGGATGATTAAAAAGCGTCGTTTGGGAGAAAGTGTCAAGCTTCGCGGAGCGCTGACCCACCGGGATGTCCAGCGGGAACTGGCAATCTGTCACCTCTTTGTGATTGCGTGCAAGACAGCGAGAAACGGCAATCAGGAGGGAATTCCCAACGTCCTGATGGAAGCAATGGCAACCGGACGCCCGGTTATTTCAACCTATCACGCAGGTATTCCCGAATTGGTAGAGCATGAGGTCACGGGTTATCTGGTGCCGGAAAAGTCTCCGGGCCGACTGGCGAACATGATCGAACACGTACTGAAGAGGATGGAAGATTGGCCGACGGTCGCAGCGAGAGCCAGAGCCAAGGTGGAAAACAATCACGATATTCAAAAACAGCGCGTGCGGCTGGAAGATTTGTACGTAGACGTGCTGAATAGACGATGAGGTGAAGGAATGAATGTAGCCGTAATGGGAACGGGTTATGTCGGGTTAAACACGGCTGTTTCCCTTGCCTTGCACGGTCATCAGGTCGTTGGTATTGACGTGGACGAGGAAAAAGTGAAGCAACTAAAGCAAAGAATCTGTCCCATCTACGAGCCGGGGCTTGAAGAGGCCATGCGTTCCATGATGGATCAGGGATTTCTTCGTTTTGACCATACGTTGAACGGAGAAGCCAAGGACGCGGAAATTTTGTTTATTTGCGTGGGGACGCCGGAAGCGGAAGACGGTTCGGCAAATCTTGCCTACCTGTTTGCTGCGGTAGAAGAAGTGCGGGAGGCGTACAAAAGAAAACCGTCGAAACGAGGAGTCGTGATCAAAAGCACGGTGCCGGTGGGGACAGGAGATCGCGTGGCCGGGCTTCTCGGAGACTGCAAGGAGCTTCACGTCATATCCAATCCGGAGTTTTTGCGTGAAGGAAGCGCCCTGCAGGATGCGTTGAACCCGTCGCGCATCGTCATCGGAGCAGAGTCGCCCGAGGCTTTTTCCTTGCTGGATGAACTTTACAAGGGCTTTGCGGCTCCGGTAGTAAAGACGACCCGCCAAACTGCCGAACTGATCAAATACGCGTCCAACGCGTTTCTGGCGACGAGAATCTCTTTCATGAACGAACTGGCGCGTCTCAGCACCGTATTGGGCACAAACATACAGACGGTCGCCCGCGGAATGGGGCTGGATAGCCGGATCGGTCCTGAATTTTTACGAGCCGGGCTCGGTTATGGCGGATCATGCTTTCCGAAAGACACCATTGCTCTCCTGCATGTCGGCAAACAGCATGGAGTGGCATTGAATATCCTCGAACAGGTCAGAGAAGTGAATCGCACGCAGCCGGCATGGTGCGTTCAGCTTATTTCCGAGCGGTTGTCGGGCTTGCGAGGAAAGCGAGTAGCCGTTCTGGGCCTTGCTTTCAAGCCGGATACGGACGACATACGCGAATCGAGGTCACTGGCTGTTTTGCACCAGCTACTGCAAGAGGGGGCCATTGTGTCGGCGTATGACCCGATCTCCACGGAGACTGTGAAAAAGTTGTATCCGCAGGTCGAATATGCACGCGACATCTACGATGCGTTGACGGATGCAGACGCGGCACTGCTCGCTACCGAATGGAAGGAATGCGTGAACCTCGACTGGCAAAAAGCAAAAGCTGCAATGGCACAGCCTGTGCTGTTTGACGGCAGAAACGCCTGGTCGTCGGATCTCGTCAAGCAATACGGTTTTTCCTATCAGGGAGTAGGCAGAAGCTGACTTTTCCTCCATGGAAAGTCGGCTTCTTGCTCGTATATTGATTTGAACCCGGTGAAAGAATACGCTACGATACGTATATGGATTGTTTTCCCACCGAAACGAATGCGAGGAGTGAGTGATCTTGAATAAAACCAAAACGTTGCCAAAGCGTAGTGATGTGCCTGCGGAATACAAATGGCGTTTAGAAGATATGTACGCAAGCGACAGCGATTGGGAAAAGGATGTGCAAACCGTAAAACAGCTGTCCGAGGAGATTGCTGCGAAAAAAGGCAAGCTGGTTCAGTCGGAAGAGCTGCTGCTGGAGACGCTGCGTTTGCAGGATGAGCTGCTGAAGACGCTTGACCAGGTGTACGTCTACGCCCGGATGCGCCGCGACGAAGACAACGCAAACAGCACCTACCAGGCACTCACGGATCGGGCGACGACACTCAGCACACAAGTTTATGGCTCCATTTCATACATACAGCCGGAGATATTGGGCATTCCGCAAGAAGAGCTGGAAAAATGGCTGAAAGAAGTTGCAGGTCTTGCGCATTACCGGATTCTTCTGGAGGAAATCACCCGCTTCAAACCGCACACGCTCTCAGCGGAGGAAGAGGCGATCCTGGCCAATGTAAGCGAGCTGGCTTCCGCGCCTTCCAAAATTTTTGGCATGCTGAACAATGCGGACATCAAATTCCCGATGATTACGGACGAAAACGGGGAAGAGGTCGAGCTGACCAAAGGCCGCTATGTCCATTTTATGGAAAGCAAGGACCGCCGCGTTCGCCGCGAAGCATTTGAGGCTCTCTATGCCACCTACGGAAAGCATCGCAATACAATCGCCGCCTCTCTCACATCCGCAGTCAAGGCTGACGTGTTTTACGCCCGCACGCGCAAGTACCCGTCGGCAATCTACTCCGCCCTGTTTGCGGACAACGTCGATCTGTCCGTCTACGACAATCTGATTGCTACGATTCGCGAGCATCTCCCGCTCATGCATCGCTACATCGCGCTGAGAAAGAAAATGCTGGCCGTCGATGAGCTGCACATGTACGATCTGTATGTCCCGATCGTCCCTGAAGTGGACATGAAAATACCGTACGACCAGGCCGTAGAGACGATCAAGACAGCGTTGAAGCCGCTTGGCGACGAGTACGGCAGCGTGCTGGCCGAAGGCTTTTCAAACGGCTGGATCGACGTCTACGAGAACGAAGGAAAGACGAGCGGCGCATACTCCTGGGGGGCGTACACATCTCACCCTTACGTCCTGATGAACTACCAGGACAATGTCAACAACATGTTCACGCTGGCCCACGAAATGGGGCATGCCCTGCACAGCTACTATTCCCATAAGGAACAGCCGTACACCTATGCGGACTACAAGATTTTTGTCGCAGAAGTGGCTTCCACGCTGAATGAAGCCTTGCTCATGGATCATCTCCTGGAAACGACGACCGACAAGCAGCAGCGGATGTATTTGCTCAACTACTACCTGGAGCAGTTCCGCGGGACTGTGTTCCGTCAGACGATGTTTGCCGAATTTGAAAAGCTCGTCCATGCCAAGACAGAACAGGAAGAACCGCTCACCGCAGACAGCTTGAGCGACATGTACAGAGAGCTGAATGTCGCTTACCACGGCCCGGAGATGGTTGTAGACAAAGAAATCGATCTGGAGTGGGCGAGAATCCCGCACTTCTATCGCAATTTCTATGTTTACAAGTATGCTACGGGGTTCTCGGCAGCGACTTCCCTCGCCAAGCAAATTCTCGAGGAGGGACAGCCAGCCGTGGAGCGCTATCTGCAATTCCTCAAGAGCGGAAGCTCCGACTATCCGCTGGAATTGTTGAAGAAAGCCGGCGTGGACATGGCTTCTCCAGAACCGATTCGTGAAGCGTTGGCGGTGTTCGCGGACAGACTGGCGGAGATGGAAAAGCTGATCGGGCAGGCATAAAACGCTATTTGCAATCGAACCGTATAGACACGAAAAAGCCAGGGAATTTCAATTTCGCCCTGGTTTTTTTATTTCGAAACACGAAGTGACACAGATTTGACACATTTTTGGATCATTGAGGTAATTATTCAAGGATCTATTCCGTAATGACTAGAGGAAAGAAGGAGAATGGGGCCATCCGTCTCAAGGCGGAGACGAAGTTCCATCCGCTGGCTGTTTTGAAAAGGATGGAAAAACTGGCACAATACCTTTGGAAATGATTGTTACGATATGGAGGAATTTTCGTGAAGAAACGCGCATCCATTCTACTGGCCCTCGTTGTTCTAACGACAGCCGGGTGCGGGCCGGGAGCTTCCGAGCCGGCAGCACAGCAAGAGACAAAAGCAAAAGTGGTGGAAGTATTCACAGTAAACAAGTCAGGCGATCCCGTGCTGTTGACGACGACGGGGCTGGTGGAGGCCAAACGGGAAGCGATCCTGCAATTTGGCACTTCCGGGACGGTTTCTTCGCTGTCTGTGGCAAAGGGGAGCAAGGTATCGCAAGGACAGCTGCTGGCCAGCCTCGATACACGCTATTACCAGAAGGAAGTGGAAGCCGCAGCAGGCCAGGTGGAAGAGGCAACAGCCCGCAAGGTGAAAACACTGAAAGGTGCATCTGAAGAATCCATTCAGAAACACCGGCTGCAAGTCCAAAGCTCCCAACAGGATTTTGACAAGGCTAACCAGGATGTCGTCCTCGGAGAAAAGCTGTTTGCGGGAGGAGCGATTTCCCAAAGCGAGCTTGACGATCGCCGACGGCAAAAAGACCAGGCACAGATCCAACTGGAGAACGACAAGCTTGCTTTGGAAGAGCTTCTGCGCGGCGCACTGCCGGAGGACGTGACTGTCGCCAATGCCTCCATCAAACAGGCTGCAGGGCAAGTGGAGCGGGCGAAGAAGACGCTGAACGAGACGAAAATTGTCGCGCCTTTCGCGGGTATGGTGGTGGATGTCTCCAAGCAGGTCGGCGAGCTGGCGTCCCCGGGCGATCAGGTGATTCAAATCGTAGACTTGTCTGATGTGAAAGTCACGCTCGATGTCACCAACGACGTCATCGGACAGTATCAGGAACAAGCGAAGGTCCAGGTCGTGGGCGAGGACGGCAAGAAGAGCGAGGGCACGATCAGCTTCGTATCGCCAGTCGTCGATAAACAGACGGGAAAATACCGTGTCGAGGTAACTGTTCCCAATCCGCAGGGCCAATGGAAGGGCGGAATGGTAGCAACGGTTGAGCTGCCCCGCAACCTGAACGGCTTTCTCGTACCGCTTGAAAGCGTCGGTGTCGCTCAATCCGAAAATTACGTAATGGCTGTTGAAGATGGCTTGACTGTCAAGCGGCCGGTCAAAACGGGGCAGATGGTAGGGGATCAAATCGAGGTGCTCTCGGGTATCAAGGAAGGCGATCAGCTTTTGCGCTCCGGCATCACGTTTTATGTTGAGGGGCAAAAAGTGGAGGCGAAAGGGGAATAGGCATGGAAAAGATCATTCTCTTTTTGCTGAAACGCCGGCTGATTGTCTATCTGTTCACCTTTCTCATCACCATTGCCGGTCTCGGCGCGCTGCTTAGCTTTAACATTGAGCTCGTGCCAAAAACCAATTTGCCGCAGATCTCCGTCCAGATTTCCGGCGGCTCGCTGCCTCCTGAAGAAATGGAGGAAAAGATCACCAAGAAAGTCGAGCAGGAAATCAAGTCAATGGCAGGCATTAAAGAGTACTCCTCGACGACCGGCACGGGCTCCGTCAGAATCAGAGTCACCGCCGAGGAAGGAGAAGGAGAACGCGTCAAGCAGGACGTTCAGAACGCCGTTAACAGGCTGCGCAATAATTTTCCCAAAAGCATCGATACAGTCAATGTGGTGCAAGACAACTTAGGTGACGAGATGCTGATTGAATACGCCATGGTCGGAGCAGAGCCAAAGGCGATGCTCAGTTTGGCAAAAACGTCTATCAAAGACCGGATCGAAGATGTTCCCGGTGTAAAGGAAGTAGAAATATCCGACCGAAGCTTTGAGAACAAGATTTCGATTACGCTGCGACCGGAGCGCCTGGCTGCCTATCATGCTACTCCGTCGGGGGTGATCGAGCAGCTCCAGGCGACAAACTGGAAGCAAGCGGTGGGAACTCTCGAAAATACCGGGTTTGATACGGTCGTGATGATCGACAACTCGTACGCGACAGCCCAGGAATTGAGCCAGCTTGCGATCGATACTCCCAAAGGAACGGTTACGCTCGATCAATTGGCGACAATTGATGACATGCGGGGAAAAGTCAAAGACTCCGTTGCCTTGACTGATGGACAGGTATTCGTAAGCCTCAGCGTCAAACGTTCAGCGGGCAGCGACTTGATTTCCACGCAGGCAAAAGTGGAAGAGGTCGTCAAACAGATCAACGCCGAGGCGAACGGGAAATATCAATTGAAGGTGATGATCGAGGCCGTCTCCTATATCGACCACGCCGTCTCCAACTTGAGCCGCGACGTCATCATCGGCGGCGCACTCGCGATTTTGATCTTGCTCGTATTTCTGCGCAATTGGCGGGTGACATTGGTGATCGCCACCACCTTGCCCTTGTCGGCGATGATGACATTTATCGCGATGAAGGCGGGCGGCTACAACATCGACATGATCAGCCTGCTGTCCCTCAGCCTGTCAGTAGGCTTAATCGTAGACGCCGCGATCGTGGTTCTGGAATCGATTTATCAGTTTCGGGAAAAAGGGGAGCCGATTACCCAGGCGATTGTAAAAGGGACCCGCGAGGTTATGACTCCCGTGTTTACCTCCCAGCTTACGATAATTGTGGTCTTTCTGCCGCTCGTGCTGGCGGATTTTGAAAGCTGGCTGAAGCCGATTTTGGGTGCGATCGCGTTTACGGTCACGGCCGCGATCACAGCTTCGACATTGGCCGCGTTTTTCTTCGTTCCCGTCTTCTCCGACCGGTTTCTGAAGAACGACAAAAAGGTCTCTTTGGAAGGAGATGGAGAAGGCAAAGAGCACTTCATTGTCAAAGCGTTTACCAATCTGTTAAAAAAAGCGCTGCGTCATCGAATCATGACGATTATGCTTGCGGTGTCTCTTTTCGTCGGCTCCTTTTTCCTTATGCCGTTTATGAAGATGGGCCAAGGCATTAACGCGAATGAAAATATGGTGTTTGCTACGATCACCATGCCGACAGGCTCGACGCTGGAGAATACCCAGCGGGCCGCTCTAGATGCCGAAAATTCGCTTCGCGAGCTGCCGGACATAAAGGATGTCTTCTTTTTCGCCGGAAAAGAACAGGCAGAGCTGTTCTTGATGCTGAAGGGAAAAAAAGAGAGGCAGCATGGGAAAGACGAGCTGACTCTGGAGCTTAATCAGCGTCTTCAAGCGATTCCGGGAATCGAGCGCATCACCACCTCGTTTGGCAGCCAAGGAGGAGATGCCCCGGTACAGCTCGATATTACCGGCGAAGATATGGAGAAGATGCGTCAAATCGCCGGCGAAGTGGAAGGGATGCTTGCCACAATACCAGGCCTCTCCAATATCCGCAATGACTTTAAGGAAGGCAAAGAAAAAGTCACCCTGCTTCCGAAGCAGGAGGCGTTGGCTCGCATGCAGGTCGATCACCGCTCGCTTCTGCAGCAGATCAGCATGTTGATCGGAGACCAGCAGGTGACGACAATTACGACAGATGGCATTGAAGTAAATGTCGTGGCAAAAATGCCGGAGGGCTGGCTAAAGCATCCGGAGCAGCTCCATCAAATCATGATTACGTCCAAAACAGGCGCCCAGGTGCCTTTGGGCGATCTGGTAGAATGGCGGTACAGCAAATCTCCAGTCACCATCACCCATGAAAAGGGCGAACGGATCGTCACTGTCTCCGCAGAGCTTTTGGGCAGCGACCTGGGTACAGTTGGCCGGCTCGTCAACGAAAAGCTCCCGCAGCTTGCCGTTCCTGCTGGGTATCAAGTGGAGATTGCCGGTAAACTCAAGGAACAAAGCTCTACGATGACCCAGGGTATCTTCGTCTTCCTCGGTGTTGTCGCGTTGATTTACGTGATCATGGTTGCCCAGTTCGGCCGCATGTCTCAACCGTTAATCATTATGTTGACCATTCCAATGGCTTTAGTAGGTGTGGTGCTTGGGTTCGTCTTGACCCAGCGCATCTTTGGCGAGATGGCGATGATCGGCATGATCATGCTGGTCGGTATCGTGGTTTCCAACGCCATCCTGCTCATTGACCGGATCAACCTGCTTCGCGACCGGGGAATGGAATTGGGCGAAGCGATTGTTCAAGGGACAAAAGACAGGGTGCGTCCAGTCATCATGACCAAGCTGACAGCGATTTTAGGAATGCTGCCCATGGGGCTTGCTGTCGCAGAGGGCTCCGATCTGGAGGCTCCGCTCGCCACGGCGGTTATTTCCGGGTTGGTCTTTCATACGATCGTGACACTTGTGCTGGTACCGGTGCTCTATTCCCTGTTTGAAAACGCAAAAGCGCGGCGACTGGCACGCAAACAGACCCGTGAAGCGAAGCGGCTGGCCAAACGCCTGGCAAAGGCGGAGATTCAGCCGTCAGACATGTAAGTTTTCTTGATCAACAAAAGAAGCGGGGAGAAATCCTTCGCTTCTTTTGCTATCTGGATGTACAGTTCCCTCCCTTCGCGTACTAGGATTTTGTCAGATATTTCTGTAGAATAAGGAAAGAAAAAGGCAGCATGCCAATTGAAGCTGGAAGGGGAGAGAGTAGATGGATTTGCATTTGAAAGGAAAAACAGCCATCGTGTTGGCTTCTACGAAAGGCTTGGGCAAAGCCACGGCGCTGTGTTTTGCCGCGGAAGGCGCCAATGTCACTGTCTGCGGACGGGACGAAGCGGCGCTGTCTGCTGCAAAAGAAGAAATTCGAAAGGCAACCGGAATAGAAGCGCTGGCGATCGCGGCAGATGTAACCAAGCCCGAAGATATCAAGCGCTTGGTAGACGAGACAGTGGCTCGCTTTGGAACGGTGGACATATTGATCAACAACGCAGGCGGACCTGTCTCCGGAACGTTTGATCAAGTGAGCGATGAGCATTGGCAAGCGGCCTTTGAATTGAACCTGCTCAGCTTTGTTCGCGCCATCAGAGCCGTTTTGCCGCATATGCGCCGGCAGCAATTCGGAAGGATCGTCAATTTCGCCTCATCCTCGTTTAAACAGCCGTTGGAGAATTTGATTTTGTCCAACACATTCCGTACAGGTGTCCTTGGGTTGTCCAAAAGCTTGGCCGCCGAGCTCGGGCCGGACGGCATTCTCATCAATACGATCGGCCCTGGTCGAATTGCCACCGATCGGGTCGCTTCCCTGGATAAGCTGCGAGCGGAGTCGCTGCAAATCGACGTGGAAGACGTAAAAAAGAGCATGGAAGCGATGATTCCGCTGGGCCGCTACGGCGAACCGGATGAATTCGCGCGGATGGCCGCGTTCCTCGCTTCCCCCGCCAACAGCTATGTGACCGGACAGGCGTTCCTCGTCGATGGGGGCTTGGTAAAAGCGATTTGACAGGCATTTCGTTTGGGGAATCATGAAAGAGGAGGATCCTGATGAGCAAAGAGAGCTCTTTTGATATTGTTTCCAAAGTAGATCTGACAGAAGTGACGAATGCGATCAATATCGCGGTGAAGGAAATCGAAACGCGTTTCGATTTTAAAGGAAGCAAAAGCAGAATCAGCTTGGAGAAAGAAGAGATCGTCCTACTCTCTGACGACGAGTTCAAGCTCGGCCAAGTCAAGGATATTCTCATCGGTAAGCTGGTGAAGCGAAGTGTACCGGTGAAAAATCTTCAGTACGGAAAAATGGAACCGGCTGCAGGGGGGACGGTTCGCCAGCGTGTCAGGCTTGTGCAGGGCATCGATAAGGACAATGCCAAGAAAATCGCGACCATTATCAAAGAAACGGGCGTAAAGGTCAAGTCCCAGATTCAGGATGACCAGGTCCGCGTCATCGGAAAAAGCAAGGACGAGCTTCAACTGGTGATCGCCGCGATTCGGAAAGCCGATCTGCCGATTGAGGTGCAATTTATTAATTACCGCTAAAAGTTTCGCTTCTATCTCTCTTTCTTTCTGCGTATGCATGTACTAATTGGTGGTGACAAGCATTTGCGAAAGGGAGAGTAGAATATGAAGGTCGTTATCGTCAGTTTGCGAAACCTGATTTTGGGCGGCATTGTATTTTTGATCGTACTGGTTGCCGGCATTGTACTGTTGGTGAAGGACCCGCTGAATGTTTCGGACTCCTACAGGCTGCAAGATCCTGGTGTCCCTGCTTCCGTCATGCCCATGACTCAGCCTGCAGGAACAGAAAAGCCATCGCTCAATCTGGATATCCAGGTAGAGGGCAACACAGCGGAAGTCTCGCTCCTGACGCAAAACTTCCAATTTGTGAATGATAAAGGGGAGCTGGAGCCGCAGGCAGTCTATGGTCAAGGTCATGCTCACCTCTATCTGAACGGAGAAGCCAAGGGAATGATTTATGAGCCGGAATTCATTCTGAAAAAGCTCCCCAAAGGAAAGCACGAGCTGCGGGTTGAGCTGAATTACAGCAATCACTTGCCTTACAAGATCGAAGCCGTAAAAACAATCGAGGTCAAATGAGGGAGCGTTCCGCCAGGGGACGCTTTTCTTTTTGCGCCTGAGAAGGAATAAGCTGAGAGGAGAGCGAATCAAATGAAAAATGATACAGAATAGTCAGAAATAAAGAATGGGGGGCTACGAATGCTGCGTTCCATCACGATTGGCGACCTGTTGGACGAAACGGCAGGACGGTTTCCGCAAAAGGATGCCGTTGTGTACCGAGAGAGGGGGATCCGATACTCCTACGCCCAGTTTCAGGATATTTGCAACCAGGCGGCCAGAGGTTTTCTCTCTCTCGGGATCAACAAAGGGGAGAACATTGCGATTTGGGCGACCAATGTGCCGGAATGGGTCATCTCTCAATTTGCTACGGCGAAAATAGGCGGTGTCCTGGTAACGGTAAACACCAGCTATCGGGTGCATGAGCTGGAATATCTGCTGCACCAATCGGAGGCCACCACCCTGCTGTTGATCGACTCATACCACGATGCCAGCTATTTGGAAATGATCAAGGAAATATGTCCGGAGCTGGAGAGTTGCAAGCCGGGGCAACTGCAGTCGGAACGCCTGCCCCATCTTCGAAACGTCATCTATTTGGGTGAGGAGCGCCAGCCAGGCATGTTTCTGTGGAGCGACATCCTCCGTCTCGGAGCCGAAGCCTCTGACGAGGAAAGGGCATTCCGCCAGCAGTCGCTCCATCCTGATGACGTGGTCAATATGCAGTATACCTCGGGAACAACAGGTTTTCCGAAGGGCGTCATGCTGTCTCACGTGAATATTGTCAACAATGCGATCAAGGTGGCGGAATGCCAGCGATTGGATGAAACAGATCGGATCTGCATTCCTGTGCCTTTTTTCCATTGCTTCGGATGCGTGATGGGAACGCTTGCCAGCGTAGCGACAGGGGGGACGATGGTTCCGGTGATCTCGTTTGATCCGGAAATCGTGCTCGATGTCGTGGAGCAGGAGCGGTGCACGGCGCTGTACGGGGTTCCTACGATGTTCATTGCCGAGCTGAATCATCCCTCTTTTTCCGGGCGTGACTTGAGCTCGCTGCGAACAGGCATTATGGCAGGCTCGCCATGTCCGATCGAAGTGATGAAAAATGTGGTGGAAAAAATGGGGATCCGCGAAATTACCATTGCCTATGGACAGACCGAGTCATCGCCGGTCATTACGCAGACGAGGCCGGATGATTCAATAGAGCGGCGCGTTACGACGGTGGGGCGTGCCCATGATGAAGTAGAGGTCAAAATCATTGACCCGCTCACGGGAGAGACTGTGCCGCCTGGCGTGCAGGGAGAGCTTTGCACGAGGGGCTATCTGGTCATGAAGGGGTATTACAACATGCCCGAGTATACCGCAAAAGCGATAGACCACGAAGGCTGGCTGCATACAGGAGATTTGGCGACCGTGGATGAAGACGGATACTACCGGATCACTGGCAGATTGAAGGATATGATTATCCGCGGGGGTGAAAACATTTATCCACGGGAAATCGAGGAGTTTCTGTATACGAATCCGAAGGTGCTGGATGTGCAGGTCGTCGGGGTACCGGATGCCAAGTACGGAGAGCAGGTGCTAGCCTGCATCAAGGTGAAGCCGGGAGAGGAATTGACAGAGGAAGAGCTTCTCGCCTATTGCGAGGGGAAAATTGCCCGTTTCAAGGTCCCGCGCTATATCCAGTTTGTGTCGGAATACCCGATGACGGCGTCAGGCAAAATTCAGAAGTATAAGCTGCGCGAGCAGGCGATTTCCGCATTCGGCCTGGAAGCGGAGAACGGGATCGAGACAGCCTGACGGGGGAGGGGGAGCGACTTTACTTTCTCGCGAGACTCTTCTATGATGATGATGGTAAAAAAACAGCGAAGGCAAGGAGCATCCCCTGCCTTCGCGCTGTTTTTTGTGCGATTATGCGCGCTTTTTCGCTTCGTAAGCGGCAATCTTGTCTTCGTATTGAAGCGTGATGCCGATATCGTCAAGGCCGTTCAGCAAGCAGTAACGGCGATAGGAGTCCACCTCGAATGGATAGGAGAGACCGTCGCTATCCTTGATCACTTGCTCTTGCAGGTCAATTGTCAGCTCGTAGTTGTCTTTGCTTTGTACACGCGAGAACAGTTCTTGCACTTGTTCTTCACTCAGTTTGATCGGCAAAATGCCGTTTTTGAAGCAGTTGTTGTAGAAAATATCGGCGAACGACGGCGCGATGACAACGCGGAAGCCGTAGTCGAGCAAGGCCCAAGGAGCATGCTCCCGGGAAGAGCCGCAGCCGAAGTTGTTCCGGGCCAAAAGCACAGTAGAGTTTGCGTATCTCGGTTGATTGAGTACAAAGGAGTCAATGGTTTGGCCGTCAGCAGTAAAGCGCCATTCGTAGAAGAGGAATTGGCCAAAGCCGGTACGTTCGATGCGTTTCAGAAATTGTTTCGGGATGATCGCATCTGTGTCTACGTTCACGCGATCCAACGGTGCTACCAGTCCTGTTTGGATGACAAAAGGGTTCATTGGAATACCTCCTTGTTCACGCCTTCACGCTTCCATTCGCGTACGTCTACGAAGTGGCCGGCAATAGCCGCAGCGGCAGCCATTTCCGGACTGACCAGGTGGGTGCGTCCGCCGCGTCCCTGACGCCCCTCGAAGTTGCGGTTGGAGGTGGAAGCGCAGCGCTCGCCTTCTTGCAAAATGTCCGGGTTCATCGCGAGGCACATCGAGCAGCCGGACTCCCGCCATTCAAAGCCGGCTTCCTGAAAAATCAGGTGAAGGCCTTCTTGCTCGGCCGCTTGCTTGACGGCCTGGGAGCCGGGGACTACCATCGCGTGCACGTGCGAAGAGACTTTGCGGCCTTTCGCCACTTCAGCGGCACGGCGCAGGTCTTCAATCCGGCCATTCGTACAGGAACCGATAAAGACGCGGTCGATCTTGATTTCACTCATCGGCGTTCCCGGAACAAGGCCCATGTAGGAGAGGGCGTCCTGAGCAGCCTTGCGCTGCGCGGCCGTTTCAAAAGAGTCAGGATGCGGCACGGTGCTGGTGATGTCCGTACCCATTCCCGGGCTGGTTCCCCAAGTGACCTGCGGGGCGATCTGGCTCGCATCGATTTCCACGCAGTGGTCGTAAGCCGCTCCCGGATCTGTGCAGAGCTGTTTCCACTCTTCGACTGCAGCCAGGAAATCTTCTCCCTGCGGTACATGGCGCTTGCCTTTCAGATAGGCAAAAGTGGTTTCGTCAGGAGCGATCAGACCGGCGCGGGCACCAGCCTCAATCGACATGTTGCATACAGTCATGCGCTCTTCCATGGTCAGCTTGCGGATGGCGTCTCCGGTATATTCGATGACGTATCCGGTAGCGAAGTCTGTGCCGTATTTTGCGATGATGGCCAAAATTAAGTCTTTTGCGCTCACCCCAAAAGGCAGGTCGCCTACTATGCGGACTTCAAGCGTCTTCGGTTTGGACTGCTGCAAGCATTGCGTCGCCAGCACGTGCTCTACTTCGCTTGTCCCAATCCCGAAGGCAAGCGCACCGAATGCACCGTGTGTGGACGTATGGCTATCGCCGCAGACAATTGTTTTTCCCGGATGCGTCAGGCCAAGCTCTGGGCCGATGACGTGGACGATACCTTGATCCGGGCTGTTCAGGTCGGCAAGCGTAATGCCGAATTCTTTACAGTTTGCGGTCAGCGTTTCCATTTGCTGGCGGGAGATCGGATCTTTGACATTGAAGCGGTCCGCTGTCGGGACGTTGTGGTCCATCGTGGCGAATGTCAGGTCAGGGCGGCGGATTTTGCGTCCGGCCAGTCGGAGACCTTCGAACGCCTGGGGCGAAGTGACTTCGTGCACGAGGTGCAAATCGATGTACAGAAGACTTGGTTTGCCGGCTTCTTCATAGATCACATGAGAATCCCAGATTTTCTCAAACATAGTGCGAGGTTTCATAAAGGGTAATCCTCCTTCGTTCAAAACTCTTATCAAGGTTGTATCATGGCAATAGAAATAGTTCAAAGATATAATTATTATGAGATGGATAGTTTTTGCCTATTGGGAGGTTCTCATGGAGTTACGACAGATACGTTACGTGCTCGCGGTAGCGGAAGAGCGGAGCTTTTCCCGCGCTGCCAGCCGTTTGCATTTGGCACAGCCATCGCTTAGCCAACAGATCGCCAAATTGGAAAAAATACTGGGAGTCCCCCTATTTCACCGCCTGCCCCAGTACGTGGAGCTGACCGACGCTGGCCAGCGGTTTGTGCAGGTCGCCCAAACGCTGGTCGATCTGGCGGAAGGCTTGGAGAGGGAAATGCGCTCCTATGCGGTAGGGGAAAGCGGGAAGCTGTTGGTCGGGAGCCTGCCGATCACGGGAGCGTATGTACTGCCGAGGGTCATTCCCGATTTTGCCCGCCAGTTTCCCGGCGTCGAGCTGCAGCTGATCGAAGACACCTCCAGCCATCTCGAGCATTTGCTGGTGCGCGGAAAAATAGATATCAGCCTGCTAACCATGCCGATCTCGGATCCTACACTGGAAACGATTCCGGCGATTCACGAAGAGATTTTTCTCGCTGTGCCGCCGCAGCATCCGATCGCCAAGCAAAAGGAAGTGGACTTGGCCGAGCTTGCGGGGCAGCCGTTTATCCTGTTGAAAGAAGGCCAAGGCTTTCGCACGATATCGCTGAGGCTCTGCGAAGAGGCGGGATTCCGGCCGCGCATTGTATTTGAAAGCAGCAATATCCAGACTGTACAGTCGCTTGTCGCAGCCGGAATGGGATTCTCGTTTGCGCCGAGGATGATCTCGCTTGCTCCCGGAACGACAGAGCATCCTGTTTACGTGCGGATGGCGAGAAGGCCGTTTCGCACCCTCGTCGTCGCGTACCGCAAGGACAGACCGCTATCGCGACCGGCGGAGGCCTTTGTGAAATGCCTGGTCGAACAAAAGAACAATTTTTAACCGCCATTTCACTGTTCGAGAAAACAGACAAACATGTTTACCTGTGCTACACTATAGCCAAATGAAACCAGAGGAGGGCCCGTTCCATGAAAGAAATCAAGACAGAAGCTGAATTCCATGAACAGATTGCTCAGGAAAAACCGGTTGTGGTGAAATTTTTTACAGATTGGTGCCCGGATTGCCATCGGATCGATCCGTTCATGCCTGCTGTGGAAGAGGCGTATAAGGAAAAACTGGATATGGTAGCGGTCAATCGGGATACATTACCTGAGCTGTCACAGCAGCTGGAGGTGTTTGGCATCCCGAGCTTTATCGCGTTTTCCAAAGGAAAAGAACTGGTGCGGTTTGTAAGCAAGCTGGGCAAAAGCCGCGAAGAGATCGAGCATTTCCTCGACCGGGCGATTCAGGTGAGCGAGACGCTGGGACAAGAGTAACGACGAGAACGGCAGTGGGAGATCACCTCTGATGATAGCAATGGAAAAACAAGGAGAATGGCTGATCGGGACGATCCCCGATGAAGCCGATGGACTCCCGGCAGGCAGCTTGCTTCGGGAGCGGTGGAAATGGCCGAAAAAGCAGGTTCATCTGCTTTTTCAGCATAAAGAAGTATGGCTTGCGGGAAGACCGGCGGCCCAGCATGTCAAAGTGGCCGCGGGCCAGGAAATCAAGGTCAGAGCCTGTGCGCCGGAACCGTTTGGTCTGGATCCCTCGCCTGAAAAGCTGCAGGTATTGTATGAAGACGACCACTTGCTGATCGCTAGCAAGCCGGCCGGCATGCTGCTGCACCCGACGGAGAAATCCCATAAAAAAACGTTGGATCACCTCGTCGCCGGACATTTTGCACGGACCGGCGTGTTTTCGCGTGTCCGGCATGTGCATCGGCTCGATCAAGAGACGTCCGGGGTCGTCATGTACGCGAAGCATGCGCTCGCATCGGCGCTGCTGGACGAACATCTGCGCGAGCGAAAAATCAAGCGGCACTACGTTGCCTACGTTCACGGCAGTATGCCAAAAGACCGCGGGACCATTTCCGAGCCGATCGGGAAAGATCGCTTTCATTCCAGCCGCAGAAGAGTGACTCCCACGGGGGATGCTGCTGTCACTCATTTTCGGGTGACCGAGCGCTATGGAAATGCGACAAGGCTGGAATGCGAGCTGGAGACGGGACGAACCCACCAGATCAGGGTTCACCTCAGTTATTTGGGCTTTCCGTTGATCGGCGATGTTCTTTACGGAGGAAAGGACCTGTTCGTCAAACGTCAGGCGCTGCATGCAGCGATCCTGCGGTTTTCCCACCCGTTCGGAATGGAGTCGCTTGAAGTATCGGCGCCGCTGCCTGCCGATCTGCAGCAGCTGGAAAGCAGGCTCCGCGATTCGCCAATACACGGGTAACTGAATAAACTGCCAGGAAAGGAACCAGAGAGGGTGTTGAGATGAAACGACCCATCATTGGCATACTGACCTGGCGGGAGGGCAAGTCTTTCGCGGAACCGAGCTATTTTCGCAAAATGATACGGGCAGGGGAGGAACTCGGATGTACCGTGTTCTTGTTTTCGCCTGCGGACGTATCGGCAAACGGAAGGCAAGTTCGCGGATACATCCCCGCGGCTCGCGGCTGGCAGGCGCGCGTCTTTCCCCGGCCGGATGCTGTCATCGACCGGTATCGGTACACGCCGACAGAAGCATTCAGAAAGTACGTAGCGTTTCGCAAGGCAAGCGACCTGGTGTATACCAACAACCGGCTCGCGAACAAGTGGAAGGTGCACGAGGTTTTGGTGAAAGACAGCAGGATGCATCGGTGGCTGCCGGAGACGGCGCTGTACAATCGGCTTGCCTTGCAAAAGATGCTGGCCCGCCATTCGCTGCTCTATGTGAAGCCGGTAAATGGGACAGGAGGGCGGAATATCCTGTCGGTTGAAAAAACCCCGCAAGGCTATCATTTGCTGGGAAGGGATAAGCAGAGGGCGAAGGTGTCCACAGTGATCAGGCAGCTGGAGTCGGTTCAAAACAGGGTGAAAAAGTGGGCAACCCGCGACAAGTATATCGTGCAGCAGGGCCTGCATCTCAACCTGGTCCCCGGCAGGGCTGTCGACATGCGGCTGTTGATTCAGAAAAACGGCGAGGGGCAGTGGAGCATTACCGGTGCGGGGATGAGAGTCGGCGGAGTAAAGAGCGCCACCTCCAATCTTCACGGGGGAGGGAAGGCTGTCCCTGTAAAGGCGTTCCTTTCGGCGCGGTTTGGCGAGCAAAAGACCGGCGAGATCATTCAGGACTGCGAGCAGTTGGCCTATCAAACAGTCGAGACGCTGGAAAATCATTTCGGGCGCTTGATGGAAATGGGCTTGGACATCGGGATCGACGTAAAGGGACGCCCGTGGTTGATCGAGGTTAATCCGAAGCCGGGCAGAGAAATTTTTCGCGAAATGGGCTCGCTTGGGCAATACAGGGAGGCAATCAAAAGACCGATCCAATATGCCATGTATCTCGCGAGGTCCGGGACGGGAAAGAATGCGGTGCGGCCATCTGACAAAGCGGCGCGATAACAGCGCCGTTTTTGCTTTGCATGGATGACCTTGGCGTCAAGGTTCATTATATTGGGGAGAGGACGGTCTTTCCGGAATCATCCGGCCGGTCCTCGCCAGAAATCGGAATCATCCGGAATATTTTTGTAACAAACGGGCCTTTTATTCGTATTTGATTACAGAAACGCGCGAATAGAGCGCGTTTTTGGCGGCAGGGGCCTTGAAAGATGATTGAGCCATGCTCCCTTTTGGTCAGAATGGGAATGAAGGAGTTGATGACATGGAGCAGCTGATCCATTTGGCAACAGATTACTGGCCGATCGCAGTAGGCGCTGTACTGCTTATCTTGATCCTGCAAATGATTGTGAAGAGCTTGTTTCGGATCGTTACGGTAGTGGTCGCGATCGGCGTTATACTTGTACTGGTCTTTGAGTTTTCCCCCGAACAGGTGATCAACATGGGGCGTTCTGCGGTTCAGACGACGCAGGAAGCCTTGGAGAAGACGGTCGTTCCGTTGCTGGAAAAGGAAGTAAAGGATGCGGCGATCACGTTCCACGAGGACGGAAGCTATGAGATGAAGACAAAGAGCATCCAGATTACCGGGAAAAAGGGCGATCCGAAAGCGACGATCCGTTACGGGGACAACAGCTGGGAGGCTGATGTAAGCATTTTGGGGGAATTGTTCCAGGAGAAGCTGAACAAGGCGGAAGCCTCTATGAAAACGATGTAGATGGGGAAGGAGCAAATCTTCCGGAAAGCAGACAGGGCTGGCATGGACAAGGGTCAAAAGACCTTCCAGGCTAGCCCTGTTTGCTTATGGTATGGAACGAACGGGAGAGGAAGAGAGGTGGCTTGTCACTAGGTGCCAGTCAAGCACTGCAGTGGGGGGAACCAATTTCGCTCTGCCTTGAGCGTACGTCTACAAGCTCAACTGAGGTGGGACGCGCAGCAAGCTCGCCTGCTCAAACGAATACCCGACGCGAATCAGGAGAGGCTCGCTGTACGCTCTGCCTGTAAACATGATCCCGAACGGTTTTCCCGATGGCTCATAGCCGGCAGGCAAGGTGATGGAAGGGTATCCCGCCTTGGCTGCGATATCCGCCCCAAAATCATGGGGGAAGAGCAGGCAGTCCAGCTGGTGCTGGCCAAAAGCAGCGTCCAGACCTTCTGTTCGGGATCGCCTCAAATCGCACAGGCGGCTTTGCAGGTACTCCGGTTCAGTCAAACTGCCGCTCGTCAGCTCCGCTTTTTCCAGGATCTCTTGGCCAAAGCCCAAGGCCGAAGGGGCATTCGCCTTGTTCCATGCGATGACATCCTTGAGCGTACGTATCGGAAAGGAGGCTGGAAGCCGGGACAAATAAGCGTTTACGCCGGATTTGAACTCATAGTATAGAACGCTTGAGTCCCATGATTCCTGCTCGGAGGGGATGCGAATATTTTCGACCAATATCGCTCCCTGTTCCCGCAAAATTCGGAGCGCTGCCTCAAATAACGGCTGTTGTTCTTCCGTCATCACATCATCGATGAAAGAGCGAACGACCCCGATACGAGCGCCTCGCAGCCCGTTCTTATCCAGAAACGGGGTGTAATCCGTAAACGACACTCCGTTTCTTGCCCCGGTGGCCGGATCGTCGGCGTCCGCTCCTGTCATAGCACCGAGCAGGATCGCCGCGTCTTCTACGGAACGTGCCATCGGTCCTGCCGTATCCTGGCTGTATGCAATAGGAATAATCCCTGTCCGGCTGACAAGGCCGACTGTCGGCTTGATCCCGACAAGAGAGTGATTCGCAGATGGATTCAGAATCGAACCGGAGGTTTCTGTCCCAACCGCTGCGGCGGCAAAGCCTGCCGCTGCTGCCGCTCCCGAACCAGAGCTGGAGCCTCCCGCGTCGAACCGGCCGGGGCCGTATGGATTGCGGACCTGTCCACCGCGTGAGCTGTAGCCATTGGGCATTGAATCAGCCATGAAATTGGCCCACTCGGTCATGTTTGTCTTGCCGAGAATAATCGCCCCGGCTTTTCTCAACTGCTGAACGACGAAGGCATCCCGTCCGGCATAGGAGTCGGCGAGAGCAAGCGAGCCTGCTGACGTATGCATGTGATCGGCGGTTGCCACGTTGTCCTTGATCAAAACGGGGATGCCATGCAGCGGGCCGCGCTCTCCCTGGACCTGCCGCTCTCTGTCCAAGGCATCGGCGATATGTACAGCATCGGGATTGAGCTCCGATATGGCATTCAGCCCCGCTCCCTGTTTATCGTGCGCCGCGATGTGCTCCAAATAGGCGAGGGTCAGCTCTCTGCTGGTCGTAAGGCCTTCTTGAAGCGATTTTTGCAGCGTGAGAATCCCGGCTTCCCGCATCTCATTCATTGGCGCTGCTCCTTTCTTTGGCAAGATTGGTTTGGATGAAACTTCGCGAGGAGGAGTAGAAACCCTGCTATGGAGGCTGCAGAAAGCAGGCTCGGCGAAAAAGAGAAGAGGCTGATCATCGTTTCGATCATCAGCCTCGCAAGTGTATTTATTGGCCAGCTGGTTGCAGATTGTTTTCTTCTTCTACGTAACGGTTGCGTGGATGCTCGCGGCATTCGTCGGAGCAGGAGCGCTTGTATTTCCGTTCACACTCGGTGCAGCAGAAGTGCTGCTTGTTGCAGAACGGGTTGGCGCAGTTTACGTAGCGGTCTTCCGGCTTCCCGCAGTAGTAGCAGGTGCTGATGACGACATCTTCCTCCGTGTGGTTGATCTTCACGGAAATGCGCTCGTCAAAGACATAGCATTTGCCGTCCCACAGACGTCCGCGTACTTCCGGGTCTTTGCCGTAAGTGACGATTCCGCCGTGAAGCTGATAGACTTCTTCAAAACCTTCTTTCAGAAGGACGCCGGTCAATTTTTCGCAGCGGATTCCACCCGTGCAGTAGGTAAGGACCTTCTTGTCCTTGAATTGGCTTATGTTCTCGCGAATCCACTCGGGAAATTCTCTGGAAGACTCGACTCCCGGGCGAATGGCTCCACGGAAATGGCCAAGCTCGTATTCGTAGTCATTGCGGCCGTCCAGCACGACCACGTCCTGGCGCTGGAGCATTTCGTAAAATTCTTTTGGACTCAAGTATTTTCCGGTCAGCTCAGTCGGATGGAAGTCATCCTCCAGACGCCAGGTTACCAATTCTTTTTTGGGGCGGACGAACATCTTTTTGAATGCGTGTCCGTCGGCTTCATCTATTTTAAACCAGATGTCCGCAAAACGCGGATCTTTTCGGACGAATTCCATGTAGGCATCGGTTTGTTCCACGGTTCCGGAGACGGTCCCGTTCAATCCCTCGGGAGCGACGATGATGCGTCCCTTCAGGCCGAGTTCTTTGCAGAAGGCGAGATGCTCAGCGGCGTACTCCTCGTAATTGTCGAGATGGACATACTTGTAGTAAAGCAAAATACGGTACGGTTTTTGTACTTGCAATGTACAATTCACCCTTTCTACCTTATTAGATTTTAATGGTGCAACCGTGATTATAGCACAGGTAAAAAGATTTTGCCGAGAAAAAGGCTGGATGGAAATGATATTTTTTTGACAATCCGTTCCGTTTGTGAATCGAAAAAGGAAAAGTTTGGCGCGTATGGAAACAGAACAAGGGCGGAGCGCGTCAAAACTCATGAAGTGGATCACAGGCTTGATTGGATCAGTCTGGGATTCAACGGCAATCTATTTTTGCTGTAGGCAAGGGGGTATGTGAATGAAGACAGACAAGTCCGGAAAATCGGAAAATACGAGAGTTGCAACGGGACAAGCCGAGCCGGAATCAGCGGCAAAGCGAAGGACGATAAAGCCGATCCTCTGGGCACTCGGGATTATCGTCGTGGTGGCGCTGGCGAATCTCGCTTTTTCATCGATGGCAAACAAGGAGGGAGAAGCGAAGGCGACAAATGCTCCACCAACCGATGTTCCGTCTTTTGCAGTCGACTTTCTGAACGCCAAGGGATATAAGATCGAATCCAGCGAAGGCTTTGTCTCCTCGTACACATTGACGAAGGAATACCTGGCCAATGACGGGAGCCACGCGTGGGCTTATCAGGCAGTAAACCCCGATGTTTATCTGGGAAAAGAAATCAGTCTGTACAAGTTCATCGTATCCAACCATCCGCTCGATCTGGAATCTCCAACAGACGAATACGACAAAACGGTCATTGTCCTGATGACAAGCGGCACGGAAGTAATCGGAGGCACATCCGCCCCTCATTCAAAAGAACTGTTGCTAGGCGGACCCTACAGCCTTGATGGGAAGACCCTGGAGGAAGTGACCGGGCTGTCGTTCCAGGTATGGAGGGAACAGTGGGTAGAGAAGTACGGAGCCGGAAAGAAGGTCACTGAGTAAAACAAAAAACCGCTTCTACTTTTTTGGTAGCGGCGGTTTTTTTATCTGTTTCTGAAACAAAGCGGATGAAACGATGCAGCTCAGGGGTGCACGATGGCGGACTTTTACTGGTTTTGGAAAGCCTTGCCTTCGATATGATCCAGAATATCCGCATACAGACGAGTGTGGTAATACATGCCAAGCTGCATGCCTTGTTCGACAAGCCGCTTGTTTTCGCCTGCATAGACGCAGGAGACCACCTCGTAGATTTCATTGGCGTGAGTAACATCGAGGGTTTCGTGGTCTGTGAAATGGGCCAGATCGGTCTTGTTGCCGTATTCCGCAGAAGCGTAGGCACCGACCAAAGGGGAAACGCGGGCGACAATTTCTTCGATGACACCGAGCGCAGCCAATCCCTCTGGATACGGATAATGGAGACAAAGGTCAGTGACGGCCCGGTTGTACGCGATCACGCCTATGCAGGGCTGGCTCTGCGCCAATTCCTCTTCGCTGACCCCGATTCCGCGGAGAAACTGCTTGTAGGTTTCCAAATGAACGTGTGCGGTGTTCATGCGGCCATGCTCTTCAAACAGGTTCTCGACAAGCGGCATCCTCAGCCTGTAGTCCGGCATCTTCGTCAAAATGGCCGAGAGAAATCGGGGAAAATGGTGCACGACGTGATAAGTTTGCAGGGCAGCCTCTTTTGCCTGATCAGGGCCAAGCTCTCTGGAACGCAATGCTTCAAACAGCGGATGCAGTTCCACGGCAGCCTGGGAAAAGAGATTCGCTGCCAGCTGTTTTATATGGCGATAGGATTCTGTCATGGGTACCTCCTACATCAAAGTTAGTTCGTGCGAAGACAATGTCAAGCCATTCGGGGCATCTCCGTATACGTACGTGGTTGAGCCCAGCCTGATGGCCAACGGATGCCGGTAACGGGCCGCCTCCTCAGCGGATAGGCCGGAAAATGCGTAAGCGTACTGGTCGTGAAAATGCCGCGACAGATAAGAAAAGATCGCAGGACGACGATCCAGCCGATCGGCACTCGCATAATGAGCGATGTAAGCATGAGGAAGCGCTTGGCCCTTTGCGGGCAGACGCACCGCTCCGCGCAACCGGAACGGGGAATGGATTAGCCGCAAAGCGAGCGGGAGCGCCCGGGATGCCACCAGTTTGCGGACAGGGGATTGGTCCGCCACTTTGCATACCGCGACAATACGTCCCTGCTCGGCCACCCCGAGAAAACGGCCGTTATCCCGGATGAACCGTTCCTGGTCCGCGAAGGCAAACATACATGCTGGCGCCCATTTTTCGTAGTGCTGCCAAGCGGTTTCCCCGTCCATGTCCTGCACGTTCGTCCAGGAGCCTTGCAGCGGCAAAAAAAGCGGCAGGCCGAGATGAACGGTTTGCCCGATGGCTGCCGCAGCCGGAAACAGTCTTGCGCCGCGGACCAATGATGGCCTGTGCAGATTGCTGTCCCAAACGATGCTGTAGACCCATTGGTGCTCTTTCCGCAATGCGAAAACAACCTCTGTCACAAGGCGGTAAAACGCACGGGTCACAGTATATTCGGGGTGGAGCCGGAAATCGTGCAGGTAGGCAGCCTGCGTTTTTTGTCCGCCGATGAAGCGGAGCAGACTCGTAACCCCCAGACAGCCGATCAGCCGATCTCTTTTCCACAATCCGTAGTAGCGGGATTCCCCCCACGTCGCGCCAAGCGCGAAAAAATCAGGGGACCGATCCACGGTAAACAGATCGCTGCCGGTATCAGAGGTCGCGGCCAGTTCAAGCAGCGCCTGGTTATGTTCGGTTGACAGCAAGGATACCCGATAATTCACGACAACACCCCGACGGTCATTTGCTTGTACATCATCGAGCGCTCCAGCGCAGACATTTCGCGGGAAAGCTGCTGATCCTCGGAAAAACGCGAGCGCAGCTCTTCCGGGAGCGGGGGAGAGGCGAGCATGTTCCGGTAGAGGAGCACCGCCTGTCCGTTTTTTGCCTGAAGCAGAGCGCGGCCTATTTCTTCCCGCTGCGGCGGGGTTGCCCAATCGAAGACATTGGAGAGGAAAAATGCGTCGATCCCGGCCAAACGAGGGACAGCTTCCTGCAGGGAGCACGGGCAGACATGCAGCTTGTGCAGGTTGCGTCTGGCCAGCTCGTAGCCTGATTTACTGAGGTACCAGGGCGTTCCTTCGGGGTGATCCGGCCCATAGGAAGAAAACAGGAGCTGGGTAAAAAAGTAGTTGCCGGCCATAAGCCGGGTGCGCAGCTCTCGCTGAAACATGGCTTCAAAGAAGGTGCCGAAGTCATGCTCGCTGGCGTTTGCGAACATAAACGCCGGGAAAAACTGCAGGTGTGTCGTTTTGCTGAGCAGTATTTTTATCGCAGTCTGCCACGCTTCGGTTTGCAAATAGCGCGCGGCGAAAGCGATTTGTTCGTCCACGCTGCGAGAGTTCAAAAGCTTTTTCCACACCTCGTCGCCATAGACGTTATTGCGAATGTTCTGACCGACAAACCGGTAAAACCGCTCGGTCACCCCGCATTGGTTCAAGCCGAGGGCGATAAGCTCGGGATGCTTGTCCCAAAACGCCCGGGCCCAGTCTGGCAGCTGCGGCGCCAGCAGTCGGTAGGTTTCCAGACGGTCCGATCCGTCTGCCTCGCCGATGAAGGCAAGATACTCTTCCCGGCTGAGCTGCGCGATCGCAGCCCTTTTGCACTCGATCAGCGCCGCTTGGGCCGGATTTTGGTCGATTGCGTAGACGATTTCCGCATCGTCGCTTAAGAGAGAGAATGCCGTGCATCCACCGGAGCCGATCATCACGATCCGCCGCGGGCGGAAACGGCTTGCCAGTGAACGTTCTACCAGACTGTCTTCTCGTATTTGGGCAAAGTAGATGTCAGCCAACGGGAAGTGCCTCCTTGAATTTTTTCAGCATGAACGGGCGGAATCTGGACCAGTGCCTGAGCATCAGCAGTCCTCTCTTCAAGTCATGGTCAATGGCGGACCGCGCTTCGGTGCAAGGAGGGCAGGAGAGCAGCAGCATCTGGCTCCCGCCTTTTTCCGGCTCGATTCCGCGGGCGTGCAGCCAGGAGATGACAGCTTCCGGCCCGCTGCCCGGGCGGTACAAGGTTTCCGCGTGATGACTGGAGAGAGAAGACGGTTGAAAATGGGTAATGTGTGCCAGGCGGTTTGCGTAGATCTGCGCGGTCTTCTGAACGGGTGCAGGCGCCTTTAGAGCGTCAAGCGCGGGATAGGACGTCCGCCGGAATAAAGTCTTGAACGTCAACAACAGGTCGGGATTTTGCAGCTCTGCAAGCATGTGGAATGTTTCATGTGAATGCTTTTGCCAGGTCGAGCGGAAATATTCGAGGAACATCGGCAGGTAAGCCCGGCGCCGGGAAAAGAGCGGCCCCATGTAATAGAAGTGCTCGCCAATGTCGGGAAAGGCGTCGATCAGCTGGAAAGCGGCCAATCCCATATCGTCTTGTGCGTGTAAAATGAACGGATAAGACTGAAACCGCTCGTGAAGATAGTCAGCCATGTCTGTCGATTCCGCCAAAGGCAACGCCGTTTCGGCCAATGCCTGGCACGCGTCCCGCTGCAGCTCGGTCAAGCTGGAGACTGGCTGAAAGGCAATCTGGATCATGCTGGAGGGTCCTTTCCAGTATTGGTGAAAAACTACCTGTTATTGTAATCGTCAGACAAAGCAATGACAAGTCTGCCAGAAATGAGACTCTTGTCCTGTTTCTTTTTCCCCCGGCTTGTGGTACATACACGCAGAAATGGATGTGATCAATATATAGTATTGGATTTGTCGAAAAATTTAATCCCTTGCTATATATAGTGGTGTCTTGTACACTGATAAAAGGTTTTGAGACTCAAAATCTACCAATATAGATCCCGTCATTATGCCTAATCTGCCAGAGAGAAAATCACGGGGGAATAAGGAGTTGCGGCATGAACGCTGTTAGCACCATTCAAATAGTGAAACGAAACGGAGAGCGGGAAGACCTCCGCATCGACAAGCTGAAAAAAGTCATCGGCTATGCTTGCAAGGACTATCCAGCATGCGATCCGCTTGAGCTGGAGATGGACGCTTGCATTCAATTTCGCGATGGGATGACGACCAAGGAAATTCAGCGGATCGTGATGCAGACCGCTGTGGAAAAGACCAGCGTGGAAACGCCGGAGTGGCAATTCGTCGCTGCCAGGCTGCTCGCTTACGATCTGTACAAGGACGCTGCGATCAATCGCGGATACCGCGGCCATTTTGGCTACGGCGACTTTACCCAATTGGTGCATACATTGACTGAAAAAGGACTGTATGGTTCGTATTTGCTGGGAACGTACAGCGATCAAGATATTCAGGAGCTGCAGGCGTATCTCAAGCCGGAGAGGGACGAGCTGTTCAACTACGCGGGACTTCGCCTGCTGGCTGACCGCTATTTGATCAAGGACTACGACAAAGGGGTAATGGAGCTGCCCCAGGAACGGTTCATGATCATTGCGATGCACCTGGCGATGAAGGAGCAGGACAAGCTGAAACACGCCAAAGACTTTTACGACATCCTGTCCAAACTGGAGATCACTGTCGCTACGCCGACGCTCGCCAATGCGGGAACGCCGCATCACCAGCTGTCGTCTTGCTTTATCGACACGGTGGATGACTCCCTCACCGGGATCATGAATACGGCCGGAGCGACCTCCATGGTCTCCAAATTCGGCGGCGGTGTCGGCATCTATCTGGGGAAAGTGCGCAGCCGCGGCTCGTCTATTCGCGGGCACAAGGGTGCTTCCGGCGGCATTGTGCCGTGGACAAGGCTCTACAACCAGATTGCGATCAGCGTCGATCAGCTCGGTACGCGGGCGGGAGCATTTGCCATCTATCTGGATGTGTGGCATGCGGACATCCTCGATTTCCTGCTGCTGAAAACAAACAACGGGGACGACCGAATGAAGGCTCATGATATTTTCCCGGGCGTGTGCATTCCCGACCTGTTCATGGAGCGCGTAAAAGAGCGGAGCATGTGGTACTTGTTCGATCCGCATGAGGTCCGCGAGGTGATGGGCTTCTCCCTGGAGGATTCTTACGGTGAAGAGTTTGCCCGCCGCTACGAGCTGTGCGTCCAGGAAGAGAAACTGACGATCAAGACGGAAATCCCGGCGATCGAGATTATGAAGCGAATCATGGCCAGCGCCTTTGAAACGGGAACGCCGTTCATCTTTTTCCGCGACACGGTAAACAGAGCGAATCCGAATAAGCATGCGGGCATGGTGTACTCCTCCAACCTCTGCACGGAAATCATGCAAAATATGAGCCCGACCGTGTTTGTCAGCGAAGAGCTGGAGGACGGAGAAGTCGTTTACCGCTACAGACCGGGCGATTTCGTCGTCTGCAACCTTTCCTCGCTAAATTTGGGCCGTGTGCAGTCGAACGAGGACATCGCCAGAATCGTTCCGATTCAGATGCGGATGCTGGACAATGTCATCGATTTGAACTATTATCCGGTAAAGCAGGCGGAAGCCACCAACCAGAAATACCGCGCGGTGGGCCTCGGAACGAGCGGCTACCACCAGTACCTGGCGCAAAACGGGATCAGGTGGGAGAGCGAGGAGCACGTCGAGGCGGCGGACAAGCTGTACGAGGAAATCGCCTACCACGCGATTAAAACGTCGATGGAGCTTGCCCGTGAAAAAGGCTCGTACCACGTGTTTGAAGGCAGCGAGTGGCAGACCGGAGAGTACTTCGAGCGGCGCAACTACACGGATGAACGGTGGACTGCGCTGAAAGAGGATGTCGCCCGGCACGGTATGCGCAATGCCTGGACCTTCGCCGTGGCCCCGACGGGCACGACCAGCCTGATCGCCGGCTCCACCGCTTCTACCGATCCGGTTTACGCGAAGTTTTTCGTAGAGGAAAAGCGCAGCGGAAATATTCCGCAAACGGCGCCCAATCTAAACGAGAAAACGTTCTTTTACTACAAAGAGGCCCATCGCATCGATCAGCAGTGGTCGATCCGTGCTGCCGGAGCGCGACAGGTTCATATCGATCAGGCTCAATCGTTCAACCTGTACATCACGCCTCAGATCACAGCGCCGGAATTTCTCGACCTGTACATCCAGGCGTGGGAACATGGCTTGAAGACGATTTACTACGTCCGCAATCAATCTGTAGAGGTAGAGGACTGCGTAAGCTGCTCGGCATAACGGACAACAGCGAAAGAGCGACAAGCAAACCTGGCTTCCCCGGTCTGACAGGCCGGGGACGTTACTTGCTCATAGGAGTGTGAACACGCATGCAACTGGAAAAAAAGCGTTTATTCAATGAAGAAGGACAGCGCGGCACGCAGCGAATGATCGGCGGAAACACCACCAACCTAAGAGAGTGGAACCGGATCAAGTATCCGTGGGCTGCCAAGCTGTATCGGACGATGCTGAACAACTTCTGGATTCCGGAAGAGGTGCCGCTGGCAAACGATGCCAAGCAATTCGATTCGCTCTCTCCGGCAGAGCGGAGGGCGTTTGACAAGACGATCTCGTTTTTGAACTTTTTGGATTCGCTCCAATCGGTCAATTTGCCGAACATCTCCGACTATGTGACGGCGCCGGAGGTCTGCTCCCTGCTGAATATCCAGACGTTCCAGGAGGAGATTCACGCGCAGTCGTACAGCTATGTGCTGGATTCGGTATGTTCTCCGCAAACGCGGGACAATATTTACGACGAATGGCGCAATGACGCGCATCTGCTGGAACGGAACAAATTCATCGCCGACCTGTACCAGCAGTTTGTCGACAATCCCAATGACGTGAACTTCGTCAAAACGGTGATTGCCAACTACTTGCTTGAATCGCTCTATTTTTACTCCGGCTTTTCTTTCTTCTATACGCTGGCGCGTCAAGGAAAGATGACCGGAACTGCGACAATGATCAAATACATCCAGCGGGACGAGCTTACCCACGTGGTATTGTTCCAGAACATGTTCCGCGAGCTTCGGGCGGAAAACCCGGATATCTTTACGCCCGAATTGATCGAGGAGCTCCGCGGCATGTTCCATACAGCTGCCTCCCACGAAATCCGCTGGGGCCAGTACGTGACCAACAATGAAATTCTCGGCATCAACAACGACATCCTGGAACGCTACATCAAGTATTTGGCCAACCAGCGGCTAAAAGGACTCGATCTGGAAATTCTGTACCCTGATCATTTGGAGCACCCGATGAAGTGGGTAGACAGCTTCGCAAACCTGAACCAAACGAAGACCGACTTTTTCGAGCAAAAGGTGACCAACTACACAAAATCGAGCGGATTGAACCTGGGCGACCTTTAATCCGCAGCAGTCAGCAAAGGAGAAGACGAGAAATGACGAACAGCACCTTTACACGGCCCGTGGCTCCCGTGAAGATCAAACAGCTGCATGCAGATGCGGTCATTCCGAAATACGCCCGTGCGTTCGACGCGGGTTTTGACCTTGTATCCGTCGAGGATGTGATCATTTTGCCGGGAGAGACAGCCAAAATCCCGACCGGGCTCGCCTTTGCGCTGCCGGACGGATACGAGCTGCAGGTTCGGCCGCGCTCCGGAATCAGCGCGAAATCAAAGCTGCGCATCAGCAATTCGCCGGGGACCGTTGATGCCGGCTATCGCGGGGAGGTTTGCGTCCTGATCGACAATATCCGCACACCGGCGGGCGAGAGCGGAAAAACATGCCTGGACGTCAGCGACAAGCAAGTTGAGGTCGAACGGGAAGTGGACCGCCACGCCTATCTCATCCGCAAGGGAGATCGGATCGCGCAGGGGGTGCTGGCGATTGTGCCGGCAGCTGACTTCGAGGTAGTCGAGGAGCTGGACGAAACCGAACGCGGAGCAGGCGGTTTCGGCAGCAGCGGCGTTCAGTAAAAGAATAGAATCGTAACGAAGAAAAAGACCCTGGAGCTTTGGCAAAGACGTCCGAATGGCATCTTTTTTGTCCGCAGGGTCTTTTCTTCTATACTTGCGAGGCGAGGTACTTCCGGACTTTCTCCATATCTTCGTCCGTCAGAGAGGTGCCGTCCGCTTTTACAAATACGCAGGGACCGTACACCCAATCGAGGAAACCGTCTGCCGTGACCGGAAAATTATTCGCTTCCACGCCGCGCAGCTCCTCATTGACGAGCAGAGATATTCCGTCAAGGCGATCATCCGAGAGCAGCTCGAAGTCGCCCCCGACCAGCCGGGCGACATCGTCGGTATCGCTGATTTGCAGCGGGGCGGCATCCTCATGGGGACGTTTGAGCAATACGGTAATCACAGGCCATCACTCCTTCTTTTTCATCATAAACGATACGGCCGATGGAAGCGAGAACTAGCAATAGTCGGTAGATTCAGATAAAAAGCAGAGGCATTCATCTGTGGTACAATGGTTGAAAATAATGGAAGGACGAGCGAGAGAGATGCAACTGGTATCCATCAATGCGGGCAAGCCGCAAACGGTTATGCACAAGGGAAAAGAAGTAAGCACCGCGATATGGAAATATCCCGTCACAGAGCGAAGATTTCTGGACTGGGAACAGCTCGACGGGGACGGACAGGCCGATCGCCGCTTTCACGGCGGAAAAGACAAAGCATTGATGGTGTACAGCTACGATCATTATCCGTTCTGGGAAGAGAAGCTCGGTCAGAAGCTGGCTCCCGCGGCGTTTGGAGAAAATCTGACGGTTAGCGGGCTGGACGAGTCCACCGTCGCGATCGGCGACATTTTTCAATTGGGGGAAGCCGTTGTACAGGTAAGCCAGCCGAGACAGCCCTGTTTCAAACTCGATGTGCGTCTGCAAAGAAGCGACATGGTCTCGCTCATTCAACAGACTGGATACAGCGGCTTTTATCTGCGAGTGCTGGAGACGGGATTCATCGGTCAGGATATGGAGTTTCGCCTGCTGGAAAAAAGCAGCCATAACGTGACGGTCGCTTTTATCAATCAAATCAAGTACCATGAGAAGGACAATCTGGAGGCCATTCGGCGGATTCTTGCGGCCAAAGAGCTGGCTGACAGCTGGCGGCCGTCGCTGGAAGCGCGTTTAAAATAAATGGATCGCAAAGGAAAAAAGCTGGCAGCTGCCGGCTTTTTTTATTTTTCGATGAGGCAAGGCGAACAGCGCCCAAGCGTCAGACATACGGTAACATTGGCGAGCCGCAAGCATAAGATTGGGCACTTGAACCAAAACAAATCGGCACAAAATAGGCAGTTGCCACAATACAATGAATTATATTCCGATGTAATTACTTAGAATTTAGAAAAGGAGAAACGGAGATGTATCGACGTTATTGGCTTTATCGACCCGTGTTCATGCATGCAGCAGCAATTGTTTTGTGCCTCAGTCTGATCGGATGCTCGGCGACAGCCTCCAATTCGACACCCGATGGCAAGCAAAGGGAACAGGTAGAGCTCCTCAATGTGTCTTACGATCCGACGCGGGAGCTGTATCAGGAGGTCAACCAGAGATTTGCCGAGTACTGGAAGAAAAAGGCGGGGCAAACCGTCACCATCAAGCAATCGCATGGCGGCTCGGGCAAACAGTCGAGGTCTGTCATCGACGGGCTGGAAGCGGATGTGGTCACTCTGGCGCTTGCCTTTGATATCGATGCCATCGCCGAGAGGGGGTACTTGCCGAAGGACTGGCAAAGCAGGCTGCCGGACAACAGCTCTCCATACACCTCCACGATCGTGTTTCTCGTGCGAAAAGGAAATCCAAAGCAGATCAAGGATTGGGATGATCTGATCAAGCAGGACGTGTCCGTGATCACTCCCAATCCAAAGACTTCAGGCGGGGCCCGCTGGAATTATTTGGCGGCCTGGGGGTATGCCTTGAAGAAAAACAACGGAGATGAAAACAAGGCCCGGGAATTCGTTACCCGTCTGTTTCAAAACGTTCCGGTACTGGACTCCGGCGCACGCGGCTCGACGACCACCTTTGTCGAGAGGGGGATCGGGGACGTCCTCATCGCCTGGGAAAACGAAGCGTATCTGGCCATCAATGAACTGGGGAAGGACAAATTTGACATCGTCAATCCTACGCTCAGCATTCTGGCCGAACCACCCGTCGCCATTGTCGACAAGAACGTCGACAAGCGCAAGACACGGGAGCTGGCGACGGAATACCTTCAGTTTCTGTATACAAAAGAGGCACAGGAAATTGCCGCCAAGCATTACTACCGTCCGCGTTCAGCCGAGGTGAGAGCGGCTCACCAGCCTCCGTTTCCCGAGATCGAACTGTTTACCATCCAGGAAGTATTCGGAGGTTGGGCTAAAGCACAGCAGGTTCATTTTGCCGACGGAGGAATGTTTGATCAGATCTATCAGGCAAAAAAGCAGTGACAACAAGCTCCAAGCGGGAGGGTTCGTGCCCGCAAACGGACTAGAAGGGCCATCTGTGAGCCTTTGATTTTTCGCTTCCCCTACAGTATGGGGGCGGCTTTGCCAAGCAAACAAACTGTCAACCTGCGGGAGAGCTGTCCATGGGAAAAAAATTCAGTTCGAAAGGCATTTTGCCAGGCTTTGGGCTGACTATGGGGTATACGCTCATTTATTTAAGCTTGCTCGTCTTGATACCTCTATCCATCCTGTTTTTGCAAACAACGAGCATGACCTGGGAGCAGTTTTGGCTGACGGTAACCGATCAGCGCGTCCTTGCTTCCTTTCAGGTCAGCTTTCTAACCGCCTTTCTTGCGGCTTGCATGAATGCCGTTTTTGGGGTGTTGGTCGCGTGGGTCCTGGAGAGGTACCGCTTTCCGGGGAAACGGTTTATCGACGGTATCGTCGATTTGCCGTTTGCCCTGCCGACAGCGGTTGCCGGGATTGCCCTGGCCTCCATTTATTCGGAGAACGGCTGGATCGGCCAGCTGTTTGCCACTTGGGGAATGAAGATCGCATATACGCCTGTCGGGATTTTCATTGCCTTGACCTTTATCGGTCTTCCCTTTGTCGTCCGAACGGTACAGCCTGTCCTGCAGGATTGGGACCGTCAGGTGGAGGAGGCAGCAGCGATTTTGGGAGCATCCCGGCTGCAAACGTTTTTGCGCGTGATTCTCCCGCATCTGCTGCCGGCGATCTTGACCGGCTTTGCTCTGGCCTTTGCCCGGGCGTTGGGCGAGTACGGCTCCGTCGTTTTCATCTCCGGGAACATGCCGTTCCAGACGGAAATCGTTCCTTTGCTGATCATGACAAAGCTGGAGCAATTCGACTATGCAGGAGCGACGGCGGTCGCTTCGGTCATGCTCGTCGCGTCCTTTTTGATGCTGCTTATGATCAACCTTTTGCAATGGAAAACAAACAAAATGAATGCGGCACGTTAGGAGGGATGAGGATTGACTGATACGGGCGAACCCGGGTACGTTCGCTGGCTTTTGATTTTGGTCGCCTTGGTCTTTATGGGATTGTTTCTGATCGTTCCACTGGTCGCCGTCTTTTCGCAGGCATTCAGCGAGGGGATCGGCTTGTTTTTCCAGGCGATAAAGGAGCCGGATACGCTTTCTGCCGTCAAGCTTACACTTTTGACTGCGGCGATCAGCGTTCCCGCCAATGTCGTTTTCGGCGTGGCCGCAGCGTGGGCCATAGCGAAATTTTCCTTTCGAGGCAAAAACCTGCTGTTGACGTTGATTGATCTGCCGTTTGCCGTCTCTCCGGTCATTTCCGGCCTGATTTTTGTCCTGCTGTTCGGCAGTCAGGGAATTCTCGGTCCTTGGCTGGAGGCTCATGATATCAAGATCATTTTCGCAGTTCCGGGAATCGTTTTGGCGACCACCTTTGTGACCTTTCCCTTTGTGGCGAGAGAATTGATCCCCGTGATGGAAGCGCAGGGGAAGGACGAGGAGGAAGCGGCGATCTCCCTGGGCGCAAGCGGTTGGCAGACCTTTTGGCGGATCACCCTGCCCAATATAAAATGGGGGCTTTTATATGGAGTCATTTTGTGCAATGCGAGGGCGATGGGGGAATTTGGCGCGGTATCGGTCGTCTCGGGGCACATCAGGGGGATGACCAATACGCTGCCGCTCCACGTGGAAATTTTGTACAACGAGTATCAGTTTGTGGCCGCGTTTGGCGCTGCCACTTTGTTGGCCGTTCTGGCGTTGGTGACGCTCATTCTGAAAAGTCTGATCGAATGGAAAACCGAAAGGCAGCAGGAACAAGAAAAGACGATGCCGGAAGTCATCAGGGAGGAGGTTAGTGCATGAGTATTGAAATTTGCGGCATCAGCAAGTCATACGGAAGCTTTACTGCACTCCGGGATGTACAGTTGGAAATTCCGACAGGTCAGCTGGTGGCTCTCTTGGGGCCTTCGGGCTCCGGCAAAACAACGTTGCTGCGGCTGATTGCCGGGCTGGAGCCCGCCGACACAGGCCAGGTGTTTTTTAACGGGGAAGACAATACAAACCGCGACGTACGGGAGCGGGAAGTGGGCTTTGTCTTTCAGCATTACGCCCTGTTCCGGCACATGAATATTTTTGACAATATCGCGTTTGGGCTGTCTGTTCGTCCGCGAAAGCTGAGGCCGACCAAAGCGGAAATCAGAGAACGGGTTCACTCGCTGCTGCGTTTGGTCCAGCTGGAAGGGCTTGCGCATCGGTATCCTTCCCAACTGTCCGGGGGGCAGAGACAGCGGGTGGCGCTGGCCAGAGCGCTAGCTGTGGAGCCGAAATTTTTGCTCCTTGACGAGCCGTTTGGCGCTCTCGATGCGAAAGTGCGGCAGGAGCTCAGGCGCTGGCTGAGGCGGCTGCACGAAAAGCTGGGACTGACCATCGTCTTTGTCACGCACGATCAGGAAGAGGCGCTAGAGCTCGCGGACCGGGTCGTGGTGATGAATGAAGGGAGAGTGGAGCAGACCGGCTCGCCCCAAGAGGTATACAATCATCCGGCGAATCCGTTTGTGTACAGCTTTCTCGGCCGCGTCAACTTCTTTCGCGGGCGGATTGCCGATGGAAAGGTGAAGCTGGGGGAGGCGGAATTCGCTGCCCAGTGGGCGTCCGAGGCTGACAATATGCCTGCGGTCGGCTATGTGAGGCCGCACGATGTAGATGTAAGCCGGTCGCCGCAAAATCCACAGTCCGTACTGTCGGAGCTGTGCTATGTATACGATCTGGGCTTTGTCGTCCGCCTTGAGCTACGGCGGATGGATACAGGCGAAATTTTCGAAGCCGAAGTCAGCCGGCGCCGCTACGCAGACCTTTCACTCCAGCTCGGCGATTTGCTGTATGTCCATCTTCGGCATGTTGCCTTTTACGTGGACGGCCAGTTGATCCGAGCTTAGAAAAAGCGGAGCGGGACAGACAAATAAATGAGTGTTACCGACTTCCCGAATGATGAAATGATAACACCAGAACAAGAACAGCCGGTCAGCATTCACGGACCGGCTGTTCTTGTTCTGGCCGAACATGTCGAGAGACAAACTTTGCAAAGCTCATTACTCTCCGCGCTGCTTGGAGCGAGTCTCTTCTTTGCTGATCGTATTGGAAGCTCTTGTCTGAGAAGGGTTTTCCTTGCTTCCCATTTCATTTTTTACGCCGCTTTTCTTCGACATGGCCTGGTCCTCCTTTCGAAAAACCGTTGTGCATCCGTGCATAGCTTTCCCGAAAAGGACTTTTTCTATCAGCTGCAAACGGCTTTCATTGCCGACCGAAATCGCATCCAGCTGCCGCAGACAACAGCATCATCTCAACTTGCGATATTTTGCGAAAAGTCTTCTTTTCTGATATGATTAATGTTTGAATGAGTGAAAAAGGCAGGTATTGAGATGATAAGTACTCAGAATATTACATTGCGCTACGGAAAACGCGCATTGTTCGAAGATGTCACCATCAAGTTTACGCCCGGCAACTGCTATGGTCTCATCGGCGCCAATGGTGCCGGCAAATCGACATTTGTAAAAATCCTCTCCGGTGAAATCGAGCCAACCAGCGGCCATGTTTCCATCACCCCAGGAGAGCGGATCGCCGTTTTGAAGCAAAACCACTTTGAGTTCGATGAATTTGAAGTACTCAAAACAGTGATCATGGGCCACCGCCGCCTGTATGAAATCATGGAAGAGAAGAACGCGCTGTACATGAAAGAGGACTTCTCTGAAGCGGACGGCATGCGTGCGTCCCAGCTGGAAGGCGAGTTCGAAGAGCTGAATGGCTGGATGGCCGAAGCAGATGCGGCCGAATTGCTGACAGGACTTGGAATCCCCGCGGAATTGCACGACAAGCAGATGAAGGATCTGCAGGGGAACGAGAAAGTACGGGTTCTGCTTGCCCAGGCTCTGTTTGGCAATCCGCACGTCCTGCTCCTGGACGAGCCGACGAACCATCTGGACATTGAATCGATCCGCTGGCTGGAGAACTTCCTGGCCGACTATGAAAACACCGTCATCGTCGTATCCCATGACCGTCACTTCCTGAACAAGGTATGTACACACATCGCCGATATCGATTTCGGTAAAATCCAGCTGTACGTCGGTAACTACGACTTCTGGTACGAATCCAGCCAGTTGGCGCTGAAAATGGCGCGTGAACAGAACAAGAAAAAAGAAGAGAAAATCAAGGAGCTGCAGGAGTTTATTGCTCGCTTCAGTGCGAATGCGTCCAAGTCGAAGCAGGCTACTTCTCGGAAGAAATTATTGGAAAAAATTTCCTTGGAAGACATCAAACCTTCCAGCCGCCGTTATCCGTACATCAATTTCAAGCCGGAGCGGGAAGCGGGCAAGAATTTGCTGATGATCGAAGGCCTCAGCAAAACGCTTGAGGGCGAGAAGCTGTTTGACAATCTGAATCTGACCATCAACAAAGGGGATAAAGTCGCGTTCGTCGGACCGAATGAGCTGGCAAAAACCACTTTGTTCCGCATCCTGATGGGAGAAATCGAAGCGGACAGCGGTACTTTTGAGTGGGGAGTGACGACCTCCCAGGCGTACTTCCCGAAGGACAACTCAGAGTATTTCAATTCTAACCTGTCGTTGGTGGATTGGCTGCGCCAGTACTCCAAGGAGCAGGATGAGACGTTTATCCGCAGCTATTTGGGCCGGATGCTCTTCTCCGGCGACGAGTCGCTGAAGAAGGCGAACGTCCTGTCCGGTGGCGAAAAAGTGCGCTGCATGCTGGCGAAAATGATGCTGGCGCAGGCCAATGTTCTCATTATGGATGAGCCGACCAACCACTTGGATCTGGAATCGATCACGGCTTTGAACAACGGCTTGATCGAATACGACGGTACTCTGCTGTTTGTCTCCCACGACCATCAATTCGTGCAGACCATCGCAAACCGGATTATCGAGTTTACGCCTAAAGGCATCATTGACAAGATGATCACCTATGATGAGTACCTGGAAAGCGATGAAATCCAGCGGCTTCGCGAGCAACACTACGCGTAAGGCGATTGTGCAAAATGTAAAAACCTCTGGTCTGAGAAAAAGGCCAGAGGTTTTTTTATTTGCCGCAAGGCTTTCATCGCGTAAGCCTGTCATTCCATCGCGTGAACCTGTCAGTTATTTTTGACCGCTGAACGGACGGCAGCTTTACGCCACCGGGCTGTCTTTGTAAGTGGTCAAAGCGATGCGGAATAACAGCTGATCATGCCCTTTCTCCGGCTGTAGTCCCGTCAAATCCCGGATGATCTGCAGCCTGTATTTGACTGTGTTTTTATGTACGTACAATCGTTGGGCCGCCTCGGCGTGATTGCCATCACAGGCCAGAAACAGCCGAAGAGTGTCTATCAATTGACCATTGCGCTCCCGGTCGTAAGCAGCCAGCGCGGACAGACATTCATCAGCCAGCTGGCGAGCCTCTTCATCGGGACGCTCGGCAAACAAAATACGCTCGATGCCGAGTGAGGAGAATGGTCGAATGGTCAGGTCGGGCTTCGCAAGCGCGGTGGAATTTGATTTAGCCCCTTCTCTTGCGGCCCTGCAGCTGATCACAGCCTCATGGTAGCTCTGGGCAATTCCACCAAAGCCAGGATAAGAGCGGCCAAGACCGATAGACAAGGAGCGCTTCATGTTTTTCCGAATCAAGGCCTCCAGACCGGCGAGAAGCTTTTCGGCAGGCTGCATAGCCGTATCAGACTGCACCGGGAAGAGCAGCAGGATGCGATTTTCGCGATCCAGTCCGCATAAGATCGGCGGCTGGAAAGTTTCCCAATGGCTCCGCAGTGTTTCAAGCAGGGCTTCATGTTCGCTCCAGGCCTTCATGTCGATTGGGGAGCCGGCTGTGACTTGCATGACTGCTGCTGCATAGCGGTCCGCAAGCTCCCAGCCGAGCTCCTCCGCCTTGCGTTTGAGCAGGTCGGGGGATCGTTCTTTTCCGGACACAAGAAGCTGGAGAAAATCGTTGCGAAAACGCTGGTATGTCGACACGACGGTGTAGTGACGCTCGATTTCCAGTGAAAGCAGGGCAGCTGTCTGTTCCAGCGCAACGTTTTCCCAGGGAAACAGCTCCCTCGTGATGTTCCACAGGACGATGGCCCCCACCCGATGATTGTTATGTGCAAGCCAGCGAATGAGATGCTGGCTGCGATAATGGGACAGATGCGAGTGCATGCGGGCGCTTCGGGAGACTGACAGCAATTCATCCAGTACGGGCGGGTGTTCGATTGGGGCAGGCACGTGCAAATTCCATTTGGGTGTTCTCGCGTAAATGCTGACAGAGGTTTGCAAAATGTCGGAGAGCAGCTCGGCCAAATTTTGTACGCTGCCGTTTCTAGTCAGATGGCGATGAAATACCTCGTAGATGGCGTGAGTCCGATCCAACTCCTCACGCTGCTTGGCGTTTATGTAATGGGCAACGGGAATGATAATGTCCGACCAGGCCTTGTCCATCGGAAAAGAGAGGATGGGCATTTGCCTTTCATTGGCTCGCTCAATGACGCGGGCGGGGAGCTCGTCGATGTAGCGGCCCAGCTTGATCGCAAACCCGGGGGTGCCGATCTCGGCCAGTTCGTCAATCAGTCGCAGCAGCCTGGCCTCGCGTGTCTGCTGATCTGTGACAAACGGATAGCCGGTCGTCAGGACAAATTCGCCTTTGTGGAGCCACTTGTATCCATCGGGAGAGTCAAACGACGTAACAGCCACGAGCTCTTTGTCCAAATAGGATTCACCCGCCAGCACGGCATCCGGCTCCCAGCCGACGACAGAGATGAGTTCACGTACGGTTATCATGCGATCCCTCCACTTTTTTTAGTAAATGGAACAAAAAATCCGCTCGCTTTCTGGAAACCTGGACAAAGGAAAAGATTGAATCTTTCGATAATAATACCATACAAGTTCGATCGGCCGATCGGCAAGCAACATCCATTTGATTGGGGGTAGGGAGAGTGAAAGCGAAGGATTGGCTGGGGTTCGTACCGTTCTTAGGGATGCTCGGCGGGATCCCGTTTGTGAACCGTGTCGAGCCCTATGTTTTCGGGATGCCTTTCGTTCTTTTCTGGATTGTGATGTGGGTAGTATTGACCTCGGGCATCATGGCGCTTGTCAACAAGCTTGACCCGGTCAACAGAGAGGAGGAAGAGGGATGAATCATGCGCTGTTGATCATCTTTATTTCCCTGCTTGCCGCTCTTTACTTCGGCATTCGCGCCCAAAAGGGAAAAGACATGAACATGGAGCAGTGGACCGTAGGCGGACGCGGCTTCGGCACGATCTTTATCTTTTTGCTGGTCGCAGGCGAAATCTATACGACCTTCACCTTTCTCGGGGGAAGCGGGTGGGCCTACTCCAAGGGCGCTCCGGCTTACTACGTGCTGGCCTACATCTCGCTCGCATACGTCCTCTCGTATTGGCTGCTCCCTCCCATCTGGCGGTACGCCAAAGAGCACAAGCTCGTTTCCCAGTCCGATTTTTTCGTAAGCAAATACAAAAGCCCCGTACTCGGCATCCTCGTTTCGACTGTCGGCGTACTCGCGATCATCCCTTACCTGATTCTTCAGTTTAAGGGCTTGGGCATCATTGTCTCGGAAGCGTCATACGGTTCCGTCTCTCCGACTGCCGCCATCTGGATTGGCGTGATCGCTGTCACCGTCTACGTCATGATCTCCGGCATCCACGGCTCCGCCTGGACAGCGGCTATCAAGGACATCATGATATTTTTCGTCGTGGTCTTTCTCGGGCTGTACCTTCCGTATCATTACTATGGAGGCATCAGGCCGATGTTCGAAGCCGTGCACGCAGCCAATCCCGATTTCCTTGCCTTTCCCAAGGAAGGGATGAGCATTTCCTGGTTTATCTCGACCGTCCTCTTGACAGTGCTGGGCTTTTACATGTGGCCGCATACGTTCGGCTCTGTGTTTTCGGCAAAAAGCGCCCGTGTATTTCGGAAGAATACTGTCATGCTTCCGCTCTATACACTGATGCTGCTATTCGTCTTTTTCGTCGGCTTCACCGCAATCTTGCAGGTGCCCGGTCTGAAAGGAGCAGACGGCGATTTGTCGCTTCTCAGGCTTTCGATCCAGACCTTTGACCCGTGGATCGTCGGTTTGATCGGCGCTGCCGGATTGCTGACAGCGCTTGTACCGGGCTCGATGCTTTTGATGACGGCAGCGACCCTGCTTTCGAAAAACGTGATCAAGGTTCTGCTTCCGAGCGTAAGCGAAAAGCAGCTTCCGTGGCTTGCGAAAAGCCTGGTGCCTGTTTTATCGCTGATCAGCCTGTACTTTACGCTCAGCGGAGGAGATACGCTCGTGACCCTGCTGCTGATGGGGTACAGCCTCGTTACACAGTTGTTTCCCGCCCTGTTGTTCTGTGTGCCTGCGCGTCCGCTCGTTAATAAATACGGGGCTTTCGCCGGTATAGTTAGCGGGGTGTTGACCGTCGCTTATGTAACCATCGAGCAGGTCAGTGTCGGAACGCTGTTTCCCTCGCTGCCCTCTGTCGTCAAAGACCTGAATGTAGGAGTAATCGCCCTCATTATCAACCTAATCGCCATGTTCACGGTTCACGTGATTACGCAGCGTATGTTCCAGGCGAGAGAAAAGGATTCCATGGCCGGAGACGAAACACACCAGCCGGTAAAGGCGTAGAGGAGGAGAGTTTATTATGGCAGATACAGTTTTTCTCAATGGACAGGTGATCACGGTCGATCGGCAAAACCGGATCGCGGAGGCGGTGGCTGTCAGCGGCAACCGTATTACGGCAGTGGGTACAAATGAAGAAATCGGGAAATACATTGGCCCCCGTACAGAGGTGATCGATCTGGTGGGCAAAAGCTTGCTGCCCGGCTTTATCGATTCGCATCTGCACATCACCATTTACGGGACCAACAAGCTCGGGGTAGACTGCAAGGCCAGAGGAATCGACTCGGTAGAAGGGCTGCTGGAAGCCTTGCGGGAGCAAGCCGCGCGGACGCCGGAAGGAAAGTGGGTGCGGGCATGCGGCTTTGACGAAAACCGCATGCGCGAAAAGCGGTTCCCGACTCGCCGAGAGCTGGACAGCGTTTCCGGGAAGCATCCGGTTTTTGTCATGCGGACCTGTGCCCATCATTCCATCGTCAACACGGAAGCACTGAAGCGGGCGGGATTTGACGAACGTACGCCCGACCCCCAGGGAGGCAGATTGGACCGCGATGAGCAAGGAGTGCTTACCGGACTGCTTGTGGAAACGGCGCATATGCAGATGTTTGACGCTGCAGCCTTTTCGGAAGAGGAATATCGGGAAGGACTTCGTCTCGCCTCCGAGGACTTTGTCGCCGCAGGAATAACGAGCGTGCACGATGCCGGCGGGTACGGGCCGGACAATTTGCGTGCGATGCAAAAGGCGGTACAGGCCGGAGATGTCAAGGTGCGAATCTACGCGATGATTTGCGCGCTCAATCAATCCGAGGCCTTTGTCCGCAAACTGATCGACGCCGGGATCGTCACCGGTCTTGGGCACGAGCGTTTTCGTATCGGGCCGGCGAAAGTGTTTGTCGACGGCGCAAGCATCGCGCCGACCATGGCGATGCGCGAGCCGTTCACGAGCAGGCCGCAGGACAGTGGAATTCTCTACTATTCCCGGGACGAGTTGAATAGGATTTTGGGAGAAGCGCATGAAAAGGGATTCCAGATTACAGCCCACGCACAGGGAGACCGGGCCATCGAGCTGCTGCTTGCCTGCTTTGAAGAAGCGCTCGAAAAGCATCCTCGCCAGAACCATCGCCACCGGATCGAGCATGCGGGAGTATCCGCCCCCGACCTGGTGCAGCGGATGGCGAAGCTAGGTGTCATCCCGACGCCGAATCCTGCTTTTTTGTACGAGTACGGGGAGAGCTATCTGAAAAATCTCGGGGAACGCTCGGCATACATGTATCCGGTCGGCGATTTTTTCCGGAATGGCATCGTCGCGGCGGGAGCATCCGATTGTCCGGTAACCGGCTATTCTCCGCTCATCGGCATCCATGCCGCTGTCAACCGCAAGAGCAGAAACGGGGCAGTGGTAGGCGAGCAACAAGCTGTCAGTGTCATGGATGCGATCCGAATGTTCACCATTCACGGCGCGTACGCCAGCTTTGAAGAAGGGCTGAAAGGGAGCGTCGAAGCGGGAAAGCTGGCCGATCTGGTCGTCGTCAACGGGAGAATGCTGGATGTGCCGAAGGAAGCCATCAAGGATTTGCAGGTAGGCCTTACGATGATTGATGGAGAGGTCGTGTATTCCAGTCAGGAAGCCATGGCGAAGTAGCACCTCTTTGTCCATTCCTTTCGTGAAAAACGCAAACTGTTTATTACAAAAATCCTAAGGAGGTCGCGGGAAAATGAGCGTTGAGACCAGGCAGCTCCAGATCAATCAGGAGCGCTTGAAGAAAAGGATTGAAGCGTTGGCGCAGATCGGAAAGATCGGTGAAACCGGGGTATGCCGTCTGGCCCTCTCCCCGGAGGATCGAGCGGGAGTGGAATTGGTCAAAAGCTGGATGGAGGAAGCAGGACTTTCCGCCCGAATCGACCAGTTCGGCAACCTGATCGGCCGTCTTGAGGGAGAAAACCCGTCTGCGCCCGTGCTGATGATCGGTTCCCATATCGACTCGCAGCCGTATGGGGGAAGGTTCGACGGGACGATCGGCGTATTGGGCGGGCTGGAGGCTGTTCAGACGCTCAAGGAACGGGGCCAAAAGCCAGAGCAGACGATTGAAGTAGTCGCCTTCTGCGATGAGGAGGGCTGCCGCTTTCAAAAGGGCTTGTTCGGGTCGCGAGGAATACTCGGCAAGCTGGAGGAAGGCGAGCTTGCGCGGACGGACAAAAACGGCGTGTCCCGCAGACAGGCGCTTCAGGAGTTCGGCTGTGATCCGGAGCGCCTGCAGGAGTCGGTCTATCCCGAAGGCAGCATTGGCGCTTTTTTGGAGCTCCATATCGAGCAAGGGCCGATTCTGGATCAGCTGCAGGAGCCGGTCGGCATCGTCAGCGGCATCTCCGGCCCGCTCTGGTGGACGGTCGAGTTTGAAGGCTTTGCCGGTCACGCCGGTTCGGTTCCGATGCGGATGAGAAGGGATGCTTTGGTTGGGGCGGCCAAAGTCATCACGGCCTTGCATGAAATCGCCAAATCCGACCCGGACGCTCCCACAGTAGGCACTGTCGGCCATTTGGAGGTGTTTCCCGACTCGCGCAATATCATCCCCGAGCGCGTCCGCTTTTCCATCGATCTCAGGGACATCGATCTGGATAGGCGCAATCAACGGGAGCGGGAACTCCGTGCCGCGATTGAACAGGCAGCGACAGAAGGCGGGCTCAGCTATACGATCACGGAGGATACCAACAGCGAGCCGCGGTACTGTGCGGACTGGATCAAAGCGTTTATGCGGGAAGAGAGCGGCCTATTGGGACTCAATCCCCCTGAGCTGATGAGCGGCCCCTTCCACGATGCCTTGGCGCTTTCGTACGTCTGTGATTACGGCATGATTTTCGTCCGCTGCAAAGACGGTATCAGTCACAATCCACAGGAGTTTTCGACGTATGAGGATATTGCGCTGGGCACCGAGCTGCTGTACCGGACCGTTCTACGGATAGCGACAAACAAATAACGATTTGACTCAAACGGTCTTCTGACTCTAAAGAAGGCCGTTTCTGCTGGAAGACAAGGTGTGTCTTTTTTGTGAAACTGTCACAATGGAAAACCAGAGAACCGATCTCCGAAAGTTCCAGTAGGGGTATCCGTCCGCGCTTCTCCTCGAATTAAGAGAGACTTTATCCGCTTTTTTTGCTATCATTTACCGTATATCTACGACTAAGCTGCGTGCTGCAAGGAGGTTTCCCATGAAGATGCGCGTTTCTGCCGTGCAGTATCACCTGCATACCATTCATAGCTTTGAGGAGTTTGCCAGTCAGGTTGAGCATTACGTGAAGACGGCTGAGGAATACGAAACCGAATTTTTGCTGTTTCCCGAGCTGTTCACGACCCAGTTGATGTCCATCGGAGACGCGCAAGGAAACGCGCTCACGATCAATGACCTCCCGTCATTTACGGAGGCGTATACAGATTTGTTTACCACGCTGGCAAAGTGCCACCAGATGCATATCGTCGGGGGTACGCACATTACCCGGGAAAACGGGCGGCTGTACAATACGGCGTTCCTGTTTTACCCCGATGGCCGCGTCGGTCAGCAGAAAAAGATTCATATCACTCCCTGGGAGATCAAAGGCTGGAATATGGGCGCCGGCGACGACCTGCAAATTTTTGAGACAGACAAGGGCAAAGTGGCGATGATCATCTGCTACGACATCGAGTTTCCCGAGCTGGTGCGGATGGCGAAAGCCCGCGGCGCCGACGTGATCTTCTGTCCATCCTGCACGGACGACCGCCACGCTTTTCATCGCGTCCGTTACACAAGCCATGCCCGCACCATCGAGAACCAGGTGTACGTGGTCGTGACAGGGACCGTAGGATCGCTGCCGACAGTCGATTTCATGCGGGCGAATTTTGGCCAGGCGGCCGTGCTCACGCCAAACGACATTCCGTTCCCGCCGCGCGGGGTTCTTGTCGAGGGCGAGATCAACAACGATATGCTGGTAACAGCGGATTTGGACCTGCAGCTGTTGTACGACGTCAGGGAGAAGGGCTCAGTCACGACCTGGCGCGACCGCAGGATCGATTTGTATCCCGATTGGAAATAGAGGTGCCGCCGTGTATCGGAAAGAACTGTTCGTGTTTCACGAGGACAAGCCGGCCAAAGCCGTTATCCGCAACTACACGCGCGAGGATTTCGCGGAGCTGATCCGCATCCAGCAGGAGAGTTTTCCTCCGCCGTTTCCCTCCGAGCTGTGGTGGAACGAAGAGCAGCTGACCAATCATGTCACACTGTTTCCGGAAGGTGCGATCTGTATCGAGGTGGAAGGCGTACTGGCCGGCTCGATGACGAGTCTGCTCGTTTCCTACGATCCGGAGCATCCGGACCACACTTGGGAGGAAGTGACCGACTCCGGGTACATCCGCAATCACGATCCCGACGGAAATACGCTTTACGTCGTGGACATTTGCATACGCCCGGCTTACCGCAAATGGCGGCTTGGCATGAGCATGATGCAGGCGATGTACGAATTGGTCGTACACAGGGGATTGGAGCGGCTCCTAGGGGGAGGCCGCATGCCCGGATACGGGCGTCATGCATCTATGATGTCGGCGGAAGCGTACCTGGAAAAAGTGGTGAAGGGCGAGCTGAAGGACCCCGTGACCAGCTTTTTGATGCGCTGCGGCCGTACGCCTGTAAAAGTGGCGGCTAATTATTTGGAAGACGAGGAATCGCATAACTATGCCGCGTTGATGGAATGGAAAAATCCATTTCGTTCTCGGCCAGCGGACCCGTTCATAAAATAGGAGAGAAATTGGGAGGAAGCACACATGCAGTATGTTCGCATTCAAAACATTTCGGACCCGCTATTCGCAAGCATGCACCGGCTCATGCAGGAAGTATTTCCGCCGGAGGAAGTGCTGGACTTTGACTTGTGGAAGGAGCCGCTTGAGGACCCGGGCATCCGTGTGTTTGTCGCTGTAGAGAACGGAGAAGTGGTCGGTGCAACCGAATACCGTTACTATACGGACCTGAACGTAGCAATGACCGACTTCACAATCATCGGCCGTGAAGGTTTGGGAATTGGCCGTTTCCTCGCCCGCGAGCGCCAGAAGGATTTGATGAATCTGGCAAAGGAAAATGGAAAAGAGCTGTACGGCATGTTTGCCGAAATTTACGATCCGTATCGGGTGCAAGAGCATGCGTTTGGCGGAATCAAGCCGATGGACCCGTTCGTACGCCGGGAGGTGCTCTCCCACCTGGGCTACAAGCGGATTGATTTCCCTTATGTTCACCCGTCCTGGCAAAACGATGGCGAAGCCGTTGCAGGCCTGGACTTGTGCTTCATGCCGACAAATGAGGACCAGCAGGAGTTAGAAGCGTCTCTCGTGAAGACCTTCCTGACGAGATACTACGCTGTGCTGCCGCAAAAACCGAAAGCTTGGCTGGATATGGTGGAAGACTTGGCCGGACACGAAACTCTGGCGCTTCGTCCGATTTAGCCAACGCGCTGCATCGACTCCTGGAAAGCGATCATGCTTCCCGGGAGTCTTTTTCCATAAACATGCGGTATTCTAGCTGATAGAAGGGGAAAAACGGTGAAAAAGCAAAATTGGGCATCGATTATACTTTATCTGGCGGTCCTTTTCCAATTGCTCGGGATGAGCGGGTGGCTGGACGCTTCCCTGACACAGCCTGTACAGCTGGCCACGCTTGTGCTCATGCTGACCGCTATCCTGACCCTGCGCAAAAAGAAACGGAAACGCAAAAAAGCTGCCAGGAAGCCTCCGGCAGAAGTAGACTTGATGCTGGATCGGGCGCAGGAAGGAGGTATTGAAAAATGAAGGATCAGATGCTGATACAGGCGATTCTGGACGCCTCTCATGACGGAATTATCGCGGTAGACCAAAACTCGACGGTCATCTGGGTGAACAAGAACGCCCTGGAAATTCTCGGCCTGCCGCCGCATATCGTCGGGGAAAAGATCACGCGCTACATTCCCCATTCCGACATGCTCCGCATTCTGGCTACAGGAAAGCGGGAGATCGGCGATATCGCAACCGTGTTGAACCGTCAAATCATCATCAACCGTTTGCCCATTTCCATAGACGGTGACATTGTCGGGGCTGTCAGCACGTTTAAAGAAATCACCGATATTCAGAAAATGGAGCTCCGCATCCGCAAGCAGAGCATGGAAAGCGGTCTGGAAGCGAAATACCGGCTGGAAGACATCGTCGGCCAGTCCAGCGCGATCCGAGAAGCGAGGGAGCTGGCAGAGACCTTCGGAATGACTGATGCGACCGTTCTGATACTCGGTGAGACCGGAACCGGGAAGGAACTCTTTGCACAAGGAATGCACCTCTGCAGCCAGCGGGCAGCCGGTCCGTTCGTCGCCGTCAACTGTGCGGCGCTGCCGGGGAACCTCTTGGAGAGCGAGCTCTTCGGCTATGAGGACGGGGCCTTTACAGGAGCGCGCAAAGGCGGCAAGCCGGGACTGTTTGAGCTGGCTCACGGAGGAACGCTCTTTTTGGACGAAATCGGCGAGATGTCCCTGCCCATCCAGGCGCTGCTGTTGCGTGTGCTGCAGGAAAAAAAGGTGCGCCGGATCGGGGGAGAGCGAATTTTTCCCGTAGATGTCCGGATTATTGCCGCGACAAACCGCGACCTGGAGGAGCTGATCGGCAGGATGGAATTTCGCTCTGACCTGTACTACCGGCTCAATGTCTTGACCCTGGAGCTCCCGCCTCTGCGCGAGAGGCCCCATGACATTCCCGCCCTAGTCTGGTCGATTATTCGCGAGATCGAAGAGAGAGATGACAGATGCATCGTAGAAGTGAGCGAGCAGGTTTTTGAGCTGTTTGCCAAACACGATTGGCCGGGTAACGTCCGGGAGTTGCGCAATGTGGTGGAGAGAATGGTGCTGCTCTGCAAGGGAGGCCGCCTGGATTTATCTGATGCTGCTTTTTTTGCGAAGAAAGTGCATCACGGCAGGAAGACGCAGGACCTCCCGCCTGACATTGACGAAGCCGATTTGATCCGCCGCGTTTTGCAGGAGACAAAAGGAAATCGGGCGGAAGCGGCGAAAATACTGGGAATGGATCGGACAACGCTTTGGCGGAAGCAAAAAAAATACGGGGTGACGCTGCCATAGTGAGTAAGAGTCGGGAAAACCAGTTTATGGAATTTGACTGTTGCACTTGCAACAAACTTGCAACACAAGTCAATGGCGTGAAACAGCGATGAAACTTTCCGGCTTATAATTGACGGAATATTTGAAATGTACTGATTTGGCATGAGCCTTGCAAGAAGTTAGTGTAACAAAACTTCATTGCAAAGGAGTCGCTTTCATGAAACATTACTCGGCTGCGGTCATTCCAGGAGACGGAATTGGACCTGAAGTAATGGAGGTAGGATTGTCGCTGCTGCAATCCATCGCTGACATTCATGGCGGCATCTCGTTTCAGACGGAGTCTTTTCCGTGGAATTGCCAGTACTATCGGGAGCACGGCCGGATGATGCCTGAGGATGGCTTGCAAAAATTGCGGCCATTTGACGTGATCCTGCTGGGAGCGATCGGGGCCCCGGGCGTGCCCGACCACATCTCCGTCTGGGAGCTGATCCTGCCGATACGCCGAAGCTTTCAACAGTACGTCAATCTTCGCCCGATCAAGCTGCTACGTGGTTTGGAAAGCCCGCTGCGCTACAAGCAGCACGACGATCTGGATTTTGTCGTAGTCAGGGAAAATACGGAAGGCGAATATTCGAACATGGGAGGACGCCTCCATATCGGCACGCCGTATGAACTGGCAGTGCAAAACAATGTCTTCACCCGCTACGGGATCGAGAGGATCGTCCGCTTTTCGTTTGAGTTGGCCAAAGCAACCGGAAAGACGAGGCTGACGGCGGCCACTAAATCAAACGGAATCAATCACTCCATGCCGTTTTGGGATGAGATCGTCAAAGAGATCAGCAGCGACTATCCGGGTATCGAAACCCAGCTAACGCATATTGATGCGCTGTCGGCGTTTTTTGTCAGCAGGCCTGAATCCTTTGATGTCGTAGTCGCCAGCAATCTGTTTGGCGATATACTGACAGACCTGGGGGCAGCGGTTGTCGGCGGATTGGGTCTGGCACCTTCCGGCAATATCAATCCGGAAAAGCAGTATCCGTCCATGTTTGAACCGATTCACGGGTCTGCGCCTGACATCGCCGGAAAAGGCATCGCCAATCCGATCGCGACGCTGTGGAGCATCAGCATGATGCTTGACCACCTGGGAGAGCGGGAGCTGGGCAAACTGGTGCTGGACAGCATCGAGGATGTCCTGATCGCCGGAGAGGTCCGTACCCCGGACATCGGGGGGAAGGCCACGACGAGAGAGCTTGGCGATGCGATCCGTGAACAATTGTACAGAAGGGGAGGATGACAGATGGAAGGGACGACAGCACAAGTGCAGCACTATCGTTTGTATATCAACGGCGAGTGGATCGAGACAGAGGAAAGCATTCCCGTCACCCATAAATACACCGGCAAGGTGATCGCCACGATTGCGAAAGCGGGCAAGCAGCACGTGGAGGATGCCGTCACCCACGCGCTGCAGACGTTCCGTACCAGTACGCTGACACCCTCCGAGCGCAGCGATATATTGCTCGCGGCAAGTCAGATCGCCGAGAAGAGAAGGGAAGAGCTGGAGCTTTCCCTCGTCTGGGAGGTCGGAAAAACGAGAAAGGACGCCCGGGGGGAGCTGGATCGGGTAATCAACACGCTCCGCCTGTCGTCTGAGGAAGTCAAACGGCTTTCCGGCGAGATGGTCCCGCTGGCTGCCACGCCAGGTTCTGAAAATCGACTGGGCTTCGCCATTCGCGTGCCCAAAGGTGTGATCGGCGCCATTACTCCCTTCAACTATCCGCTGCTGCTCAGTACACACAAGGTAGCGCCCGCGCTAGCAGGTGGAAATACCGTTGTCCTGAAGCCGGCCACTTCAACCCCGATCTCTGCCTTTTTGCTGGTGGAGATACTGGAACAAGCGGGCCTGCCAAAGGGACACGTCAACATCGTAACAGGCTCAGGCAGCCAGGTAGGCGACTGGATGCTCGACGATCCCCGGATCGCCATGTACACCTTTACCGGCTCGGCAGAGGTCGGCACGTATATCAAGCAGCGCAGCGGATTGCGCCCGGTCTCTCTGGAGCTGGGAAACAACTCGCCCAACATCGTCCACGAAGATGCCGATCTTGAGCTGGCGGCAAGACAGATCGCTCAACGCAGTTTTCACAATGCGGGGCAGGCATGCATCGCGGTGCAACGCATATTTGTAGCAGAAACGCTCCGCGAAGCGTTTACGCAAAAATTCCTGGAAGAGGTGCGGGCCTTGCGGGCTGGCGATCCTGAGGACGCCGAAACAGACGTTGGCCCGATGATCAGCGAGGCGGAAGCGATTCGGGCCGAGAGCTGGGTAAAGGAAGCTGTCGAGCAAGGGGCCGAGCTTTTGCACGGCGGAGTTCGCGAAGGCGCACTCGTTTATCCGACTGTCCTCGCGAGAACTCGGCCAGAAATGAAAGTAAACTGTCTGGAAGTGTTCGCTCCTGTCGTGACGATTATTCCCTATCAGACGATCGAGGAAGCGTTTGCCGCCGCCAATGACTCTTCGTACGGCTTGCAGGCCGGCATTTTCACCAATGACCTCAATCTGGCGATGCGAGCGGCCAGGGTATTGGAGTACGGCGGCGTCATTATCAACGACGTCTCCACGTACCGCAACGACGCGATGCCGTACGGGGGAATCAAGAACAGCGGGCTCGGCAAGGAAGGACCGCATTATGCCGTCGAAGAGATGACCGATCTGAAGATGATCGTGATGAATTTGAAGCCGTAAAGGAGAGAAGCAGATGCTGTTAAATGGGAAAACGGCGTTCGTCACCGGGGGCGGTTCAGGGATGGGAAAGGCAATCTGCCGCCTTTTTGCCAAAGAGGGAGCACAGGTAGCCGTCGTTGACTTGAACAGGGAGGCCGCCGAGGCTGCAGCAAAGGAGTGCGGCTCTCCGGCAATGGCTGTCCAGGCCAACGCAGCCGATGCGGGTTCCGTCGAAGCGGCGGTCACCCGTACCGTGGATCAATTCGGTTCGCTGGATATTGTTGTCAATTGTGCAGGTGTGCCCATGGCGTTCACGCCGGTTGAGGAAGTATCGGAGGAACAGTGGCAACGGACAATGGATGTAAACGTAAAATCGATCTATCTCACGTCAAAGTACGCTGTGCCGAGAATGAAGCAGCAGGGGAGTGGTTCTATTCTGAATATTTGCTCGATTGCGGGCGTACGTGCTCGTCCGGGACTGAATGCGTACTGTGCGTCCAAAGGGGCGGCGATCATGTTGACGAAAGCATTGGCGATCGAGCTTGCGCCCTATCGGATTCGCGTGAATGGGATCAACCCGGGGCCTGCCGAGACTCCCATGCTAAGCAAATTTATGCACGGCGATGAGGAACAGATCGAGAAGGATACGAAGGATATCTTTTTGAGCAGCGTTCCTCTGGGCGCATTGATTCAACCGGACGACATTGCACAGGCGGCTCTCTATTTGTGCAGCGATCTGGCCAAGATCGTTACCGGCGAGATCGTCAACGTCGATGGAGGACGCGGAATCTAACGGGTAAAGGAGGGGACGGCGTGTCGATGGAAGAAATCATTCGTGTAGAGAACGTCTCGTTTTCCTATCAAATGAATCAGGAACAGGTCATCCCTGTCTTGCATGGCGTCTCTTTTGAGGTGTATTCAGGGGAGTATTTGGCGATCATCGGCCATAACGGGTCTGGCAAATCCACGATTTCCAAGCATCTAAACGGCATTTTGACACCGAGTGAGGGAGATGTCTGGGTACACGGGATCAATACGCGGGAAAAAGCCCGCATTCACGAGATTCGCAGCCGGGTCGGAATGGTTTTTCAGCACCCTGACAACCAGATCGTCGCAACGATTGTGGAGGACGATGTGGCGTTCGGCCTGGAAAATATCGGCGTCGCTCCGGCTGAGATGAAGGAACGGGTTGATTTTGCTCTGGAAGCGGTTGGGATGAGTGCGTTTCGACACCGCCCTCCCCATCATTTGTCAGGGGGCCAGAAGCAACGGGTGGCCATCGCCGGCATATTGGCGATGAAGCCGCAGTGCCTCGTCATGGATGAGGCGACGAGCATGCTCGACAGCTACGGAAGGCAGGAAATTTTAGGTGTTGTCCGCAAGCTGCACAGGCAAGGAATGACGATCGTAACGGTTACCCACCACATGTCAGAGGTGGCGGAAGCGGATCGAGTGCTCGTCATGGAGGGCGGGCAAATCGTGATGGAAGGCACTCCCCGGGAGGTATTCGCCCATCAGCAGCGGCTGCAGGAGCTTCATCTGGACGTCCCGGATGCCAGCAGAATCGCCCATCTGGTCCATAGGCAGCATCCCGCTTTTTCCTCTTCGCTCATCCACAACCATGAGATCGTCGAGGAAGTAAAGCGGTTGCACATCAGAACGGCGGAGGCGAGCGGATCTTGAAACAGCCCATCCTGATTACCGAACATCTGTCACATGTGTACATGCAGGGAACGCCCATGGAACACCGGGCTCTGGATGACGTCAGCATTCAGATTGATCGAGGGGAATGCATCGCGATCATCGGACATACCGGGTCCGGCAAATCTACATTGATTCAGCACTTTAATGGTTTGATGCGACCACAGTCAGGGTCTGTGATCATAAACGGCATGAACGTCTCCGATCCAAAACTGGATGTGAAAGCTTTGCGCAGGCAAGTCGGACTCGTCTTTCAAAATCCGGAAGACCAGATTTTCGAAAAGCTGGTCGGCGACGATGTAGCCTACGGTCCGTTTAAAATGGGGCTGCCGCTCGAAGAGGTTCGGCGGCGCGTCGAGTGGGCGATGGAGCTGGTAGGACTCTCTTTTGAAGAGATGAAGGACCGCCCGACATTTGCCCTCAGCGGCGGCCAGAAGCGAAAGGTCGCTTTGGCCGGCGTGCTGTCTCTCCAGCCCAAAATACTCGTTCTGGATGAACCGACAGCAGGTCTGGACCCGCGCTCGCGCAACGAGCTGCTGGAGAGGATCAAACGGTTGAACACAGAAGAGCGCCTTACGGTTATTTTTGTTTCTCACAATATGGAGGAAGTGGCCCATCTGGCGGATCGCGTCTATGTGATGGCAAATGGGCAAGCGGTCTGCGAAGGCACTCCGCGGTCAATTTTCAGCAATCAGGAGCTTCTACACACTCACCATATCGGGACGCCCGAGAGTGTCGATATCTTGTATCGGCTTCGTGCAGAGGGCTATCAGGTCGACCCGGGCGGATACACGGTGGACGAGGCAGCAGACCAGATTGCCAATCTGATCGGGCGATGAGAGGAGGGGAGCAGGATGTCAGCAGAATTCGAACTGACGCGCAATATAACGATCGGCCAGTACCTTCCTACGGGATCAGTCATTCACCGTCTCGATCCCAGATACAAACTGGCAGCGTTTGTCATCATGATCTTGGCGATTGCGGTGTGCAATACGTACATCGGCAACCTGTTTGCGCTGGCGGTTTGCCTGATCATGTTCCGGCTTTCCCATATTCCGCTTCACTACGGGATCTCCGGGGTCAAGCCAGCGGTGCCGTTCATCATTATTCTGGCGATCATGCAGCTGCTGTTTTACGGTGAAATAGCCCGTGGCGGGACCATTTACTTCCAATACGGCTTCATCACCATATCCAGCGAGGTCATCCGGTTGGTCGTCGTTTCCGCCATGCGCTTTGTGGAAGTCATTTTTCTGTCCAGCGTCCTTACATTGAGCACCTCGACAACGGAACTTACCCATGGGATGGAGCGGCTTTTGGGGCCGCTGGAGAAGGTGAAATTCCCCGTGCATGCGTTTGCTTTGATCATCACTATCGCGATCCGCTTTGTTCCTACCTTTGCGATGGAAATGGAAAAGATGATGAAAGCGCAAGCCTCCAGAGGAGCCGATTTTGGCACAGGCGAGTGGTGGAGGATCGTGAAACGGACAAAAGACATGTTCCCGATTATCATCCCGCTCTTTAACGTGGCTCTTTCCCGGGCAGAAGACCTCATTCTCGCTATGGAAGCGCGTTGCTATACGCCTGGGGCCGCTCGTACACGCTATGCTCATTACAGAGCGACGCCAAAGGACTTTGCGGCCATCGGCATCTGTATGATTCTCGCTTTTGTCATGCTCATCATTCCGTGGTGAGGAACAAATTGGGCTGGCCCGTCTTCTGCGGGTGAAGTGTGCGGGGAAGCAGGTTTCAGCCTGCTGCGATGGGAGTCCTCCCTACTGGGGAATCCAATAAAAAAACGAACGAAGGAGGAAAAAGCATGGAAAAAGGGTTGACGGTGCGAAAGATTGTCATCGCTGGTGTGCTCGGAGCCATCGCAATTCTGCTCGGAGTCACCCGTCTCGGCTTCATCCCTGTACCGACAGCTGCCGGGAACGCGACAATCCTGCACATTCCGGCGATTATCGGCGGAATCATGGAAGGCTGGGGCGTCGGTCTGATCATTGGCCTCATTTTTGGTGTCTCATCATTTTTAAACGCAACCGTCCCTCTGTTCAAAGATCCGTTGGTAGCTATCCTGCCGCGCCTGTTCATCGGCGTAGTCGCGTACTTCACCTACGTGGGCTTGCGACAGTTTAACCAGTATGCGGCGATTGGCGTTGCAGGCTTCGTTGGTTCCATGGCCAATACCATCCTCGTCCTGTTGATGGCGGTCATCCGCGGTTACATGCCCGCGGGTGTGGCTGCGACAGTCGCCGTGACCAGCGGTATTCCGGAGGCAATCGTCTCCGTGATCGTCACCTTGGCAGTCGTGGTGGCATGGAAAAAGATTGGCTCATCAGGCAAGCAAAAGTCGAAAATTTCTGGAGATTACTGACGATGAATGGAACGATTACAGATGTTCCCGGCATTTTGGTCGGGCACGCGGAAGATACAGAAGCATTGACAGGCTGCACGGTTATTTTGGCAGAACGTCCTGCCGTTTGCGGGGTGGATGTCCGGGGCTCAGCTCCGGGCACCCGCGAAACCGATTTGCTCGATCCGATCAACCTCGTAAACAATGTGCATGCCGTTTGCTTGGCAGGCGGGAGCGCCTACGGCCTGGATGCGGCAAGCGGGGTGATGCAGTACCTGGAGGAGAAGGGAGTGGGACTTGATGTAGGCTTTGGGATTGTGCCGATTGTCCCTGCGGCTGTCTTGTTTGATTTGTCTGTCGGCAACCCGCGGATAAGGCCTGCTCGGGAGATGGGCTATCTGGCTGCATCACGGGCGAGCGGGCAGCCTCCTAAAGAGGGAAACGTCGGTGCGGGCACAGGCGCCACTGTCGGCAAGCTGAACGGCTTTGCCAAAGCGATGAAAAGCGGGATCGGCTCGGCTTCACGTACATTCCCGGGCGGACTCGTGATCGGCGCGATTGTCGCTGTGAATGCGGTAGGCCATGTCAGAGAGCCGGAGACAGGGCTCATTCTGGCGGGGCCGCGGGATGACGAAGGAAACATCCTCGACAGCCTCGATGTCATGCAAACACAAGCCTTTTCCCTCATACCGCCGGGTACGAATACGACGATCGGTGTCGTCGCCAGCAACGCAGTCCTCACGAAAGCGGAAGCGACCAAAATCGCGCAAATGGCGCATGACGGGCTGGCCCGGACCATTTGTCCCATCCACACCATGCATGACGGGGATACGCTCTTCGCGATGGGAACCGGGCAGGTAGAAGCATCAGCAGACATGGTCGGAGCGCTGTCGGCCGAGATTTTGGCTGAGGCGGTCATCCGCGCGGTTCGGGCGGCAAAGCCAGCAGGCGGGCTGCCTTCCTGCGATTCGATCAGCAGTGAATAGGAAAGGGGCGTAATCTGGATGAATCGAGTCATATCGAGTGTCGATGAAAAAGAAGTAGTGCGCTTGACGCAGGAATTGATCCGCATCCCCAGCGTCTATCGACCGGGGCAGGCGGACGGCAATGAAGAACGTGTCGCCCGGTTTGTGGCTGATTATTTGCGCCAGATGGGGCTTCAGGTTTTTTACGAGGAAGTGGTGCCGGGACGGCCCAATGTGATCGCCTTTTACGACTCCGGCCGTCCGGGCAAAACGCTCCTCTTTGAAGCCCATACGGATGTCGTTACGGAAGGTGACCGCGATGCGTGGAGCTATGATCCGTTTGGCGGCCAGATTTCAGGAAACCGCATCTATGGCCGGGGGTCCTGTGATACAAAAGGCAATCTGGCGGCTGCCATTTGCGCGGTAAAGGCCATCCAGCGATCGGAGCTCCCTTTTTATGGAAAAATCCTGCTTTGCATCCCCTGTGACGAAGAAGGCATGATGATTGGCATCAAGAATTTTATTCGGAGGGGATGGGCAAAGGGCGTCGACGCCGCGATCATTTGCGAGCCGGAGGAAAATCAGCTCTGCATTACGCAAAAAGGAGCCATGCGAGCGATCCTCCGCACCTACGGGAAAATGGCTCACGGCGCCATGCCGCTTACCGGTATCAATCCGAACACGCGAATGGCCAGGGCGATCGTGGCGTTGGAGGAGCTGGAGAGAAAAGAAATGGCGCGATTGGGCAACCATCCCATGTTAGGATGGCCCAGTATTACACCTACCATTTTGCAGGCTCCTGTCCGGGGAGAGGCACAGATCAACGTCGTTCCCGATCAATGCATGACGACGCTGGATATCCGCACAGTTCCGGGGCAGGATCACCAAACCCTGCAGCGGGAAATGAATGACATACTGGAGCGACTTGCTCGCGACGATCACAGCTTCAAAGCGACACTGGAGGTAATCGAGGAACGGCCGTGGACGCTGACTTCCATGGATGAGGAGGTAGTGACTGCTGTCAGCGGAGCATATCGGGAGCTTACGGGAAAGGAACCGGTCTACAATGGCGTTCCCGGCGCGACGGATGGCACATTCCTGCATCAGGCGGGCATTCCGATTCTGACGACAGGGGCGGGGGACCGTCACATTCCGCACCATGCCGATGAGTACGTCGATATGGATCAACTGGTCGAATCGACACAATTATTCGCCTTGTCCGCACTGATGTTTTTAAGACAGCCAGTCCGTGCATGAATTTCCGATGCAAAGAACCTTGCTTGTTCAAAGAGCAAGGTTCTTTCATCGTGTCGGAAAGGTTGGCGACTTTGAACGATCAGGCTTCTTTGAACGCATATAGCTTCCCTTCGCGAAGAACCAGCTGCTGCGAAAGGGCTTTTTAAATCGAGCTTTTCGACAGCTCAGGAGAATCGCGCTGAAAAAAGAATTTGGTAAAACTTGCTCTTCCTATAAGATTTTTTTTACAATAGTGAGAAGGCTGACATGACAAAGGGGGCGCGTCCGCATGGATATGCGTTGGAATCTGGACGTATTGTATACGTCTTTCGAAGCACCTGAATTGAAGCAAGACTGGGAGAAGCTTTCCCGGGCGATTGAAGAACTGCAAAATTGGACGAAGCAAAACCTGCAATCTCAGGCCGACGCCGTAGAGAAGATGGAAGCGTACATAACCAAGCTGACCGCGATCCTGCAGATACAGTCCCGTCTTTACAGCTTCGCCGAGCTGACGGCAAGCGTGGATGCGAAAAATGAAAAGGCGTTGCAGCTGGTGGAACGGATTCAAAACCAAGCTGTCGAGCTGGTGGAGCCAGGGGTGCTCTTTCAGAAATGGCTGGGTGGACTTGACCAGCTGGAGACTTTGATCGCAAAATCTCCCTTGCTGGAAACCCATCGCTATTTCCTTGCTGAGACGGCAGAGAAGAGCAAATATTTGCTAAGTGAAAAAGAAGAAATCGTTTTGGCCAAGATGAAAAACACGGGCTCCAATGCCTGGGCAAAGCTGCAGGAATTGCTCACCTCCACACTCTTGGTCGACATTGCGGTAGACGGGGAACAAAAACAGCTGCCTCTGCCGGTCGTCCGCAATATGGCGTTTGAAAAAGATCCGCAGGCACGGAAAACGGCATACGAAGCGGAGCTTGCCGCCTATAAGAAAATCGAGGAATCATCCGCTGCCAGTCTGAACGGGATCAAAGGCGAAGTGATCACGGTAGCCAAGCTGCGCGGCTACGAGTCTGCCTTGGACAAGACACTGCAAGACTCCCGTATGGACAAAGTGACGCTGGATGCGATGCTGACGGCAATGCGCGAGAGCTTGCCTGCCTTCCATAAATACTATCGGGCCAAAGCCAAGCTGCTGGGGCATGAAAACGGACTTCCGTTCTATGATATGTTCGCTCCCGTTGGCGAAGCCGACATGCGATTCACGTATCAAGAAGCGCGCGACTTCATCGTCAAGCACTTTGGCAGCTTTAGCGACAAGCTGGCACAGTACGCAGCGCGTGCCTTTGACAACCGCTGGATTGACGCCGAGCCGAGGGAAGGAAAGCGCGGCGGAGCGTTTTGCTACAACCTTCACGTAGTCAAGGAAAGCCGGATCATGGCCAACTTTACTGGCAGCTACAACGACGTCAGCACGCTCGCCCACGAGCTGGGCCACGGCTATCACGGAGAATGCCTCGTTGAAGAAGCCTTCCTCAATAGCGATTATCCGATGCCGATCGCCGAGACCGCGTCCATCCTCTGCGAAACGATCATTGCCAAGGCGGCTTTGGAGCAAGCTTCTGAAGAAGAGGCGTTTACAATCCTGGAAAACGATCTTTCCGGAGCGGGCCAGGTCATCGTCGACATTTACAGCCGGTACCTGTTTGAGACTGAGCTGTTTACACGCCGCGAAGAAGGCTCGCTCTCTGTCAATGAGCTGAAAGCGATCATGCTGCAGGCCCAGAAGGATGCGTACGGAGACTGCTTGGATCACGATGTGCTGCATCCCTACATGTGGGTGTGCAAGCCTCACTATTACTATGGAGACTACAATTTCTACAACTTCCCCTACGCATTCGGCCTGTTGTTTGCGAAAGGGCTGTACGCCGAGTATCGCAAGCGCGGCCAGTCTTTCGTCCAGCAGTACGACGAGCTTTTGGCTGTAACCGGCAAAGAAAAAATCGAGGATGTGGCGGCCATCATGGATGTCGATGTGCGCTCGGCTGATTTTTGGCGCGGCTCCCTCCAATTGATTGCGGAGGATATCGAGCAATTCGTCAGCCTGGCTGCATCCCGGAACAAATGACAAGATAGGAAAGAAGAGCCTGATTGATCGGGCTTTTCTTTTTTTGTATAGCAGAGAGGTCGTCAGGAGAGCATAAGAGAAGCAACGGGAATCATCAAAGAATTGTTGACGAGGTGATACTGTGTTGAACGGATTGCAGTTATTGGACCTGTTACGGGAAACGGAAAACAAAATGCTGCATTTACATAGAGCGATCGACCGAATCAGCAGCGAGCCGGACTTTAAAGAAACGGTCAGCGTGTTAACGGTTGTAGTGCGCGATTATCAGATGCAGCTGGACAAAATGAAGCATGCACTGAGAAATATCGAAATCAATCAGCAGCAAAACCATGCTGTGCAGCATGAAAACACGCAGCACTAGTTGTGAAAAGCCTTCCAATCGGAATTGGAAGGCAATTTTTTTTGGGAGCAACCTACTAATTTCGAGGGGGTTTCCGGTCCCATTTTTTGATCCGGTTTTCTCGAAAGCTATGCTTTTTTTCCGAACAGTTCTGACAATGTTGCAGGACTTGCAACAAAAAATCATGGGAGGATGGGTATAAATTTGCCGTTTGATTACATTTTCTTTACGAAGGCCAACGGAAGCATGCAGGTATGGGCGACTATGGCCGCTGGCGATATTCTTGCTTATAATGACCGACAAGCGCGTTTGACAATAACAGGAATGGAGCAATCGAAATGGGGAAGACAGTGATTCGCAGACGGATCGGGTGGCTCTTTCTCACGATTTTGGCGGGCTTGTTATGCGGGTACTTCATTTGGGGGGATCCTATCTTCGCCCGTGTGGAAACAAAGCAAACAGAGGAAGGGTACAGCCTGAAATTCCGTACGAACAAGGATCAGTTCCAGATGTACGAGGATGGTGCGTGGAAGCCCTACTTTGTAAAAGGGATCAATCTGGGGGCGTCCCTCCCCGGCCACTACCCCGGCGAGCTGCCGATCCAAAAAGCGGATTATCTTCGCTGGTTTGGCATGATGCATGAACTGGGTGTAAGGGCGGTCCGTATTTACACGATCCACCAGCCTGTCTTCTATGAAGCGCTGGTCGAGTTCAACCGAAAGCACGCGGATGACCCGCTTTATTTTATCCAGGGAATCTGGTCTCCAGAAGAAGCGCTGATCGAAAAAAAGGACGCGTTTTTGCCGGAAATACGAAAAGAATTCCGCGATGAAATTGAAGCTGCTGTGGGAGCTGTATACGGCGATACGACATTGCCTGAGAAAAGGGGGAAGGCAAGCGGAGCCTATACGGCAAACGCCGGGCAATACCTGATGGCCTGGCATATCGGAACGGAGTGGGACCCGGAGATGGTCAAGAATACCAACGGGATTCGGAAAGCGGAACCGCGTTACCAGGGGAAGCATTTTCAAGCGACAGAGAAGGCGGCTCCCTTTGAATACTGGCTGGCGGAAATGCTCGACTATGCAGCCGAACTCGAATCCAAACGCGGCTGGCAGCATCCGTTGACCTTTACCAATTGGGTGACGACAGATCCGCTGGAGCATCCAGGCGAGCCAATGATTCACGAAGACATGGTGAGCGTTGATCCGACGCACATCCAGCCAGTGAAGTGGGATGCCGGTTATTTCGCAGCCTATCACGTATATCCGTATTACCCGGACCTCTTCCGGTACGACGACACCCTGAAAAACGTCCGTAACGAAAAAGGGGAAATCGATACATACAAAGCGTATTTGCGAAAGCTGAAGGCCCACCATCCAAACATCCCGGTCATGGTGACCGAGTTCGGCGTCCCTTCGTCCGTCGGAGTCGCGCATCTGGGGACACTCGGGCGAGACCAGGGCGGGCACGATGAACGGGAACAGGGCCGCATCAATGGAGAATTGTTGCGGGAAATTTCCACAGAAGGATATGCCGGCGCCATTTTGTTTACGTGGCAGGATGAATGGTTTAAGCGCACCTGGAACACGATGCGCTTCGAGATCCCCGACGACAGCCGGGCCTATTGGAAGAATGAGCTGACGAACGAATCCTTCTTTGGCTTGCTCGCGATGGACGCGGGGCTGGAGAATGTGATCAAGATCGATGGCAGCCCAGACGATTGGGACAAGCTGAAAGAGGGAGAAAAGACGAAGCTGAATGGGGGCTTGGCGGGTGTCCGCGACATCTGGGCTGCACATGATGAGGCATATGTCTACTTTCTGGTTCACCTTGATCAAGCGCTGCAGCCAGGTCGCGAAAGCCTGGTCATCGGAATCGACACGCTGCCGGGCGGCAACAAAACATCGCCAGAGCTGCCGGGGCTGCGTCTGGATGAAGGGTTGGAAGCGATCATCCGCCTGGGAGACGACAAGGAAAGCGAAGTCAAAATCGCATCCGGCTACGATTTCCATAAAAGGCTGTACGGACAGCGCTACGGCATGATTCCGTACACAGACGCCGAGCGAAAAGGAGATTCGGGGCTGTTCGTTCCGTGGAAGCTGGCTGTCGGACTGGAAATGAGTCCGCCTGATACGAAAGGGACGCATCCTTTTGAGGATGTTGCCGTAGGCCGGATGAAACGGGGAACCAATGTACCCGGAAGAGCAGGATACAGCTCGCAAGCGAACTGGGAAACGAGCGGCGAATGGGTAGAAATCCGAATTCCCTGGATGCTGCTCGGATACACCGACCCGAGCACAAAGCAGGTGATGAGTTACAAGGACTTGATCTCAACCGCCTCGGAGGGCATCCGTGTCATCGCCATGCGGCAGGAAAAAACAAGCGGAAAAATTCTGGGTCTTACACCCGAACAAAACGTAAAGCTGACCTCCCACGGGAGCTATACATGGTCCCAGTGGAGTCTGCCCCGGTACTCGGAGCGGAAAAAGGAGAGCTACTCCATCTATCAAAAAGCGCTGGAGTCTATTCCCACTTACCGCTAGTCAAGGGAGAAAGAGGTGATTAAAAAATGTTTCAGCAATTGCAAACCGCATATCTGTTTCTAATCGTTTCATCGGTGTTGATCGCTGCGGGGATCATCGCGCTTCTGTGTTTGAAATGCAGACACTTGTACGTGACCAGGGAAAAGCAGAAATCGGCAGCAAGACTTCAGGATTACATCGCCTATGTTCTTTCTCATCTCGATGACGATCAGCCGCTGGAGTCCCCCGCATTCCAATTGGCTAAGAGAGATGTGCAGGTTTTGGAAGAAAAGCTGATTGAAATTGCCGAGCGCGTAAAAGGCAAACATCGGGAGCAGCTGACGGCCCTTTTCGAAAAGCTGGGGCTGCCCGAGCTGGAAATCAGCCGATTGAAACAGCTGCCGGGGCCGCTTCGCACCGATGCCGCCTACAAGCTGGGAGCGATGGGCCACGAAAAGGCGACGCCGGCGCTGCTTTCGATGCTCCGGGCGGAGAACGACGAAGCGGGACGGTATATCATCGCGAGGGCCATCGCCCGTTGTACGCGAAATATCTCCGACTTGCGCGAGATGGTCGAAGCGATGATCAAGTCCTCTCATGATTCGCCGAAGCTGTTGGCGGAGGTGCTGGGAGACTCGCGCCTTGATCTTTTGCCATTGCTGCGCGAGTGGATCAAGAGCGGCGACTCCCGCTTCACGTTGGTCGCTTTGGCCAGCCTGCCGGCGACGTCTCTCGATGAATCGTTGATCGACAGCTTGTGGCAGCTGCTCGACGCAGAGGAGAAAGAAGTGAGAATCCAGGCAGCCAGACTCGTCTTGTCAGATGTAAAGAGTTCGTCAGAGCAGATTCACTCCCTTATGGCAAACGAAGACTGGGAGGTTCGCGCACTCGCCGTCAAAGCAATCGGGACCTGGCAGGATGCAGCAAAGATTCCCGTCCTTCTCAAGGCGCTGGATGATCAGAATTGGTGGGTGAAATACCACGCCGCTCGCAGTCTGGTCAAGGTGGGGGCAGAAGGCTTCCAGGCTCTGTGCGAGGTCGCTTCCCGCACTACCCATAAAGAAACGGCCGATCTGGCGATGCAGCAGCTGCGGGAAGTACTGCGCGAGGAAAGGCTCGCCGGGCAGGGGCTGTCTGGCTCTGATGAGCGGGATCACAAGCTGACGATCTACGACTCCTATTTCAACCGCCAAAAAGAGCGGGTGATCTGATGAGAGGAGAGGAGGAACTATGCGCGATTTATTGCTCGGATACGGGTTGTTCGCGATGTACTACGTCTTCGTGGTCAATTCGATCTACCTGGTTATCAACATTTTTTCGCACTTGAATATTTCGACGATCATGAAGCGCTCCCGATTTTCCCGCTTTGAATCGCTGGCGGGCTCGGAAAGGGTGCCCCCAGTGTCGATTTTGGTGCCAGCCTACAATGAGGAGCTGACCATTATTGAAAATGTACGTTCCCTGCTGGCTTTGCATTACCCTCAGTACGAGGTCATTGTCATCAACGATGGATCAAAGGATGAAACGCTGAATGTGCTGATTCGCGAATTCGGGCTGAAACGGCAATCACACGTCTATGTCCGCAATGTCGTGCATTCCTCCCCGATTGCGGGGATTTACCACAACCCGCAGTATCCGCAGCTGTTCGTGATTGACAAAAACAATGGGGGCAAAGCGGACTCGCTCAATGCCGGGATCAACTTCTCCCATTATCCGCTGATCGCATCGATCGACGCGGACTCCTTGCTGGAGCGGGACGCGCTGATCAGGATGGCACAGGTCTACATGGAAAATCCGGATGAAACGGTAGCGATCGGCGGCAATGTGCGGATTGCCAATGGCTGCAAAATTGAGGACGGGATCGTCAAGGAAGTGAATCTGCCGAAGAAAATTTTGCCGATGTTTCAGACCATCGAGTACATGAAAGCCTTTCTCGGCGGTCGGATTGGATGGAGCGCGCTCAACGGGCTGATTATCGTTTCCGGGGCCTTCGGCCTTTTCCGCAAGGACGCTGTCATCGATGTCGGCGGCTACCGCGAAGGCTACCCCGGCGAAGACATGAACATCATCATCAAGCTGCACAAGCACATGCTGGAGAACAAAAAGAAATACCGCATCGCGTTCTGTCCGGATGCCGTTTGCTGGACACAAGCCCCCGACACCTTGCACATTTTGGCGAGCCAGAGGAAGCGATGGGGGCGCGGAAATCTGAAAAACATGATCGAATACCGCCACATGCTGTTTAATCCGAGATACAAGATCATGGGCTTGTTGACGATGCCCTACAACGTGTTGTTTGAGACGCTGAATCCGTACTTCAAGCTAACCGGCTTTCTCGCGCTGATCGGGTACAGCTTTTACGATATGACCCATGCCTACATTGTGCTTGTCTTCCTGGCGATCAATCTGCTGTATGGGTACTTGCTTACGATCAGCGGCATTTTGCTGGAAGAACTGGCCTTCCGACGATACACGAAGGTCAGTGACCTGATCAAGCTGCTCGGGTACGGTTTGCTGATGTTCTTCGGATACTATCAAGTGGGCGCGATTTGGCGTGTCCTTGGACATATCGATTTTCTCAGGAACAACAACACCTGGGGTGTCATGACGCGCCAAAGCTGGAAGGTAGAGACACGTCAGTCATAAGGAAGAAGGGGTGGACGAAATGCATGATGAAAAGCTGGCGTACTTTTTTCGTTACTACGAAGCAAGTGATTTGTCCTGCGGCATGATTGCTGTACGCTGCCGGGAGAGGGGAGACTCGGACTGGAAAGAACTGCAGCCGTTTCTGGCAGACAAGGAGCCAGAGCATGCCGCACAGCTTTTTTACGACGAAAAGTCAAAGCGGCTCGTCATTCTTTTGGACGGTGCCAGCCTGGCGCAAACCCATTACCTGGCCCTGTCGATGAAAGAACACCTTCAGAAAAATGAACAGCTTGCCGGTGGAATCTGCGTAGCCGGGTATCCGGAGAGCGGTGCTTCCATGGGCGAAATCCTAATGGAGATGACAGCTAGACTGACGCATTCTGTTTCATTTGCATCCGCCATTCAGGTGGTTGCCCGCCACGAGCACAAATGGGAGCGAAGGCCCCGGCTTTTGCTGGTAGAAAATGATCCTGTCATCCAGCAAATCCTGGTTGTTCGTCTCGCTCGAAACGGCTACGAAATATTTCTGGCGGGGGACGGGATGGAGGGAAAGGAAAAAGTCCAGCAGGTACAGCCGGACCTGGTTATCACCGAGCTTACGCTTCCGGTCATGAATGGCTATCAGCTGATCGATTGGCTGAAAGCGCAGCATGAGCCGGCAGCGACAGACCGCTGCAAAATCGTGGTATTGACGGACAAGCGCCTGGAAGAGGATATGTCGCAGTGCTTCCGAAAAGGAGTCGCTGACTTTTTGACAAAACCGTTTTCTCCTGTCGAATTGGATTGGCGTATCAAACGCTTGCTTGTTTCCTAGATAAATACAACCGGAGGGATGCCAGATGGATAGATTTACCGCATTGCAACAGAAAATCGAAGCGAAAACGGCAAAAGTCGGGGTCATTGGACTTGGGTATGTGGGACTCCCCTTGGCCATCGAGATGGCCAGTAGCGGATTCACTGTATTTGGGGTTGACCTGGATCTGAAAAAAATCGAGGCCTTGCAGCGTGGAGAGTCTTACATACGGGATGTGCCAAACGAACCTGTTGACCAACTGGTCAAAGAAGGAAAATTTATACCGACCAGCGATTATCGGGTGCTGAAGGAGCTGGATGCGATCAGCATCTGCGTACCTACTCCCTTGAGCGAAAATCAGGACCCGGATACATCGTACATCTCTCGCGTCGTCGACCAGATCAAGCATCATATCCAAAATGGACCGCTGATCACACTCGAAAGCACTACCTACCCGGGTACGACGGAAGAGCTGATCCAGTGGGAGCTGGAACGCATGGGCTATCAGGTCGGGAGCGACTTCTTTCTGTGCTTCTCCCCGGAGCGTGTAGACCCGGGAAACAGCCGTTTTTCCACGACGAATACGCCAAAGGTGATCGGCGGAACGACAGAAAGATGCTTGGCGCTCGGCGTGTTGTTGTACAGCAACTTCATCAGCCAAGTCGTGCCGGTGTCGTCGACCAAGGTAGCCGAAATGTCAAAGCTTTTGGAAAACACCTTCCGCAGCATCAACATCGCGTTTATCAACGAAATGGCTTTAATGTGCGAGCGGATGGGCATCGACGTATGGGAAGTAATCAAAGCGTCCTCCACAAAGCCGTTCGGTTTCATGCCGTTTTATCCCGGACCGGGTATCGGCGGTCACTGCATCCCGCTGGACCCGATGTATTTGTCCTGGAAAGCAAAAGGCTATCGCTTCTTTAGCAAATTCATCGATCTGGCACAGTCGATCAACAACAGCATGCCGGATCATGTCGTTTACAAGACGTCTGTGATCCTCAACATGTACGCCAAGTCCATCCGCAACTCGCGCGTGCTGCTGCTCGGCATGGCTTACAAACCCGATATTGACGATTTGCGCGAATCGCCATCCTTGCAGGTCTATGAGCTGTTTAAAGAAGCTGGAGCGCTCGTCGAATACTACGATCCTTATGCCAAAACATTCATAGACAAGAGTGGGAAAGAAGTCAAAAGCGTGTCATATGACCCGAAAGCGTGGAGAAATTATGACTGCATGGTGCTGCTGACGAATCATCGGGTATTCAACTACCAGGAATTCGCGGAGCTGGGTGTCGCGATTCTGGATACCCGCAACGCCTTTGACGGTGTACACCCGCCGCATCTGTTCAAGCTCGGCAATGCGGTCAAAATGGTACACGCTCCGGAAGCCTCACTGGCTATCTGAAAAACGAAAGGTCTGGCTGGAACCGCACGCAACGAGACGTGGGGCTTCCAGACAGACCTTTCTGCCTTTGTACAAGAAAAACGGCAATCGCGCATCGCTCTTGCCGTTTTCGTCCCTTGCTTGTGCTTATTCGCTAACATAACGCTTGACGCCGAAGAACGGATAAAGCTTGTGCATGTTTTCCAGCTTCTCGTAGCGAACCTCGTCGCCATTGGCATGTACCATCATGCCGTCGCCAAGGTAGATCGCGACGTGGGACACGCGTCCGTTTTTCATCGTGTCGTAGAAAATGAGGTCGCCAGGGACCGCTTTTTCCAGGGGGACGGCTTGTCCGCCGCGGAACTGCTCTTCTGAGGTGCGAGGCAAGGCAATCCCCAATTTTTTGAATACGTAGAAAGTAAACCCGCTGCAGTCAAAGCCGCCGTCTGGAGTCGTACCGCCCGTTACGTAAGGGGTGTGTAATAGGGGTTCGAAGACACGGTGCAGCTTTTTGCTAGAGAAAGAAGGGGCTTCAAGCTCCTCAGATTCATCGGAAGAGAAGGAAGACGCTTCATTCAAAAAAGCGGTGGACACAAATAATTCTCTTTGATCAAAACTGATTTTTGTCCATTCTACTCCTGGCTCCAAGACTTCTACAACCGCTCCCATTGGGAGCTTGCCGACGACTTCCGCCTCCAGGGAAGGCGACTTGCGTACATTCACGACGTCTCCCGTAATCCGGGCTTTCATGCCGGGGCGGATCGCGGATGAATGCGTAGAAGCGATGATATCCGCAGGCGCTTCGTTTTCCGATGCAGTCACATCCGCAACCGTTTGAGCAGGGGGAGCCGCTGTTCCCGGCAATGTGAGGCTTTGACCGATCGACAGCCGGTCAGAAGTCAACTGATTTGCTTGCATGAGGTCTTCAACCGTTGTCTGATTCTCCCTGGCAATTTTCATCAGTGTGTCGCCCGCCTGAACAACATACGCAGGGGAAGACGCGTGGGCGGTCATCGGCATGAGCGAACAAACGGAGAGGATGGTGAGTATTCTTGTCGTTTTTTTCATTCAGGATCGTCTCCATTTTTTACAGAATTCCGCAATGTGCTACATTAATTGTAGCGAAAAATGACTGGTAAATCTATGAAAACTTTTTAAAAGAGCTTGGAAAAATAGTTCTTGTTTTCTTTTGGAAGACATGCTATATTACAAGAGTCGCCGCCAGAAAGCGGGACTTTGTCGGAAAATGGAGCTGTGGTGAAGTTGGAGTTCACGCCGGTCTGTCACACCGGAGGTCGCGGGTTCGAGTCCCGTCAGCTCCGCCATTTTCACGAAGATGCAACGGGCCTCTCACACGTAAACGGGTTTACCCTTGCAGAATGGACAGGAAGTGTTGCTCGGGCACTTCAGATCTGGCTCGCTCGAAGCTTTTCGAGGTAGCATCGCCAGTGGAAGCGAGTCCCGTCAGCTCCGCCATTTTCTCTCAAAGCGCCGGTGTAGCTCAATTGGTAGAGCACCTGACTTGTAATCAGGGGGTTGTGGGTTCAAGTCCTATCGCCGGCACCACTTAACAGCATAACTTGCGGTCGTGGCGGAATTGGCAGACGCGCTAGATTCAGGTTCTAGTGGTGGCAACACCGTGGAGGTTCAAGTCCTCTCGACCGCACCACTTCATCAATGACAGGTTTCTGATCTGCTTTTTCTGGCAGAGCAGGAACCTTTTTGTTATTCAATATCTTTAAGCTGGTGCTCATTACCTGGGCAGAAGAAATCTTGGAACTGTAATCCAAATGAGCGTAAATATAGGCTGTAGTGGAGAAATGATTATGACTGAGCCATTCTTGAATTTCCTTCATGCTTACGCCGTTTGCGAGCAATAGGCTAGCGCAACTGTGCCGAAGATCGTGAAAACGAATCCGGCGCATTTCATGTTTCTCCAGTACAAGCGGAAAGTGCTGAGTAATATATTCCTTTAATCTGTTGCCCCAGCTTATCCAAGTAGATGTAATCTTTGTACTCGTTGCTATAAGAACTTTTGTAAAGTTCACGGTTTTTCTGCTGCTCCTGCTGAATCCGTTGCAGTAATTCCTGAAAAACCGGAACGAGAGAGTTGTCCACTTAAAGAAGCTTGCACCAAAGCTAAAGGGAATCGGGAAATCAGCGTAAGTATGGAATACCTGCGGTACAAGCAGCAAGCCCGCGAGAAACTCCGAAGCGAGGAAGGATACGCGCTGTCGGTTCGAAGGATGATTGAACCGGAGAGTGTATTTGGGCAATTGCAGAACAACCGAGGATTCAGACGTTTTCTGCTTCGAGGCTTGTCGAAAGTGAGCCTAAGAGGTCGGGTTGCTTTCGCTCGCCCATAACCTGCTAAAGAAAGCGGCGATAGACCAAAATAAAGAAATGACGGTGCCGGGATGACCTCCCTGACACCGCCATTTCTTTATTTTTGCCGATTTTTTCATCAAACGAGCTGTCTCGTCAAGTGAGCAGACTTACTTTTGGGACAGCCCCATTGAGTTTTGTCTGTTGACATGGTATACCTTGTTAACGAAACAATATTATACCAGATGATGTAATCCCATCCTCTTCTCTTCGTATGTCCTCATTTGGCACAGGTGGATCACTGAACTTTCGTATGCTCCGACGCTCTTTGATAATGGACTCAACCTTCATTTTCAATACTCCCGCACCAGCGTGCAATTCCTTCTTTGATTGTTTGCACCGGAACTGAATTAGAGAGGGATACCGCCCAAGCAATATGGCCGTCCGGTCGAATAAGTGCTGTGTGAACATCACTCCAAGCCGGTTCAAATTCAGCAAGAGTTGCATATACCACCTGAAGCGGGCTATTCGTTTTCCATGAAAGGGTATGTTGTTCATTACCGTTTAAATGCAACAGTACAAATTCACCGTGGTGCAGAAGCTGATAGGCGTCAATCGTATGTCCTTCTCTTAGCTTCAATCTTAAATCTTTGAAACGTTGCCCGTTCAAAGGATGGGAAGGTGATTTTGCATCTGAAGCATAATGCACATCCAGTGCTGAGATTTGAGCAGCGAGTTGAACATTAGCCTCCGGTATTCGAATCAGTTGGGCCAGCATCTTCCGAAGTTCCATGATAGGAGGAGTGACGTCCATAAGCAGAGTTTGAACCTCGGTGTTTCGAAGCAACGCCGTATTCCAAGGGAAGCGTTCGGTATGGTAACTATCCAGTAGCCAGTCTGGAGCCCAACCTTTGATGGCACCTGCTAGTTTCCACCCTAAGTTCATGGCTTCTTGTAAACCAACGTTCATTCCTTGTCCACCAGCAGGGAAGTGGATGTGCGCTGAATCTCCTGCCAAAAGTAGTCGATTGTTTCTATAATGTCCGGCTTGACGCGTCGCATTCCCAAATCGGGATAACCATCTCACATCGCTCAAACCTAGATCGCTTCCTGTCATGCGAATAATCGAAGAACGGAACTCCTCCAACGTCACCGCCTCATCTTTAGAGACGTTGCGCCGCTCCATATCAATCATCAACACTCGGTAGAATTGCTCGTTGATCGGCATAATGCTGATCAAGCCTTGATCCGTAATTTGCGAAATAACACTCATTGGAGATAAATCGGACAACACTGCATCTCCCAGGATGGCTGTAAAGGTGGCATCTGAACCTTCAAACGTGATACCGGCATGTTTTCGAACCATGCTTCTCGCTCCATCTGTGCCCACTACATACAAGGCTCTTAAAGTTGACTTGCCATCCGGTCCCTCAATAATAACGTCAACTCCATCTTCATCCTGGTTCAAAGCCACTGCTTCAAACCCTCGAAGTACAGTCACTTCTTGCTCATCTGCCCATGCTTCCAACACTTTTTCTGTTTCGGTTTGTGGTAGGAAAAGCGTGTAATTAGAGGTTGAATCAAGCATGGAGAAATCCAAAGGGGTATCCAATCCAGCAAAGTGACCTCGAGACAACGGGCGTCCTTTGCTCATAAGGTTTGCTTTCAGCCCGCGCATATCCAAGATTTCCAGTGTGCGAGGATGTACGGTAAGCGCTCGGGAATAAGGGTTGGTTTCTTTCAAGCGTTCAATAACGCAGGCTTTTACGCCGGCTAACGCTAGCTCTCCGGCTAACATCATGCCAACGGGTCCTCCGCCGATGAGAATGACTTCATAATTCATGTCCATTACCTCTTTTCTTTGTCATTATGGGAAAATTACGATCGCGTCTATTTCGATGAGCCACTCAGGATCTGCTAGCGATTGAACGCCAATATAAGTGCTTGCTGACTTCGACCATTTTGTACCAAACACCTGATAACCGGCATTGAAAACGATCGGAATCAATTCCGGCTTGTGGTTGACCACGTAAATATTCATCTTTGCGATGCTTAAAGGCTCGGCCCCTATAGCTCGTAATGCATGCATAAGATTAGTAAACGTTTGGATCGCTTGAGCATGATAGTCACCAGGGCCGATGAGTGCTCCTGTATCATCTACCGCGACCTGTCCAGAAATAAAGGCCAGTTTAGAAGCAGTGGTGACCACCACCTGGGAAATGACGGAGGTCATTTTATCTGTTAATGTTGTTGGATTTACGATTTCCATTTCACACATCTCCATTTCCACGTGTATTAAAGATTGAGATAATTGCTGTTATAGACCACTCCAATTCGAAATTATTGTTTCATATGAAAACGTAAATAAAACTATTTCTTACAAAGTTCATCTCGTTTTGATTAATTAAATTGATTCATGTGAAACAATTTAATTGTACTGTGTGTTATTTGGTATGTCAACAAGGGACAGCTGTGGCGGAAGAGCTGATGGTTCTGATCAAACCGAAGTGAAGAGGGCAGAGAGAAAGTATAAAGAAACCATCTTGAACTGTTCGGTAAGACTCCAGTTTAAGGTGGTCTTTTGGGTGCTTACTATAATTACGAACGTTCATGCTTGTCATTCCGGATACCGAATCGGGAAGGCATTTTTTTAGCCGAACGCCGGTCTGATTTAGTTTCGAGAACTCTACGCAGAGGTAAACGCTGGTCATATCCTCTTCATCACGTGGCAAACATCCTAAATCCGACGCTCGACCAGTCTCGCCCTCCGCCAACAGAATCCGGTTGAACGACTACAAAGCGTCAGTTACCAGGCGTACCGTGAAGAGCGTGCCAGGTGGTCAAGCCGATTGGAAGAAACAAGAAGTACCTTTTAGCAAGATCGTTACATATGAATAAATGAGAGATTCTTTTGAGATAGGGTTTATTCAAAATGTCATAATATAAATATTATCACATGAAACAAATTAGAAATATTTAGTGTCGTGAAACTTATCAATCCTAGTTGTTATCATTGTTTCTTTGGAAAACATATGATGATATAATGAGTAAAAAACCAAGGGGCGATCTGACTTATGGGGATTTCAAATAAAAATAAGGCTGCAATATATGAAAATTTCATTCAATTTCTTCAGCAAAAAGAACAATACGAAACCCGAATAACGGCATCCTATCTCGAAGGGCTTCGAAAGCATATTGACGTGGAGTTCAACTTGAACATGACCGAACTGCATACGATTGCGTGTATCGGAGAACAAGAGCCGATCAACATCACGTCCATTGCCGAGAAAATTCAGGTAAGCAAGGGGAACACTTCCAAGATCGCCACCAAGTTGCTTAAGGCAGGTTGGGTGAGAAAGACTCAGCTCAACGATAACAAAAAAGAAGTCTATTTTCGTTTGACGCCTGCCGGGAAAAAGCTGTTTGCCGCTCACGATGAGCTTCATGCAAAAGAAGAGCAGCGGATGTACGATTTTCTGGATCAATATAACAATGCTGAGCTTGAGTTTATTAATAAGTTGTTTAATGACATGATTTCCTTTTATCAATAAACAAAGAGCAATCATAGGATGGGGCTAGTAAATAACACTATGAGTATTTTCATAATATTGGTCTCACCCATAAGTGTCTACTTTTGCCTTTTACTATTTATTTCTTGAGTAGGTATCACCTATTACCCTGAAAAATCTTAAAAGTAAGACCACACGAAAAGGAGGTCGACCAATTAAGTTCTGGTGACCTCACAATGACCGACGAGACGGTATCGACAGGATTATTCATGCCGGCACACTTTTTTATATTGCTCTTAACAAATAGCAGACAACCTGATTAGCCGTTTACTGCTTAACATTGCGGATGCCAATATCCTTAATCAATAATTTACCTTTAGAGGCTTGGTCGAAGATAAAGCTGATCTTGCTAATTTGCCCCGCCATTAAACTTGGGTTAGCTTCAATAAATTCAGCTAAATCTGGGTATTGCTCATCACTTGAGCTGAAGAAAGCTTTGAGCTATGGTCAAGATGCGCAGAAATGTTCGCCGTAGTGGAATAATGGCTATGCCCCAGCCATTCCTGAATTTCCTTTAAGCTGACACCGTTAGCAAGAAGCAAGCTGGCACAACTGTGCCGAAGATCGTGGAAACGAATCCGTCGCAAGTTATACTTTTTAGGACAAGCGGAAAGTGCTGAGTAATATAACCCGGCTTGATTCGCTCTCCCGGCTTATTAATGTAAATGTAGTCCTGATATTGGTTTCTATAAGAGTCCTTATACAGGCTCCATAACGTAAGTTTAATTCGGTAATTGACAATTCATTGAACAGTGAGATCATCAAAAATGTAATTGATATTGATTTTCATTATTACATAAGCTATAATCATTATTGTTTACCGGTAAACAATAATGATTATTTGGACATTGTTATACGGCTTACACGTATATCGATCGGGCCGAAATTAAACTCTGTTTCACTTTATCTGATGCGTCAGAATCAATATTTTATTAACTATTAAACAAAATGGAGAAACGAATGGTGGAACCTGCTATGAAAAATAAGAATGTAACCAACATGGAAGAGCAACAAACTCAGAAGCCCATGAAGTTTATGCCAATAATTGTAGCGATCTTCATGGGAAACTTCCTGTCGCTGCTGAACAGCAATACGATTAATATAGCTTTGCCAGTCTTGCAGAAAGAATTTGCTTCCGACTTGAGCGTCGTGCAATGGACATTAACCGGCTTCATGTTGGCGCTCGGCACCTTCGCGCCTACATCTGGCTATTTCGGCGAACGCTTCAGTTACAAGCGATTGTATATTTTCGCCTTGCTCGGCATGACGGTTGCTTCCGTGCTGTGCGCCTTGTCTTGGAACGCGCCGATGCTGATCGCCTTCCGCATTGTTCAGGGCGCGTTCTGCGGTATTATAGTGCCGGCGTCGATGACCATGATATTCCAGATCATACCGCGACACCAGCAGTCTGCCGCCATGAGCATCTGGATCGCCGCTTCGATAGTGGCGCCAGCCATTGGACCGACTTACGCGGGCTGGCTTATCCAGCACGGCTCCTGGAAGTGGCTCTTCTGGACCAATGTGCCGTTGGGGCTGCTTGCGATCGTTGTTGCCTTTTTCTTCATTCCTTACTATCGTCTGAAAGTACCGAAGGGATTCGATTTATGGGGGCTTCTGACGGTCATCGCCGCAAGCTCGCTGCTGCTGATCACGTTGTCGCAAGGCTCTAGTTGGGGATGGAGTTCTGCCAGTACGCTGCTTTGTCTGGGAGGCGGGCTGTTGGCGCTGGCGCTGTTTCTTTGGCGCGAGATGTCAATTGAGTCGCCGCTTCTACAGCTCAAAGTGTTTCTGAACCGGCGCTTCACGTCGACAGTGATATTGCTGTGTATCGTGATGATCAACTTTTTTTCGGGCATGCTCCTTGTTCCCGTCTTCCTGCAAGATGTTCAGGGACATTCGCCACTTGATACGGGGATGATTCTGCTACCGTCTACACTTGCCATGGCGATTATGTCCTTGGTTGTCGGTCGGCTGTACAAAGTGGTTGGCCCCATGCCGCTGCTGCTTGTTGGCGTACTGTTGATGGCCGCAGGAAATTTGCCGCTCGCGTGGCTGCAGATCGACAGCTCATCCGCTTATACGCTCTTGTGGATGACCGTCCGCAGTCTAGGTCTGGCCCTGGTGCTGATGCCGGCGACGACGGCAGGGATGGAGGAGATTTCCCGCGAGTACACCGGCCACGCCTCCTCCATTCAGAACTGGCTGCGGAATGTGTTCGTATCGTTCGGTGTAGCTCTTTTCACCACTCTGCTGGCTTCACGTACTGCTGATCACGCCGCTAGGCTGACGGATGGGGACGGCGGACCGCACCTGGCTCAGTTGTCCACAACGATGGGCATCAACGATTTGAACATTTTATCAACGCTCATTGTAGTGCTGGCTCTACCATTTGTTTTTGCAATTCGCTCAAAGCGGAAGAAGGAACGGGGAACGGACGGCGCCTTGAGCAATCCCGTGCGTTAACCATCAACCATCACGTATCTTTGGTAGAGGAACGTTGCTCTCCGGCGTCGGAATGTGATACGATCGTTTCGCGGTTAACCATAAATAATGTGACTGAGGTGCGAGATGATGAATACATCGGAGACGATCAAATGGCTGGTCTATGCGCAGGTCGTTCATTTTGCGCATCTGAGCGAGCAACTGATCGAATCGGAGCAAGACAAGCTTCTTCGTTATGCGCAGGAACAGCAATTGGAGTCGATCCCGCGTCATTTGACCAGCGTGCACGTGATCGACTGCATCGGCAACAACGAGCCGATCAACAACACGGCACTTGCGGAAAAGATGGACTTGTCCAAGGCCAGCATTACGAAAATCAGCGCGAAGCTGTTGGAGGAAGGATATATAAAGCGAAGGCAACTGAATGACAATAAGAAGGAAATCTACTTCAGTCTGACGGCGAAGGGCAGACAGGTTTTTGAGCTGCATCAACAGCTTCACAAATTGAAGGAGGAGCGGTTTATGCAGTTGCTCAAGCCGTTTACGGAAGCGGAATTGCACGCTATTCTGCGATTTCTGCAGAGCGTATCCGCGCATTGGACTAAGAAAGAGCCGGAGTAGGCGAGCGGCCCGGCGTTGGCAAGCGCCAATCGCGGCCGGAAGCTTCGGCCACTGAACATTGCAATGGGAGCGTGAACGCCCCGCTACGGATTGTCCAGGTCGACTTTTTTTATTTCTAGGTTAATAATTTTAGAGCTAGTCCTAAAAAGCGCTTTTAATATGCGTTCAAAACGCTTTTTACTGCAAGTGGTCTAATCTCTACCCCCTGTCTCCAATAGGGTTGATTATTGCATGTGAAATGAAAAAAATTGACAGAACACGCACTCTACATTAATATTGTTCATAGGTAAACAATATTGGAGAAAAATTGGCCTGAATGCTGCAAAATGCCATTTAAATCTGATTCATGCACTAGAATGGTTTACAGACACGGAAATTGACGCTTTTATTCAGCAAGCAACACATGGAGCGATCGAAGACGTTTATATTCAGTTCGACGGAAAAAGGGCGAGAGGTCTTTCAACTCCGTGATCCCTTGCACCGCGTGGAAGAAGAAAAATTCTGAGGAGGGATTTAAAAAAAAGCGAACCATTTCTTCAAAGGATTAATCGCTTATGTCAACGGATGCATCGGTGATCTATAATCGGGAAGCATTCCCATGCCATAACTTGCAGGCATTCGATCCAGTAGGAAATCGTTCGAGAAAACATGATTATAAGGAGTGGTCGTAATGGAATTATTCGATCCCAAAACCGTGATCAACACGGTTGAAGCACTTGAGGCGGTCGCGGGTAGGATTCTACCTTCGATGAAGTTAAAGGTAATCAACCATCTTGATGAAGGCGCGATACGTTGGATTGCTGCATCACCACTTTTATTCGCCGGGTTCGGTGATGGTGAAACGATCGGAATCACCTTAGGCGGTGGTGATTCCGGATTTGCAACTGCCGATACGCACGAGCTTCGCGTGCCGACCGCGATGCTCGACGACCCGACGCTAGCTCGACCCGGCACGGGTTTCGGTTCACTGTTCCTGCTTCCCGGCATCAGGGAGACAATGCGCGTCAATGGTCGAGTCGTAGATGTAATTGACGGTGTGATTCGCATTCGCGTTGAGGAGTGCTATGGTCATTGCGGCAAGTCGCTGATCCGCTCCGATTTCTGGAACGCCACACCCGACGATAGAGCGCCGCAGGACGACTTTAGCTTCGTTTGCGCCAGCCGCTTTATGGCATTGGCGACAATGGACGCAAACGGCTGTGCCGACCTTAGTCCGAAGGGCGATCCAGCCGAAAAAATGGCGCTTGTTGAGAAAGGCTGCGTTTGGTTCTCCGATCGCCCGGGAAATCACCGCACTGACAGCTTCCATAACATCATCACGCAACCGCATGTCTCGGCAGTGTTTTTGATCCCAGGGTCGACGTATGTTGCCTCCGTCTCGGGAACCGCCCGTATTACGACTGACGAGGCAATACGTACACGCTTCGCCGTTCAGGGAAAGACACCGGCGCTGGCTACCGCCATCGAAAGCAATAATTTCGAGTTGAGCCAGAGCCCTGCTCTCTTGCGTGCCAAACTCTGGCCGATGTCAGAGCCTACTCACGGTATCCAGCCCACAAAGATATTCATCGAGCATATGAACATGAACAAGAACAAGGGCTTAGAAGGGGGATACGCGAACGCAGAACTGTCGATGTCCGGGTTGCAGGATCTGCTGAAGAAGGAATACAAGGAGAACCTCTACTAAATCCGGCGGATATTGGTTGCCATTATTCCGCACTATCAGGGAATAATAATTTTCCTACGAAGGCTCGCTCATTCGCAGGAGCGGGTATTAGTGAAAAATAGTTCTGTAACTGCCTGCTGCCCGAGCGGCTATTCATGATCGCATTCATGATATTGAACATGCTGATGTCCAGCTTGTAGGGCTGCTCGATACCGAAACATAAGGTCAGATTGCCCTGCGGGTCGAAATCCACCAGCAGAACCTTTTTTTCTTCATTGGATAGGGCATAAGCCAAGCTGCAGGCGGTGGTTGTTTTTCCGGTGCCACCTTTTGATTAGCAATGGTAATAGTCGTTGTCGTTTCTCATATTAACCCTCCCCGAAGCTGTCGCTTCGCTAATTTGTCAATGGCAGGGAGCAGGCTGGGTTCTTGTATCGTTCTCTCAGAGTTCTCGCAAACGTCCAAAATCAGCCGCATTTTACGGCATTTGCCGGGAACCCTTGCGGCGCTTGGATTAGAACGAAAAACCCGCAAAAAACCTTGATTTTACAAGGCTTTTGACGGGTTGTACCAATCGCGTGCGCGTTTCAGGTTCTAGTGGGCAACATCGTGGAGGTTCAAGTCCTCTCGACCGCACCACCTTTGCAATGAACAAGCTCTTGAATTTGTCCTTGTGGCGATTCAGGAGCTTTTTGCATGATTGGGAGTTGCAATGTATAGCTTATCACTTAAGCTGAAGAAATCTTCGAGCTGTAGTCGAGAGGAGCATACGGGTTAAAACAAAGCATGATGAAGACGAATGAAAATGAGTTGCAAAGTCTTATCATTGGCTCATTAACCAAAGCGGGGGGATGGGGTGAATAGGGCAGCTTTTGATTTCTTGACACGTCATATCATTAATAGTAATATTATGACTATGAAAAACACAATTAAAAAATCACCTGTCGCTTTAGCCATCCTTTGTTTTCTTATTGAGGAGCCAATGCATCCTTATCGTATGCAGCAGCTTATTAAAGAGAGGGGGAAAGACGAGGTTATTAACGTTCGCCATCGAACGAGTATTTACCAAACGATTGATCGTTTGCATCGAGACAAAGCCATTGCCATCCAAGGAAAGAAAAAGAATGAAGGGAGACCGGATTTCATTGTTTATGAAATCACGGAGCTTGGACGAAATGCTGCATACTCATGGATCCGGGAGATGATCTCTACACCGGCTCAGGAATTTTTAGAGTTCCCCGCCGCGGTTTCTTTTCTGGCCCTGTTAACGCCTGAAGATGCCTCATTGCTCTTCAAACAGAGAGTAAGCGCTCTTGAAAACACACTTGCTCGACTTGAAGATCAATTTCAGCAAGGAGCATCGATGGGTCTGCCGCGCTTAGTTTTACTTGAAGCCGAATATCAACGAGCGGTACTTGCGGCTGAAGTGGAATGGATCCATTCCGTCATCGCGGATATACAAGCTAAAAAGCTGACATGGAGCATGGAAGAGCTGCGCGAGATAGCCGAGCATCTGGATAACCGCTTGGATGGAAAACAAACTTCATATACGAAAGGGCGTAATATTGATGAATAAGCCACGACATAACTTCTCATCATTCGATGAAACGGTTCCTGTGCTTGTTGTTGGAGGGAGTCTGGTAGGCCTGTCTTCCTCCCTTTTTCTGGCCCGGCAGGGAATTAAGCCATTGGTCGTTGAGCGCCATCCAGGAACGGCCATTCACCCACGCGTTTCGAGCCTAACTGCCCGAACGATGGAAATATTCCGTTCGGCCGGGATCGAGGAGGAGATTCGCCGTGAAGAGCCCCCCTTCCCGCAGGAGTTTGGCGTCATGTTTGTAGAGAGTTTGGCCGGGCAAGTGTTTGACAACCTGATGGAAGATATGAGTGCTTACTTTACGGATGCTAGTCCTGTTGAAGGAAACGGCATCGCACAAGATCTGCTTGAGCCGGTTCTTCGGGCACAGGCCGAGCAAGCCGGTGCCGATTTGCGCTACAGCACGGAGTTGATCGAGTTTGAAGCCGACGAGGATGGTATCTCAGCCCTAATTCGTGATCGAATCAGCGGCGAAACGCGCCGTGTTCGAGCCAAGTATATGGTCGGAGCGGATGGGAGTAAGAGTGGAACCCGCACACAATTAGGTATTGGTCAACATGGAGAAGGAACGCTCTGTCATCTGATCAGCGTAATTTTCGATGCAGAAATTCATAGGCTGTTTAGAAGCCAAAGCGCGCATATGTGTTTTTTTGCCAATGATACCGCAAGCGGAAGTCTTGTACTGTACCCTGGAACTTTCAGGCGACCTCATATATACCGGTTGGACGTTATCTATGATCCCGAAGAGGAAACCATTGACGATTATCCGGAGGAACGCTGTATTGCATTAGTTAGGGCAGCAATCGGAATTCCTGACATCCCTGTTACGATCAAAAAGGTATTAACCTGGGAAATGGCCGCCCGCATAGCTGACCGCTTCCAACAAGGCCGCATTTTTTTAGTTGGCGATTCCGCGCGGGTGCAACCTCCAAGCGGCGGTTTGGGAGGCAACACCGGCATTGCCGAGGCGCAGAACCTCGCTTGGAAGCTGGCCGCCGTCTTGCGCGGTGAAGCCGGTCAGAATTTGCTTGCCACTTACGATGCGGAGCGGAGGCCCATAGCGGATTACACGGTAGAGCAGGTCGTCATGCTTTCCCAGCAGCGCGAACATGAAGGATCGGATGGGATTACTGTAAATCCCCTGCATATCAATATGGGTTATCGTTACCAAGACGGCGCCATCGTACCGGAAAGAGGCGGGCAGAAGCTCCCCTTTGTACAGTCGCCCGAGTTATGGACGGGCCAGCCGGGAACCCGCGCGGCACACATCGTTCTCGAACGGGATGGTCAAAACATTTCCGCATTAGATTTATTTGGTTCTCGATTCGTCTTGCTCGTTGGCCCCGACGGACAAAACTGGTTGGAGGCTGCACAACATGTTAAAGATGCACTCCATCTTCCAATGGATATGTATCAGATTGGCGGTCACAAAGGCGATTTCAGCAATCCCGGGAACGATTTTCTTGACGCATACGGAATCACTTCCACGGGGATTATCATCGTGAGGCCAGACGGGTACATCGGATGGCGAAAAACGGTTGCCGGGGAGAATAAGGAAGAAATGGAACAGGTCTTAACCCATGCGCTGTCAACAATCCTCTTTCGCTAAACCAACCACATCAAAAAGGAAAGGAAATTAATCATGCTTACATTTGAATACACCGAAACCTATGACCATCCTGCGTCTATCGTGTTTTTACGCCTCATTGATCTAAAGGGGCGAGCTTCCTGGATGAAAGGCATTATTGAGAATCGAGTCACCCCTGAAGGACCGGCCCAGTTGGGGACGAAATATTTCGAAAGCGGAAAATATTCGGGCTTCAAAAGCGAAAAAAACATGATCGTGACCGAGCTTGTTCAGGATCATTTGTTGACAATCGAGACAGCTCCTGATGAAAAACAATCATTTCGCGAAAGCTATCGTATTGAGCCGATCTCCGAAAAATCTTGCCGTGTTCATTTCACCATTCAAGTTGGCAACGTTCCGAAGGTAGCTGAATTTTTCATGCGTCAATCGATGAAGAAAGAGCAGCCGCAAACAGCTGCCAGATTGAAGGAGGTGCTTAAGAGCTAATTTCCATACTGCTTGCTGCCGCGAGTGCAATTCCTCATTTTAGTAGTATAAAGGCAATATATTTTTTGTTATTTATCTTAATAATTAAGATAAATAAGGATTGGACAGTTACGGTTGAAGGCGGTACAACAGGTTGGCGTAAATGTCTCGCGGCTTGAGAAAGACATGAGCTAACGAATAGGCTTAAAAGTAAGCATCTTGCAGGGGATGAAGTGATTATGTTCTGTAAAGAAAGGAATGGATAACAAATGTCTAAGATCTCAGTAGCTATTGCTGGCGCCGGATTAAGTGGATTGTGCCTAGCACATTCATTGCTTCGGGAAGGTATTGATGTACAAATCTATGAACGCGACCAGGCAGTGGACAGCCGGCGTCAGGGATATCGGATAACGGTGGATAAACATGGCATCACAGCATTGCAGCAATGTCTTCCTTCACGGTTGTTTGATCTGTTCCTTGCCACTGCTTCACCAACGGATCAGGATAGCTACTTTCGCTTAACGAACCAGAAGCTTGGTGAGGTATTCAAGTTTTCTTTTAAAGGAGATCCGAGCGGTTCCGACTTGCGGATACCGCGCCAGGCGGATCGCCAGACACTACGGACCATTATGTTAGAAGGTCTTCACCATAGAATTCATTTCGGCAAACAAGTTATTCGTGCTGAAGTAACCTCCAAAGATGCGTTTTTACACTTCTCCGATGGAGACTCGGCCCATGCCTCACTCTTAGTATGCGCTGAAGGGGTTCATTCGGCCCTTCGTAAACAGCTCCTACCGGAATGTGAACCGGAAGATACTAATTATTGGGCGATTTATGGCCGGTCACTCCTTGTTCAAAAAGACAGGATATTAGTGCCGGATTGGCTAAAAACGAGCGGAGTGCATGCTATCGGTCCTCCAGGTAGAGGGTTCTTCTTTACGACGATGGCCTTTCGTGAGGCTCCGCAGAAAGCTTTTGCTCGATTTGGAATGGAGCAATCGCCCCCAATTTTGGACGATTATGTCATGTGGGCAGTTCTTTTGCCTAAGGAACAGTTTGTTGAATTTCAGAATAACCTTCGTTCGGAGGAGTTGCTTCAATTAGCGAGGAAGACTACACAAGACTTTCACCCGGATCTCCAAAGTATTGTGGAGTCTGCTGACGTGAATTACACCATGGGGGTAAACCTCAGAGTCGCGAGGAAGCCTGTATCGTGGCCGATCTCCCGGGTAACATTCATGGGGGATGCAGTCCACGTTATGCCCCCGACCGGATCACATGGAGGCAACACAGCTCTGTGTGATACGGCACTGCTCTCTGAAAAGCTTAAAGCCGTATCATTTCATGAAGCATCGCTAGATCAAGCTATTGGCTCTTATCAAAAGGACATGATCAAGTATTCGTTTCGTCAGGTGGAAGCCTCGAAAGTGATGATGAAGCGCCTTACCATTAAAAATCCGTTGATGCGCTGGGCCATGTTGTCCGCAGTACCATGGATTCGTTCAATGACAAACAAAAATTAATCTATAATATGCGCTGATGCAAGGACAGCTGTTTGGATGCCCCAACGACACGGGCTCTGACGATTACTCGATCGTTGCCTTACGAAGCTCCTCCGTAAGATTCCGAAGAATTAGACGGGAGTGAACCAAGTAATCGAGAATGGTCTGCAGCTCTTCCTGGCTGTACTTCGAGTACAGCTCAAGCATGGCATCGTTTAACGGAGCAAAGACCTTTTTAATCGCATGCAATTGCGAATAGATTGGTTCGGCATAGACCACCCTGAGATCGCCGGCATCTTTGGCCCTGCGGATATACCCCGCTTTTTCCAAGCGATTTAGAACGCTTGTAATGGCACCGGTGGTTAGCCCGGTCCATTCGGCAAGTTGTCCCGCAGTGGCTCTCCCTCTGCTTAGAATCAAATCCATGCACTTATGATCCGTAATGTTCAGACCAAGATGACCGGCGACCGCCTGGTGGAACATGACGGTTTGAGTGGACAACTGTTTAGAAGCCTCGAGAAGGGACTGCTGAAGGTCTTCTTGTGTCGGTTTCATTTACCATACCACCTTTATACGTATCGACATATGAAGTATACCATAACCGTTCCGATTCACTTAAAAGTGATATGTGTTGTGGCAGCCCCAACCAGGGTCTGGGAGCAAAATCAGCCTTAGGGCCGTGGCAGCAACGAGTCATTTTTGTAGAATGGACATAACGATTTTTTTATTCATATATCTTAATAATTAAGATAAATTTCAGGAAAGGAGGGAACAGCGATAGGAAGCGAAACGGGCAATAGTCCGGAATAAGGATTGGAGCAAAATTTACGGGCCCGTAACGTCAGAGAGGTTAAAAAGAAGCCATCGGCATGTGCTCTTGGCTTCTTTTATTATTAAGAATTGTTGTCGCGGCTTTGCAGCCATCGCTCGAATTCGGCGGGTGTGCACACATTATTGTCTAATACAGCAGTATAGATATCGAAGCTTTTCACTTGCTTCCCATACTCGGCTCGTGCGGCCCAAACGGTTTTAATGCTTAAAATAGAGACAACCGCTGCCGGAGTAAGACGATCAGGCATCGTGCGAATATGCTGCAGATCGGGCTGTTTTTCAGGCTCGTCTACGAACCAAATATCCAGTTCCCATTTCTTTCCGCTTTTGGACTCGTACGTCATACCGAGAAAATAACCGTCGGGGTAGGCCGGATCGATGTTCCAGTTGCCAGTATCGTTGATGAATTTCAAATCCCGAACTTGAGGATTGGACATTAATCGCACAGCAATTCCGGAAATTGCAGCGATGTTCAACTTGGAACAAACGACTGTAATATCGAGATCTCTCCAAGCCATTAAACCAAGCGCCGCACTCCCTACTTTTACTGGTGTACCGGCTGCTGCCAGCAATTTGTTAAGGTGCATCTCTTCCGCAATCGCGGCTGCTTCAGCTTGCAGCTGAAGTTGGCGGGCAAGCAGATCCTCCTGATCTATCATTTTTCCGCCCTCCCTTTTCATATCCGTATTTTGGCATTTTACAGTATAACCAATAAATCGCCGTGTTGTCTATGAAATAAAAAGGAGCTGTCGTTCGTCGATGATGGTGTAACTGTTCTGAGGTTTTGGTCCTCTGCACTTCATTCAGAATCTTGGATGCCGCGCTCTTGTTATAGGTGTACCGCCAATTGACGAAGGTGAACTGTCCATCTCCATCGAATAAAAAAATATGCTGATCAATTCTTGCTTGTTTCCGTTCATGAAATAAACAGTAAACTTCGACGATCGGTTTTTTCTTGCTGAACAAACAGGAGGAGAACGTTAGGACAACGAAAGGAGTAACCAAGATGACAACTCTGAATCATATACCCGTTGTTAAAGCTGAAATGCTTATTAGAAAACCTGTTGAAGAGGTTTTTGAAGCTTTTATCAACCCGGAAATTACCACACAATTCTGGTTCGCAAAAAGCAGTGGCAGATTAGAAGTGGAATCTGATAATAATAGAGGGCTAATATGGACGAGATAAAAACAATGCTAAAGGAGCAGTACGGCATCGATTGCACAAACGTTTTGCCGCAGCAGGGTGGATGGTCTGCTTTGGCATATAAAGTGCTTGATGATCAGCGTGCCTATTTCTTGAAGGTTTATGAAAAAAGCAGGGCTTCCACTTCCAAATGGACAGCCCTTATTGATATGTATATGCCTGTCACAGTTTGGCTTCAGCAAAATAGCAGCTTGAAGGGTAAAATTCCTGTACCGCTATTCACAACGAATGGCGATTATAAATGCGAAAGCGAAGATGCCATCTATCTTCTCTTCCAATATATTGACGGAGAAACGATTGGCAATCGTGAATTAAGCAAGGAGCAGCTTTACCAGCTCTCGGAAATCGTTGCGGAGCTTCATTCGTATGGGGAGGAAATCTCTGTTAAAACAGAAGAGCTCCGGGAAGATTTTGAAGTTCCGTTTTTGCAGGAGCTGAGGAACGCATTGGATAACGATTTGAACAAGCTGTCAACCGATGTCGCGGAAATGATAGAACCTTGGGTTGAGCGTATCAAGGGCTTGTCCGAAAGCGTTCGAAGGCTATCTGCGAGCTTGAAAAACAATCAGTTAAGAACAGCTTTATGCCATACCGATCTTCACAATTGGAATCTGATGCAGGCAGAAGGGAAGCTGGTCCTGATTGACTGGGAAGGTCTTACATTGGCCCCCGTTGAAGCCGATCTGATGTTTTTGGTTGATCATCCACATTTCGACACATTTTTAAGCATCTATCGGAAACGCCATAAAGCCTATGCCCTAAACCGCGATGCCCTACAGTTTTATCAGGAGAAACGGAAATTGGAAGACATTTGGGAATTTATTCAGCAACTTTTATTTGATGAGCAAGATGCGCAGGAAAGAGCCGAAACGATAAGCTTGTTGGCGAAAGAGTTAAAAACTCTTGTGTAGATATTTGATTACTACGAAAACCAATTCGGTAGGAGAAGGGTAATATGGAGCTGCACTGGCAAAAATCAAGCTTCTGCCATGGCCGGAAGCTCGATCTTGGCTCTCAGCCCTTTCCCCGTATCGCTCGTCAGGATCAGCCGTCCCTGATGCGCTTTGGCAATCCGTGCGACCATCGGGAGGCCGAGCCCGTGACCGCTCCGCGCAGGGCGCTTTCGCTGGGACGAATACGGCGGCTCCAGCAAGTCGGCAAGCTCGCCTTGCGGTATCCCTTTTCCGTTGTCCGAGACAATGAAGCGGCAAGCTTTTTTGTCGGGGGAGCGCATGATTTGCAAGCGAATCCGGCAGCCTTCCCGATTGTGAATCATGCAATTTTGCACGAGGTTGGAAATGGCCCGGAGCAGCAGCTTTTCATCGCCATTGACTCTGATGTTCTCCTCCTGAACGTCCAGTTCAAGCGTGAATCTCTCATCGACATCATTGTTGTTGAGAAATTCCGATACGGCCTGCCGGGCAAGCACTGACATCCTTACAGCCTTCCAGCTTACCGGCTGCATCTCATATTCGAGCATAGAGACCAAATTCAAATCGCTGACTAGGGAACGGAGCTTTTCCCCCTGCCGCCGGATAATCGCGGCTTTTTTTCGTTGTTCGGCCAAAATGGACTCGCTTTCCTCCAGTTGGCTTGCATAACCCAGCACCATCGAAAGCGGTGTGCGGATGTCATGGGAGATGCCGGCAATCCAGTTGGATCGCGCTTCATCCCTTGCTTTCAGCTTTGTATTTTTTTCCTGCAGCAACGCCGATGTATGATTGATGCTCTTTGCCAGGCTGCGCAGCAATCCCTTCGGCTCGACATGGGCAGGCTGCTCGTGGGCGAGACCGTGAATCCCGTCGATCAGCGGCGCTATGGCTTTGATCAGGCGGGTGCCGATCATCAGCGACAGAAGCAAGGCAAGCGCGATGTTTCCAATGATCATGCCGACGAGCCGGAAAGGAACGTCGCTGATCCAGTCGACGGGAAAGCTGAATTGGTATTTTGCCAGGCTGTCCTTCGGATAACCGACAACCACGAGGCCATCGACATGCTCCCATATAAAAACGGGATAATCCATGATGTAATGCCGGGAGAGCTTGGCCACATCGGTAAGCGAATACAAACGGGGCAGTTCGTCCGGCAGCGCATAGTCCCATGCCACCTGACCGGTGTTGTCGACGAGCATGGCCCAGGCACTGTGTTGCATCAGCAGTTTTTCCGCCTTTGCACCCAGCGCATAGCTGCCGCTGGTTCTGTGCAGTTCTCCTGAAGTCGCCCGTACGACATCCATAGGCGATTTACTCGCATTCATCCCATTAAATACCCACGCGCCGAGAAAAACGTAATTCAGAATAAGCAGAAAAGCTGCGATCAAGATGGTCGCGCTGATGAAACGCCGCAATATATGAACAGCCCCGCTCATGCCAGGTCCTCGCTTGCCATCAGTTTGTAACCGAGTCCTCTTACAGTGAGCAAATGTGCGGGTGCGGAGGGGTCCGATTCGATTTTTTCCCTGATGCGGCGGATGTGCACCATCAGCGTGTTTTCATACCCGAAGCTGTCGTCGCCCCACACCGCATGGCATAAAGCATCGCTCGTGACAATTCGCCCCCGGTGTTCATACAGCTTTTTCAGCAGCGCATGTTCTTTGGCCGTCAGCGGCTGTTCTCCTTTCGCGCCGCGTACCACAGCTGCTTCCAGATCCACAGTAAAGTTCCCCAGCCTAAAAACAGGCAGCCGCTCTTGCTTTGGCGGGGCGTACACACGTCTCAATATGGCTCCCAGGCGCAGCGTAAGCTCACGCGGCAAAAACGGCTTGACGATGTAATCGTCAGCGCCAAGGCCGAGTCCGAGGATCCGGTCTTCATCCTTGTTTCTGGCCGAGAGAAAAAGCACCGGAATGTCTGAAATTCTGCGCAGGGAAGAAAACAGGGCAAAGCCGTCGCCATCCGGCAGCATGACATCCAAAATGGCGATGTCCGGCTTGTCCGACAGGCAGACCTCGATAGCCTCGCTGCAGCTGGCTGCATGAAATATGCGAAAGAAGCCGTCTTTCCGCAAAAAACTGTCGATCATCTCCCGTATCTCATGCTCGTCATCCACGATGAGCACCTTCTTTTGCTTGATCTGCTCCATTCGTCATCACCTGTTTACAAATATACAGCAAAATTTCGGGGATTTCGCAAAAAACCGAATCGCTCTCGGCGATTTAAGGTCGCTGTAAGGTTGCCGTCATGGCCAGGTAAGGCAACGCTGTTATGTTCTGATAGCGATCAAAAAATCAGCAGAAAACAGAGTGGAGTGAAGAAGGATGAATGCGATCGTCTCGACGCATAACCTTTCCAAGCGCTATGGAGACGCTTATCGAGTCAACGAAGTGAATCTCAAGGTGCTTGAAGGAGAGGTATACGGCTTTTTGGGGCCGAACGGCGCGGGAAAGTCGACAACGCTCAAAATGCTTTTGGGGCTTGTCAAACCGACGAGCGGTAAGGTTGTTGTGTTCGGAAAGGAGTTTTCCAAAAACCGGCTGTCCATTTTACGTCAGACCGGTTCGCTCATCGAGTCGCCTTCGTATTACGGACATTTGACCGGTCTGGAGAACATGCGGATCATGCAGCGCCTGCACGGTGTTCCGGACAAGAATGTGTTCGAGGCACTCAAAATTGTTCGTTTGGAAAATCAGAAGGACAAAAAGGCCGGGCAGTATTCTCTCGGAATGAAGCAGCGTCTCGGCATTGCGATGGCCTTGATCGCTTTTCCACGGCTCCTGATACTCGACGAGCCCACAAATGGGCTTGATCCTGCAGGGATCGGTGAAATCCGGGAGCTGATCAAATCGTTGCCGCAGCGCTACGGCATCACCGTTTTGCTTTCCAGCCACCTGCTTTCGGAAATCGAGCAAATCGCCACTTCCGTCGGCATCATCAGCGATGGAAAACTGCTGTTCCAGGGCAGCATGGAATCATTGCAAAGCAAAAGCCAATCCTCTATCGCGATAAAAACGCGAGACAACGAGACTGCGAAACGACAACTGGACAGGGAAGGCTTCAACCCGAGTATCAAGGGCGATGCCCTGATTTTGACAGAAATGAACGACGAGCAGGTCGCTTTGGCAAACCGAATGCTTACGCATGGGGGCATCGATGTGATCCGGATTGAGGAGCGCAAAAAAAGCCTGGAGAGCATCTTCCTGGAACTTACGGGAAGGGAGAAGAGCCTGTGATGAAAGCAGTTGGCCTTGAATTTTATAAACTGCGCCGCAAACGGGTATTGCTCATGATCGTGCTGTTTTTAACGGTAGAACTGGGCTGGGCTTTCGTGTCCGCCGGCATGGCCATATCCAGGAATCCGGAAAAAGCCGGGTGGGAGGGGGTCCTTGTCACGATCGCCTCCATGAACGGACTATTTCTGCCGATTCTTTCAGCGGTGGTCGTGTCCCGAATCTGCGATATGGAGCATACGGGAAACACGTGGAAGCTCCTGATGGCGGCATCGTTTAAACGGAGCGGCATTTATGCCGCAAAATATGCTTGCGCGTGTTTATTGCTCCTGCTTTTCATCATTTTGCAGAGCATGGCCATCCTCTGTTTTGGGATCGCAAACGGATTTGAGCAGTCGTTTCCGCTCTCTTTGCTGCTTAGATTTGCGGCTGGCACCATGCTGGCCAGCCTGGCGGTTATCGCTTTGCAGCAATGGATCTCCTTTTCCGTCAAAAATCAAGCTTTTGGCCTTGGCCTGGGGATGATCGGCGGCTTTATCGGGATGGCGGCCGATCTGTTTCCGGAAGCGGTTCGCCGTATCTTTATTTGGTCCTATTATACGGGGCTGAGTCCGATATCGTACAAATACGAAAACGAGACGATGGAGTTTGTCACCCGCGGCTTCGAGCCGTATTTGCCGGCTGCCGCTCTTTTGATCGGAGCAGCCGTTTATCTCATCGGGAGTATTCACGCATCCCGGCAGGAAGAATAAGGAGGGAGAACATGTTGCGAACATGTATTGGTGCCGAGTGGTTGAAAATACGCCGCTCGTACCTTGGGATCATCTTACTGGCGCTTCCCGTCGTCAGCATTATGATTGGCGGTGCCAATTACTATTTCAACCAGGGGACGCTCACCAATGGATGGTACAGTCTTTGGACACAAGCAAGCCTGTTTTACGGGGAGTTTTTCCTGCCGGTTCTCATCGCCATTTGCTGTGCGTACATATGCCGGCTCGAGCATCTGAACAAAAATTGGTACCAGGTGATGACAGCGCCGGTTTCCCCAACAGCTATTTTCCTTTCAAAGCTGGCCATCGCCGGGATTCTCATGCTCGCCGTTCAGTTGTTTTTCTTGTTGCTTTATTTTTGTACGGGAATGCTGTTGAAGGTTCCGTCGCCCTTTCCGCCCGAGACCTTCGGTTGGGTGATGCGCGGCTTGCTTGCGGCCCTCTCGATCAGTGCGGTACAGCTCGCGCTTTCGATCCGTATCCGCAGCTTTGCCGTCCCGATTGGCATCAGCATTTGCGCCGTTTTTTTCGGACTGGGCATGTATGTGATGAAGCTCGGCATGCTTTTCCCGTATTCTCTTTTGACGATCGGGATGGGCGTGTTGAGCCAGGAAAGTCTGACGAACGTGGAGAGCGGTCTGTTTTTTGTGATGAACAGCTTGTTTATCATCATCGTTTCGGCCATTGCAATCCGGCAGCTTTCCAAAAAGGATATCATCGCTTGACTGTAAAGCGGGGCCCCTATACGTCGGAGCCACTACGAAGCCGGACAGCGCTCGCTTGGAGGAAGGACGAGTCGAATCTACAGCCAACCGCTGTTGGTAACCAGAGATAAACATAAAGTACGAATACTTACAAAAGATTATTTACTTACATTTTGCGCGGTTCTGCGATACAATAGGGGTACCGCATAAACGAAAAGGAGCTTTTTTGATGATCATCGACATTTTTCAAGACACCATCTGCCCGTGGTGCCGGATCGGCAAAAAAAATCTTTTTGACGCGATCAACCAGTGGGATGGAGAACCGATCACACTCCGGTATCGCAGTTTCCAGCTAAATCCGGAAACGCCCGAGGAAGGCATTCCGTTTTGGGAGTACATGGGGGCGATGAAGGGTGGAGCCGAAGGGGCCAAGCAAATGGTGCAGCACGCCGCCAATGCTGGCGAGGCAGCGGGGATACCGTTTCGCTTTGACAAGGTTTCCATGTGGCCGAATACGCTTGCTTCCCATCAGCTGATCAAGCTGGCATCTGCAGAAATGCAGACGGAGATGGTGGATGCCCTATACCGGGCTTATTTCGAAGAAGGCAAGGATATCGGACAGTTGGATACCCTGGTCAGCATTGCAGGCCAGCACGGCATGGACGAAGAGGAAACGCGCCGCCTCATCGAAAACGGCGAGAAGCAGGACGAAATACGCGAAGACCTCAACTATGCAAGGCAGCTGCAAATTACCGGCGTTCCCTTTTTCGTCGTCGACGGGAAATTGGCGCTATCCGGCGCCCACCCCATCGAGAATTTCCTCAAAGCTTTCCGCCAGGTGTCGGAAACTCTATAGTCCAGTGAGTGCCGCCTGTTTTTGAACTGCATCCCGATTGTTAGACGAGACATGCCTGACAATTGGTGGTGCAGTTTTTTTATGCGCGAACACGAATCATGCTCCAATATTTACAGATTGAGTCTCGGTCATAACCCTGCTAAAGTGGTCATGGGAACCGGCTGCTTGTCGTGCAAAGCCGGCTTTCTTACTTTTAGAAGAAATGCGGGGGAGAGCTTGTGAACAATCGATCTCATTCATGCCTGCTGGCTCTACTGGCAGGTCTTGTCCTGACTATCATGAACGTCCCGGTGGCGAGCGCGGCAGGTACGGCTGAGCCATCCACACCGGGTCAATTGTCACCGGTTGGAGCTGCTGCTGTTGTGCCAGGCTTTGACCGCCAAAAATTAATCGAGCAATTGGGCGTGGATGAAGAGGATGTCGTAGGGCTGTATTACACCTCTATGGCTGGCAGCTCCGAGAGTCGCATTCACAATATCAAAAAAGCCGTGAGAAGGATTAACGGAGAAAAGATAGAGCCCGGTGAAGAGTTTTCCTATAATAAGGAAGTAGGCAATTCCAATCTGGCGGAAGAAGGCTGGAAGGAAGCTCATGTGATCGTGAATGGTCAGCTCACCGACGGATACGGCGGGGGCATCTGTCAGGTCTCTTCAACGCTGTACAACGCCGTCATGGAAGCGCAGCTGCCGATCGTGGAGCGGCATAGTCACAGCAAGAAAGTCGGTTACGTCCCGGTTGGGCAGGATGCGACGGTAGCGTTTGGGCTTCTCGACTTCCGGTTTGCGAATCCGTACGACTACACCTTGAAGATCAAGGCCAAAACCTACGACGATACCGATGTGGTGATTGCCATTTTGAAAAAGTAAAACCGTTTTCTGGCGGGCAAAGATAGCTATGGCGTGTAGACAGACGTTTGGTCTGTGCACGTCTTTTTTTTTATCTCATAACAGCAGAAATGGAATTTTGCTATGTAACGCAAAAGAAAGGCGGCTTGCTCGTTTTGGACACCCTCCGAGCGAACATACTGTTTGGTAAGGAGGGATTTGCATGTATGTGCTAGTTCGAGAGGAAGCTGGGGAAGTTTTTGTGCACGTAATGGGAGAAAAGCTTGCTTTCGGGAATGATGGATCCTTTCTGCTGCCCGGTCGCCTGATCAATGCGCTGAAACCGGAAGACCTGCCAGGCGGCATGGCCTTTTCCGTCGAAGATGCTCTTCCCTGCGGTACGGGCTTCTATCAGGAAGATCACGTCATTTTTCGCCGGGAAGAGAATTCTCTTGCTTTTCAGATTGACGTGACTTCTCGCTACGATCCGGAAACATGGGACGGATTCTTTCCCCTCGGAGCTACCCTGCGGGAGCGTTATCATGTGCTGCAGTCAGCACGGGATATTGAGGTGAGCGAAGTCCGTCTGGATGAGAATGCACATCTGCTCGCTTATCGATTGCGTTGGCAGGCCCGGGAGGAAGAGGACCTGGACAGTATGCTTTTGGCTGTATGCACAGCGATCGGCATGCTGGAAGACAGGGGCAATGAACGACTGTGGTACGGCGGAAGAAGCGATCCCGAGAGGAATGATTTCTGTCCGTAAAAGACAAACAGTGATATAGTAAAAGAAGAAAAATGGGCAAGAGGGGTGCAAGGAAATGCAATCGATCCGGAATATTTACTGTGTAGGACGCAACTACAAGCTTCATGCCGCTGAGCTGGGAAATGAGGTACCATCGGCCCCGATGCTTTTCGGCAAACCGACTCATGCCCTGGCGGAGGCAAACGGACAGGAGATTGAGCTTCCGGGTGGTCGCGGTGAGCTGCATTATGAAGCAGAGCTTGTGATCCATATCGCCAGGCCATATGCCGAAGGCGCAAAGCTGGAGGATATGGTCGACAAAATGGCTCTGGGAATCGACTTTACGCTGCGCGACGTACAGAGCGAGCTGAAGAAAAAAGGGTATCCCTGGATGCTGGCAAAAGGCTTCCAAAATTCTGCCGTGGTCACTGCTTTTCGTCCGTTCCCTGGCTTGGAAGCGTGCCTTCGGACAGATTTTTCATTAGTAAGGAATGGCGAGCTGGCCCAGAAGGGGAACATTGGCGACGTCATCTTCGATTTGATGACCATTATCCGCTATACGCACGAGCATTTTGGTCTTGGCGCGGGAGATATCATCTACACGGGTACTCCTGCGGGGGTCGCGCCTACAAAAAATGGAGATCATTTTGCCTTCCTGTGGGGGACCGAAAACTGGGGAGAATTTACTGCAAGACTTGTCTAAATCCGCACAATGAAAGCCATCTTCTGACATGATCAGGCAGAAGATGGCTTTTTTTCGCACGGCCGCGCATGTTTTTCGCCTTCTGGGTCCAGGGGACTAAAAGGCATTCATGGCAATGTTTGAGACTCTTTTTTCGTGTAGGGCCATGTAACCAAAAAACGTATTGGTAAATTTTACGGTCTTATCCTCCCGTTTCCTCCTGCGGTAACCTGTGCATGTACCCAATTATGGGATCACAACATGACAAGGAGGAAAAGAGAGTGACGAAAAGAGATTGGGTGATGAGATCGACTATCGCCGTCATGCTGAGTACGTCCCTGTTAATGGGTGGTCAAGTTGGACAAGCGGCCGCTTATTCGCAAGATTCCGGGAAGTCTGAACAAATCGCAAGTTTGACAAAATCGCTCGTAGGCAAAGATTACAAATTTGGTGCCGAAGGACCGAACAGCTTCGGTTCAGCTGGCTTGGCTACGTATGTGTACGGCAAAGCGGGTATCAAAATTGAGGATACGATCGGAGAACTGTACCGCGGCGGGACCAAAGTAAGCCGGACAAGCGTCAAGGCGGGGGATCTCGTATTCTTCTCCTCCAATGGGAAAGGCAACCCTTCCTTCATGGGGATTTATGTGGGCAACGACCAGTTTATCTACTCTTCGCAGAGTCAAGATGAAGTGGTGGTGAAAAAGTTCTCTGCAAACGAAAAGAAATTCCTGGGCGCCCGACGCTACCTGAAAGAAGAGTCCACCTCCAAACCGAGCGTGCCTGACAAAAGTTCGGAAGCTTCAGCCATTGCCGACAAGGTAATCAAGAACGGTGAAAAATATCTCGGTACGCCGTACAAGTTCGGTTCGAGCAAGAACACAACAAAGACGTTTGACTGCTCGTCATTTACCCAACGCGTGTTTAAAGAAGCGGGAATTACGCTGCCGCGCGACTCTCGCCAGCAATCCACGGTAGGGAAAAGCGTCTCTTTGAAAAACGTGAAAAAAGGCGATCTGATTTTTATGAAAGCATCGGTCAATGCATCTTCTGACCGAATCACGCATGTCGCCATTTACGCAGGGAATGGCAAGATTTTGCACACGTACGGCAAACCCGGAGTTACATACTCGAAGTTTGACGGTACAAACTGGGAACGCCGTGTGGTAAAAGTGAAACGGGTTATTTCTGAATAAAACCGACTCCAAAATCACAGAAGACGATCAGGCTCTCATGCATAATGCGTGAGGGTCTTTTTTGTTCTTCGTTTCTCTTACGCTGTTTCTATATTAAGTAGGACGAAAGCAGAACGCTTTTGTTACAATAGAATGGTTGACAAATGGTGGAAAGCTCTCGTGTGGAAGAGAGCAGGAGGTGTTTCGCAACCGATGAAAATACGTTACATGCTGGTTCTGGCGGTTGTCGCTATGGCTACTTACTTGGTCTTGGTCGTGGGGACAGGCGGCAGCCAGAAGGAAACAATGGAAGAGCTGCTGACAAAGCCGGAAGTCCGCTATCAGGCGCCGGATTTTAAAGGGATATCCTTGCAGGGGGAAGAGATGTCGCTTGCGCAGCACGAAGGAAAACCGGTTTTTCTTAATTTCTGGGCCAGCTGGTGCCCTCCTTGTCAAGCAGAGATGCCCGACTTGAATGCCTTATACAAAACCTACGGGGAGCAGGTTGCCTTTTTCGGAATCAATACGACCCTGAACGACTCGGAGGAAGCGGCGCGTGATTTTGCGGGGCTGTATCAGGTCGAGTACCCCATCGTCATAGACCCCAAGGGAGAAATCAGCAAGGAATACCAGATCATTGCGATGCCTACGAGCTTTATCCTTGATGCAAAGGGAAAGATCGTCTACAAAAAAATAGGTCCGGTGACGATCGAAGAATTTGAACGGGTTGTGCAGCCTCTGCTGCAGAAAGGAAATCCGTAATGCTGGAGCCAGGGGCAATTCTGCCCATCGGTCCTTTGAACTTGTCTGTCAATGTCCTATCTATCATCCTTGCGCTGATTCTTTTTGGCATTTGGATCAAACGGGTCGAATTTGACAAAGCGGGAGTGCAGCCATTTTTGCACGCGGGCAGCAGCGCCTTATTGGCTGCACTCCTCTTATACAAGCTGTGGCCCGTGCTGGAAGCCGGAAAAGAGGTGTGGCTGCAGCCTGCCCGTTGGCTTTTGTACAGCGGCGGGGCATACGGACTTGAAGCGGCCGTGATCGGCGGAGTGATGGTTTTTGGCCTGCACGGCATTCGGGGAAAATGGCTGGGTGCGAGCACGGTCGAATGGACACTCACTGCCATGGCCTTTCTGGCCGCTGCGTACGCTCTCGTCGTCAAACAGTACGGGGTGGCGACCGGGGGCTGGGGGTGGGAGCTGAACGGAAGCTGCTACCTCCCGGTCAATGTCCTGGAAGCCGGAGTGATGCTAATCCTTATCGCCATCCTTACTTTCGCTCGTTCGCATTTTGAGCGAGGTGAACGGATTGGGCTGCTGCTGATGGGATTGGGGCTGTGGACAGTTCTTCATATTACGTTGTCACCGATCGAAAGGATGCAAGAAGGCTGGATGTCTTACCGGGAGGAAGTGGGTCTTGCGGCCGTTTATACGGGGGCGTGGCTGCTTCTCAGACGCAAAGGATAAGCAGTCTCCAATATTTTTGAAAAAGGAAAAATTGAAAAAATGGAGAATGTTCATACTATACCTGATGATAAAAATGGGGGAATGTACATGCAGCTACAGATGCCGGAGCGCTATAATTTTGCCGCACAGGTGGATCAGTGGGCAGACCGTGATCCCGAAAGACGGGCTGTCTGGGAAGTAAGGGATGACGGGACAGAAAAAGTCCTGACGTACCAAGAACTGCGCCACTATTCCAATCGTGTCGCCAATGGCCTTCAGTCATTGGGGATTGGAGCAGGAGATAAAGTACTCGTACTGGTTCCGAGAGGGATCGAGGCTTACGCTATATACTTGGGCCTGATGAAGCTGGGGGCTGTCATCATGCCAGGATCCGAGATGCTGCGCAGCAAGGATATCGAGTATCGTGCCGTTCATGCGGAGGCAAAAGCGATTATCGGCTTCGATGCGGTGCTGCCCGAAGTGGAGGCGATCCGTCAAAACTGTCCGTCGCTTTCGCGTTTTGTCACGATCGGTCAAAGCTGTGAAGGCTGGATTGCCTTGCAAGAGCTGCTGGCTGAACAGTCTGACGATTTTGTCTGTGCCGACACGCGGTCAGATGATCTCGCATTTCTCTCCTATACATCCGGTACGACCGGCGGACCGAAAGGCGTCATGCATGTGCACGGTTGGCCTTTTGCCCATCTGGCTGTAGCCGCCAAGCTTTGGCTGGACGTGCGGGAAGGTGATCTGGTCTGGGCAACAGCGGGACCCGGCTGGGCGAAATGGGTGTGGAGTCCTTTCGTGGCGACGCTGGGCATGGGCGCGACGGCGTTCGTCTACAAGGGACGCTTTGATCCGGATATGTATTTGAGCAACCTGCAGGCGCACCCAATCACGGTGCTGTGCGCTACCCCGACGGAGTACCGCCTGATGGCCAAAGTATCGGGCCTGGAGAATTATTCGCTGCAAACGTTGCGTAGCGCATGTTCCGCTGGCGAGCCGCTGAATCGGGAAGTGATCGAAACATTCCGCCGCGTATTCGGGCTGACTGTACGCGATGGATACGGGCAGACGGAGAACACGCTTCTCGTCGGCACATTTGTCGGCATGGAGCCAAAGCCAGGATCGATGGGCAGACCGTCTCCTGTCGTTCGCGTCGCCATTATCGACGAAGAGGGGGCAGAGCTTCCCCAAGGCAAGGTAGGCGACATCGCGATAGACCGGGAAATGATCGCGCTTTTCCGCGGGTATTTGAACGATCCGGAGCGTACGGCTCGGGCTTTCCGCGGCAACTGGTACGTCACCGGCGATCAGGGGCGGATGGATGAAGAAGGATATATCTGGTTTGAAGGCCGAGCGGACGATATCATTATTTCCGGCGGTTACACGATCGGACCGTTTGAGGTCGAAGATGCGCTTGTCAAGCATCCGGCAGTCGCGGAATGTGCCGCCGTCGCCAGTCCTGATCCGGAGCGAGGACAGGTGGTCAAAGCCTTTGTCGTTGTGAAAAAAGGAATCGAGCCTTCCAATGAACTGGTTCAGGAGCTGCAGGACCACGTGAAAAACATGACGGCCCCGTACAAATATCCGAGAAAAATTGAATTTGTCACCGACCTGCCGAAGACCACATCGGGTAAAATTCGACGGGTGGAGCTTCGGCATATGGAAAAAGAAAAGGCGCAGCATCGCCCGTAACTCCATTCATACCCGGCTGGTGGAAGCCGGGCTTTTTGTTGGCCCGCTGAAACATTACGGAAATGTAAGGAATGTGTAAGTGGATTCGATGGGAACAAAACCCCTTCGTTCGTATGATAGAGATAGAAACGAGAGAAGGGGTGATTCAACATGAACGATGTTACCCTCACGACAAACGAAATCAATCCGCTTCCACGCGTTGAAACAAAGCGAATCCGCCCAGCAGGCAATTGGAAAAAATGGATAACGGTTCTTTCGCTATGCATCATTTGCTTGACCTACCTAATCCCGTCTCTGATGACGACAGCAGGCGGCGTCTGGATCGATGAAACGAAATTGCAAGCTTTGAAAGAAAGCTCGCCCGGATACATTCCAATAGAAGAAATGCCCGAGCATCTGTGGAAAGCGTTCGTCGCCATTGAGGATCACCGGTTCATGCAGCACGGCGGGGTAGATCCGGCAGCATTGGCGCGGGCGGTCTGGATTGACCTTCAAGCAGGGTCCTATGTCCAAGGCGGGAGTACCATTACGATGCAGCTGGCCCGCAACCTGTTTTTGACGCATGATAAAACGATGTGGCGCAAGCTGAAAGAAATGGCCATCGCGATGGAGCTGGAGCGCCGTTACAGCAAGCGTGAGATTCTGGAGATGTACCTGAACGTCATCTACTTTGGACACGGCCAGTACGGGATCGGAAATGCGGCCCAGTTTTATTTTGGGAAAGGAAATCCACAAGCGATCGAAACGATGACGGTTGGCGAATCCGCTATTCTCGCGTCGCTGCCGAAAGCGCCCGAAGCCTACTCGCCCCTCAAGCACAGCGAAAAGGCGATAGCAAGGCAGCACGTGGTGCTGGAGAGAATGGCGGAGCTGAAGATCCTGTCCCAAAAAGAGAAGGAAGAGGCCCTTGCGGAGAAAATCCAGGTGAAACAGCCTGAAAAAGCGCGAGCTCTCTGAAAGACGGGAAAAAGCGAGTCTATCAGCTTTGACCATCCTGCTTTTACAGGCCAAAGCTCTACAGTGATCTCCATGCATAAATAATGGCATGAACAACGAAGCTCCGCCTATATCGGCTCATGGGTCGGCATGAGAAAAATTAGTTTGGAGCCGATTCAAAGCTTCTTTTATGATTGGCCAAGAAACTTTTTCATTGCATTCTGGGCTGAAGTATTGATTGCACAGCCGATAGCAAGATTTGCAATGAAAAAATTACATGCCAGACAGGCTCGTAAAGCAGAATGCGTTAATTCTTAATTATTAATTGTTAATTGATGAGGCTCAACCGATATATTTATGTCCGGCAGTATCTTCTCTAAAACCAAATAAGATTACATGTAGCCGATTGGTTTTATCAAGAGCCAATCGGCTTTCTCACAACACTTTATTTCGTGTTTAGACAGGTTTTTTCGTATTGAATAGTCTAATGTGCATTGCTCTAAAGCAAGAACTTCTGGGCAAGATTGGGTCCAATCAAAAATACTGGTCCAATCCTTCCATTTGTTTGATCATTATGTCGTTCGGTTGACGGCTTTGCTCAGGGCGTCCTCCAGTACATGAGCGTACTGCATGGTCGTTTCGATCTTGGAATGACCGAGTTGAGCCTGGAGCTGGTGAGCGTCCGGATTGAGCCGCAAAAATTGGGTGGCAAAGCTGTGGCGAAGCTTGTGAACCGATAAATCCGGAATGCCGAATGCCTGTGCGTACTTTTTGACAAGCTTCTGCACGGAACGGACCTCGATCCGATGGCCGTGCGGCTTGGCGGGAGAGACCGCCAAAAAAACGGCTTGTTCCCTTTCCGCTGGTTTATAGGTGTGGCGGACAGCCAGATAGCGCTGCAAATAGGCTTTTCCCCAGTCACTGAAGAAGGGGGCGTCCTCTTTTTTGCCTTTTCGGACCATCCTTAACTGGTTTTTCTCAAGGACCACGTCTGACAAATCGAGATTGACAATTTCCGAGACGCGGAACCCGCCGGACAAAATCAAGGCGATCAGGGCTGTATCCCGATCCCGGTTTTGGAGGTAGTACTGCATTTTTTTCGTCGTGTCACAGTGCGCTTGATAACCGTTCTGAACGAAATCGACAAATTGGTGGATCTCATCGTCGATCAGGATTTTTGCCCGGATGGCATGTGCGCGTCCGAGCGGCGTCGCTTCAGCCGTATCCAGCTCGATTTTGGCCATGACATTGCGGGAAAGATACGACTCTCCATTCTCGTCCTCTGCGAGCGCGGAAAGATACGTAAACAGGGACTTCAGACTGGAGATTTTGCGGTGAATCGTCCGGTCGCTGTATTCACGCTTTGCGCTCCTCGTCGGCTTTTTCAAAAGCCCGGCCCGCTCGAATAAATGCGATTCCTGCAGGTAAAGCATGTAGCTTTCAACGGTTTCCTTCTTGAGATCATTCAAGGTCTCCAAGGGGATATCTTTCATTTCTTTGGCCGTCGTCAAGCCTTCAGCCATCAACCAGCGGAAGAAAAAGGAAAAATCGCGCAAGTACCCAACCAATGTGGACGGCGAACTTTTTTTGCTCTTTTTGTGTTCTACGAATTTTTCCACGTACCAGGGAAAATCCGGGATCATCTGAAGCAATTGGATAGAATCTCGTTTTTTTATGACAGACATCTGACGGTCCCCCTTTACATCTCAATCAATAAATATCCCGAACATACATTCTATCAAAAAAACAGCAAAATGGGAATTTTTGTTCGTCTTTTTGGGGAGTCGGAAGGAAATGACTGAATCGGCATGTTGTGGGATAGTGGTAAGTGAACAACATCGTTCAACGAAAAAAAGGAGAAGAGTGGATGAACAGCGAACTGAAGCGATTGTTCGAAGAGGACCAAAATGATTTGCGGGTTCTGACAGAAGGGAGAAAAGAGAGAGACGGGGAGAGGCGAAGAAGAGTTAACGAAATTCTTTCTGAAGGGAAAATGACAGAAGGGGCAGACTTCTTTTTTGCAGCCATCATCTTTCAGCATGGGGAAGAGCTGAGCGAATGGTTCCTCGCCCATGAATTGGCGAAAAAGGCGGCAGAATTAGGCTTTGAACAAGGAAAATGGCTGGCCGCTGTCGCTCTGGACAGATGGCTTGTTCGTCAGGGAAGGCCCGCAAAATTCGGAAATCAACTGATCCCGTTCGGGGGAGTCTACAGACTTCCTGCGGTTGACCCGCTGACGACGGACGAAGAAAGAGCAGCCTCGGATATAGCACCGCTAGATGACCTGTACGCCTTCCGAAGACATCATGGGATCGCGTGGGAGGACGCAAACGTATTGGGAACTTCCGCTGCAGACAGTATGCGAATCAATGTTGTGCGGCTGACCAGACATCCTGCACACAGTCCAGCGCTGCCGGGAAGCATTTGCGGTCATGATAAACAGGGACGGGCGGTCAGGGAAAATTCATACGGATGGAGCTGGATCGGGGAAAAGGGCGGTGCAGTCGACACATACTGGCTGTCTATGCCAGCCGTTCCGACGATAGCGCACATAGTAGCCGAGGGAGAGCTGTCTGAAATTCGGGTTGTCACATATATGCGGCGTCCTGCCATCTGGGTCGAAATGGGCGGGGTATTTACCC